>CAZAEN010000007.1:0-171708 GCA_964484105.1 uncultured Methylophilaceae bacterium
TCCCGACATCCTGCTCCCAAAGCAGGCGCGCTACCAGACTACGCTACACGCCGAAAGGCAGAAATATACTGTAAAGTTAACTTTAGGTCAATTCCAAATATGCTAAAATCGCACATTATTTTTTTAGAACCCGTTTTCTGAGCGGCTAAATTATACACGATGACAGCAAAAATTATCGATGGCAAAGCAATTGCAGCAAATCTTTTAGATTCTATTAAACAGAGAATTAATGGCCGTATTAGTCTGCATAAACGTGCGCCTGGGCTAGCGGTTGTTTTGGTCGGATCCGATCCGGCTTCTGCTATCTACGTACGTAACAAGCGTTTAGCATGTGAAAAAGTGGGGATAGTTTCTACCGCATTTGATTTGCCGGAGGCAACAACGGAACAAGCATTAAAAGATTTAATTGATCAATTAAATGCTGATTCAGGTATTGATGGCATCTTGTTACAATTGCCGTTGCCTGCCCACATTGATGCATCAGCAATTATTGAGAGAATCAGTCCACATAAAGATGTCGATGGTTTTCATCCTTACAATATTGGTCGGCTAGCGATACGCCAGCCGACTTTGCGATCATGCACGCCATTTGGCGTGGTTAAAATGTTGCAAACATTAGATGTTGATCTTATGGGCTTGGATGCGGTGGTGGTTGGGGTATCTAACCATGTGGGGCGGCCGATGGGCTTAGAGCTTCTATTGGCGGGTTGCACGGTGACAAGTTGCCATCGGCACACCAAAGATTTGGCAGGGTTAGTGCAATCAGCTGATTTGGTAGTCGCAGCTGCAGGTAAACCCGGCTTAATCAAAGGTGAGTGGATTAAAAAGGGTGCGATAGTGATTGATATTGGTATTAATCGCCTGGAGAATGGTTCGATTGCGGGCGATGTGGATTTTCAACTGGCGAAGGAAAATGCTGGTTGGATTACCCCTGTGCCGGGCGGCGTTGGTCCAATGACCGTTGCGACTTTAATGGAAAACACTTTGTTAGCGTTGGAGCTATCTGAGCTTCATCATCAAAATTAGCGTTAAGCTAGTGTTTTGCAACGCGCAATTTTCAGTGTAAACTCATGCGCTAATCTTACTTGCGCATAGTAATAAGATGGTAACGGTGATAATTAAGTATTTAAAAATTAACATGATATTTGGGTAATTGAAGGTTAAATTATGGCGGAAATAAAACAATTTACACCTTATCAGGCAGCGCCTGATGAAGAGTACATGAGCAAAAAGCAGCTTGAACATTTCCGAACCATTTTGCTGAACTGGAAAGCGGAGTTAAGTCAGGAGCTGGATCGGACTGTGCATACCATGCAGGATGAAGTGACCATGTTTGCTGATCCGAATGACCGCGCCAGTCAGGAATCTGACATGACGTTAGAGCTACGTAACCGTGACCGTGAGCGTAAGCTGATTAAGAAAATTGATGATACTTTGCGCAATATTGATGCTGGAGATTATGGCTATTGCGAGGGTTGCGGTATTGAAATTGGCCTAAAACGTTTAGAAGCGCGCCCAACAGCCACACTTTGTATTGATTGCAAGACTTTAGACGAGATTCGTGAAAAACAGGTTGCAAAGTAACACTTTGTAACCTTGCTTTCAGTGAAGACCTAACCTTTAAGGTTGCAGCTAAAACAAGTGGCTGTTTAAATTTAGCCACTTAATTTCTCCAAAATAAAATTCCAATCGCGCGGGTCAACCGGTGTAATTGACAACCGGTTTCCGCGTTGAAGTATGCGTAGGTTGGCAAGCGTAGGCGTCTCTCGCATCTCCTTTAAGCCAAGCAGTCGGGTTTTTTTCACTAGCTTTACATCCACATTAAACCAACGCGGGCTTTCTGGTGTGGCTTTGGGGTCAAAGTATTTGTGACCCTCCACATATTGCAGGCGATCTGGGTAGGCCAGTTTGCTTACTTCACAAATTCCAACAATACCCGGTGCTTCACAGTTGGAGTGATAAAACAGCACGCCATCGCCTACGCGCATTTGGTCGCGCATAAAGTTACGCGCTTGATAGTTTCTTACGCCGTACCAGTCCACTGTTTGATCCGGCATTTGCGCCAAATCATCAATCGATACATCCGCAGGCTCAGATTTCATTAGCCAGTAACGCATTTTTTTGCTAACTCCGCATTTTTTGAATAGTGTTCACTGAAAAATTGTACGACAATAATCGCTAAACGTTTGTGAGGTGACCAATAAAATGAACAATATGCAGCAAAAAGCACAAGAAAAAAATGTACTTGGCACATTATTGCAGCCTTGTAGCCTAGACCCACTCACTGGTTATACACGCAGTGGCAGTTGTGATTGCCACGCCCAAGACGCTGGAAGTCATACCATTTGTGCGCAAATGACAGATGAATTTCTTGCATTTTCAATTTCACGTGGCAATGATTTAAGTACGCCACGACCTGAATATGGCTTTGTCGGATTAAAGGCGGGTGATCGCTGGTGTGTTTGTGCGGCCCGTTGGTTGGAGGCTTCAGAAGCGGGGTTCGCTCCGCCAGTGATTTTGGAATCTACGCATGTCCGTAGCTTGGAAATCGTTTCGCTGGCAGATTTAAAATATCACGCTTTACGGTGATTTTTTGATGGGGGGGTTCTCCACAAATACAGCCTAGGCAAGCATCCTGAACCAAAAAGGCTCAAGTGGTAACGGCCTAGAGTACGTTAGGTACACCCACAAAGAAGGAGCGCGCGCACGGCACTCGAATAACCAAAACCGATGCTATAAACTAGTTCAAGGAATAATAGCCTAAACCATACTGCGGAGAACAAACTTTAAATACAAGTTTCATTTTACCGGTTTCACCTAAACTTATAAACCCTAATTAGCGCAATTATTTGATGGATGTTTACGGCAATGACGTGAAAAGAATGTTGATGTAATCGTTTGTTGCTTATTTAGCCTGACAGGCTTTATCAATTTCCTCTTGCATAAATGCAATTCTGCGTTTGTAATCACCTACGTTAAAATTTCCAGCTTTGCTGTTCAGTAAGTCGTGAGACAAATTCAGCGCCGCCATAATGGCGATGCGCTCGATGCCGATAAAATTACCATGGTCGCGAATTTCGCGCATTTTTCTATCTAAAAAATGTACGGCATCCATCAATGCCGGGCGCTCTTCATCCGTACAACTCACGGTAAATTCGCGATCTAGAATATTAATGCTGATACCTTTTGACTGACTCATGGTTGTTTGAACCTAAAAATTTAAGGCAGATTTTCCATTAAAGTTTCAATGCGTTGACTTGCTTCAGACATATTTTGTTTCAATGTCTCGGCTTCGTCTTTTGCAATGTGTAGCTCTTCCTTAAGCTTGACGTTTTCAATACGCAAGTCGTAATAAAGACGCAACAGTTGCGAAAGTTTTTCTTCCAATGCTTTTAAGTCATCTTCCATACGAGAACTATAATTTAAAAAAGTCATATGCGTCAATTGGTAAGCGCAATTTTTAAAAGTGCTTTACCAACTTGAGGAGGCTTTGGACAGAAAATCTCACAAGAATGTTAAAAAAATTATGATATATTGAAAAAGTTGTTAGGTGCTTGGGTTCGCGTTCTGCGAATTTAAGTGAAACTGGGAAACAGGTGAAATGCCTTGCGCATTGATTCCTGTGCTGCCCCCGCAACGGTAAGTGAATGGTGATTGGCACAATGCCACTGAGCGATTTTTGCTTGGGAAGGCGTCAATTATTTCTCACAAGCCCGGAGACCGGCCTCGACAACAAACGCCAGTTGGCAAGCTTGGAAGAACCGCGGGGTGACGGTGACTCAAAACGTTTTAGTCTTTTTCTCATTGAAAATTTCTTGTACGTTTTTTTCATTTTCTTCGTGATTTTCCACTTTCCAGCTATTTAAAAAATAACGCATACGGGGTCGTGTGCGTCAAAGGGGAATGGGGATGAAAAAATCTGTACTGGTCAGCGCGGTCGCGCTGACTTTCGCAACCTCTGCAATCGCAGAAACTACTATTGAATTAGCCGACACGGTAGTCACTGCAACTCGCACACCGCAACCAAGAGAATCATTGGTTGCTGATGTTACTGTGGTGGACGCAGAAACCATAGAGCGCAGTGGGCAAACAACGTTGGCAGAGCTGCTACAACTGCAAGCAGGGATTGAAATTAGTAATAATGGCGGTGCGGGTAAGGCGACTAATATTTTTATTCGAGGCACAAGCTCAAGCCATGTTTTGGTGTTGGTGGATGGCTTACGTAGTCAATCATCAACAACAGGAACAACCACTTTTGAGAATATTCCGCTTAATCAAATTGATCGGATTGAAATATTGCGCGGTCCTGCTACAAGTTTGTACGGGCAAGATGCGATTGGTGGGGTGATTCAAGTTTTTACTAAAAAAGGCGATGCAACACCTCGCATCTATGCAAATGCAGGCTACGGTACTTACAACACAAAAATTGCCAACGCGGGTTTTAGCGGCAAGTTCAACAATACAAAACTGGCCATTAATATTGGTAGTCAAGATACCGATGGATTTTCAGCACTCAAAACCAACCAACCCAATCTTAAAGATGATGATGGCTATCGCAATAGCTCTGTGAATGTCAGTCTTAGCCACGAGATCGTTGCCGGGCATGAAATTGGGCTCAATTTTTTAAATAGCGATGGCACTACGTACTTTGATAACCGCTTTAATCTTACCAATTTTGACTCAAAAGCAGAGCTTAATCAGCAAGCAGCCTCGTTGTTTAGTAAAAACCAATTTACCGATGTTTGGTTATCAACTTTAAAGCTGGGTTTTAGCAAAGACAAATTAAAAAGCTTTGATGAGTTTGCTGCACCCAATGTTGACCGTTTTGACACCAAGCAAAATCAGTTAAATTGGCAAAATGACTTTACTTTGCCTGTTGGCACACTCACTTTAATCTACGATAGATTAGAAGAAAAGGTGCACTCCAATACGCAATATAATCAAACCAAGCGCACCAATGAAGGCTTTGTAGCTAGCTACCTTGCGAATATAGAAGCGCACACTATACATGCGAGTATCAGAGAGGATCATAATTCTAGTTTTGGTAATCAGCTCACTGGTGGTTTAGGCTATGGTTATCACCTTGGGCAAGGCTGGCGCGCCACGGCTAGTTATGGGTCTGCATTTAAAGCGCCGAGTTTTAATGATTTATATTTTCCTGATTCATTTGGGTTTCCAACCAGCAACCCAAACTTAGTGCCAGAAAAGTCAGACAACCTTGAAGCCAGCTTGCGTTATCAAGATGCAACAACGCAAGCAAGTGTGACCGTCTATGAAAACAAAGTCCGCAATTTAATTGCCTTGGATGCTAATTTTGTACCGTTTAACGCCAATAAAGCGACCTTGAAAGGCGTAACATTGGCTGCAAGCCATCAACTTAATCGTTGGAACTTTGCTGGTAGCGTAGACATACAATCGCCCAGAGATGATGAAACAGATAACTTACTGGTGCGAAGAGCAAACCGTCATGCAAAATGGAATGTAACTTATCAAGTGGCAGATTGGCACTTTGGTTTGGAGATGCTTAGCGCATCCAAACGCTACAATGAAGTTGCCAATAACTTGCCATTGGCGGGCTATACCATATTCAACCTGACTTCAGAATATAAAATTAGCCCCCAGTGGAAATTGCAAGCGAGACTGAATAACGTTTTTGATAAAGACTACGCATTGGCATTTGATGGCAACCCAAACACCACAGGCTTTATTTACAACACACCAGGCTCTAATCTGTTTGTTAACGTGCGGTGGGATTCAAACTAATTTTTAGTAGCCAAGAAACCTAAAGCTAAAGCGGAAGTTTCTTGGTAATTCAAGTGATATAATTCGCCTATAAATGGCAAGAGTGGATTGGGAGAACAGTATGATTTTGGGCGTTAAATCGGCATTCAATAAAACATTTGCCTATGTATTGGCATTGGCATTTTTAATGCTGCTCACGCGCGGTAGCCACGTGTTAACACATGTTTCGTTACCTGATGCGAGTGTGGCTATTTTCTTGTTAGGTGGATTATTGCTGCAGCGATTGGGCTGGTTTGCTGCTTTTTTTGTGTTATCAGCGGTGATCGATTTTGGCGCGGCAGCGTTTGATCCAGCACAAGGCTTTTGCCTCACCGACGGCTATTGGGGCATGATCCCAAGCTATGCGTTAATGTGGCTGGGTGGTTTGTGGTTGGCTAAACAAAAAGATGCATTTCAACCTTTGCCTTACGCTTTGGTGTCTATGGTGACGAGTTTTGGTGCATTTTTGATTTCTACCCAAACTTATTATTTGTTTTCAGGGCGTTTTCCAGCACAAGGCTTGTGGGCATCATTGCAACATGGTTGGGAGTACTTACCAAGTTGGATGGGCTTCAGTGCGATGTATTTTGTGTGTATTTGGGTCGGCGCGATGGCTTTACGCCAACTCAAAATTTTTAAAACATCTAAGGCTTAAGCCAAATGAAATCAATAAGCCGCTTACAGAAGCGGCTTTTTTTAACTTAAAAAACATATGAACACACATGCTTACACTGAGGCTGAAAAGGCAGCTGTTTATAAAGTGATTGCTGAGCGGCGCGATATGCGGCATTTTCTGTCCACGCACATTGCGCCAGCATTGCTGGAAAAATTGTTGCATGCTGCACATCATGCGCCCTCAGTCGGGTTGATGCAGCCTTGGCGATTTATTCGGATTACGAGTGCAAGTCTGCGCCAACAAATACATACATTGGTGGATGAAGAACGTTTGGCAACGGCGCAAGCCATCGGAGAGTATGAAAATACCTCACGCATGGCCGAATTTATGCAGCTTAAAGTTGAAGGTATTTTGGATTGTGCATAAATATTGGTGGCGTGTTTAAGTGATCACCGAGAAGGGCATATTTTTGGCCGCCGCACCTTGCCAGAAATGGACATCGCATCTGTCAGTTGTGCGATTCAAAATTTGTGGTTGGCCGCGCGCGCAGAAGGAATAGGTATGGGTTGGGTGTCAATTTTTGACCCCAAAAAATTGGCGCAATTGTTGAATATGCCTGATGGCGCGAAGCCAATCGCGATATTGTGCCTAGGATACGTGAACAGTTTTTACAAAGCGCCGATGTTGGTGGAGCAAGGCTGGACGCAAGAAAAGCCGCTTTCTGACATGGTGATGAAAAATGGGTGGATTTTGAAATGAGTAAGCATTTAATTTTAGGCGGCGCGCGCTCCGGGAAAAGCGCATACGCTGAAAAGCTGGCATTGGAACTTGAATTGCCTGTGACTTATGTTGCCACTGCGCAAGTTTATGACGAAGAGTTTAAGCAGCGTGTCTTTCATCATCAAACTCGTCGCCCACCGCATTGGCCAACAATAGAAAGCCCGTTTAGCTTGGCTGAAACACTACGAAAACACGATGTACCTGAGCAAGCCATCATTGTAGATTGCTTAACCTTGTGGCTTGCGCAGTGTATCTGCCCAGATTGCGATAAACCCGCTGAACTCGTATGGGAAGCTGAGCGTGAGAATTTTCTAAAAATATTGCCAACTTTACAAAGCCAAGTTTTTTTAGTTAGTAACGAAGTTGGTATGGGTATCGTGCCACTGGGTGAAATTAATCGCCAGTTTCAAGATGAACAAGGGCGCTTAAATCAAGCGGTGGCAAAACTAGCAGATCAAGTCACGTTTATTGCGGCAGGTTTGCCACTCAAGTTGAAAGGCTAAATATGGAATTTGAATTGCGCGGTGAATATATTGCTTTGTGCGATTTACTCAAAATAGTGGGTATCGCCGATAGTGGCGGACAAGGCAAAGCCATGGTCGCTGACGGCTTGGTGACAGTAGATGGTGAAGTCGAGTATCGAAAAACCGCTAAAATTCGAGTGGGGAAATTAATCGAATGCATGGGGCAAGTAATTAAAACGGTTGCGCCAACAAGTTAGATTTAATGATTAAGTAAATGCAGGCGCGGAATATCGCCGTTAAATTCTAGTTGCGTGACGCTGGCATGATCAATTGTGATTCTAAATAAGCCTTTCAGTGGCATTTGCAGTACTTCAGCTATCAGCGCACGAATCCAGCCGCCGTGTGTAACCACCAAAATATGTTTACCATGAAATATTTGGCGTGTTTCTTGAATAAATTCCGTTGCGCGTTGATGTAAATCCGCAAAAGTCTCACCATTTGGCGGCGAAAGGTGTGCATAATTTTGCGCCCATGCGTCAAAAATATCGCGTGGAATATCATCCCAAGCCTGCATTTCCCAATCACCAAAATGTAGCTCTTTCAGGCGGTCATCTAATGTAATTGTTTGGTTTTGCTTTAGCCTCAGCGCAAGTTTTTGGCAACGTTGTAGCGGACTCGCGTAGATTGCATCAAATTGATATGCACTTAATTTTTCTGCTAAGCGCGCGTGTTCAACTTCAAAATTGACAGAGACATCAATGTCGCTTTGCCCATAACAAATATTGGGGGCAATCGCGAGCGATGTGTGGCGAACCAACGTAACTTTCATAGTTTGAAAAATGCTAGATTTAACAGGAGTAAATGGCTCATTAATAAGCCGATATAAAATGCGACTTCGGTGAGTTGCTGCATGGCGCCCAAGCAATCACCAGTGTAACCACCCAAGCGAGCGTTGATTGTTTTGCTAAACCAAATCCCAGTGATAGCAACAGGAAAAAGTGCAAGCAAATTGTTTAGGCCGATAAAATAAAGTGGTAGTAAACCAAAAAAGCTGGCGATTAAAAGTTCATAAGGTTTGATTTTTGTCGCAAGTGGTTTGGCTTTGCCATCGGCTTTTACATAGCTTTGGCTAAACATGACGAACACTGCGCATAAACGACTCAAGGCATGGCCGGCAATGAGTGCCATTGGAATAAAATGCGCTGAAATTTCTACTAAAGATTGATGTTTGGTGAGCAACACCAGTGCCAAACCAATCGAACCATAACTGCCAATCCGCGAGTCCACCATAATAGTGAGCGCTTGCTCGCGAGTCCATCCTCCACCTAAACCGTCAATGGTGTCGGCTAAACCATCCTCATGAAAAGCACCAGTCAACATTGTGGTGGCGGCCATACTCAGTAATACGGCAATTGAGAGTGGCAAAATATTGTGACATAGATAAAACACGACTGCGCCAACGCTACCAACTAGTATGCCAACCAAGGGAAAAAACCGAGTCGCTTGGTTGAGTTCTTGCTGATTAAAATGCGCAAAATGCACTGGGATGCGCGTAAAAAACATCACGGCGGTTAAGAAATAACGCCACTGGTTAAACGTAATATGAAAAAGCTTACGCATTCGCCTGTGAAACATTGGCTGAAGCAAACGAAGCCATTTCATTTAAAAAATTCACAGCAGAAACCAACAGTGGATAAGCTAGCGCTGCACCTGAGCCTTCGCCCAAACGCAAACCAAGTTGCAAAAGCGGTTTGGCGTTTAAAAATTCCAACATTGTTTTATGGCCAGTTTCATCAGAGCTATGCGAGAAAACGCAGTAATCCAACACGTGTGGATAAAGACGCTGCGCCACAAGCAAAGCTGCTGTGCAAATAAAGCCGTCGACTAACAACACACATTTTTTCTCAGCGGCTTTGAGCATTGCACCAACCATCATCGCGATTTCAAAGCCGCCAAACGTTGCCAAAATCTCAAGTGGTTCATTTTGACCTATCGTATGAGAGCTCAAAGCCTGTTGCAGGGTGTTAATTTTATTGGAAAGCCCCGCATCATCCAGCCCTGTGCCACGCCCAACACAGGTTTCGATTGGCAAATTGCAGAGCAATGCCATTAAACAACTAGCAGAAGCTGTGTTGCCGATGCCCATTTCACCAATCCCCAGCACGTTGCAGCCTTGATCAATCATGCTTTCAGCGATTGCTGCGCCTTTGTTCATGGCATCAGCGCATTGCGCCTGCGTCATTGCTGGTTGATACAGAAAATTTTGCGTGCCCTGTGCAATTTTTGCGCGGATAAAATGAGGCGCATCAGTAAATTCAGCGCAAACGCCGCTATCAATCACGTAGAGCGCCATTGCGTGTTGACGCGTAAATACACTTATCGCCGCGCCGCCTTGTAAAAAATTCTGCACCATTTGCGCGGTTACCGCCTGTGGGTAAGCACTGACGCCGTTATTGGTAATGCCATGATCTCCCGCGAACACCAGCATGGTTGGCTGCTTTAATTGTGGCGAGAGACTTTCTTGGATTAAACCAATTTGCATGGCTAAGTCCTCCAACAACCCCAGCGCACCTAGCGGTTTGGTTTTCTGGGTAATTTTTTCAAGCAACGCAGCTTTGAGCGATAGAGGGCAAGCGGTAATATTAAATTGCATAAGTGCATTTTATCAGGCAAGCGCAAATAGGTTGGTTAAAAAATCAGCAAAAATCTTAGAATATTTTTGGCAGATTAGATTTAAGTTTGCTATAATGCGCGGCTTGCGATTCACACAGTGTATTTGCAGCGCTGGCCGGGTAGCTCAGTCGGTAGAGCAGCGGATTGAAAATCCGCGTGTCGGCAGTTCGATTCTGCCCCCGGCCACCAGTATTTAAAAAGCTCACAGTGATGTGGGCTTTTTTATTGTCTGCTTAATCTGTGCCCGTGTAGGCATGGTGTAGGTTTTGTAGAAAAAAAATCTGATACATCATTACGTTTCGGCCAAATAAAAAACCCGCTATAAAAGCAGGTCAGAAATTTATATTTTTAATGTGCGAAAGTTTCTGGTTTGTCTTCAACTACGATGTTGAATCCTTTGAATTCTTTCGGGTAGTCGCGTAGTAAATATTTATATTCTTTAGACACAAGTAGTCTAATCTTAGATTCATTAAGAATAGGCATAGCAGTAATGAACCCTTTAGGAATCCCACAGGTTTTTAAAATTTCATTAGCTACAGTAATAATATTCATTAAATATTTAAGTTCGAAACCAGGTCAACGTTAAACGATTCTAAGATTGGTTTAATTGGTATCGCCAGAGTTAGTCTACCCCCAGGGGCTGACAAATCCTCCATTGCCCCAACAACTATCCCTACTGCATATCTTTTGCCGTCGGCAGCCTTGTGGGTAATTAAAGAGCCAGAATCACCATTGGTCGAGAATAAATCTCCGTGCCCGATAACCACGAACATGCTTTTAAAGTACACCAGACCGTTGAAATTGTAAAGCGCTGCGCTATAGGATATTGATGTGTAACCGAGGAGTATTGAATGCACTCTGCCTTTCGTAGCACCAGTGGTTCTGCCTACTTTTTCGACTTCCATATCGCACTCAAGTTCAATCGCCGAACTTGGGGTGTCGTAAGCAGCGCCTTGGTAACTCGTTAAATTATTGGTATTTAATATCTTAAAAATAGCAGCGTCGCTATTTATATCTGCATTTACTTGATCTGGGAATCCGGAAACCATTGGCAACGATCTTACGTGATGTCCTACACAAAAAGGATCGATACCATTTGGCATAACATCAAGCACACCCGGCGCAAGTATTGGCAGCCCAGTTTGTGCAAAATTACAACTCCCTGTAACGTGATTATTTGAAAGGCCGAAAATTTGGCCGCTCGCGTCTTTGACCAATGCGCCCAATGTTCCAGCCTCTCGACTGTTACCGACTGATATGGAACTTCCACATGCGTATCTGTTTTGGCCGTTTAAGTCAGCTCGAACGGTCCACGGGGGAGATGAGTGCGGCATCCCCGCATGACCTCCAACAGAGTTTATCGTCCCCTGCCTGTATTTGATCGTATAACCATCGATGTTATTCGGAAGTACATTCTGATTTTTCTTATTGATTTGTAGGGACCTACCTGTGAAAATCGTTATTTCATTTCTTTTATCGTTATATGCAATTCTTTGAACGTGCTTTTTTCTTAAAAGCTCGACAGCTGTCGCGGGGAAAAAATCTCCGGTATCAATTGATGACGCAGATATAAACTCTCTTTGGTCCGTGTTAATTAAGCCTGTAGAAATACACCATGCATTTAATTTTTCTGCCGCAAGTTTAATTGTCATATTTAACCTTATTGTTCCGAATTATTATGGCATTACTGCAAATAGTTCTTATGCTATAAGGTATTACAGCATACTTCAATTATGGGTATTTTGTTAAAAAGAGATATTATTAGATGGGAGTTTTGAAATGATCTAATTTACTTGCTGAACTTTCGCTTCAGCCTTCTTAATACATATTTAACTCAGCCTGACAAAGCAGCGTCTTGAAATTTACGCGTACCGAGAATTAAATAAGCAAATATCAACAATGGTTGTTTTTGGCGTTTCCATTTTCAAAGCTATTTTTCCGTAAGACCACCCTTGATCTCTTAAACTTCTAACCAGCTCTACTTCATGGTCTGTGAGTCGGGCCTTGGGGTGATTTTCGCCTTTTAAAAGTCCGGTTCTACGGTTTTTCATAATATCTGATTACGAGCAAATTTATCGCACAGATAACTGTAATATATGAATCTAACAACATCCGTTCGGTAGTTTCAGAGGGGTTCTTGTCTATCTAGCCTCTTGATATCCGAACAACATTAGATACGGTTTGTCAGTGTAACCCTCTGATAAAGCTCGCGCGCCTGTGATCGTGCGATCAATTTGAGCTCCAGGCAAGGCTTGTTCTTGAACGAATGGCTGATCGTAGGTAGGGATTTTCGCAACTACGCACTGCCTTTATTTCCAAAGGCTTGTGAGTACCATTTAGGATCAACGCGGGAAGCTGAGGTTAGTAAACTCGTACCCGCAGAAAGCCAAGGATTCTGCGCACTTGCGGACGACTCGTTGAAGTCCGCGCTGGACCGTTCGTTTTGCGCCTGGACCTTGGCGGCCCATACGTTTTTCGCAGTGTTGTCTTTTACAGTAAGTGCATCTTGTTCGCCTAAAGACGCAGTATCGGTGAGGATATTCAACGCAGAACCTTCAGACATATCAATGCCCCGACCTGCAAACGTAGCACGTTGCGTACCCATCAAAGCTGCGGTGCGTTGTCTCTGGTTGATTAGATCCGTCTCCCCACGACGGGCCGCGTCTTGTGCGTTCCATTCTGCAATCATCGCGTTATTGCGGTTTACCGCCGCGCTGTACTCGTATGCAGCCTTTTGTTGCTTGGCTTGGTTATAAGCGCTGTATGCGCTCATCGCTGCACTGGCAGCCATGATGAAAGGTGCGGCTACTGTCATCAATGAACCCTTCCAGAAATTTGGTTAATGTTGACAGGCTTAACCATTGCAAGAATATTTTGCAGCTCAGGCGCGGCAACACATTCTTGATCTAAAAGGGCTTGAAACAAAGTGGCGAAGGGCTCTTCGTTATAAGCCAATATCTCTTGCGTCAGGTTGGTTACTCTAGGCCAATAGGTTGCAAGGGCAATTTCTTCACCCCCACTAACTAAGTCAATTTTTGAAGCAAAAAAGGCTGCTTTAGCTCGACTGTACAATTGAGATAGCGGGTGTCCGTGGTCCGTGAATGCCTCCCCCGCATTACCGGCTGCATACATACAAGCTGCCTTTGCTACCTCTCCGGGCGTTGCGCTGCCGTTGTCCAAGTCTGCTGCAGTACATACCGTGATTACGACTTCAGCACGCCATTGATTTGTCTCTGGGATTTGGATAATTTGCACTACAGGGGAGTAGTTAACGCCCGATGCTGCTGCCGTCACCATGATTGCTGCAGCATTTGCCGCCGCTTGTGCTTTTGTCGCTGGGTTAGGTCCGTGATCTTTTAGCAACTGCTTACCTTGACGAATCATTTCCTCTTCGGCGTTAGTTAGGTCGATCCCTTCACTAAGTAATTTTGTTTTAATTTGCCCTACGTAGCGTTCAAGTGACATGTTGATTCTCCGGTGGGTTGTCTAACCAGGCTCTTATGTCGGCGACTCTCCACAAATGGCACCGAGAAGTAATTTTCACGGGTGCGGGGAAGAGTTTGTTTTCAACCAGTCTGATAAAAGTAGAGTTTGAAACTGGCAGAACGCTAGATAAAATTTGCGCTTTTCGAACAAAACCACTGTCTGGGAGGTTGCCGAAATTTTCTAACGTTTTAGTCGTTGTTTTCATCAAGTGCGACTCTTTAATGTTCAAAGGTTTGGTGATATTGTTTGTATTGCCTAATGTTATCTCACGCGGTCAAAACGATCCGTCCGATTGGCGGTTCTTAACTTCACACTCAAGTCGGGGTGCATATGAAACTATTTGCCAGTTTTATGTCAGGGAAAGAGCCTCTTTGGAAGGCGTTCGTACTTGGGCTGCTAATCAACTTTACGCTTGGCTTCTCGCTGGTGCTTTTAATTCAAGCCACTCCTGGCATCCCCTTGTTACACTGGGTTGCCGTTGTGTTTGGCTTGATTATTTCTTTATCAGCTTGGGTAGGTCAGTGGAAGTGCGCTTTTAACACTAAGTATTTTTATCTCGGTGCGCTATTGCGTGCGTGGCTTTTGGTGGGTCTGTTTGCCGCTATCGGAAACTTACTTCCAGTACTTCCGGCTTGGGCTCGCTCTGCCGTCGGAATGTTAATTCTAGGGGCTGTAGTTGTTGCGTTAGCGTATTACTTCATTGCACCAGTTCGGGATTACATCCAACTTCAGATTTATAAAAGTAAAAATAAATAGTTTTTTTTAGGTGTCCCGATCTCGCGCGCGCAATACTGCTATCAACGCAACGCTCAGCGTTTGACTCTTAGTACCAGTCTCGCGTACGCGCGCGTACTGGTCTGTAAAATAAAGCCTATTCTAGTAGTCTTGTACCAATCCTTTAAAGCTTCCCCTCGTGCGCACGCGCGATGCGTCTGGATGTCTTGTACCAACACCTCAACACTTTCCCTCGCGTACGCGCGCGATGCGTAGGGGTAATTTATATTTCCAGGTTGTTTTTACTTTTCAAAATATCTAACTCGTTAAAATTTGCGAGTTTGACTATATTGTTTATTTTTTACAGTACCTACCCGCAAAAAATTACAAGTTAATCATTCAGGGAGTAACTCAATGGGAATCATTCATCACTTGTTATAGACAAGTGATGTGATTGATTCCCAATATCGTGATTGTTTGGAATCATGATTTTATCGTGATTCCCTTTCATGATTCCCTGATTCCTGTTGTTTTTTGCGAGTTGCACATTTTTTAGGCCTCTTGATTCTCTTTACATGTTGGTATAAAATTATCCTCGGTTTGGTATCTGACCCACGGGAAATGTGCCCGATTTGTCGCAAACCAGGATCTATGTCCCCATTGGAATTGTCCCAAATTGGACTAGGTTCTTTAAAGGCCTTAGCTTCGTCTAAGGCTTTTTTATTTTAGAAGTCAAGATATGCTAATCGTGTCGTCACTTTCTAAAACGTAACCACTGTCCGGATCGCCACATATTTTTTTTAACGATCGGTTTAAATTATTACGTCTAGCTTTTCGGGATGACTCTTCTTCGCTAAATTCTGACAGGGCTAGATCTAAAACATCACCGCGGGGAATTCCGGCCGTTTGCTCCAAACCAATCTCAGTTAACACATTTAAAATCGCTTGTTCATTTGGCCCATGTTTTTTCTCTTTAACTGGCACCTCAGCTTCCACCACAACACAACTGGTAATCACGTCCCCGTCTTGGTCCTCTCGAAGCGCAACCACGTCTAAATCAAAACCCCATTCTTTGAAGTCAGCCCCGTCTTTTTGCTTGGTGGTGCGTAACACGCGCCCTCTAGTTAATCTAGTCACCTCAAGCTCTACGTCAGCCGCAGCACGCATTCCTGACCACCCGCGCGCACCTTTACTAGCATCTTTGCCGGAGTGGTGGATTAGCAGCACCATAGCGCCAGTAGCGCGGTGAAGACCTTCACAATGTGCAAAAGCTTTACCCATATCTTCAGACGCATTCTCGTTAGACCCCGGTGTGGTTTGCGCTAGGGTGTCGATAATAATGATTTCAGGTAAAGGACCGGTAGCTTTAATATCATCCACCAAAAATTTAACGTGTTCCTTAATCAATAGGTTTGGGCGATCGTTGAAAATGGTTAAGGGAACGCCCTGTAAATCTAAACCTTTTGCTTTTGAGTAAGCGATTAGTCGATTTCTAAAACCGTTTGCGCCTTCCGCAGCCACATAAACAACACGTCCTTGCGTCGTCCTACACCCGCGCCATGGGGTGCCGGTGGCGATAGCCATAGCTAAATCTAAGGTAATGAAGGATTTGCCACTACCAGACTCCCCATACAAAATACCTAAAGCCGCTTTTGGGATCACACCTTTAACTAGATAGGCATCGTCAAAAGCAACGGCAAAATCAAAAGCAGAATGGTTTGAGAATCTTGGTTTGTAGCCCGTTTCAGAATCTAAATTCACTAACTGATTGTCTAAATTCTCGAACTCTTCCATCGAGATAGCATTAAGACTAATGCGCGCACCGTTTGCATTTGCCATTTGCACCAATGTTTTTATCGTCAGCACTTTGCCCGGGTTTTTACCAAAGGATTGCCAATGCCCTTCTAAAGCACCCGCACCTGGATATTTAGCACCCTTAGCGCTCCATTGATCCCACAAGTCAAAACCTTCACCGTTTGTCTCGTGGTGGATCGCCATCCCAATGCGCAGCCAGTCCTGATAGCCAACGTCAGCGTCTAGCACTTCCAAAGCTTCCGAGATAACCTCTCTTGAAACACCAAGCGGGGCTTGGTTAGGTTGGGAAAACTCTTCGACGGTATGGCCGAAGCGTTGGTAAACAAGTGTTTTAAGTTCGCTACTTGGTTCGGCAACAGTATCGTCGACCCCGAGCATATCGGTGATCTCTAAAGTGTTGCCGGTGAAGGTGACGAAGCCTTTGGTCGCGAAAAGTTCAATGCCGAACTGATCGTTTGAAGCTGTCGATTTAACGTTGGCATTGTGTAGATTGCCTTTGACGTAGAGGTGTATACCTTCACCAGATGGTGAATATTCGGCGTAAGTATCAGAAGCCAAGGCTTCGATAATCGGATCAAGTTTGCCACCTGGTGCGCAGCGGTCGAAATCGACGACGGTGAAATCACCATCTAAGCAAGCGTGACCGATACCATCGAAGCCGCGCTTTACCGCTGCAGCACGGGCAGCTTCAAAAGTCGTCAGGTTTTGACGATCTTCTAGTCGCCCCTGGACACCGTACCGTTTGGACCCATTCACATAGTAAGGAACTTTGCGCGGTTTGGTTTCACCTTCGTGGTGTTCAAAGCGCCAAAGCAACCAAATAGGCTTAGAAGCCAGTATCGACGGGGCTTTTATACTTGCTAAGTGAGGTGCGATTTTTGTAACGTTCTCTTTTTCGGAAATCATTGCGCAGCTCCTAAAAGAAGGCTTACGTCTTTGATCGCCTCCTCATCTATTATTGCGCGCATATATGCAACCCAAGCATCTGCAGATTCAAACCAAGTAAGGTAAACCTCATCATAATCGCGAACTTTTCCGTCCGGTGTTTGTATGGCTCGCTCGAATATCTCGAATACTTCACCGTCCAAAGTTTCAGCGTGTAAAGGATATGTACCGTAGCCTTTTTCAATGTGACCAAAGCGAACTATTAGTTGCCGATCAACAGTATCGGTCTTGTAGTCGTACTTTAGAGCGTAGAGACCAGGGCTTGCTGATGTTAAATTAACCAAATCCAAGGGATGTATTTTCATGACAAAACCTCCCCGTTTAAAATCTTCCGTGCATCCTCAGCTTTCCAGCGTAAACGCGAGTTAGATAACCTAATTGGCCTTGCGCCTAGGTGGTGGCCTTGTAGGCTATGATTTTTATAAATTGTTCTAGGGGATTGCTTGAGTGCTGCGGCAAATTCAACCGTGGTAAATAACTCGGATGCTGAGTAGATATTCTCAGATTTAGACTCGTTTTTCATTTTCAAATCACCTTAGTTAGTAAGAGTGATTTAAAGAATATAAAACGCGACACTACCGCCGTAACCACCGCCACTGAAACTATTTAGGAGGTGGTGTCGAGGATGATCTGACCAAAATCTTTTAAACGCTTAATGGCCTTATCCAAAACTTTTATGTTTTCAAATAAGTCCGTACGTGTTTGTAAAACACTCCATAAGGCGGATCTATCGCCTCGTGCAACACCGCCACCTTGTCTGTACGTTAAGGGGTTTAGTCCTAAGTCTTGAAAAGTCCGGAGAATAGCCTCTTCTTGTTGTCTTTGCTTCGTACGACCGGCTTTAGTTTTCAGCCTCCAGTTTTTATCAAAAGAAAGGTTTGCTTTACCTTCTTCTAGCCAACTATTTAGCTCTGATAATCTAAAATGAGGTGCGGTTCTATAAGACTCAGGATTATAAACATAAAGCATTTGTGTACTTGGATTATAGGCTTTTAACAAACCAGAAACAGCCGCGTCTAGCAGGCTTTTTCTCCAAGCAGAAGTTCGGGTCACAACAGCGTGATACCCGTCTTCATTAGCACTTTCAGAAAGCAAGGCACATATGTCATCTATGTGTTTATGTAATTGCTGTTGCAAAGTAACACTCCTTCAAAGTGTCATCCTTCAAAACATAAGGTGCCGCGCCATTCAGGTTGAAGGGTCCCGTGTTCGCTCCGTCGAGCTAGACGCGGCAATACAAAAAATTATATGGTCGCTTTTACTTTCTCTAAATGAGCCCTAAAACTGATCCCGCCTTCATCTAAATCGTTAGCCGTTGCTTCCAGTCTTGTTTGCAACTCACGAAGTAGGCATGCTGCCGAGCGAAGTTCTTTAGAATTTTCCCAAGAAGATGCAGTGATCAGGGCTTCAGCACCGTTGGCTAAAGCGTGCACGTCCCAAAGTGCATAACCAATCGAGGATAGAAATTCAGAAAAATCGGCCGCTTGGATAGCTTTAGCCGGTGTAGAATTATCGGTAGTCATGATGTAATACTCCTAAATAGTGTTACGTTTTGATTAGGGGTTGTTCGTGTTCCCGCACTAGCAACCCCGCTTTACCTGTGACCGACAGGTGGCGGTAAACTTTTATGCTGCTATGTTTCGTTCAATAACCTCAGAAACCCATGCGTTAAGGCTTTTGCCTTTAGTCTCCGCTGCGATCGCAGCACGCGCATGTAATTCTGGCTTTAAACGCAATCTAAATTGCCCTGAGTATGCGTGGTTCGGTTCTCGTTGTAGTTTTGCGCATGTTGCTAAATAATCTTCGACGGCTTCTTCAAAAGCACTGCGAAGTTCCACAACACTGTCGCCATGGAAACCAACCACATCACGAATACCTGCAATGTGACCAATGAAACATTCATCGTCATCGCTATACTCAACACGAGCGGCATAGCCTTTATAAGTCATTGTGTTCATGGTTTTACTCCTAAACTTTCTAAAAATTGCCTGGCATCGCGCACTTGATACGGTTTTGCCTCTTTAGCTGGGTGCGGCCTGTGAAAAGACGCTATGATTCCGTCTTTCTCAAACCTTACACGCGAGCCGTTTCCTTCAATCACCCTGCAGCCGATAGCCTCTAAAAGCGATTCTATGCGCCGCCACTCAAGAGACTTCGTTACTGGATTTGTGAAGATAATTTCTAAAGTCTTATTGTGCGTAGCGTTCATATTTAAAATAATGGTATCACAAAGTGACACCATGTCAAATGTTATTTTACTAAGGATATTCCAGATGTAACCTCTACAAAACTAGGTTGTTCAATTCCAGCTTGCTCTAAAATCCAGTGCTCGATCTCAGCGTGCTTATCGCGTAAGCGACTAATCGTCCGCACTTTGTAATGCGCCTCTGTTGTATCACCACTTTTAGGTTTGTGGCCCATGATCTGTTTGATCACTCCGTCCGCCACCTCCGCTTCTTCTCCCATGGTTGCAAAACTTCGCCGCAGATCGTGAGCGGCTAAGTGATCTAACCCCTCCCTTTTAAGCGCCTCAGTGTAAATGCGATGCGTTGGTGAAACGATATACCCGCGAGCGCTTGTCGACGGGAATACATAGCGGCTTAGAGCTTCTTTTTCTTTATTGCGTAAATTCCGTGCTGCCAGTTGCAAAGTGAGTTCCTTTTTTAAGTCCGTCAGCAATTTTGCAACATAGGGTGTTAAGGGTATGGTGCGTAGTCGCGTATCATCAACCTTGTCTTTGATCTCAATTACTTTGTTTTTAAAGTCCACCTTAGCCCACTGCAATTCCGCCAACTCTTCACGACGTGCGCCCGTCAAAAGTAGTATTTGCAAATAAGCCTGGTGAACCTTTGAAGGCAGGGATTTAACAGCCTTAAACCAACTCGCCAATTGTTCGCGCTGAAGGGATACTTTGCGCGGCAGTACTTTGGGGACGTTTGACTTAATTTTCTTGGTCACAAGTAAATCGTTCGTAACAAAGTCCTTGTAGACTTCGTGATCGGATAACCAGTTGTAGAAAGCTCTAAATAACCGGTAAGCCAGCGCGGTCTGTGTCGGCCTATCTTTGCTGTTTAGTTGCAGCCAATTGGCGATAGTTGTTTGATTGATCTGCTTGAACGTCAGATTTAATAGTGGTCTCAGCAAACCCTCGTTCGTCTTGCCGGGACCACGTTTACGTTTTTCACCGCCCGCAGCTGCAAGGGCTAAGTGATCTTTTATATGGCGATCTCCCCAGGGAGACCTAACCTTGGTTGAATTTTCCTGAATGTATTCGTGCCATGCGTCAAGCAAAGTTGCAGCCATGGCTTTATCGAGAACCTTACGCGCCTCATGTTGACCAAGCTTGTTCTTTTTAATTTCTCTGGGGTCCTCCGCATTATCTGTCTTTGCTTTATATGCGGTTGCAATTTTTTGCGCCTCAGCTATTGAGTAGCTTCTTTCATCGCCTATCGTAATTCTTAACGTCTTACCATTAAATCGCGTTTCAAACACATAGGACTTTGAGCCGGTGCGAGTTACTCGCAAACCTAATCCAGGGGTTTTTGCATCCCAAAATATTGATTGCTGCTTACCTTCCGCACATTTGAAAGCTGCAATTCTTCCCGCAGTAAAATTTTCTTTTGCCATCGCCTCAAGCCTATGTAGGCATCGTGTAGGCAAATTATAGCAATAAAAAGTGAAATAAAGTAATATTTGGTATATCTAAAAAATACAAATAGCTTTTGTATTTCAGTCAATTAACTTCATTTTTGACTATAAGAGTAATGCTAAGAAATAGGATTATTCTCGGATTGAAAATCCGCGTGTCGGCAGTTCGATTCTGCCCCCGGCCACCAGTATTTATAAGGGTTTAGTTGAAAGACTAAGCCCTTTTTATTTGGTCACCGTGACAAAAACGTGACATCTCTACCACGTTATCAATATCGTAATGATCAATGCGATTCGCGGCTTTTGCCAGATGTTCTGTGGCAAATTTAGCATAGCGATCAACCATTGAACGCGTTTTCCAACCACCTAGTTCTTTCAGTTCATCACAGCTCGTGCCTGATTGGCGATGCCTAGAAGCCCAAGTGTGACGCAAATCGTGAAACCTAAAATCCACTAATCCTGCTTTCCTTACTGCGGTTATCCACGCATGATTCGAAATATTATGACGAATCGGTTCGCCGTTGTAAGTAAAGCAAAATCGCGAGTGTTTCCCAACTTGTTCCTGAAGAACCATTACGGCACTTTTATTTAGGGGAACCCCTCTCGGTGTGCCATTTTTAGTTTGGTTTAGCCAAGCCGTTTCACGTTCCAAATCGACTCTATTCCATTCCAGACCTAAAATTTCCCGAGCCCTGCAACCTGTAGCTAAAGCAAATTTCACGATAGCAGCCAAATGCGGAGGACAGGCAGCAATTAAACTATCTGCCTCTTCTTTGGTTAACCAGCGATCCCGTTCCACTTCACCAGACAATAAGCGTATTTTGGGAATATGATCTAACCATTGCCATTCGTCACGCGCCGTTCTCAATAAATTGCGAATAGTCGCTAAATAACGATTTACAGTAGCCGTCTTATTCCCCTTTTTAAGTTCACCTTGAATCACAGACCAAATCACATCACCGTTGATCTGATTCAAAGTTAAGTCACCTAAATAGGGGTGCAATTGCACACAAATACGCCTAACATCACGAAAACTTTTGAGCCTTGCTTTAACTTCGAGGTACCTTACAACAGCTTCTTTCCAAGTGCGATGAGGCTTAATGCCGAAATGAATTTCACGATACGCATCTAGTTTAACTTTTGCTAAATACGCTTCGGCTTCTTCTCGGATTTCAGTCCCAGTACTGCGTCGTACTCTTTTGCCGTTTGGGAGTGTTGCATCCATCCACCAGAAACTTGAGTCAGGTCGGCGGTACACTCCATTTTGTTGTTGAGCCATATATCACCCTTTCTGGCTCGCCCTCGCTGCTTATATTCCTCCAACCAAGTATCCAAGTCAACTTTGTCATACACGGTACGGCGACCAAACTTAATACAGGGAACCTCTAACTCACTGAATAACGTGAGTCCAATACCAAGATAGGCCGCCGCTTCTTCTTTGGATAAACACCGAATTGCAGGCAAGGGCAAGACAGGTTCTTCCATGTTATTCGCCGTCTGAAGCCTTGCGATAAGCTTCTTTTTCATCAAATGGTTCATCATTAGGCTTATTGATCAACGTATTAAATTGCCTTGCCTTAATCGCCACCTTTTGATCTACAAAGGTATCAAGCATCACCCCATACGAATCCGCTTCGTTTTCTAAATGGGTTTGTAGTGCTACGACGAACGCATGAATCGCATCGTCAAATACGGTTTGTTGATTGGCTGCCATCCAAGTAAATAAGCTACTGGAAGCACGTCGTAAGATGGCACTGTTTTTCGGTGTACGCTGGTTCTCAAAACGGCTTTTTAATGGCCCGCCTTGTGTTTCCCAATCCACTTCAGATAACGCCAACCATAAAGGGTGTATAGGCCAACGCGAGCGGGTTTGATCGGCTTTATTGGGGATGGTGAGTTTCAACCATTCGGTAGTGGCATAACTCCAAAGCCCATTCAAATGCTCTAATACCGCACTTAAACTGATAATGCCTTTTTGATCGAGAAATTGTCGTTTAAATTGAAACTCTAAGCGCCAGACAGGCATTTCCCCATCCCAACCGACTTGTTTCCATAAGGGGATCATATAACCCTTATCACTACTCAATATCTCAATGGTTTTGTTATACAAACGCGCAGAGATATCACCGCCTTGTCCAATTGCCCAGCCTGTGAATTGTTGATCCACTGAGTATTGATGAATCGCTGCTGCGCGAGTCACCCATGCTTCTCGATGCCATGTATCCATTGGATAATCACAGGCAAAGTCCAAGTACACATCAATCCGGCTGGTATTGGCGCCACCTTCAATCAAACCCATCTGATCCAGCAGTAGTTTCAATTGTTTCTCAGCATCGGCTGGGGATTTGTGCGTGAGATATTCACTGGAGACTTTGACATAAGCCATTGGTACAGCTTTGTCAGGTTTGGAGAGAGAAATTCTGAAGGCGTTATCTTCCAGAATATAGGTGAAGAACGAGGAGCCTTTGTCTTTTACCTCAAAGATATGATCCCCAATTATGTATTGGGCTAGCGCTTGTTGATCTTTGCTTTCTGATTGGGCAAGTGACTTAAGGCGAATAAGTTCTTGATGGATGTCTGCATGTAGGTTGCCTTGATACGACAGGTACAAACTATCTACGCCCCATCTTAAAAACTTAATCTTATATTCTTTCCAATTTATTTCACTATTACTATTTTCTTTACCACTAATGCTGTTATTAGTAGCTGTGTTACTAGGCACCGCTACCGCTTCGCGGTCTCCGTCCGTGCGGGGGCAAGCCTCCGCGCGGGCGTCGTCCGACTCAGCGGTGGTGTTTTGATTTAACTCTGCTTCGGTTGATTCATAATTTGGTTGATTGTTGATAGTCATATCCATTTTCCTTAAATGTTAATTAAGAACCAGCGTGCCGAAATGGCTACTGGAGTGGATACCTATTATCTACATCATTTTTTTTAATTCACGGCAGTCAAATTTAATTTGAGTGCATTGACACGCCACCTGTCTTTTGATACTGACGATACCTCTTCAGGTGTTTTGTAATACTGTTTGTGTCACCTAATCTGTTTTGGAAGCGATCTAAGCCAGCATCATCACATATGCGTAAAATCTCGTCGTGCGTCAAGTCATCCAGCCATCGGAAGGATTCTAAGATAGCAAATAGAACATAAATCGCAGGATGCTGAATTTTTCCACGCATTGGTGGGTTCGACTCACGATAAGAAATCTTTTGTAAAAATTCCACATCACCCTCATTCTGGGCTCTAAATTTACGTTCTTTAAAATAGGGATAATGCAAAAGTAGCATACGATCAATTTGAATGGCTTTTAAAAAGGACTCATCATCGCCAGCTACTGCTTGTGGAACTAGCGTTGTCAATTTTGTACCATGAACCATTAAAGCTAATGAATTAAAAAAAGTCGAAAATATAAATGACCAAATGTATGCAGACTTTGTTCTAACTTCCTGCTGTTGATCTTCAGGTAGTTTCAAAAAAGCTTCTTCCGAGGCTTTCCATTCTTGATCTGTAGCGGGAATAACAAAATCAGAAAATAACTCGTCTAGCTCTTTTTCATCATAGGTCGCAAACTCATCAATCATCTCTTGTTGTTGAGATTCGTTAAGCTCATTGAGCTCTGAAATAAAGTTTTGAAAACCATCTTTTCCAATCAAGTATAGGAAGAAAGACCTACCGATTTTTCGTTCATCGTCATACATCAAAACATATTGACCAATATTGTTTTGAATCTGAAAAATTTTTGAAGCAAATGCTGGTCGACCTTTACTTTTCTGCAACTCTTTTAAGAGTTCAGCGTATTTAGGTGTAAGCAAGATCGCAGTCTTTAGAGTTGTCTCTTTAGAAGGCCTCATTCCCATGAATCAAAATCAATCCGTTAAGATGTTAACTTGGTAATAAATTTAATATTAATGTAGCATCAAGATCGCGTTCAAGAACAAAAAGAAGGTGGAAAAATAATGACTTCAAAAATTGCTGCTTGGAAGGATGACAAATTAGAAAGAGAGAAAGAGGCAAAGTTTATAAAGGAGTATTTAATAGCGATTTATGAAGAAAATATTGCCGAGATCAACAATTCATTTGTATTAAACCTGAACTCGCCATGGGGCTATGGAAAAACATACTTTCTAGAGAATTTAAAGCTAGAGTTAGAGGCTGATAGGCATCCTGTAATTTACTTTGATGCGTGGAAAAATGACTTTTCAGAAAATGCACTTTTAGGGTTTATTGCGGAAATAAACCTTGTTCTTAGTGGTTATAAAAAAGAAACTCCAAAGGCTCCAGAGCTATTTGATAATTTCTTAGAGAATGGAAAATTAATTCTGAAAACGGTTGGTGGAGTTGGGTTAAATTTACTAGCTAAAAAACTTACTGGTTATGGAGTTGAAGCATTAAAAGAGCAGTTTGGTGATCAACTTAATCTTGAATCTGAAAATGTTATAGAGGCCGTTGATAAAAATACCGAAAAGATGATTGATACGTTAATAAGTAAATCATTAGAGGAGCATCAAGACTTAAAAAAAATAATTGATTCGTTTAAGTTATCTTTAGAGAGGATCACTAGAGCGCTTAGAGATGATGCTGGCTATAAATTGCCAATGTTCATATTGGTTGATGAGTTAGATCGGTGTAGGCCTACGTATGCGATAGAGCTCCTTGAAAATATAAAGCATATATTCAATGCAAATGGTGTGTTTTTTATACTAGCAACTAATAAAAAAGAGTTAGCTCACTCTATAAGTGCAGTATATGGCGGCTCATTTGACTCTTTTAATTATCTAAAAAGATTTTTCAATCAAGAGTACAAGTTAACTATCAATAGTACTTCAAAATTCATAAACCAATTGTTCACTAAATACAAACTTAATAGCCAAAAATGGTTGATTCCATTTGATCCAGAAGCAAATAAAAATTTAAACTTAGCGGAATATCTATTTGAAAAAACTGCTGAGGGGTTTGGTGTTGGGTTAAGAGACATGGATCAGATCTGCATTGAATTAAAGTCCATATTATTAACTTCAAAATTAAATAAAATTCACTACCCTTACTTGATTAGTTTACTAATGTATAAAAATAAAAACCACGATGAAAGTTCCCTAATTATGGATAACTTTATAGATTTTAAGATAAACTTTTTTAAGGGTGATTTTCATCGGAAACTAGAAGAGGGTAGTTTTAAATCTGTAATTGAATTCTACAAAAGAACACTTGCTGGAGACCGAGGTTCAATAATAAAGCGTATTAATGATGAAGTCTTGCCCGAATATCAATCAGCGATATTACATGACCTTTTGTCGTACTATAACTCAAATAACATGCCTCTGATGCAGATATATAGATTGATGGTTGATCAAGCAGGTCACCTCAATTGAAAGAACGCAACTTGTTGATTTTATTTTAAAAAAATAAAAACATGAAATATCTCAGATATTATTAATAAGTTGATAGGGCGGCAACAAAAATCAGTGGGTACGTGTAAATGGCCTAGCGATAATCATCTTCGCGTTGGTGCCTTACAGCTAATATCGTCACAATATTTTTTTCTTCAATTTCAAACAAAGCAACGTAGCCATTAGCACCAAAGCTAATCACCAGCTCTCTTAAAAAGGGGCTGTCAGCTTTAGCTTTTCTGCAAGTAAAAGGGAATGTTTTAAGTAACTCGATTGCTTTGTTGATAGCTTCAAGCTAGCTTGGATTACTTAAGTAATCCATTGCTATCAGCTTAAGTTTTACAGACAGCTCATATTCAAACAAACTGACCTGCGGTGTATATGAACAGGCTAGTTTTAGATCATCAGTAATTTCCCTAGCAACGATTACACCTCGCACTTTCTGGTTTTTTTCTGCTTGATTTTGCTGTATCCAGGCCATATATCTCAGCAATTGTCCAACGACCCTCTCGTGGCCTCTTGAAACTTTAAGTTCGATTACAACAAGATTATTTGCTTTATCCAATGCAAGAATATCTACAAATCGACCATCAACAGGAAACTCGACACCGTTAATGTCCTCATCTTGATATAACCTTAAACCCGACTCAATCACATTAAGATTTTTGACTAAGAAGTTTTTTAAATCACGTTCATACGCAAATTCATTTAAATTATCACTATCCGCAGTTGCTTCTTGCAAAGAATCTTCTGTGCTCAAATTTGTAATTACATTTGAATCATTATGAATAGGCAATGCATCTATGTCACTGTTATAAAGCCTAAAGCTAGTCTTATCAATCTGAAATAAAATATCTTCATCTGGCTTCGTGGGATGTGACAAACGACTTTGCGAATTTGTACTGAATCTATAAAGATGAGCTGTTATTGTTCCTAATTTAACTTTTGGATATTTAGTTGCAAACCAATCTATTGCATCATTCCTTGTAAAGGTAACGCCATGACTGGGTGCAAGTTCTGCAATCATGTCTTTGATTATCACTCTGACAGGCTTATCATAAATTGACATTTTTTGACCTTATTAAACTATCAATCAATATTGAATTTTTTATAAATCTAAACCTTAATTTGCCCTGCATGCCAAAGTGATAGGACAACATCCATTTGTCCATTAAGTACTTTCGACTCTCCATCTAGTACTAATTTCCAAAGAGATAGATCGTCATATGAAACGAGTTTTGATTGGTCTAAAATACGAACTGCTTTTATGGCGTAATATTTATTTTTCTTTGATCGCGTATAGTCGCCCGGCTTAACTTTATTAATAAAGCCAGCTTCACATAACCCTAAATAAGCACCTTTCGGGCAGCATTTATCTTGTGATGACTTACTATTGGGGAAAAACTTAGAGACAGCCAGATTCCATGCATCTAAAGGTGAGCTAGCTTTTTGAGTTTGAATCAAACTTGTAGCAAATATTGCAACTTGACCGTATTTACCCATTTAATTACCCAAATCACTATCAGCAAGATATGTGATTGTATCCATAAATATGGAAAACCAAAATCTTGAAAGCCTATCGATAGTCGTCTTCTCTTTGATGCCTTACTGCAATAATCGTCACAATATTGTTTTCTTCAATTTCAAACAAAGCAACGTAGCCATTAGCACCAAAGCTAATCACCAGCTCTCTTAAAAAGGGGCTGTCAGTTTTGGCTTTTCTGCAAGTAAAGGGGAATGTTTTTAGTAACTCGATTGCTTTGTTGATGGCTTCAAGGGCATTTTTTGCTGCTTGAATATCTTCATTGACTAAAAAACTATATAAACGCTTTAAGTCATCTCTAGCCGCTTTGGTGAATCTGATTTGATAACTCAAAGCAGAAAAACCTTACTTTGCTTTTTGCAATATGACATTTAACTCAGCCATCACACTATCGGCAGAATAATATTCTTGCGTTGTTTTTGCTTCATCACGAGAGGCTATGCCACGTGCAATAAATGCTTGTTGATACAAGCGGCGCTCAATATTAGAACGCAAAGATTCTTCAACAAAACTTGAGAGAGTTTCACCTTCAGATAAAACATTTTGTACAGCTTCTCTTAATTTAGGCTCTACACGTAAAGCAGGGATCGTGGCAGTTTTCATAATCAACCTTTTATGTAATTCATTTGCATTACATTATCACAAACGAAAAAAATTGTTTAGTTATCTAGTTGTAATCCTTAAAAATAAAACGTGACATTATATTAAAGCTTTAACGAGCCTTGGCGGGTGAGGGCGAGCAAAATAACGTTTAAAATCAATAACTTATACAAGTTGAAAATCCGCGTGTCGGCAGTTCGATTCTGCCCCCGGCCACCAGTATTTAGAAAGCTCACAGGCGTGTGGGCTTTTTTGTTGTGTGCTTGGCGTGTCAAATGCAATCACGGCGTTTGTGATGTGTCATGTTAAAATCCCATATTCGTTAAATCCAATTTAATTTCCAAATGAAAAATACTGACCATTCGCCGGTGGAAGAAAGCCCGTTTAAAGGTAAAACCGGTTTACGACGTTTAATCAATGCGTTAGGCTATTCGATGGAGGGCTTAAAGGCGGCTTATCGGCATGAAGATGCTTTTCGCCAAGAGGTCAGGCTGGCGTTGGTGTTGATTCCGTTGGCATTTTATTTAGAGCAGGAGGCGTTGCACCGTATTCTGATGGTAGGCAGCGTGATTTTGGTGATGATCGTTGAATTGTTAAATTCTGCGGTTGAGGCGGTGGTTGATCGCGTTTCGATGGAGCGCCACGCATTAGCTAAGCGTGCTAAGGATATTGGCAGCGCGGCTGTTCTGCTAGCGTTAGTAAATTTAGCTGTTGTTTGGGGGCTGATTCTTTTAGGTTGATAGCGCATTTAAGATTGAAATTAAAGGGTGGCATCGCCACCCTTTAATTTTTTTATGATGCTAATCTTTTCTAAAAATCTGCCCTAGCTCCGATAAGGAGTGAGCGCTCACCTGCTGGTGCAATATCTTTTAAAAATGAGGCATGTTCGCGAATTTCATCATTCAACAAATTGTTGGCTTTTGCAAAAAGTTCAACATTGAATTTTGTGGGTAGTTTGTAAGCGAGCATCGCACTGACATTAGTGTAGCTGTCTGTTGCAAGCTCATTTTCAGATGTTTTATTTTGCTTAAATGCATGTAATAAATCGAGTTTTGCACTAAAACTATTCAAGCGATACTGAAAGCCACCGCCTAAACGCAAAGGCGAAATACGCGGTAAATAATCATTATTGCGTTTGTCCTTGGCGTGCACATAATCGCCGCGCCAGTTGAATAACCATTGGTCAGTGAGTGCATACTGACCTTCTGCTTCGAGACCTTTGAAAATTACTGGTACGGCCGTAAATTGCGCCTCAGGCAGTAATTCACCATCAACATCAATCTCATTGCCTGTATTAAAAAGCCCAATAAAATTACTGAATCGCGTGTAGTAAGCGCCCACACTCATGCTGTTTTTGCCGTTTTTCCAGCGTAGTTGTGCATCTATACCGTTGGAGCGCTCTTTGTCAAAATTAGCATTGCCAACTTCAAATTGTCCAGTAGCAATGTGTGCGCCATTGGCATAGAGTTCAAAATAGCTAGGTGCGCGTTCGTTATGCGATAAATTGCTGGTCACTGACCATTGTTCGTTTAAGCGGTAAAGTCCGCCTAACGCAAAACTATTAGGGTTGAAGCTGTTGCTTTGCCCCGCGCCAAAATTTTCACTGTCTTTGGCATCTACCTCGGCATGCCCCGCGCGTGCGCCAAAGGTGATTTTATGTTGTAACTGATTTTCACCTTCAATCGTTAATTCTTCATACACATACAACGCTTGGGTTTGCGTGTTCACGCTAGGCACAAACGCTTCTTCGCCCAAGGCTGCAAAATTCGTATTGCTAAACTGATAGCCAATCACACCATTTAAGTTGGCAATTGGCGCATGGCCAGCTTCAAAACTGCCTTCAATGCCACGATTTCTAAAGGTGGTGCCAACTTCAGCGCCTTCCAACTCGACATGTTCGTAATCAGTATGCGCTATGCGAAATTTTACGCGTTGGATAAAGCTGCCTAAATCGGTTAGCTCGCTTGCAAAATCCCAGCGATCACTTTTCATATCAATGCGTACATCTTCTTCAGCAACAACGCCGTAATTGTTATTCAGTGTTGAAAAAGATGCGCCAACATAACCGTTGTCAAAAGTAAGTGCCGCACCAATCGCGCCGCCATCACCATCGGCATTGCTGTTGATGAGCTTGCCTTTGTTGTCTCTTATTGTTCCGTCAGCCACGTTTTTCCGTTTGGAAACCGCAAAGCCCGGAATGTCTAAATCGCTGGTTTCACGTGTGTAAGCATCCATGTGAATAGCCAGCAATCCGTTGCCAACATCAACAACGGCAGCACCGTTGCGTGTGCTGTCTGGGCCACCAAAACGTGCTTCCGCTCGGCCGGTGATGCCATCCAACCTTTCTTTAGGGATGCGATGATCAATCGCATTCACCACGCCGCCCATTGCGCTACCACCATAAAGTAAGGCGGCTGGACCACGTACCACGTCAATTTGTTCAATAATCAACGGGTCTATCCCAACAGCGTGATCAAAACTTAAGCTAGAAGCGTCTAACACACCAACGCCATTTTGCATAATCCGCACACGCTCAGCATCTAAACCGCGAATCACAGGGCGTGAAGCATTGGGGCCAAATTGCGTTGCAGTTACACCGGAGATGCCGTTTAGGGTTTCGCCAAGTGTGCCCTCACGGCGTAGGCTTAGTTCACGACCATTGAGGACGGAAACTGGTACGACTAATTCGTCAGAGCCGACGCCAAGTGGATTACCTGTGACAGAAACGGTATCTAAATCAATGTGCGTATGCTCCCCAGCCAATAAAGAAGATGAAAAAATAAATAATGGCAGCGCGAAATGAATCGCCTGCACCATGGGCTTACGTTGAAAATTCTGCATGAAAAATCACCTTAAAATCTTAAAAATATCAAGAGCGCACTTCATCAATGATGTGCGCGTGCGCAAAAGTACGAATCAAAGATCAGGCGAAGAAAGGCGGGGCGCGGGCGTGGTAAGTTGAGGTTAGAGCGGAAGCAAGTAATGCGGCCGTGATTTTTGTGACAGATTGGTGTGGTACGTTTAGCGATAAAATCAATGCGGGTAAAACCATGGCGCTGTCAGCGTGAGCATAGCTAAGGCACTGCTGACAATGTTCGGCCGTGGTGTTTTTATCATCTTGGCTTTGCGTAGTTAAATCATGAAAATGGCTGATTGGGTGCGCGACCATGCCTATTTGAGCAAAGGCAAATAAGAGCACAAAACATACATGTACAAAAAAGCGGTTTAACATGTAAAAAATTCTAACACTTTAAATTAGAGATAAAAATTAAATTACATCAAGTCGTAGCTTGATCTTGGTTTTAGCTCAAATAAAACCAAATAATCTAAGCCGGTAATTAGCGAACAAAAAGCCAACCCTTGGCTGGTTGGCTTTTTGCGTTAATCAGATATTTCACGAGAATAAATACGTAACTTGAGAGCACAGTTTTAAGCCTTCAAAATTGTTCAAATTTGACAATACCTAGTGATAAATACGTAACTTATTTAACTAAAAAAACGATCCTGCAAAAGAAAAAATAATAAATACGTAACTTCAAAAAATTAAATCAAAGTTTAGTATAATTTTTTTCTTACTTAATGACAAAAATATCCATAGCGGACAATCAAAAAGTTTGGTTATAAACTCTCGCCAACAAAACAAATTGTTGATTAGATTAATCAACTAGACAATCAGTAGTTTGAAATAAAGCGATTTTCCCCTAGCCCCAGCTAATCATGCTGGGGATTTTTTCATCCAATTTGACATGTGGCAATGTGTCGCGCGGCAATTGGTCACATTTTCAAGCGATTTTTACCTGCCTATAATTAAATCCAACTATTGGCATACATGGATTTTCTTATGAATCAATTTCAATCTGAGCAAAAATTGTCAGAAAACGTTACGTTAGAGATGGCAAACAGCGACAAAAAATCAATAAAGAATTTTATTTATGTTTCTAAACCAAACAACTCCCTTTCCCCGCTCGTTGCCATTTATGTTTTTTCCATCATTGCCCTGTTTGTTTTAATTGTTGCGTTAGGGTTTGCCAAAATTGGCGCGTGGCCAGTGTTGATTTATGCCTGTGCAGTGCTGATTGGTTTGAGTCTAGCGTTTCAGCACGCGTTCAATCACGCGGGTGATTTTGAAAAACTTGCGATTGAAAACGGTGTTTTTCATCTCGAAATTAAAGAACTCGAACAGTTTAGAAAATACGAAATTAATGCTTTTTGGGCTGAGCTTGTGACTAAATATCTCCCAGATGGGGATTGCCACCATATTGCGTTACGCACACAAGGCCGTGAAATAAAAATTGGCCGCCACTTAAGTGCTGAAAATAGAAATAAGCTAAACGTTTAGGTGACAGTAAAGTTCGCCTTATAGTACCCGCTTACCATGCAGACAAGGAGGATGTTTATGTTTTTAAGACCAAACATCATCCTAGGCTTCAACTCGACTGGAAAGAAAGTGCTGTTAATGTAGCACTAGCAACGGTAGCTGCACCGACATACTTTCAAGCGCATCCAATGCCGAGCGGAGCGCCTATGATTGATGGTGGGTTTGGGCTAACAACCCAGTTGGCTTAGTAGCAGTTGAAGCGCGAAGTGTACTTGGTTGGGGAGAAGAGGATCTTTACATAGTAAGATTGGGTTGCACAGAAGAGGCTCTAGATATACCAACAGATACTGGTTATGCCGGATTGTTGTTAAAATCAACTTCCCTTTTTATGCAAGGTCAGTCTAGAGGTTCAGACGGAACAGCAATGTTACTTTCTGACCATAGACAAGAATCACCACGATTTTTTCCATTTCAACCTAGGGTGACGGCAGGTAAGTTTAAACTTGATAGCGTAGAAATGATCAGTCGCTTGCGTGGTTTAGGTGCTGCACATGGACGTGAAGCACTACCTCTTTTTGAAAAGCACTTTTTAAATGAAAAAGCTAAAGTTTTCCATCAAACCATGCTTTAGTAAAATAACAAAGCTCAAAAAGTGAAATTTGATTTTTATATTACCAGTCACACATCTCGTTAATTGTTTATGTGCAACTGGTAAATCAGGGCGTTGTGTAACAAAAAGCCCTAAATTATTCATTTAGGGCTTTTCTAAGTTACGTATTTATTCTCGTGAAATATATTTCACGAGAATAAATACGTAACTTGAGAGCACAGTTTTAAGCCTTCAAAATTGTTCAAATTTGACAATACCTAGTGATAAATACGTAACTTATTTAACTAAAAAAACGATCCTGCAAAAGAAAAAATAATAAATACGTAACTTCAAAAAATTAAATCATCAATCCAAATTACTATCAAAGTTTAGTATAAATTTTTTCTTACTTAATGACAAAAATATCCCCAAACCAGACGTTTAGTTACACTGTCTGAAATACTTCATTCGGCTCAAAGTTGACATTTTGTAAATGATTATGACTATTTTTTCTATACTATAGTCCGATCGGCCTACGTGGATTTGGTGGAGTGTAATGAAAATAACATTCAATATCCAATATAATCAAAGTGTTTAAAGGGACAAGTATGGATATTACTTAATGTAGCTAGTTTTTTTCAAATGGCTGAATGGGAAATTTAATATGAATACCTAAATAGCCAGAATATCCTGAAACTCAGGATTAATAAATGATCACTTCTTGAAAAACTATAATGAAACAGCAAACAATAATATTTTTTTCGTCTCTATTGATCGCATTCGCTCTTACTGGGAATGCTGCAATTTCAGGAGGTTCAGGTGGGGGTGTGATCACAGTAGTACCTACTCCAGAATCATATGTAAACGTTACCTTAGGAGTCCAGCCTGGGGATTGGACACAGAGTACTGGGCTTGAGAAAACAAGCTTATCAAATGTAAGCGGTTCCGCTGCGGTAGCTAATGCCAGCGCTAACGCTTCGGCTGATGTGCCGCGAGGGATACTAAGTGCGTTCTCCAACGCAAGTAATGAGCCTTTTTTTTCACAGACTGCTGTGGCTATGGCAAATGCAAGATTCCGCGATAAGATTACAGTCGTCAGTTCAGGCAATTCAAATAAAGCAGTGTTGCATGCGAAGCTTACCGGAAGTATTACGTCAGGCTTACATGATGAAACATTCGATGGCGACTATGCAACTTTTGATTTAGGTCTTGTAACTGCTAGTGGTTTGCAGCGTATTGATGGTTTATTTACTGCTAAGCCCGTGTCTTTTTGTAACCCAGTATTTGATGGCTACCCCAGAGACTGCGTTGCTGGTGTTAAGACTGCCTATCAAACTGAGATCGCATTTGATCTACCTTCAGATGGAGAGACATTCCAGGTATTTGGCTCTCTCTTCGCTCAGGCAACTAATGGTGCAGTGATTGACTTTAACAATGGTTTCCAATTTTGGCTAGAAGTACCTGAAAATACAGTGTTACTATCTCTATCCGGTCTCTCAGTAACCGCAGTACCTGAGCCAGAAACCTACACATTATTATTTGCTGGTTTGGCGCTATTGGGTGTGGTTGCATGTAGAAAAAAAGTGAATCCCCACTAAATTACTAGATAATTCTGACCATTTACCTGATATCAACAAATTTAAGGTTAACGCCAACTTTGTCTCCAATTTTGCCGAAAGCTCAGAAATCCCCAAAGTTGCTCGTAATCAAAAAAAATCTACTTTTGGCATCAAAAGGGACAATAGTGTGCATTTGATGCAAAAAATAAAGGATATATTGAAAAATACATTTAGTGAGCATTCCAGTAAGATTTCTTCTTTAAACACCCTAAGTTCAAACACTTATTTTACTGATTGGTTTGCAAAAAATTGTGATTCGGTGAATTTTGAATCAGTTTTAGGCATTGCAGTTTTTATTTTAATAAGATATCTCAACATGATTACCCCTCTTAATTTTGTTGTGCATGAATTTTTCAATATCAATGTTTACTGGTCTGAAGTTATATTATTTCATGGCATAGCATTAATTTTTGTTGCCATTTTTATAGTAAGACAAACATTTGAGCTCCGTTCTCTAAAGAAGAGGCCAGATGAGTTGCTATATTTTGAGGCTTATCTTAATGGGAATGTAAGTGACAGAATAGTAATGCCTAAGGCCATTAAACCAAGTCCTATAAAGCATAAACTTATGTTCATTTTTTTTGGATTATCTTTTGCTGCATTATTTATGGCGTTCGATTGGTTTCAATACATTCGGGCAGGTAATGAAACAAGTTTCCTTAAGAGCATGTCCGTTATAGAAGCAGCTTGTTATCTATTTTTTATTATTAGATTAAGCTTTTATCTTCTTGTCTACAGAGAAATCCAAATCCTTAAGCAATAAATAATATGAGGAATCAAGAAAACATAAATAATATTTAAACAGTGCTGGATTTGGCAAACCAACATTTGTAAAAAATATCTTTAGTAATGATGCAAGAAAGCTTGATATTTTTGTAATAACATAAAACGTTTGACACATTTTATGTTTGCTTAAAACATATTCATGAATTAATTTCTCCAAGCTATTTCTCGGATAACAAATTTATATCAGACAATTGTCAAATATAAATTATCTTTTTGTTACATGCATAATTTTAAGTGTTTGATATTATGGGTTGGGGGGTACCAATGGAACTATCCACTGGATTCATACCTTTTAAATATTTAAGAATAAACCAGACTCATTTTCTATTGAAATGATTCGACCACTCAATTCAAATATTCCGACCGTCAAAAAAATCGGGGCTCAGTCATTACTTGTTAAGTATCAAAATAGGATGAATGACAGCTTTGATGAAGTTGTAAGATTTAATCTCAAAAATCTGACAGGCAGCTTCTCCCCCCATTTCGGAAGTTCGATTTAAATAATAATTGGCTTGTGTATTCCCTAATTACATATTTAATTAATGGACTACATCAAATAATTATCGATGGCTACTTTAAAATAATAATGAGTGGCTCTTTTCACTAGAATACTCACATCTGCCAACAATTCTTCACGGAAAGTCCCGCTGACCACTTGCACTTCCTAGAATATTCACTTAATCAGAATGTAATAAATAATTTCGATCTAAAATTTCTGAGACATCAAAAAGATATGCAAAGTAAATAAGATATGAAATTAACGGACCATCATATCGTCTTAATTTAATAATCGCATCTAGGTAAATAGTAGTTTTAGAAGGATTTAAACGATTGAAAAAAGGATAATGGTCTGACAACCATTGTTTTGGGTAGTTGCGAATAATCAATCTAGATAATGGCTTTTTGTTATGCTTAGTAAGTGGGTGTCCATTTATCTCCAGGTCCTTTTCAACTAACTTATCGATTAAATCTAAAAAATTTATACAATGTTTGTTTCTTAAAAATTCTTTTGTTAAAAATAAATATTTAGTTATCTCAGGATGGTTTTTACCGAAATTAATATTTTGATTTTGGTAAGCATGTGTTTTTAACAAACGATGAGGTTGATTATCAAAGGGAGTCAAACCTGTACCTATCAATAAAGGTTCATCGTGAAGCTCACACATATATACCCCTCGAATTTGGTGCCATCTGTGCCAGTATGAAATCCCCAATTTAGCATATTCTTCAAGGCAACAATTTGGACAGAATTTCGGCGAGCGTTTAAATATAAAGCAAATTGAATAAGGGTTAATTTTGTGGTTCTCATATAAACTTTTAAAGGTGTGGCTCTCAGGCGACATAGTATGATCTTTAATAAAGTCATCGAGATTTTGATTTACCAAACTGGCTATGCAATCTAAGAAAAGAAATTTATCGCATGGATGGCTCAAACTTGCGTAATGTTTTCTTATGAGAAACTTCAAATTGTATTCATCAAGATCATTATTCTCTTTTAGTCGGTTAATATAGCTGAAAATAAGTTCATCTTTTAGTATGCATGGTATGAGCAATGGTGGAGGTGGAAGATTATTTATCCATGCATCCTGATTGTCTGCTTCTAGATTAAACACTCATAAATCCTCATATAACGAGTTAATTTGATCTTGTATCCAAACGCTAGATTTTGGCAGCCTTTCCAGCCTTGGTTTAAAATCAAATTTTGGTAACCTTCTAAGGAAGGCCTGTGGTTTTTTTCTCTCCCAAGTTTCTAGTACAGGCTTACCTAGTTCTTGCAAAAATTTGAGACAAATTTGATCTCTTGCTTCCCAATCAACCCGCGGCGTTGGAGTTATGGGTTTTCTTTTTGCCTTTTTTTTAATTAATTTGATTACGTAATTGTTTAGCCACGCTGGATCATGAGTAGATAGCCATTTAAATTCTTTATGAAAGTTTGTTCTGACATCACAAACTGAGGCCGAGTGGTTCTCTGAAAGATAATTTGTTAATAGTTGTCGGCGTTCATCACAAATTTTTATATTCTTTGATACCTTCCATGCTCTCCATGCTTCTTGGTTTTCTGCGCAAATCCGATCAATGGTAGATTTTGAAAGTTGTGAGTTTTTAACAACTTCAGCAATAGATATACCTTCACTTAGCAACACTAATACTTCATCAATTTTTTTCTGAGTCAAAGTCTTCGGCCTTTTCTTTATTTGCGTAAGGCCTTGCTTGTTGATTTGACGCATGACCGTTCCAATGTCACAGCCCTTCTCCAGACAAATGCTTGATAAAGACTCTCCGCTGTCATATCTACTTACTATTTCATTAATATCACCACTAACTGAACTTTTTAATGGTGTTGATAAAATTGAGTTGTCGTTGTGAAAGTCGAATTGAAATTGGCTTTCCCATTGATATGTAGATGCAAATAATTCCCACGAGCCAAACAAAAAATCAATCATTAGAATGTGTTCTGCAGTGTGGTGATTTCCGCGAGGCTTGCGTAATAATTTTAGAAAATTTGCTATTTTATGATTGGTGAGAATCTCACCAAAAGGTTGAACAGATTTTATCGAAGAGTAATATTTTTGAAATTTACCTAAAAATTCACTTGCCCTTATGAAACCTCTCCTAGTTAAAAAACCATTTTCCTTCAAGCCATGGCGGTAGGTATGTAGCAATTGCATATCATTGAAACTTGAGGGAAGTGTCAGATGAAGAATTTTTTCTGAAAGTAGGGATAATCTTACAAGGATTGGTTTAGCATTATCTGGAAATAAAATTTGTTGTGTATGCTGATCATTTGGAAGTACAAGCATAGACCTTCCGCGGCCATCTTCACGTATTGATTGGTTTTGAAGCGTTTCGCCATGTTTTGGGCATACGTAACTTGAAGGTAACTGATGAACTCTGTGCCAATATCCAACGCCATACAACGCTATGTCATTGAAAAAACATTCAATACATAATTTTAGTGGCACAAAAGCATTAAGATTGCTTGGGGGTAACCCAAGGTGAAACTTGAGTATTTCAACGCTGCTACCAGACATTAAGCTAACACTGGTGTTCCAGTACTTTTCATTCTTAAATGATGTGTAATAAGGAAGTATTGTGTGATTACGAGCGATATCAAATTCATTGCCAAAACTGTAAGCAGCTCGTTGACAAAAATATGAAAGATTTGAGGGAAAATCGGTGCGTAAACCGCTACTTATATTTCCCGTAAGAGTTTTACTCAAGGCATTTGCATTTGTAGCTCCATTTTGAACTTGCATTAAGCCCATCCATGCATAGAAAGTCATGTCCTCGTGAAATGAAGTAAAAGTAAGTTGCTCAGTCATAAATTAGATCATCACTTGCTATCTATTAAAGTATTAAGGGCTTTTAGATGCTGATTTGTTACACCATTTTTTCTAATATCCTCTTCACTTAGTTGACTGTTGAGTTTCTGTCTCTTACTTTCAGCATTTCTTTGTATTGTTTGCTCTCGCTTAAGTTTTGTAGCTTCACTCTTGCGCTTATCTTTATTAATATTGCTACTACTAGAAGTGGTTGATGTCCCTATCAAATTTGTTTCGGAGGTAAATTCTTCGTTATTTTGTTGCCAATGATGCTTATAAAACTCCCAATCAACATCAGGGTACCGAGCTAAAGTTGTCCAATTTTTATTTGTGAAACCATCTGCCAATGGACGTAATTCTTTAAACGCATAAGAATGATAAGCGTCAAAAATATCTTGTGAAGAAATTGAGCTTCGTTCTGAATACATGGCATCTTGTTGACAAAAAGACCATAGTGTTAACGCTAACCGAGCAATACCGCCACTACACACTTTAAGCGCATGCCTACATTCGTTGCGATTTATAGGGGGGGTGTCTAAAACATAATAGTTCATCACACCGTCAGAAACAGCTTCCCATTCCCTTTCAGACTCTGTTTCGTCCAATGCTCCAATTGGAGGAAAATGAGAAATTGGCGTAATATACATTCGTGATTTATCTTGGCTGAAGGTAATCCAGTCAAATGCTTTTTCATTACCTACTAAAACAATAGGGATACCTGTATTCATCATCTGTAACAGAAACATTTGCATCAGTTCCGCTTGACCAGACTCAATTAAATTTCTAATTTGCCCTTCATCAATAAATAAAATGCCCGTGAAGTACGCAATTAATCTACCTACCGTTGCTAAAGAAAGCTTTTCAACGGATTTATACTTATTCGGGTAAGTAGTTGAATAGTTTGTACCAAGCGCTTTATCCATTTCAATTAAGATGCCTATTAAAAATCCACCTCGAGAGCCGTCGTGAGACATTTGTACACATAGGTAAACAAGTTGCTTATGAAATACCCAACCACAGACTTCATTTTTGTCGTGTTCAATAACCTGAGGCAAAATAGAACAATATCTTTGGTGAGTTACAGTTTTCCCTGTTCCGGTAGGTCCCTTTAAGATGTTGACCGATATTCCTTGTGTAGGACTTTTATTAATATATTTCCCATCCTTCACATTCTTTAGCGCATCAAAGTAAATTTTACGATTCGCAGCAATTGTCGGATTTCTCGTACGAAGCCCCCCGATCAACATGCTGTGCCATGTAAGTGAAGACTTTAATGAAATTGTAGAAGGCTCAAGAGGAGTCTTATCAGCATTAAGTAATGCTAATTTTTCAACGAAATCTAGTTTCGTAACATCAATTTCTTCAAGCGGGTTAAATGCAATTGCATCTACCATCTCAGATGGAGTTTTAATAGAAGGTATATACTTTAAAAGTGGATTTTCTTGGCAATACCATGAGTTTTTGTTGGTGACAGCTGACATTTTTGCTTAACCCCTTCTTTTTAAAATGGCATTCAATAAGATGTTCTGTGGCTGACTTGGAACGACTGTTGGTGTCTCAGAAGTTACAAAACTATTTGAAGTAATAGTTGCAAAGTTTTGCTTTATATCTTCAGGTTGAGAATTATGATTTGTCTCTGACGGAACAATTTCTGGAATTTGTAAAGGCATGCCATACATCATCATCTCTTTTTCTTTTTCTCGATTTTCTGATTTATTTCGTTTTAAGGAGGATTTTGATGGTGGTTTTTTTAATTCAGCTAATGTTTGCTTATAAGCTTCAGTTGCTTCACTTTTGGTTTGTTCTTGCGCGGCTTCCATGTCAGAAATGTCTTGTTCGCGTGATTGTTGAATGCCAAAGGTGTAAAGAGCATTGTCTTTCATCAAATGCACGATGTCTGGCAAACTACATTCATGAGGCAAGTCAATATCTTTACTTGCAGCGGTTAACTTAATCAACTCACCATTTAAAATATTTTTATAGAAAATTTCTGTAGGCATATAAGGATTATGCAAAAAGAAGTCATCGTGGCTTTCCGCCCCAACGCGTGCGCGCCCAACTTTTGCCTGCAAAACTTTTTCAATAATAAGTGGATTATTTGAAATGTAGCGAACTGGCTCAATGAAAACTCTTTTTTCACCAGTGTCACTTCTTAACAGTTTTACCCCATATTGTGTAAAAGTGCCTCTGATTGGAACCATCAATTTGATGCGCGCTTCATCTTGACTCAACAGACTAGTGTGACATTTCCCTTGGTTTATTTTCCAACGCGTCAGGTTTGCGCGAGTCAGCTTTATACCTTTATCAAGAAGCTCTCTACGCATTTCTAGAGTTGGGACAATGTCTAACTCAATTGTGTTATGCAGGTATATTGCTCGGGCTGATTCCCTAATTGCTTCTATCGTCGTGTGTCTGGCTAAAACAGTTGCATGCTCATCTCCCCGCTCGTGGCGTTGTCCAAATGTGGTGCCATGAAGATTATGATCAACAAGTCTGTGCAAAGTATGATGGGAGGTCTCTACTGGAGAGTTCAGGTCAGACCGAGCCACATTTACAAATTTTAGGCCAGTTCCGATTGAGTGAACTCTCTGAAAATTTTCCTCACTACGGGCATCTGTGTTATCAGCTAATATTGTGCCAAAACGAATCGGAATCCAATTGTCAGGGTCCTGATCCTCTAGACCAAGCCACTTTAACCATTCAGTTTTATCCGACATAGCGTGCAGAAATGTCAATCCAACCGTGTTAGCACTTGGAGCCTCGAGGCCTAAATAAAACCCAGGGATATAATTGAACATGCAATCAACAAGCAAAATTCGATGTGCACTTCCAATTCTTTGCATGCGATTTGCAACACTAACTAGCTCAACGTCTATTGATGTCGAATCAATTGCCCCTCGTTGACCAATTGAAATCACGTCATCAGTTGATGTTCCAAATAGTGGACGTCCAAGACGATTTAGGTTAAGTTGAGAAAATTGCTTTTTCCAGCTTTCATCTCCAGGTGAGCGCTTCTCGCCCCAAAAGATAAATTGAGTTTCAGAAGGTCTTTCGTTTATGGATTTGTGTTTAAAGTGACTATTTCCTCTCTCATCTATGGATATGTCAGAATAAAACTCGCGCAACATTTTCCGATAAGCTTTTTTGACTGTTTTTTTTCTTAAATAGAAATTACGCCAACAAAATCCACAAACATCCTTTGCTTCATCTGTCATGATGAATCCTTCTTGGTTTTCGATATTATTTTTCGTCGCGACGTTTGTTCGTCCCAACTTCGATTTTTGTTGTCGCTCTTTGCCACGACCTCCTTGGGATGCAGAAAACGGAGTAAGTGCACCTATACAACCACCGCCAGCAAAAAACTGATTTAATGTTTCTGAAATTTGCTTTTTTTGCCTATCAAAACTTATAGTTTTGTTGTCCAACTCCTTTGCTAAAGCAGCTATTTTTTCCTGCCGAATTTGCGGGTCTAAAAGTAAGACTTGATCTTCAATGTTTTGAACCAAGGGCTTGATTAAGTCAAACCGCTCGTGTCGCTTTTGTCTTGGTGAGCTGATAGTTTGACCTTGCCTCAAATATTTTCGGTCTAATTCTTCATCTGTTGCTAGCTCATCTGGTCGGGGGGAAATGCCATTTTTGTGAATAACCAAATGATGATTTTGAATTTCATTCTTAACTTTATTCAAATCAATCGTGAATGGCGTAGCAAAATATTGTCTTGTCTTTATTTGACCATTTACTTTTGATTGAGACTGTTGGGGATTTATCTTGATCACAGTCGCAAGATCGTTATGAACATGGAGTACTCTGACCAAGTCAGCTAAAATTTCACTTTTCTCTCTAGGTTGAATAGCCATACCTGGAATTAGGTTGATTGTCATTTAGCATTCCCTGAAAGCGAGCTTCTAAGAGACTGGACTAGTTGCTTTCCACCTTTGATGGGCAACATGGAGTCTTTTATGTGCTTCGATAGATCGCAGTCGACAAACTGATTCCAAAGGATGTGATTTTTAATAAAGCTAGCGGCAGATTCCTCGCACTTAAAGTCCTTAACAAGTCTTTCACTGATATATTTAATTGGATTGATTTCAAGTTCGTCATGATGTCTATCAAAAAAGGTATTTAGCAAATTTGACCAAGGATGATTGTTTGGGATATGAGCTGCTGGAGCTAGCATCTCCAAATTTGCAAAAATAGGCCCGGGGAAAAGGGTCCGGTCACAAACAAAATAATTGATACCTAGTTGTTGTGAATAACGTCTTTCACATTCCAGTTTCTCAACACCACGATTTAAAGGATCTACATATAGATATTGTTCTGACGCCAAGGGCTTAACAGAGATAAAACATGTGGCGCGCGTAATGTCATCCACCCAAGGCATAAACGCGCACAAGTCTAAACTCCAAATATATGGGATGTTAGTGCCGATAAAATTACCGTGATTAATACCAGCATTTTTGCAAATTTCAAGCATACCCACAGAGCTTGTTAGTCGATAGTCAAGCTCAGGAAATCTTGAATATTCTGGATGATTGGATGGCCAAGGCCATAGTGGAAATTGCTCCCGAATATGACAGCCGGCCCAGCTGAACAATAATGCTAACAACCACTCTGAATGAGAGAAAAAGTGGCACTGGCGTTTAAAGTTAGGCAAAGCCTTTAAGACCTGAACTGAAACTGGTGATGCGTTCCAGCGTTTAATTGACAGAGCAGGTTTGTAATTTTCACCAAAACCGACCCCTAAGCCACCTTCAATCGCACTTCTCACGCTTTCCCATGTGACTTTTGGTTTAGGCATAATTTAGCCTCCAAGCCTGGGAGGTTTGATTAAATTTCATGTTTTGCCTTTTGTGAAGAGTTGCAACTTAGGCTTTAAAGACAAAGCAATACCGTTGCATACACTCAGTTGCGAAAATTTAGGGTGAACAAAGCCCTTGACTCTTCACAAAATGATTGGCAAAATACAAGTAATGAGAATGTATTAACCTGTTAGCGCAGGTGCTTCGAAATGCAAAGAGCCGACTTAACTGTTCGGCTTTTTTGTTTAGTCTATCTAAATAAATTTTCCCTTCATTTTTTAAATGCAATCACTGATTGCTATTAAGTCCGTTAATCAACTTTTGATCTTCAGGGCAAATTTTCTCCTTAATGCCAAGAGCGACAGCAATACTATGCGTCAATCCCCGCTTGCATTTTGCTTCACCTCTTAAAACCCGATAGACGAGTGGCGAAGGAAAACCTCGATCGCGTGACCATTGCGCCACAGAAATTCCGCCGCTTTCAAATAAATTGCGGACTTCGTTGCAGGTAAGCATTTGCACCTCATAAAAGTATTAACATGTTTATACTATGTTAACAAAATTAAAAAATTATTCAATATGTTGATATAATTTTTATTAATTTATTTTTAGTTATCAAATTGAACATCGCCGACTCAAAATTAGCACCTACCCTTCCTGAACGTTTGCGTTTAGAAAGAAAACGCATGGGTCTTAGCCAAGAAGATTTTGGGAAATTGGGTAATGTTTCCAAAACGGCGCAGTACCTTTACGAATCCGCTAGAAACTGGCCAACGTTGGAATATTTAGAAACTTTGCGCATGGGTGGTGTTGATGTTGCATATATTGCATCTGGTATTCGCTCATCGCATCAGACGGATGATTGGCCAATACTCAAGAATGCATTTTTGCTAGTGCACCATTCTCTTGCAAAGAATCAAGAAGTGAGTTTTACGCCTGAACAACTTTTTGAAGCATTTAAAGCTTTGGTTGATGCTGCGACGGGGGCTACTCGTCCAGAGTTATTAACAAATCTTAAAGATTCAAAAGCAACCCATGACTAAATCGGATAAATACTTAAAAGCTTTTCTGAAAATAGTAGATGAAGCATCAAAATCTGCCAAAGAAAAAGATGATCTTGGTTTAAAACTGTTAGATTCTGTGGGTGAAAAATTTGATGATTATGTAGTGAACCAGCATTTTGATGCGCATCATCAAAAGATATCTCTTAAAAGAATACTTAAAACAATCATTTCTTTACCGCGCACCCTTGATTACGGCCCTGAGCCTAAATCAAAAGTAAAACAATTTATTGACTATCTAGAACAAAATAACTTACTTATACGAAGCCAAATAAGATTGCTGAATATTTATAAAATGTTGAGATTTGAAGAAGATGGCTCATTTAAGATTTTGATGCCTAATCGATTAGATTTTAAAAAAGCAAAGGTTTTATTAGCTGTCACATTTTTGATAACTGTAATTACAGGCGTTTTCGTCTGGCAAAATGCTGATAAATTAAATCAAAATTTGTTGGTAATTTACACTATTGGAACTTTGCTCGGTTACTTCTTTAGAGGAGCATATGACCTGGCTTGGGGTCGTGAAAATCTTGCCATATACCTTAAAGATAAATATCCATGGTTTATATTAGCTGAAGTAGGTCGTATAAAGTAATTTATAATCACCAATCAATTTGCATTGCAAATGTACTGCCTGCTATCAGATGATCAAGTGTCTTCAAAATTTCCTTAACGCATATAATTGAATTTTTAACACCTTCCTTGAGTTGCATATTTAAATCATCATGAAATTCTGAAGCCTTGTGAATATGATCCAATTCAAACGGCTGTGATTTAAAGTGTATTAGTTCATTTCTAAGCTTTACCAATTTGGTCAATCTTTCATAAGCGACATGACTTTTATCAGGCGACTGCCCACAAATTAACTTTGGGTATACAAGAAATTTAGATTTAATGTCTAGTTTGTCCAGGTTGTCCAAAACGAAACGGTCACCAAGTTTACTTGCGCCTAGGTCATAGAAAAATGCCTCCAAACACATTGCTGCAAATGTAACTGTAATGACAGCGCAACTTGCCATTTCCTCATAACACTCTTGAAGATTAAATAGCCTCTTTTCAGCTTCATCGCTATTAAGCGGTTCATTATTCAATTTATTGAAATCTGCCTCAAGTATTTGATACCTATCATGATGCTCTTTGGCGATATTGAAAAAGAGTTTATGCATTCCAACTCTATGGGTCATTAACTCTTGAAAGCTCGTCATATTTTCACTTTTTAAAATTTCTACTATACATTTAAATAGTGAGTTGCTTTTTCATCTAGGTGATCTTTTACTTCACGCCAATTTGGCATAACCTGTTCAAGCAGGCGGTAAAATCTATCACTATGGTTATGTTCCGCAAGATGGCAAAGTTCATGCAACAGAACATACTCAATACTTGCCTTGCTTGCTTTGATGAGATGTGGGTTTAATATAATTTCACCTTTTGGAGAGCAACTTCCCCATTGAGTCACCATACGTTTAATTTTAATTTTAGGTTTTGAAGTCGCCCACGGTGTTTTTTTTAACAACTCTTCTAGCAGAGTGTTAAAAACCTCTAGCGCCTTTATTTTGTACCAAGCAAGTAATAGATTTTTCACCTTTTCTGATGAGTAGCTCTTTACGTTAACGTGTATTTGCCCACGATAAAGCTTTACAAACCCATTTTGTGAATCGTCTAAATTAACTTTTAGTAAATAGCGCCGACCCATATAAAAATGGGACTCACCACTAGAGTAGGTTCTTTCTAGAGTATGTTTTTCTTGTGACTTAAATTCGGCAACCTTTTTTGATATCCACTTTGCACGTTTAATCAAAGCAGTGTCTATCTCACCCATACCTGCTGACTTTGGTGCTGTCACAATGACACTGGCATCTGGCTGTACCAAAATCACAACTTTACTTGCCTTTAAATCTTTCCGCTTAAGTGTGAATTGTATTTGCTCGTCACCATATCTTAAGGAGCAATATTTATCCTGAAACATCATTTTTCTTAAGCTTTGTTCAGGCCAACGCGAGTAATCTGCACAATCAAATCCACCATCGACTTAGCTTGATCCATTCCTGCCCCAATTTTTTTGCATTCCTTAAATAAAATAGGTAGCAGATTTTTACGAATTTCAGTTTCAATATTTTGTGGGTTGATTGAATATTCTGCGACTGCTGTATTGACTAATGTCTCAACTGTAAAGGCAAGATCAACCCAAATTATTTGATTATCTTGATTTAGAGTAGCAAGCGCTTCTGGTAAATATTTTTTGAAAACACCATAGTAAGCTTGTGCATATTTATTCCCAGTAAGCTTATTGGGTATGTCATCAAGTTCGCGAGCATCAACTTTATCTTCAAAACTTCTGAATAATAAATACTGCTTAAGCGGATGATTAAATAGTGCCTCTGCCTCTTCAATCGCTTGTTTGAGTAGACTAGAAAAAACCTCTTGTGCATATGGGTCATCACGTAAGTCTTGCTCTATTTTTTTAGCAATACGCGTTTTAATAATATCTGTTTCATTACGTGTTTTTTCATCAGACCAGTTTTCAGGCCTTTGTGAAGTACCCATTTTGCCAACTTCATAAACTCCAGTAGGCTGCCTAACTTCAATACCAACAACATGCCTATCCATCAGCTTTTTTATCTGTAACGAATAAGCATCATAGTTAACACTCTCACCAGCATCTTGCATTGCAATTTGACGCAGAGAGGAGAGTTGTTTGAGAGTTTCTTTGTAGTGTTTGCGCGTGTCTTCAGTAAAGCTTTTGTCTTCAAAAAAGCTGGCTGACTGTAACGCAACCTTTAAGCATGATGAAAATGAAGTAAGCCGATCATAAAATATATCTCTAACCTTGATGTTAGCATCGACCAACTTGCCATCAATTTCTTCTATTTTTGGGACTAAGACTTGTCTGAGTTGTTCAATATCAGCTTTATTTTTAACGTTCTTAAACGTATCCCATAACGCATCATAAAGGCTAGGAAGCTTCTTATACTCTGTACTCATTTGACTATATAAGCCAATCAAGTCGTCAATATCAAAACCACCTTGGGTACGGTTTGCTAATTTTTGATACTTGGCGATTGTAGTATCAAGCTCACCTAAGATGCCACGATAATCAATTAATAAGCCAAATTTTTTGAGTGGATGCAATCGATTAACTCGGGCGATTGCTTGTATCAAATTATGTTCTTTAAGAGGCTTATCAATATATAAGACAGCATTCTTGGGTTCATCAAAACCTGTAAGGAGCTTATCTACGACAATAATAATCTTTAAGTTATCATCGTTTTCAAATCGTTCGATAATCGATTTTGTATAAACCCCTTCATCCTGATTTCCAACGTTTTCTTTCCACCACTTGGTAACTTCTGGCGTTGAAGATTCATCTACGCTAGTGTTACCCTCTCTAGTATCTGGGGCAGACATTACCACTGCACTTTCAATTAGCCCACTTTCATCTAAATACTGTTTATATTTAATAGCATCGGATTTGCTCTCACAAGCAAGTTGCCCTTTTAGCCCATCATCAATATTTTTGTAAAAGTGAGTGGAAATATCATAAGCAATCAATTTTATGCGGTCATCCGCAGAATAGATTTGACCCTTACTAGCGAATTTTCTTTTTAAGTCTGACTTTTGTTTATCCGTTAGGCCCTCAGTTATTCTATTAAACCATGCGTCAATGGCCTCACTGTTTACGTCAAGTTCTGGAACTCGTTCCTCATATAAAAGTGGGGTAACAGCGCCATCATCCACAGCACGCTGCATAGTGTAAGCATGGACAATAGAACCAAATTTATTAGTGGTTTTATCGTCTTTAAGAAGCGGGGTACCTGTAAATGCAACGAAAGCAGCCTTCGGCATAGCTTGCTTCATTCTCACATGTGTTTCACCACCTTGGGTTCGGTGACCTTCATCTACCAACACAATTAAATCAGGACTATCGTTATAACATTCGTCTAGCTTAGTAGCTGTTCCGAATTTGTTTACGATGGAGAAAACAATCCTTTCGTTTCCTTTACTGATCTGCTCAGCAAGCCGTTTGCCTGAAGTTGCCATCGCAGATGATTTATCCTTTTTACTAGATAGCTCGCCACTATTAGAAAACGTTCTGCTTAATTGTGTTTCCAAATCGACTCGGTCGGTAACGATAATTAAACGGCAATTCTTCAAAGACTCATGAAGAATGAGAGCCTTTGATAAAAACACCATCGTAAATGACTTGCCAGAACCAGTTGTGTGCCAGATAACACCGCCTTGACGAGCCCCTTTTATATCTTTTTTGTTTACCCTTTCAATCAGTCTTTTAATACCAAATACTTGCTGATGTCTCGCAACAACTTTTCCAGACTTTTTATCAAATAAAACAAAATAACGAATGAACTCGATTAAACGTTCTGGGCTGAGTAAACTTATTAAAAGCCTATCTTGGTTAGTAACTGCAAGCTCGCCCCCCGAGATCAGTTGATCGTACCAACTTAATACAGAAGGTCCTTTGTTACTAAATATTGATTGTTTCTGATCAATATTAAGTGACTTATTTTTAATCTCTGCGAAGTAGGCATCATTAAAGTCTTCCTCTTTCCACACGGCCCAAAATTTTTCAGGGGTACCTTGCGTACCATACTTGGCATCCGAACCGTTGATTGAAACAAGTAACTGCGTATAAGCAAATAAACTTGGTACTTCATCTTGTCGTTGGTTTCGTAAGTGCTGTGAAATCCCAGCACTAACCGTTGGCCCTTTACCAGCATTACCATCAGGGCGTTTAGCTTCTAAAACCACTAAAGGTAACCCATTCACAAAACAGACAATATCTGGCCTGCGGTTATCAACACCGTTTGTTCTAAGTACACTAAACTCCTCTGTAAAAACAAAGGAATTGTTTTTAAAATCTACCCAATCAATAAGCTGAATCGTTGGCGTTACCTTTTTACCATTCACATCTTCAGATACAGAGATTCCATATAAAAGATGGTTATAGATACGCTCATTAGCAAGTGTTAGTCCTTCGTTTAAAGCGGGAGATGAGATTTCTTGAATAATATTGTCAATTGATTTATCGGAAAGTGGGTATTCTTTACCCGAAAACTCAAATCGTCTCTTTTTTAATTCACCCCTTAATATCTCTCGCAAAACCAGTTCGCCTGTCTTATTTTGTCTTAAATGAGCTACTGATTCAGTGTCGATGAATTGCCAGCCCAAATTTGCCAGCAGGGTCAATGCGGGGATTTTGGCACTAAATTCTTCCTGAAATTTAGGGGTATGAATCATTTATTCTTTATCTTTCGGTGGGCAAGGATCAATACCATGACTATCCGAACGTTGAATTTTCATATCTTTGCCATGAATCTGTAATTCAGTGCTTTGGTTGCGGCTAATTTCACGGGCAATTTTTTCAGCCTCTTTCTTTGTGTCTGCAACGTGACTGGCTTTTTGGTCGCCATCACGTTTAACTTGCCAGCCTTTGTCATGCGGCATTACTCGATGAGTATCGCGTTTTGTCATAACTTACTCCTATTTGAACACCCAATTACAGTATATGAAGTTGACGTTGCTAAAACATAGAATTACTAGAACCACAATTATCAACACAGTCAGCGTTAATGAAAGCGGTATTTTGTCTCGCCAAAACCTAAATTTCTTTTGCTCATCAACCCATTCAATCTGTTGCTCCCAAAAAAACTTATAGTGTGCATACCAATTACTGAATAAAATTTGGTGAGAGCTACTCATCTGTGTGTAATTTCTCTCTATCTCGCCCAATTTATCAAAGTGATCTTGTGTTGGGGAAGTTACAGACTTAACTGAGCCATTCAATCGTTTAAGCTCATTAAATAAGTCTGTAAGCTTTCTTCCATTTTGTTCGTATGTCTCCTTTTTGGAGTCATAGAATGAAATATATAGGCCAACAACCCCTAAAACTAAAAGGGTGGCTGAAACAAACTTAGTGTTTAGGCTTTCACAAATGAGCGCATAAATGCCGATAGCAAAGGAAATAAAACTAATCAATCCAGGTGCTTTTGCAACCATATCATAGGTCGCAAAGTGTTTTTTTGCGCCAAATCCAATGTTGTATGCGGTTTCTGCGATATGTTTTAGCAAGTCATCTTTGTTCATATAGTCACCTTTTATTGTTGAATTGGTACATCAATTCTATCTTTTGCAACAACTACACCATTTTTAATGGCGAAACATTCAACAATATGCTCACCTTTAAAACTCGTCGTTTCAACACGCTGCATATGGCCACCATCAGCTTCTATCTGTCCTCGAACCATATCTTTCTGTCTTGCAATGTCACCTCTGTTTAAAATCTTCCATTTAATTTCGTAAGGCTCTGGCACATCAATAGCATTTACTTTGAAGTTTAGAGATTTGTTAATTTTTAAAGGAATTGCATGTCTCAATAAATATCTTAATGGATGTTCGCGAAAGCCATTTTGAGAGACATCGCAATCAATTTCCAAGTTATGCCGAATATCAATTGGATATTTATCCTCTATAAACTCTTCCGTGTTTCTCCAATAATGGACTGCCTCTGCAAAAGCTGCTTTCTCTACCGAAGCTGACGCTGGGAAAGGTCGTCCGAAAATCTTTTTCCATTTTGCATTTGCAGCATCAGTTTCGCCAGCCTCTATTGCTTTAAGGCTTAATTCATAAGCTTTCTTAGCTTTTTTCTGAAACTTCTTTTTAACCCTAACATCCTGGCCACTACCTAGTGCTTGATAATGATCTTTGTCAGGCTGATTCATCAAATATTCAAAAAAATCTCTACTCATCCAATCATAGTAAAGATAACTTTTTTCATCGTAATCAGTAGTAGTTTTCAAAAAGTTATGTGCCAATGTATCTATTAGCAAGCCACCTATCTCTAAACCGTGATTATTTTTCCAAGCTCTAGCCATTTTGCATAAACGACGAAGATTTTTATTCTTATTGGCAACAAACTCAGTCATTGCCTTTAACTCTTCACGAGGCCTAGTAACTCTCCATTTGCCACCATTGTATGTGTCTGGATAGGTAAAGCTTTTATCAGTGTTTTCAAATACTGGCTGAACCTCAACATGAAAGTTTTTATATAAAACTCTGACAACAAGGCGATCAACTAAAACTTCTGTTCTTGGGTATCTAGCTAAAATCGCGTCTTTTGTATCAGACAAAAGCTGATATTGTTTACCATCTTTATAATCCACCCATTTTGTTGAAGGCATGATGTATAGCATATCGAGGTCTGAAATTCCCTTAATTGCAGTCCATCTTCCATATGAACCAACTTGCAGACTGTTGGCCGTTTTTGACTCTGTCTCTCTAAAATTTTTATTTAACGATGCAGTAATTTCTTCATAGCGCAAACTAATCACATCATCATTATCAATTTTTAGGTTGCTCAATAAGCCTTGAAACATTTCTGATATGGTCATGAGTGCGAAACCTTTACGCGGCGCTTGCCTGTTAAAAGCTGCTGCATCAAAGCCTTTTTTTCTTCCTTTAAAAAATCCAACTTGCTTTGTATTGTTTGGATTTCTTTATCTGCCAACTTCAATACATAAGCAATTTTTTCTTGTTCTACTAAGTTCGGTAGTTTTACCCTGAAGTTACTCAGTAATCCAACTTTAATATACGGCATAGCGCCATGCTGTTTTTCACGTTCAATATCAACTTCAAGCCAATACAAAATATATTGATGGAGATATCCAACGTCAATGTTATTGAATTTGTGTAGCACATATGTCCGTTGATATGCTTCAAACTTTCCGTTGTAATAATGCGTAGTGCCCAATACTCCATTACCAGCTATCAGTAATGCTTCGCAATCAAACGAGTATTCATCACTGAAGGTGTATTCTCTTGAGCAGGTAAAAAAGGGATAATCCCCATTAACGTTGCCTTGGTTAACATCCTTTTTTCCTGTAGTGATTGAGCAAACGCTCCCTAACTTAACATTGCCCCAGTTATCACTGAAACCTGAAAACCGTTTTTTACCTGTCAGCAATTGCTGCATTAAAGCTTGCTTTTGCTTTTGGCTGTTTCCGAGTAGCTTTTCTGTGGTGTCAATCGCTTTATCCCATGCAGAAAGGATTTGAGCAATTTTCTTTTGCTCTGTGAGTGGCGGTAGTAATACAGGAAACTCTTTAATTTGGGTCGAATTAATACTAGCGAGGTTTGTACTTCTCTTTGCACAACTAAGAAAATATGTTTTGCCATAATTGCTTGCAGCCAAGGCTGCTAAATAAAATGGGTCCATTACTTTAAAGTTTGGTCGAACTGCAAATACGTGGTTTTGATGCAAACATGGACTTATTTGATCTTGCCAAACATCGCCTCTGCCCAACTTGTCAAAGTCACCACCTTCATTCATTAAGACATCACCAGACTTTAATGAGTAACGCTCAATTTGATCGGCTTCAATTTCAATTTCTTTTACTTCTGTAAGATCTATATACCCATCCTGAACATTTGCCACTCTTAAGTAAGGTAAGCGAACAGGATTTTTTAAACCTGTTTTACCTTTTGCAACACCAGAACGTATCTCTGCATGATTTGATAATGGGGTGCGTTTCCATCCATTAGGTACCATATCCCAACTCCTCAAGATATTTAGCCATCTCAATTTCTAAATCTGCCAATTGGCCTTTGAGTTGTTCGCGGTCTTTGCGTACCGCTACCAAATCAATTTCTTCCTCCTCTTCAAAGGTATCTACATAACGGGGAATATTGAGGTTATAGTCGTTATCTTTAATTTCATCCATTGTTGCTAAATAGGTGTATTTATCAACATTGGTTCTGGCTTTATATGTGGTAATAATTTTTTGAATTTCAGCTTCACCCAACTGGTTTTGGTTTTTGACAGATTTAAACTCTCGGCTGGCATCTATAAACAGCACGTTGTTATCTGACTTTTGTTTTTTAAACACCAAAATTGCAGCAGGGATTCCAGTTCCATAAAATAGCTTATCAGGTAGACCGATCACGGCATCAAGCAAGTTTTCTTCAATGAGCTTTTGGCGAATTACACCTTCGCTACTACCTCTGAATAGCACTCCATGCGGAACTATCACACACATCCGGCCTGTTTTAGGTTTTAGGGTTTCTACCATATGGGAGATAAAAGCATAGTCACCCTTGGTTTTAGGTGGTGTGCCTCTACTGAAACGATGGAATGGGTCATGCGCGGCATCTTCGTGTCCCCATTTCTCAAGGCTGAAGGGTGGGTTGGCTGTAACAATATCAAAATGCATTAAACCGCCATTGTTATCTAGCAATTTTGGGTTGCGAATGGTATCGCCCCACTCAATGCGATGATTGTCCTCACCATGCAAAAACATATTCATTTTGGCAAGCGACCATGTTGAACCAATTGCTTCTTGTCCAAATAGCGCATATTTTTTGGAGTTAAATTTATCTTGAATCTTGCGACCACATTTCATTAATAATGAACCTGAGCCACAAGCGGGGTCGCAGATTGTGTCACCTTCTTGTGGGTCGAGTAGCTCTGCTATGAGGTCAGATACTTCTGGTGGCGTGTAAAACTCACCTGCTTTTTGTCCACCACCAGCAGCAAAGTTTTTAATCAAAAACTCATATCCATTACCAATGACATCTAAGGTGCCTACGCGAGATGGTCTTAAATCTAATTCTGGTTTGGCAAAGTCTTCTAGCAGGTGACGCAAGATTGTATTTTTTTGCTTTTCTTCACCTAAGTTATCTGTATTAAACGTAATGTCTTGGAATACCGATTTTGATGAATTTCTAAGTTTGTTGCCGTTTGCTTCCTCAATAGAGTGCAAGGCTTTATCTATTCTTTCGCCATTACCTGGCTCATGTCTGCGGTCAAACAATACATAGAAACTAGCTTCTGGTGGTAATACAAAACGCTCATTTTTCATGAGCTCGGTAATTAACTCAGGCTCATTACCGTGTTCACTTTGGTATTTATCGTAATGGTCTTGCCATACATCTGAAATGTACTTTAAGAACAACATGGTGAGAATAAAGTCTTTATAAGTATCAGCACTAATGGTGCCTCTAAAGGTATCGCAAGCAGCCCAAAGTGCCTTGTTAATCGTTTCTTGGCTTGTTGTTTCTGTAGACATATAGTTATCGCCTTAGTATTACTTATTGAAAATGTTAACAGCGATACTATTCATAATAGACTCGCCATTGCTAATGAGTTTTTGGCAAACTTCTCTTTCACGCTCAAATATTTCTGCCATATTAATTATCTTTTGCTGTGTTTCTAAGTTTGGTACTGCTATTAAAACCTCTTCAAGAGAGCTTTTTTTTATGCTTTTAGTAATAGAGCCTTCTGATTCACGCTGAAAATATTTTTGTAATGGCGCTTGATTAAGTTGCCACACAAGAAACTTTGGCAAAACCTTTTTATGATTTAGGCGCACTACATAAAAATAAGGGGCTGCCAACATTTGTGGCGGACAGTTTTCTACCAATGAGGCAATGTTACGAGTGCTTCTTGCGGCAAATAAAATGTCACCATTTGAAAGCCAGTCAGGCTCTTTTTTTGTTTCAAGTGACACTTGAGTTGCCGAACCCCAGTTAATTTTACCGTTGTCATCAAGATCTTTCATTTGAATAACTCTCACCCCTGAATCATTGGATACAGGCATGGTTCCCCTAAAGGGGTGGCCAGGGGAAATTGAAGCAATCCATTTGAGGTTAATTTTTTCTGCATCATTCATAATTATGCATAATATTAGAAATATTTCAGATAGTCAATATTTATTTTGCATAATCTTTGATTAAGCACTCTGATTGCGCAACAAAAAGCCCTAAATTATTCATTTAGGGCTTTTTCGAGTTACGTATTTATTATTTCTAAATTTTCAAAAGTTACGTATTTATTATTCAAGTTACGTATTTATTCTCGTGAAATAAAATAGAAAAAATCAGGCTGCGAAATTTGCGCATGCAAAATCCCAGTTAGCTAAGCTTGTTAAAAATACTTCAACAAATTTAGCGCGTGCGTTGCGGTAATCTATGTAGTAGGCATGTTCCCAAACGTCGATGGTCAGTAATGCGGTATCACCAGTGGTAAGTGGTGTGCCAGCTGCTCCCATGTTAACGATATCAACAGAGCCGTCTGCTTTTTTCACTAACCATGTCCAGCCAGAACCAAAGTTACCCACGGCTGAAGCTTGGAACGCTTTCTTAAACTCATCAAAGCTACCCCATTTTTTGTTAATCGCGTCTGCTAATGCGCCAGTCGGAGTGCCTCCACCATTTGGTTTCATGCAGCTCCAAAAGAATGTGTGGTTCCAAATTTGTGCTGAGTTGTTGTAAAGGCCGCCAGAAGATTTTTTTACAATATCTTCTAAGCTGGCGTTTTCAAACTCAGTACCTTTGATCAAATTATTTAAATTGGTCACATAAGTTTGGTGATGTTTACCGTAGTGAAACTCTAAAGTTTCTTCAGATAAATGCGGTGCGAGTGCATTTTTAGCATAAGGTAAGGCTGGTAATGTGTGCTCCATGATGGGATGTCCTTTAAATATTATTAGAAATAAAAATCTGAAAAACCATTATAAAACTTAAATCGCATGGTTGGTGTTGCACCTAGGTTAATCATGTTGATTTTATTTTGGCTGATTTTCCTTAGGTGTATCTTTTTTGGCGCGCGGGTGCGCATTATCATAAATGAGGGCTAAATGCTGAAAATCAAGATGCGTATAGACTTGCGTGGTGCTGATGTTGGCGTGACCAAGCATTTCTTGCACGGCGCGTAAATCATGGCTCGACTGTAACACGTGGCTGGCAAAGCTATGGCGGAGTAAGTGTGGGTGCATATTTGCATGCATATTTTTTTTAGTTGCCCAATATTTAAAACGATATTGCACAGCGCGCTGTGTCATTGAGGCGCCGTGTTTGGTTAAAAAAACGGCGTGTTGATGCTCGGCTGCAATGTTGAGCAATTGTCTAGCATTAAGCCAATGCCGGATGGCTTCTACGGCATAGCTTCCCATCGGTACCACGCGTGTTTTATTGCCTTTGCCGGTCACGGTAACCGTGCCATCGGTGAAATCTAAATTGTGCTGTTTCAGGTTCACCAGTTCAGACAAACGTAATCCAGAGGAATAAAAAAGCTCTAATATTGCGCGGTCGCGCACAGATAAAAAATCATCACCTTCAATACTGACAAAATGCACGGCTTGGTCAGTAGAGAGCGTTTGCGGCAATTTTTTTTGCGCCTTGGGTGCTTTAAGTCCTTGCGTGGGGTTTGCGGTAAAATTTTTGTGATGAATTAAATAATTAAAAAATCCGCGCCAAGCTGAAAGTACACGTGCGATAGATCTTTCGTTTAATCCACGGCTATGTAAGGTAGCGATCATGCGCCGAATGTCAACATTTTTGAGCTGTGTAAGCGCTAACTTCTCATCAGCTGCATGTTGCTCAACATTATTTTTGGAGAGCAGTGAGTGAAGAAGCGTGATGTCGCGCTCGTAACTTGAGCAGGTATTCGTGCTTAAGCCGCGCTCAAATTTAATGTGTTGTAGATAATCTTTTAGAAAAAACGTTTCCATTTCAACAATCATTCGCGCGCATTGGCAAGCGCGGCGCTTAATAAGTCGCCAATCCGACTTAAAAACACGGTACCCATATCCGCCTTAAAATGCGCAGGATCGTTGGAGGCAAGGATTAACACGCCAATGGCAGGTAGTTGCATAGTATGGTCTTCACTGGTGTTCTGCAGGTGTGTATAAAGTGGTACAAATGCAAATGAGCCTTCAGCATTGTCTAAAGTAATGTCGGCCTGCTCAGGTTTCACACCACAATACGGCTGCTCAAGCGCACCTACCCATTGGCTAAATTGTTCTGAAACTGGCGTGAAAATTGGGTGTTGCGCAAGTGCTGCTTGTTCGGCGTGCAACCAGCAATAAAGATAAGCGTGATCGACTTTGAAAGTTTCCACCATACTGTGAGAAAGCGTTTCCACAATTTGCGCTAAGCGCGGGTGGCTCATTAGTGCAATCGTCAGTTGATGAATTTTCTGTGTCGTTGCGTCATTTTGTTTGGCATTTTCAATCAGCTCTGCAAGCATATTTTCCGTGACACGCACTTTGTCGCGTTGCGCCAGTTGTTGCCGCTCCGCCAATGAAATTGCGCCATTGCCATGCGGGCTTGGCAAGTAAAGTTCAGTTAACAGATGCGCATTGCGCTCGAAAAAAAGTGGGTTTTTCTGCAAAAAATCACTCACAAGTGTGTCGTTTAGCGCGGGTGTTTCTTGGGAAGAAGTTTCTTGCATAATTTTTCCAAATTTAATCGACAGAAATGGTGCCGGTAAACACCGGTTCGGCTGGTCCGGTCATCAAAACAGCTTGGCCTACACCAGCCCAAACAATAGTCAACGTACCGCCGCGTGCTTGCACGGTGACAGGGGATTGTAATTTTCCAAGCTGAATGCCTGAAACCGCCGCAGCGCAAGCGCCGGTGCCGCAGGCCAAGGTTTCGCCGCTGCCCCGTTCAAATACGCGGAGTTTTATTGCGTGCGTATCGACAATTTGCATAAAACCGACGTTCACCCGTTCAGGGAATTTTGGGTGAACCTCAATAGTTGCTCCTAGTGTTTGCACAGGTGCTGTTTCAACGTCTTCAACAACCAGCACTGCATGCGGGTTTCCCATGGAAAGTGAGCAAATTTGATAAGTATCATTTCCCACTTTCAGAGAATACTGTAGCGATTTTTCCGTTGCGAGAAATGGAATCTCATGTGGCTCAAACCGTGGCAAACCCATGTTGACAGTGACTTCGCCATTTTTTTCTAATTTAGGAGAAATAATGCCACTCGCGGTTTCAACTAAAATTTCATTTTTTTTCGTGAGTTTTTGGTCGACCACAAAGCGTACAAAACAGCGTGCGCCGTTGCCACATTGTGCAACTTCGCTACCGTCAGCATTAAAAATGCGGTATTTAAAATCCGCAGATTTAGAGGGTTCAACCAGTAAAAGCTGGTCAAACCCAACCCCAAACTGGCGGTTGGCAAGCTGTTTAATTTGCGTAGTGCTAAGCGAAACTGGCTGATTGACGGCGTCAATCACCATAAAATCATTACCTGCACCTTGCATTTTTGTGAAGTGAATGTTCATGTCGGTATTATAAATTGATTGAACGAATTGGCAGTTGTTTATTCTTAAGATTGTTGACTTGAATTTTTGAAAGTTGGGTAAAATGGCGTACCGTTTGAGTCGATTTTCATGCTTTAGCCTTTAGTATGAAAAATCTTTTCAATTTATTTTATTATTTTATTTTTTTCAAGGCGCACAATGAACGAATATCTTTTTACCTCAGAATCTGTTTCTGAAGGCCATCCAGACAAGCTCGCAGACCAAGTATCAGACAGCATTTTAGATGCTATTTTAGAGCAAGACCCCACCGCTCGTGTGGCAGCTGAAACGTTGGCTAACACAGGTTTAATCGTGTTAGCAGGCGAGATCACCACCACCGCGAATGTTGATTACATTAAAGTGGCTCGCGATACAGTCAAGCGTATCGGCTATGACAATACCGATTATGGGATTGACTACAAAGGTTGCGCAGTGTTGGTTGCGTATGACAAACAGTCCCCAGACATTGCCCAGGGTGTGGATAACGCCAATGATGATCCTCTTGACCAAGGTGCGGGTGATCAAGGCTTGATGTTTGGCTATGCCGTGAACGAAACGCCACAATTGATGCCATTGCCAATTTGGTTAAGCCACCGTTTGATGGAACGCCAAGCGCAATTGCGTAAAGATGGCCGTTTGCCATGGTTGCGCCCGGATGCGAAATCGCAAGTGACGATCCAATATATTGACGGCAAACCCCACAAAATTGATACGGTGTTGATTTCTACGCAACATGCGCCAGAAATGACGCTGGAGGCTATACGCCAAGCAACGATTGAAGAAATTATCAAGCCAATGCTGCCAACAGAACTGATTAAAGGTGATATTAAGTTTTTGGTGAATCCGACTGGACGCTTTGTTGTTGGCGGCCCACAGGGTGATTGCGGTTTAACTGGTCGTAAAATTATTGTCGATACATACGGCGGTGCAGCCCCACATGGCGGCGGTGCGTTCTCTGGTAAGGATCCTTCAAAAGTGGATCGTTCCGCAGCCTACGCAGGCCGTTATGTGGCAAAAAATATTGTTGCCGCTGGGTTGGCAGATAAATGCATGGTGCAAGTGAGTTATGCAATTGGTGTCGCACAACCGACTTCGATCATGGTGCAAACCTATGGTACGGGCAAGGTTTCGGACGAACGTTTAATGCAATTGGTTCGTGAACATTTTGATTTGCGTCCGAAAGGCATTGTAAAAATGCTTGATTTATTGCGCCCTATTTACGCAAAAACCGCCGCCTATGGCCACTTTGGTCGCGATGAGCCTGAGTTTACTTGGGAAGCGACAGATAGGGCCGCCGCACTTCGCGCTGCCGCTGGACTGTAGTGAAGATGTTTTTCAGACTGTAGATGGTCACTAAAATGCTTGGCACGGGTGCCAAGCATTTTTTTCTAACTACCAACCATGAATACAACATTTTTTAGCTGTTAATTTTTGTTTAATCGGATTGTAGAACACTAAATTTTTTTTAAATTTAATCGTTAAATAGTAAAGTACTTCAATGTCCATAGACGATTTGATGTCCACTATAAAAATCCTAGTCAGTGAAAAATGCTAAAGACAATCAAAACCGAGCAAGTTAAATCCGGGATGTATATTCAAGAGCTCAAAAGCGATTGGTTTTCCAATCCTTTTTGGAAGCGTTCTTTTTTGCTTGATGATCAAGCGGACCTTGTTAGGCTACAAAATAGCGGCATTAAATTCGTGGTGATTGACACAAAAAAAGGAATTGATGTTGACGTTGAGACGGAAGCTAGTGGGCAAGAGGAAACAATTGCAGAAAACACTCAAGAAATTGTTGATGACGTAGAGGTTGTAGAGGGCCAACAAGCAGGCAGTCCCATAGTCGATGAAATTAAAACTGCAGAATCTCATCATCTTGATAAGCCTTCAAAAAAATCTACCCCCCGTATTTTAGCGAGTGATGAGCGTATGGCGGCGGCTAAAGCGATTAACGCCTCCAAAAAAGCCGTGGCCTCGATGTTCAATGATGTTCGCATGGGTAAAGCGATCAGTATGGATGATGCCATGCCTGTCGTAGAGGAACTCACCGCCTCTGTGATGCGTAACGAAGGGGCTTTAATTAGCTTGGTGCGTTTAAAAACGCAAGATGATTACACCTATATGCACTCTGTTGCTGTGTGTGCTTTGATGGTGGCGCTGGCGAAGCAGCTAAATCTATCTGAAGCGCAAACCAAGCAAGCTGGTTTGGCTGGGTTGATGCATGATATTGGTAAAGCGGCAATTTCTAACGAAATATTAAATAAACCGGGTGCATTGACTGATGAAGAGTTTGCTCAAGTCAAATTACACCCAGAACGTGGTCATGAACTTTTATTACAAGCGCGGGTGACTGATGAAGCGACACTAGATGTCTGCTTGCATCACCATGAAAAAATTGACGGTTCTGGATACCCACATAAATTAAATGGCGATCAAATCAGTGTGCTAGCTAAAATGGGCGCGGTGTGCGATGTCTATGATGCTGTCACCTCCAATCGTCCTTACAAAGCAGGCTGGGAGCCGGGTGTTTCTTTGCAGCGCATGGCCAAATGGACCAACCATTTTGATGACACCGTGTTCAAAGCATTTGTTAAAAGTGTTGGGATTTACCCGATTGGTACTGTGGTGAAATTGAAATCTGGAATGTTGGGCGTGGTGGTCGACCAGTCACCAAAATCCTTGCTCACGCCTATCGTTAAAATATTTTTCTCGACACGAGATAGAACCTATATCACGCCAACATTGATTGATTTATCAGATAAAAAAATAAAAGACGAAATTGTCAGTCAAGAAGACCCGATATTTTGGGGAATTAAAAATATTAGTAGTTATTGGGCAGAATAGAAAAGGTTTTCTGACGATGATTCTGCAATAGAATTAATTTTTTGGCATATAAAATCTTTCAGATATAATGCACGAAGTTCCAAGGGGCGCTGCGAGAGCATCTTAGGTGATGTACTCCCAGGCTTGGAAAAACGATTCAACGGCGCTCACCCATGTTAACCGTGTTGGCCACGGGAAATTTAGGTGAACGCACTCTAGCATCCTCCTGCCTTTGCGATTATTTTTATAACTCGCAAATTTCTTCCCGCCGGTCACACTTTATATTGAAGGAAAATGTAAAGGTGAATACTGTGACTGATTTAAATTTAAAAGATTATGTGATTGCCGATATTGGCTTAGCCGATTTTGGTCGTAAAGAAATTGCCATTGCCGAAACTGAAATGCCCGGCTTGATGGCGATTCGTGAAGAGTTTGCTAAAGCACAACCGCTGAAAGGTGCGCGTATCACTGGCTCACTGCACATGACGATTCAAACCGCTGTATTAATTGAAACACTGAAGGATTTGGGCGCAGAAGTGCGCTGGGCATCTTGCAATATTTTTTCTACACAAGACCACGCGGCGGCGGCAATTGCTGCAGGCGGTACGCCAGTGTTTGCGGTCAAAGGTGAAACTTTGGCAGAATACTGGGATTACACCCACCGTATTTTTGAGTGGACTGACGGTGGTTATACCAACATGATTTTGGATGACGGTGGCGATGCGACTTTGTTGCTGCATTTGGGGGCACGTGCCGAAAAAGATTTATCTGTCGTGGCAAATCCAGGCTCTGAAGAAGAAATTTGTTTATTTAATTCGATTAAAGAAAAACTCAAAACCGATCCAACTTGGTATTCCACTCGCCTAGCGCAAATTAAAGGCGTAACGGAAGAAACCACCACAGGCGTGCATCGTTTATATCAAATGCATAAAGAAGGAAAACTGGCCTTCCCAGCCATTAACGTAAACGACTCCGTGACTAAATCAAAATTTGATAATTTGTACGGTTGCCGTGAATCTTTGGTGGATGGCATCAAACGTGCAACGGATGTCATGATCGCCGGTAAAGTGGCGGTGGTGGCTGGTTATGGTGATGTTGGTAAAGGATCAGCACAAGCCTTGCGTGCTTTGTCTGCCCAAGTTTGGGTGACAGAGATTGACCCGATTTGTGCGTTACAAGCCGCGATGGAAGGTTACCGCGTGGTGACCATGGATTACGCTTGTGAACATGGCGATATTTTTGTGACAACAACTGGCAATTTCCACGTGATTCAACATGACCACATGGCGAAAATGAAAGATCAATCCATTGTCTGCAATATTGGTCATTTTGATAATGAAATTGATGTCGCTTCATTAGAAAAATATCAATGGGAAGAAATTAAACCACAAGTGGATCACGTGATTTTCCCAGATGGTAAGCGTATTATCTTGTTGGCAAAAGGCCGTTTGGTGAATTTAGGTTGCGGTACGGGCCACCCAAGCTATGTGATGAGCTCTAGTTTTGCCAATCAAACCATTGCGCAAATTGAGTTGTTTACGCGTACTGCGGATTATCCGGTTGGCGTTTATACGCTGCCTAAACACTTGGATGAAAAGGTGGCACGCTTGCAATTGAAAAAACTCAATGCAGTGTTAACAGAATTAACCGAAGAGCAAGCCAATTACATCGGTGTGAACAAAAATGGTCCGTATAAATCAGACCACTATCGTTATTAATTTGATTCTTCATTTTTAAGGGGTTACACATGAATCTCATCCTTGCATGGTTACTCAATGCGCTGGCTTTGCTTGCAGTTGCTTATTTTGTACCAGGGATTCATGTGGCCAATTTTATGACCGCCATGATTGCGGCTGTGGTCATTGGCTTGGTCAATATGTTGATCAAACCCATTTTAGTGATACTAACGTTGCCCATTACTATTTTGACACTGGGATTATTTATTCTGGTCATTAATGGCGCCTTGTTTTATTTTGTGGGGAATTGGCTGCAAGGCTTTCAAGTAAGCACTTTTCTATCTGGTTGCATTGGCGCGCTGGCATATAGTGTGATTTCCTATTTGTTAGCAGCGATTGTGATTGATCAGAAAAAATAATATAAACAGGAAGAGCATGAAGTTACCAGGATTTAGTTTTGAGTTTTTTCCACCCAAAACCGAGGATGGCATTGAAAACTTAAGAAAAACCAGACAAGCCCTTGCAGAATTTTCGCCGGAATTTTTTTCCGTGACGTTCGGTGCGGGCGGTTCAACACGCGACCGCACGATGGATGCGGTGCTGGAAATCCAAAGCGAAGGGTTTGAAGCTGCGCCGCATATCTCTTGTATTTCGTCTAGTAAGCAAGAAATTCGCGAATTATTGCAAATTTATCAGGAAAAAGGCATTAAGCGCTTGGTGACCTTGCGCGGTGATATTCCTTCTGGGGAAGCGAGTGCCGGTGATTTTCGTTATGCGGCCGATTTAGTGGCTTTTATTCGTGCAGAAACCGGCGATCATTTTCATTTAGAAGTGGCGGCTTATCCTGAGTTTCATCCGGAAGCGCGTTCACCTTCACGTGATTTGCAAAATTTAAAAAACAAGTTGGATGCCGGAGCGAATTCCGCCATTACGCAATATTTTTATAATACCGATGCCTATTTCAGGTTTTTAGAACAATGTCATGCCATTGGTATTCGTGCGCCGATCATCCCTGGTGTAATGCCGATTTATAACTTTACCCAATTGGCTAGATTTTCTAGCGTATGCGGTGCGGATATTCCGCGCTGGTTGCGCCTGCGTTTGGAAGAGTTTGCTGATGATATGCCTTCTTTGCAAGCCTTTGGGGTGGATGTGGTGAGTGCGATGTGTGAAACCTTGTGCAAAAATGGCGTGCCGAGTTTGCATTTTTATACATTGAATCGTTCGGCGACCATTGCGCAAATCATTGCCAATATTAGAAATGCCTAAGCGCTAATCTTTTGGTATTTGCCGCCAGTCAAGCTGGCGACTTTGCCTTCTAGTTCCAGCATCATTAACGCAGACGTCACTTCGTTGACCGGTAAGCTGGAAAGTTGCACAATGGTTTCGAGTGCGGTTGGATCGTAGCCGATGTGTTGAAGAATTGGGTGGCTTTCAGCAATATTTTCTTCTTGGTTGTTGCTTGCGGAAATCTCATTTTCCCAATGTAGTTCCTCCAAAATGTCTTGAATGCAATCTACCAATTTTGCACCTTGCTTAATTAATTGGTGACAACCTTTGGCGGTTGGAGAGTGGATCGAACCGGGAATTGCGAAAACCTCTCGCCCTTGTTCGCCGGCCAAACGTGCGGTAATTTGTGAACCGCTTTGTAAATTGGCCTCAACCACCAAGCAGCCCAAACTTAGGCCGCTGATAATGCGGTTGCGCTTGGGAAAGTTCTTAGCCATCGATGGCGTGCCCAGTGGAAATTCAGAAATAATTAAGCCATGTTTGGCGATCTCATGCGCTAAATCCCGATGCTTGGCGGGATAAACAATATCTAAGCCAGTGCCAACCACAGCAATTGTCGCGCCCGTTGCAGCCAATGCGCCTTTGTGTGCTGCGCCGTCAATGCCAAGCGCCATGCCGCTCACAACCGTTAAGCCGTGCTGTGCAAGTTCAAATGCGAACGCGTGGGCATTTTTTTCTCCTTGAACGCTAGCGCTACGGCTACCAACCACAGCAATGTTTGCTTGATTGAGCAATGCGACATTGCCTTTGGCATAAAGAAATGGCGGTGGGTCGTTAATTTCTAATAAAGCTTGCGGGTAACGTTCGTCAGCCAGCGTGATAATAAAATTGTCAGCTTGTGCAAGCCAGTCACGCGTTTTATTGAGTTGGCCCTCATCAACATCACTTTTAATTGCCAGCACAACTTTTTCTGAAACAACCGATTTTAAATCGGTGACTGAGGCGGTAAGAACTGCGTCTGGGTGGCCAAATCGTTTTAATAGTTGGCAAAAAGTTTGTGCGCCTAAACCTTCAACTAGGCTTAAGCGCACCCATTTTAGTAGCTCGTCAAACGCGTGTTGCTTTGCGGGCGGCGTGTTGTTCGTCATACGTTAGGGGTTGGTGACAGCGTCCAATTCAACAACAGGTTGCTCCGTTTGCATGACCAAACCATAAGAAATATTGTTAAACACTCTAAATACCATCAGCAAACCGGCGCGTTCGTCTGGCAATTTTACCATGTCGGTTTCAATGCCTTTGATTTCATTTTTAAGTGAATATTCTTTGCGACTAGCAAGCTCTTTATCTTTGACTACGCGACCAAAATTCTTAATCGCCAACACGTGGCCGGGCGCTAAACCTTGCGCGCTACCACGATTAATCGTAAGAATGCTACCCACGCCCGCTTCGCCAACACCGCCGTAAATTGTCATAATTCTGCCGTTAATTTGGCTATCTGGCGCACGCGGCACAAAATTAGTGATGATATGTTCGCTGTATGGCAAGAGTCGGTCGTGTACAAATATCTCTTCTTTTGCCTTAGAAATGGTGGCGGTCGCCGGGTCACCATATTTTGTGATTCTTGCATCACCCAAATAAGTGGCCTCATAACCCAAAATTTGTTTGGTATCCGGGTCAGTAAGTGCGTCACTTTGGCGATAAATATTCCAACTCAAATTGGCACTTTCAGGAATTCCTCTCACATAAATTCTGGTCCCGGGACTCAAAATCACACGGTTGTCTTGCCCAGCAATAATGCGCGGAGAATTTTTAAGTTGGTCTTGCTCAATAATCAGCGGTTGGCTTAAAAATGGTGCAATGGTGTTGAGTGAAATAGTCGGAATCGCATTTTTTTCTAAAGGCTCAACAATGACTTTTGGGTCAAGGTTTGCCATATTCTCGCGCAATAGTTTAAAGCGTGGGCTACCACTCGACATATCTAGCACAATCACGTCACCCGGATAAATCAGATGAGGGTTTTTAATTTCTGCGCGATTTAAATTCCAAACTGTTGGCCATAACCACGGGTCTTTCAAAAACTTTGCAGAAATATCCCAGAGGGTATCGCCTTTGACCACGACATGTCTGTCTGGATGATTTTTGTTGAGTTGGATTTCCTGTGCAAAGACACTTAGGCTAATGCAACAAGAGAGGAGCAACGGTATAATGTAACGAAACATAAAAGCAAAATCCTAGTCATAGGTGGACGAGCAAAAACTTGTTCAAAAATTTACCATAGTCAGACTGGTTCAAAATCGACGATTAGACTGATATTCCTATGGCTTAAGGGTGAATTAACAGGTTTTTTTGAACCTCTTTTTAAAAACTTTTGTACCCAACATCTTAACGGCGGTAAATCCGCAAAATGTAGCGTTTAATTATGGCAATTTTAGATATTCTTTGTTACCCAGATCCGCGCTTGCACACCAAGGCTAAGCCGGTAAAAACGGTGGATGCAACAATCCAAAAATTAATCGAAAATATGGCAGAAACCATGTATGCCGCGCCCGGTATTGGCCTGGCTGCAACGCAGGTGGATCAACATATTCAGCTGATTGTGATGGATATTAGCGAGACCAAAGACCAATTGCAGGTGTTTATTAACCCGCAAATTACTGAAAAAAGTGGCGTTCAAGATTACGAAGAAGGCTGTTTGTCTGTCCCCGGTGTTTATGAAACCGTCACGCGTGCTGAGAAAATTACCGTCGAGGCGTTAGACAAAAATGGAGCGTCTTTTACATTGCAAGCCGAGGGCTTGTTAAGTATTTGCATTCAGCACGAAATGGATCATTTGCTGGGCAAAGTATTTGTGGAATATTTGTCACCCTTGAAACGCAACCGCATTAAAACCAAAATGGTGAAAATGCAACGCGGTCGATAGCGTCACCTCAATTTCTTGATTATTTTCTCACATTAATATGAACATTATTTTAGCCGGTACGCCGGAATTTGCCGTGCCAGCACTTGCCGCCCTGATTGAAGCTGGTCATCACATTGTGATGGTGCTAACGCAGCCAGACCGCCCAGCTGGCCGCGGTATGCAATTAAAAGCAAGTCCGATCAAGCAACTGGCTTTACAGCATGGTTTGCGTGTATTTCAACCAGAATCACTAAAACCTGACGAAGTGCAAGCCGAAATTGCTGCTTTACAGGCGGATGTACTGATTGTTGCCGCATATGGCCTCATCATTCCGACAGCTGTGTTGAATCTCTTCCCCAAAGGGTGTTACAACATTCATGGTTCGCTGCTGCCTCGCTGGCGCGGGGCAGCGCCAATCCACCGCGCAATTTTGGCCGGTGACGCGGAAACGGGTGTCACAATTATGGAGGTCGTGCCAAAATTGGATGCCGGTGCGATGGTGAGCAAATGGACAACACCGATCCGTGAGACCGATACAACACAAACATTGCACGATGCGATTAGCCGCGAGGGTGCAACACTGATGGCGCGAGCAATGCAGCAATTGCAGAATAGTGGCCATTTGCCAGCGGAACCGCAAGATGAAGCATTGGTGACCTATGCGCATAAATTAGACAAATCAGAAGCGGCTTTACATTGGCAAGAGTCAGCAGAAAAATTATCGCGCCAAGTGCGTGCTTTTAACCCCTTCCCGGTAGCTACTGCACAATTTAGAGGTGAAACTTGCCGGATTTGGTTTGCGCAGGTTGCCACTACAAATAACCTGCAAGCAGAGATGGGTGAAATTTTACAATTGGGCGCTGCAATCACAGTAAAATGTGGCGAAAGTGCATTAGATATTTTTGAGTTGCAAATGCCTAGTGGAAAGAGACAATCATCAGCGCAATTTATTCAAGGTCAGCATGTCAAAGTGGGTGAAATTTTTTCATAGTTCTATTTTGAATGTGATTAGAAATTCACAGCTTTAGCGTTTTAAGGAGAAAAATATGTTTGGCAATTGGTTAAAGACTTCAATTTTAATGGCGGCGATTGTCGCTTTATTTGGTATGGTCGGTGCCGCCATGGGGGGTGCCAGTGGCATGTTGATGGCCTTAATACTTGCTGCTGGCATGAATGTTTATGCTTATTGGTTTTCAGATAAAGCCGTGCTAAAGATGTATGGTGCGATGGAAGTGACGCCAGATAATACGCAATTTAAGAGTTATTACAATATGGTGAAAGGACTGGCTGAGCGAGCGCAATTGCCCATGCCAAAAGTGTACATTATCAACGAATCGCAGCCCAATGCGTTTGCAACCGGTCGTAATCCTGAAAACGCCGCGGTTGCTGCAACGGTGGGCATCATGAAAATCCTAAACGAACGTGAACTGCGTGGTGTGATGGCGCACGAGTTGGCGCATGTTAAAAATCGCGATACGTTAATTTCGACTATTTCTGCTACCGTTGCGGGGGCGATTTCATCAATTGCCCAGTTTGGCATGATGTTTGGCGGTGGCCGCAATGAAGATGGCGAACGCAACGTAAACCCGATTATTGGCATATTGATGATGTTTTTGGCCCCACTTGCTGCTTCATTGATTCAAATGGCGATTTCCCGCGCGCGCGAATTTGAGGCTGATCGGATTGGTGCTGAAATTTGCCAAGACCCAAAGGCGTTGGCAAGTGCTTTGGAAAAAATTCACAACTTTGCACATCAAATCCCGAATGAAACGGCTGAAGCGCACCCAGAAACAGGTCAAATGATGATTATTAATCCGCTGTCTGGTGCCGGCTTAAGGGGGTTGTTTAGTACACATCCGCAGACGGAAGAAAGAGTTGCAAGACTGATGGTCATGGTCGTGTAATGTTGAGTTTATGATCAGAACGGGCGTAATTTTTACGCCCGAATTTTTTTAAAGAGAGCTTTTTTGTATATTTCGCAAATCATCGCAGCAGAAGCTGTTTCCCAAGTGTTTGCTGGGCGCAATTTAACTACATCACTGCCGCAGGCACTTGCGCTTTACCCAAAAGCCACACCACAACAAAAAGGCGCGGCGGCAGATCTAAGTTATGGCACGTTGCGCTACTACGGGCAAGTTTCTGTATTATTAAAGTTACTTCTCAGCCAACCGCTGAAAGATGCGCGCATTCATGCGCTTCTAGGCGTGGCGCTTTATCAGCTGCTTTACGATGGCGCAGACGCATTCACAGTGGTGAATCAAGCGGTAGGGGCGGTTGGGCAATTAAAAAAGCCATCAGCGAAACCTTGGGCAAAAGGCTTGGTGAATGCGGTTTGTCGTAATTTTTTGCGGCAAAAAGATGCGTTACTCGAACAGTTGCAGAATGACGAAATTGCGCAATTTTCTTATCCGGCGTGGTGGATTAAAAAACTCAAAACCCAGTATCCGCAGCACTGGAAGGCAATGTTGGGCATTGGCAATACGCACCCGCCAATGAGTTTGCGCGTCAATGCAAAAAAAATATCCGTAACAGATTATTTGCATCTGTTGGCACAACAGGCGATTGAAGCCACCCAAATTGGCTCGCAAGGTGTGATGCTAAAAACGCCGTTGCCGGTTGAAAAAATCCCCGGTTTTTTAGAAGGGATGGTCTCCGTGCAAGATGTTGGCGCGCAGTGGGCGGCGCCTTTGTTAGACGCTCAAGACGGCATGCGCGTGTTGGATGCGTGTAGTGCGCCGGGTGGAAAAGCTGGGCACTTGTTGGAATTGGCTGATGTGGTGTTGACTGCGCTGGATGATGATGAAAAGCGGATGCAACGTGTACAGCAAAATCTTGATCGACTACAGAAAAATGCAGCTTGCTTGGTGGGTGATGCTGTGCAATCAGCTTGGTGGGATGGCCAATTTTTTGACCGGATTCTAGCAGATGTGCCATGTAGTGCCTCTGGGATTGTGCGTCGCCATGTCGATATTAAGTGGTTGCGCCGTGAAAAAGATATTGAAAAGTTTGCCCAAACACAGGCTAAAATCTTGCCGAATTTATGGCAGATGTTGGCGAAGGGTGGTAAATTACTTTATGTGACTTGTTCTGTTTTTTATGAAGAAAATCAACAACAAATTGAACAGTTTTGCCAACAACATGCAGATGCAAAATGCTTGCAGATTGATTTTTCTACCACTAATTTTCCCGCACATGCACAGGGCGGGCAACTTTTGCCATCGATGACGCACGATGGTTTTTTTTATGCACTCTTACAAAAAATTTAATCATTTTCTTTGCGCTGTTTTTTTGGCATCGTTATTTTCGCTATTGTCTTTGGGCGCTCGGGCAGAAAATGCGCTGTTCATCAAAAGTGCAGAGCTTGTAGTGCAGGATGATGCATATGAGCTCAATGCGAATGTAGAGGCGAAATTTGGCCGTGAAGTCGAAGAGGCTTTACTTAAGGGTTTTGAGCTACATTTTATTTTGGAGTTTCAGCTTGCCTCGCCGATTAAATATTGGTTTGACGATGAAATTGTGACCATTTCGCATCCAATCACCTTGGGCTATCATCCTTTGTCTCGCCAATTTCTGATCACACAAGGTGACACACAAAAATCTTTTCCTAACTTGGCTGAAGCGGCGCATGAATTTGCAAATTTGCGACATATCCCAGTTATCAAAAAAGCAGAGGTAGAAAAAGGGGGGAATTACAAAGCCTTATTGCTGGTGCGCTTAGATCAAAAGAAACTACCTAAATCCATTTACGAAGTCACGGACAGCGCAACAATATGGGAAATCAAATCCCAACTTTTTGAATGGGTGCCAGTGGTGCTGAAATGAAATACATTATTGCGGTAGGTTTTTTGCTTGGCGCTTTTCTACTTTATTTACTTTCTAACGCCAGTGCCGATACTTCAGCTTCTAGAGAGTATTACACACTTCTCGTCACCCTAAATCTGTTGTTTGTCGGCGTGTTGGTGTTATTGATTTCTGTGCAGTTATTTGGAATTTACAAAAAACTGCGTGAGCGGGTGGTAGGTATCCGCTTTACTTTGCGCCTGTTGACGAGCTTTGCGGTCATGGCCTTTGTGCCGGGCATGGTGGTGTATCTTGTGTCGGTGAACTTTCTGACACAGTCAATCGAATCTTGGTTTAACGTCAAAGTAGAGGCTGCGCTAGAAGGGGGGTTGAATTTAGGCCGCACGGCGTTGGACATCATGCTGATGGACGTGCGGGAAAATGCGGAAAAAATGGCGAACAGCCTCACCTTACAATCAGGCGATAGCCATTTTTCTATGCTCAATGATTTGCGAGAAAAAAGCGGCATTCAAGATGCCACTTTGTTAACTGCACAGGGCAGGATTTTGGCGGTATCCAGCAACGATTCCACCAGTTTTTTACCGCCACTGCCAACGGCTGCAGAGTTGCGCCAAGCACGTGTGCATGCCGTGAGCAGCGTCGAACCGATTGAAAATAAAGGGCTTTACTTGCGTGTGCTGGTGCCAGTGATTTCACAAGAGGTTGCCAGTGATCCACGCATTTTGCAGCTGCTACAGCCTGTGCCGCAAAGTTTGGCTGGCACTGCTGAGGGTGTGCAAGGGGTGTATCAGGATTATCGAAAACTGTCCTTTAGTCGTGCTTCTTTAAGAGAGGTATTTGCGCTAACCTTAACCTTAGTGATGCTATTTGCCATGTTGATCGCGGTGGCGATTGCCTTTGTGTTGAGCCGCAGATTAGCGGAACCGCTCACCGTGTTAGCCGAAGGCACTAAAGCGATTGCCAGCGGCGATTACAGCACGATGTTGCCTGAGCATGGCAAAGACGAATTGGGCGTGTTGGTGAAATCGTTTAACAGTATGACGCGCCAACTCAGTGATGCAACCAAAGTTGCCGAGCTAAATCGCACGCGTGTGGAAGAGGCGCGCGGATATTTAGCAACGGTGCTAGCGCATTTGTCTTCTGGTGTGATAGCGCTTAATAGCCAAGGGCAATTGCGTACATTCAACCGTGCGGCGATTAAAATTTTAGGGGTGGAACTAGGGCCTTATATCGGGTTTACCTTGAGCAAGATTGTGCATGACCACGCGAGGCTCGCGGTTTTTTTGCAAAAAATTGATGAAAAAAACCAATTTTTAGATGGGGAAAAATTAGCTGAAAATAAATCAGTTAACCAAAAAAACAGCGGCAAAGAAGTTGAGCAAACGCAAGTGGAACTGGTGGGGCAACAGGGTAAACAAATTTTAACCTTGCGCGGTACGCGCTTGCCAGATGGTGGTTACGTTGCGGTGTTTGATGATGCAACGACGATGGTGCAGGCACAACGTGATGCAGCTTGGGGTGAAGTCGCACGCAGGTTGGCACATGAAATTAAAAATCCGCTGACACCGATACAACTCTCTGCCGAGAGACTGGCACTCAAGCTCAGTGATAAATTAGCGCCAGAAGACGCGCAAATGCTTACGCGTTCAATTGGCACGATAGTGAATCAAGTCGATGCAATGAAACAAATGGTGAATGAGTTTAGTGATTATGCGCGTTCACCGGCAGCGAATTTGACTAAGCTCGATTTGAACGCGTTGGTAAAAGAGGTGGTTTCGTTATACGAGGGTGAGAACGAGCATAATAAGGAGCCGATTGCATTATCGTTGAAAGCTTCCCCCGGTATGATGATGGGCGATGCAACGATGCTGCGGCAGGTGATACATAATTTGTTGCAAAATGCCCAAGACGCATTAAAAACAAACGCGGTACCAAAAATCACTGTAAAAACAGAAATTGACCAAACCATGCTCCTTTTAAGTGTTGAAGATAATGGTAGCGGTTTTCCTGATGAGGTGTTGCCACAAGCATTTGACCCTTACGTGACCACTAAGCCGCATGGGACGGGCTTAGGGCTTGCCATTGTGAAGAAGATTATTGAAGAACATCATGGCAAAATTCGTATTGAAAATTTAACGCAGGCAGGTCAATCGACTCCTTTAGGGGCGGTTGTCAAAATTCATTTTCCAATGGTATACGCTTAAAAAATTATGGCAGCAAAACGTATCTTAGTGGTTGACGACGAGATTGGCATTCGCGAATTACTGCGCGATATTTTGCAAGATGAGGGCTATCATGTGCAGCTGGCAGAAAATGCTGCTGCAGCGCGTGAGATTCGCTTACATGAACGTCCAGATGTGGTGTTGCTGGATATTTGGATGCCGGATTGTGATGGCATTAGCCTCTTAAAAGAGTGGGTGAATGGCGGTTTGCTGACGATGCCAGTCATTATGATGTCTGGTCACGGCACAATTGATACTGCGGTGGAAGCCACACGGATAGGCGCGTTTGATTTCTTAGAAAAACCCATTGCGCTACAAAAATTATTGAAAACCGTTGGTACAGCACTCAAGCAAAGCGAACAATTACCAAAATCCACCGTTAGTTTATCTAGCCTGGGCAAGAGCCCGATTGTGCTGGCGGTAAAAGAGCGCTTAGACAAAATTGTACAAAGTAACCATAGCGCGCCGGTGCTGTTGATTGGCCCGCGTGGTAGCTGCACCGAATTGTGCGCACGCTTTTTGCATAAGCCGGAAACGCCTTGGCTGCACCTCACTGAATTTGGGCAATTAGCCACGGCGCCGATGAATATTTTGGAGTCGATTCAGGATGGGGTTTTATATATTGCCGAAGTGACAGATCTTGGCAAGATCGAGCAAAAAGGTTTGGCACTTTTAATTGCAAAGTCAGAAAAATACCAAGTGCGTGTTGTCTGTGCAACAGCTAAAAATTTACCGCAATTGCAGGCTGAAGGGACATTTGAAGCAGTGTTGCTGCAGCTACTTAGCAACCTGACGCTACGCTTGCCCGCGTTGGAAGAGCATAAAGAAGATATTCCTGATTTAGTTGTTGCGATGGCAAATATTCACTTTGAGGTGTTAGGCGCTGAATACCGCGAGTTTGACATTGCTGCTTTAAATGCCTTGCGGAATGCCATCTGGCCAGGAGATTTGGCACAGCTGGATGCAGCTGTACACAATTTAATTGAAACAAGTTTGGGTGAAAAAATCACGCTTGAAGATGTTAATCGTATTTTGTCACAGTTTGACCATATGCCAAACCAAGTTGCAGTTCCTCAACAAATTGAGAATGTTGAAAAGCTGTTGATCAATCAAGAGGCATCCACCACAAATTTTGATCAGCCATTGCGTGAGGCAAGGGATGAATTCGAGCGCCAGTATTTTGAGTATCACCTCAAAGCTAATGCTAACAATATGACCAAACTTGCGGAAGTCAGCGGTTTAGAGAGAACGCATTTGTATCGGAAGCTTAAGCAGTTGGGTGTAAACCCAAAGGGCTAAGCCGTTAAATTTCTAGTGCTAGCATCACCGGTGTATGGTCACTTGGGCGCTCTAATTTGCGTGGTGCTTTATCAATCACACACTGTTTGCAGTTTGGTTTTAGTGCATTGCTGACTAAAATATGGTCAATGCGCATGCCCATATTGCGGCGAAATGCCATCATCCGGTAATCCCACCAGCTAAATTGTTTGGCTTCCTCGTTAAATAATCTAAAACTATCGTGCAACCCTAAATTGATTAAGCGTTTAAACGCCTCACGCTCAGGTTCACTCACCAATACTTGGCCTTGCCAAGCTGCAGGGTCGTGGCAATCACGGTCTTCCGGCGCGATGTTGTAATCCCCTAAAATTGCTAATTTTTCATGCTGTTTAAGTTCATCTGTCAGCCAGTTTTCTAAGGCATTTAACCATTTAAGTTTATATTGAAATTTGTCAGAATCAATTGCCTGCCCATTGACCACATACGCGCAAATGACGCGAATACCGACGATGTTGGCAGCGATAATGCGTTTTTGTTCGTCTTCGAAATTTGGCAAATTAAACTGTACATTTTCAATTGTATGCGGGCTTAAAATCGCTACGCCGTTGTAAGTTTTTTGACCATTATGCACCGCGTTATAACCAGCTTCTATTAATGCGGCATAGGGGAATTTACTATCTTCCTGCTTGGTTTCTTGCAGGCACAACACGTCAGGTTGATTAGCTGCTAACCAATCTAATACATGCGGCAAGCGTACCGTTAAAGAGTTTACGTTCCAAGTGGCAATTTTAAAAGGCGTGTTCATGGTGAAATTTTAGCATGCGTAAAATATTAAATTAGCACTAAAGTTTTCTAAAATAGTTGGCGATATAGTTTCAAGCATCCAACCGCAACAGTTATGATTCGGTGCTCAGTTGTAAATTGAAGTGCTTTTATAAGAAGTGTTTTTTAATTTAAATTGAGGAGTTTAAGTCATGAAAAAAATTGCAGCCGCTTTATTTGTTTTAGCTACATTGGTGTCTAACGTTGCGTTCGCGCAAGATTGCCACCCAGAAGAGCACAAAGAACATTGTGATAAACATTAATTAATATCGCCGTTGTAAATCTTACTTCGGCAGGCAAGTAACAGTTACTAACAAAAAGCCGCGGTTTATTAGACTGCGGTTTTTTTGTTAACCGTTTAAATTATTTAGTTCCTGTTAATTTGGCCTGCGCTTCTAGTACACCTTCTTCCACCCCTGCGGCTTCGGTTAATTTTGCAACATTGTCGCGCGTAAAAAATCCATCGAATCCATCGTAACGCTGTACATATTCAACAATGAGCGAAGAGTGCTCAGACGCATTTGAAAATATTTGTTTTAGACCTTCTTCTTTTGAGCCAATCACATCAAGCAAAAAGCCTTTGCCTTGGCTGGCAATCGCATTTACAACAAATTCAATATTTTCGATGCCATCGCGCGTACCATCTTTGACTGAAAGTGCGATGTGATGCAAACGCGGACCGTAATTACGCACAAAAGTTTCTGTTGGCGATGGTAGCTTTTCTAAATGGTTGACAAAATAAGGGGTGTTGTTCGCGGTAAACACTTTGGCTGGGCTTTTAGTTTCGGGTAAGCCATGCACGCTTTTGGTAACATTGGTCGAAGAATTTTGATCCCAAATATTGTAAGCGCCCCAAAAGAAATAGCTCGACCATGACAGATATTCCAAAATAGCGACTTCACGGTTTTGGCTATATACACGCGTCGCTAAGTGGTCTACAGGCAAGATCAAATCATCGATTCGTAGTTTAGATTGCAAATTTTTAGCGTTTTCATAGGCTGCTTGAACATCGGCACGAATCGTACTAATCCCCAATGCATAAACACGCAGCTCGTTTGGCTCGCGTTTCATATAGCCCACAATATTATGCGTATAGGGCGATGGCTTGCTGATAGCTACATTGCCTGGCAGTTCTAGCTTGCGCACTTCGTCTTGCGTAAAAAAACGAAACTCACGTTCTTCCTGCAGTTTGACAACTTCATGCATATTTTTAACACGGATAATCTCTCCCATGTAACGGCTGTTGGGTTTGCGCGCACCCACCGGGTAAATTTCATTTAATGCGCGGAAAATCCCGCGAAAATTCGGGTCTTTCACTTCACGCACTAATAAATCGGGCGAATCTAAATCAATCCGTAAAACATGCGTCCAATGTTTTTCAGTTTCCAGCGTGACCAAATAATGGTACGAGGTCATCAATGATAATTCTGCGATATATTGAATAGAATGATCTGGGTCAACCGTAATCATCAACGCATCGATCTCCTGAATCATCTCAGTTAATCCTAACCGATCACGCTCTTCTAATAGCTTTTGTAAATACTCCTCAAAAAATGCTGAGTTTTGTTTATCGCCATGGCGTGCAAACCCTAATGAATTCACTGTGATCACTTTCTAAAATAATTGTAAATAGTTAATTAAAGCAAAGCCCATTCCTAATTTGTTAATCCCCATTCAGTAAAGCCAATCGCTTGCAACATCAGGCATTTATCAGCATAAAACCATTTAACAAAAAAATTACCTTTTAAAAAGATGCAAACCGATTGATTAGGTGCCCTGATTTTGTGCCAAAAGTGATTCAAGCGTTAAGTGCGGGGCGTATTTGGAGAGGGTTGCAAATCAAAAGCACAGCCAATTAAATGGTAGTTTGGCGCTATTGGTGGGATAAATGCCAAACTTCTTCAAAGGCCAAGCATTTGCCTTTTATCCCTCCTGGTAATTCAACACGTTCAAGCAAATTTAACTGATAGTTTTTAGCATAATGCGCAGCAATTTCTGCGGCGTTTACACTAAACGGCGGGCCATCAATTTGAGATTGTTCGTAATCAAAACTAATCATTAGTTGTGGGGATATTTGCGTGATAGTGGCTAAATGTATTGTATAAGTTTTGCGCATCTCAAAAGGCAGGGCGACCAAGGCAGCACGGTCATACACGGCATCCACTTTGCCTAATATTTGAGCATTTAGAGCAAAAAAATCGCCGTTGAAAATGTCAATATTTTTTGCGCTATAGCGTGTGAGGTCGCCAATTTTTGTCAGGGCTGGTGTGAGGTTTAAATCAGCAAATAAAGCGTCCACAGCAATTTGGCTTAATTCAACCCCAACAACGCAAACCCCTTGCGCTAACAGCCAATGAATATCCAAACTTTTGCCGCAGAGAGGCATAAATACGCATGCACCTTGCTGCAAATTGAGGGTAGGGAAATATTTAACCAATAATGGATTAGCTTCACCTAAGTGAAAACCAATTTGATTGCTTTGCCAGCGGTTGTGCCAAAACTCATGTTGCATATATTTTGTAAATAAATACTAAAAAAGAACTAAAAAGCAGCCGATTGGCTGCTTTTTAGTTGGCTTACTCAAAAACTTTTTTTAAGTTTACTAAGCCAGATTTTAAAATGTCTTCAACAGCGGCTTTCGCTGCAGCATCGTCTTGGCCAGCTGCGCCAGGATTAGCTGGGTCTTTGCGTTTGAACATAGTGCGCCATGTCACAATGCTTTTGTCGCCAGCAGCTTCAACCTTAATGGTTGCACCATAGTCACGCACTGGTAACACGCTTTCGGTAATTTCATATTTCATCGTCATGCCAGCAGCGTCATAAGTGGTGAGCGTTTCATTCACTTTGCCACCATCTTGCAGCGTGAGTACGCGTTTTGCGCCAACTTCATCCGCTTTGCCTTCTACCACTTCAGTTTTTGCAATCGCAGGGTGCCAACTCATGTCACCATAATTACCCACTTTTGCCCAAACTTTATCAGCAGGCGCGTTGATTTCAATGCTCTCTTTCATGCGAATTGTTTCATCAATCGCCGCATGTGCCACAAATGCAAAACCTAAACCTGCCGTTAAAAAGGCAGCCATCCATTTATTCATAAAAACCTTTCTAAAAAAACAAAAAATAAAATAGCTCTAGGCGAGGGTGACTATACTTGAGTGGGGAAAAGATGGCTAGGGTCGGTTAGGTTTTGTGGGCAGATTTCTGCCCATGCGTTGTTGAAATGTCAAAGATTGTTACGCGAGGGCAACCCTACTTGGCTACCCTGTAATAAATAATCTCTATATCTGTAATTACTTGCTTTCCTGCGGCGACGCTCTCATACTCCGTAACTTTAAACGCTTGCGTTAACTGAGATTTAAAATCGTTAAAAATAGTTGGCTCTATTTTTCTTAAAAGCCTCAACTTTCGAACACCGTCATTAACATTAAGTCCTTCAATTGAGTATATTTGTCCTTCATAATAAAAGTAAAAAGGGTAGAAACTCCCAGAGCAATATTGCGGTTGTCCACTAATTAGGAAGTTATCATTTTCGGTATTCGGATACCATGTAGAGCCCCCCTCTTCAAAGTAAGCTTCAACTAAACTACCACCTTTTAATTTATCAAGTATGAGTGCCTTGTCTTCGTTAGTTAATGTTCTTTTTTCATATGTCATGACGGCTTGCTTACATGTTGATTAAATAGTTTTTGTAGGGTGGGCAGATTTTCGCCCACGCGTTTGCCATCACAAATACTCAACTCGCCATCCCATTATGCCGCAACAGTGCATCCAAACTTGGTTCTCTGCCTCTAAACGCAACAAACGATTCCATTGCTGGGCGGCTGCCACCTTTTGCCAGCACTTCATTTTTAAAGCGGCTGCCAGCTTCAGCTGATAGCGTGCCCATTTCTTCAAACAAGCTGTAAGCATCGGCGCTTAAGACTTCTGCCCATTTGTAGCTGTAATAGCCAGCCGCGTAGCCGCCCGCGAAAATATGCGAAAAGCTATTGGGGAAGCGGTTAAATTTGGGCGGGCGCAGCACAGCCACTTCGTCTCGCACTTCGTCTAATACTTCCAACGCGGTTTTGTTGCCATTGGGGTCAAAGTCGCCGTGCAGGCGCATATCAAATACGGAAAACTCAATTTGGCGCACAGTTTGCATCCCCGCTTGGAAATTTTTGGCGGCGACCATTTTGTCGAACAGTTCTCGTGGTAACTGTGCGCCGTTGTCCACATGCGCGGTCATATGGCGTAGCACTTCCCATTCCCAGCAGAAATTTTCCATAAATTGGCTGGGGAGTTCAACAGCATCCCATTCCACGCCTTTGATGCCAGAAACGCTGTATTCGTCCACTTGCGTGAGCATGTGGTGCAGGCCGTGACCAAACTCGTGGAACATGGTGATGACTTCATCGTGCGTAAAAAGCGCAGGTTTGCCGCCGACAGGCGCAGAGAAATTACAGGTGAGGTAAGCCACCGGCAGCTCAATGCCGTTCGCTTTTTTACGGCGGGTGATACATTCGTCCATCCACGCGCCGCCGCGTTTGCCGTTGCGGGCATATAAATCTAAGTAGAAATAGGCAATCGGTTGGTTTTGCCCTGAAGTTTGTTGGGTGCTAATTTCATAAAAACTGGCGTCTTTGTGCCAAGTGGGCGCGTCAGTTTTGCGCACTTGCACGCCAAAAATGGTTTCGACTACTTTAAATAAACCAGCCAATACTTTATTTTCTGGGAAGTATTGTTTTACTTCTTGGTCTGAAAATGCGTATTTTTCTTCACGTAATTTCTCACTCACATAGGCGACATCCCAAGCTTGCATGTCCTCAAGCCCAAGTTTTTTGGCGTAGTCTTTAAGTTCCGCCACATCTTTTTCAGCATACGGCTTGGCGCGTTTGGCGAGCGTGTACAAAAAGTCCGTTACTTGCTTGGGCGTATCCGCCATTTTCGTGGCAAGGGAAAGCTCCGCATAATTGTTGAACCCAAGCAGTTTTGCTTCTTCTTGCTTGAGCGTCAAAATTTCTTGAATCAGGCCAGTGTTATCCCATTCGGGCTTGCTAAACTCAGAAGCGCGGGTGGCGTAAGCACGGTACATGGTTTCGCGTAAGTTTCGGTTTTCTGCATATTGCAGCACGGGCATATAAGAAGGAAAGTGCAGGGTAAAGAGCCAGCCTTCTTGATTTTCACCTTTAGCTGCATCCGCTGCTGCTTGTAGCGCATCTTCCGGAATGCCTGTTAGCTCTGCTTTATCAGTCACCAAGTGTTTGAAATCATTGGTGTTATCCAAAATATTTTCTTCAAATTTACTGCCAACTTTTGATAAAGCTTCGGCAATTTCTTTAAAGCGTGCTTTTTCTTTCGGTGGCAATTCAGCACCGCCTAATTTGAAGTCACGCACTTCTTTGCGAATTATGGTTTGCTGTGTTGGGCTCAGCTTGCTAAAAGCGGCACTTGCCTCAATTTGCTTATATTTTTTGTAAAGGCGCTCATCTTGTGAAACATCGCTACCAAAATCCGTCAGTTTGGCTAGGTTATCGTTATAAGCAGCGCGCAATTCTGGCGTGTTGACCACGGCATTCATATGCCCAACTTGCCCCCACGCGCGGTTCAGTTTTTCGCTGTGGTCTTCTAGCGGTTTGACAAAATTTTCCCAATTGGGTACTTCACTGCTCGTCGCAAGTTGCTCTACCAAGGCACGGCCTTCCGCGATCAAGCCTTCAATCGCGGGGCTGACATGTTCAGGTTTGATTTCGTTAAACTTTGGTAGGCCGTTAAATACCAGTAATGGATTTTGTGTTGCGGTTGTCAATCTTAAAATTCCTTAAAAATTAGCTCATGAGTCTTAATGTGAGTGGATAGCGAAAATGTTCATCTTTGCTGGTTTTAACGGCAGCCACGATGCAAAGCACAATGTTGGTGAGCCATAAAATTGGCATCAACGCAAAGCCGATCAATAACCAAGCCAACACTGAACACGCTAACCAAGCGATTAACACCGTAATTTGAAAGTTAAGCGCTTCTTTGGCTTGGTCAGCTAAATATTCATTACTGTCTTTTTTGAGCAGCCACACAATGAGCGCCGGAAACACTGAAAAGATCGTGCCGCCCAAATGTGTGAAAACAGCAATATTTTTATCATCTGTATTTACTTCAGCCATGGTCATTCCCCTTTTTTTGAGTTCAGCTTAGTGTTGGTTTAACTTTGTCAGCAACAGTTCAATTTTTTCAGGTTCGCCCAAATTGAGAATTTTTTTAGCCATGGTGCGCACTTGGGCAAGTTCACTGTGCAGCACTTGTTGTTTCACGCTCAAAATGTGCGAAGGGTGCATGGAGAGTTGTTTCATCCCCATGCCGATCAATAATTTTGTTAACTTAGCATCGCCCGCCATTTCGCCACACACTGAGACGGTTTTACCAAATTTTTCGCCCGCTTTAATCGTCATTAAAATCAACCGCAGCACCGATGGATGCAGCGGGTTGTATAAATGCGAAACGGCGTCGTCGGTGCGGTCAATCGCCAAGGTATATTGAATCAAGTCATTGGTGCCGATGGATAAAAAGTCGAGCTCTTTGGCAAAGCTATCGGCGTTGATCGCGGCAGCGGGGATTTCGATCATGCCGCCTAGGCTAATATTTTCATTAAACGGAATATTGTTTTTACGCAAATTTTGCTTGGCGCGTTCCAATAAATTTTTGGTTTGCTTGAGCTCAGAAAGCGTTGAAAGCATGGGGATTAAAATTTTGATATTGCCGTAATGCGAGGCACGCAGCAGCGCACGTAATTGCGTGAGAAAAATTTGTGGTTCACTCAAACAGTAGCGAATCGCGCGCAAACCCAGCGCAGGGTTTGCGCAATCGACCACGGTATCCGGGTTCATTTGCTTGTCCGCGCCCAAATCAAGGGTACGAATCGTGACCGGTGCCCCTTGCATGGATTCCGCCACTTTTTTATAGGCGATAAACTGTTCTTCTTCGCCCGGCATTTCGCGCCGGTTCATAAATAAAAACTCTGTCCGGTAAAGGCCAATGCCAGTCGCACCAGCTTCATGCACGGCGGCCACGTCTTCCGGCACTTCAATATTGGCATATAAATCAATCGCCGTGCCATCGATGGTGACTGCTTTGGTGGTTTTAATGCGTTGTAATTTTTGTTGCTCAAGCTCCCACGCTTCTTGGCGCAATTTGTATTCCGCCAAAATTTCGCGCGAGGGATGCACAATGACCACGCCCAAATCGCCATCGACAATGATGAGTTCACCATCGTTAATGAGGTCACGCGCACGCTGGAGTGCAACAATCGAAGGAATATTTAAACTGCGCGCCAAAATGGCCGTGTGTGAGGTGACACCGCCAACATCGGTAATAAATGCGCCAAATTGGTGATGTTTAAATTGAATCGCATCCGCAGGAGAAATGTCATGCGCAACCAAAATCAATTTACGCTCTTGATTTTGCACGCTATTTTGCTGCTCTATGCTGAGCTGATTCGGGTGGCCGAGCAGAACTTTGATAATGCGTTCCACCACCTGCACCACGTCATGCTTGCGCTCGCGCAAATATTCGTCTTCAATTTCTTCAAATTGCTCAACAATATCGTCCATTTGCAATTTAATCGCCCATTCGGCGTTGCAAAATTCGTTACGGATTATTTCTTTAGGCGCTTCAGACAACGATTTGTCTTCCAGCATCATAATATGCGTGTTAATAAAACCACTTAGTTCAGCCGGTGCATTGTGCTTAAGTTGCTGATTAATATTCAATAAATCTTGTTTCACCTGCCAAACAGCGTCATGAAAGCGTTGCACTTCATTTTCAATCAGATGCTTCGGGACTTGATAATGCACGACTTCCAAGAGTGCATTCGAGACAAGGTGGGCGTGACCGATGGCAATGCCACTGGATGCACCGATGCCGTGAATGCTAAAACTGGTCATTTTGCTTATTCACCTTCACCAAAGTAATCATTAATTAAAGTTGTTAAGCCTGTGATGGCGGCTTGCTCATCTTCGCCATTGGCTTCTAAAGTGATGACCGAACCCTTAGCGGCAGCGAGCATCATCACACCCATAATACTTTTGGCGTTTACGCGTCTACCATTGCGGGTGATCCAAATTTCACTAGCAAATTGGCTGGCAGTTTGCGTGAGCTTGGTGGAGGCGCGAGCGTGTAACCCGAGCTTATTAATAATTTCGACATCTTGGCTAATCATTGCCGTCCCTTAAATTTTTTCTTTTAATTTTTTGATTAGGTTGTTGGATAGTGGTCACAATCTGCTTGATCAAAATGTACCACACCTTCACGACCACCGCTGACGGCTTTGGTAATGAGATTTTCCAGCGTGTCGTTGCGGTAACTCAGCGTGCGGATCAGCATCGGCAAGTTAACCCCAGCAATGCCTTCCACCTCACCAGGTTTTAGGATCAATCTGACAATATTGCACGGGGTTGCGCCATAAATATCAGATAGGACAATCACGCCTTGGCCTGTGTTGAGAGAATTGATCAAGGCTTGCGCTTTGGGTAGCATCGTTTGGTGGTCGTCTTTGTTGCTGACTGCCAGTGAAGCCAGTTGTGGGGGCATCTTGCCCATCACGTGCTTGGCGCAGCCTAGCAGGCTTTCGCCAAAGTCACCGTGAGAAATAATCAAAATTCCAATCATAATATGTGCATTTTATAGGAATAAAATAGAATAAATGTTTACCTTAAAGCTCGCGATGTCGTGAGAGTACTTTTTGGCTTGCCTGAAAATATTGACTCAGTTGTTCGACAAAATAAACCGAGCGATGTTGCCCGCCTGTACAGCCAATTGCAATCGTTAGATAGCTGCGATTATCCTGAACAAAACAAGGTAACCATTTTTCAATATAGCTGCGAATATCTTTCAACATCTCGTTCACATGCGGCTGCGTGGACAAAAACGCTTGAATTTCCGGGTCTTTGCCAGTGAGTGGACGCAAGTGCAGATCATAATGTGGATTTGGCAAGCAACGTACATCAAACAAAAAGTCAGCATCCAACGGAATACCATGTTTAAAACCAAAGGAAGTAAACAAGAGCGTTAAGCCTGTGTGCTGAATCGAGACGACTTCTTTGACCCACGCGCGTAATGTGTTGGCGCTTAAATGGCTGGTATCAATCACGTGACCAAGTTCGTTTAAATTCAGCAATAAATCGCGTTCGAGTGCAATGCTTTCAGCCAGCGTAATGTCGTCTTTGCTTAAAGGGTGTTTTCTGCGTGTTTCGCTGAATCTTTTCACCAGCGTTTCAATGTTGGACTCTAAAAATAGCACTTGCACGTCAATATTTTTTGCGCGTAGTTCAGTAATATATTTTGGAAGCGTTTCAATTGAGGCGCTACGACTATCGATACTAATCGCTACGCGATCATGCAGCGTGGTCACTAAATGTTGTGAAACCTGCGGTAGCATGGTGGCGGGTAAGTTGTCGATACAGTAATAACCACTGTCTTCCAGCGCACGTAGCGCGATACTTTTTCCGGAACCAGAAAGGCCTGTGACAATGATGAGCTGTTGCATGTTAGTTTTTGGATTTTTTCATTTCGCGTTGCTGTCGTTGCATAAACTGTTTGGTACCGTTGATACCACGCAACAATAACACATGGTTGCGAATGGCGACTTCTACCAACACGGCAATGTTGCGTCCGGCTGCAATCGGGATATTCACTTTTGGAATCTTCACACCCAGCACGGTTTCATGCTGCGTGTTGGTGTTTAGCCGATCCAAAGCTGCGGGGGCAAGTTTGTTGGCGTGTTCTAGTTGGATAATTAAATCCAGCGGTTTGGTCGGCTTTACCGCGTTATCACCAAACAATGCGCGAATATTTAAAATACCCAAGCCACGTACCTCTAAAAAATCTTGTAGGAGTGGTGGGCAGCGACCTTCAATCCGCTCAGGTGAGATATGAAAGAAATCGACAATATCATCGGCAATCAAACGATGCCCGCGCGAAATCAGCTCAAGCGCCAGCTCACTTTTACCAATGGCGGCATCACCTTTAATCAGCGCGCCAAACCCTTGCACCTCCATAAAAACACCATGCATGCTGATGGAGTCTGCCATGACGTGCGTTAAATAGTGGCTGAGTAAATCAATCAGCGTTGGACTTTGTATGGGCGAAGTAAATAACGGGGCGTTGTTTAAATTGGCCGCGTCAATGATGCTTTGCGGCACTTTTTCACCATTGGCGACAATGACTGCTGCCAAGTCTGTGGAATATAAGTTTTCAATCGCTAATTTTGCATCCTCGTCTGACAGGTTGCGCAGAAAATCCATTTCGGCACAGCCGATCACATGCACGCGATTGGGGAATACATAATTGCTGTGACCAATAAGTGCCAATGTTGGCTTGGTCACCGCTTTGCTGTTGAGGGTGTGATGCCCGCCATTTGGCCCAGCAACCCATTTGAGTTTGAGCTTCAGGCGGGTTTGTTTGTAAAGTTCTGAAACAGTGATTTCAGCCATACATGCTGAGGGAGTTTAAGTTAATTAAGTTGATCTTTCACTTCTTGGTGTTTAACCGCACCATTGGTCTTGTGGTGGTTGCCTTGTTTCTCCTTGTGTTTAAGGACTTGGCGGTCTAACTTGTCTGTCAGCATGTCAATCGCGCTATACATGTTTTCGTCAGCGCAGGCAGCATGCAGGTCGTTGCCTGGTACATGCAGTGTTGCCTCAACCTTTTGGGCTAATTTTTCAACACTCATGGTCACTTTCACATCAATCACGTGATCAAAATGGTTGCTGATCCGCGAGAGTTTATTGGTGACATATTCACGTAATGCCGGGGTAATTTCTAAATGATGACCAGTTAATTGTAAATTCATGAAATACTCCTTTTAAAAAAGTTCATCATGCTTTGAAGTATTCATTTCTTGTGTCAAAAAATCTGTCGGGGATTCGTTGATAAGAAATGATCACGCAATAAATTCAACCCTCAACGCATTCCGAACAATTCCAGTGTACTCCTTTCAAATGCGGCTGTGCAGGAGAATAGCGCTATTTTTTTGACTCAAATCAAGCCTATTTTAAAAATATTAGAGTGATTTTCTTAAATTCGCCGGTGCAATATTTAATGATTCACGATATTTCGCGATCGTGCGTCTTGCGACGACAATGCCTTGTTTTTGCAGAAGATCGGTAATCTGATTGTCAGAAAAAGGTTTTTTCGAGTCTTCTTCATCCACCATTTTTTTGATTAGCGCGCGAATCGCTGTGGCTGAACAAGTGCCGCCCGCTTCAGTAGACACTGAGCTACCAAAAAAATATTTCAATTCAAAAATACCACGCGGTGTGAGCATAAATTTATTGGTGGTGACACGAGAAATGGTCGACTCATGTAAACCGAGTTCGTCAGCAATTTCACGTAAAACCAAAGGCCGCATGGCGACTTCGCCATATTCCAAAAAATTACGTTGACGGTCAACAATCGCTTGCGAAACGCGCAAAATAGTAGAAAAACGCTGCTGGATATTTTTGATCATCCATTTCGCTTCTTGCATTTGGCTTTGCAAATACTGACTGGATGAATCGCGATTCCGTTTCAAAATGCCTGCATAAACCTGATTAATTTTGAGTTTGGGAATCACGCTGTCATTTAAACTGGCAATCCAAATGCCTTTGTTTTTCTTGACGATAATTTCATGCTGAATGTAATGGTCAGAAGCGATAACGCTAAACTGGCTGCCAGGGCGTGGATTTAAGTTGGTAATCAGTTGTTGCGCCGCTTTTAGCGTTGCTTCATCGCAATTCAAGGCTTTACGCAATTTGTTAAAATCACGTGCACCAAGGGTTTGCAGATGTTGGCTGGCAATTTTTTTAGCAAGCACAATATGCGGAGTGTTTTCATCAAGTGCTGCTAATTGCAGTAGTAAACACTCACTTAAGTCGCGTGCACCAACACCAAGTGGATCCAAGTTTTGAATGTGCCGCAGTACAGTTTGCAACTCTAAAATGTCTACCTCAAAGTCTTCAGGAAGTTGTGCGGCAATTTCTTCCAACGGCTCTTCCAAATAACCATCATCGTTGATACTGTCAATCAGCAACAACATCAGCGTTTGGTCGCGTTCAGAAAGCGGAATCAGTTTGATCTGCTCAAGTAAGTGATCGCGCAAACTGATTTGTAGGGTTTCTTGCGGGGTAAAATCATTGTCGTCATCCACTGGCGCGTTGCTTTCATCCCAGCGATTCCCACTTGAGTACTCCTCAAACTCGTCAGTAAACTCGGTTTGAAAATCGCCAGAATTACTGAGTACTTCATAATCTGCATTGTCACCAGCTGGTGCCATTTCGGAAGAGTGCGCATCCGGAATTGGAATATCCAAACTGGCTGGCTGGAAGTTTTCTGCGAGGAAATCTGTGTCGCCTAAGTCTGCATCCATATTTTCTGCCGAAGCAGATGCCACTTGAGCCGCAGAAAACTCCTCAGTGCTAGCATTGGAAGCTGGCGCGTCGTCGATCGCGTTGCCATACTCATCTTCACTCGCATCGCCTCTTTCAAGTAGCGGGTTAGCTTGTATGAGTGTGTCAATTTCCTGATTCAACTCCACTGTTGACATTTGCAACAGACGAATTGCCTGCTGTAATTGCGGAGTGAGTGAAAGATTTTGCGAAAATCTAAGTTGTAAACCTTGTTTCATGTTGTGCTTTATAAACTAAAATTTTTGCCTAAATAGACTTCACGCACGCCTTCGTTGGCGACAATCTCGTCCGGCTTGCCTGAGGCAAACACATGACCTTGATTCACGATGTAGGCGCGATCACAAATGCCTAAGGTTTCGCGTACGTTGTGGTCAGTAATCAAAATGCCGATATTGCGTTTGGCCAAAAATTGGATAATTTTTTGAATATCAATCACCGCAATCGGGTCAATGCCGGCGAAGGGTTCGTCTAATAAAATAAAACTAGGGTTTGTCGCAAGGCAGCGGGCGATTTCTACGCGTCGTCTTTCACCACCGGATAAACTGACTGCGGCACTGTTACGAATATGCGTGATGTGTAATTCTTCGAGCAGGGTGTCTAGCTGTAACATCAACTCTGACGCGCTCAAACCGCGTAGTTCCAACACCGCAAGAATATTTTCTTCTACCGTGAGTTTACGAAAAATCGAAGGCTCTTGTGGGAGATAAGCCAAGCCCATGCGCGCGCGCATATGAATCGGCATGCGTGTTAAATTGGTGCCATCTAATAAAATTCTGCCGGCATCTGAACGCACAAGACCAACCATCATATAAAAACTGGTGGTTTTGCCAGCACCATTTGGGCCCAATAATCCAACCACTTCACCACTTTTCAGGCGCATAGAAATATCGCGAACAACCATACGCGATTTAAACGATTTTTGCAGATTTTCTACGACAAATTCACTCATAGGAAGATTTTCAGTCAGTTAGCTTTTAAGTTAGGGTGTTGGTTTGGTGGCATCGGTATTTTTCTTGTTTTTTGGCTGAATAATGGCGCGGACACGACCGGTTGTATTGGTCGGGGATTTTGTCCCACCAATCACCTCAGCAAATTCAGCAACTGCGTCGTACATAATGTAATCACCGTGGACAATATCTTCACCACGCTTTACCCACGCTTTGGTAAATAATTTCACCTTATCCATGCGTCCATCGTATTCAATGCGCTGGGCACTACCTTCCATGTACTCGTTCTTACCTTCACGTTTTTGCTTAAAAGTCGTTGGGTTACCTAATGAAGTGCTGTGCTGAAAACCTTCTTTATCTTCACGCACAATGAGTTTATCGGCATGAATCACCAAGGTGCCCTGCGTCAAAATCACATTGCCAATGTAAGTGCTGATTTGTTTTGCATCGTCCACTTGCACAGAGTCAGCTTCAAGATCAATCGGTTTGTCGCGGTCAGCTGCTTCTGCAAACGCTAACAAGGACGTGGCAAGCAAACTTAAGCACGCTAGCCCACACAGAGACTTTTTGAGTCTGAATGAAAAATGCGTGAAATTATTCATAACGTCTCCGTACACGGTTTTTTTGTTGTTGAGGGGCAGGGGCATGTTCTGTATTGTCTAGTGCTTCGACTTTTTTGGACCAAGAAACTTCCGATTCCGGTAAATTGCTGGGCGCTTTTGCCTTACTTCTTAAATCAGCAACTTCTTTTTTTGCCGTACTGCTCGTTGTCGTTGCTAAGGTATCAATTTTTTTACTTTTGTTCACGGGTTTTTCGTAGTGGGCGCGCACTTTGTTGAGCAACGTCACTGTGAGTTTTTGTTTTTCATACACCATGCCATTGGCGTGAATCACTGTTTTAGGCGCTTGTTTGATGACGACAGGGCGTTGCGTAAGCACCAAATCTTCATTAGGCAGAATATTCAAGTAGTCTGTTTCCAAGGTCATTTCTTCTTTTTCACCATAGGGTGCACGTGTGATTTTCACATCTTTATATAGTTTAATGTCATTGCCGTTACCAGACACATCACCCACCAAGCCTTCCACTTGGATATAAGATTTATTTTGCACATATTGTGTATAAACAGGTTTTCTTAGTAACGTGCTGTCATCATCGGGAAAATGTTTCATTTCATTCGACTGCAGTTTGTAGCGGAGTGCACCGGTTTTGTCGGTTTGTGTCGAGACAAAGTTCTCAACAATGTAATCCGGGTCATGCCTAGACGCTGCGTCAGATTTGCCGCCTAAGGGTTGCACGCTCACGTTGATCCAATACGTGAGTAGCGCAATCAAACTCAAAATAAGTAGAGGAAAAAGTATTGTCGTGCCGCGCATCATGCCATCATTCTTTCGTTAGACGACTTTCGCGCGGAGCAAGTCATGCATATTCAACGCACCAATCAATTGGCCAGCAGCGTCAGTGACAAGTAGCGCATTAATTTTATGTGTTTCCATCACTGCAACCGCGTCAATCGCTAGCTGCTCTGGACGAATCGTGAGTGGGCTCGGCCGCATGACATCACGCATGGCGACATGGTTGATGTTGATATTTTTTTCAAACGCGCGACGTAAATCGCCATCCGTAAAAACCCCAACAGCTTGACCATTTTCAATGACGGCCGTAAGTCCTAACCCTTTGCGTGACATCTCTAATAAACCAGCAGAAAGTGGCGCGTCTAATGGGGTTTGCGGTATGTCTTGCCCAGTACGCATTAAGTCTTGTACCCGAATAATTAATCGTCTCCCCAAGCTGCCGCCGGGGTGGGAGCGGGCAAAATCTTCTGCAGTAAAGTCTCTTAAGTCAAGCACACAAAGCGCTAAAGCATCCCCTAAAGCCAGTGCAACTGTGGTGCTGGAGGTTGGCGCTAACCCTAACGGACAGGCTTCTTTGGCAACGTGCGCACTTAAATGCACATCTGCCGATTTTGCTAGGGTGGAGCTATTATTGCCAGTGATCCCGATAACACTGGCACCAAGTCTCTTAATGGATGGCAAAATCGCCAATACTTCGTCACTTTCACCAGAGTTTGAGAGCGCAATAACCACATCACTCTTGGTAATCATGCCCAAATCACCATGGCTTGCTTCTGCGGGGTGCATAAAAAATGCAGGGGTGCCGGTGCTGGCTAATGTGGAAGCAATTTTTCCGCCGATATGGCCAGATTTTCCCATACCAGTCACGACCACGCGTCCATGACAATTTAAAAGCAGTGTCACAGCTTGAATGAATTCGTCACCTAACCTTGTTGCGAGCGCCTGAATTTCAGCAGCTTCTAGCAGCAATGTCTCTCGAGCCAACGCAAGCGTTGGCGAAGGTTCGTTCGTCATTTTTTTATTTGTCGCGTTGGCGGTCATTAAAGTAGAAACTTTGTGGAAGACACTCTAAAATTTTTTAGACGCTCAGTATAAAAGGGATTGCGCGACTAATAAAGTGGAAACCTGCGATGAAATTGAAAAAAATTGGTATTTAGGCATAAAAATTGCTATTAATCGCTTTTTTGAAAGGGCATTAAATCGGTTAAAATGTTTGTGTTACATACGGTCAATTCGCCCCAACGCTCTTCCGCTTTGAAGATGGGGCGCAATGTGGAAAAATGCAACCAAGAGTTTAGTATCGCGTAACCCAATAAAAATAGAGAAATATGCACGGAAATTTGTCCCTTATCTTATTGCTTTTAGTGAGCGCAGTTTGCGCTGTTGCGCTTTTCCGCGTATTGCGCTTACCCGCCATGTTGGCCTATTTTTTTGTGGGCTTGCTGTTAGGGCCGCACAATTTCGGTATTTTGTCTGATACCGAATCGAGTAGAGAGTTTGCTGAGTTTGGCATTGTATTTTTAATGTTTAGCATTGGTTTGGAATTTAGCCTGCCGCAACTTTACGCGATGCGCTCTAAATTATTTGGATTGGGCGGCGCACAAGTGTTGCTTTCCATTGCGGTGGCCATGCTCACTTCGCATTTTTTGGGGTTGGATTGGGCTTCGGCTTTTATTGTCGCAGCAGCACTTTCGATGTCATCCACCGCCATTGTTTCAAAAGTGTTGGCTGAGCGGGTGGATTTAAATTCTCGTCATGGTCGGTTAAGTATTGGCGTATTGCTTTTTCAAGATATTGCCGTTGTGCCGATTATGGTGCTGATTCCAGCGTTGGCAGACACGAATGCTAACCTCACGCAGGTGTTGGGTTTTGCCTTTTTAAAAGCCGCGGCGATGCTGCTGGTACTCTTTACCGTAGGCAAATGGTTGGTCAACCCTTGGTTTAATTTGGTCGCTAAGCAACGCTCTCGCGAATTATTTGTGATGAACGTATTAATGGTCACCTTGCTATTGGCTTTTGCCACACGCATGGCAGGGCTTTCATACGCGCTTGGGGCCTTCATTGCGGGCATGTTGATTTCTGAAACGCGCTACCGCTATCAGGTGGAGTCTGATATTTCACCTTTCCGCGATATTTTGCTGGGTCTCTTTTTTGTCAGTATCGGCATGTTGCTCGATGTGTCGCAAATTATTCAGCACATCGGTGCGGTGCTCACTGTGCTTGTCGCTTTTATTTTGCTCAAAGCGGTCATTGTTACGCTTGTCGTACGTTTGGTGAAATATGAAACCGGGGTGGCGATTCGCACGGGCATAATCTTGGCGCAAGCGGGTGAATTTAGCTTTGTGATTCTCGCGCTGGGTGTTGAGCAGCATTTAATTGCAAACGATGTGCTGCAAGTCGTGCTTGCCGCCGCCCTGCTTTCTATGGTGATTGCGCCGTTTCTCATTCAATACAATGGCCGTATTACGCGCAGGGTGGTGCGCAGCTATACAAAAAATAGTGAACGAGTAGTGGGTGAAATTGCTGAGGTTGGCAAAACTTTGCAAGACCATGTAATTATTTGTGGTTATGGACGCAGTGGCCAATATTTAGGGCGCTTTTTAAAAGAAGAACACGTGCCATATATTGCACTCGACATTGACCCTGCCCGCGTGCTAGAAGCTTCCGCTGCAGGCGAATTGGTGATGTATGGCGATGCTGGTCGGCGCGTAGTGCTGGATGCTGCCGGTGCAGATCGAGCCAAAGCTCTCATCGTGAGCTATTCTGACGTGCCAGCCGCCATGAAAATTTTGCACGTGGTGCAAGAACGTTATCCGCAATTGCCGGTGATTGTGCGCACCGTGGATGACACGCATATGGACACACTGCGTGAGGCTGGCGCTACAGAAGTGGTACCAGAAATTTTAGAGGGTAGCCTCATGCTGGCTTCGCATGCGCTGGTGCTGCTGGGTATTCCGCTTAACCGTGTGGTCAAACGGATTCGCCTGTTCCGCGAAGAGCGCTATGAAATGTTTAAGGGTTATTTTCACGGCCTGACAGATGCTGAAAGTGAAAACCGCGCCAAACAACAACCGCGCTTGCATGCGGTGGTGATGACCGGCGACGCGTATGCTATCGGTAAACGCTTGTCAGATTTTGATTTTTCAAAATATGCGGTAGAGGTAAAGTCGCTCCGCCGGCCGAGCATGCAAGGCGAAGAGCTTACCTTTGATGCGCGGTTGATGGATGGCGATATTATTGTGTTACTTGGGTTGCCAGCTAATTTAATGAAATCGGAAAATATTTTGTTGGTTGGGCTGCAACGGCCTTGATTTGACGCAAGGAATGTCCCTTCGCGCCGCTCTGTGCGGCAAAAGGGATTGCTAACTAAATTAATCCACCGCAAACGTTTGGACAGCGGTTTTTTAAAAATCTTTCACTATTTGTTCTGTTGTTATTAGTCTTGTCATCAATCTCTCAACATCATGATAAGTATATTATTTCCCTTTAGTACTACGGAATATGTCAACAAATTCAGAAATCTCATTATCGTTTTCAATGATTACATATTTTATGTCATTGGGGTCAAACTCTAATCTATAGTTAGCTAATAATTTGTTTGCTTCTGCTTTATTAAAATGTTCATTAAGCGCATGTATAAATTGTGGTGGTTCGTTGTAATCAAGAACATATCTCCATTCGCGTTCATCAGAGAAACGGTAATCTTTGTAAATATTGCCACCCCTGGTTAGGTCATTTTGGTAATTTTTAATGTATCTAAGGATATCAACTATTGATTTTTCTTTATTATCTAACTGGTTAAGATTCTTACCAGATTTAACTACGTAATCAAAATATACAGTGCTATAGCTTTCCGAAAGCCGTGAGTTCTTTTCAATATATAAAAATGGATTCAATTTTTGTCGCTCTGCCCACTCTTTTGAAAGCCCAATTCCATACGCTCCATACTTTGTTATATGATCTTTGACTTGAGACAAGCGGTATGTCACAAAAGCTTACCATTGGAACTGAAAATGAAATCGGCTTATCTCGGAGTATTACATTTTCGGTACAATAGGAAAGCTTGAAGTATTATTCAGGCTGATGTATAAAAAAATTAAGGTAATTTATTTTTATCATTCAAAGGAGTATTGATTAACTAACAATCAATATTTTGTTGTTGGTAATTATAAACACCTTGAAAAATCTTATCTAAGTAAACTACTTCGCCGCCCAGTCCCCACTTTTGCCGCCGTGTTTTTCCAGCAATTTAATTTCGCCTATCAACATGCCTTTATCAGCAGCTTTGACCATGTCATAAATCGTTAGTAAGCCGAGGCTGACAGCCGTTAACGCTTCCATTTCTACGCCAGTTTTGCCTGTTGTTTGGGTGGTGGCGGTGCAAACCACGCAGTTTTTTTCAGGCATTATTTCAAAATCCACGCTCACTTTTGTGAGTGCTATCGGGTGGCAAAGCGGGATTAAGTCGCTGGCTTTTTTGCTGGCCTGAATAGCGGCAATCCGCGCGACGCCAAGCACGTCACCTTTTTTTGCATCGCCTTGCTGGATGAGTTTTAGCGTTTCCGGCTGCATGCGGATAAAACCACTGGCAATAGCGATGCGTTTGGTGTCTTGCTTGTCGCCTACGTCCACCATGTGGGCTTGGCCAGATTGGTCAAAATGGGTCAAAGGAGAGATTTTTTTATCAGCCATAAATGAGTTACTCAATGATTGAGGGTCTTGTTTTTTAATGAACTTGCCGCATGTTGGCATTATCATAGCAAAATGATGTTGAAAAATATGAATCACCATTTTTTATTGCGCGCACTTGTTGTTGGTGCAAGTGTGTTTGTTGTGCCTATGTTTGGCATGGCGACAGATAGTGCAAAGCCAGTGAATAAAAAGTATGCATTACCTACTTCGCCGAGTGATCCGGTGTTTAGTGGTAATCCATACTCTGGCACGTTTGATAACAATTTAGGTGTAGATGCAAATTTGCCTGAGTTAGGCGACGTTTCTCAAACTGTGTTAAGCCCGCTGGATGAGCAAAAAATTGCCGACCAAATTATGCGGCAAGTGTATGCCAGTGACGAAGTGGTACAAGACCCAGAAATTTCTGATTATTTGCAGGCGCTTGGTAATAAGTTGGTGGCAAGCGGGCCAGATAAAAGTGAACGGTTTAATTTTTTTGTGGTGAAAGACCCCACCATTAACGCGTTTGCCATGCCGGGTGGCGTAGTAGGGGTGCATACCGGTTTGATTTTGGCCGCCAATACTGAATCTGAGCTTGCGAGTGTATTGGGACATGAAATCGGCCATGTGACCCAGCACCATTTAGCGCGCATGTTAGCCGCGCAAAAATACGATACTTTTAAAAATTTAGCGGGCATTGCCTTGGCCTTGTTGGTGGCGCGTTCAAACCCTGAGCTTGCCAGCGGCGCGATGACTGCATCGAGTGCTTTTTCGGTACAAAATCAATTGGATTACACGCGCGAGCATGAGCGCGAGGCTGACCGCGTCGGCTTACAAATTTTAAGTAATGCGGGGTTTGATGTGCGCGGCATGCCCGCATTTTTTACTACGATGCAGCGCGGCAACCGTTTTTCAGAAGGTGGCGCGCCGAGTTTTTTACGTACGCATCCGCTGACAACTGAGCGGATTTCTGACGTGACCAACCGTGTTGAACAAATGCCTTATAAACAAGTGCCTGACAGTGTGGATTTTCAACTGGTGCGTGCCAAGCTGCGTGCGAGTGCAGCCTATGTTGATAAACAGTCAGTGCAATCGAGTATCGATTTATTTTTGCAAAATATTAAAGAGCGCCGCTATACCAACGAAGCCGCTGAGCATTATGGCTTGGCAGCGGCATATTTGAACAGAAACGCGCTGGCGCAAGCGCAGGCAGAGGCAGAATGGCTGAAAAAAAATGCACCTGCGCATCCGATGATTGAATCACTTTACGCGAAAATTTTGGTCGCCAAAAATAATCCGCAACTGGCAGAGCAGCAATATGGGGCTGCTCTTAAAAAATATCCGGAAAATCGTGCGCTGATTTTTGGGCAAACCGAGCATTTTTTAGGCGTAAAAAAGCCTGAATTGGCGATTAATTTTCTAAATGAAAAACAATTTTTGTATCCGCAAGACCCCTATTTTTATGATTTAAAATCGCGCGCTTATGCCATGATGAGTAAAAATTTGTTATCACATCAAGCGCTTGGTGAGGCTTATTTTAGAAAGTATGATCTTAAACGTGCGGCAGAACAAATGGATTTGGCAGCAAAGTCAAAGGATGGTGATTTTTACCAACAATCGATTGTGGAAGCGCGTTTGAAAGAGTTGCAGCGCATGCAGGACGATGAGAAAAAGGCCAGAAATGCTTCGTAGAAAATTTTTGCAAAATAGTGGTGCGATGCTTGTGGCATTGTTACTGTGGCCTAAGCTCGTTTTTGCAAAAGTTTGGAACAAGCCTGCGTTTGAAACGACAAAATTATCAGATGCCTTGGTAGCGCTAGGTGTGACGCAGCCGAAGTTAAGTAAAGATATTTTAATTACTGCCCCAGATCGCGCAGAAAATGGTGCGGTAGTGCAAGTTGAAGTGGCGAGCAATATCGCCAACACAGAATCCATTGCGATTTTAGTAGAAAAAAATCCAACGTCGCTGATTGCGGAATTTAAATTTTCGCCCGAGTTAGAAGCCTTTGTGATTACCCGTATCAAAATGGCAGAATCTTCAGATGTCACCGTGGTGGTGAAAGCGGGCGGACAATTTTTTATGCAAACTAAAAATGTCATCGTCCTTGAAAACGGCTGTGGTTAGGGTTTGCTATGGCAGATAACATGAAAATCCGCGCGCAATTAAAGGGCAACATGACCGAAGTGAAGTTGCTGATGAGTCATCCGATGGAAACAGGCCGCCGAAAAAATGATGCCGGAGAATTTGTCCCAGCGCATTTTGTGCAGCAAGTCTCGGCTTTTTTAAATGACCAACTAATGTTGGAAGCGGAGTGGGGAACCGGCATTGCGAAAAATCCTTACCTCACTTTTAGGTTAAAAAACGCGCAATTGGGCGATAAAGTGACCATTACTTGGCTAGATAACCTTGGCGAAACTGCCACGCAAAGCGTGAAGGTGACACAAGCTTAAAAGTCTCCGTGATAAGTTATATATATCGTAATTATTTAAACGATGTATTATACTTATCTAAAAAACGCTCTATAATGCACTTCATCAGTTTTTCACGTTCCTTTGCAATACTTTGCAAACGGGGCTGTTTTAGCAATCATTTTTACCAAAGGAGAACGACAAATGTCATTAATTAATACAGCAGTACAACCATTTAAAGCCCAAGCTTTTCATAACGGTAAATTCGTTGAAGTGTCTGATGCGAGCTTAAAAGGTAAATGGTCTGTGCTGATTTTTATGCCAGCAGCATTTACTTTTAACTGCCCAACTGAAGTTGAAGACGCAGCAGATAACTATGCTGAGTTCCAAAAAGCTGGTGCTGAAGTGTATATCGTTACAACCGATACACATTTCTCACACAAAGTTTGGCATGAAACTTCACCAGCCGTTGGTAAAGCAAAATTCCCATTGGTGGGCGACCCAACGCACCAATTGACACGCGCTTTTGACGTGCATATTGATGAAGAAGGTTTGGCATTGCGCGGTACGTTTGTCATCAACCCAGAAGGCGTGATTAAAACTGTGGAAGTACACAGTAACGAAATCGCCCGTGATGTAAAAGAAACATTGCGTAAATTGAAAGCTGCGCAATACACAGCGGCTAACCCAGGCCAAGTGTGCCCAGCGAAATGGAATGAAGGTGCGAAAACATTGACACCATCATTGGATCTCGTAGGTAAGATCTAAGTTTTAATGCCCTGCTTGCAGGGCGTTAAGGAGAATGCAGAGAATTCTCTGTGTATTCTCCTTAACGAGTTCCCCAACCAAACGTACACTGCTTCAAAAATGAAGCCACGGGTTAACTCACCCTAAAGAAGTTAAGTATTGAACATGGAGAAAAAAATGTTAGACGATAGCTTAAAAGCGCAGTTGCAAACTTACTTGGGCATGTTGCGTCAGCCGATTCGCTTAATTGCATCTTTGGATAGCAGCGCCGGTGCCGGTGAAATGCGCGAGCTTTTACAGGAAATTGCTGCGCTTTCAGACAAAGTGACTTTTGATGAAAGCGGAAATGATGCGCGCAAACCTTCATTTGTCATCGTTAAAGAAGGTGAAGCACGCGGTGTGCGCTTTGCGGCGATTCCGCTTGGGCATGAATTTACATCGTTAGTATTGGCCTTGTTGTGGACAGGCGGTCATCCACCAAAAGTGGAAGATAGTGTACTCGAGCAAATCAAAAGTTTGCAAGGTACCTTTAATTTTGAAGTCTACATGAGTCTGTCATGCCACAACTGTCCGGATGTTGTGCAAGCAACTACTTTGATGACTGTGTTCAACCCGAATGTACAAACCACGGTGATTGATGGCGCACTGTATCAAGACGAAGTCAATACGCGAAATATCATGGCGGTGCCAGCAACCTTTATGAATGGCGAAATGTTTGCTTCAGGCCGTATGTTGGTGGAAGAAATTTTAGCCAAAGTTGATACAAGTGCGATAGCTAAAGAAGCTGAGAAACTCAATGCCAAAGAAGCCTTTGATGTATTGGTGGTGGGTGGTGGCCCAGCAGGTGCTTCAGCAGCCATTTACGCAGCGCGTAAAGGGATTAAAACTGGCATTGTGGCAGAACGTTTTGGCGGTCAAGTGAACGATACGTTGGCGATTGAAAACTTTATTTCAGTCAAAGAAACCGAAGGGCCTAAATTGGTCGCAGCGTTGGAAGAACATGTTAAAACGTATGATGTCGACATCATGCCATTACAACGTGCTGCAACTTTGCGTGAGCCAAACAAGACTGATAGCAAGCATGCTGGCTTAATTGAAGTGGAGTTGGAAAGTGGTGCGCTGTTGCGCAGTAAATCTGTGATTTTGGCGACGGGTGCGCGCTGGAGAAATTTAAATGTGCCGGGTGAAAACGAGTATAAAAATAAAGGTGTCGCTTATTGCCCACATTGTGACGGCCCATTATTTAAAGGCAAACACGTTGCAGTGATTGGTGGCGGTAACTCAGGTGTAGAGGCTGCGATTGACTTAGCAGGGGTAGTTGGTCACGTGACATTGTTGCAGTTTGACCCAGAGCTTAAAGCCGATGCGGTGTTGCAGAAGAAATTACGCTCACTGCAAAATGTCACTATTTTGGTGAGTGCACAAACCACTGAAATTACTGGTGACGGCACGCGCGTAAACGGCTTAACTTACACTGATCGCGTGAGTGGCGAAAGCAAACATGTAGCGTTAGATGGTGTGTTTATTCAAATCGGCTTGGTGCCAAATAGTGACTGGTTAAAAGGCACGCTTAATTTAAGTAAATACGGTGAAGTTGAAATCAACAGCCATAACGCCACCTCATTACCAGGGGTATTTGCGGCAGGGGATGTGACGACGATACCCTACAAGCAAATTATCATCGCCATGGGTGAGGGGTCAAATGCGGCCTTGGGTGCGTTTGATTACTTGATTCGCCAATAATTTGCACTTGGGAGTTAAGCGGTTATCGAGAGATAGCCGCTTTTTTTATATACTGGCAATACTCTTAAAATTTAAGTGACTGACAATGAAAACTGACTCAAGCAAAATGCCGCAAACGATTTTCCTAAAAGACTATACGCCAGCACCATTTTTGGCGGAGAGAATTTCTTTAAGTTTTCAGATTTTTGAAGAAAAAACCGTGGTTACATCAGTGGTCGATTATCGCAAAAATCCAATTGGCATGAGCGCAGACTTGGTGCTGAACGGTCAAGATCAAACGGTTACAGCGGTGTTGCTGAATGGCGAAGCTTTTGCTGGCTATGAGATTGAAGATGGCAAAATGACGATTGCCAATGCCACAAGTCAGTTCAGTTTAAACATCATTTCAGAAATTGACCCAGCCGCCAACACCGCACTTGAAGGATTATATCAATCGCAAGGTAATTACTTTACCCAATGCGAGGCTGAGGGCTTTAGGCGGATTACTTTTTTTCAAGATCGTCCCGACGTGTTAAGTGTGTTTAGGGTGCGTATCGAAGCCGCTAAACACACACATCCTGTGCTGCTGTCTAACGGCAATTTAATGGCTGAAGGTGATTTGGAAAATGGTCGCCATTTTACCGAATGGCACGACCCTTTTCCCAAGCCGTGCTATTTATTTGCCTTGGTGGCGGGTCAGTTAGTGCATATCGCCGATACTTTTATAACGATGTCAGGCCGCAAGGTGGATTTACGCATTTATGTGCGCCCGGGGGATGAAGCCCAATGCGCTCACGCCATGGAATCACTCAAAAAGTCGATGCGTTGGGACGAAGAAACCTATGGGCGCGAGTATGAGCTAGACCGATTTAATATCGTCGCTGTGAGTGACTTTAATATGGGCGCGATGGAAAATACTTCGCTCAATATTTTTAACACCGCCTTGGTGTTAGCACAACAAGAAACCGCTACCGATGCGGATTTTATGAGTGTGGAAGGCGTGGTTGCGCATGAATACTTTCATAACTGGACGGGCAATCGTGTGACCTGTCGCGATTGGTTTCAACTCTCGCTCAAAGAAGGCCTCACCGTATTTAGAGACCAAGAATTTAGCGCCGATATGAACTCGCGCGCGGTGCAACGCATAGACGATGTGAACACCTTGCGCCGCATGCAATTTTCAGAAGACGCCAGCCCCTTAGCGCACCAAGTGCAGCCCGATAGCTTTATCGAAATCAGTAATTTTTACACCACCACCGTGTATGAAAAAGGGTCAGAGCTGATTCGTATGCAACACACCTTGCTCGGTGCAGAAAATTATCGCAAAGCGACCGATTTATATTTTGCGCGCTTTGACGGCCAAGCGGTGACTTGTAATGACTTTGTGCAATGCATGGCAGATGCCTCAGGCCGCGACATGACGCAATTCTTTTTATGGTACAAACAAGCGGGCACGCCCACACTGCAAGTGAGCAGTCACTACGATGCCATACAGCAACGCTACGCACTCACATTTAAACAATCACAGCCTGACACTGCAGGTCAGACTGATAAAAAACCATTGCATATTCCAATCGCTGTTGGCTTGTTAAACGCACAAGGCAAAGAAATTCAAGCGACAAAAATTTTAGAAATGACCGCACGCGAACAAAGCTTTAGCTTTGATGGCATCACTGCGCGCCCTGTGCCCTCTATTTTGCGTGACTTTTCTGCGCCCGTGAAATTGGTCACCGATTTAAGTGATGAAGATTTGCGCCTCTTGCAGATTGACGACACCGATGGCTTTAACAAATGGGAGGCAGGGCAAACACTGGCCTTGCGTAACATCGAGCGCATCATGGCAAATCCGCAAGCTGACATCACGACTTTTATTGAAGATTTTGGTAATTTAATCGCGCAAGGTTTTAATGAAGCAACGGACAAAGCCCTGCTCGCCCGTGCCTTAAGCCTGCCAGAAATCTCAGTGATTGCGCAAAACCAAGCCGTCATCGACCCCGCCGCCATCGACCAAGCGCGTACTTATTTGCTCACGCAAATCAAACGTGCGCATAAAGATGCGCTCGCCAAACTGTATTATGCAAACACCGAGTCAGGCGCATTTGCCATCACACCCGAAGCGATGGGCAAGCGTGCTTTGCGTAATGTGTTGCTAGAGCTACTCACCGCCACCAAAGGTACAGGTTGCGCCGCCCGCGCTAAAGCGCACTATTTTAACGCCAACAATATGACAGATAGAGTGGCCGCGCTCGCCAGCCTCGCCGACAGCAACCAACCAGAACGCGAAGAAGTGTTTGAGCACTTTTACCAATCCTATAAACAATATCCGCTAGTGGTGGATAAATGGTTCAAACTACAAGCCATGGGCAACCGCGACAGCAGTTTTGCAGACTTTGCCAAACTGCGCCAACACCCTGAGTTCAATATAAAAAACCCAAACCGCGTGCGCTCGCTCTACACGGCGTTCTCACTCTACAACCCAGTCAAATTCCACGACCCCAGTGGCAAAGGCTACGCGCTTCAACGCGATGTGATTATTGAACTCAACGCAATCAACCCACAAATCGCCGCGCGTCAGGTTAACCCGTTTAGAGAGTGGAAACGCTACACGCCACAACTGCAAACGCACATGCAAGCCGCTTTGCAAGGGATTTTAGATACAGCGAATTTATCCAATGATGTATTTGAGGTTGTGAGTAAGAGTTTGAAGGGGTAACAATTTAATACGGCCCGTCATTCCCGCGCAAGCGGGAATCCATTTTTTGTTACATGGATCCCCGCTTGCGCGAGGATGACAGCTGGCGGATAGCTGATTGACACTCACACCCAACTGGACTAAACTTAGTCCGGTTGAATTTTATAAAAGGAGTATTTCATGCAAACCGTTAATATGCACGATGCAAAAACCCAGTTTTCACGCTATGTTGAGCAAGCCGCAACGGGCAATGAAATTATTATTGCGCGTGCAGGCAAGCCTGTTGCTCGCCTTGTGCCACTTGCCGCCAAGCCAACGCGTCAACTTGGCTTAGGTAAAGGCAAATTCGCCATGCCTGAACACTTTGATACTATGCACCAAGCAGAAATCCAACAAATGTTTGAAGGCAGCTAAAAGTGGCACAACGCACTTTATTGCTCGATACCAATATTTTGCTATGCGCCGTCATTTCGCCAGAGAAGTTAAGTGCAGAACTACAAGCACAACTCACCAATAGCGAAAACGATATCTATTTTAGCGCCGCGAGTATTTGGGAAATCGCCATTAAAGCCAGCCTCAACAAAGCAGACTTTAATTTTTCACCAGAAGATATACAAGCCCTTGCCCTGCAAACAGGCTTTACTGAATTGCCCATGCAATCCGCACATACATTTGCCGTTGCTGCTTTGCCTTGGCATCACCACGACCCATTCGATAGATTATTGATAGCCCAAGCCCTCGCGCTCCCAGCTTATTTAGTTACCAGTGATGTACAACTAAAGACTTATTCTGAACTTGTGCAAGTGGTCAGTTTAAAATGAGAAAACTCAGCATTCGATTACCCGATTCCTTGCACCAAGTCGTCAAAACCGCTGCGGGTGAAGACTCCAGTTCAATCAACCAGTTTATCGCCTCAGCCGTGGCAGAAAAAGTGTCAGCACTCACCACAGAAAAGTACATACAAGAGCGCGCCAACCGCGCCTCAAAAGCTAAGTTTGAAGCAACGCTGGCAAATGTGCCAGGTGTTGAAGCGGAAGCGTTTGATAAGCAATAGCGAAGCGTATTGCCTTTCAGTTATTGTCGCCAACCGGGCTAAAAACAGCATCTATGAGACCAAAAAACCGCCACTACCCTCACCATTTCGACCTAAAACAAAGAGAGCCTCTTTTAATTCTGCCTTAAAGGCAGAATTGTTGGGATGGTTTCCCTCAAAATAAACACCATGTTGATCCAAACCTCTTACACTTAACTCATAAAAGGTGCCAATAAAATAAAAGTAATAATTAGTTTGAATAGTTTCCGCTCTCACAAACCCAGGCTTAATTACTAAGTAGTTGCCATTTTCTGAATTCACTGCCCAAGTGCCACCAACTCCGCGCCGATATTATGAAACTAATCGTTCAATATAGGGCTTAACACAAACCACATTCGGCTTATCAAAAGAAGCTTCCCACGTTCTTAAATCTTCACAGACCTTACTTAAATCATTTTCTGATAACTGCATTAATTCATACGCCATTTCTCTTCTCCTTTAAGTAGCGGATAGGGTTGGGCTGTAGCACCACGCGTAGAGATAAATCTCCACCCTAAAGGGTGTCTGAATTTTGTGTAGTTGATACAATTTTGGGTTGACGTTTTGCCAACTCTATTGCTTTTAGAAACAAGGTTATTTTTTCACTAAACTTAAGCTCACCGCTTCCGCAACTTTAATCCCGTCCACGCCCGCCGATAAAATCCCGCCCGCGTAGCCTGCGCCTTCACCACAGGGGTAAAGGCCTTTGGTGTTGATGCTCTCTAAAGTCTCGTCGTCACGTTTGATGCGGATGGGCGAGGATGTGCGGGTTTCAACGCCTGTCAGCACGCCATCAGCAAGGTCAAAGCCTTGCACTTGTTTGGCAAAGGCGGGGATTGCCTCGCGCATGGCGGTGATGGCGAATTCTGGCAAGGCGGTATCTAAATTGGTGAGGGTGACGCCTGGGGTATAAGACGGCATGACTTCGCCGAACTTTGTGGATGGTTTGTTAGCTAAAAAGTCGCCGATGAGTTGCCCAGGGGCGTTGTAGTTGCTGCCACCTAGCACAAAGGCGTGGCTTTCTAATTTGCGTTGAAACTCCATGCCTGCTAATGGATGGTCTGGGTAATCAACTTCGGGCGTAATGCCGACCACGATGCCTGCGTTGGCGTTGCGCTCGTTGCGTGAATATTGGCTCATGCCGTTGGTGACGACGCGGTTAGGCTCTGACGCCGCCGCAACCACCGTGCCACCGGGGCACATGCAAAAGCTATATACACTGCGCCCGTTTTTGGCGTGATGCACCAAGCGATAATCCGCCGCGCCTAGTTTGTTTAAAATATCTTCAGAGTAACTTTTGCCGTAACGCGCGCGGTCTATCAAGCCTTGCGGATGCTCGATACGAAAGCCAATGGAAAACGGTTTGGCTTCGACATAAATGCCTTTTTTGTGAATCATCTCAAAGGTATCACGTGCGCTGTGACCTACGGCTAAAATGAGATGATTGGTGGCGATAAACTCGCCTGTTTGCAAGGTTATGCCTTGCACCTGATTGTTTTCAATATGAATATCATCGACACGGCTTTCAAAACGGATTTCACCGCCTAGCGATTTGATGGTGTTGCGCATTTCTTCCACCATGCCGACCAACCTAAAAGTACCAATATGCGGATGGCTGACGTATTGAATCTCTGATGGTGCGCCCGCTTTCACAAACTCTTGAATGACCTTGCGCCCGTAATGTTTGGGGTCTTTGATTTGGCTGTAGAGTTTACCGTCCGAAAATGTGCCTGCACCGCCTTCACCAAACTGCACGTTAGATTCTGGGTTAAGCGTATTTTTTCGCCACAAACCCCAAGTGTCTTTGGTGCGCTTGCGCACTTCTTTGCCGCGCTCTAACACGATGGGGTTAAAGCCTGATTGCGCCAGAATGAGGGTGGCGAATATGCCAGCGGGGCCAAATCCAACAACGATGGGGCGGAGTTTAGGCGCATGTTGAGCTTTTGCCACAAAATGATAACTGGTGTCTGGCGCTGGTTTAATGTGCGGGTCTTTTTTAAACTTGTCTAAAATCTTCGCCTCGTTTTTCACCTCGACATCTAAGTTATACACATACAAAATCGCATGCGATTTACGTGCATCGACACCGCGTTTAAAAATGCTAAAGCGGATTAAATCGCTTTCGGGAATTTCAAGACGCTTCAGCAAGGCCACTTTGATTTGATCATCTTGGTGGATGAGCGTATCGGCAAGTTCGATGGGGAGTTTGAGTTCGTTGATTCTTAACATGGTGTCCTCGGATAGTAGTTATCTATCAAAAAGAGTTTTAAAAAGGTGATTTTGGATAATAGGCGATGATTTTACACGAGGGTTAAACGAATGCATGTTTAGACTAAAGCCTCCCTCGTTCGTCATTCCCGCGAAGGCGGGAATCCATTTTTATTACAGTTAATTGGATCCCCGCTTGCGCGAGGATGACAACACTAAGGAAATTGAGTATTTACTTGCTCTGCGCAAAGATTAAATCCCTAAATCCAGCTGCAATAATTTTTTCAGCATCGGTACGGTGACAGGTTTTTTTGTCACCAGTGACCACTCATCTAACGCATCCAACACCGCCATCAGCGTGGGTAGATCACGCCGTAAATAACGCAAGCAGTAAGCAATCACTTCGGCTGGCAGCTTCATGCCGCGCTCATGCGCGTGGGTTTGCAAGGCTGCCGCTTTTTCTTCATCAGTGAGCGGGTGCAATTGATACACCAAGCCCCAAGCGAGGCGGGTGGCAAGGTCATCACGCAAGCCCATTTGCGTGGGGGCGTGCAAACCGGCAGTAATTAAGCATCCACTCGCTTCCTTAATTTGATTGTATTTGTTGAATAAATCAATCTGTGCGTCTTCACTCAGCAAATGCACATCATCTGCAACTGTTGCGCCCAAGCTTTTTGCCACATTGAGCAAATGGCTCTTGCCAGAACCTGCGCCCCCCCACAGATAAATGAGGCGGGTTTCACCCGTGCCATCAATGGCGTGTCGAATGCTATTTAAAGCTTCTAAGTTTTGGCCGGGCAAAAAATTATCCAAGCTAGGCGTGGTGCTGGGCTTAATATCAAGCAGAAGTTGTTGCATGAAGTTGCGAGGAGTTAGTAATTATAAGTTTTGCTTTTGAGATAATGCTGTTTACTGTGGCGCAAGCCAACTGCAATGGCAGCACTGACAGGGAGGGCCAATAAAATCCCAATAAATCCAAACAGTTGCCCGCCTGCTAACAGGGCAAAAATCACAATTACGGGGTGTAAGCCAATGCGGTCGCCCACTAATTTAGGCGTTAAAAACATGCCTTCCACCACTTGCCCTAAGCCAAATACCAGCAGCACAGGGATGACTTGTTGAAGGCTGGTAAATTGTAGTGCTGCGACCAGCATGGCAAGGCCCAAGCCGGTGGCGATGCCCAAATACGGTACAAACCCTAATAACCCTGTGATTAAGCCAATCGGCAAGGCCATGTCGAGCCCGGCAATCCATAACCCAACCGTGTAAAAAACGCTCATGGCGGCCATGACAGAAAATTGCCCGCGTACAAATTCACTCAGCACATCGTCAATTTCTTTGGTGATGGTTTCAATTTTTTCATACCAATCGCGCGGGATCAACTCACCAATTGCGGCAACAAAGTCATCCCAATCGCGTAATAAATAAAAAAGCACCACGGGCAATAGCAAAATATTCGCAAGTATGCCAATAAGCGCTAGGCCTTGCCCGCCAACACTTTTAAGCACATCACCCAAAATACCGCCCGCAGTTTTCCAGTTTTTGGTCAATAGCTCTTGCGCCATGGCACCGTCAATATCTAAGTTGATGCCAAATTGTGCTTGTAGCCAAGGCTCAAGTTGGTCATGAATTTTATTCACTAAAGTTGGTAGGCGTTCAACAATGAGTAAAGACTCTTTTTGCAACAAAGGCACTAAAATCAAAAACAAGGCGGAAATCGCGCCGACAATGCCAACCATCACTAGCAATGTGGCGTTGGTGCGCCCCAAGGTGTATTTTTTTAAGCCTGCTGCACTTAAGCGATCCACCAACGGATCACACATATAGGCAATAATCGCTGCGATAAAAAATGGCATTAGCACTGGGGTGAGCAAGTAAAACGCAACGGCCACCACGATGGCTAAAATTAGCCAACGGTTTTGGTGAATAAAATTGCTTGGTACGCTTGGTTGAGTCATGTGCTTTTTTGGATGATTTGCCATACTGGGTTAAAATGCGGCCTAACGGAATTATAACTCTCATTAACGCAATTGATTGAATCGAGACAGAATTTGAGTACCTCTGACAAAACCTCTATTACTTACCGTGACGCTGGTGTGGACATTGAAGCAGGTGACGCGCTGGTTGAGCAAATCAAACCGTTTGCCAAACGCACCATGCGCCCTGAAGTGCTTGGCGGCATTGGCGGGTTTGGCTCGTTATTTGCTGTGCCTAAAAAATTTAAAGAGCCGATTTTAGTCTCCGGCACCGATGGCGTTGGCACTAAATTAAAACTCGCATTTCAACTCAATAAACATGACACGGTCGGCATTGATTTAGTCGCCATGAGTGTGAACGACATTTTGGTGCAAGGCGCTGAGCCTTTATTTTTCTTAGATTATTTTGCGTGCGGTAAGTTGGAAGTTGGCACGGCCGCCGCAGTGATTAAAGGCATTGCGCACGGCTGTGAAGAATCTGGCTGCGCCTTGGTGGGCGGTGAAACCGCAGAAATGCCTGGCATGTACCCAGCGGGCGAGTACGACTTAGCAGGTTTTGCCGTGGGTTGCGTGGATAAAGAAAAAATTATTGATGGCTCCACCATTGCCGCGGGCGATGTGGTGCTAGGCTTGGCCTCAAGCGGCGCGCATTCCAATGGATATTCGCTGATTCGTAAATTGATTGAAAAGTCTGGCATTGATATGGAATCAGACTTTCACGGCAAAAAATTTAAAGATGTTGTTATGGCACCAACTAAACTTTATGTGAAATCTATTCTTAAATTGTTAGATGCAATGCCAGTGAAAGGCATGGCGCATATTACTGGCGGCGGCATTACTGAGAATATTCCACGCGTGTTGCCAGAAGGCTTAACGGCTGAAATTCAAAAATCCAGCTGGACATTGCCGCCACTTTTCCAATGGTTGCAAGCGCAAGGCAATATTGAGCCGCTTGAAATGTACCGCACATTTAATTGCGGCATTGGCATGGCGGTGGTGGTTGCCAAAGAAAATGCGGCCGCTGCGCATGCCTTACTTAAAGAAGCTGGCGAAACGGTTTACGAAATTGGTGTCATCCGCGCCCAACAAGCGGGCGAAGCACCAACGGTGGTTGTTTGAAAAACTTTTCCAATTAAAAAAAGAGGCTTTTGTCAGCAAAAGCCTCTTGCCAAACGTTAAGCAGCTTCTGAATTTTTTAAGGAAAATGTGTGCAACGTTTTATCTCCGTTATTACCAAACTTCTATTTTTATTTTTTACGCTTAGTTTTTTAAATTTCAGCGTTAGTTTTGCCGCGGAAACCTACCCTAAAAATCTTCAACTGACTTACGCTGTCACCAAAAATGGCCAGCCGTTTGCCACCGTGCATGAAAGTTTCACGGTCAGCGGCAACAGCTACACGATTGAAAGCGCGACCAAAGGCATTGGTGTCTATGCGCTGTTTGGCGTGCGCCAATTAAAGAGCGAAGGTGAAGTGACCCCAGCTGGATTAAAGCCGCTCAAATTTGAATTACACCAAGGCAACGATGAGAAAAGAGCGTTGTTGACGACGTTTGACTGGCAAAATAATCAACTGAAAATGTTGGTGAAAGGCAAAGAAAAAACGGCACAATTAATTGCTGGCACGCAGGATTTAGCCAGCTTTGCCTACCAATTTATGTTTAACCCAGCGATGCTAAAAGAAGCGATTGTTATTGATTTAACCACTGGCAAAAAGTTAAACCATTACCAATATGAAGTGGCGCAAGAGCCATTGGACGTGATGGAAAAATCCATACAAACTTACCATTTAACGCCCGCTAAAAATGACCAACTCTCGAGCGAGACTAAAGAGCTTTGGCTTTCGCCAGCGCATTATTATGTGCCTGTAAAAATTTTGATTGTGGATGAATACGGCCAAAAACTTGAGCAAACCTTAACAGAGATACATGCAAACTAATGGCGCGCAACATGCGCCTTGGTGGCGCGAATTTTTTCAAAAAAAATTAATCATCGGGTTGATTTTTTCTATTGCTTTGCACGCTTATTTGGCGGTGCAATTGTGGCAATATTTGCATCGCCCGAACCAAGTTCAATTTAGCACCATTGAGGCAACCTTGGTGAAAAACGAGCCGCCAAAAAAAATAGTGCCAGAAAAAATACTTGAGAAGTCGCCACCAGCGAAACCAAAGCCAGAAAAAAAACCTGAAAAAGTTGCTGAGAAACCAGCAGAAAAACCGCAAGAAAAATTGCCAGAGCCTGCCCCCGAGCCTGTGCCACCACCAAGTGCTGAGATGGCTTCTCCAGCAACAGAAGCGTCCACCGTGATTGAAGAAGAGGTGGCAGAAACACAAGCTGTCGAAGCGCCGATTGCAGCGGGTGATGACGAAGAAAAAACGCCTGCTTACCAATATGTAGAAACCCGTTTTGATGTTTACACCGATATTGAAGCAAAAAAAAATCGGACTGTGGCTGGCTCGGCGGAGATGGTTTACCAAACGCAAGAAAACGGCACGCGCTACCAAATTACCAATAAAGTTTCGCCCAAAGGCTTGGCGGCAATTTTTATCCCAGATTTATTGCAAACCAGCGAAGGCGCAATCGACGCGCAAGGCTTGCAGCCGATTGATTATTTATACAAATTTGGCGATAAAAAAAATAAAATCTATGCCGCACATTTTGATTGGCAAGAAAAAACCGTTACGCTGCAAAATGCCAAAGGCTCACAAACTAAAGACTTGACAGAAGGCACGCAAGATTTGCTCAGCTTTATGTACCAATTTATGTTTGTCGCACCCTTAAACAGCATGCATTTATCGTTGACCAACGGCAAAAAACTTAGCGTGTATGACTACACGTTTGAAGGCGAAGAAGTGTTAGAAACTAAGCTTGGTAACATTCACACCGTGCATATTGCGCACGACGCGCTAGAGAAGGACGAAAAAACTGAACTCTGGTTAGCCAAGGAATATCGCTATCTTCCTGTTAAAATACGCAAAACTGAAAAAGACAAAGTGTATGAAATGCTGGCCAACAGCATCAAAACCGATGTTGGCGTGCTAAACGCCCAGCCTCAAAACGCATCCAATTAAGAGAACCCTATGACCCCCAATTTACTCCGCCAAGCCGCGATGGTGTTGACTAACCTACTCGAATTTAACAGCCCGGCCGATGCGAAACTCAGCGATTTTTTCCGCAACAACCGTGATTTAGGCACCAAAGAACGCGCCTTTGTGGCTGAAACCGTGTATGGCGTGCTGCGCCGTTTGCGTTTTTTAACCGCCCTGACGACAGAAAATGACAACGAAGAACCTGATGCACGGCAGCTGATTTTAGCGTGGCTTTTACGTGTGCAAGGCATGAGCATTCAAAAGTTAGAGGGGATGCTTAACGAGCAACAAAAAGAATGGGCGCTTAAAATTAAAGCAAAATCCACAGATAATTTGCCCTTAGCTGTGCAAGCCGACGTGCGCGACTGGCTATGGGAAAAATTAGTCAACCAATATGGTGAAGAAGAAGCGCTGAAAATCGCCCGTAGCATGCACGAATCAGCCACTTTAGATTTACGCGTGAACACCATTAAAGGTACGCGCGACGAAGTGTTTGATAAATTTTTAGCTGAAAACACCTCAGGCGAAAAAAATATCAGCAAAACGCCTTATTCGCCCACCGGCATCCGCATGCCGCTACGCCTTAACATTAGCCGCCACGTATTATTTACCGATGGCAAAATTGAAGTGCAAGACGAAGGCAGCCAAATTTTAGCTTACCTTGTTGCGCCAAAACGCGGGCAAATGGTGGCCGATGTGTGTGCGGGTGCGGGTGGCAAAACCCTCGCACTTGGTGCGATTATGCGTAACACTGGCAGGCTTTATGCGTTTGATATTTCAGAAAAGCGTTTAAATAGCTTAGGCCAACGGCTAAAACGTTCTGGCTTAAGCAATTTAACCGCACAAAAAATCACCAATGAAAATGACCTCAAATTAAAACGCTTAGCAGGCAAATTTGACCGCGTGTTGGTCGACGCGCCATGCTCCGGCATGGGGACGATTCGCCGCAACCCGGATTTAAAATGGCGCCAAACCGCAGAAGATGTGGCAGAACTCAACGTGCTGCAAGCCAGTATTTTGGCGCGTGCCGCCAAATTGGTAAAAACCGGCGGGCGCTTGGTTTACGCCACTTGCAGCTTGTTAAAAGAAGAAAATGAAGCAATCGCCGAGCAATTTTTGGCAAACCATCCAGAATTTAAGTTACTCAATGCCGCTGAAGTTTTGCTGCAACAGCAAATCAATTTAGATACTGGTGAATATTTAAAACTACTCCCGCATTTACACCAAACCGATGGCTTTTTTGCGGCGGTGTTTGAGAAAGTTTAGCAAAGGATTTTTCATAGGGCGTACTCGCCGCATTACTCAGAGTAGATAAAGTGTTTTGCATGCATTGGCACCGCAAGTGGTTGCGTACTAGGCTGTCTTTTCAACAAACATGCGCTTTGAGGGTAACAGCAAGATTGTAATGGCAGTTATCGATGATATTGCAATCAATATTACACCTAGATAAAAGAGAATCCCCAATGAGAAATTTGATATTAAGATTTCAGATGGTTTGCTGGGGTTTACAAATGCATCTACTGACTTCCCGTTTTTAAATTTTGCTATGGTTTTTTGAACTGATGCTTTAATCAAACTGCAAGGCCCATCTTCTATTTCAAGTTTAGAACTTAAAGTCTGTTCGCCAAAAACATACTTTACGTTTATGACTGGACAAAATGTTATACCCTTGCGTCTGTGTTCCTGAGAAATGGACGATGAAATAACCGTGGCCGTTACTACTGTCCAAGTTTTGAGATTGTCAACTTTTTTATAGCTAGGGTGTGCAAGCAATACACCAATCAATCCATTGAAAATAAAAACGGAAGCTAAAATAAATCTGGCAAGCAGCTTTCTTAGTGCGTACATTCCCATTCCTTCAAATTAAACAATTCACCTAATTCGACTTTATAGGCTTTCACAAACAATTCAATCGGTTATTGCCTGAAGTATCGAAAAATTTGAAAAAATTAATTACTAATTTTTAATTTAATTGGCGCACTACAAAGGGTTTTTACATAAAAATCAGATGGATTTGATGGGTATAAATAATGATAGGATGCATATATTTACAACTCTACTCGGAATATTAGCATGACTAAGCTCAGCCTAAACAGCCAAATCCTTATCGCCGCCATTCTTGGCGTTGCTCTTGGTTGGGCGGCGCATGGTGGTGAACATACCCCCGCGCTTTATATTGCTAATATTGTTGGTACTTTATTTATTGATTTACTCAAAATGATTTTGGTGCCGCTGGTGTTTTGCAGCATTGTGGTGGGCATTGCTAATTTGCGTCAGCACCAGCAGATTCACCGTGTGTGGGTGCTTACTTTGTGTTTTTTTGTTTCCAGCATGGCGGTGGCGATGTTGATTGGCATGTCAGCGAGCCAATATTTCAAACCGGGCAGTGGCTTGGGCGTGGCGATGTTTGAAGGCGCGATGCAAAATTTTGAAGCCAAGCAAATGCCGCTGCCAGAATTTATCAGCCACTTTTTGCATGGGCTATTTGTGAACCCGTTTAAAGCGTTAGCCGAAGGCAATGTGCTGGCGGTGGTGATTTTTGCGCTGTTTTTAGGCATTGCCTTGGTAGTCGGTGGCGAACGTTACAAACACGTGTTAGGCCTGATGCAAGAAGGGTTGGACATCACTATGCAAATTGTCGGCTGGGTGATGAAGCTTGCGCCATTTGGCATTGCAGCGTTACTGTTTAAGCTCACGGCCACGCAAGATGTTGCGATGCTTTCCACCTTAATAAAATTTGTCGCGGTGATTGTTGGCACACTATTGCTGCATGGCGTGGTGGTGTTGCCACTTGCGATGTTTTTATTCACTGGAAAAACTCCATTGTGGTTATGGCAAGGCGCTAAGCAAGCGTTGATTACAGCGTTTGCCACGAGTTCAAGTTCAGCCACTTTGCCGGTGACGATTCGTTGTGTCACGCAACAGTTAAAAGTGAAGCCAGAGATTGCTGGCTTTGTGTTGCCGCTAGGCGCCACGGTGAATATGGATGGCACCGCGCTTTATGAGGGAGCCGCGGCGTTATTTATCGCTAATTTAGTGGGGGTAGAGCTAAACGGCGTGCATCAAATCATCGTATTTTTTACTGCCATGCTCGCTGCCATTGGCGCGCCGGGCATCCCCAGTGCGGGCATGGTAACGATGGTGATGGTGTTGCAAAGCGTGGGTTTACCTGCGGAAGCGATTGCGATTTTATTACCGGTTGACCGTTTGCTTGATACCTTGCGCACCACTGTGAATGTGGAAGGCGATATTGTCGCGAGCGTGGTAGTGCAAAAATATACAAGTTAATTTAGTAAGAAAACGTTTTATGTTGCATTTTTATAAAGCTGAATTGGTCGATGCCGATGCTATCGCCAAGCTCGTGAACTCGGCCTACCGTGGTGATGCCAGCCGCAAAGGCTGGACCACCGAAGCCGATTTATTGGATGGCTTGCGCACCACCACACAGGATGTGGCAACCATCATCAAGCGTCATGATGCCTTTGTGCTAATCGGCGTACTAAAAGATGAAATTGTGGCTTGCATGGCTTGTGAATGGCAAAATCTTGTAGGGAAAAACGCGGCACATTTTGGCATGATCGCCGTAAAACCCGCTTTGCAAAATAAAGGTTACGGCAAATTATTGTTGAAAGCCGCCGAAGCCATGACGCTGCGTGAATGGCGCGTGGTGGGGTTTTACCTCACTGTGATTTCTATTCGGCATGAACTGATTGAGTTTTACGAACGGCTAGGCTTTAAAAAAACGGGCGAATTTAAAGACTTCCCCAACAACCCTGAGATGTGGCAGCCAAAAGTGGACAATTTAAATTTGCTTTATATGGCCAAGTTAGTTGGCGGCTAAGCTTTAAATTTTTCTAATTTACTCATCACCAACGAATACGCGGCCGGGACCACCACTAAGGTGAGTAATGTTGAAGAAATCATCCCACCGATAATCGCGATAGAAAGCGGTTTATTCGTTTCACTGCCTGCGCCTAGGCCAATGGCGGCAGGCAACAGTGCCAAAATAATGGTGAGAGACGTCATCAATACTGGGCGTAAACGCACAGGGCAAGCTTCGCTTAAGGCTTCGTGTACGCTTAAGCCTTTTTCACGTAATTGGTTGGTTAAGTCGACCAATAAAATGGAGTTTTTAGCGACCAAACCAATTAGCAACACGAGGCCGATCATTGAGTAAATGTTGAGCGTGTTACCGGTGAGCAAGAGCGCAATGAGGCCGCCGGTAATGGCGAGCGGCTGTGCCAGCATGATGATGACCGGCTGCAGAAACGAGTTGAATTGGCTGGCGAGTACCATGTAAAGCAAAACAAAACCGAGAAGGAAAACAAAGCTTACGTTTTTCATGGTTTTGCCGAGTTCTTCAGCTTGGCCGATGTATTTTAGCTTGTAACCAGAGGGCAAAATTTTGGTAGCGGTTTCGTCAACTAAACGCACGGCCTCACCTAGTGGTACGTTCGGGTTAGCAAAAAAATTCACTGCGTATTGCAAGTCGTAACGGGCGATCACAGCCGCGCCTAACACTGGTTTAAACTGCGCTACGGCATCCAGCCGCACCAGCGTGCCGCTGGCGCTGCGCAAATAAATTTTACTTAAGTCTGGAATCTGTTGTAACTCACCTTCTGTGGTTTTTAGGCGAATGTCATAACGCTGGCCATCGCTGGTTTGGTCATTGTATTTCGCCACGTTAATGCCACCGACATATAAGCTGATCGCAGAGGCGACTTCATTGGCATTTAGCCCTAAATTCGCGGCGCGTACGCGGTCAATTTTAATATCGATTTGCGGTAAATCGAGCTGTACGTCCATGTCTACCTTGCCAAGATCACCGCTGGCATTGAGCGCATTTTGCAGATTTTTTGAGATGGTGCCGATTTCTTGTAAATTATTGCCAGTGACATTAAATTGCAATTTTTCTGAGCGTTGTCCGCGCACAATCGAGGTAGATGAAGGAATCGCACGTACGCCGGCGATCGCGTCGAGTTCTTTTTTGAGTTCTTTTATCAGCTGCTGTTGGCTTTTTTTGCGAAGTTTTTTGGGTTTTAAGCGCACGTTTACATTACCTTGATTCACTTGCCCGCGCGAACCTAAACCGATAGTGGCAAAATAGCTGTCAATCTCAGCTTTGTGCCTGTTAATCACGGCTTCAATCAATTTCATGCGCGAGTCGGTGTAGTCCAAACTTGCACCCAGTGGCGTTTTAAACATTATGCTAAAACTGCCTTCGTCCGTTTCTGGCACAAAGTCTTTTTGCACGTTTTTGAGCGTATAAAAACCAGTCAGGCCGATAAACAACGCTGTGAAAATGAGCACCCATCCGCGGTGGTTGAGTGACGCTGCGAGTAATTTACGGTATTGCCTATCTAAGCTATCTAGCATGCGCCCAAAAAAGCGATACACGGCATTTTCTTTGTGGGTTACCGACAAATAGCGGGAGCAAAGCATGGGCGTGAGCGTGAGCGAAACAAACAAAGAAACCAGCACGCCAAAGGTCACGACAACGGCGAATGATTTAAAAAACATGCCCATGACGCCATCCATAAAAATCACCGGCGCAAAAATACACACCAATGAAAGTGAAGAGGCCATCACAGCGAACACCACTTCTTGGCTACCGATAATCGTTGTTTTAACACGATAAGCAGCAACGGCGAGCTTGTCTTTGAGGTTTAAGTTTTTTAATCCGTGATCAACTTCGCCTGACATATGTCGCAAAATACTTTCACGTACCACAATCGCGTCATCCACCACCACGCCGATGAGTAGTAGTAAGGCGAGTAGCGTCATGCTGTTAAAGGTGTAGCCGGAAAAATACATGATGGCGATGGCACCAAGCAGTGAAACTGGAATTTCCAAACAAATCATGATGGTGGAGCTTAACGAGCGCATAAAAATCAGCACGATTAGCGCAGCAAATAAAGTGCCTTCGACCAAATGTTCTTTGAGTGAAGCCACCATTTGGTTGATAAAAATAGAATCATTGGTTGAAATTTCTAATGAAAGCCCAGGTGGCAAATTAGGGCGAATTTCATTCTCTAATTTTTCAACTACGTCATGAATAATGTCAACGGTATTGGCGTTGGCAATTTTTACCATGCCAAGTCCCACTGTGGGTTTACCGTTGTAACGCGCTACTTGGCGGTTATCGCTAATACCATCTTCAATATTGGCGACGTCTTTTAAAAAAATAGGTACACCATTTTTTGAAGCAATGACAAGGTTGGCAAGCTCTTGAGTGGAGTGAAATTCTAAATCGAGCTTTAATAGTTGCTCGGCTTGCTGACTGACTAAAAATCCACCCGGCAACTGCACGTGTTCGCGGTTAAACGCGTTGACTAAATCCGTCGCGGTGAGTTTATAAGCAGCCATACGTTCTGGTAATACATTGACGCGAATCACGCGATCACGTTTACCTCCGAGCCTTACTTCACCCACGCCGTTAATGGTTTCAAATTTCTTTTTTAATACGTTATTGGCGTATAAATTGAGTTGTTGGATCGTTCTGTCGCCAGTCAGTGCCAGCCAAATAATGGGTGAAGCCGTGGTATCAACTTTATAAATGGTTGGTGGGTCAGTATCTTGCGGGAGTTGCCGGATGATTTGATTTAATTTGGCCTGCACTTCCGAATAGGCGACATCGATATCTTTATCAATTGCAAACGTAATGCTAATGCTAGAAACACCGGGTGAAGAAGCGGATTGGATATGTTCAATCCCCGGTGTGGTATTAATGGTGGATTCAATGACGCTGGTGATGGAGGTGTCGATGACATCCGGATCTGCACCCCGCAACGTGGTGTTAATATTGATGACTGGAAATTCAATAGATGGAACGCGATCAATGCCGATGCGCTGATAGGCGATTAGGCCAAATAAAATAATCACGCCAGAGAGCATCCATGCGAGGACGTGGCGTTTAATCGAGAGTTCAGGAAGGTTCATTTAAAAAACTCAAATTTCGTCATCTTGTTGGGTGTAGCGTAAAAATTTTATTCATTCGTCTTCCAGCGCAGGCGGAAATCCAGTCTAGTCGGGCACTTAGCTTTGCTCATTTAATTCACTACGTTACCCTTTAACTTTGTCAGGATTCTGGCCTTCGCAAGAATGACGGCTTATGGCGTGTGTCACGGACTTACTTTCACTGGCGTGTTGTCTGTTAAAAACCCAGCACCATCGACGACAATAATGTCATTTGCATTCAGTCCAGATTGGATTTCGACCAAGCCTTGTTGGCGCAAACCAGTATTTACGATAGCTTGATAAGCGATATTGTTGCGTACCACATACACCACTTCTCCGGCGGGGCGCATCACCACACTTTGTTCCGGCACCATCAGCGCACTTTTTTCTTCACCTAAAATCACGGTGCCATTCACTGTGGCACCCGGTTGCCAATCTGTGGCGTTTTGAATGTCGGCAATTACATCGATGGTGCGGCTATCCTCAGCAATTAGAGGTTTAAGTTCATGAATCACGGTTTCAACCACTTTCTTGCTGGTTGGTGTACTTAAACGCACTTTTAAGCCAGCTTTGAGTTTTGCGCCAATATGCTCAGGAAAAGGCAAGTGCGCGCGTAATTTTTGGTTAGAAATGATTTGTACAAGCGGATCGCCCACTTTAACGTAATCGCCTTTATCGACTATTTTGGTTTGAATTACGCCGCTCACGGGCGCATAAATTTTGGTTTTGCCTGAGGTATGACTAATGCTGTTGACCCGTGCTTGCGCACCTTTGAGTTGCTCGTTTAGCACATCGAGCTGCGCAATATCGTTGTCAGCCGCAGTTTGTGAAATGAAATTTTTTTCAATTAACGTTTGGTCACGCGCAACAATTTTTTTCTGATTCTCAACCTGTGCCTGAATGCGCAATACTTCAGTTTGCGCTTCATTGCGTTGCAAACCAAAGTCTGTCGCATCTAAAGTGGCGATAAGTTGTCCTTGTGTGACACGTTGCCCAACATTGACATGAATATTCACAACGCGCGCTGCAACTTCAGCGGCTAAGGTCGGGTCAGTCAAGCTTTCTAAAGAGCCGATAGCACTTTCTGAAATTTCAAGCGGACTATTCTTAAGCTGCGTTACTGTCACTAACGTGCTTTTGGTTTCATTTTTTTTAGGATCTTTGGCGGCCTCTGGCGATTTGCTGCAACTGGAGAGGCAAAGCATCAGACACAAAAAGGGGAGTAATTTATTCTTCATTGTTAAGTTCTTAAGTCAGTTGCGTTTTCGTGGTAATTTTTGCCCATTCAAAAAAAGGCCCAGGGTCGGTTTTTCGATTTGGCGCTATGTCTGAATGGCCTGTAATTGCTTGAATCGGGTATGTTTTTTTCAAGCTGTCAATTAACGTATTTAGCGTTAAATATTGCGCTTCCTCAAATGCTTCAACATCCGACCCTTCTAATTCGATCCCAATTGAAAAATCATTGCAACGCTCGCGGCCTTGCCAGTTGGAAAGACCGGCATGCCAAGCTCGAAGTAGACAAGAAACGAACTGAATGAGTTCGCCATCGCGTCGAATTAAAAAATGTGCTGACACCTTTTGCGTGTAGATTTGTGCATAGTAAGGATGTTCATCAGGGTTTAGGCAATTGGTAAAAAGCGAAATGATGCCATTGCCGCCAAATTGGTAGGGCGGCAAGCTGATGTTATGGATCACAATCAAGCTGATTTCTGGATTGGGGCGGGCATCAACATTAGGTGAGGGAATTTGTTTTGCTTGATCAACAAAACCTAGAGAGTCTAAAAAAAAGATGGGCATGTAAGAGGATTTTGATCAAGCGGTGAGTTTAGTGGAATAATCCTATAAAATAACATTCTTCAGGTGGATTGCTTTTACGCATCCCATTCCAAGGAAATTTTTATGGTCTTCTTACAACTTTTTTTCATGTTGATTGTTATTCTAATTGCCGCCGAGGTTTTTACCAATGCCTTGGAGCATCTTGGTGAAAAGATAGGTATTTCCGAAGGGGTGACTGGCTCTTTATTTGCAGCAGTCGGCACGGCGTTACCAGAAACTTCAGTGCCATTGTTAGCATTGCTGGCAGGTACGCAAAATATAGCGACCAATCATGAAATTGGGGTAGGAGCAATTTTAGGTGCACCGCTGATGCTAGCGACACTGTCACTCTCATTGATGGCGATTTCCGTGTGGAAACGTCGCGGATCAGAAGGCCATTTGCGCCCAGAGCGCACTGGTTTGATTCGTGATTTAAACTTTTTTATCTTTGCCTTCACTTTTGCCACTGTCGCGATGTTCGTACCACATACCATGCCGGCAGTGCGTTATGCCATCGGTTTTTGCATGGTCATGATTTACTTTGTGTATGTCATGATGACTTTACGTGCATCCAAAGCGTTGGTGGAAGACGGCCATGCGACCGAGGCCGATAGTGATATGTTTTTATGCAAAATCGGTTTGCCAAATAAGATGCCGGTCATTGTTGCGCAACTTTTATTGGGCTTAGGATTGCTCATCGCTGGTGCGAAAGGCTTTATCAACGGTGTAGAGGAAGCGGCCCAAATTTTAGGCATCTCTACGCTGTTGCTTTCGTTGTTGATTATCCCGATCGCCACCGAGCTGCCAGAAAAGGTGAACAGTATCTTGTGGATTCGTAAAGGCAAAGACACGCTCGCGTTTGGCAATATCACGGGCGCGATGGTGTTTCAGGGGACATTGCTTCCAGCCATCGGTATTATGCTCACCCCATGGGAGCCGCGTAAGGAAGTATTGTTCGGTTTGGTGATCACCATGATTGCCGCTGTATGGATGCGCTTTTTAGCCGGAAAACAAGGCTTACGTGTATGGCATTTAGGTGTGAATGGTTTGCTCTACGTGACTTATTTGGCGATTGTGCTTAACTAACCTTCATCAAAATCCTCGTCTTTGGAAAGACCAAGCTTGGCCAAACGATAGCGTAGCGTTCTAAAGCTCACGCCTAAGAGTTTTGCTGCAGCTGTTTTGTTTTGCTTGGTTTTTTCTAATGCGTCCAAAATTGCGCGTTTTTCAATATCTTCCAAAAGATCGGGCAATGAAATATCTTGCCCAGCAGTTGCGCGATACTCAGGCGTTTTTTCAAGTGCTTGTATCGGCGCTGCTTGGCTTTCAAGAATCAAATCTTCCACGGTAATGGTTTGGCCGTCACACAAAGCCAACGCGCGTTCTAACAAATTTTCTAATTCTCTCACGTTGCCGGGGAAGGCATATAGCTGCATTTGCTGCATGGTTGCGGCATCAATGGTTGGCATATCCATTTGCATATTTCCACACAACTTTTTTAAGAGGCTTTGTGCGAGTTGTGGAATATCGCCGGTGCGTTCTTTGAGCGCAGGCATTTTGAGCTGAATCACATTCAACCGATAATACAAATCTTGCCGAAAAAGACCTGCATCCATCAGGTCAGACAAATTTTTATGTGTTGCGCTGATGATACGTACATCAATCGCTTCTTCAGTCGTGCCGCCGACCATGCGTACTTTTTTCTCTTGTATCGCACGCAGTAATTTCACCTGCATAGGGAGAGGCAAATCAGCAACTTCATCCAAAAATAAGGTGCCACGATTAGCCGCTTGAAAGAGGCCGATTTTATCTTGTGCGGCGCCGGTAAATGCCCCTTTTTTATAGCCAAAAAATTCGCTTTCCATCAAATTTTCCGGTATCGCACCGCAGTTCACTGCAATAAATGGTCCTTCGGCGCGACTACTATTTTGGTGGATCAGTTTGGCCGCTAACTCTTTGCCACTGCCGGATTCGCCACTGATGTATACCGGCGCTTGGCTACGTGCCAATTTTTGAATCATATTGCGCACGGATTGAATCGCCTCAGAATCACCAATCATTTCCAGCGTATTGCCCGTTTGTGGCGCGGGTGTGCTGAGCTTGAGTGCGAATTCGATCACTGGCCGCAATTGTTTTAAAGAAAGCGGTTTGGATAAATAATCAAATGCACCAGCTTTTAAAGCAGAAACGGCATTATCAGCACTGGCGTGTGCTGTGATGACGGCCACTGGCAAGCCAGCGTGGTGTTCGTTAATGTGCTGTACCAAATCCAACCCTGTGCCGTCTGGCATTTGCATATCAGTGAGGCACAGTGAAAATTTTTGCTGACTGAGCAAATTTTTGGCCTCTTCCACATTCGCCGCGCTAAAGGTTGCCACATCCATGCGGTCGAGCGTCATGGTGAGGAGTTCACGAATGTCGGTTTCGTCGTCCACAATCAGGCAGCTTGGTTTTTCTTGGGTCATGATGCGAGTAGCAGTCTGTTTTTTACGAAAGTGGAATGATTAAGCTAAATGCACAGCCTGAGGGTGACGGCTGATGCAATAACTGGGCGCCGTTAGCTTCGGCTAGCTCACGCGAAATATAAAGCCCAAGCCCGCTACCGGTGGTTTTTGTCGTGTAAAACGGTTCAAATAATTTTCCTTGTTGCGCCTCTGTCACGCCCGCACCATCATCGCTCACTTCAATATGTAGACGGTGTGGCTGCTTTTGGGAAAGTTGAATTGACAAGCTGCCCGATTGTTTTTGGCCATGCTCCCAGCCGTTTTTGCATAAATTCCATAAAATTTGCGTTAGGTGGCGTTGGTCAAACAAAATGGTGGCATGGGTTTGCATTAAATTGATGTTAAAAAATTTAGGGGTAATTTTTTCTACAGCGCAAAATTGGGTGTAAAAATCGAGCATAAATTTATTGAGCTCAATCGGCTCTTGGTGCGTACGGTCACGACGGTTTAACTCCAAAACATCTTTAATAATTTTGTCGATGCGATGAATATTGTCCTCAATAATTTGCAAAATCCGACTAAATCCTGAAAGCGCAGGTTCTTCTTGCAATAACTGATTCGCATGACTGATTGCGCTCAATGGGTTTCTCACTTCATGGGCAATATTGGCGGTAAGTCGCCCAAGCGCAGCCAGCTTGGCCTGTTGCGCTTTTGATTGAAGTTGACTCCAATCTTGAATCAAGATCACTGCGCCTAGGTGACGTGACGAGGGTGCCTGACTTATCGGGATCAACCTTATTCTAAGTTCTTGTCCGTGAATTGTTAGATTGAAGTGGCTGTGTTTTTCAGCGTTGTTTAGCCAATTGTGATAAAGCGTTGCGATGTCAGGCAAATGCACATTTAAGTTCAGCAGTTCAACTTTTGCCAAAAACAATAAATTTTCTGCCTGTGCGTTAAAGTGGCGTATTTGAAAAGCCTCATCGATTACTAGTACGCCGTCTTGAATTTCTTCGGTAATGCGTGCATTAATTTGCGCCATGTTTTCAAGGTCAATGCTGCGTGCGCTGGCAAGTGCCTCACTTTTCTGCATTCGCAAACCAAGGCTGTGTGCAAGCCAAGCCGTGGCAAAGCAACTTAAGCCTAGCATCACTGGTTGTGTGTAAGCGCTGGTTTCGAGATTAAAAAATAGAATGTCGAAAGTATGTTCCAGCAGCAAACCGATGGTGGCGATGGAGGCATAAAACAGCGCGAGCCTACCTTGGCTAATTAAGCTGGCGGTCACGATGACGATAATCAATAAAATACCCAAGCCACTACCGATACCACCCGCCACGTGCATCAACAAAATAATAAACACAATGTCGGCAATAATTTGAATCGGAAAGCCAAACCGGCTTTCGGCTAGATTGAGCGCGTTCATTACCACGGCGATCGTGCTGAAAATAAAATAACTAATTGAAAGTTTAAAAAACAGTAGTTGATTTTCGTGTGTGAGCCAGTTTTTTTCATCAATATATAAAATAGCCAAGACAAAAAATAAGCTTATAAGAAAGCGGAACGCACTTAGTAAAAGCGTGGTGCGCTTTTGTAACGGCTGCTCACGGTGCCACTGGAAGGTGTTGGCCGCGGAACTCATGATTGTGGTGGTTTGTGCGCTTCACTACAATAAAATTGGTCATGTACTGTAATGGCTTCTGAAATTGGCACATGGACGCCGCAGTGGGCGCACTTTACTATTTTTTCATTGGCGGGTGGCGTTTCAGATGTTTTTTGCTGCGGCGATTGCCATTTGCGTTTAAGCAAATAAATCACTAAAAAAATAAGAATACTTAGAATGAAAAAACGTGACATGGTAATACTCAAGTGAACGCATCAAGGTAAATTGTAACCAAAGCCTTGGAAGAGTACAAAATATACCTGTTATACTGGCACATATCGCCAATTGAAGAAAATAAAAAACGGAGCAAAGCGAGCGTCACGTGGTGAATACCGAGTAGTTTTGTGGATTCATCATGGTAATTTCTACTATTATTTCCAATTATGGCAACCAGTAAAGAGCTATCCGATTTTCTAGCCTCGGTAGAGCGCCGCGCGTTTAGGCAAACTGCCTATGCGGTGCAAGACGACCACGCAGCGCTCGACATTGTGCAAGACGCGATGATGAAATTGGCAGAAAAATATCCTCACCAGCCGGTTGAAGAGTATCCGATGTTGTTTCAGCGGATATTGCAAAACACGACGCGTGATTATTGGCGCAGGCAAAAAGTGCGTAACCTTTGGACGACTTTGCTTTCAGCATTTGGTGGTACTGGGGATGATGGTGAAGAGCGTGACCCTTTAGAGACGATAGACGTAGAAGATAACAGCGACGAGCCCTCACACCAGCTTGAGCGGCAACAGTTGATTCAGCTGATTGGCCAGGCGATAGAAAAGTTGCCAACGCGTCAACGAGAAGCCTTTTTGCTGCGTTACCTAGAGGAGATGGACGTGGCCGAAACGGCCAAAGTGATGGGTTGCTCCGATGGTAGCGTGAAAACTCACTGTTCACGTGCAAACCATGCGCTGGCGCAAGAGTTACGCCAGCATGGTTTCGGTCAATCAGGATTATCAGATTATTTCGATGGAAAGTAAGGCCCGTAAGATTGGAGGGCAATATGAAGGCAACTGACAAAAATTTAAATCAAACTTCAGACGAAGTACTGGCATCGCAAGCGATGGCACTAGTAAAATCTGACGATACGTTAAACGATGAGATCAAACATCGTTTGGCCGAGTCACGCCAACTTGCGGTGAATCGCTTGGTTGCTATCCAAACAGCACAACCTGCAATGGCAGGCGGACTTTTTTCATGGTTTGATCACACGCTTCATCGGCAATGGCTGCAATACCGCACATTAGCAGCAGCGTTTTCAGTGATGTTAGTGACATTTTTCGCTGTGCAACATTTTGGGTTAAGCGATGATTTAGAAAATAGTGATGCTTTCTTGTTGGCAGCTGAGCTACCACCAGAAGCATTTGCAGATAAGGGTTTTGATACATGGATAGTCGCTGCGCGCAATTAAAAAAGAGGGTTTCTTGCTTCGTGCTGAGTGTGTTGTTGATTGGCACGCAAGGCCTCGTGCACGCGGATGAAAAAGAGCTTTCTTGGGCAGAGCTTAATGATGGGCAAAAAAAGGTACTGCAGCCGTTGGCTTCAGAATGGGATACTTTGCGCCCTTGGCAAAAAGAAAAAATGTTGGACATTGCCAAAGATTATCCAAAAATGCCGAGCGATAAACAATCTCTCGTGCAAAAGCGCTTGAGTAACTGGAGCCGTATGACGCCTTACGAGCGTGAAAATGCGCGTAAAAAGCATCAGCAATTTAATGCGTTGCCACCAGAGAAAAAAGCAGCGCTACGTAAAAAATGGTCTGAGTATGAAAGTCTACCTGAATCTGAACGGGCAAGAATTCGTGCGGAATCGCCAGATGTTTACAATGATGCTGAACTCAATTAACAAGCTAAAGGATTTGATATAAAAAACGGCCTAACTTCTAGTTTGTCGGTAGCATCCCAAGCCCCTAGTTTGATCAAGCTGGGGGCAAGTCTTTTTTACGAGCTGCTTGTACTGATCGCGCTGGCATTTTTTAGCGTGGGAATTTTTTATCTTGTGCTTGGGGACGCAACCCACGGGGTGAAGCGCTTTTTACTTCAATTTTTTGTTTGGCTGTTGATTGGTGCTTATTTTGTGCGAAGCTGGGCGGTACGTGGGCAAACGTTGGCGATGCGAAGTTGGAAACTGCGATTGGTTGACGCGCAATTGGCAAATGCTTCGCCACAACCGCTCACATGGCGCAAAGCAGTATTGCGCTATGTGCTTAGTAGTTTGAATCTGGCTTTGTTTGGGCTGGGTTTTTTTTATTGTTTGTTTGATACAGAAAGGCGATTTTTGCAGGATAAATTGCTTGGGATCAAAATTATCAAAGCGATTTAAAATCTAGTTTCTTTGCACTGAAAGGAGCATCCCAATCCCTACGATCAAAAACAATATCGTTGGTGTAATCGCGCTGAAGAGTGGCGGCCAATCGTTGAGTAATCCTAAGTGTACAAATACGCGATTGAGAATTTGGTAAGTGACGCCCAGCATCATGCCAAAAAAGATTTTGGTGCTGATGCCGGTATCGCGCTGTTGCATAAAACTAAATGGAAGCGCCAATATCACCATCACCAAGCAGGCCAGCGGATAGACCATTTTTGCCCAAATGGCAATTTCATAACGCGTGGTTTTTTGTTTGTTAATGGTTAAATGTTGGATGTAAGAATATAAATTCCACGCAGACATTTTTTCCGGCAATACCAGCAAAATATTTAATAGTTCCGGGCGAATCAGTGAATGCCAAGTGGCGTTAGGTAACTCCTGTACACGAACTTTCTCATCACTAAAAAAAGTTTTGGTCACTTCTTTTAATTGCCAATCGTCGTCTTCAAAGCGCGCACTTTTTGCATTGCTGGTTTGTACTAAGCGGCTTTTTTCATCAAATTCATAAATGTGAATATTTAGCAATGTGGAATCTGGCAATACGCTTTCAACATTGACAAAATTTCGCCCGTCCTTTACCCAAAGCCCTGAGCGAAAATCTTGCGCAACAACGGAGTCGGTTTCTTTAATGCGCATGCGTTGCGCCATTTTTTCGCTGATGGGAGTAATGAGCTCACCCACCAAAAAAGTAAGTAACGTAAAAAGTAGCCCAACGCGCAGCAGCAGTATGGTCATTTTAGCAATCGAAATGCCGGAGACGCGGAAAATCACCAGCTCAGAATGTCGTGCAAGTTGACCCAAGCACAGCATGCAGCCGACCAGTACGGCGACCGGCATTACGTCGTATACATGGCCTGGCATGCTGAGCACGACGAACAAAATAATTTTGCCAAAGGTGTAAGTACCTTTGCCCAAATTATCCAACTCTTGCAGTAAATCAAAAAACGACAACATGGCGATCAAGGCCACCATGATGAGAATGACGTTTACTGTGACTTCTTTGAGAAGGTAGTTGGACAGAATCTTCATTATTTTTGCTTATTTACAGGCACAGTGCTGGCGACTTTTTTTGGTTTGATTTTTTGGCTGAAGCTAGCAAAAACATCGGGGAACAGCGGTAATTGGCGGTTAACCCGATTAAACATATAAACAGCGAGTGCAAAAAATAATAGATGCACCGGCCATAAACCGATCAGCGGGCTGATTCTTTCCTGTGCGACCCATGCCTGCAAGATGCTAATCAAGTTGCTGTAAATCACGTAAAGAATAATGGCCAAAATAAAGTTAGCAGATTTGCCTGCGCGTGGATCCAGCGTACTGAGTGGAATCGCCAAAAACGCGAGAATCATTGCGGAAATTGGCATGGCGATACGCCACTGTAACTCTGCCATGTGGGTACTATTATTTTCTTTGAGTAATTCTAAACTGGATTTAGATTGTGCTGAGGGTGGTTTGGCAATCACTTCGTTTGGTTCAATGCGGATAGCATAACGCTCAAATTCTGTGATCGAGTATTCTGTGCTGCCGGGCATGCCTTGGTAACGTCGCCCATGATGCATGACCAAAAAGTTGTCGCTATTTTTCGCTTTATAACGACTCCCCTCTGCTGCGACAATGACGCCGACCTTTTGGTGCTGTAGCGCTTGCACAAAAATATTCTTCACGACATTGCCTAGCTCGTCAAAACTTTCAATAAAAAATACGCGTTCCGCGTGAGATGCCTCTTTAAATACGCCGGGGCTAATCGCAGCCAGTTCATCGCGACTTTCCAGCTGAATGCGGTAGGCATCAATTTTTTGGTTGGCCCAAGGCGTCACCCACAAACTTAAAATTAAAATTACCACTAAAATAGGCCCGCAGAAGGCAAAAATCGGTCGGACAAAATTCTTCAAACTTAAGCCTGAGCTCAGCCAAATAATCATTTCAGAGTCGCGATACCAGCGTGAGAGTGTCATTAAAATGGACAGAAAAATACTGACCGAAAGTAACATCGGCAAAAAGCGAATCATTGTGAAGCCCAAAATGACTGCAATCGCATCGTTTGGCAATGCGCCTTTAGCAGCAAGCTTAATGAGATAGCCCGTGCGCTGCGCGATCACGATGCCGAACAGGATCAAAAAAGCGCCAGTTGCAGTTGCGATGAGTTCTTGAGAAAGAGAGCGCCTAAAGAGCATAAAGGGGTGTGAATACTAAATAATTACGGCTTTGCATTAGCGTTAAAACACGCGATAATCGAAAAAATTGATAGAAAGGATATTTAAAGCATGGAATTTAGCATAAAAACCGTAAATCTGGAAAAAGACCATAGTGATTGCTTGGTGGTGGGGGTTTATGAAGGTGGCGCACTTTCTGAAGCGGCCAAGCAATTGGATGCAGCAAGCCATGGCTTTATCGCGCAAATTGTCACGCGTGGTGATATGGAAGGGAAAATTGCTTCCAGTTTGATGTTGCACAGCATCCCAGAACTTGCTTCACCGCGTGTATTGCTGGTTGGTTTGGGTAAAGAAGATGAGTTGGACGCTAAAAAGTTTGTGCAAGCTGTACGCGCAAAAACAAAAGCACTGTCTGGTTTGCCGATCAAAGAGGTCGTGACAACGTTGGCCGATGTGCCAGTTAAAAATATTGATAAGCGCCGTCAAGTAGCATTGTTGGCGGAAGCTACGTTGGACGCTAGCTACCAGTTTGATGCGCCGAAACAGAAAAAAGAAGATAAAAAAGACAAGCCTAAAAAAGCACTGAAAAAATTGATTGTGCATGTGGCGCAACTGGACGTTGCAGAATCAAAACAAGGATTAACAGCTGGGGAGGCGCTCGCAAAAGGGGTGGAGCTTGCAAAAGATTTAGGCAACTTGCCACCCAATGTTTGTACGCCGAGTTATCTTGCGGAGCAGGCGCAAAAAATGGGCAAACAGCATGATTTTAAAGTCAAAGTGTTAGATGCTGATGACATCAAAAAATTAGGCATGGGTTCGTTTATGGGTGTGACGCAAGGCAGTCAAGAGCCGCCGAAATTTATTGTAATGGAATACAACAAAGGCAAGAAAAATCAAAAGCCAGTCGTGTTGGTTGGTAAAGGTATTACATTTGATACTGGTGGTATTTCGCTCAAACCTGGTGCGGAAATGGACGAAATGAAATACGACATGTGCGGCGCAGCCAGTGTGTTTGGTACATTTAAAGCGGTGGCTGAGATGGACTTAGCCATCAATGTGGTTGGCTTAATCCCCACTTGTGAAAATATGCCGGATGGCCGTGCAACGCGTCCGGGCGATGTGTTGACCAGTATGTCTGGTTTGACAATTGAGGTGTTGAACACTGATGCTGAAGGCCGATTAATTTTATGTGATGCGCTGACTTATGCTGAACGCTATGAACCGGAAGCTGTGATTGATGTTGCGACATTGACCGGTGCTTGTGTGATTGCGTTGGGGCATCATGCTACTGGCTTATTTGCAAACCAAGATGCGCTGGCGGAAGCCTTATTGCAAGCAGGTGAGCAAGCGTTGGATCGTGCTTGGCGTATGCCATTGTGGGAAGATTATCAACCACAGTTAGACAGTAATTTTGCAGATATGGCCAATATTGGTGGTCGTGCAGCGGGCAGTATTACCGCGGCTTGTTTTCTTTCTAGATTCGCCAAAAAGTATGATTGGGCGCACTTGGACATTGCGGGTACCGCATGGAAATCTGGTAAAGAAAAGGGAGGCACTGGCCGCCCTGTGCCACTTCTCGCCAATTTTTTAATGAACAAAGTTGCGGAATAACGCTATCCACGTTAACGGATGACACGCGTTGAGTTTATTTTTAATGTAGAAGATAAGTTGGCGAAAGCGGCTGATTTATGTGAGAAAACCGTGGCCAAAGGTCGGCAGCTAACATTTGCGGCGGCCGATTCTACCCTTTACCCTCTGTTACAAGATGCACTTTGGCAATCGTCGCCGAGTAGTTTTATGCCGTTGTTCGCTTTGCACGATACGCAGCAAAGAGCGGCAAGGGAGGATTGCCCAGTGCATTTTTTTCTACACGGCGCTGAAGGCAGTGACATCAAGTTGATGCAAGACGATGTGTTGATTCACTTTTTGCAAGAAACGCCCAATTATTTCAGCCGCTTTCGCTATTTGGTTGAATTGGTTGGGAGCGAAGAGCAGGATAAAGTGTTAGCACGAACCCGTTTTAAGTTTTATCGTGAACGTGGCTATGAGATTAAAACCACCGATATGGCTAAAAATCATCATAATTTACTTTAAATATATAGGTTAAGGTTATAAATTTAATACATTATCCTTGCATAAATGTTGTTGAAAACGTTATGATTTGTCATCTTAAAGCTCCCGAATAAAAATTCGGCAAAGGATGTATATGCAAGACATCGATATTCCCGTACTAACCGATGCTGTGAGTTTGGGTCAGGTGCCCCCTGGTCAATCACTTCCCGTATCCCAAGAGCTGATTTCACAATTGGCCGCAAAATTAAAACCCCAGTTAATTGCTGAGGTTGAACTAGCCGTCACCCCCAAATTGCGCGAAAAATTGCACGATACGTTGCTTGGTGAGTCAGCTAATATTCAAAAAGCGAATCAGGCTTACATTGCCAGTTCTTTAAACCAGCAATATGAGCAAAAATCTCTGCTGATTGAGCAAAAGCTTTCCGCTATTCAAGAGTCACTTTCGAATAATCTTAAAACATTGTTTGATACCGAAGCGGCTAGTACACGAGAAAGTACACAAGCAGCGATTTTTTCGCAATTAAATGCAGATATTGAAAATATCCGTAATGAATTGCATGAAAAAATTGACGTCCACTTAGACGGGAAAATTCAAGCGTCAGTTGCCAATGCGCGCGATGAAGTGTTAAGTAGAACGGCAGATTTTGTGGATAAAGTTCGTGCCGATTTGGCGACTGATGTGCCGGGAATGCTGCATTCAAGTGCAGAAATCATTCAAGCGGATATTGCAAAATCTTTCGAGAATATGCAGCAACGCAGCGTTGAAGCGCTGCAAGAAAAACTTGCAGATGCGCTGCCAAATTTAGAAAATGCGATGGCAGAGCGTTTGCGGTTGAGTTTGGAAAATATTGAGACGCATACGATTCAAAGTGTTTCTCAATCCTTGAGCGATAAAATGCGAGAGGTGCAAACCGGTATTTTTGAAGAGTATCAAAGCAAAATCAAAACTGAGCTTTCTAATGTATATTTAGATTTAACGCAGCAATCACAAGCCAATTTATCCGCCTATGTACAGCAGTTGCAGCAAAGTTCAGAAAGCGCGTTGCAACAAAAATTGGGTGACACTTTTCCAAGTTTGTATGAAGGACTTTCAAATAATTTGCTGAGTAATTTGGAACAAGATTTTATTTCGACCGCGCAAAAAGTCAGTGATGATTTTAAACTGCAAATTAGCGCAGAGCTGCCGGTGATTGAGCAACTGATTAGCAACCGTGTGCAGCAGATTTTGGAAGAAGCACTTCCACGCATTGAACAGGTGCTGTCTGTTAATGTTCGCCGTGATGTTGAAAACGTAATTGACTCAGTGCGACTGGTTTTTGTGGATAATGTGGGACGATGAACTATTCGCTAATCAGGGTTTTGTAGGCTTCAGCGTTGAGTAAATTTGCTTCCAGATTTTTTTGTGCCGGTTTGAATTTAAAAATCCAAGCATCGTAAGGCTTGTCGTTCACGTCTTCCGGTGCCTTCAGCAGAGCTTCATTAATCTCTGTGACTACTCCATCCACCAAAGCGTGTAAATCTGAGCCGGTTTTGACTGACTCGATTAGACCACAAGGCTGCCCAGCGGCTAGTTGCGTACCAACTTTCGGCGGTTCGATAAACACCACATCACCGAGTAAATCCTGTGCGTAATCTGTAATGCCGGCAAGCCAGTTTTCATCGCTTTCAGGTGTTGTCCAAAGGTGTTCTTTGCTGTAGAGAAGTGAAGGTGGAATACGCATTTGATTCTTAATATGGTGAGATGACAGTATTTATATAATACCGCTGAATGTGATGATTCACTAGATAATCTGTAAATTTTTGTTAATTGCAATATTAATGTTTTGATATAATATTCAAAAATAACTTAATGATAAATAAGTGTTTTGTATGAAAAAAATAGCATTACTATTTATGGCGTTAATGTTGTCTATTTCTCCTGTCGGTGTTTATTCGGCAGATAAAAAGACGCATAAAACTTCAGCCATTAAACACAAAGTAGTGAAGTCACCGTCCAAACGTGTGAAAGCTGTGCGCGCTGTCAAACAAAAATCTGCAAAAAAATTAAACGTTTCCATTCGTAAAACAAAAGTGCGTGTTGGTAAAAACGCGAGCTATTTTCAACGTGCCAAGCAAAATTATTTTGATGCATATGATGGCAGTGGGCCGCTGGAGCTTTCCTCAAGCAAAGCGTTGGTGATTAATCAACTGACAGGCGAAACCATTTACGCCAAAAACACCAATGTGGTGACGCCAATCGCCTCGGTGACCAAGTTGATGACGGCAATGGTGACTTTAGACGCACACATGCCTATGGATGATATTTTATTTATCGGTGAAGACGATGTGGATTATCTTAAAGGGACGAGTTCTCGTCTCTCTGTTGGCTCTGCGTTGACGCGCGCCGAATTGCTACAGCTTGCGTTAATGTCCTCTGAAAATCGTGCAGCGGCAGCGCTTGGTCGAAATTATCCGGGCGGTATTCAGGCATTTGTCACCGCCATGAATTTAAAAGCAGCGATGCTGGGCATGAAAGATACGCATTTTGTCGATTCCTCTGGCTTAGACAGTGGCAATATTTCTACTGCGGATGATCTGGTCAGAATGGTCAATGCCGCGCATCAATACCCAGAAATTCGCCAAATTACTACCACTGCTTCGCAGGAAGTGCAGATTTACGGACATCGTTTCCCGACCAATTTTGTCAATACCAATGCTTTGGTGCGCGCAGATAATAACTGGGTAATAGGACTGTCTAAAACGGGATTTATTAACGAAGCTGGGCGTTGTTTGGTGATGCAGGCAGAAATTACTGGGCAGCCTTTGATCATTGTCTTGCTTGATTCTGTCGGGAAATTTACGCGAATCGGCGATGCGAATCGTATTCGTAAGTGGTTGGAGCATCGTCAAGCAACTTCGGTGAATACTTTTACAGGTACGCACGAGCCTGAGCCACATGAGCATGTGAATGGCTAACAGGAAAATTAGATGTAAATAAAAAAGAGGCGATAAGCCTCTTTTTTTATTTACATTAACCAATAAGCACTTAGGCTTTTGGTTTTTTTGCGGCAGACTTTTTAGCAGCTGGTTTCTTTGCTTTAGCCGTTGATTTTTTGGTAGGTGTATCCTTGGCTGCTTTCGCGCTTAACAAACCAAGCGCTTCTTCTAGCGTGAGGGATTCTGGCTCAATGATTTTTGGCAAGGTCGCGCGGATTTTCCCATGTTGCACATAGGGTCCAAAGCGACCTGCAAACACTTCAATGGCGCCGCCTTCCGTTGGATGTTCGCCCAAAGAATTAAGCGGCGCGGGACCAGATTTTTCTTGTGCGAGTAATTCAACCGCTTCTTCGCTAGTAATCGTGAAGACACTTAAAGTTTTAGGGATCGATTTGAATTTTCCATCGTGATTGACATAAGGGCCAAAGCGGCCAATATTCGCGACTATTTTTTTATTCGTCACTGGATGCGCGCCTAAATCGCGTGGCAGTGAAAGCAGCATATTCGCCGTTTCTAAATTCATTTCGGCCAGTGAAATTTCTTTCGGAACGCTGACACGTTTGGGTTTTTTCTTTTCCCCCTCCACGGCAACGCCAACTTGTAAATACGGGCCGTACGGGCCGTTCATCAGTAAAATATCTTTACCACTTTCTTGGTCAGCACCAATGACAACAGGCTCACTGCTCGGCGCATTTGCACCATCAAGGCTGCGTTTGTAATCACATTTTGGCGTCGCGTTGTAGCCGGTACAGCCAATAAATGTGCCGTAGCGACTCAATTGTTTTTGTAGTTGCTTGCCGCATTTTGGACAATATTCATCAATCAGCTCGTTACCTGGGCGTTCCACATCAGCCTTGCTACTCAGCTGTTGATAAAAGCCCTGCCAAAATTCGTCCATCACAGGCACCCAGTCGCGGCCGCCTTCGGCAATTTCATCTAGTTCATTTTCTAGGTTTGCCGTAAAGTCATAATCTACATAGCGCGTGAAATGCTCGGTCAAAAATTTATTCACAATGCGGCCTACATCGGTCGGCACAAAGCGTTTTTTATCCAGCACCACATATTCACGGTCTTGCAAGGTGCTGATAATGGTGGCATAGGTGGAAGGGCGGCCGATGCCGTATTCTTCTAAAATTTTCACCAAGCTGGCTTCACCGTAACGTGGTGGTGGTTCAGTAAAATGTTGTTCGCCGTAAATTTTTTCTACCTTTAGAATTTCGCCAGTTTCTAAATGCGGCAATTTGGCTTCGGCATCCTCGTCCTCATTATCATCGCGGCCTTCCATATACACTGCAATAAAGCCTGGGAACACCAAGGTTTGGCCTGATGCGCGAAATAAATTCGCCTCAGAGCCAATGCTCAAATCGACACTCACTGCATCAAATTTAGCGGGTGCCATTTGGCAAGCTAGCGTGCGCTTCCAAATCATTTCATAGAGCTTAAATTGCTCGTCGTTTAAATATTGGCGCACACTTGCTGGCGTGCGGCTAATATCGGTTGGGCGAATCGCCTCATGCGCCTCTTGCGCACTTTTCGATTTTGTTTTGTAAACAATCGGGGATTTTGGCAAATACTCTGCGTCAAAATTTTTCTTCACATAGTCGCGAATCTGCATCACAGCTTCTGTTGCCAAGCTAAAAGAATCGGTACGCATATACGTGATTAAACCCACCGTGCCCGCGCCAACATCCACGCCTTCGTAGAGCTGTTGCGCAATACGCATGGCGCGCGAAGTAGTAAAGCCTAATTTACGTACGGCTTCTTGTTGCAATGTAGAAGTGGTAAACGGCGCGGCTGGGCTGCGGTTACGTTGTTTTTTCTCAACGCGGGTAACTGTCGTTTTACCCGCTGAAGCAATCAATAATTTACCGATAATATCGGCTTGCTGGTCATGGTTGATGACCGTGAATTGCTCAACTTTTTCGCTATTGAGCTGAATCAGTTTTGCAGTAAAACCGTGTTGATGCTTAAATGCATCCAAATGAATTGACCAATACTCTTGCGATTTAAACCCTTCAATTTCCAACTCACGCTCGACAATCAAGCGTAGCGCAGGGCTTTGCACACGGCCTGCGGAAAGACCGCGGCGAATTTTTTTCCACAACAGCGGCGATAAATTAAAGCCGACTAAATAATCTAGCGCACGACGTGCTTGTTGTGCGTTGACCATCTCCATCGAAATGTCACGTGGTTCGGCAATGGCATGTTCTACCGCATTTTTGGTGATTTCATGAAACACCACGCGTTTTAATAGCTTGTTTTTTAATAAATTTTTGGCGCTTAAAATTTCGGCAATATGCCAAGAAATCGCTTCGCCTTCGCGGTCCGGGTCAGTTGCGAGATAAATGCTGTCAGCACTTTTCACGGCCTTAGCAATCGCATCCACATGTTTGCTATTGCGCTCGATCAGCTCATATTTCATGGCAAAGTGATTGTTCGGGTCTACTGCGCCGTTTTTAGGAATCAGGTCACGTACGTGACCATAAGACGCCAATACCTCGTAATCATTACCGAGATATTTTTTAAGCGTTTTGGCTTTTGAGGGTGACTCTACAATCAGCAGCTTTGTCATTCTAGGAAAGTTGTTGTCCAAAATTTAAAGGGTTTTGTACCACTTCGTCTTAAGATAAGCTATCAAATAATAGCAAGGGTTTTTAAATCCATACAATTGAATAATGCCGGAAGTGTACTTCTAATTTGAATTTATCGGATATTAACTGTTAGACGAAACTTTGCGCATAAATTCAATGCGCGTTTCACTTTGTGTGGCAATCGTCAGCGCGGCATCTTGCCCTGCAGATTTTTCAAGTTCAAATTTCTCGTGGTCAAACATCGGGTCTTCATCATCCGCTTTGGCTTGGCTTAAGTTTTTAAAATCGTATAAATCAAAATCTCCCAAATGCGAAGGCTCCACATTGCCAATCGCGCGGAAAATATTATTCGTGCGGCCCGGCTGCTCGCGCTCCCAAGTGTTCAGCATGTCTTTAATTTTTTGACGCTGTAAATTCTCTTGGCTGCCACATAAGTCGCACGGAATAATGGGGAACTGCATGCCACGCGCATACGCGGCAATGTCTTTTTCCGCGCAATAGGCCAGCGGACGAATCACCATAAATTCGCCACGATTCGTCGCCAATTTCGGCGGCATGGCTTTCATTTTTGCGCCATAAAACATGTTTAAAAACAAAGTTTGCACAATGTCATCACGGTGATGCCCAAGCGCAATTTTGTTTGCGCCCAATTGTTGCGCGGTGGTATAAATAATCCCGCGGCGTAAGCGGCTGCACAAACTACACGTGGTTTTCCCTTCCGGGATTTTTTCTTTCACAATCGAGTAAGTGTCTGCCTCGACAATACGGTATTCCAAGCCCAATTTTTCAAAATAGGCTGGCAAAATATCAGCGGGGAAGCCCGGCTGTTTTTGGTCAAGATTCATGGCGATGAGTTTAAAATTCACCGGCGCACGTTCTTGCAAGGCCAACAAAATCATTAACATGGCGTGGCTATCTTTGCCGCCGCTCATGCAGACTAAAATCGTATCGCCATCTTCAATCATGTTGTAATCGCCAATGGCCTTACCGGTGGCGCTAATCAACTGATTGCGTAACTTTAAAAAATTTTGGCTCACGCCATCGGGGTAGTGTTTAATCATGGCGCGCTATTATAGCGGAAAGTCAAAAAATAATTTGCTAAGTGTTTGATTATTTTGAGGCTATAGTGATTTTAAAATTTAATCGCTCAACAATGTCGCGTCTGAGTCGCAATATTTGTCGGCAGAAATCCAGCGTTTGAATAATTTGCTGGCGAATTTATCGGCAGATTGAGGTAGCCAAATGAGATATTTTGAAGGGTTTAAAACCATCCCACAAAAATATCTTTTTTCTGATTCGCTCCAAATTAAAGCTTTACAGGGCGTTAGGTGTGGCCAAAGTAGCGTCAAACTCACAGGGCATGGCTCCGCCGCACAACATACGCCACAGCCGTTGCATGGTTCGCCTAGTGCTGGTTTTGCTGGTGCGCGTGCGTGAATGGCAATGATTTGGGTTTTTGTTGTCACAATTAAAGATTAAGTGAGCGCCCACCATCCACTGCCAGCACATGCCCTGTAATAAACGGCGCACTCATGACTAAAAACTTCACGGCATTGGCCACGTCTTCTGGTTCGCCAATGCGTTTTAGCAAGGTTTGGTTGATGACTTTTTTGCGATAGGTTTCGTCAAATTGCGGGTTGTTTTCTGGCCAAAGCACAGGCCCTGGTGCCACGGCATTGACACGGACATCGGGGCTGAGTTCTTGCGCGAGCGATTTTGTTAGCGTCACCAAGCCCGCTTTGGCCACGCTATAAATCACGTAGCCTTTTTTTGGGCGTTCCACGTGCATGTCGGTGATGTTGATGATGACGCCTTTATGTTTACGTAACTCAGCTGCGGCGGCCTGCGATAAAAACATGGGTGCTTTTAAATTACTGCCAATTAAATCTTGCCAATTTTCCTCGTTAATCGCGCCAACCTCAGTTGGGTAATAAGCGGAGGCATTATTAATTAGCACATCGAGCCTGCCAAAATGGTCGATGGTTTTTTGCACTAAATTTGGTAAATGGTCAGTTTTGAGTAAATCTGCTTGAAAAATCGCGGCAGAATTTGCCCGAATGACATTAAGTTCTTTTTGCAGCGCTTTGGCCTCGTTGGCCGAATTGCGGTAATGCAGTGCAATGTTAAAGCCTTCTGCGTGCAACATTTTGCAAATAGTCGCACCTACTCGCTTGGCACCACCGGTGATCAGTACTACTTTTCCAGCATTATTTTCTACGGAAGTTGAAGTCACAATTTGTCCTATCGCGTTTTCATCATTATAGTTCAAGACGATATAATCTAGCCCTATGACACCACTACCTTCCCCTTCGTTCGAGGCGCAAGCACATAGTGCGCAACTCGTCGCAAAAATTAAGCAGGCAATTGGGCAAAACAATGGCTGGATAAGCATTGCCGATTTCATGCAGATGGCGCTTTACACACCAGAATTTGGGTATTACGCAGGCGGGTTGGATAAATTTGGCGAAGGCGGAGATTTTGTCACCGCACCAGAAATTTCTGCATTATTTGGGCAAGCGTTGGCGAATCAAATGGCTGAAATTTTGCCGCAAATGGGCTGCAATATGTTGGAATTAGGCGCAGGCTCAGGAAAACTTGCGCAAGATATTTTATTGCGATTAGCCGAGTTGTCGCTATACCCCAACTATTCTATATTGGAAGTAAGTAGCCACTTACGTGCGGTGCAGCAGGAAAAATTAAAGCAACATTTACCCGCCGAAATTTTTAATCGCGTGGTTTGGTTGGATACACTGCCTGAAAATTTTTCTGGAGTGATTTTGGCAAATGAGGTGTTGGACGCTTTACCTGTGCATATTGTGCGTCAAGAAGAACATCGTATTTTTGAACGAGGCATTGCCGAAAAAAAAGGCGAACTCATTTGGCAAGAAAAGACGTTAGCCTCGTTGAATCCTTCTCGAGATTTTGTCGAAGCACCAGATTTGACAGCGCTAGAAAAACAACTGCTCGCACAAGTGCAGCAACAACCGTTACCCATCGGCATGGTGACAGAATTTTGCCCAGCCGCGACAGGGTTGATGCAAAGCTTGTCGCAAAGCCTGCAACAAGGGGCGGTATTGTTGATTGATTATGGCTTTTCAGCGCGCGAATATTACCACCCACAGCGTGGCCAAGGCACGCTGATGTGCCATTACAGGCATTACGCACACGATGATCCGTTGAAATTTATCGGTTTGCAAGACATCACCGCGCATGTCAATTTTACGCAAATTGCAGAGGCGAGCGTGGCGAGTGGGCTCACTTTTGCAGGCTTTACCACGCAAGCACAATTTTTGTTGAATTGTGGCATGCTGGATTTAATGCAGACAATTTCCCCCGACAATGTACGTGAATACGCGCCGATGGCAGCGGCAGTGCAAAAGTTACTCTCTCCCGCTGAAATGGGCGATCTTTTCAAAGTGATTGGGTTTACTAAAAATTTAGATGCAACTTTAATTGGCTTTGCGCGTGGCGATAAGGCGCATACTTTATAATCCAGCCTTTATTTTTAAAAAAGATTACGCATGACTGAGTTAGATAAAAAACCTGCACAAGTTGAGGGTGCAGAAGATGTTGATGAATTAAGAAAACGCAAAATCCGCAGCTTTGTGTTGCGCCAAGGCCGCATGACCAAAGCTCAGGAGCGTGCTTTGGAAGATGGCTTCCCTAAATTTGGCATACCTTATATGCCAAATTTACTCAATTTAACGCAAGTGTTTGGGCGCGAAAGCGCGCCTAAAATTTTAGAAATCGGCTTTGGCATGGGCGACGCGACAGCAAAAATTGCTCATACTTTGCCAGATTCAGATTTTTTAGCGGTAGAAGTCCACACGCCTGGCGTGGGCAGTTTATATAAATGGATGGAAGAGCTCGCGCTCACCAATATTCGGATTATTCAGCACGACGCTGTCGAAGTGCTGCAAAACATGATTGCGGATGGTAGCTTGGATGGTGTGCATATTTTCTTCCCCGACCCGTGGCATAAAAAACGCCACCACAAACGCCGCTTGATTCAAGCAGAGTTTGTAAAGCTGCTTTGCCAAAAATTGAAAGTAGGCGCTTACATTCATGTGGCAACGGATTGGCAAGAATACGCCGAATGGGTGTTGGAAGTGTTAAATGCTGAGCCGCAACTTAAAAATACCGCTGAAGATTATGCGGAAAAACCGTATTACCGACCGCTGACAAAATTTGAAAATCGAGGCCTAAAATTAGGGCATGGGGTTTGGGATTTGGTGTTTACACAGACTCTGTGAAAATTGAAATTAGTTTGTAGAGAGAACTAAATTTACATTATGAAAAATGTTATGAACAAATTTGCATGGTGTTTCGTAATCGTTATGAGCTTTCAACAGATAGGCTGTGCGTATTTTAGTCAGTATAGAAAGTTACCCATTTCCGAAGTAGTTGATATTTCTAAACAGTCAAAAAAAGAAATTTTCTTTAGTGTTAGTTCCGCTGAAAACTATGCGTTCAGTCTTAGATTTAAAAATAATATTGATGAGCGTGAAAAATTATATAAACTTTTGGTTGGCAAAGACGCTTACGGTCGTGAAACGAATGGAGAGAAAACGCCAATTGGAATTGATGTATATAAATTGGAAAATGGTGAGCGACTGCTTAAATCTATTGGTGGTGGAGACTCATTCCCCAAATACGCTACTGGAGGCGGATATTGGGAGAAATTGATCTATACAGATTACTTGTTTGCTGGTAATTATGTCGCTGTTGTTGAGTCAAAAATTGGCAATCCAAAATTTAAAGATTTCGAAGTTGAGCTACATATAGGACGAGCTCACAGGCCTAAGTAAAAAAATTATGAAAACAAGATAATCTTATTTTAGAGGTACAACCACTTCCCAATCGCCGTTTCCGCTTCTTCCACCCCTAATTTTTTTAAGCTCGAAAATAATTGCGCGGTGATATTTTCACCCCAGCCTTCATTGAGTTCTTTGCGCACTTTATTAAGTGTGAGTGTGGACTCGCTACGCGAGAGTTTGTCTGATTTGGTCAACAGCACATGCACAGGCTTGCCGCTGGGGCAGAACCAATCGAGCATTTGTCTATCCAATTGCGTGAGCGGGTGGCGGCTATCCATCACCAGCACTAATCCGCCCAAGCTTGTGCGCTCACTTAAATAGCGTGAAAGCACGTTTTGCCAGTGCGCGCGCATGGCTTCCGGCACTTTAGCGTAGCCATAACCGGGTAAATCGACCAAAAATTTGTCATCGCCCAAGCTGAAAAAGTTGATTAGCTGCGTACGGCCGGGTTGTTTTGAAACAAAGGCCAAACGGTTGTGGTTGGCGAGCGTGTTGAGCGCACTGGATTTGCCAGCATTCGAGCGGCCAGCAAAGGCGATTTCAACGCCAGTTGCCGGCGGTAAATCGCGCAAGTGGTGGGCGGATATATAAAAAGCGGCGTTTTGAAAAAGCGGCATGTAGGGGCGTTCTCGGCTGTTTGTTAGGGTAAATGTGGATGAATGCGCGTTATTTAGCTGTTTTATCAAGGTTTAGCGAGAGTGTTCACATGCTATAGTTTCTTGATATAGGTTAAAGACGCGATGAAAAATGCTATCACGAATAGGGCTTTTTAGCTAAAATAGCGCGAAAATCAAGACGGTAACGTTAGAATTTAATCAATCATCGCAATCGATCGAACAAAATTTCAAATCATTCTGGGAGCGGCAATGCAACTCAACCAATTAACAACATCTGTGGCGCACAAAGTTTCAGCCCCTTGGCTCGTGCTAGGCTTGGCGATGGCAGTTTTTTCTGGTCAAGCGTTTTCAGCTGATGAAGCGGCAGCGACAGAGAAAAGAACGGCAGACCAAATTGTGAACACCGTTTGTGCGGCTTGTCACGGGGTAGATGGCAATAGCGCCATTTCATTAAACCCAAAATTAGCCGGTCAACATCCTGAATATTTGGAAAAACAATTAACAGAATTTAAATCCGGCAAACGTGCAAACGCCGTGATGTCTGGCATGGCGGCGATGTTAAGTGATGAAGAAATGAAAACTGTGGCTGCTTATTTTTCAGCTAAAGCACCAACATTGGGCGCTGCGAAAGAAAATGGCAAAGGTTCCTTGGGCGAAAAAATTTATCGTGGCGGTATTGCGAAAACTAACGTGCCAGCGTGTGCATCTTGTCACGGCCCAAACGGCGCAGGTTTGCCAAAACAATTTCCACGTTTAGCTGGCCAGCATGCTGATTATACCTTGGCGCAGATGAAAACTTTCCGCACAGGTGAGCGTGCCAATGCGCCGATGATGATGGCGATTGCAACTAAAATGACCGATGCTGAAATGGCGGCAGTATCTGATTACATTCAAGGCTTACGTTAATTTTTAGGTGATTAGTTTCATGAAAAAGGGTGGCTTTGTGCTGCCCTTTTTTATTGCTAAATTGCGCGTTGAATGTTCATTTTGTGCGTTATTTGTTTGACAAAAATTAAAAACTGAACTTGATCAAAACATTTATAATCTCACGGTTTATTTTCTAGTCTGATTATCTTGAATCCTAAAAAATCATTTGCAGCGAATTTTCTCGACTTATTAAGCTCCATGCGCTTTGCCGTGAGCTTACTGAGCGTCATCGGTATTGCCAGCATCATTGGCACGGTGCTCAAACAAAACGAGCCGTATGCCAATTACATCATTAAATTTGGCCAATTTTGGTTTGGTTTTTTTGAAATGATTGGGCTTTACGATGTGTATCACAGCAGCTGGTTTTTGCTGATTTTGTTGTTTTTGGTGATTTCAACCAGCTTGTGCGTGTACCGCAATAGTCCTGTGATGATCAAAGAATGGCGCGCATTTAAAGAGCATGCGTCAGAAAAATCATTACGTTTGTTTAGTCACCACGCAGAATTTACATCGAACGCTGACGCGCAAGTCAGGAAAGAAAAACTACTGCAATTTTTAAACGAGCGTAAATTTCAATACAAAATCATTCCGCAGATTGATGGCGCAGAGTTGATTGCTGCCAAGCACGGTACGCATCAACGCTTGGGCTATATTTTGACGCATACGGCGATTGTGATTATTTGTTTTGGCGGCCTGTTAGATGGTAATTTAATTTTCAAAGTCCAAGAATTGTTGGCCTACAAAAAAGTGGAAACCTTGGATATTCCAGCTTCAAAAGTGCCTGAAATCAGCCGCTTAAGTATTTTTAACCCGTCTTTTCGTGCCAACATGACGCTACCGGAAGGCACGAGCGATCATGTGGCATTTGTGCGCATTCGCGATGGGTATTTGGTACAGGAATTGCCGTTTACCGTCGGTTTAAAAGATTTTCGCATTGAGCATTATGCAACAGGTCAGCCAAAATCGTTTGAGAGCGATATTGTGATTCAAGACCCTGAATTAAAGGCGCCGATTGAAAAAACAATTACCGTCAATCACCCGTTTATTTACAAGGGTGTTGCTATTTATCAATCGGATTTTCAGGACGGCGGAACAAAACTCCATTTTAATTTGTGGAACTTTTTTAGCAAAAACGTGGCATCGCAAGCTGTTGATGGTGTGGTTTTCCAAAAGGGTGCGCTGGGCGAAGGCGACCAAGCGCTGAAAGTCGAGTTTGACGGCTTTAGAAAATTCAACATTATTAATTTGTCGCCAGATGGCAAAGGCAAACCACAAAACGTTGGGCCGAATGTCACTTATAAGCTGCGCAACACGCAAGGCCAAGCGGTGGAATATGTAACTTATATGAATCCTTTGCGTATTGAAGGTCGTCATTATTTTATTTCTGGGATGCGCGAAACGGTGCAAGAAGATTTCCGCTATTTGCGCATTCCGGTAGATGCTGACGCTGGCATGGAAGGTTTTATGGCTTTTCGTGCTGTGATGTTGGATGAAAATCAATATGAAGAAATTGCACACCGTTTGGCGAAATATGCGATTGAACAAAATAGCGATGTAAACGTGCAACAAGCGTTCATTTTGAGCGTCAAACAGTTGATGAAAAATTTTGCTACGGGCGGTTACACCAAAGTGGCGGAAATCATAGAGCAAAAAGTGCCAGAAAATCAGCGAGAAATGGCCGCGCAAACCTATATTAAAATGATTAATCTAGCGGCATTTGAAGCTTATAATCTGGGACAGGAAAAAAACAAACAGACGAGACTAGAAAAAAACACAGAAAGCGAAATATTGATTAAAGAAAATTTGAATGCGTTTAGCGATATGTTTTTTTACGGCTCGCCCTATTATTTTCAGCTGAAAAATTATGACTTAAAAGAGGCGAGTGGGTTACAGTTAACACGTTCTCCCGGGCAAAAATGGGTGTATTTAGGTTCGTGTTTGTTGGTGTTAGGCATTTTTGCCATGATGTATATTCGCGAAAGACGGTTGTGGTTGTTAGTTAAGTCCACGCAAAATACGGTATTGTTTGCAATGTCGTCTAACCGCAAAGATTTAGACTTCGATAAAGAGTTTCAGCAATATCGTGAAGCTTTGCACAGCACATTGCAGTAAAGGAACAAGAGGATGAAAGCAGATCATTATTTCGGCCAACCCCAAAATTTTTGGCAGCGTTTGACTTGGCAAGATGTTGGCTATGGCTTGATTTTATTAGTCGGCAGCGTATTTGCCTTACAAAAATATAGCCAGTTTATGGATGCTTATGAGGTGTTCTTTTTATTTGGCGCGGTGGCATTGTTTAGTTATTTGGGCTGGCAGTGGTCTGCGCTGGCAAAGTTGGTACTAGGTGTTGGGGTGCTGAGCTTATTTGCCGTGAATTTATATCAGGGTGATTTAGCGCGTGGCGGGCAAAATTTCTTACTCAAGTTTTTAATTGCCAGCCAATCTGCAGTGATGTGGATGAACGTGTTATTCGTGCTGGCGATGCTGGCCTACTGGCTCGCATTCTTTAAACATTCCGCATTTGTTGGCAAAGTTGCGACTGCGCTGACTTGGGCAGCGACTTTGTTTGGCTTTGTTGGCCTCATGGTGCGTTGGTACGAGTCTTATTTAATTTCGCCAGATGTCGGCCATATTCCGGTCAGTAATTTGTACGAAGTATTTATTTTGTTTTGCTTGATTACGGCGTTACTTTATTTACATTACGAAAAAATATTTAAAACCAAGCAGTTAGGTGGTTTTGTTCTATTGGTGATTAACGCTGCGGTGGGTTTTATCTTGTGGTACACCTTTGATCGCCAAGCGCATCAAATTCAACCTTTGGTGCCGGCCTTGCAAAGCTATTGGATGAAAATTCATGTGCCGGCAAATTTTGTAGGCTATGGCGCGTTTTCATTGGCAGCGATGGTGGCGAGTGCTTACTTACTCGCGAATAAAGGTATTTTTGCAAAAAACTTACCTGCATTAGCGGTGTTAGACGATGTGATGTACAAATCCATCGCTGTTGGGTTTGCCTTTTTCACCATCGCCACAATTTTGGGCGCGATGTGGGCGGCAGAAGCCTGGGGTGGTTACTGGAGTTGGGACCCTAAGGAAACTTGGGCGCTGATCGTATGGCTTAATTATGCCGCTTGGTTGCATTTGCGCTTGGTGAAAGGTTTACGCGGGCCGATATTGGCATGGTGGGCGCTGATTGGTTTATTAGTCACAACGTTCGCCTTTTTGGGTGTGAATATGTTTTTAAGCGGTTTACATTCTTATGGTGAGTTGTAGAAGGTGACATAATTGATAAAGGGAGTTCAATTTTGAACTCCCTTTTTATTTAGTCAGAAAATGTGTCGTTCACGATTTCCAACCTAAACGTCACACGACCTTGTTGATTTTTCTCAAGGCTGAGTCGATAACCAGATTGCTCTGCCTGCTGCGCAGCATGATAAAGGCCAACTCCTAAGCCGGTGGCAGAATTAATATGCGCTTTAAACAATCGGTCTGCAATTTCTTTTGGAATGCTGGAGCCGGTATCGGTGACATCCAAGCAGAAATGCTCCATCGCGTGTAATTTGACGTGAATATTTAAGCTAGGCTCACGCTTAGCCTTTTCTAAAGCGTTTTGCAGCAAGTTATCCACCACGCTTTCGACTACTTCAAGCTCAAGGCTGGAATTCGGGAATTTGGTGGGGGACTCAAAATGCACTTGAGGATGCACATTCAGCTGTTTATAACTTTTCCACCAGTTTGTCACTTTTGCCTGCGTTTTTTTCTCAACACTGGGCCGCTCTAGCTTGCTTAAAGTGACCGCTAGACGTTGGTTTAAGCGCGGAAGCTGTTGTTTAACCAAGGTTAATAATCTTGCATCATCGCTTTCGTCAACGACTTGCTGGCTTGCTGCGGTAAGTGTACCGAGCGACTGCAAGATATTTTTAATGTCGTGTGTAAGCCGCGAGCCAGTTTCATAAAACGTTTGCATATAAGTGGTTTGCGAAATGGTTTCTTCGCGACGTTTGGCTTCGTAAAACTCACCCAAAATTTGCGTGAGCAATTGCACGTGTAAATACATCGAAGGGCTGAATTGCCAACGCGAATAAACCGTGAGGTGAAGCTCGGCAAAGGTAAATGTAGAAATATGCGGAGAAGTTTCGTTCAATTTGTGGGCTTGATTTTTCACTTGCCAAGTAAGGCCTTTGACCCAATTGAGTGCTGCTAGCTCGCGCATGGCTGCCTCTAAAAATTGGTCAGCATTACCTGTGTGTTCAGCGTGGTGCGCGATTTGGCGTATCCATTGTTCAAAAGGTAAACCCAAGCTCAGGAGGTAACGTGACATGAGTAACTCAAGGCCAGAAAAAGTTGCGCTGGGATTCCAAAGCCAACTCAAGGCGACCAGTGTGGCGGCTACACCAAGCACGGCAAAAATTAATAGTTCAATATAATGGACGCGCCAGATGACGCCAATGGCGTAACTGCCTAGAATCACGATAATGGTGATTAAGAAAATGAGTAAGGTATAGAAAAAATCAATATTGGCGCTAGAGGCATCGGATTGCGCACTGACTGAAATGAATAAAATAATCAGCGGTAAAATTGGCAAAAAGTAGAGCAACAAAAATTCAGCCGCGGCTAAATCGTCAGTGGCGTGCAGCAATTTAGGAACTACCCACAGCAGCAAAATGGCCAACAAGTAAGTGGCGGCTAAAATGTTGGGTAGGCGGGAGCGTGTATTTTCGTTAGATAAAATGCGCCCGCCGATCAAGGCAAATAAGCTGGCAATCCAAAAAGCGACTACCCACCAGCTCATGAAAAACCAGATAAATATAAGGCCTAATGCTGCACCAAAAACAATCAAGGTGGCGGTTTGCCAGCTTAATTTAAACCATTGTGCGGAGGTTCTTAGTACCGGTTGCCATAGTAAAAATAATGCGTAATGGATTAAAAAAAGTGCCACATTGACGCCAGTGACGTTTCCCCAAATTAGCAAGGCGTGAAGAGATAGAATCATCAAGGCCATGAGCCGGTCAGAAACATCAATAAAATGATGGTAAATTTTTATAAAATTAGACATGAAAGTTAATCTGGCAACAGTGTATTGACTATGACGGCTCACCTCGTTAATGTATTATTAGCTTGCAGTTACCGCAATTACTTTATGTAGTACTTGATATTGTGATGCGTTATAAGTTTTGATGCAGTGTAAACGCTTTTATCTGCATAATAAATGAGTCAGCACGAATCAAACTCGCATTAGCGAAAACAATAAATCACTCGGGGGTTGAAATGAGAAAGCAACAGCAGGGTTTTACTTTGATTGAGTTGGCTATTGTGCTGGTCATCATCGGTCTGTTGTTGGGTGGCGTCTTAAAGGGGCAGGATTTAATCACCGGCGCAAAAGCCAAAAATATGATTGCCGATTTTAAAAATGCCCAAATTTTTATTTATGCCTACCAAGACCGCTACCGTGCACTGCCAGGCGATGATCCAGGCGTGGTAGCGCATGTGCAAGGGGCGACTTTAGCTACCACACCTGCAAGCTCTCAGGGTAATGGACGGATTGAAGGACAGTGGGATTCAACCACGGTTAGTGATGAATCGGCCTTGTTTTGGCAGCATGTTCGTTTGGCTGGATTGGCATCTGGGCCTACAGCCACAGGAAGTGTAGATTTTTTTCCTAAAAATGCTGAGTCAGGACGTATTGGTGTGCAGTCTGCCGGTGCTGGGTTTGATGAAATTACCGGAATGACTGGCACTTACGCAGTTTGTTCTGCGAATATTTCAGGAAAAATTGCCAAGCAAATTGATATTAGCTTGGATGATGGTGATACGAGCGCTGGTAGCGTGAGGGCAATAGGTACAGGAACCGCAGGCGCTAGTACAACCGCTATTACTACTGCTACGATCATCGACGCTTCTCCTTACACTGTGTGCATGACCTTCTAAATCGACTGGTAAACGCCGTTTTACCGCTTTATCCATTTGTGTTTATTGACTAAATGAAGTCTGCGCAAAGATTGTTACTTGCTTAGCACGCAATTTGTTTTAAAATACGCTGCTCAAAACATTATCCCAATCCACTATGCAGGCAAATATTGTTGAAATAAATCACCTTTCCTTCGGTTACCGAGGGCGCACTCTGCATAAAAATATCAATATGGCGTTCCCACGCGGGAAAGTGGTGGCGATTATGGGCGGCAGTGGCAGTGGTAAAACCACGTTGTTGCGGTTGATTGGTGGTCAAATTAAACCAACGGCGGGCAAAGTGTTGGTGGATGGTCACGTCGTGCACGAACAAGATCGTGATGGTGTTTATCAGCTGCGCCGCAAAATGGGCATGCTGTTCCAACATGGTGCTTTGTTTACTGATTTAAGCGTATTTGAAAATGTCGCTTTCCCTATTCGCGAACATACCAACTTGCCTGAGAGTATGATTCATGATCTTGTTTTGATGAAACTGAATGCAGTGGGTTTACGTGGCGCGCATCAACTAATGCCAGCGGAACTCTCGGGTGGGATGGCCCGCCGTGTGGCTTTGGCTCGTGCAATTGCACTTGACCCAAGTATCATTATGTATGATGAACCATTTGCAGGGTTGGATCCAATTTCCATGGCGGTGATCTGTGATTTGATACGCAGCCTAAACGATGCATTAGGTGCTACCTCTATTGTTGTGACGCACGACGTAGAAGAAACCTTCCGCTTTGCTGATTATGTATATTTTGTCGCGGATGGCACAGTAGCTGCCGAAGGCACGCCAGATGATTTGCGTAAATCCGAACTGCCTTTTGTTCACCAGTTTATTTACGCTGAAAAAGACGGTCCGGTACCATTCCATTATGCCGCGCCAGATTACCGTCAAGCTTTGTTAGGAAGGGCTCCATAGTGCCTACACGTATTTTTTCAAAAACAGTGCGTAACCTGCGCAAGATGGGTAGCTGGTTTGTGAACTCTATCTGGCTGCTTGGTACAGAGGCGCGCTTGTTTTGGTTGACGTTGATTTCCAGTGGCGAGTGCATTCGTCGACCAAGTTTGGTGATTCGTCAGATGTACTACACTGGCGTGTTGTCGCTCATCATTATTTTAGTTTCTTCGTTTTTTGTTGGCATGGTGTTGGCGCTGCAAGGTTATAACACATTGCAGCGTTACGGTTCCTCTGAGGCGATTGGTGTTTTAGTGGCGTTGGCGCTGGTGCGAGAATTAGGGCCAGTGGTGACAGCATTATTATTTGCCGGTCGTGCTGGGACTGCGATTACTGCAGAAATCGGCTTAATGAAAACCACAGAGCAGCTTTCAGCAATGGAAATGATGGCAGTTAGCCCGATTTCTCGGATCATCGCGCCGCGTTTTTGGGCGGGTGTTTTTAGTATGCCGATTTTGGCTTGCTTGTTCTCAATGGTGGGTATTTTAGGCGGACATTTGCTGGCTGTGCCAGTGATTGGCGTGGATAGCGGCGCGTTTTGGTCGCAAATGCAGGCTAATGTGGATTGGCAAACCGATGTGATGAACGTTTTGGTAAAAAGCTTTGTGTTTGGCGTGGTCTGCACCATGATTGCCTTATTTGAAGGGTATGACGCGCCACCGACAGCTGAAGGTGTCAGCCATGCTACCACGAGAACCGTGGTCATATCGGCGCTTGCAATTTTGGGGATAGACTTTGTGCTAACCTCTTTCATGATTTAACTGGGTGGATCACTATGGAAAGAACAACAATTGATTTGTGGGTGGGAATTTTTGTCGCAATGGGCGTTGCCGCGTTACTTGGGCTGGCCATGAAAGTTGGCAATTTAACGACCAGTAATATAGGTGAAACTTACGTGGTGAACGCCAATTTTGAAAATATCGGCGGTTTAAAACCGCGAGCACCAGTGAAAAGTGCTGGGGTTGTGGTGGGTCGCGTGGGTGAAATTGGCTTTGATGAGAAAACTTATCAGGCTGTTGTACGTCTTAATATTGATAAACGTTACAGCTTTCCTAAGGATACTTTTGCCAATATTTATACTGCGGGGTTGTTGGGTGAGCAATATGTTGGTTTGGAAGCGGGTGGCGATGAAGTGAATTTGAAAGAAGGAGACAAAATTGCTAAAACACAAGATGCCGTGGTGTTGGAGAAATTAATCAGCCAATTCTTATATAGCAAAGCTTCAGAAGATGAAGATGATAAACCATCAACAAAAGAAGAAGCTAAACCAGCTAAGTCCGACGCAGCGAAGTCAACTGAATTAGGTGATCCGCCGTTTTAGTGACGCGCGCTCGCAGGTTTGCAAACAATCAAACATTGATAACCTTTAAAGGGATCACAATGAAGTCAATTTTTAAATTTTTATTAACCTTGTGTTTTTTGGCGACAGCTACATGGACTCAGTCTGTGTATGCAGAAGTTACGCCAGATGCTTTGGTGAAACAAACTGCGGAAGATGTCCTAAGTGTCATTAAAAATGACAAAGAAATTCAAGCGGGCAATAAGCAAAAAATTTATGCGCTGGCAGAGGAAAAAATCTTGCCAAACTTTGATTTTGATCGTGTGTGCCGCTTAGTGTTGGGCAAAAACTGGAGAACGGCAACACCAGAACAGCAAGCAACCTTCCAAAAAGAGTTTCGTAGTTTGTTGCTACGCACTTATTCAACTGCGTTGGGCAAATATCGTAATCAAACCATTAATTACAAGCCAACCGTAATGGATAACGAATCGGGCGTTGCTACGGTCAAAACTGAAATCATTCAACCAAGCGGCCCACCGATTGCCGTAGACTACAGCCTTTCCAAAAATAGCGCAGATTGGAAAGTGTTTGATATTGTGATTGAGAGCGTGAGTCTAGTGACCAACTATCGTAGCCAATTTGGCGCAGAAATTCGCCAAAACGGCATTGATAGCTTAAACAAAAAATTGGCCGACAAAAATCGCGCTGCAGGTGTTAATTAATCAAGCGTAACGATCATGGCATATATTGAAGAGCAGGCGCAGCAGTGGTTTTTGTCTGGTGATCTACTAATGGGAAACGCTGACGTAGTGTTGGCAGAAAGTGAGGGGTTGTCGATAGGCGAGTCTCTCATGATTAATTTCTCAAAGGTAAGGCATGTGGATACCGCTGCGCTGGGGTTAATGACGGCATGGTTGCGCCGTGGACAGCGCGAGTCTTGTGATGTGACGTTTACGCATGTCTCAGAGAATTTAAAAAGCTTGGCTACCCTGTATGGCGTGATCGAATTTTTAGAAATAAACTGAATACGTCATCTCATATATCTAATTTATATTTGAGGCGGTCGAGAAATTACCGCCTTGTGTGCCGATCATCGGACAATTTCATTCATGCTTCCAGCTATTCAAATTCGTGACATTCACAAAAGCTTTGGTCAATTACACGCCTTAAAAGGCGTGAATTTGACCATTGAGCAAGGCGAGTTTTTTGCTTTGCTTGGGCCGAATGGCGCAGGAAAGTCGACGTTGATTAATATTCTCGCTGGACTTACGCGACCTAGTAGCGGGCGTATTGAAGTGCTCGGACATGATGTGGTGACGCAGTACCAGAACGCGCGACGATTATTGGGGATCGTGCCGCAGGAACTGGTGTTTGATCCTTTTTTTAATGTGCGTGAAATGTTGCGTTTTCAGGCTGGGTATTTTGGTCGTGGGCGCGAAAATGATGCATGGATTGACGAAATCTTAGAAGGCCTAGGGCTTGCCGATAAAGCGCATACCAATATGCGTCGACTCTCAGGTGGCATGAAGCGGCGCGCGCTCATCGCGCAAGCGCTTGCACATAAACCGCCGGTGATCGTGCTGGACGAGCCAACGGCCGGTGTGGATGTTGAGTTGCGCCAACTGATGTGGAATTTTATTCGCAAGTTGAATCAAGATGGTCATACGATCATTCTCACCACGCACTATCTAGAAGAGGCTGAAATGTTATGCAATCGCGTGGCGATGTTGAAACAAGGTGAAATTATTGCCTTGGATAGCACGGCGAATTTGTTGAGCCGCTTTGCCGGTAAAATGCTGCAGTTGAAGTTGGGTAATGTCAATTTGCCTGATTCTTTGCGTGCAATGCTTAAAAGCCAAGATCAAGGCGTGTTCACTTTTCACTTGAAAGACTTGTTACAAATTGAAATGATATTGTCCACGTTGCGCACACAGCAAATTCATGTGGAAGATATGCAGGTCAACGAGGCAGATTTGGAAGATGTATTTTTAACGCTGGTTGGTCAATAAAAATGCTGAATATTTTTCAATTGTTCAAACAGCCCTCTTTTATTGGTATGTGGACGCTACTCAAAAAAGAGTTGCTGCGTTTTTGGCGCGTAGCATTTCAAACGATTGCCGCACCTGTTATCACGGCTTTGCTTTATTTAATGATTTTTTCGCACGTGTTGTCATCACATGTGAAAGTGTATGAGCACGTTGAATACACTGCCTTTTTGATTCCCGGCCTGATGATGATGTCAATGTTGCAAAATGCGTTTGCCAACAGTTCATCCAGCTTAATTCAATCCAAAGTCATGGGTAGTATTGTGTTTATTCTGCTGACGCCAATCACGCATTCGCAGTTTTTTATCGCGTTCCTGATCGCTGCGATTGTCCGCGGTTTGGTGGTTGGCGCTTGCATCTACTTGGTTGCCCTCTGGTTTGTCGATATTCCGTTAGCAAATCCTTGGTGGATAATTGCTTTTGCCTTATTGGGTAGCGCGTTGCTCGGGACGTTGGGCATTATTGCGGGTATTTGGGCAGAAAAATTTGATCAAATGGCCGCCTTTCAAAATTTTATTATCATGCCTTTATCTTTTTTATCGGGCGTGTTTTATTCGATTCATTCATTGCCAGCATTTTGGCAAAAAGTGTCGCATTTGAACCCGTTTTTTTACATGATTGATGGTTTTCGTTACGGTTTTTTTGGGCAAGGGGATATTTCGCCTTGGATAAGTTTGTTGATCGTCACGGCGGCGTTCGTGCTGTTAGCATGGCTGACCCTAAAAATGTTAAAATCCGGCTATAAATTAAGAGCATAGCCATGTTAGGAAGTCAGCCGTGTTGAGCGCAAAAGCAATTGAAGACTACATTACGCAACATTTACCTTGTGAACATATTGAAGTGCAAGGTGATGATGGTACGCATTTTCAGGCGGTAATTGTCAGCGCTGAGTTTGAAGGAAAATCCATGGTGCAGCAGCATCAGCGCGTATATGCCGCGTTAGGCGACAGAATGCGTAGTGAGATCCATGCGCTTTCGATGAAGACTATGACGCCCACGCAGTGGCAAGCAAATCAATAAATTTTTATAAGAGGTTTTTAAATGGACGTACAAGCAAAAATTAAGGAAACTGTTACAGGCAATAAAGTGGTGCTGTATATGAAAGGCACGCCGAAATTTCCGCAATGTGGCTTCTCAAATTTGGCGACACAAATTTTAGACGCATGTAGCGCGCAATATTTAGCGGTTGATGTGCTGGCGGATCAATCGATTCGTGAAGGAATTAAAACGTACGCCAATTGGCCGACTATTCCGCAACTTTACATCAATGGGGAATTTGTCGGCGGTGCGGACATTATGCGAGCCATGTACGAGAATGGTGAATTGCAAAAAATGTTGGCTGACTAGTCAACCATAAAATAACAATAAAAGGTCGATGCGTTGGATAAATTAATCATTCAAGGCGGCAGGAAGCTTAATGGTGAAGTCACCATTTCTGGCGCAAAAAATGCAGCTTTGCCTATATTGTGTGCAGCGTTGTTGGCGGAAACGCCGCTCAATTTAAGTAGCGTTGCGGCACTCAAAGATATTGATACGACTCTCAAGCTACTTGATATGATGGGCGTGAAAATTATGCGTGATCATGACAAAGTCAGCTTGGATGCGAGTGATGTCACCTCTTTTGAAGCAACTTACGAAATGGTGAAAACCATGCGTGCTTCTATTTTGGTGCTAGGTCCTTTATTGGCGCGCTTTGGCACCGCACGCGTTTCGTTGCCCGGTGGCTGCGCCATTGGTTCGCGTCCGGTAGATTTACACATTAAAGGCTTGCAGGCCATGGGTGCGGCCATTCACATTACCCACGGCTATATTCAAGCCAGCACTTTGCATTTGCCTAATCGACGCTTACAAGGCGCGCGTTATTACATGGATTTGGTGACGGTGACCGGCACGGAGAATCTGATGATGGCTGCGAGCTTGGCGCAAGGCACCACGATTTTGGAAAATGCTGCCAAAGAACCAGAAGTGGTCGATTTGGCCGAGTGCCTAATTAAAATGGGCGCAAAAATCAGTGGCGCAGGCACGGATGTGATTACCATTGAAGGTGTGGAAAAGTTAAACGGTGCCGATCACGCGATTGTGTGTGATCGCATTGAAGCCGGTACTTACATGGTGGCAGCCGCGATGACCGGTGGTAAAGTGACATTACAAAACGCCCGTGCGGATTTATTGGATGCGGTGATTGAAAAATTGCGTGAAGCTGGTGTCACGGTCAATCATGATGCGCAAAGTATTACCGTAGAAGCAGGCGCAAAATTAAAAGCAGTCAATATTCGCACTGCGCCGCACCCCGCTTTCCCGACCGACATGCAAGCGCAATTTATGGCACTCAATACCGTGGCAGAAGGCGTGGCGAAAGTCACTGAAACGATTTTTGAAAATCGCTTTATGCATGTGCAAGAAATGCAGCGCCTAGGCGCAGATATTAGTATTGATGGCAACACTGCATTGGTTAAAGGTGTCGAATTTTTAGATGGCGCAACTGTGATGGCAACGGATTTGCGTGCTTCAGCCAGCTTAGTGTTGGCCGCCTTAGTTGCAAGGGGTGAAACGACGATTGAACGCATTTACCACTTGGACCGCGGTTACGAACATTTGGAAGCAAAATTAAATCAGCTGGGCGCAGATGTGCGCAGAATAAACTAAGTACGAAATTAAAATGACATCACTATGATTACCATCGCACTTTCGAAGGGCAGGATTTTTGAAGAAACGTTGCCTTTGCTCAAAGCCGCAGGCATTGAACCAGCGGAAAATCCTGAAAGTTCGCGCAAGCTAATTATTGGTACCAATCGTGAGGACGTACGTCTGATTATCGTGCGTGCAACTGATGTGCCAACTTACGTGCAATATGGCGCGGCGGATTTAGGTATTGCTGGTAAAGACGTGTTGGACGAACATGGTGGCGAAGGCTTGTACCAGCCGATTGACCTCAATATTGCCAAATGCAAAATGATGGTGGCGGTGCGGGAAGATTTTGATTATTTTGCGTCTATTCGTAGCGGTGCGCGCTTGAAGGTCGTCACTAAATATGTAAAAACTGCGCGTGAACATTTTGCTGCAAAAGGCATGCATGTCGATTTAATCAAGTTATATGGCTCGATGGAGTTGGGGCCGTTGGTTGGTCTTGCCGATGTCATTGTGGATTTGGTCAGCACTGGCGGCACTTTGCGCGCCAATAATTTAAAAGCAGTGGAAGAAGTGGGTGATGTTAGCTCGCGACTTATTGTGAACCAAGCTTCTTACAAATTAAATCGCGCTCAATTGCAGCCGATCATGAACGCTTTTGCGGGTGCTGTGACTAAAGAATAATTGTGTGTATGGATACAACCATGTCTGTCAATATCAGAAAACTTTCAACCCTCGATACTGGTTTTAATGACCAATTGCATGCCTTGCTCGCGTTTGAAACCGCGCAAGACGACAATATCGATACTGTTGTGGCGAATATTTTAAAAGATGTTAAAACACGTGGCGATGCCGCAGTGTTGGAATATACCAATCGTTTTGATAAAACGGGTGCAATGTCAATTGCCGCGTTGGAAATCAGTCAGCAAGAACTTGCAGCGGCATTAAATGGATTGCCAGTTGCACAACGTGAAGCACTTGAAGCTGCTGCAGCACGCGTCAAAAATTACCATGAAAAACAATTGATGCAATCTTGGCAATACACAGAGGCCGATGGTACGGTGCTGGGCCAACAAGTCACTTCGTTAGACCGCGTTGGTTTATACGTGCCAGGCGGTAAAGCGGCTTACCCTTCATCTGTGTTGATGAATGCAATTCCGGCAAAAGTGGCCGGTGTGCGAGAACTCATCATGGTGGTGCCAACGCCAAACGGCGAAAAAAATCCCTTGGTATTAGCTGCCTCAGCCGTATGTGGCGTTGACCGTGTATTTTGCATTGGTGGCGCACAAGCTGTTGGTGCCTTGGCATACGGCACTGCGACGATTCCGCAAGTCGATAAAATTGTTGGCCCCGGAAATGCCTATGTGGCAGCAGCCAAGCGTCGTGTGTTCGGGGTGGTCGGCATTGATATGGTGGCGGGCCCTTCAGAAATTTTGGTAATTTGTGACGGGCAAACTAACCCTGATTGGGTGGCGATGGATTTATTCAGCCAAGCGGAACATGACGAATTAGCGCAAGCAATTTTGCTTTCGCCGGATGCGGAATTCTTGCGTGCGGTTGAAGAAAGCATTCAAAAGTTGCTTGTTGAAATGCCACGCAAAGAAATTATTTCTACCTCACTGACCAATCGCGGTGCGCTGGTTTTAGTAAAAGATTTGGATGAGGCTGCGGAAATTTGCAATTTTATTGCGCCGGAACATTTGGAGCTTTCGGTGGCTGATCCGGTCAGTTTATCTAAAAAAATCAAACACGCTGGCGCGATTTTTATGGGGCGTGATACCTGCGAAGCTTTAGGCGATTACTGCGCTGGGCCGAATCACGTATTGCCAACTTCACGCACAGCGAGATTTTCCTCGCCACTAGGTGTGTACGATTTCCAAAAACGCTCAAGCCTCATTATGGTTTCCAGTGCAGGTGCGCAAACTTTAGGCAAGATCGCATCCACTCTTGCACATGGCGAAGGCCTGCAGGCGCATGCGAGAAGTGCTGAATTTAGGCTCAAAAAATAAAGTAGTAGGTTACCCATGAGTAAATACTGGAGTGATGTTGTCCATACATTAACCCCCTATGTGCCGGGGGAGCAGCCGAAATTGGAGAATCTCGTTAAATTAAATACCAACGAGAATCCTTATGGTCCTAGCCCAAAAGTGTTGGAAGCGCTAAAAAATGAAGCTGCTGACAGCTTAAGACTTTATCCTGATCCAAATTCCGATGCATTGAAAAAAACAATTGCACAAACTTTTGGCTTAACCTCAGCGCAAGTGTTCGTCGGCAATGGCTCTGACGAAGTGTTGGCGCATGTTTTCCATGCACTGTTAAAACATGATGAACCTTTGCTTTTCCCTGACATTACCTACAGCTTTTATCCTGTCTATTGCACTCTGTATGGCATTGATTTTCAAACGATTCCCCTAGATGAAAATTTTTGCATTCGAGTGGAAGACTATTGCAAGCCAAACGGTGGCATTATCTTTCCAAATCCTAACGCACCAACGGCTATTCCGATGTCACTTGTTGACATTGAAAAGTTATTGCAAAAAAATACAGCATCAGTCGTGGTCATTGATGAGGCCTATGTTGATTTTGGTGCCGAGTCCGCGGTTGGTTTAATCAATACTTATCCTAATTTGTTGGTTACGCAAACGTTATCAAAATCCCGCTCGCTCGCTGGCTTGCGCGTAGGTTATGCGCTGGGCAATCCAGTACTGATTGAGGCGTTGACTCGTGTGAAAGATAGCTTTAACTCTTATCCCATTGATCGTTTTGCGTCCGCGGGCGCAATAGCAGCGTTGCAAGACCAAGAATATTTTGAACGTACTCGCCTGCATGTGATTTCAACGCGGGAAAATTTGATCAAAGATATGGAAGCACTAGGGTTTGCAGTGTTGCCGTCTGGCGCAAATTTTGTATTTGCAAAACATAAAGAAATGGATGGTGTACTGCTGACGCAAAAGTTGAGAGAGCGTAGCATCATCGTTCGGCACTTTAAATCACCCGCCAGAATTGCCTCATATTTGCGAATTACGATTGGTACGGAAGCGCAATCCACGCTGTTGGTGAAAGCTTTAAAAGAAATCGTTGTGGAATAACTGAGTTTTAATACTAAAATTGCAAAAAACGACGAAATAATCATGCAATTTTGAATATTTTTTAACGAAAAAATTGAACTTATCTATTAAGTGCGGTTATCATGTCGATTATGCGCAGATGTGCGCAATGGATTAATCAGACGTTAAAAATCAATATAATTTCTTTTAAGTTGGAGGATGTATCGTGGCACAAACCCAAATGGCTTTAGACTCACTTGATTTCGACGGAACCGTCGCTTTGGCAACTAAAGTTGCTTCACATGTTGATATCTTAGAAATCGGTACTCCTTGTATCAAACACAACGGTATCAAATTGTTAGAAACTTTACGTGCTAAATTCCCTAACAACAAAATCTTAGTTGACTTAAAAACAATGGACGCTGGCTACTACGAAGCAGAGCCATTTTACAAAGCTGGTGCTGATATTTGCACAGTATTAGGTACTGCAGATATTGGTACGATTAAAGGTGTAATTGATGTTGCTAACAAATACGGCAAAATGGCTCAAGTTGACTTAATCAACGTTACAGACAAAAAAGCCCGTACATTAGAAGTGGCTAAATTGGGCGCACACATCATCGGTGTGCACACTGGTTTAGATCAACAAGCAGCTGGTCAAACACCGTTTGTTGATTTGGCAATGGTTACTGGTTTAAATACTGGCGCTAAAGTTTCTGTAGCAGGCGGTGTTAAAGCTGCAACAGTACGTCAAGTAGTAGATGCGGGTGCTGACATTGTTGTTGCGGGTGCTGCTATTTATGGCGCAGCTGACCCAGCAGCGGCAGCGAAAGAAATTACATCATTGGCGCATACAGCACCAGCAGCAGCCGGTGGTAATAAATGGTTGCCATGGGTATTGGCAATTGTCGCAGCAGTGATTGTGATCTCTTTGTTTGGCGGTAAAAAAGAAGAGGCACCTGTGGAAGCTGCACCTGCGGCAGTAGAAGAAGCCGCTCCTGCGGCTGAAGCTGCGCCAGCAGCTGAGGCAGCTCCTGCTGAAGAGGCGGCAGCAGAAGCTGCTGGTGATTTGGTTGAGGCTGCAAAAGAAGCTGCTCCAACGCCAGCGCAGTAGTAATATTCGTTGTTTTTAAAAAAGCCGGCACTAAGTCGGCTTTTTTTATTGCTTTTTTGCTTATCATCAGTAGTTTGGGTTAGAATGCGCTGGTTATTGACATACATCTAAATAAAATCCAATGCGCTCAGCAGAAGTTACACGTAACACCCTAGAAACTCAAATTTCCGTGAATCTAAATTTAGATGGTACAGGTACATCACAGCTAAATACTGGCCTTGGTTTTTTGGATCATATGTTGGATCAAGTTGCACGTCATGGCATGATGGACATTGCTATTGAAGCAATAGGTGATTTACATATTGACGGACATCATACTGTAGAAGATATTGGCATAACCTTAGGGCAGGCATTTACCAGAGCGATTGGGGATAAAAAGGGTATTTTTCGCTATGGGCATGCTTATGTGCCGCTTGATGAAGCTTTATCACGCGTGGTACTAGATATTTCCGGTCGTCCTGGTTTGGAATTCTCGTGCGAATTTACGCGTGCGGTAATTGGCGAGTTTGATGTGGATTTGTTCCACGAATTCTTTCAAGGCTTTGTGAATCACGCCAATCTAACCCTGCACATTGATAACTTAAAAGGTCATAACTCGCACCATCAGGCCGAAACTATTTTTAAAGCTTTTGGGCGGGCACTTCGTATGGCAGTGTCGTATGACACTCGCATGACGGGCATCATGCCTTCAACAAAAGGAAGCCTGTAAGCGCATCCACATCCGATTTTTTGTGATGAGTAAAATTGATATAGCAGTCGTCGATTACGGCATGGGCAATTTGCGCTCAGTCTCTAAAGCACTAGAACACGTTGCTGAAGGGCAGACTGTTGCCGTGACGAGCGACCCCTATGTGGTCGGTCAAGCAGCACGTGTTGTATTCCCCGGTCAAGGCGCTATGCCGGACTGCATTCGAGAGCTTGATGCCAAGGGCTTGCGTGCCTCTGTCGTTGAGGCGGCGCACAGTAAACCTTTTCTCGGTATTTGCATAGGCTTGCAGATGTTGTTCGAACATTCTGAAGAGGGTGATGTGGCTGGTCTAGGTATTCTAAAAGGCAATGTCCGACGCTTTTCACCGGCAGAAATGCACGATAGTGAGGGCAATAAACTTAAAGTGCCGCATATGGGATGGAATCAGGTGTATCAACACGCCTCAAGACCGCATCCTTTGTGGCAAGGTATTGAAGATGGTGCGCGTTTTTATTATGTGCATAGCTACTATGTTGAGCCGCAAGACGCATCATTGGAATCTGGTTATAGCGAATATCCAAAGCACTTCACTAGCGCTATTGCCCATAACAACCTCTTTGCAGTACAGTTTCATCCTGAAAAAAGTGCTGATGCAGGCTTACAGCTATTGCGTAATTTTGTTCACTGGAATCCAGTAATCAAAAAATAATTTTATTGCATTCATTTTTTCATTAATCCGCCGTTTATTGGGTACGTCAATTTTCTATTTTTTTGTTTAGCGTATGTTACTTATTCCTGCAATTGATTTAAAAGATGGCCATTGTGTTAGGCTAAAACAGGGGTTGATGGAAGAATCAACCGTATTTTCAGAGGACCCAGCCGCAATGGCGAAACATTGGGTTGATGCGGGCGGGCGACGTCTGCATTTAGTAGATTTAAATGGTGCATTTGCTGGTAAACCGGTGAATGAAGCCGCTATTAAATCTATCGTGAAGACGGTGGGTGGCGATATTCCAATTCAGCTTGGCGGCGGCATTCGTGATTTGGATACCATTGAGCGTTATTTGGATGACGGCATTAGCTACGTGATTATCGGTACAGCAGCCGTGAAAAATCCCGGTTTTTTGCACGAGGCTTGTTACGCGTTTCCAGGGCAGATTATCGTTGGGCTGGATGCAAAAGATGGCAAAGTGGCAGTAGATGGTTGGTCAAAATTAACTGGACACGACGTGATAGATCTTGCCAAAAAATTTGAAGATTATGGTGTGAACTCCATTGTTTATACGGATATTGGTCGTGATGGCATGCTTAGTGGTGTGAATATTGAGGCAACTGTGGCATTGGCACAGGCGCTGACCATTCCGGTCATTGCCTCTGGAGGCCTCACGAATTTGGAGGACGTACGAAAACTTTGTGCGGTGGAATCCGAGGGTGTGATCGGCGCGATTACTGGCCGTGCAATTTATGAGGGCACGTTGGATTTTGCTGATGCGCAAGATTTGGCCGATGAGTTAAGCCAAGCATGAGTTTAGCGAAAAGGATTATCCCTTGTTTAGATGTGACCAATGGACGTGTGGTCAAAGGGGTGAATTTTCTGGAGTTACGTGATGCCGGTGATCCGGTGGAAATTGCCAAACGCTACGATGATCAAGGCGCGGATGAGCTGACTTTTTTGGATATCACCGCGAGTTCAGATGATCGTGACTTGATTTTGCACATTATTGAAGAAGTTGCATCACAAGTCTTTATTCCATTAACAGTGGGTGGCGGTGTGCGGCAAGTAGAGGATGTTAGGCGTTTATTGAATGCGGGCGCGGATAAAGTTAGCATTAATACAACAGCAGTCCTTAATCCACAAATGGTGGCAGATGCAGCAGCAAGATTTGGCTCGCAGTGTATTGTGGTCGCTATTGATGCGAAAAAAGTAGAGAATCAGCCATTTGAATGGGAAGTGTTTACCCATGGCGGACGTAAACCTACCGGATTAGACGCAGTGGTGTGGGCAAAGAAAATGGTGAGTCTAGGTGCAGGTGAGTTGCTGGTCACTAGTATGGATCGCGATGGCACAAAAATTGGCTTTAACAATCCCCTTAATCGCGCGATTTCCGATGCTGTTGAGGTGCCATTGATAGCCTCAGGTGGCGTTGGTAATTTACAGCACTTAGTAGATGGCATTAAAGAAGGTGGCGCAGATGCGGTGCTGGCGGCTAGTATTTTCCACTACGGCGAGTACACGGTAAAACAGGCCAAAGATTATATGGCGCAACACGGGATAGAAGTGCGACAATGAATTGGCTCAATGAGGTTAAGTTTGATGATCTCGGCCTGGTGCCCGTGATTGCGCAAGCTTTTGATAGCCAAACCATTTTGATGTTTGCTTGGATGAATCAAGAGGCGCTCAAACTTACCGTGGAAACTGGGCAAGCCGTCTATTGGTCTCGCTCGCGCAATAAGTTGTGGCGCAAGGGTGAGGAATCTGGCCATACGCAAATTGTGCACGAAATTCGTTTAGATTGTGACGCTGACGTGGTGCTGTTAAAAATTGAGCAAGTCGGAGGCATCGCATGCCATACTGGACGCGAAAGCTGCTTTTTCCGCAAGCTAGACAATAAATCTGAGTGGAAAATTGACCAAGCGGTGATTAAAAACCCGAATGAAATTTACCAAAAAAAATAGGTGCGAATGAGATGCAAGATGTGTTGAATCGTTTGGCGGAATTGTTGGAGGCGCGTAAAGCTGCCGATCCAACTTCGTCTTACGTGGCTAAATTGTATAGCAAGGGCATCGATAGTATCCTTAAAAAAGTGGGTGAAGAAGCGGCTGAAACTATCATTGCCGCGAAAAATGGTAACAAAGAAGAAATTATTTATGAAACCGCTGACTTATGGTTTCACACGTTAATTATGTTGGCGAATGCTGGATTAAAACCTGAAGACGTGCTGAATGAATTAGCGAGACGTGAAGGCTTATCTGGCTTAGCTGAAAAGGCTAACAGAGAAAAGTAATTAGGCAAAATAAAATGAGTACAGACTGTATTTTTTGCAAAATTGTCAAAGGTGATATTTCTTCCAAAAAAGTATATGAGGATGATGACGTGATTGCTTTTCATGATATTCATCCCATTGCGCCGGTACACTTTTTGATTGTGCCAAAACTGCATGTGGAAAGCTTGGCGAGTTGCGAGGCCACTCATCAAACATTACTGGGAAAAATGCTCTTGCTCGCGCCGAAATTGGCGAAAGAGCAAGGATTAAATGGCTTTCGTACCATGATTAATACTGGGCGTGAAGGCGGCCAAGAGGTTTTTCATATTCATATGCACGTGTTTGGTGGTGGTTCGCATTTACCTAAAACTTAAGTTTTAATGAAGATTTTCGCGGAGAGATAATATGGGTTCGTTCAGTATTTGGCATTGGTTGATTGTATTAGTCATTGTGATTTTGGTGTTTGGCACGAAAAAAATGAAAAATATCGGCTCTGATGTTGGCGGTGCCGTGAAAAATTTCAAAGACGCGATGAGCGAAGAAGGTTCGCCTGAGAAAATTAGTAAACCGGATAACACCGATACCATAGAAGGTGAAGTGAAAGAAAAGTCAAAACAGTAGTTTTGTGTTTGAATCTTCATAATGTTTGACGTTTCCTTTTCTGAGTTGTTGGTCATTGCCGTGGTTGCGTTGATCGTGATTGGCCCGGAAAAATTGCCAAAAGTTGCGCGTACACTTGGTGCGATTAGCGGCCGCATGCAGCGCTATGTCGCGCAAGTCAAAGAGGAAGTGAACCGTGAAACGCGCTTTGAGGGTCTGCAGCAATTGCAGACTGAAATTCAGGCGGCTGCCGCGGTGGCAGAGCAAAAGGTGCGCCGTACTGTAGAAGATGCGCAGGTTTCAGTAGGAAAGCTGCAAGAGGATGTGATTTCAGAACCCATCGTTGAGCCAGCCAGTACTCAAGAAGCTAAAAAGCCAGTGACCAAACGGGCTAAGAAAATTTCCAAGAATGTTTCTTAGCTCGCTAAACTTACTGTACTCACCACACCAAACACTAAAAAAAATTATCATGACCCCGACAGAAAATTTTGTCTCACATCTGATTGAGTTGCGTGATCGGTTGTTGCGGAGTGTGGTTGGGTTTATCTTAGTGTTCATCGCGTTTTTTCCGTTTGCCAACAAAATTTACGCCTACCTTGCCACGCCGCTCATGAGCCAATTGCCAGCCGGCGGTCAAATGATTGCGACCTCTGTTACTACACCGTTTTTTGTGCCAATGAAAGTTGCCATGATGGCGGCCTTTTTAGTTTCACTGCCGCATACGCTGTATCAAATCTGGGCATTTATTGCACCGGGTTTATATGCGCATGAGAAAAAACTGATGGTACCCATGATTATTTCAAGTTGCTTCTTATTTTTGTGCGGTATGGCGTTTGCATTTTTCCTTGTGTTTCCAGTCGTCTTTGGTTTTATTGTCGGCACCGCGCCAGAAGGTGTGGCTGTGATGACTGATATAGGCGAGTATCTCGATTTCGTCTTAACTTTATTTTTTGCGTTTGGGATTGCCTTTGAAGTGCCAATTGCGGTGGTGCTTGCTGTGCGCTTTGGCTGGGTAACGGTGGCAGCGCTAAAAGAAGCGCGTGGTTATGTGATAGTCGGCGCGTTTGTGATTGGGGCGATTTTTACACCGCCAGATATTATTTCACAATTTATGCTGGCGGTTCCGATTTGGCTACTTTACGAGTTGGGGATTCTCGTCTCGGCCTTGATGGCTAAAGAGCAAAAAATTCTACCAGATAACCGCTAGTCATTTTTTTATTGCCGCTCCGCAGGTTTTGGGCGTGTACCGATTGATACAAGCACTTCAACGGTTTTTCCTTCACGATACACTTTCACCATGCTCTCTTGATTTGGCTTGAGTGTAGCAATCAGGTTCAACATACTGCCGCTATCAAACACCGGTTTATTATCGATCGCTAATAAAATGTCGCCGGGTTTCAGTCCGGCTTTGTCTGCAGGGCTGTTACGCAATACGCCAGCAATCAAGGTGCCTTGATTTGAATTTAACTTAAAAGATTCCGCAAGTTCTGGTGTTAAATCTTGTGCCTCAATACCAATCCAGCCGCGCGTTACATTCCCGTTAGAAGAGATTTGCTCAATAACTTGTTGTGCAATGCTAATTGGGATGGCGAAACCAATGCCCATCGAGCCGCCATCGCGTGAATAAATCGCGCTGTTAATGCCGACCAAATCGCCATTGCTATCAATCAACGCGCCGCCAGAGTTGCCTGGGTTAATGGATGCGTCGGTTTGGATAAAATTTTCAAAAGTGTTAATGCCCAAATGGTTGCGCCCCAGCGCACTGACAATCCCTTGAGTCACCGTTTGACCAACGCCAAACGGGTTACCAATCGCGAGTACCACGTCACCGATATTAAGTTTTTCTGCGCTGGCAAAGGTAATGGCAGGTAATGATGCAGCGGTTACTTTAATTAATGCAAGATCAGTTTCGGGGTCAGTGCCAACAATTTTCGCGGTAAGTTTTCGGCCATCAGAAAGCGCGACTTCAATTTCATCTGCGGAAGCGATTACGTGATGGTTAGTTATAATGAGGCCGTCTTCGCTTATAACCACGCCTGAACCCAAACTATTTTCAAGTTGAGTTTCTGGTTCTTCATCAAGCTGGTCACCAAAAAAATGGCGAAACAGTGGATCATTAAAATATTTTTGATGTGGGTTGACCGCTGCTTTTTTTGAAGTGTAAATGTTCACTACTGCTGGCATGGCTTTTTGAACAGCATTCCGATAAGTTGAGAGCGGCGTTGCTTGTGTGGTTGTTGGTTGCCCTTGCGCTTCAACTTGCTTAATCAGAATCGGTGTTTTTTTCTGAATGAGGTTTTGTGGAAATTCCGGCTCAATCGTGCGGATCGCCAATACGACTGCGAAGCAAATTGTCGCTGCTTGTGCGAATGTGAGCCATAATTTTTTGAGCATAGTGAAAAGCCTGCGAAAAACTAAACTGTGCGAAGTTGCAATATAGCGCTAATATGCGGCCATTATACTTAAATTCAATGGGTAAAAGGCTTGAGTCATGGTCGCCAGAAATGCGCTTCTACACTATATCAACGAATTGTTACAGGTTAATCTTTTTGAAGATTATGCGCCAAACGGCTTGCAAATCGAGGGTAAAAATGAAATTAGAAAAATTGTGACAGGGGTGACCGCATGCCAAACCTTGATTGATGCGGCGATTAAGCTGGAAGCCGATGCGGTGCTGGTGCATCATGGTTATTTTTGGAAAGGTGAAGATGAATGCATTGTTGGCATGAAAAAAAACGTATACAGGCGTTGTTTAAACATGACATTAACCTCATGGCCTATCATTTGCCGTTAGATGCACATCCGGTGCTAGGCAATAATGCGCAGTTGGGCCAAGTGCTAGGGCTTCCCATAGATGGTTTTGCAGGTAAAAATAATTTGATCGCCCACTCTAGGTTGCCAGCACCTGTCGCTGTGAATGAAATTTGTTCACTACTTCAGCTAAAGTTGCAACGTGTTCCAATGATAGTTGGGCCGCAAGAGAAAAAAATTCAAACCATTGCCTGGTGTACCGGCGCAGCACAGGGGTATTTGCAAACTGCATTAGCGTTGGGCGCGGATACTTATATCAGTGGAGAAATTTCAGAGCAGACGACGCATATTGCCCAAGAATGCGACATTACTTATTTCTCGGCCGGACATCATGCAACAGAAAGATATGGTGTTAAAGCGCTAGGACAACATTTAGCGGAACGTTTTGCTATAGAACATATCTATGTTGAAATTGATAATCCCGTATAGTTGTTTTATATCAAACACTTATCAAATAAAGCTTTAAATAAGGTGCAATAAATTGTACAATTCTGCCGATTGAGTGTTGGCGTGCTCATTTAAGATGTGATGATGGATATTTTTATATCCAATCTCTTGTCTTAAAGATGAGCGATGGCAGATGAGTTTTCTTTTCGCTGTAATTCCCACTCATAAAAATATATTCACTTAGGATCACGAGGCAAGCATGGCAGATCATCAAAACGCGCAAAATCAGGCTTTGGATCAAACGCAGCCCAATGAACAAGCTGCGATTGATTTGGAAAAACGTAATTTTTTAATTGCTACGTCGGCAGTCGGCGCGGTGGGTGCAGTTGCAGTTGCCGTACCGTTTGTGAAGAGTATGACACCTAGTGAGCGCGCAAAAGCAGCAGGTGCGCCAGTGGAAGTCGATATTAGTAAAGTCAAGCCTGGTGAGATGATGACGGCCGAGTGGCGTGGTAAACCTGTTTGGATCATTAATCGTACCGAAGAAATGTTAGCTGACTTGGCAAAAAATGATGAACAACTCACAGACCCGGGCTGTGATGAAACGTCACAACAGCCAGGTTACTGTAAAAATGCTAATCGTTCAATTAAGCCTAACATCGCCGTGATTGTAGGCATTTGTACACACTTGGGCTGCTCTCCTTCTGAGAAGATGCAAAAGGGTGGCGATATGGGTGGTGCTTGGGATGGTGGTTTTTTCTGCCCATGCCATGGCTCCAAATTTGACTTAGCTGGTCGCGTGTTCAAAGGCTCTCCAGCGCCGACCAACTTAGTTGTGCCACCCCATAAATATTTAAGCGACAATACTTTGTTGATTGGCGTGGATACGGAAGAGGCTTAGAAAATGGCAGATAAAAAACAATCAACTATTTCACAAATGATGAGTTGCGGTCTCGACTGGGTCGATGCGCGCTTTCCGCTCACCAGCAATGTTAAGGCGCATTTGACGGAATATTACGCACCGAAAAACTTTAATTTCTGGTACTTTTTTGGTTCGCTGGCACTGTTAGTGTTGGTGCTGCAAATTTTAACAGGCATCTTCTTAACCATGCACTATAAGCCAGATGCTGATTTGGCGTTCGGTTCTGTGGAATATATTATGCGTGATGTACCTTGGGGTTGGCTGGTTCGTTATATGCACTCCACTGGCGCTTCCATGTTTTTTGTGGTGGTGTATATGCATATGTTCCGTGGTGTCATTTATGGTTCTTATCGTGATCCGAGAGAGCTTATTTGGTTATTTGGCGTAGCGATTTTTCTTTGCTTGATGGGCGAGGCGTTTTTTGGCTACTTGTTGCCTTGGGGGCAAATGTCTTACTGGGGTGCGCAAGTGATTGTTAACCTCTTTTCAGCCATTCCTTTTATTGGCCCAGATGTGTCAGAGTGGTTGCGTGGTGATTATTTGGTTTCTGATGCAACCTTGAATCGTTTTTTCGCTTTCCACGTGATTGCCTTACCTTTGGTGTTGCTAGGCTTGGTAGTGGCGCACTTGATCGCTTTACACGAAGTTGGTTCCAATAATCCCGATGGTGTGGAAATCAAGAAACTTAAAAATAAAGAGACTGGCATACCGCTGGATGGTATCCCATTTCACCCTTATTACACCGTGAAAGATGTGTTTGGCGTGTCAGTATTCTTGATTGTGTTTACGGTCATTATCTTTTTTGCGCCGGAAATGGGTGGTTATTTCTTGGAAGCCAATAACTTTATTCCGGCTGATCCACTGAAAACGCCGCCGCATATTGCACCAGTTTGGTATTTCACGCCTTACTACTCTATTTTGCGTGCAATCCCACCAATCTTAAATTCGCAATTCCCCGGTGTTGCGGCGATGGGGCTTTCTGTTGTGGCCTTTGCTTTCTTGCCTTGGTTGGATAAAAGTCCTGTCAAGTCAATTCGTTATCGCGGGGCGCTCTACAAAAAATGGTTGGCTGCATTTGTGGTGAGCTTTTTGGTGTTGGGTTATTTGGGCACCGTGCCATCAAATATATGGGGGCAATTTGATGCAGCAATGCCAATTATTGGTGGCGCTGATCGCGCAACCGTTGTGGCGAGAGTGTTCACCGCGGTTTACTTTGCGTTCTTTGTGCTGATGCCTTGGTACACTAAAAAAGATAAAACACTGCCCGTTCCTGAGCGTGTAACCATGTAATGACAGGAAAAAACAAATGAAACTATACGAAATGATAAAAAATTTTGCAGTTATTCGTACTCTGCCGGTTTGGATGCTGGGTGCGTTCCTGTCGGTCAATACTGCGCTAGCGAATACCGAGGTTGCCTTGGATAAAGCGCCGATCGATCCATCAAACCAAGCGTCTTTGCAGCGTGGCGCCAAAATTTTTGTGAATTATTGCTTAAATTGTCATAGTGCGAATTACATGCGCTATAACCGCTTGCTAGAAATTGGCTTAACCGAAATGCAAATCAAAGAAAATTTATTGTTTGCAGGTGAAAAGGTGGGCGACACCATGAAAGTGGCGATGGATAAAAATGATGCCAAGAAATGGTTAGGCGCTGCGCCGCCAGATTTGTCGGTAGAAGTGCGCGCGCGTGGCGCTGATTGGGTGTACAGCTATATGCGTGGTTTTTATCGTGATGATACACGCCCAACTGGTTGGAACAATACTGTGTTCGATAAGGTGGGTATGCCGCACATTTTGTATGAGTTGCAGGGTGAGCAGGTGATGAATCACGAAACGCACAAGTTAGAGTTGCATAAACCCGGCAAGATGTCGCTAGTTGAATATGATGCAACTGTGGCAGATTTGACCAATTTTATGGCATTTATGGCGGAGCCAGCAAAGCAAACACGCCATCAACTCGGTTGGTTTGTGTTGATATTCTTAGCGCTGCTGACAGTGTTGTCTTATAAATTGAAAAAAGCTTATTGGAGGGACGTACATTAATGATGACTTTATATTCTGGGACGGTAGATCCCTATAGCCATCGTTGTCGGATTGTTTTGTTTGAAAAGGGCATGGATTTTCAAGTTATCGATGTAGATCTTGCAAATAAGCCTGAAGATTTGGCGGTTATTAATCCTTATAATCAAGTGCCTGTGTTGGTAGAGCGTGATTTAGTCTTGTCTGAGGCCAATATTATCAATGAATATATTGATGAGCGCTTCCCGCACCCACAGTTGATGCCACCTGAGCCAGTGATGCGCGCGCGTGCAAGATTGTATCTGCATGAGTTTGAAAGAGGTCTGTTCAGTCATATTGCGGATATTGAGTCTGGCGACGAGCAAAAGGTAGAGGTTGCCCGTAAAGCAATTGCCGACAACTTGACGATTTACCTTGTGCCAATTTTAACCAAGCAAAGTTATCTTTTGGGCGATGATTATTCTATGTTGGATGTGGCCGTAACGCCGCTCTTGTGGCGTTTAAATCACTATGGGATTAAATTGCCTAATCAAGCGTCACCACTCTTGAAATATGCGGAGCGACTTTTCTCAAGACCATTGTATGCAGATGCAATGACACCGTCTGAGAAAGCAATGCGCGTCTAACTGGTCATGGCGGCGCTGATCTCAACAAAACCATATTTGGTGCGCGCTATTCACGAGTGGTGTGTGGATAACTACCTCACACCATTACTAATGGTGGTTGTGAATCCGCAAACGATCGTGCCAATGGGCTATGTGAAACAAGGTGAGATCGTGCTTAACTTGAGTTACACGGCAACTAAAGGTCTGCTAATTCAAAATGACCAAGTCACATTTTCTGCAAGATTTGGCGGTATCTCGCATGATTTATTTATCCCGATGAGTGCTATTAAAGGAATATTTGCACGAGAAAACAACCAAGGCATGTATTTTCAACTAGAAGAGATGCTTCTTGATCGAGCGGATGCAATCAAACCACTGAATTCAGTTGAAAATAGTGACAAAAAAGAGACACAAATTGAAATCGCTGGGAAAAATCACAAAAAACCCACATTAAAAGTCGTAAAGTAACTTAACTTTTATAAAAAAGTTAGTATAATACGCAACTCGATTTAAGCCGGATTAGCTCAGTTGGTAGAGCAGCGCACTTGTAATGCGAAGGTCGTCAGTTCGATTCCGACATCCGGCACCAAATTCTCGTACGTATACCCTTTTATACATTTGACAGCCAGTCAAATTTTCAGCATAATCGCGGGTTCGGTTTGGAGGGGTGGCCGAGTGGTTAAAGGCGACGGACTGTAAATCCGTTCTCTCAGAGTACGAAGGTTCGAATCCTTCCCCCTCCACCAAAGTATTTAATATTAAGATTGCCCAAGTTTACTTGGTGTTGCAAAAGCGGTATGAGCCAAATGGCGTTGTGGTAGTTATGATGGATGCGCGGGTGTAGCTCAGTTGGTAGAGCTTCAGTTTTCCAAACTGAATGTCGCGAGTTCGAGCCTCGTCGCCCGCTCCAAACATGAGTTTGCAGGGCTGATAATTGCACGGCGTTGAGTGATGCAAGCGCCCATGTGGCTCAGTGGTAGAGCACTCCCTTGGTAAGGGAGAGGTCGCGGGTCCGATTCCCGCCATGGGCACCATGACTCATTTGTGTTTGTAGTAAAAAAGTAGTGGTAAATTAAATTGTGTACAAGTTTTATTAATTTTAATAAAACTTATGGTTAATAAAATTTTGTAAAGGAATCAGCAATGGCAAAAGGTAAATTTGAACGGACCAAACCGCACGTTAACGTAGGCACGATTG
>CAZAEN010000008.1:0-136495 GCA_964484105.1 uncultured Methylophilaceae bacterium
ACCCACGACAAACGGATTAAAAGTCCGCTGCTCTACCAGCTGAGCTAACACCCCATTGTATGCATCTAACTGTCTTTTTAAATCGAGTTCGATTACTTACGAAAGCGCGAGATTATGCTAGAAACTCGCGTATTGGTCAACGGTAAATTTTAAAATAGTTGAAAAATTTCGTTAAAAATTTAATTGACAATGACGTTTTTTGTTACTCACCTAAACAATCTACCCTAATGCATCCAAGGCAGTTTACCGCCCATCATGCCGCCCATGCCGCGCATCATTTTTGCCATGCCACCTTTACTGAACATTTTCATCATTTTTTGCGCTTCTTCAAACTGTTTGAGAATACGGTTCACTTCTTGCACCTGTACGCCTGCACCATCGGCAATGCGTTTTTTGCGTGTCGCTTTGATAATGTCAGGCTTGCGGCGTTCAAGCGGTGTCATGCTGTTAATGACGCCTTCAATTCGGCGCAAACTTTTATCCGCGTCGTCAGGATTGACTTTTGCAGCCATACCAGCCACTTGACTTGGCATCTTGTCCATCAGTGCGCCCATGCCGCCAAGTTTTCTCATTTGTACCATTTGAGTTTTAAAATCTTCCAAATCAAAATTTTTGCCAGACCTCACTTTGTCAGCGAGCTTTTGCGCTTCTGCCATATCGACATTTTTATGGGCTTGCTCAATCAAACCCAGCACATCGCCCATACCAAGTACGCGTGAAGCCATGCGTTCTGGATAAAATGGTTCTAAACCATCCACTTTTTCACTGACACCAATAAATTTGATTGGCTTGCCCGTGACATGGCGCACAGAAAGCGCAGCACCACCGCGAGAGTCGCCATCTAATTTTGTCAACACAACACCAGTTAAAGGTAAGGTGTCGCCAAACGCTTTGGCGGTATTCACAGCATCCTGACCTTGCATGGCATCCACCACAAACAATGTTTCGACTGGATTGAGTTGCGCATGCAACGCCTTGATTTCTGACATCATCGCTTCATCAATCCCTAAACGGCCAGCGGTGTCAAAAATCAGCACATCGTAATAACCGCGTTTGGCGGAGTCCAATGCGTACTTAGCAATATCCAACGGTTTTTGATCAGCGTTGCTATCAAAACAGTCCACATCGAGTTGCTTAGCTAAAGTTTGCAACTGCGTAATCGCAGCGGGGCGATAAACGTCCGCACTTGCAAGCAGCACTTTCTTTTTTTGCTCTTTGAGTAATTTTGCCAACTTTGCTGAAGTCGTGGTTTTACCAGAACCTTGCAGGCCCGCCATCAAAATAATTGCCGGTGGCACGGCGGCCAAATTTAAGCCTACATTCGCCTGCCCCATCAAAGCAACGAGTTCGTTATGCACCACTTCAATCACCGCTTGGCCGGGTGTTAGGCTTTTGAGCACTTCTTGACCTTGGGATTTTTGCTTAACTTGCGCAATAAATTCTTTCACCACGGGCAGGGCAACATCCGCCTCAAGTAAGGCCATACGGACTTCACGCATTGCATCGGCAATATTTTCTTCCGTTAATCGCGCTTGACCGCGTAAATTTTTAATCACGCCTTGCAAGCGGTCGGTTAAGTTTTCAAGCATTTTCGGTTGATCTATTGAGGATTTAAGATGCGCAATTTTACATCAAGCTATTAAGTTTTATGCATTTTTACGCCATAATTGAGTCATGGACACGACAACAATTTTGCCTTATTTCGTAGTAGCTTTTATTTATCTGGCTGTAGCGGTTGATTTTTGGCGAGCCGCAAAATCTGACAACAAGACGCAATCGCTCAAATTACACAGCGCGATGATTACGCTTGCGCTTATTTTGCATGGCGGTTTGTTATACCAAGCGATTTTTGCCCATGAATTTAATTTAGGGTTTTTTAATGCGATTTCTGCCATTTTTTGGCTCACCGTGCTGATTTACTGGCTGGCCGACCTCACACACCAACTCACCAGTTTACAAGCATTTGTTTTACCACCGGCGGCAGTCGCAGCCTTGCTCCCTGCATTTTTTTCCACTGACCATTTTTTGCCAGACACCACAGAGCCGATTTTTGTCGCGCATATTGTTATCGCCATGCTCGCTTACAGCCTATTCACTTTCGCAACGCTGCACGCACTGTTAATGGCGGTTGCAGAGCGTAGCCTGCATCATCAACACACTTGGGTAAAACTGCCCGATTCCCCCCCACTCATGGTAATGGAAACCTTACTTTTTCGTGTGATTAGTATCGGTTTTGTTTTGCTCACGTTCACACTCTTGAGCGGCATGGTTTTTTCTGAAGAAATTTTTGGCAAAGCTGCGCAATTCAACCACAAAACCATTTTTTCAATCGCCAGTTGGTTAATTTACGCAAGCTTGTTATTTGGGCGTTATCGCTACGGCTGGCGCGGCATGAAGGCCATCCGTTGGACGTTGGCAGGCTTTGTATTGCTTTTACTCGCCTATGTGGGCTCAAGATTTATTTTGCAGGTAATCTTGCACCGCTAACTTTGTCAACTAGCATAATGCTGCATAAATCAATAATTTTTGCAAAGCAGTTGACAAATTCACTCTCCAAGCGTGATCCCTCACACTTTTAATGACTATGATGCGTCACACTATTAGCAATTTTACTCACAACATGAAATGTAAAACCAAGCTAACTTTTAAGAAACTCACCCTACCCACTTTACTTACTTTGTTGCCAATAAATACATATGCAGAAAATGTAGTGCAATGGAGTGGGTATATAGAAGCTTACTATGGTGAAGACTTTAACGATCATTCAGACCATAGACGTCCTAGTTTTATCTTCAATCATGATACTGCACAGCATCCTGCAATTAATTTGGCAATGGTAAAAGCTGCTTTTCAATCCAGCCGAGTTCGAGGCAACTTAGCTTTAGGTTCTGGCACATATATGCGTAGCAATTATGCGGCTGAAGCTCACGGACTACGTAATATTTTTGAGGTAAATGCTGGCATTAAATTATCTGAACAACACGACATTTGGCTAGATGTTGGCATCATGCCTTCACACTTAGGGTTTGAAAGTGCAGTTGGCTTAGACAACTGGACATTAACACGCAGCTTGATGGCAGAAAGTTCGCCATATTTTGAAACAGGTGCAAAATTAGTTACTCAAGCGCAGACGGGAAATGGACAACCAGTGGGCTTTTATTGACTGGTTGGCAACGTATTCATCGTCCAGATGGCAACACAACGCCATCAATTGGGCATCAAATTGTTTATAAACCAAATGACAAAATTACCATCAACAGCAGCTCTTTTATTGGCAACGATAAATCAGATGCAGAACGACAAATGCGTTATTTTCATGATTTGTATGCCCAAATATCGCTAAATGACCAATGGAGCTTGATTGCAGCTTTTGACATTGGCGCAGAGCAATCGAAACCTTCTAGTGATGATTACAATGTTTGGTTTAGCCCTACTGTAGTTGTTAGATATAGTTACTCGGACAAATTAAGTTTTGCCGGTCGCTTTGAGCATTTTCACGACAAACATGGCGTGATTATTAGCACAGACACAGAAAATGGCTTCCAGACTACGGGGTACTCAATCAATTTGGATTACAAATTTGCTGAGTTTGCGACCTTTCGCACAGAACTCAAAAAAATGGATAGCCGTGATAGTGTGTTTGAAAAAGGCGGAGCTTCGCTCACTGACAACAATACAATCCTAACAACGGCACTAGTTATTCGTTTTTAGGATTGCTAGCTTCGCAAACTTATTTGCTGCCAATGCTGCGCCATAGTAAAAGCTGTTAATTTTTCATCCGCATCCACCGCAACAGGGTTGGTGACTAACTTCATCAGCGGCAAATCGTTGTGCGAATCACTGTAAAAATAGCTTTTTTCAAAGTCTGCTAATTTTTTACCGCGCTCTGCCAGCCATGCATTAATACGTGTGACTTTGCCTTCTTGAAAGCTCGGTACGCCACTCACACCACCTGTGTATTCGCCATCCACCATCTCAGGGTCGGTGCCAATCAAATGCTCAATGCCGTAAGCCGTAGCAATGGGTTTGGTGACAAAACTATTGGTCGCGGTAATCACTACGCACAAGTCGCCATTGGCTTTGTGTTGATTTACCAAGTCTTGTGCTTTTTGCGTCATCATCGGGCGAATGACTTTTTCCATATATTTTTTGTGCAGTTCATCTAAAAATTTTTTAGGATGTTGCGCCAGCGGCTGCAACTGAAATTTTAAAAAGGCATAAATATCTAAGGTGCCGTTTTTATAGTCTTGGTAAAACTGTTCGTTACGATCGTGGTGCGTTTTCTCATCCAACAACCCTTCACCGATTAAAAAAATACTCCAGTTGTAATCACTGTCTCCCGCGAGTAGCGTGTTGTCCAAATCAAATAAGGCTAAATTTTGCTTCATACTTTTTCTTTACCATTTGCACTTAATACTAAAAACACGCCAACTAAAATCACTGCCAGCGCCACATATTCTGTCGCGTGTATGGTTTCGCCCGCAAACAAAACACCGGCAATAAACGCGACGATTGGATTGATAAATGTATTGCTGCTGGCAACCAATGGGCGCACATTTTTTAGTAGCCATTGAAAAGCAGAGTACGTCACGATTGAGCCTAAAAATATCATAAAAATCATCGCGCCCCATGAACGGGATGAGATTTCTAGGGGCCACATTTCCCCCGCACCCATACTAAACAAAAAGGCAATCACGCCGCCACATAACATTTGGCAAGCTGCGCCGACCAACCCTTTAGGCAGCTGTAAGTGCTTACTCCAGACCGAACCAAACGACCAACTTGCCGCCGCAAACATCAGTAATAAAGCACTTAACCAATCCCCTTGCAGGCTGCCGCGCAAATTCAGCAACATAATACCAACAAAACCAATGGCGACACCCAACCACTCTCGCTTGGTAATTTTATGCCCCCAAAGCGAAGAGAAAATCGCCATCCAAATCGGCGCAGTTGCAATAGAAAGCGCTGCGATGCTGGAAGATACCGTTTGCTGCACATGCGTGACCGTACCGTTGCCAAGCACCGGCAATAAAAACCCAATCATCGCTGAATTTCGCCACTCAACAAGATTAGGATTTGGCGCACCAAAAAAACGCATCACGACAAACAGCAGCAAGCCAGCAACCGTAAAGCGCACGCCCACCATTAAAAATGGCGGAAAGCTTTCTATAGCAAATTTAATCGCGAGGTAAGTCGAGCCCCAGAAAAAATAGGTACAAAAAAGGCTGGCAACGATTAAAAGAGTTTGTTTTTTAGAAAGCATGTATGACTAACGCATTACAAGTGGCAAAACCAAAATGTTCTTTGTAGCAAATGACTATAAGGAACGAATTAAATGGACAAACCGACACTTAACAAAGTTAAAGAAATTTTACTCACTGTCGCGATCAACGAATGTGCGCGCTTTATGATTGAATACATCAAAGATTACTTCAGCTAAATCGACCAAAGACAAGGCGCTTAAGCGCAGACAGTGCTGTAGCACGGCAAGCGAAAAGCAACAAAGTATTTGGCCGATTTTACGAAGAACTAAACTTGTGGGTTAAGTTTTTGGGCCTTATCATGCAACTTATTCAACCCATTTAAGTACGCTTTAGCAGACGCAACCACAATATCCGTATCTGCGCCTTGTCCGTTCACAATGCGGCCATTTTTTGCTAAACGCACCGTTACTTCACCTTGCGCATCGGTTCCACTGGTAATGTTGTTCACAGAGTACAAGAGCAATTCCGCACCACTTTGAACCATGATTTCAATTGCTTTAAAGGCAGCATCCACAGGACCGCCGCCATTGGATTCTGCACGTTGTTCAATGCCATCAGCAGATAAAGTAATCACCGCGTGTGGGGTTTCGCCAGTTTGCGAGGCCACTTGCAAATAGACTAATTTAAAATGCTCATTCGTTTCATGCACAAATTCGTCGCTCACCAAGGCATGTAAATCTTCGTCAAAAATTTCAGATTTTTTGTCAGCCAAATCTTTAAACCGTGCAAACGCGACGTTTAACGCATCTTCAGAGCCTAAATCAATCCCCAACTCACGTAAGCGTGATCTAAACGCATTACGACCTGACAATTTGCCTAAAGTTAATTTATTCGCGCCCCAACCCACGTCTTCCGCGCGCATAATTTCGTAGGTTTCACGGTGTTTCAACACGCCATCTTGGTGAATACCAGACTCATGCGCAAACGCATTGGCGCCAACAATCGCCTTATTTGGCTGCACGGGGTAACCCGTGATGGTAGAAACCAATTTTGAAGTTGGCACAATTTGCGTCGTATCAATCGTGGTTTCTAAATTAAAAATATCTTTACGCGTGCGTAACGCCATCACCACTTCTTCTAAGCTGGCATTGCCTGCGCGCTCGCCCAAGCCGTTGATGGTGCATTCGACTTGGCGCGCGCCGTTCATCACCGCGGCTAAAGAGTTTGCCACCGCCATGCCTAAATCATTATGGCAATGGGTACTCCACACCACTTTGTCACTGTTTTTTACACGTTTGATTAAATTCGCCATACGCGCACCCCACACAGCCGGAATGCTATAGCCCACTGTATCTGGCACGTTGATGGTTTTTGCACCAGCTTCAATCACCGCATCAAACACGCGGACTAAAAAATCCTCCTCTGAACGCACGGCGTCTTCTGCTGAAAACTCAACGTCATTGGTGTATTCCAACGCCCATTTCACGGCTTGTACGGCACGCTCGACCACTTGGTCTTTCGTCATACGGAGTTTATTTTCCATGTGGATTTTGCTGGTGGCGATGAACGTATGAATACGGCCTTTGGCAGCGTGTTTAATCGCCTCGCCCGCGCGGCGCACATCATTCTCACTCGCCCGCGCTAAGGAGCAAACGGTGGAATTTTTAATCATTTTGGCGATTTCAGAAATCGCATCAAAATCACCCGGGCTAGCCGCGGCAAAACCCGCTTCAATCACGTTAACGCCTAATTTTTCTAACTGGCGTGCAATGCGGATTTTTTCTTCTTTGGTCATTGCCGCGCCGGGACTTTGCTCACCATCGCGTAATGTGGTGTCAAAAATAATAATTTGATTATTGTTCATGGTGTTCATTGTAATTTACCTATCAATCTTAAATATTCTACATGATTCTCTCACCGCTCGCGCTGTAAGCTGCATGCGGAAAGAACGATAAAAATGGGGAAAATAGAGTGTCTGCGCGCTAGCGCAGAGATAGGCTTAGAGCGAAAAGCGGCAACACCTGAGCGAAGGCGCCGGATGCTTGCGTTGAGTAATGTGACCTAGAATTTTGCATGGGTTGAAATTTAATCTGTTTCGCTTATTTTGGCAAGTACTTCACGCTTAATTAACCTTTTGATTTTCATATCAAATTGATTTATTTATTCAATTTCACTCGGCACCATTGGATTTTCTAATATTCAACCAATCCCTGATCCAGAGTACATATCCAGAAAAGGCGTACACGGTCATGACCAAAAACAACACCTCAGGTGGACTATAAGAAATTAATACAATCGCCAACATAATGCCCAAAATCACAATAAACGGCACGCTATGTTTTAAGTTGATATCTTTGCCGCTGTAAAAACGCAAATCACTCACCATAGAAGCACCAGCAAACACGGTGATCACCCACGCCATCCATTTCCACTGCAGCACGCCAAAAAATACATCACGACCACTCACGCCATACTCATAGGAAACCCACACAAAACCGGCCAACCAAGCAGCAGCGCCCGGACTCGGCAAGCCTTGAAAAAAGCGTTTATCCTGATCTTTATCTTCTAATTTCGTGTTAAATCGTGCCAAGCGTAACGCCGCGCATGCGCAATAAAAAAACGCTGCCAGCCAGCCTAATTTACCCAACGGCTTGAGCGCCCAGATATAGAGAATCAACGCTGGTGCGACACCAAACGACACCATGTCAGACAGACTGTCGTATTCTGCGCCAAATGCACTTTGCGTATTGGTCATTCGCGCCACGCGACCATCCAACCCATCCATCACCATCGCGATAAAAATGGCGATCGCTGCCAACTCAAACATGCCGTTCATGGCCTGCACAATCGCAAAAAAACCTGCGAACAACGCCGCTGAGGTAAACAAGTTTGGCAACAAATAAATGCCTCGCTTAGTAATATCCGTATCAATTAAAGTCTTGCGAGCGCGTGGCGTTCTAGGGGTTTTTTCAACCATTTTCTAACCATTCATAAAAATGACCTGAGAAGTTTACCGCAAATAAAAACCGTTTTGTTGGATAACACAAGATGTTTTGCCTCGGTGTTCACAACTTTCTTGGCTTAAGCTGTGGATTTATATGGCTTATCACCCGCCTGTGCTATGATTGCGCCTCGATAAAAATCACCCTAGATTTAACCTTGGATTTATGCAATTTACTCTTCATTCGCAAGACGGCCTCGCGCGCCGCGGCACGTTAAATTTACCGCACGGCAATGTTGAAACGCCCGCATTTATGCCGGTTGGTACTTATGGCACCGTCAAAGCCATGTCGCCACAAGAACTCAAAGAAATCCAAGCGCATATTATTTTGGGTAATACGTTTCACCTATGGTTGCGTCCCGGCTTAGAAGTGGTTGCCGCGCATGAAGGTTTGCATAAACTTATGGGCTGGGATGGCCCGATTCTGACGGATTCTGGCGGCTTTCAAGTATGGAGCTTGGGGGATTTACGCAAAATTTCGGAAGAAGGCGTCAAGTTTAAATCGCCCATTAATGGCGATAGCTGTTTTTTAACGCCAGAAGAATCCATGCGCATTCAACGCGTGCTCAATTCTGACATCGTCATGATTTTTGACGAATGTACACCTTACCCAGCCACGCATACAGAAGCAAAAAAATCGATGGAACTTAGCCTGCGTTGGGCGAACCGTAGCCGAGAAGCGTTTGACATCTATCAAAATCAAAGTATCCCCCAAACGATGCACCCAAATCAGCGTGAAGATGAAAATAGCACAGTAGCTAAGAGCGACAATCTATTGTTTGGCATTATTCAGGGCGGTATGTTTGAAGACTTAAGAGATATTTCTCTCGCCGCTTTAACTGACATCGGTTTTGATGGCTATGCCATTGGTGGTCTTTCAGTCGGTGAACCGAAAGAAGACATGCTACGCATTCTGGCGCACACCGCTCCTAAAATGCCACAAAATAAACCGCGTTATTTAATGGGTGTGGGCACACCTGAAGATTTAGTCGCAGCCGTCAGCCAAGGCATTGATATGTTTGACTGCGTGATGCCTACCCGCAACGCCCGCAATGGCTGGCTATTTACACAATATGGTGACGTGAAAATTAAAAATGCCACGTATAAAAATGATACTGGGCCGCTCGATGCTGATTGTGACTGCTACACCTGCCACAATTTTACGCGCGCGTATTTGCACCATTTGCACAAAGTAGGCGAAATTTTGGGCGCACGACTCAACACCATCCACAATTTGCATTACTACCAGGTGCTGATGCAAGGCATGCGTAGCGCGATTGAGCAAGGTACATTCGAAGTCTTTAAAGCAGATTTCGCACGAAAACGTTCAACGCTTAGCGCATAAATTAAAATGCCCCAGCCATACAAACGCACTGGGGCAAATTACACAGACATCGATCATAGTAATTTAGTAATAATCATACCCATCTTGTCGCTCACGTCCGACAATCACATCACTATCTTGACAACCGTAATGCCAAGACTGACTCATCTCAAGATCTTTAACCGTACTCCAAGCATCCTGCGTGGGTGATTTTTCCTGCTCAATCACCAGTGCACGCGCACCAACCCAAGCTTGACCCTCTTGTTTTGCATCTTCTGCTAGTACTACGGTTGAAAAAAATATCATACAGCTTAGTATCGCAATCTTCATACTTGTCTCCTTCCAAAGTGATAGAAACTACACTCCCTCACATTTTTGATCTCTGACACATAGTCAAGACATCGTTTTTTAGTAATTTCATTCTAATTTGCTTATAGTCAAAAACAATCTGCCGCAATATGTAAACCAGCATATGTCAAAGAGCATACAAAGCAAGTTTACTCAAAGAAGTCTGTGCATTTTTTGGCTAAAGTTATGCTCTAAGTAGATTAAAAACCTCTCCCAAAGCCATAAAGTTGAATATGCAAACAACCAAGACAACATACTCACCTTTAATCTCTACCGGTCTATGCTAAAATGAGCGTTTTTATTTTTATATCTAGGGTTTTACTATGTTGATTAGTAACGCGTATGCTGCCTCTTCTGCACAAACAGAAATTATGAGCTTTTTGCCATTATTGGTGATTTTTGTGCTGTTCTTTTTCATGATTATTCGCCCGCAAATGAAAGCGGCAAAAGAACAGCGTGAAATGATTGCAGCCTTGCAAAAAGGCGATGAAGTCGTCACCAGTGGCGGCATTGTTGGTAAAGTGACTAAAGTTACCGACAATTTCGTCACTGTTGAAATCGCTGCGAACACTGAAATTTCAGTGCAAAAACAAGCCATTCAGTCAGCATTACCTAAAGGCACGATCAAAAGCATCTAAAAAGATGATGCATACTCAATTATGGTTTTGCAGCTCGATACCTTCAATTTTTCTTAAAAGATTCTTCTTATGAACCGCTATCCCTTGTGGAAAAATATTTCCATCCTTGTCGTGATATTGATTGGCCTGATTTACACCGTACCCAATTTTTTTGGTGAATCACCTGCAGTGCAAATCACGCCAGCTAAAAGTACCACCAAGCTTGATTCAAGCTTATTAGGTCAAGTGGAAGAAATTTTTAAACAAGAAAAAATTGCTTATGACGGCGTGTATTTAGATGCCCGCGGCGTAAAAGCGCGCTTTGCCAATACCGATACGCAGATCCGTGCAAAAGACGCACTGCAAGCAAAACTGGGTAAAGATTACACCGTTGCGCTTAACTTACTTTCCCGCACGCCTGGTTGGCTATTGGGCATTGGTGCAAAACCGATGTATTTGGGGTTGGATTTACGCGGCGGCGTACATTTTTTAATGCAAGTAGATATGCAAGCAGCGCTTAGCAAAGCTGCAGAACGTTTTGTCGGTGACTTTCGCTTCACTTTGCGCAAAGATCGCGTGTCCTACAACGGCATTTCGCGCGATGGTGACAAAGTAAAAATCCGCTTTAGCGATGCGACACAGCTAGAGAAAGCGAAAAAAACCCTTGCCAAAGAATATCCAAACCTAAAATTAGAGTCTTCAAATGAGGGTTCAGAAAAGGTACTCACCGCATCATTAAGCGAAGTTGAGAAAAAAGAAATTCAAGACGCTGCACTCAAGCAAAACATTCAAACATTACACAACAGAATCAATGAACTAGGTGTTGCCGAGCCGATTATTCAGCAACAAGGTGCTGACCGTGTTGTTGTCCAATTGCCGGGTGTACAAGATACCGCGAAAGCCAAAGAGATTTTAGGCCGTACAGCGACGTTGGAAATTCGGTTAGTCGATGAAGCAAAATCTGACGCTGCTTCGCTTGCCAATGCAGAAAAAGGCCAAGCCCCAATGGGTGACGAGGTGTTTAAAGACCGTGATGGTCGCCCAGTCATTGTGAAGAAAAATGTGGTGTTAACCGGCGAGTACATTACTGGCGCAGGCCCTGGCGTGGATGGACAATCCAGCAGATCAACGGTCAACGTAACATTGGACGCTCGCGGTGCGCGTATTTTCCAACAAGTGACGCGTGAAAATGTCGGCAAACGCATGGCGATTTTGCTGGTAGAAAAAGGCAGTACCGAGGTCATCACCGCACCAGTGATTAACGAAGAAATTGGCGGTGGGCGCGTGCAAATTTCTGGCATGGCCAATACACAAGAAGCCACTGACGTCGCACTTTTATTAAGAGCTGGCGCGCTAGCCGCCCCGATGGACATTGTCGAAGAGCGTACCGTTGGCCCTAGCATGGGCGAAGAAAATATCAAACGCGGCATCCACTCAACCTTGTGGGGCTTTGCCACCATCGCCGTCATGATGATGATTTATTACGTCGTCTTTGGTGCGGTTTCAGTCGCTGCATTGGCAGTTAACTTATTATTACTCGTGGCGATTTTATCCATGCTACAAGCCACGCTCACTTTGCCAGGCTTGGCAGCGATTGCGCTTGCACTCGGGATGGCGATTGATGCCAATGTGCTGATTAATGAACGCGTCCGTGAAGAGTTACGCAATGGCAACACGCCGCAAGCAAGTATTCATGCAGGCTACGACCGAGCGTTTGACACGATTTTAGACTCCAATGTAACAACTTTAATAGCCGGTTTAGCATTGTTTATGTTTGGCACAGGGCCGATTAAAGGTTTTGCTGTGGTGCACGTGCTGGGCATTCTCACTTCAATGTTCAGTGCTGTGCTCGTTTCACGCGCCATTATTAACTTGATTTACGGCCATCGCCGCAAAATCGCCAATCTAGCGATTGGTCAAATTTTCAAGGGCTAAAATTTTAGCGCCTAATTTTTAAGAGCCTATCTATGGAATTATTTAGAATTAAAAACGACATCCCGTTTATGAGTTATGGCAAGGTGACAACGGCCATCTCACTCATTACTTTCGTACTGGCAATTTTCTTTTTAGCCACTCGCGGCCTCAATTTTGGCGTTGATTTTACCGGTGGCACGGTAATGGAAGTCAATTACCCACAAGCAGCCAATCTTGATGGCGTGCGCAAAGCCATCGACAGCATTGGCTTGAAAGAAGCTACCGTACAAAACTTTGGTTCCAGCCGCGACGTACTGATTCGATTACCCGCTAAAACTGGCTTATCCGTTTCACAACTCTCTGAGCAGGTTAAAGCCGCACTACTGAAAGAAGATACTTCAGCAGAAATTCGTCGAGTGGAATCGGTCGGCGCGCAGGTGGGTGACGAGCTTTACGAAAACGGTGGTTTAGCACTGTTTTTTGTGTGCGTCGGCATCATGCTTTATTTGTGGATGCGCTTTGAATGGCGTTTTGCGGTGGCGGCGATTATAGCCAATATGCACGACGTGGTGATTATTTTAGGTTTCTTCGCATTTTTCCAATGGGAGTTTAATTTAACCGTACTTGCAGCTGTGCTGGCGGTGTTGGGTTACTCTGTGAACGAATCAGTCGTGGTATTCGACCGAGTGCGCGAAAACTTTCGCAAAATGCGTAAGGCTAATGTGGTTCAAGTCATCGACAACGCAATTACACGTACTATGTCACGCACGGTGATTACGCACTTGATGACACAAACCATGGTAGGTTCAATGTTGTTATTTGGGGGTGAAGTTTTGCATAACTTTGCACTTGCACTCACAATTGGCATTTTGTTTGGCATTTACTCTTCAGTACTGGTGGCCTGCCCAATCGCAATGTGGCTAGGTGTTAGCCGCAGCAATTTGATTGGCAATATTGAAAAAAAACCAAACGAGCAAGAAGCAACGCCATAACTTTTCTGCTGTAAAAGCGCTTGATTAAAGGACAGGCAAGGAGATACACTTCTTGCCTGTCTTTCTTTTTAATTTACCGCCACTTTGGATAACATCCCTATTTCTTGGCAGCTCGGCGCACTAGCGCTGTTGCTGCTCGTTTCCGGTTTTTTTTCAATTGCTGAAACCAGCTTAATGTCGCTTAATCGCTATCGATTGCGGCACTTAGTCAAAGAAGGTCATCGCGGCGCCAAACTCACCAGCACATTACTTGCGAAAACCGACAAATTGCTGGGCGTTATTTTGCTTTGTAACAATTTTTTGAATGCGGCCTCAGCAACCTTAACCACCGTGATTACGGTTGAACTGTTTGGTGAAGGTGAGTGGGTATTGATGCTCGGCACACTGCTCGTCACCTTTGCAATTTTGGTGTTTAGTGAGATTTCACCCAAGGTCATTGCCGCCGCTTACCCGGAAAAACTGGGGATTTTTTGTAGTTACATCTTATACCCATTGCTAAAAGTGCTGTACCCGGTCGTTTGGTTTGTGAATTTGTTCGTACGTGCTGTACTAAAGCTCACCGGCGTAAAGATTAACTTTGAAGAGTCCACCCAAACACTCACCATGGACGAACTCAGAAGCATCGTCACCGATGCCGGACATTTTTTGCCTAAAAAACACCGCACGATTCTTCTTAATTTGTTTGATCTAGAAAAAATTACAGTGGACGATGTCATGACGGCACATACCATGGTGGAAAGTATAGATTTTGACGATTCCATTGAAAATATCATGCAGCAAATTGCCAGTAGTCACCACACACGGCTACCCATGAAACAAGGTGAAAGTGAAGAAATTATCGGCATTTTACATATCAGAAAAATGCTTTCACAATTTCGTAGCCACCAAGAAAATGGCACGATTTTCGACAAAGATGCACTGAAAGAGATTGTCAGCCCACCTTATTTTATTCCCTCTGGTACACCGCTTTACACGCAAATTCAGCAGTTTCAAGAGAAACAGCAGCGTATCGCACTCGTGGTCGATGAATACGGTGAGTTTAAAGGCGTAGTGACTTTAGAAGATATTTTAGAAGAAATGATCGGCGACTTTACCACGCAATCGCCCACTAAAATTGGTAGCTATCATCAAGAAGAAGATGGTAGTTGGTTGGTGGACGGCAGCAGTATGTTGCGTGATTTAAATAAAAAACTTGGCCTCTCATTGCCAATAGATGGCCCAAAAACTTTGAACGGCTTAATTATTGAGCATTTTGAAGACATTCCCGAAGCAAGCACGAGCTTCAAAATTGGAAGCCACAGATTAGAGATTCTGCAGTCGCAAGATAGAATCGTCAAAAGCGTAAAAATATTCCCTTGATTGCCAAAACAAACCCCATTCTCTGCCCATATTCCCCGTCTGACTGAAGGGAGCATGAATAAAGCGTTTTTTAAGCGCTTTATTCAAATGATCCCCCTGATTTTAATCGTTCTAAAATGCCAATCTAGGACTTGAATTTTTTTTTGATTGGCTCAAAATAGAATCGTATGGCAAACAACCCTTTTGACAAACCAAGCGGTGACGGTGTTGCGTTAAAACCTGAAGTAACCCAACCAAAATTACCGTCAATGTTTAAAGTTTTGCTTTTAAATGACGATTACACACCTATGGATTTCGTGGTTGACTGCATCGAGCGCTTTTTTAACAAAACACGTGAACAAGCAACCAAATTAATGCTCAAAGTACATACAGAGGGCATGGCGATTTGCGGAATATATCCGCAAGATATTGCAGAAACCAAGATGGAATTAGTACTGCAGTATGCGCAAGAGGCGGGACACCCCTTGCAATGCATTGTGGAGCCGGTTTAACACTGTGACAGAGCGTAATTCAGGTTTTTGGAAGAATTTTAAGTAAACTGAGTAGGTAAATAAATGATCGCACAAGAGTTAGAAGTAAGTTTGCATATGGCGTTTATGGATGCTCGTCAAAAGCGCCATGAGCTGATCACGGTGGAACATTTATTACTCGCCATGATTGATAACCCAACCGCAGCGGAAGTGCTGCGCGCTTGTGGCGCAAAAATTGATGTGCTGCGCAATGAGCTTCAACAGTATATTGAAGAGCACACCCCAACCGTAGGCGGCGAGGATGAAGTTGATACGCAACCAACACTAGGCTTTCAACGTGTGATTCAACGTGCCATGCTGCATGTGCAATCTTCTGGCAAAAAAGAAGTGACTGGCGCCAATGTATTAGTGGCAATATTTGGTGAAAAAGATTCGCACGCGGTTTTTTTCCTTCATCAGCAAGGCGTGACTCGCTTGGATGTAGTGAATTTCATTTCACATGGCGTCTCCAAATTAACGGAATCACCTAAGCCTGAAAACAATAGCGAGCAAGATAACGAAATGGAATCGCCACCATCAGGCGCGCTGGAAAACTTCACACAGAACCTGAATGCGCAAGTCGTGGCTGGAAAAATTGATCCGCTCATTGGCCGCGCGCTTGAATTAGAACGCGTCATTCAAACCCTGTGCCGTCGTCGCAAAAACAATCCATTATTGGTGGGTGAAGCAGGTGTGGGTAAAACGGCCATCGCGGAAGGTTTGGCACGTCGCATCGTTGAGAGGGATGTGCCTGAAGTATTAGAAAATTCGACGGTATATTCTCTCGATATGGGTGCATTGTTGGCTGGCACTAAATATCGTGGTGATTTTGAGCAACGCCTGAAAGCAGTCATGAAACAATTGGCAGAAAATCCAAATGCAATATTATTTATCGATGAAATTCATACCTTGATTGGCGCCGGTTCTGCTAGCGGCGGCACTTTGGACGCCAGCAACTTACTAAAACCAGCCCTTTCTAATGGCACGCTCAAATGCATTGGTGCGACAACTTACCAAGAATATCGCGGTATTTTTGAGAAAGATCACGCATTGTCACGTCGCTTCCAAAAACTAGATGTGTCAGAGCCTAGCGTACAAGAAACCATTGAAATTCTGAAAGGCTTGAAATCACGTTTTGAAGAACATCACAGCGTGAAATACACGGCTGGCGCGCTGACTTGTGCGGCTGAGCTTTCTGCTAAATATATCAATGACCGTCACTTACCAGACAAAGCGATTGACGTAATTGACGAAGCTGGTGCGGCGCAACGCATTTTGCCGAAATCGAAACAGAAAAAAGTCATCAGCAACAAAGAAATTGAAGACATTGTTGCCAAAGTTGCACGCATTCCGCCCAAAAATATTTCTAGTGACGACAGAAACACGCTGAAAACATTAGAGCGTGATTTAAAAGCTGTGGTGTTTGGTCAAGATAAAGCAATTGAAGTCTTGGCTTCTGCCGTGAAAATGGCACGTAGCGGTTTGGGGAAAAATGACAAACCGATTGGCAGCTTCTTGTTTAGTGGCCCAACAGGCGTAGGTAAAACTGAAGTTGCAAAACAGTTGGCGTACATTATGGGTATTGAATTTATTCGCTTTGACATGAGTGAATATATGGAGCGCCATGCTGTTTCACGCTTGATTGGTGCGCCACCTGGCTATGTTGGTTTTGAACAAGGTGGTTTGTTGACAGAAGCCATTAACAAGCACCCTTACAGTGTGCTTTTATTGGACGAAATTGAAAAAGCGCATCCTGATATTTTCAACATTCTGTTGCAAGTGATGGACCATGGCACTTTGACTGACAATAATGGTCGCAAATCTGATTTTAGAAATGTGACAATTATTATGACAACCAATGCCGGTGCAGAAACCATGGCTAAATCAAGCATAGGTTTCACTAACGCGAAAGATTCTACTGACGAAGCAGCCGATTTAAAACGCTTATTCTCTCCAGAGTTCCGCAACCGCTTGGACGCGACCGTATCGTTTAAAGCTCTCGACCAAGACATTATTATCCGTGTAGTGGATAAATTCTTGATGCAGTTAGAAGACCAATTGCACGAGAAAAAAGTGGAGGCAACGTTTAGTGAAGAACTCAAAGCGTATCTTGGTAAAAAAGGCTTTGATCCATTGATGGGCGCACGGCCAATGGCGCGCTTGATTCAAGACTCCATCCGAAAAGCGCTGGCCGATGAGTTGTTATTTGGCAGATTAGCCAACGGCGGTAGTGTGCATGTAGATATCGACGATAAAGACGAAATCAAACTCGTGTTTAGTGAGGATAATGCTGCTGAAAAACCGAGCTTAGCCACTGCCGACTAACGCTTAATTGTTTGAAAACCTCAGAAACAGTCAACGAAAGTTGGCTGTTTTTGCATGATGCGCTCGAATAATGTTGTGCTGACCAAGCCAGCCAACCAAGCGCGTAAATTTGGATAATTTGTCTCAGCAAACCAAGCCGCATCCACTGCGGCAAACTGCCGAATAAACGGAAAAATCGCAATATCTGCGATGGAAATGCTGTTACCAAGTAAATATTGTTGTTTGGTGAGCTGGCCTTCCAGCTTCTGCAAAAACACTTCTCCCTGCGTACGATAAAATTGTTGCAGTTGTTCTGGGTAACGCTCAGGATATTTGTAGCGATCCAATGCCATTTTAAACGCACCATCATTTTCATCAATCAGCAGTTTTGCCTGCACCAAATCTGCCGCCAACCAGCCATCAACATCACGTTGTGTTAACGCCCAGTACATAATGTCTAAGCTTTGCTCTAATACCTCGCTAGTTGCCAGCACCAGTACTGGTACGGTACCCTTGGGGGAAAGTTCAAGCATGGATATTGGTTTTTCACGCAGAGAAATTTCACGTATTTCCACCTCGACACCTGCATATCTCAATGCCATTCTGGCGCGCATAGCGTAAGGGCAACGGCGATAAGAATATAAAATGGGAAGCGAAGAGTGCATCATCCCAGAGCTTTGCAGACATCACGAATAAGTTGCGGCCCTTTATAAATCAACCCGCTGTATATTTGCACCAAATCAGCACCAGCTGCAATTTTCTCAACCGCATCAGCACCACTTAAAATTCCGCCGACACCAATAATCGGCAGCGCGCCTTGCAAGCGTTGAGACAACAGTTGAATGACTTGCGTGGATTTTACTTTCACCGGCGCCCCTGATAAACCACCGGCTTCTTCTACATTTTTTAAGCCTTGCACTTGCTCGCGCGACAACGTGGTATTGGTCGCAATTACTGCGTCTATTTTATGCTCAAGCAATAAATCCGCAATTTCATTGAGTTGCTGCGTGTTTAAATCTGGCGCGATTTTGAGTGCAATTGGCACATAACGCCCATGCTGCTGACTTAACTTTTCTTGTTCAAATTTGAGCGATGCCAACAATTGCGCAAGCGCTTCTTTTTCTTGCAGGGCACGCAAATTTTTGGTGTTAGGCGATGAAATATTCACCGTGATATAACTCGCATGCGCATACACTTTACGCAGGCAAATTAAATAATCATCCACGGCATGTTCAATCGGCGTGTCAAAATTTTTACCAATATTGATACCTAAAATGCCGCGATATTTGGCTATTTTTACGTTTGCTATCAGGTTATCCACGCCCAAATTATTAAAACCAAAACGGTTGATAATACCCTGCGCCTCCACCACTCGAAATAATCGTGGCTTCGGGTTGCCGGGTTGCGGGCGTGGTGTGACGGTGCCAACTTCAACAAACCCAAAACCAAATGCCGCCATACCATCGATCACCGCGCCGTTTTTGTCTAAGCCAGCAGCCAATCCAACTGCATTGGGGAAGGTTAAACCCATGACTTTGCGTGGCTGGCAGACCTGCGGCTTTGTGTGCAGCACTAACAAGCCAGATTTTTCAGCCATTTTTAAAGTGTTAAGTGTAAAGTCATGCGCGACTTCCGCATCAAGAGAAAATAAAATTGGTCGCACAACGCTATATAAGTCCATTTAGAATCAACTTTTTATGGTGAACTATTCAATTAAAGTAACAGGAAAATCTCGCTGAGTTAGCAAAATCAATCTGTAGATGTCGCCATTATAATAAAAAATACCCATTGGACTGACCGTATTTTTTGCATGTTAAGCTACAAAAAAGAAATTCTATATCCGCTTTTAGCAGCCTCGATTTTGGTGACAATTTCGACATTAAGTCTTTTTTACACCATGTTCCAATTTCGCCAAATTGCTGAGCAAAGAGATCTTATCGACATGCGCCGTTTTGACATTATCTCACTTCGCAATGCCATTCTGGACGCAGAAAATAGTCAACGTGGGTACTTACTCACGAATAATGTATCTTTTCTTGAACACTATGACGACAGCAAAGTGCAAGCCATTAAAACCATGGCTGAACTTATTAAAGACAGTCAACAGCTTCCTAAACTTTCGCCAATTATTCTAAAAATTCACAGACTAGCAGAAGATAAATTTACCATTATTGAGGCCAGTATTAGTATTCAGATGAATGCAGGTTCTTATGCTTCGCACCTCACGTTATCGAAAGACCATGGCAAAGCCGTCATGGACGAAATTCGCCGCAACTTAAAGCTAGCAGATCAATACTTGTTAGGTAACCACCAAGCTCTCGAAAACAAAATGCACAGCATGATTAAATTTACCATCATCGCTGCCGCCGGCTTGGTGCTAATGATTTTTGGCATTTTGATTTTCTCGTACCTGCGCACACTCAAGTTATTTAATGAAATGCTCTCCAGCACAAACAAAGCCGACCATTTATGCTATCAAGCTACGCATGACCCACTCACCAATTTATACAACCGGCGAGGTTTTGAAGATATCTTGGAAAAAAGCCATGAAAATGCACAGCGCGAAAAACGCAAATATGCTGTTTTTTACATGGATTTAGATGGATTTAAAGCAGTGAATGACCAATTTAGCCATGAGGTTGGGGGTCAATTACTAATCGCTGTTAGCCGACTATTCCAAAACTGTCTTCGTGAAAACGACTGTATAGCACGACTTGGCGGTGATGAGTTCACCTTGATCGTTCAAAGCTTCAAAGATAAAGAAGAGCTAGCAACCCTTGCCAGCCGTTTAATTTCGTCATTAAAAAAACCCATCCAACTCAATGAAAAATCAGTCCAAGTTGGCGTGAGCGTAGGCGTTGCAATTTACAGAATTGACGGCTTTAAACCACACGAAGTGATGGCTGCCGCTGATGGTGCAATGTACAAAGCCAAAAAGGCTGGCAAAAACAGAGTAGCGTTTTTAAGCGAATCTCGCTAAATCAGCCAAACGCACTCCATCAAACTATGTATAAAATGGTGAGTGCATGCTTCTACTTGCCTGCGCAACCACATCGCCATCAAACAGCTTAATTGTTAAATTGCCATTGATCTGACTGGAAAATGGGACTAATAATCCATCAATATAAGCTTGGGCGTTTTCTTTTGAATCAAATTCATAAAAACCACCTACACTATGGGTATTGAAACCACTGAGCCAAGTTTTAGATTTTAACCCTTTGAAACTTAGCATTTTCTGGTTGACCTGCTCCCACGCTATTTCTGTAAATGGAATTGCGACCTGATATTCAGCATATACAAAGATTTTAGCCACCTTAAGCCAGCCCCACCTGTACCAAATTATCACTAAACGTGGTCGAATGTCCCATATCTCCAAACTCGGCCGCGCTAATGCAATTCACCGTACCTTTATTTAGTTGCCGCCAATAGCCTAAAGTCGCGACGACAATGCCGGGGTTCACATCTTTGGTGATTTTTGCCACCCCTTCAAAGGCGCCGCGACCATTAAATACTTTCACAGTAGCGCCCTCTTGAATGCTGCGCATGGCCGCATCTGCTGGATGAATCAACACGAACTGCTCGCCTTGTCCTTTGATTTTCTCAGTAACATTCGCGTAGCAACTATTTAAAAAACCATGACTTTTTGGCGAAATAATGCTGAGAGGATATTTTTTCGCGAGTTCTGGGTTGCTGTCCGCGCTTTCTCTATTCGGCACATAATCAGGTAGCGGGTCTAAATCTTCGCCCGGTTGAAAACCTTCATACATTTGACGGAAAGGCCCGGCGACAAAATTTTTCGCGCCTTCCACATAAAACATACATTTGCCAGTGGGCGTTGGGAAGTTACCGTTTTTATGTGGCGCTCGGTCATCTTTTGTCCCCACTTTTAAGCGCGCAAAGCCATGCTCGCGCATGTAAGCTAAGTCAATGCCATCGCACGCTGGCGCATCCCATGCCACGTAATTTTCCAGACATTCGCTGTCTGTCCATTTGAAATTTTCTTCTTCAAAGCCCAATCGCTTGGCCAACTGGCGGAAAATTTCATTATTCGGAATGGCTTCGCCCGGTGGCTCGATGCACTTGGCGTTATAAGTTAAATACAAATGCCCCCAGCTTAAAATCATGTCTTCCATTTCCGCCCCCATGGCGGCAGGCAACACGATGTCAGCATAAGCGGCTGTGTCAGAAATAAAATGGTCAGCCACAATAGTGAATAAGTCTTCCCGCTCTAAGCCTTTTACAATTTTGTCAGTTTCTGGCGATTGCGTCACAGGATTAGTGTTCCACACCATCAGCGATTTAATTGGTGTTTTTAGATTTAGCTCACCTAATAACCCACGACCAAGCTGAAGAATATTCACCACTTGCGTGCCTTCTGGGATCAAATCAGGACGACAAATCACATCAAACTTATAGGGGTGTTCCCATACTGGAAACTGCAAAATCCCACCGCCGACATGCCGCCATGCGCCTGTAAGGGCTGGTAGGCATGTCACTGCACGAATAGCTTGACTACCTCCAAAATTACGTTCTAAAGCGACGCCGATGCGAATCGCCGCTGGCGCAGTCGTCGCATATTCACGTGCAAACCTACGTATATCCTCTGCGGGAATACCCGTGATTTTTTCCGCCCATTCTGGCGTGCGGGTTTTGCAACGTTCAGCGAGTTCTTTAAAACCAACCGTATACTTATCAATGTAATCTTGATCTTGCAAACCTTCTTCGATAATCACGTGCATCATCGCCATTGCCAATGCGCCATCTGTCCCCGGTTTTGGGGCAATATGCCAATCAGCCTCTTTTGCCGTTTTAGAGGCGTAACTATCAACCACCACCACTTTGGTGCCTTTTTTCTGCGCCTCATGCACAATATGCCAGTGGTGTAAGTTAGTGCTTACTGAGTTGCTCGCCCAAATGACAATGTATTTGGCATGAATAAAACTTTCAGGATCCACACCCGCAGTTGGGCCAACCGTGAGCAGCCACGCGGTACAAGAACCTTCACCACAAAAAGTACGTTCGGTGACAGTTGCACCCAAGCGTGCAAAAAATGCATCGCCCCCGTTTAAGCCATGCACCAAGCCTTGGTTACCCAAATAACTGGCGGGCATAATGGCTTGTGAACCATGCTCGGCAATAATATTTTGCCAACGGCTGGCGATGGTACCTAAGGCTTCGTCCCAAGTAATACGTTCAAATTGTTTGCTACCTTTTGGACCAACGCGCTTCATCGGATAAAGCAAACGGTCTGGATGGTAATGACGTTTTTCGTAATCTTTGAGTTTGACGCACAAACCACCGCGCGTCATGGGGTGATCTGGATTACCGCTCACGCCGATTAACTTACCTTCTTGCACATGGAACTGCATGCTGCAGGTATCCGGGCAATCATGTGGACAACCACCATGATAGGTTTTTACAGAACTGTTTTGATCTCCGTCCATCTTCCGCCGCTCCTTAAGTGTTGTTATCAGCAAATTTTCGTTCTTGTACCTCGCAATATATACCAACCGGTATAGCTTAGCAATGGCATAATGTTGCGCAATTTTATTGAATCTCTTTTCAACATTTTATGAATAAAAATCAACCACTCACCTTGTTAGGTGGCCTCACGCCAGAAACCTTTTTGGCAGACTATTGGCAAAAAAGACCGCTATTGATTCGCAAAGCCATTGCCAATTTTCCAGGCCTTTTGGATCCGAATGATTTGGCTGGACTTGCCTGCGAAGAGGATATTCAAGCAAGAATTGTGATAGAAAAAAAATCTGGTTGGCAGCTAAAACAAGGGCCATTTGACGAAGCAGATTTTGCTAAGCTCCCCAAAAAAAATTGGACATTGTTGGTACAAAATGTTGACCATTATTTACCAGAAGCCAAAGACATACTAAAGCAATTTAGTTTTATTCCCAATGCACGGCTAGACGATTTAATGGTCAGCTACGCGCCGGAAGGCGGCGGAGTGGGGCCTCACTTTGATAGTTACGACGTGTTTCTTTTACAAGGGCAAGGCAAGCGCTTGTGGCGTTTGAGTACGCAAGATGATCTAACGTTAGTTGAAGGCGCGCCGATGCGCATTCTAAAAAATTTCCACACCGAGCAAGAGTGGATTTTAGAAGCGGGCGACATGCTTTATTTACCACCACATGCTGCACATTGGGGTGTCGCTTTAGCTGCTGAAGAAGACTGCATGACGTATTCAGTCGGCTTTCGTGCGCCGAAACACCAAGAACTTGCCACAGAATTTTTAGGCTTTTTACAGGATCAATTTATACAAGAAAAAATAGGCTTGCCCGGCATGTATGCGGATGCTGATTTAAGGTTGCAAGAAAATCCGGCAGAAATTCAAACTGAAATGATTGAAAAAGTCGGCAGAATACTGCAGAAAATCAGTTGGGATGCGCATACGATCACCCAGTTTATAGGGAGTTATTTAACTGAGCCAAAACCCCATGTCGTGTTTACACCGAATAAAAAAACTTCGCTAGAGAAATTTACGACGCAACTTCAAGACAGTGGCATCACTTTAGATTTGAAAACGCAAATGCTATTCAAAGGGCATGATTTTTTTATTAACGGCGAACAGATTTTCATTGAAAACGGTGATGCGGAATTGTTAAAGAAATTAGCGCAACATCGCGTTTTACTTGAAAAAAACATTTCATCTTCATTACTCCAACACCTTTACACATGGTACCAGGCTGGTTATTGCCGCCTTAAATAATATATTTATGCAAACTTTGCCTTATGGCATTAAGCTATTTCAGCAAAATCTAGGCAAAATACGGTGTTTTATTTGGTTTGTGCGCCACAAATGCTTGAAAGCACTGTTTTTTTTTAAAATTACTGATAGAATTTAGCCGTTCGTTATTGCTGCTAAATTTTTAGGCTTTAATCGAAAAAAGTTTTTTAACTGTAAATATTTAAGGAAAAAACATGACACGTTCCGCATTATTAGCTGCACTGTTGGCGCTTGCTTTATCTGCTTGTGGCGAAAAACCAGCTGAAGAAGCACCTGCTGCTGAAGCGCCAGCTGCTGAGGCACCTGCTGCTGAGGCTGCACCAGCCGAAGCTGCACCAGCCGAAGCACCTGCTGCTGAAGCCGCTCCTGCTGAAGCCGCTCCTGCTGAAGCCGCTCCTGCTGAAGCTGCACCAGCTGAAGCCGCTCACTAATTTAGTTGAGTGTATGAAAAAGCCGACAATTTTGTCGGCTTTTTTGTTTTACCCCACCTTAAAATCAGCCGCTGGTTGATCGCCACGCCAAACCAGACTGTTGATCAGCAACTGCGATCCAATCAAGAGAGCAATGCATGACGGCGGCAAGTGCTGCTTTTGCAAGCTGTTGTGTATTATTTTTTGCACTCAAGTGTGCAGCCACCAAATGTTTGAGCTTGCTATTATCCAACTTAGCTAAAAAAGCGGCTGAAACCTGATTTTCCAAATGCCCCCAATCCCCGCCTACACGCTTTTTTAAAGCACTTGAATATGGGCCAGTCTGTAACATTTGCGCATCATGGTTACACTCCAACACTAGTGCATCACATTTGGTCAGCATGTTCTCGATATGTGACGTAGTTTTCCCCACGTCAGTCAGCACACCTAGGCGTGATTTCCCATCACTAAAAACGCATTGCATGGGTTCACGTGCATCATGTGGGACAGGAAAAGGGCAAACTTCCAAATCATCTATTTGGAAGTTTTGGTGTGCATCCACTTCATGAATTTTTAGCTGATGATTGGCTGGCATATAACGCTCTGCCATTTTGAGCGTGCCATACGTCAGCCAAACGGGGATTTGATATTTTGCCGCGAACTTGAATACGCCACCGGCGTGGTCATCATGTTCATGCGTGACCACAATACCGGTCAAGGTTTCCGGGGAAATATTAAGCCGCGCTAGGCGGCTTTCAGTTTCTTTGATGCTGAACCCACAGTCCAACATCACTTTAGAATGATACGACTCAACCACCAATGCGTTGCCTGCACTTCCACTTCCTAACGAGGCAAATCGCATTAGGGTTATTCCTTAAGTTTATTTTAATTGCTCATAAATCAACGCAATAATGCGATTGGCTGTTCTGGTTTTAACAATCGCTCCATTGTTATCAATAACATTGACAATCGCATTCTCAGAAGCACCTTCCGCCACCTTCACGCGGTACTGCCCTGCGGCTTTGGCTTTTTCTTCATCCTTGCCCCAGAACTTGAGCTTTTCAACCATGCTTTTTTCTTCTTTCTTCGGCTCTGGCTGCGCTTTTTTATCTTCTTCGTCATCACCCCAGAATTTTAAGGTTTCTAGCAAGCCTTTCTTTTTCTTCGGCGCATCGTCAATGTCCACATCGGCATAACGCACAAAATAAATACCGTTTGCACGATCTTTATCTTCGATCACAAAGCCAATTCTGTCTAATGCTAAGCCTACGCGACGCCATGAGCGGTCAAACGTATCATTCAATACTAAAGTTGCGCTGCCGTCTTTTTCTTGAATGACTTCTGCACGTTTTTGCGTATTGGCTTGTGCCATGATGGATTTCGCTTTTTGCTCTTCAATGCCAAGTTTCACCATCAAGCGGCGTAGCAATTCTGCATCTAACTCTTCATCAAAGGCATCTTGTGTTTGGCCTTTTTTTGCACTGGCATCAGCACGATAACCTGTGTCAATTTCACCCAATTGGGTTTGCACGCGGTTTTTACCATCATCTGGCGCGCCACTCACTGCACGGTGTGTCATGTAAATCTCTGTCGTATTTGGCTCAGCACCACGCTCCAAACGCGTTTTGAATTTTTTCTTATCCGCCATGCCTGATAAACGGTCTAGCCATTTATCAAACTTGGTTCCCCAATCACCAGTTTCATCTTTCTTAATCGCCTCAGCGTCTAACCATTCGGTTTCCATCGTGCCGATTTGTGGGTTTTCTGAGCGAACAGCAAACCCTTGATCGTTCCAAAACTCACGAATCACCGGCCATATTTTTTCTGCCGGCGCATTGACCACCAACCAGCGTTGCGCGCCGGATTTTTCCATTCGCACACCGTCAGGACTCTGCAACACTTTTTCAGCTTGTGGCTCTTGTGATTCTTGAGACTGACTATAAGTGGAATAAGTGGTGCTACCCGGAATCGCATAAGCATCACTCACCGGGCTTTTTGTCAAATCCGGTGGCACCTCTAGCGGTCTTGACCTGCCTGCACCTTTATAATCAGGCTCATCATGCATGAATGGGATAGAGTCACAGGCAGATAATCCTGAAACCACGAGAAGACTTAAAATCACTTTTTTTAGCATATACACATTTGTTCCAAAAAACCGCAATGAAGTCATTGCATTCAATAAAGCCATAAGATTGATAAACGCGTTGAAAAAGGTTCTACAAAATTCCGGCAACGGCTGCAGCGCCGCGCAATACAGCGTGATATTGCTGAGATAAATTCACCATCGGCAATCTCAGCCCTGTTTTGATCAACCCCATTTCTGTGAGCAGCCATTTCACAGGGATAGGATTTGCTTCGATAAACAGTTTTTGATGCAGCTGGAATAATTTTGCATTACATTCACACGTTAGCGCAACATCGCCAGCAAGCGCGGCCATGCACATTTCGTGCATCAATTTTGGGGCAACATTCCCAGTAACGGTAATCACACCTTTGCCACCCATTAACATGAGCGCTGCCGCAGTGGCATCGTCACCACTTAACACAACAAAATCTTTCGGCGCGCGTAAAATCAAATCCGTGCCACGCTCCAAGCCACCAGTGGCATCTTTGATCCCAACAATATTAGGATGCTGCGCTAATTTAATGACAGTGTCATTACTAATATCACAGCCAGTTCTGCCTGGCACATTGTATAAAATTTGTGGAATATCCACCGCGTTGGCAACAGCCATAAAATGCTGGTAAAGGCCTTCTTGTGTGGGTTTATTATAGTAAGGCGCCACCAACAAACACGCGTCTGCACCGAGCGATTTTGCGCTTTTGGTGAGCTCGATGGCTTCCTGTGTTGCGTTCGCACCGGTACCCGCAATAATCGGGATGCGTCCTCGCGCAGTTTCAACCGCCGTTTTGATCAACAAACAATGCTCTTCTACGCTCACTGTCGGCGATTCACCTGTTGTACCGACAATTACGATACCGTCAGAGCCCTGCACAATATGAAACTCAATCAACGATTTTAAGGCTTCCAGATCCAGACGCCCATCATCAAACATCGGCGTGACAATCGCAACCAAACTACCTTGCAGTAACATACCTAACCCAAGATTTAAATAATTGCGCATTTTAACTTAATTACACCAAAAATAGGGCGTTAAGTTAAGTAAAGCAATGATTAGTATGCAAAATAACAACGCTAAAATGTTCAACCAAAACTTTTATAGCAATTTGTTATAGCGGTATAAGCATTCGATCTTTGCCAACTTGCGAGATCTCATGTCTAATCTGTTACGCTGAATGAATGCTGCTTTTTTGATTTACCTTAATAAAGCACCTCCATTTTTTCAGAGATACCGTTAACACTTAAAGGTATAATAACAGCCTGTTCTGACTCGCATAAAACGATATGACTTTAGACTTTCATCATTACCTCATGATCTTGGTTGGCACGGTACTCGTCAACAATATTGTGCTGGTCAAAATTTTAGGCTTATGCCCGTTTATGGGGGTTTCCAAAAAGTTGGAGGCGTCTATCGGCATGGCAGGGGCAACCGCGTTTGTGCTTTCAATCGGCTCAGCCACCAGCTGGACAATTAATCATTACCTATTAGAACCAAACCACTTAGTTTATCTACGCACGCTTTCATTTATTGTGGTCATTGCCGCAGTCGTGCAATTTACTGAGATGGTGATGGAAAAAAATTTTCCATTTCTATATCAATCACTTGGAATATTTTTGCCACTCATTACCACCAACTGCGCGGTCTTAGGTATCCCACTATTAAACGCCCAATCTAGCCATAACTTTATGGATGCATTGCTGTTTGGCCTGGGTGGTGCATTGGGGTTTTCTCTGGTGCTGATTCTATTTGCCTCAATGCGTGAACGATTGGAAGCTGCTGAAATCCCTACACCATTTAAAGGGTCTGCCATTGCTATGGTGACCGCGGCGCTCATGAGCTTGGCGTTTATGGGTTTTGCCGGTTTAGATAAGTATTGACCCTAATAGTATTGCTAAAAATCTCTCTTTAAGTTTTTTTATGTTGACTGCACTTCTTATTATGTTAGGTCTGGCGCTGTTAATAGGCGTTGCGCTGGGCATTTCCGCCCTCGTTTTTAAGGTCGAGGGAGATCCGCTGATTGCCAGAATCGACGCCATTTTGCCACAAACCCAATGTGGTCAATGCGGTTACCCAGGCTGCAAACCTTACGCCACCGCGATTGCGAACGGCGAAGCTGACATCAACCAATGCCCACCCGGTGGCGATGCTGGCGCACGGGCATTGGCAGAGTTGGTCGGCGTGGAATACAAACCATTAAATGCCGAGCATGGGTTACCCAAACCAAAATCGGTTGCCTTTATTGATGAAAATACCTGTATTGGCTGCACATTGTGCATTCAAGCATGCCCAGTGGATGCGATTTTAGGTGCAGCCAAACATATGCACACAATTATTGCGTCAGAATGTACCGGCTGCGAGCTTTGCTTAGCGCCATGCCCAGTGGATTGCATCAGCATGGTCGCCATTGAAGAAACGCCAGATAACTGGAAATGGAAATATCCGGTTTTTCCGATTAAAGCGGTCAGCCAGAACGCCACCAACACTTAAAAAAATCATATTTGATGAACGCAATTATTGAATTTACCAAAAAACTGTTTCAGGCTGACGCTACCGCCGACGTTTTTAAATTTCATGGCGGTGTACATCCGCCAGAGCATAAATCCGAATCGACCAAACAGCCAATTACCAAACTTGCCATGCCATGCAAGCTCACTTTGCCGTTACGCCAGCATGTGGGCAATTTGCCAAAACTGCGCGTGCAAGTGGGTGAACACGTACTGAAAGGTCAACTGCTGGCCGAAGCTGAAGGCAATGTCTCAGCCGCGATTCACGCGCCAACCTCCGGCACAGTTTCTGCGATTGACGAACAAGTAATTCCACACCCTTCCGGCTTAAAAGATCACTGCATTACACTCACGCCCGATGGATTAGACACATGGGCGAATTTACAACCCACCGATTGGCGAAACACGCCTAAACCCGAGCTGGTTAAAAAATTACGTGATTCCGGTATTGTCGGCTTGGGTGGCGCCACTTTTCCAACGCATATCAAACTGCGTAGCGATGGCAAATCAAATGTGCATACCTTGGTCATTAACGCAGCGGAATGCGAACCCTACATTACTTGCGACGACATGTTAATGCGCGAACGCGCAGTAGAAATTGCACAAGGCATTGAGATTGTCCAATTCATTTTAGGCGCTCAGCATAGTGTGGTTGGAATTGAAGACAACAAACTAGAAGCCGCACAAAGCATGAAACAAGCTTGCGCACCCTATGGCACACAGGTAAAAACCGTGCCGACCCTATACCCAAGTGGTGATGCGAGAAGGCTCGTACATTTGTTACTTGGCACAGAAATTCCGCACGACAAACGCTCCACTGAGGTGGGCATTCAAGTATTTAACGTGGCAACCGTATTGGCCATATATCGCTACTTCAAATTTGGCGAACCAGCTATTAGCCGCATCGTCACCATGACCGGCGCAGTACAAACACCGCAAAATTTTGAAGTGCTATTTGGCACCCCGCTCTCTGATTTAGTCCAAGCTGCCGGTGGGGCACGCGCGGAAACCACGCACTTTATTATGGGTGGCCCAATGATGGGTTTTGATCTGCCGCGCACCGATGTGCCGATTTCTAAGGCGGCTAACTGTATTATTGCTGCCACGCCCGCGCTTTTTTCTGAGCCCCCTCAGGCTATGCCATGCATCCGCTGCGCACGGTGTGCCGATGCCTGCCCAGTGAATTTACAACCGCAAGAGCTTTATTGGTTTTCAAAATCCGATAATTTTGAAAAGGCGCGCGATTATCAACTGTTTGATTGCATAGAGTGTGGCTGCTGCTCTTACGTATGCCCAAGCAATATTCCGCTGGTGCAATATTACCGCTACGCCAAAAGTGAAATGATTGCAGTTGACAAAGCCAAAGAAGCAGCGGATTTGGCGCGTGAACGCAATGAGTTTAGATTAGCGCGTATTGAACGTGAAAAATTAGAACGCACGCAAAAACACGCTGAACGCGCTGATGGCGGAAAACTGCAAACCAAATTAGCTGAAGCGAATATTCCAACGGCAGAAAATAGCGATTATGCTAAAAAAGCCGCCATTGCTGCCGCCATTGCCAAAGCGAAAGCACAAAAAGAAGCGCAAGCAATGGCTGGGGATGACCCGAAAAACACTGAGAACATCAGTGCGAATGTGCAAAAAGAAATTGCTGAAATTGACGCACGCCGTGCCACAGTGGGTTTAAGTACACCTGTTCAAGAAAAAGCTGTTGCAACTGAAAGCGCCACGTCGAATGTCGACGCTGAAAAGCAGGCAAAAATTGCAGCGGCAATTGAAAAAGCCAAAGCTGCCAAGGCAAAAGCCGAAACAGTCAAAGTAACCTCAGAAAACGCACCCGCTACTGCGCCACAAGTAGATCAAGAAAAACAGGCTAAAATTGCTGAGGCGATTGCAAAAGCAAAAGCGGCGAAGGCAGCGGCAAACGGGCAAGCCTCTACGCAAAGGCCGCCAGCTACTGAGGCAGATGCAGATAAACAAGCTAAAATTGCAGCGGCAATTGCACGCGCGAAAGCACAAAAAGCTACAGCCGAAGCCGAAAAACAGGCCACAGCCGACAAAAAAGATAAAGAGGATTAAAGTTGAACCGCTCACCTTATTTAAGCCAAGCGCCGAGCGTCGGCGCAATTATGCTCAAAGTGCTGCTCGCTCTGGTGCCAGCGGTTATTGCTTATGTATGGGTATTTGGTGGCGCGATTTTAGTCAACCTAACGCTCGCAACCATCACCGCTCTACTATGTGAAGCGGTTTTATTAAACATGCGCGGCAAGCCAATCCAACCATTTTTACTGGATTTTAGCGCTGTAGTCACAGCATGGTTGTTGGCGTTGGCGTTACCGCCATTAGCGCCTTGGTGGCTGGTGGTTGTCGGCATTTTTTTCGCGATAGTCATTGCCAAACAACTTTATGGCGGCCTAGGGTACAACCCATTCAATCCAGCAATGGTCGGCTATGCCGTATTGCTAATTTCTTTTCCAGTGTTGATGACCAAATGGCCAGCGCCGCTCAGCATTGCGCAAAGCCAGTTGGGATTTTCTGACCAATTACACTTTATTTTTAGCGGCCTTTTGCCAAATAATATTCAAATCGACGCAGTGACTTCGGCGACACCATTAGATTACTTAAAAACGCAGCTAACGCTCGACCACGATGCTGCCAACATTATGAGCGCACCCATTTTTGGTCATGTTGGTGCAACGGGTAGTGAAATCATCAGCTTGGCTTATTTGTTAGGTGGCCTTTATTTATGGCAGCAAAAAATTATTAGCTGGCATTTGCCAACCGCATTTTTAGGTACACTAGCCGTGATAGCAGGCGCATTTTATCTGGCTGATGCTACGCATTTTGCTAGCCCACTTTTTCATTTAACCACCGGCGCTTCCATGCTGTGCGCATTTTTTATCATTACTGATCCAGTCAGCGGACCAACTACGCCGCGCGGAAAATTGTATTTTGCTGCTGGTGTCGCAGTATTGACTTACTTGATCCGCGTATATGGCGGCTATCCAGATGGCGTTGCATTTTCTGTACTGATCATGAATATGTGCGTACCGCTGATTGATGCACTGACACAACCACGCGTTTTTGGACACCCTAAATAGTATGAGCGAATCTGTTTTTCAACACGCGACAAAAACGGCGATCACCATGATCTGCTTTGCGCTGATCGGGACAGCAGCGCTCGCCACTATTTTTCAATTAACGCGTGCGCCAATTGCCGCGAGCGAAGCTGAAGCACGTTTGGCTTTATTTAAACAAGTGTTGCCAGAAAACACTTACGATAACGACATTCTAAAAACCACACTTCAAATTGCGCCAGATCCATTACTAGGCAACACGCAGCAAAGCATTGCCAACATCGCCACATTGAACGGCTTGCCGATTGGTGTCATTTTAGAAGCGATTGCCCATGATGGCTACAGCGGTGACATTAAGCTTTTAATCGCGGTCCGAGCGGATGGCAGCCTGAGCGGCGTGCGCGTGTTGGCACATAAAGAAACGCCGGGGCTGGGCGATTATATTGATATTTTAAAAGATGAATGGATCACGCAATTTGATGACGAATCCTTAGAAAAAACCACAGAAAATTTTTGGAAAGTGAAAAAGGACGGCGGAAAATTTGAGTACATGGCGGGTGCTACCATTACGCCGCGCGCGGTGATCAAAGCCGTCCATAAAGCTCTGCAATATTTTTCCCAGCACAAAAGGGAATTATTTACCAGCCAATTACCTCAAAAGGTTGAGGAGTAATCATGACACCTGCATTTAAAGAAATCACCCATAACGGTTTGTGGAAGCAAAACCCTGGCGTAGTGCAGCTGCTAGGCCTCTGCCCAACGTTGGCGGTGACAACCACCGCCGTGAACGGCTTAAGTTTAGGCTTAGCTACAGCGTTGGTGATGTCCGCCGCCAATGGCGCGGTCTCACCCGTACGCCGTTTTATCCCGTCTGAAATCCGAGTACCAGTGTTTATTTTAGTGATCGCGGCACTGGTCACCGTGATTGATTTATCCATCAACGCTTTTGCACATGAATTACACAAAGTACTCGGTATTTTTATCCCGTTAATTGTCGTGAACTGTATTGTACTTGCGCGTGTGGAATCCTTCGCGGCAAAGAATACACCCGCGCCCTCGATTGTTGATGGTTTTATGATGGGATTTGGTCTTTCGTTAGTCCTTGCCCTGCTTGGCGCAATGCGCGAGCTCATTGGCAAAGGCACGGTACTTTCTGGTCTTGACCTCGTATTTGGGCCAAACGCACAAGCATTCATCTTGCACAGCGAGCATTACAGTGGTTTGTTATTAGCGATACTGCCACCCGGGGCATTTTTGGGCTTGGGTGGGCTGATTGCCTTAAAAAATTGGTTGGATATTCGTAACGCTGCCAAGGCACCAGCCGCCACGCCCATCACAGCGCACTAAATGACGCATGAATGCAGAAAAACGCTTACAAATTTTTCAGCGCTTAAGTGTCGCCATCCCCAACCCGACGACTGAGCTATTACACACCAGCACGTTTGAATTATTAGTCGCCGTCATTTTATCTGCGCAAGCGACCGATAAAAGCGTCAACATCGCCACGCGGCCGCTCTTTGCCGTGGCCAACACGCCAGAAAAAATATTTTTACTTGGCATAGATGGGCTAGAAATTTACATTAAATCTATTGGCTTATATAAAACCAAAGCCAAAAATATCATTGCGACCTGTCAACAACTCATCGAAAAACATCAATCGCAAGTGCCTTCCACGCGTGCTGCGCTTGAAGCACTCCCCGGGGTTGGGCGCAAAACAGCCAACGTGATTTTAAATACCGCGTTTGGTGAACCCACTATTGCGATTGATACGCATCTTTTTCGCTTGGGCAACCGCACCAAGCTTGCGACTGGCAAGAATGTACTGGAAGTTGAGAAAAAATTTTTAAGTACCATTCCAAAACAATTCCTCAAAGATGCGCACCATTTGCTCATTCTGCATGGGCGCTATGTTTGCACTGCTCGCAAACCAAAATGTGCAACATGTTGCATTGAAGATTTATGCGAATATGGTGCCAAAGAATATCAATAGATCTTTCCAAATGCAGATTAAAGTCGCCACATCACTCCTGCAAGGCCGGCAAGCCGCCGTAGCATTAGCAGAAAAAGCCGTGCAAACAGCAATGAAAAAGGCAAAATCCAGCCAAGCAAATGCAATCTTGCTGATTTTATCCACACATTTTTCTGACATACTCCAAGAAACGATTTTGGCCGTTGCGCACCAAGCGCAAACCACGCAAGTGATGGGTTGCACCGCCAACGGTTTTTTTACTGAAGATGATTGGGTACTCGATTGTCCGGCCGTTGCCGTCATGGTGCTCGCTGGCGACGTGCAAATACATTTTGCTGATCAAGCCAACACTTCTGATGTTTTTACGATTGCCGCGCCGAATGCGATTAACGCCGCATGGCTTAATAACGGAAAAATGCGCTACGGTGGCGTATCTGGCGATGCCACGGGTCAAGGCAAATATGTGGTGTGGCAAAACGCAAAAGGCGAAATGATCGGCCGAGCAGAATGCGTTTTTTCTGGCGTACATAGTTTTAGCGCACCCTCTCATGGTCTCACGTTCTTAAGTGAGCCAGCTGCTGCTCAAGCGGTTAGCGGGTTTGATTTATTACAAATTGACCAACAAAATGCACTCAGTCACTTAAAAATTAGTTGGGGATATTTTTCTTCCACCGATTTACCACTGCACCGTTTAATGCTGCTGTATACGGACAGCGCTATAAATTTCTCACAAGGGATTTTTCATCAATCCAGCCTGATTAGCCTCAATGAAACAAAAAACAGCGTCACGCTCTCACACCCGTTGAAAACGCAACAACAGGTGGTTTGGGCAATACGCGATACAAAAAATGCGCAAGCTGACTTAACAAAAATCACCCAACTACTTTTGGACAGTGCCGGGCAGTCACCTGCTTTTGCGTTGATGTTTTCTAGCATGGGGCGTGGCCCGTTTGAAGATGGCATTGACCACGATCTAAATACGGTAACGCGATTACTCAAAAAAACGCCGCTACTTGGGTTTTATGGTAACGGTACCATGACGCATATTGGCAATGAAAATCAGTTGTTGCCTTATTCCGTGGTACTGAATATATTGTCCAGCAATTAAATCTTTTTCTAGGTTTTTAATATGTTTCAGCCATCACGTGACCAAGCCCGCCAATTTCTGTTTGACACTTGGGCAAAATTTAATGCGCAGAGTGGCCTCACCGATTTAGAAAAAATCGCCGTGGAAGTCATCAATATGCACCCAGAATATCACGCCATATTAAACCAACCAGAACGCTATATTGACCAACAATATTTTCCTGAACATGGGCAAACCAACCCGTTTTTGCACCTTAATTTGCATTTATCAGTGATTGAGCAAATCAACATTAATCAGCCGATTGGCATCCGCGGTAGTTATGAAAAGTTGCTTAAGGACTTTCAAGAACCGCACGCGGCACAACATGTGCTGCTAGAATGTTTAGCAGAAACCATTTGGCACGCACAACGCAATCAACAAGGGTTAGATAGCGCGCATTATTTGGGCTTGATTGCAGAAAAAACAAAAAATAGTTCATAGGAATATATCGTGGCGCACCAAGCAAATGATTGGCTCAACGAACATGGCGATTACCTTTATCGCTTCGCGCTGGCGCGTCTGCGCGACCCGCACCATGCCGAAGACGCCGTGCAGGAAACGTTTTTAGCCGCGGTAAAAAATAATAATTTTGGCGGTGAGTCTTCCGTTCGCACTTGGTTAACGGGTATCCTCAAGCATAAAATTATTGATTCGCAACGCAAGCAAATCCGCGAACAACCGGTTTCCGACCTCATCAATTTGGATGATTCAGAACAGAGTATGGATGATTTTTTTGATGCTTCCGGGCATTGGCTAGAAAAACCTGCCGCTTTTGATCTACCGGATAACACCTTGCAGCAACAGCAATTTTTATCAGTGCTAGACGACTGCATGCACAAATTACCAAAAAAATTAGCTGCTATTTTTTTACTGCGTGATGTCCACGAAACTGACAATGAAGAAATTTGTAAGGAACTCGAAATCACGTCGACCAATGCTTGGGTGATGTTATACCGTGCCCGGATGCGTTTGAGGAAATGTTTAGAAATTAACTGGGTTGTGGAATAAGGAAATGGATGATGCTCAATTGCAAAGAGGCTAGCCAACTTATTTCTCAATCGTTGGATCGACCTTTGTCATTATCTGAACGTTGGCAGTTAAAAATTCATCTTTGGATGTGTAATGCTTGCAGAAGATTTAAGCAACAACTTAATCAACTTAAGCAACATCTAAAGGTGTTGATGCAACAAACAGAACATGATGAAAGCATTCAACTTTCTCAAGTAGCAAAACAAGCGATTTTGAAAAAAATTGACCGAAATAAGGCGCACTAAACAGCACTAATTTTTCACTATCTTAATTTTTTAAAAGGACACAACACATGAATACATCACAAAAAACTTTAGCATTGGCATTAGGCGGTGCTTTTGCATTTTCAGTGGCAACAGCTACTGTACACGCGGCAACGGCTAACCCGTTTGCAGCTACAACACTTTCTTCCGGTTACCAAGTGGCGGATGCTGAAAAAATGAAAGATGGGAAATGCTCTGCAGGTAAATGTGGCGCTGAAAAAATGGAGAAGAAAGCCGACGGCAAATGCGGCACAGGCAAGTGTGGTGCTGACAAAAAAGCGAAAGAAGGTAGTTGCTCTGCAGAAAAAATGAAGGAAGGTGCCTGCTCAGCTGAGAAAATGAAAGAAGGCAAATGTGCTTCTGGCAAATGTGGCGCTGAGAAAAAATAAGCATTTTTTCTTTATTTAAGCAAAAAAATGGCGCAATTAAGTGATATTCAAGGTGCAGGGTTGGGGTTAAAGCGTGAGCTGATTCCCCAACTCAAAGCGCAGTGGCAAACACCTCTACTTCACAATCTGCAATTTGTTGAAATTGCGCCAGAAAACTGGATTGATGTTGGTGGAAAATTTGCTGCCGAACTTGACTGGTTTGCCGAACGGATCCCCATTGTTTGCCATGGGCTTTGTTTATCATTGGGCGGGGCTGACCCGCTCAATACTTCTTTTCTTCTTCAGGTAAAGCAATTTTTATATGCGTACCAAATCCCGCTTTATACCGAACATTTAAGCTATTGCAGCGATGCTGCCAATGGCTACATTTACGATTTATTGCCGATCCCGTTTACCGAAGAGGCTGTGCATTATGTGGCAAAGCGCATCAGGCAAACGCAGGATATTTTAGGTCAACGCATTGCGGTTGAAAATGCTTCGTTTTATGTCAAAGCGCCAATTTCTGAAATGAGCGAGGTGGATTTCGTAAACGCCGTGCTGATAGAAGCTGATTGCGACTTACACTTGGATGTTAATAATGTTTACGTCAACAGCGTGAATTTTGGCTTTGACCCTTTTCACTACTTAGACAACATCCCCGCGGAACGGATTGTGTATAGCCATATTGCTGGCCATTTGCAGGTGGAAGAAAATTTATTGGTCGATACGCATGGAGAAACCGTCATTCACCCAGTGTGGGATTTACTCGATTCTGCATACCAGAAATTTGGCGTATTCCCTACCCTGCTTGAGCGTGATACCAACATCCCATCGTTATCGGAATGCATGCACGAAGTTGACCAAATTTTTCTATGTCAGCAACGTAATATCGAAAAAGCCAAGGCTGCATAATGTTGGCGTTTCAGCAATATCAAGCAGCCTTTACTGCGCATATTCGTAACCCTAAAAAAAATCAAAAACCTGCCCGCGTGAACGACAAGCGCATGGCGGTTTACCGCGAAATTGTGTTTAATAATTTTTACGGCAGTGTGAGCGCTTGCTTTCCTGTATTACACAGTATTTTAGGCGTACGCCGTTTTAAACAGTTAGTGAGAACATGCTTTTTTCATCACCAATTCACCAGTCCATTTTTTAGGGAAATCCCCAAAACCTTTGTTGATTTTTTAGCTTCTTTTGATCTTAAGAATAATGGCTTACCCCTTTTTAGCGCACAACTTGCGCATTACGAATGGGCGGAGTTATATGTCAGCACATTAAAAACGCAAGCAATTTCACCGGAAAAGTTAGACGAAAACCTAGCAGAAAATACATTGGGAAAATCGCTAAGCCTGAACCCTGCACATCTATTGGTCAACTATAACTTTCCGGTTCACATGCTCTCAAAAAAACAGCAGCCCACTGAGCAAATGCCGACTTTTCTGCTACTCTTTAGAAATGTCGAATTTGAAGTTAAGTTTATACAACTCAACCCGCTCACGTTTGAACTACTGCAAATCATCGAAGCGCAATCATGCACGGGGCAACAAGCATTGCAGCAATTAGCAGAAAAAATGCAGTACCCTGAGCCAGATGTAATTGTCGGGTTTGGGCGACAGATATTGGAAGATTTGTTGAAGCAATGCGCGATTGTGACTCAAGACTAAAATATTTTATCGTGTCTCAACCAACAAATAAGCCCCGCCAATGCGCGGGGCTTTTTCTAACCTAACGAATCAATCAAAGGCTGATTTTTCTCGTTTACTCGTTTCTTCAATCACAGATTTTTTTTCTGCATTATCCAAATCCCACCAACCCTGAATTTCTTCGATAGTACGGTAACAGCCTAGGCAGTAGCCTGTCGCTTCATCCATGGTGCATACCCCAACGCATGGGGATTCAATTTCAAGTTCGTTTGACATATCTCTCTACCGCCACCTAGCTTAGCGCGCCGTGGCACTGTTTATATTTCTTGCCTGAACCACATGGACAAGGGTCATTTCTTCCCACTTTTACACCATCACGAATGACCGTTTTAGGCGTTTCATCTGGTGCATTTTCATCAGCATTGCCTGCCAGTGCTTCATCATAATCAGCATGTTGATACTGTACATTGGAAGGTTCGGCTGGTTTTTCCACCACTTCTTCCATATCTGCTTCATTGCGCACCTGTACCAACATGGTCACTTTGGTGACTTCATTTTTAACCGTGTTCAGTAGCGCTTCAAACAGCTCAAACGCCTCGCGTTTATATTCCTGCTTAGGATTTTTTTGCGCATATGAACGTAAATGAATCCCTTGGCGCAAATGGTCTAACGCCGCCAAATGTTCGCGCCAGTGCATGTCTATGCTTTGCAACATGACGGAACGCTCAAATTGACGCAACACATCAGCGGAGGCTTGCGCTTCTTTGGCTGCGTATGCATTGTCTGCTGCTTCCAAAATGCGTTCACGCAAGGTTTCTTCGTGTAAATCTGGGTTGTCTTCCAACATTTTAGTGAGTGGAATTTCTAGATTCACATCCTCTTTTAGCGCTTTTTCTAGCGCTGGCACATCCCACAACTCTTCCACACTATTCGGTGGAATATGCGTCGCGATCATTTCAGTGAGCACATCGTGACGCATCGCCACAATAGTGTCTCCAATATCCGTGGCATCCAACAACTCGTTGCGTTGCTCGTAAATCACTTTGCGCTGATCGTTCGACACATCGTCAAATTCTAGTAATTGCTTACGAATATCAAAGTTACGGCCTTCAACTTTACGCTGCGCATTCTCAATCGCGCGCGTAACCCAAGGATGCTCAATCGCTTCACCATCCGGCATGTTGAGTTTTTGCATAATGGCTGAAACTCGATCAGAGGCAAAAATACGCAACAATTGGTCTTCAAGTGACAAATAAAAACGGCTAGATCCTTTATCACCTTGACGGCCAGAACGGCCGCGCAATTGATTATCCACACGCCGCGATTCGTGGCGCTCTGTGCCGATAATATGCAAACCACCCGCCGCTAACACAGCATCATGGCGTATTTGCCATGCTGATTTAATATCTGCAATTTTTGCGGATTTTTGTGTTTCATTTAAAGATTCGTCGGCTTCTACCAAGGAAACTTCAGGCTCAGGATTGCCGCCCAACACAATATCGGTACCTCGGCCGGCCATATTAGTGGCAATGGTAATCATCCCGGGGCGACCCGCTTGAATAATAATTTGCGCTTCGCGTTCGTGCTGCTTGGCATTTAACACTTGATGTTCCAACTTGGCTTTATCGAGCAAACTGGAAATCAATTCAGAATTTTCGATGGAAGTCGTACCCACCAATACTGGCTGACCGCGTTTTTGACAATCTTGAATATCTAAAATCACCGCTTCGTATTTTTCACGCGAGGTACGATACACTTTGTCCATTGCGTCAATCCGCTGCATTAGGCGATGCGTCGGGATCACCACGGTTTCTAAGCCATAAATTTGGCTAAACTCATATGCTTCGGTATCGGCTGTCCCCGTCATGCCAGATAATTTACTGTACATACGGAAATAATTTTGGAAGGTAATCGACGCAAGCGTTTGATTTTCCTTATGAATTTCCACGCCCTCTTTGGCTTCCACCGCTTGATGCAAACCGTCAGACCAGCGGCGACCCGCCATCATGCGGCCGGTAAATTCATCGACAATAATCACTTCGCCGTCACGCACCACATAATGTTGATCGCGATGATAAAGGTTGCGCGCACGCAATGACGCATACAAATGATGCACCAAGGTGATATTCGCTGAATCATATAAGTTGGTGTTCGGCGGCAGTAAACCAGCCTCAGCAAGCAGCGCCTCAGAATGCTCGTGGCCTTGCTCAGACAACACCACATTCGAACCTTTTTCATCTACCCAAAAATCGCCTTCACCCTCTTCTTCTTGTTGGCGAATCATTTTTTTGGCGACTTCGTTAATCGCGCTATAAAGATTCACACTATGTTCAGCTTGGCCAGAAATAATCAACGGCGTTCTAGCTTCGTCAATCAAAATAGAGTCAACTTCATCTACCAGCGCATAACTTAGACCGCGCTGCACGCGCTCCTCTTTGCTATAGACCATGTTGTCACGCAAATAATCAAAGCCAAATTCATTATTGGTACCGTAGGTAATATCCGCAGCATAGGCTTGCTGCTTCGCATCGTGCGACATTTGCGACAAATTAATACCCACAGTTAAGCCAAGAAAGTTATATAGCTTGCCCATCCATTCCGCGTCACGCTTCGCCAAATAATCGTTAACAGTCACCACATGCACGCCTTTACCCGCAATGGCGTTTAAATAGGTTGGCAGCGTTGCCACCAGCGTTTTACCTTCACCGGTACGCATTTCAGCAATTTTTCCAGCATTGAGTACCATCCCGCCAATCAGTTGCACATCAAAATGGCGCATGCCCAACGCGCGCTTACCGCCTTCGCGCACCACAGCAAAGGCTTCTGGCAGTAGCTGCTCAAGCGTTTCACCATTGGCATAACGCTGTTTAAATTCCGCAGTTTTTGCGCGCAAAGCCTCATCTGATAACGCTTGAATTTCAGGCTCAAGCGCGTTAATTTTGGCTACTTTTTGCGCGTACTGCTTAACAAGCCGTTCATTACGACTACCGAAGATTTTTTTGAACAGCGTGGAAATCATGAAGTTGTGCGCTTTCCGAATGAGAGGTTAGATTGGTTGTAAAAAAATTAAAGAAAAATTAGACTTTAAATGGGGGCGAACATGCCGATTTCAAGTATTGAAATTACTAAGACTTTGAAAGATATTTTCGTGGATCCAAGGCGTTGCCGTTTAACCTAATTTCATAATGTAAGTGCGAGCCTGTTGAGCGTCCAGTATTGCCGACATGCGCAATCACCTCTCCCTTTGCTACCCGCTGCCCGACCTTTACTAAAATTTTTGAAGCATGCGCGTAGCGCGTTTGCAAACCAGATCCATGTTCAACTTGTACCATTTTACCATATCCGCCATTAGGGCCAGCAACGCTCACCACACCATCGGCAGCAGCATAAATCGGCGCCCCCGTATTCGCGGTAAAATCCAAGCCCTCATGGAAAGCACGATGCCCAGTAAAAGGATCCTCGCGCCAACCATAGCTAGAGGAATTGTAAGCAGCGTTCACCGGACTACTATTTGGCAACATATCTTTATAAACGCCTTTTTGCAGAATGCGTGCTTCAAGCGCATCCAAATATTCCGTTTGGAATTCAATTTCCGCCATCATTCGTTCAATGTTTTTTTTTAAGTCAGCCTCGTTTTTTGGCGCATCAAGCACCAGTGGACCACCCAAGCCAGGACGTTTTAAATCCATGGCATTTTCAACCACTTCTTTTTTCTCACCAGATAATGTTAACAAACGTTCAGTTTGTGTATCTAAACGCATCATGCGCGCTTGCATTTCACCGATAATTGTCGTGTAAGCATCCAAGTGTTTTTGCGGATTATTAAAAAAAGATAAACGCAATTTTTCAGGGAAAGAAAGGACTTTATTTTGTGGGCTCTCAGCCGTTTGTGGCAAAATGAGTAGCAAGGTTAGCAGCACAGGCACGGTGGCAAGCGCCAGCGCAATCGCCACCACCTGCCACACCGCAAGCGATTTTGCTTTAGCCATTTTGTTGGATACAAAAATTATATTCATTGTTTTTTCCCGTGAACCTCGTACAGCGTAAAATGATTACTGTGACGAATGCTCAAAGTTTTTAACACCATGCAAAAATTTAGCGCCTTTAACGATTACCCTTTTTTGAAGCTATTGCGCGACCACGAAACGATGTCGCACGCCGCCCAAACCATTTGGCAACAAGTTGCGCCTGAAAACTTAGCCACATTGAGTCAGGCGAAAGAAATTAAAAATCAACAACTTAAGCTCACCACCCAGCACAATGCGGTTGCGGCAAAAATTAAATTACTCGCGCCAACCATACTCAATGCTTTAAAAAAGCAGGGGTATGAAGTTACTGCAATTCAAGTCAAAGTGCAAGTAAAATCTACCCCCCCAAAAAAGCAGAAAAAACTCAAGGAAATCAGTCCTCAGGCTGGGAAAAACTTAGAAGCATTGGCGCAAAAATTAACAGGCACCGCTTTGGGTGATGCGTTGGAAAAATTAGCAAAAAAATCTTCACCCTAAAAATCATGCTGCTTTCATGATAATTAGGATGGTTTTTTCGAGATTTTTTATTTAAAACCTACCCCAGCTAGACCCCCAAAAAGCCTGTTGTGAGCAGGCCTTATTAGTGTAATAATGGAATCGGTGTCAGTGAAATTTTGCTAAAAGTTTTGCGTGTTTTGGCCTTTGAAAAATATTAAAAAAGTTCACATCGGGGGAGGGTTCACACCTAAATATCTTCAAATGATTTTGGCGTGGTATTGTTACATTCAAACATCAACACACTTAAATCTACACACCTGTTGTTTAGTTTCATCCTTGGTTTCATTTATCAGAAGTTTGTTTTTCGTTGTATTACCGTAGTCTTCGTATTGCAGTAGTGAAGTAACGTATGAATAAAAATTTAGATAGGGAGAAGTCATGTCAGTCGAACTAATTATTGCCATTGGTGCAGCGATTTTAGCTGTGTTATATGGTGCCATCATGAGCAAATGGATTTCCGGTTTACCCGCAGGCAATGCAAAAATGCAAGATATTGCCAGTGCTATTCAACAAGGGGCAGCCGCTTACCTCGCCCGCCAGTACAAAGCCATCACCATTGTCGGAATTATCCTCGCTGTCTTAATCGCTATCTTTTTAGGCCCTAAAACTGCTATTGGCTTTGTAATAGGTGCCGTGCTTTCCGGCGCGTGCGGTTTTATCGGCATGAATGTTTCTGTCAAAGCGAACGTGCGCACCGCGCAAGCTGCAACGAATGGCATTGGTGCTGCGCTCGATGTTGCATTTAAAGGAGGTGCAATTACAGGCATGTTGGTGGTTGGCTTAGGCTTGCTTGGCGTTGCCGGTTTCTACGCTTACTTAGGTGGAGAAAATGCAGCAGACCTAAATCCTTTAATTGGCTTGGCGTTTGGGTCATCACTCATTTCTATTTTTGCACGGTTAGGCGGTGGCATTTTCACCAAAGGCGCTGATGTTGGTGCTGACTTAGTTGGCAAGGTGGAGGCAGGCATTCCTGAAGATGACCCGAGAAACCCTGCAGTGATTGCCGACAATGTGGGTGACAACGTGGGCGACTGTGCAGGCATGGCGGCTGACTTATTTGAAACATACGCAGTGACATTGATTGCAACCATGGTACTAGGAGGTTTGCTCATCAGCAATGCTGGTGCAAACGGCGTGCTATATCCATTGATGTTAGGCGCAGTTTCGATTGTTGCCTCTATCATTGGTTGCTTCTTTGTGAAAGCGAGCGATGGGATGAAAAACGTCATGCCGGCGCTTTATAAAGGCTTGGCAGTTGCTGGCGTTTTATCGCTCATCGCCTTCTATTTTGTCACCGCAAAAATGTTCCCAGAAGGCTTGGTCTCAGGAGAGCTAACGATTTCTGCCAATCAGCTGTTTGGCGCTTGTGCTGTGGGCTTAATTCTGACGGCTGCTTTGGTGTGGATCACGGAATACTACACTGGGACAGATTACGCACCAGTGAAACATATTGCACAAGCTTCTACGACCGGCCATGCAACCAACATCATTGCCGGCATTGGCATTTCAATGAAATCTACCGCTTGGCCTGTGCTTTCTGTCTGCCTGGCGATTTTTGTGTCTCACTACTTAGCTGGGTTATATGGCGTCGCAATCGCGGCGACTTCTATGCTAAGCATGGCAGGCATTGTCGTTGCGCTGGATGCTTATGGTCCAATTACGGACAACGCAGGTGGCATTGCTGAGATGTCTGGCTTACCCGCTGAGGTACGTGATGTGACTGACCCGCTCGATGCGGTTGGCAACACGACAAAAGCGGTGACTAAAGGCTATGCGATTGGCTCGGCAGGATTGGCTGCACTGGTGCTGTTTGCTGACTACACTCACAAACTGGAAGGCGCTGGTTTTACCGATATTCACTTTGACTTAAGCAACCCAATGGTGATTATTGGTTTATTTATCGGCGGCCTGATTCCATTCTTGTTTGCCGCGATGGCGATGGAAGCCGTTGGCCGCGCTGCCGGTAGCGTAGTAGAGGAAGTTCGCCGCCAATTCCGCGAGATCAAAGGAATAATGGAAGGCACTGCCAAACCAGAATACGGCAAAGCCGTTGATATGCTGACCACCGCTGCAATTAAAGAAATGATGATACCGTCACTTTTACCAGTAGCCGTACCAGTTGTTGTAGGCTTACTACTAGGCCCAGTGGCCTTGGGCGGCTTACTCATGGGGACTATTATTACCGGCCTATTTGTGGCGATTTCCATGTGTACCGGCGGCGGCGCTTGGGATAACGCGAAAAAATATATTGAGGATGGCAATCACGGCGGGAAAGGTTCGGAAGCACATAAAGCCGCCGTGACTGGCGATACCGTGGGTGACCCCTACAAAGATACAGCTGGCCCAGCGGTCAACCCATTGATTAAAATTATCAACATTGTAGCGCTACTGATTGTGCCGCTACTTCATATGTAAAAAAATGGAAACGTTGTAAGAAAAAAGGCGCGAAATTCGCGCCTTTTTTCATGACTACTCGTATTAAAAAGCTGGCTTTATCTCGGCTTTTTCATAACGTTGCACGCCATCTACTATTTCAGCGTGGGCTTCATCAATCCCAACCCAGCCTTCAATTTTCACCCATTTACCTTTATCTAAATCTTTGTAGTGCTCAAAAAAGTGAGAAATCATTTCTAAACGCCAAGGTGAAACATCTTGAAGTGTTTTTTGGTATGCATATAACCCGCACACTTTTTCAACCGGCACCGCCAACACTTTGGCATCGCCACCCGCTTCATCCGTCATTTTCAACATGCCAAGCGCACGGCAACGCACCACTACGCCCGGCAAAAGCGGTACTGGCGTAATGACCAACACGTCCACAGGGTCGCCATCATCGGCCAAGGTATGTGGAATATAACCATAGTTACAAGGATATTGCATGGAGGTACCCATGAAACGATCCACAAACAAAGCACCGCTTTCTTTGTCTACTTCGTACTTTACTGGGTCGCCATTGGCGGGAATTTCAATAATTACGTTAAAGTCGCGCGGCAAATCTTTGCCTGAAGGCACTAAATTTAATGACATGCTATTTTCCTAAAACAAAAAAATTAGAAGAAGGTTACGTTGAATGATGAAAGTTTTAAAGGGGAAATCAGAATTGACTAAATTATGGCAAATTTGAAATGGCGGCATTCTAACAAATAAATGTAACTAAATTGTGTTGTTTACTTGTTCACGGCATTGTTGAATCAGCGTTTTTGGTATTTGCAAATGTGCTAGGTAGAGTAAGAGCGGAATCAAAACCACATCGTCCAACTGGCCTAAAATCGGAATAAAATCTGGAATTAAATCAAAGGGCAACAACAAATACCCAACAGCAAGTCCAAGTAAGATTTTGCTAAAAAACGGCGTTTCCGGATGTTTTAACAGTAAACGGTAAACTTGCAACTCCCGCTTGAGTTGGCGTGTAATCGCCTTTAACTTTTCCAACCACAACTGCCATTTTGTTGGCGATCTATCCAACTTGTAGCGCCTTACCTGTTAATCGCTCAAATGCTTCCATATACTTTTCGCTGGTCACTTTCGCCACATCGTCTGGCAAGGCTGGCGCGGGCGGGTTTTTATCCCAACCACTATTTTGCAACCAATCGCGTACATATTGTTTATCAAAACTCGGTGGATTTTTTCCGACTTGGTACTGATCTGCTGGCCAAAATCTGGAGGAATCTGGCGTCAACACTTCGTCCATCACGTGCAACACACCAAGTTCGTCTAGGCCAAATTCAAATTTTGTATCGGCAATAATAATGCCGCGAGTAAGCGCATACTCTGCTGCCTGCGTGTAAAGTGCAATCGCAGCTTCTGCTACTTTTTTGGTCATTTCTTCACCGATCAACGCCGAGGTTTGTGCAAGCGAAATATTTTCATCATGTTCACCGACGGCCGCTTTGCTCGATGGAGTAAAAAGGGGCGCGGGCAGTTTTTCCGCCTCTCGCAGGCCTGCTGGTAAGTCAATGCCACAGACAGAACCTTTGGCTTGATACTCTTTCCAGCCACTCCCCACCAAATAGCCACGCACAATCGCCTCGATTGGCAAAGCTTTTAATTTTTTGACGACAACTGCACGTGCGCCCAATTGCGCTTTCTCTTCAACAGTTTTCACCACACGTTCTGGCGGAATGCCGGTTAAATGGTTCGGCACAACATCTTTTAATTTTTCAAACCAAAAATTCGCCATTTGCGTCAACATCGCGCCTTTGTTTTGAATACCAGTAGGCAAAATCACGTCAAAAGCCGACAAACGATCAGTACTCACCAGTAGCATCGTATTGGCATCGACTTCGTAAATATCGCGCACCTTGCCTTGGTGAATTTTTTTGAGGCTAGGGATGTTAGACGTAAGTAATGGTGGATTCATGTTCAAAGTTGCGGTTATCAATATTGGCCACCATTATAAAGCCGCCAGCCGTCTTTAGGAAATTCGACGTATATGAGCAGCAAACAACACACAAAAGCCATCGTTTTTTTCGCCTTCAATGCGACGTTAAGCACGTCATAATGCCGCAATCTAGCAAATTATTTATCGTTCGTATGCATATTCGTTTCTTGTGGATCACTATTTTTCTGCTTATTGCTTCGCCAGCACTCATGCTGGAAGCAAGTGCAGCTGTCAATTGGACAAAACTCAACGAAAATAGGCAATCAAAATTATCCATTGATAAGCAATCCATTATCGAAAAAGACCAGCTAAAAAAAGCTTGGCTCAAAATTGAATACAAAACGCCACAAAAAAATCTGCAGGAGCCAGATAAATCATTCAATTTATCTAAAGTACTTTGGTATTTTGACTGCCCAGCGCAAAAATCAGCGACATCACAAGTTGTGCAATATTTAAATGGCGAAATGGTATTTTCTGCCGGCATTGATGCAAAAAAGGCAGAATTTATTGAACCAGTACCAGAAACCGATGTAGACGTTGCAATGCGTTATGTATGCGCCGAAAAAAAGCCCGTTACAGAAGCCGTCACCAAACCGCTTGTGGACGAAAAGGCAAAAGACAAAACGATGCCTGAAAAAAAAGATGACAATAAGACGGCACCTGATGCAGAGAAAAAAGAAACTGCTCCGCCCGAAACCGAAAAAGGTAGAGAAAAGCCGACCAATACAAAAGATGCAAAGAAAGGCAACCCGCTGCAATGGGGGTATGTTGACGAAAATGCACCTGAATATTGGGGCAAGCTAAAGCCAGAATTTACCACGTGTGACGCCGGTAAGAATCAATCGCCGATTAACATTGATGAGCCACTCAAAGCGAACTTGAGAAAAATTCGTAATATTCAAAAATTCCCAGCAAAATCAATCGAAAACACTGGCTACGACATTAAACTCCACTTTAAAGAAGGCAATATGATGGTGCTGGACAATGCGCCATTCCAGATGAAATTTATTCAGCTTCATAGCCCAAGTGAACACACACTTCATGGCAAAGACTTTCCTTTAGAAGCACAGTTTTACCACGTTGACTCCAAAGGTGCTGTGACGATTGTGGCCGTGATGTTTAAAGAGGGCAAATCAAACCCTGTGATTGATAAACTGTTTGGGGCATTAACCCCAACTGTCGCCGCGCCGGTAGAGCTAAAAACGCGCTTGGTTGCTAGCGAACTGATGCCAACAAGCCAAGAATATTTCCGCTACAGTGGCAGCCTGACGACGCCCCCATGCACGGAAGGCGTGCGTTGGGTGATTATGAAAAATCCGCTCAGCATTGCCAAAGAACAAGTAGAAAAAATTAACAAAGCGCTGAAAACCGCCAACAATCGTCCGCCACAACCATTGAATGGCCGCACTATTCTCGAATAGTATTTACCAGTAAAATTGTTGGTCATTTAACCTCATGCTGTTGTGATGCACACCACTCAAACTTTCTTAGCACCTGCCAAAATTAATCTTTTTCTGCATATTGTTGGTGTGCGTGAAGATGGCTACCATCTTTTGCAAACGGTTTTTCAATTGCTAGACTTTTATGACCGCATCCACTTTAAGGTCACTGAAGATGGCGCAATCAAACGAAGGAATGAAGTGGCTGGGGTGCCAGAAGAAACTGATTTATGTATTCGCGCTGCAAAATTATTAAAAGCCCACACCCAAACAAATTTAGGCGTAGAGATTTCTGTTGAAAAAAATATCCCGATGGGTGGCGGCCTAGGCGGCGGTAGCTCAGATGCTGCGGCGGTATTGCTCGCGCTGAATCGGCTCTGGAATCTCAATTTAGATCGCCAAACTTTGATGCAACTAGGCTTACAACTTGGTGCAGATGTGCCTTTTTTTATTTTTGGGCAAAATGCCTGGGGCGAAGGCGTTGGTGAGCAACTCAGCAGCATCGCATTGAAAGAAAATTTTTACGTGATTCTTAACCCTAACGTTCACGTTTCTACTGCGCAAATTTTTGCAAATAAGCAATTGACAAAAAACACGATTCCTAAGAGAATGTCGGACTTTTCAAGCACGGTGAATTCTGCTGCTGGTTCTGAACATTCAAATGTGATGCTCGGCTTTATTAACCAACTTGAAAAATGCGTGTGTGATGATTATCCAAAAGTCAGCGCTTGCTTAAATTGGTTAAAACAGTTTGGCGATGCAAGAATGACCGGATCAGGCGCTTCCGTTTTTTTAGAAGTGCAAACCGAAAAAGATGCGCGAGCAATCTTGCAACAAGTGCCGAGCGGCATGCAAGGGTTTGTTGCCAAAGGGTTAAATCGTCACCCGTTATACGAATTTACGGATTGACTTAAGTTAATCTAGTTTTAAAGAATGTTGGGGAGTCGCCAAGCTGGTTAAGGCACCGGATTTTGATTCCGGCATGCGAAGGTTCGAATCCTTCCTCCTCAGCCAAATGTTTAAGATGCAATCGCTTTCTTTTCAATGCATGAGAATCGATTGACATCAGTTAAAATAACAAGCGTGTAGATGATGATTTACACGCTTTTATTTTTTTATTATGCAATTGCGGCCTTGATCCAAGGCGAGATGGGAACTTGAATGGCGTCTAGCAGCAACATGATGGTTTTTACGGGAACAGCCAATCCTCAATTGGCTGAAGCTGTCGCAGCCCATTTGGGCATTGAGTTAGGTCGTGCGCACGTAGGCCGTTTTAGCGATGGCGAAATCACTGTTGAGCTACTAGAAAATGTACGCGGACGCGATGTGTTCGTACTGCAATCCACCAGCTACCCAACCAATGACAGCTTAATGGAAGTGATGGTGATGGTCGATGCGCTACGCCGTTCTTCAGCTGGCCGCATTACTGCTGCAATTCCTTACTTTGGTTATTCACGCCAAGATCGCCGCCCACGCTCTGCACGTGTGGCAATTACTGCAAAAGTAGTCGCAAATATGCTCACCGGAGTGGGCGTGAATCGCTTGCTAACAATGGATTTACACTCCGACCAGATTCAAGGTTTTTTTGATATTCCGGTGGATAACATTTACGCTACGCCAATTTTGATTGAAGATATTCTCAAACAAAAATATGAAGACTTGGTCGTGGTTTCACCCGATGTGGGTGGTGTGGTGCGCGCCCGCGCGAGCGCCAAGCAGCTAGGTTCAGATTTAGCGATTATTGATAAACGTCGCCCCAAACCAAACGTTGCAAAAGTGATGAATATTATCGGCGAAGTAGAAGGCCGCACTTGTATCATCATGGACGACATGGTGGACACAGCAAATACGCTGTGTGAAGCCGCAGCAGCGCTGAAAAAATTTGGTGCAAAAAAAGTATTGGCTTACGCCACACATCCAGTGCTTTCCGGTGGTGCTGCAGACAGAATCGCTTACTCCGAGTTAGACGAACTGGTGATTACTAACACCATTACTTTAGAGCAACTATCCATTGACTGCCCGAAAATTCGTCAGTTAAATGTGGCGCCTTTGTTAGCTGAAACGATTAAACGAATTAGTCAGGAAGAGTCAGTTTCTTCCCTGTTCATGGATTAACAATTTTTAGGTTTTTAACCCTGTTTTCTGGTCGCGGAAAACAGTTTTTAGTGTAGTACCCCGCTGCAAGTTTGAACCGCAGCAAATTGAGGAGTAATCAAATGGCAATTGAAATTAACGCATCCAAACGCGATGCCAAAGGTACGGGTGCGAGCCGCCGCCTTCGTCGCGCTGGAACAGTTCCTGGTGTAATTTATGGTGGTGGCAAAGACGCATTTGCGATTGAGCTAGACTACAAAGCATTGTTTATGCAATTCCGTCACGAAGCTTTCCACGCTTCTGTGTTGAGCTTGAACTTAGATGGCAAAAAAGAAAACGTGTTATTACGTGATTTCCAAATGCATCCAGTGCGCAACACCATTCAACACGTTGACTTTCAACGTGTGAGCGAAACTGAAAAAATCCACGTGAAAGTACCTTTCCACTTTATCAATGCTGAAGCTGCGCCTGGCGTAAAATTGGGTGGTGGCATTGTAGCGCACATCTTGACTGAAGCTGATGTAAGCTGCTTGGCGAAAAACTTGCCTGAGTTTATTGAAGTTGACTTGGCAAACTTGGACGCTGGTCAATCTGTTCACTTGTCTGAAATCAAATTGCCATCTGGCGTTGAGTTCGTACAATTGGTACACGGTGAAGACGCTGCTGTTGCTTCTATCGCAAAAACACGCGGTAGCATTGCTGCGGACGCTGAAGCAGCCGAGTAATTTTCTTTACATCTTGGTCAAAGATGTTAAACAAAAACGCACACTTAACTTTTTAGGTGTGCGTTTTTTATTTTTAAATTTCATATGAGCAGCATCAAACTCTTTGTTGGCCTTGGTAATCCGGGTGAAAAATACGCGGCCACGCGCCATAATGCTGGTTTTTGGTGGATAGACCAACTCGCCATTGCCTCACGTAGCACACTGGTGCTAGAGGCTAAGTTCTTTGGTCTCGCCGGAAAATTGCAGCCAACTAATGATTGTTGGTTACTCACACCAACCACTTTCATGAACGCTAGCGGCAAGTCTGTTGCGGCGATTGCTAATTATTTTAAAATTCAGCCGAGTGAAATTTTAGTCGCACATGACGAGTTAGACTTGCCAACAGGGCAAGCAAAATTGAAATTTGGTGGCGGGCATGGCGGGCATAATGGCTTACGTGATATTCACGCCGCATTAGGCACGGCAGATTATTGGCGTTTGCGCATTGGGATTGGCCACCCAGGGAACAAAGCAGAAGTCGTGAATTATGTGCTAAAATCACCGAGCAAAGACGAAAAGCAACAGATCGAAGATAGCATTTACAAAGCCGCCTTGATTGAAGAGCAACTACTAAAGGGTGATTTTGAAAACGCGATGCTTAAGCTACACACCAAAGCTTAAGCTAACAGTTTTTTACAGCAAACGCCTCAAAAGCTTCTACGGAGATGGGTCTGGAAAAATAGTAGCCTTGCCCGTAATCACAGCCAGCTTTTTTCAGTAAATGCATTTGTGTTTCAGTCTCAATTCCTTCGGCGATCACTTTAATGCCTAAGCGATGTGCCATCATAATGATCGCTTCACACAACACCAAATCGTCTGAATTTTCTGCGAGATTAGACACAAATGACCGGTCAATTTTCAAATAATCGATATCAAATTTTTTCAAGTAGGATAGTGAGGAGTACCCTGTCCCAAAATCATCTATTGCTACTTGAATGCCCATTTCTTGAAACTCCAACACTCTTGTTTGTACTTTTTGTGAAGCATCCAACAATATACCCTCAGTAATCTCTACCACTAGAAAGTCTATCGGAGGTCGCATCTCTTTAACCTTAGCAAACCAAGTTCTGAAATTGTTAGCTTCTTCATTAAACTGTAATGGCGATTTATTGACGGCAATTTGAAATTTTGGGTGAATTTTTACCCGCCAGCTTAACGCTTGCTCTATCGCTTGATGGAATACCCAATCGGTGATGGCAAATATCATGCGGGTTTCTTCCGCAATAGGAATAAACTCCACCGGACTAATAAAACCATGTACCGGGTGCATCCACCTTAATAACGCCTCAGCTTTATAAATTTCACCTGACTGTAAGTTAATAATTGGCTGATATTCAATATAAAGCTCACGGTTAGAAATGGCATGACGAAGATCATTTGAAAGCGACATTCGATACTGTGCCACTTCTTGCATCTGCGGCATAAAATAAGTAAAGCATGAGCCACCTTTATGCTTGGATGCATACATGGCTTGATCAACGCTTTTCATCAAATCATCAATATTTCGCGCGTCGTCAGGATAAATTGCCATGCCGACACTCGCAGAGACATAAGCGCGCTCATGTGCGAGCTGAAATGGCTCAGAGAGCGAGCCAATAACTTTTTGCGCTATATTTTCTAGATGATTAATTTCATCTTGATCAATACTGCCAACTAATAACACAAATTCATCGCCGCCCAATCTCGCTACGCTATCAGAGCCGCGCATGCAAGTCACCAATCGCTCCGCCGTGAGCTTTAGCAACAAGTCTCCTTGGTCGTGTCCCAAAGTATCATTCACTTCCTTAAAGCGGTCTAAATCCAAAAAGATCAGCGCAACTTTTTGTCCAGTACGATTAGCTTTTTGAATTTCTTGATCCAGCCTGCCATAGAGCATACGGCGATTAGGCAAACCGGTGAGCGAATCAAAGTTAGCGTGTTGCCATACAGCCTCCTCAGACTCTTTGAGTGTTGAAATGTCGGCATGTGTGCCGACCATCCGAAGTGGCTTACCTGCTTCGTCGCGCGCCACCACCATGCCACGGTCAAGGATCCACTTCCATGTCCCATCTTTACATTGCATGCGGTATTCAGCCACATAAGTATCGGCAATCCCTTTTAACGCATCTTCTAATTTTTGCATCACCGAGCTGTAAGCCTCTGGGTGAATCCTAAATTTCCATATATCTATATCATCCCGTAGTTGATTTTCATGAAAACCAAACATTTCTTTCCAGCGTTTGGAAAAAAGTACCCGTCCAGTTTGCAAATCCCAATCCCACACACCATCTCCCGAGCCTTCCAGCGCAAATTTCCAACGCTGTTCACTGATGGATAATTTTTCATTCACTTGCCTAATTGTTTTAATGGTATGCAGTCTTGCTAGCAATAGGTAAAGAACAACGGCGAGACCGATGCTGGTCAAGAACCCTAACAATCCAATGGCGTTTTCGTGCGAGAAACTGATGCTTTTCTCAAATGCTGGCGAAGAACGTGCATCCAATACCAACTCATGACCAAAAATTTTTATATCTTGTTGCTTCGTAAATAAAGGCTGATTGGCGTTTCCACTTGTAAATAGATCATCGTGGGAGTCACCATCTATGGGGTTGGACACCTTTAGCACTAAATCTGAATTAATTAGTGTCTGCAATGTTGACGAAAAAAAAATCTGCGTATCAATCTTTGCCGACACCCAACCGTAAACGTGATTACTGCGACTACGAGCAGAAATTTCCGACGAGTCTTTATCGTAAACAGGTAAGCAAAGCATCATCCATTTAGGTTGGATATTTTTGGCAGACTCAAAGGCAATCATTGTGGAGTTCCATGCCTGTGAACGTAGCAGTGCTTTTTTTAATGGTGGATGCGAAAAGGCATCCTCAAACTGCTTCGCCGGTATTGGTGGCTGTGGGGTAACATACAGAATAGGCGCCAACTCTTGCGTGTCACTTGCGGCTTTCATTTGCCCAAGCACATTTTGCCAGTTAGCACCCAGCAAGGCGTAAGATTCAGGCGTCTGTATATTCAGCCACTTAATAAAGCTAAGTGAAGCCAAACCAGCCTGATGCGTGCCGAGCACAACTCCCGCGTAGTCGCGAAATTCAGATGCGCTGACAAAAGTAGAGGCACGAAAAAAACTCCGCAAACCCAACAAGGCCTGCTCGTGTATACGAAGGTTTTGAATAATTAAGTCTGAGGCATCTTGCACTCTGTACTCAAAACGCAACTTTTGCTCATGCAAAGCCTTGTCTCGCTGCCCCTGCCAAATCATATAAGTGGCAGGCAAACAGACGAGCAAAACCAATGCAGGTAGCCAATGCTCAACATGGCTAAGCAACCAGTGCCTAACTTTTAAATAAGTTTTCAGCATTAAACGATAAGTGTTAGCAACAGACTAATGAATATCTCAGTATGCGCCCAAGACCGCCAAAATCAAACGCTTAACAACCAACAAAAAACTAGCTAATTCAAAGCACCAATAGCGCTTTGTTGTAACCCGTCCACAGAGTAGAATAGCGCCTTTATTTCTATATCGATCAATTAGTTAAAGGTTTCAACATGAAATGTGGCATTGTCGGCTTACCCAACGTAGGCAAATCTACGCTTTTTAACGCCATCACCAAAGCGGGCATCGCCGCAGAAAACTATCCTTTCTGCACCATTGAGCCGAATGTTGGCATTGTAGAGGTGCCAGATAATCGCCTGAAACCACTGATTGACATTGTTAAACCTCAGCGCATTCAACCGGCAATTGTGGAGTTTGTAGACATCGCCGGCTTGGTGGCAGGCGCCTCTAAAGGTGAAGGTTTAGGTAATAAATTCTTAGCGAATATTCGCGAAACGGACGCAATTGCACATGTAGTCCGCTGCTTTGAAGATGCCAACGTGATTCATGTAGCGAACAAAGTAGACCCCCTCTCTGATATTGAAGTGATTAATACAGAGCTTGCTTTGGCCGACATGGAAACTGTTGAGAAAACCATGCAACGCGAAGGAAAAAAAGCGAAAAGTGGTGATAAAGATGCGATTGCCTTAATCAAAGTATTAGAAAAAGTCTTACCCGCCTTAAACGAAGCCAAAGCCGTACGCACGTTAAACTTAGATGCCGAGGAACTACAACTCCTAAAACCGCTGTGTTTAATCACAGTAAAACCCGTGATGTATCTCGCCAACGTGGACGAAAGCGGCTTTGAAAACAACCCACACCTCGACAAAGTAGTTGCCCTTGGCAAAGCCGAAGGCGCGCCTGTAGTGACCATTTGTGCAAAAATTGAGGGCGAAATCTCTGAATTGGACGATGAAGACAAATTATTATTTTTACAAGAACTCGGCCAAGACGAACCCGGCTTAAACCGCGTAATCCGCGCTGCTTATGATTTGCTCGGCTTACAAACTTACTTCACCGCCGGCGTGCAAGAAGTACGTGCTTGGACCGTGAAAAAAGGCGCGACTGCGCCACAAGCGGCAGGTGTGATCCACACAGATTTTGAACGCGGCTTTATTCGCGCAGAAGTTATCGCCTACGACGAATACGTAAAAAACAAAGGCGAAAAAGGCGCGCAAGAGGCCGGGAAAATGCGCCTAGAAGGCAAAGAATACATTGTGCAAGACGGCGACGTGATGCACTTTAGATTTAACGTCTAGCCAAAAACCTGACTACGCTTTGATTTTAAAGAGAATCATGGTTTTTACTTTGACAAAAGCCCGCTAACTCACTAGAATTGCGGCTTCAATTTTACGGTGATGTAGCTCAGCTGGTTAGAGCACAGGATTCATAATCCTGGGGTCGAGGGTTCAAGTCCCTCTTTCACCACCAATAAAGACGCCCTTTTCGAGAGATTAGGGCGTTTTCTTTTGTGCTTTTCTCGTGTTTTATGCGCCAATTATGAGGCGCACTCTTATTATACCTACTATTTTATCAAGTTTGAAAATGTAATAATGCGCCATCGTAACCATTAAATAAGTTTTACTTAAGGATGAGATATTGGCCAATAGTAATTTAACCAAAGCAAAAAATGCAAAAAACGATGAGTTTTATACGCAGTACCATGACATTGAAAAAGAAATTACTGCTTATTTAGACTACAACCCGAATGTATTTAAAGGTAAAACCATTCTTTTGCCTTGTGATGACCCTGAGTGGAGCAACTTTACTAAGTTCTTTGCACAAAACTTTGAGCGCTTAGGACTTAAAAAACTCATTAGCACCAGTTATGCACCAGACAGTAAATCCTATAAAGCAGGTTATCAGCCAACCTTGTTTGAGCAAAACGACCCGCAATTTGACAGTAAAAAGACTGTTAAAAATGGCAAGATTTTTACTCTAAACCATGACAAATCTGGCGACGGCAAAATAGATGTGAATGACCTTGAATGGCATTATCTTGAGGGTGATGGTGACTTTAAGAGCGCTGAAATCAAAAAACTGAGAGATGAGGCGGACATTATTATCACCAACCCACCTTTCTCATTATTTAGAGAGTTTCTAGTTTGGATCGTGGCTGCAAATAAAAGATTTTCGATTATTGGAAATATGAATGCCATTACCTATAAAGAAGTTTTTCCTTTGATTAAAGAAAATAAACTATGGCTTGGTGCGACAGGCAACGGTAATGATATGGTCTTCGCTGTGCCAAAGGGTGCGGAAGTTGACGAAAAAGATAAGCAAAAAGCTGCAAGGCTTGGCTATGTTGGTGACTATACAAGACTTGGCAACTCCTGTTGGTTTAGCAACATTGACCATGGGAGACGCCATAAAGGATTGCCTTTGATGTCCATGCAGGACAACCTAAAATTTAGTAAGCACAAGGAAATTAAAGGAAAAAGCTATAAACAATATGATAACTATGATGCAATAGAAGTCCCTTTTACCGACGCAATCCCGAGTGATTATGATGGTGCGATGGGCGTGCCAATTAGTTTCTTAGATAAATACTCACCAGAGCAGTTTGATATTTTAGGTACTAGCGACAATGGTATTGTCGATGATATATACAAAAAAACACCTGGGCTTACAAAAAAATTCGTTGATGATTATTATGAGTGTGGGGGCAAGGGGGCTTATAAGGAAGGTAACCCAACTGCTGGTTATTATGAAAATAACATTGCAAAGATGGCTTATAAAAGAATATTTATAAAGCACAAGAAAGTGGCTAAATGAAAACAACTCTTAGAACAGACATCACCATTCAAGATATTTGCGATGGCTTTGTGTATAACGAGCTTGAGGGCAAAGGTTTGTTTGGTTTGGCTGGCGCTTTAACCATTCAGCCTGAATATCAACGCAACTACATCTATGCAGATGGCAAAAAAGATGTGGCGGTGATGGAGTCTATTTTAAAAGGCTATCCGCTTGGGTTGATTTACTTTAACAAAGTGGCTGAAGGTCAGCTAGAAGTGTTGGATGGTCAGCAACGCATTACCAGTTTTGGGCGTTTTGTGACCAATAAATTTGCCATTAAAGATGAAAACGGCATGCAACAATATTTTGACGGCATTGCAAAGGACAAGCAGGAAAAAATTTTGCAAACGCAGTTGTTGATTTATGAATGCGAAGGCACTGAGAGCGAAATTAAAGAGTGGTTTAAAACCATCAATATTGCAGGTGTGCCACTGAATAGCCAAGAGTTGCTGAACGCAGTTTACTCTGGGCATTTTGTCACGCTTGGTAAAGCGGAGTTTAGCAATAGCCAAAACGCGAATATTCAAAAATGGAGCGCTTATATTTCAGGCAGTGCTAACCGCCAAGAGTTTTTAGAAGCCGCGCTGGATTGGGTGAGCAAAGGCAATATTGGCGATTATATGAGCCGTCATCGTTTTGATACTAACATCACGGAACTTAAGAATTATTTTAAAAGCGTGCTTGATTGGGTTTCTGGCGTGTTTAGTGACGTTGAAAAAGAGATGTGCGGGCTGGAGTGGGGGCGTTTGTATGAGCAATATCATACAAAACCTTACGACCCCAAAAAAGTATCTGAGCAAGTTAAAACACTTTATGCTGACCCTTATGTGAAAAACCGCAAAGGCGTGTTTGAGTTTATTTTAGGTGGTTTGGTGGATACCAAATTGCTCGATGTACGAGTGTTTGACGAAGCGACTAAAAAATCAATGTATGCCACACAAACAAAAGATGCTCAATCAAAAGGCATTTCAAACTGTCCATTGTGCGCGTTAGGTCACGATTCAAATAAAAGCAAAATATGGACATCATCTGACATGGATGCTGACCATGTGACAGCGTGGAGCAAAGGCGGTGTGACGGATGCTAAAAACTGCCAAATGTTATGCAAGACGCATAATCGGGCTAAGGGTAATAGATAGTTTGTTGTTCTTAAATGTCCTTTATATCTAGTCTAAAGGACTCGGTCGCTCCGCTCCGTGCGCCGCTGCCGCGTGCGCGCGGTGCGTGGCGACCTCCTTTTAAAACGGCGTTGGCAATGGATTTTCTTCGTTCGGCAAATATCTAAAAAAAATCATTGGGACGTTTGCTTCTGTAATGTACAAGCTTTTGTCTTTGACGGCTTCCACCATAATGGCGGTATCAAATCTTGAATATAGCTCTTGCACCGCATCAACCAGATATTCTGCTTGCATCCATTCCCCTGTGGTTTCAGGCAGTTTGATTGATTTGGGTGCCCAATAGCGTTTGCGATTGAATTGATGATGTTCAATATAGCTTTTGGTAATGTATTTAGAGATGTATTTTGCCACGCCTATGGCTTGTTTGTTTTTGTGTTGACCCTTTCGCCTTGATGATTTTATATCGACGTTGCCAAGTGCATTTTCGCCGCATTCGTCGCCCTTTCCACCTAGCGCAATCTGCCAGCATCTACGTAGCAACTCTACACGTGCAAAGCCGTTAATGGCAGCGTGGATGTGATAATGCTCACCGTTTTTGTGTAGCTCAGGTACGGCAACATATTCAAATTTTTCACCTGCATTTTCTAGCAGGCGCATGAAGCGCTTCCAAGTTGCGGTCACATCGTCATAATCTTTTAGTTTGTTACGTGTAGTGAGAGTTAGCAACCTGTCAGCACGTATTTCAAGGCAAAGGTGGCGAACACGCCTTGCCGCACGATACGCGCATTTTTCAAGATCACGTTTTTCGGTAGCTTCATCTTTCTCTTTTGGCTTGTGGCGTTTTCCACGCAATTGGTTTGCATTAAGCAATCGATTTAATGCGTTACGGTTGACCAATACTGCTTTGGCTTCAAATCCTCCTTGGCTAAACGACTGAATTTTTAAACGCCATTGGTAATCTTGCTCGTAAATTGGTGTGTTGATAGGTTGCCCTCTTACCAATGGATGATCTGGTGGCAAAGTTTCATGCATGACCTCGCCAGCAATGATAAATTTATCCAAATTAATCATGGCGCACCTCACTTGCACTTTGCTGAGTGTTTTGATCGATATGCCGTTGCAAGTCTTCAATACGATATCGCACAGCGCGCGCACCGACTCTGACAAATGGGATTTTTGCGCCCGACCAACGATCGCGCTCTAAGAATGCGACACTGACATTGAGAAATTTCGCTGCATCTTTGGTATGCAGCAGGGTTGATTGAATTTGCATCTTTCTGTTTCCTTTCGGTTGTTAATCGTGGAAACAGTGTGAAAGTTTGCGAAAGTGCTTGATAGTACTTACAGAATTAGGGTGTACTACAAATGCTTAAGAAGCTTGTTCTTACTGGATTTATGAGATGGTAGATGTATTGCGTTTAGGTTATGCAAATGCTTTTTGCTCTGAATGATATTTAGTTAAAACACGCACGGCCTTGATTCTTCTTTCATCAGCACTGGATTTTTCATAGTCTTTTGGTGAGCGAGACAATACTCGTTCCTCATCCTCACTAAGCTTGTCATAAAAATCAAAGGCCGCCTGTCGTGCTGATATTTCTTGATTGAAAATTTTATTCTTATATTCATTCATGAATCTTGTTTTGATTTTAGCTAAGGAAGCGTTTTTGACGTTCCCGCCCTTTGAGGCTCTATCACTTGCTTTACGGTCTTTGTTATTACTTTTTCTGTGATCGAGAGTTGATTTATAAATTTTAAAATTTGTCAGCTTGTGGTTTTGTATGTATTGATCCACGTTTGCTAACTCTTCGGTTTCTCTTGCTATGCCACTCTCTTCTCTCGATATTGCATAGTCCTCTAACGATGGATTGGTAATTAAAGCGCCTAAATAATGATAAGGAATCATTTCCATATTCTCGATTTGATAATAAATATCAGTAGGCACTTGATGAATGGAAATTGGATGATGAGCTTGTTCCCAATAAAGTTTTGCTAATGCTTTAATTTCAATTCTGCATGGATAGTGAGACCACGACCAAGCACTATCTAAGTAGAATCGAAATATATCCTCATCATCTAATTCAGCAATTTTTTCCACAAAAATGATTGTGAAAGGCTGACGGTTATCGCTATTCAAATCAAACTTACCTACGGGGCTAATGATCCTAAAAGGGAAGTCCCACTCATCGTATTTAACTTGATTCAAATACTCGAAAAATAACTCCGGCCTTTTATAAAAAGTACGATGCTCATAGATGTCATTGCCTATACCTTCAAGCCAGTTTCGTCTGACATTAAAAAACTTGGCGACTTCTTCAATAAATTTGGGTGTGAGTTTAATTAGCAATGAATTGTCTGATTGAAGATCGTCGAGAGTGATATTTTCAAACACGCGAGGTATCTGCGTTACTTCAATCCCATGATCAACACATACTTGTCTAAATCGTTTAGAGACCAGTTGAGGAGTTGGCTGCTCTAAAGGTTTGGGCTTTGGCTCGGTATCGAATAACCTGTAAAGAAAATAGTAAAACTGATTCGTGAGCCAATTAAACAATTTCATTATAAATATTGAATTAGGCTATTAGTATTTCAGCAGGTTTTACTTTTGCATTGAACTTACTTCTAGCTTGCCAAAGATCATATGCGGATTGTTCTGCCAACCAAAGATCAGCACGACCACCATTTTCAACGCCGAGCCACTTTTCAATTCTTAGTGCCATTTCTGGTGAAATTGCTGCACGACCATTCAGTACTTTTGAAAGTGTAGGCCGTGCAACGCCTAGCTGTTCGGCAGCTTCTTTTACGGTAATGCCTAGCGCCGGAAAAATATCTTCCCTGAGTGTCTCACCCGGATGGGGTGGATTGTGCATTCTGCTCATATTCATTCCTTTCAGTGGTAATCTTGATAATCGACCAAGATTGCGTCTTCGCCTTCAAACATAAAGGTCATGCGCCAGTTTCCACTCACGGTGACAGAGTAGTGTCCGGCAAGCTCACCAACTAAACCATGAAACCTCCAACCGGGTACGTTCATGTCGTCAGGATTTTTAGCTACATCTAATCTGGTTAATTGACGACCGAGCCTTGCAGCATGATGTGGTTGAACACCAGCTTTACTGCCTGTCACGAAAAATTGTTGCAGCCCTTTATGTTTGAATGATTTAATCATTTTGGTGAAGTGTAATGTGTAACGTTACAGATGTCAATTGGGCTAAGCTTGCTTAAACATAGGGATAACATCGGCAGCTTGTGCAACGCCACATCTGGCAAGAATGTCATCCGTGATTTTTTGCATGGGTGCGCGTAGTCGCTCAGGGGTGATAATAATGTAGCCAGCCGTAACATCGGTACTCATTCGATGATTGAGGAGTTTTTTCAGGGCATAGGCAGGAATATCTAAGCTTTCGGCTATGGTGATAAAGGTGCGCCGCAGATCGTGACAAGAAAAACTCACACCACTTTCATTGACGACATTTCGGATTTGCTTTTTCGGTTCTTTCAATCCACCTTTGCCGGATTCATCCGGGAAGACGTAGGCATTTGTTGATTGTGTTTTGCGTCTCACCAACATATCAAACAAGAAAGTAGTTAATGGCAAAATGTGGTCATCGTGATTTTTCGTGTCTTTAATGATAAAAGTTTTATCTCGAAAATCGACATTCGACCAAGTCAGATTTGCCGCCTCTGATCGGCGTAATCCTGTCATGACTAAAAACAGCAAAAAGTCGCGGATAGTTTCACGGTTAGGTGCAATCACATCATTTTTTAAATTCATGACCGCTTGATACCACGCAGCCAGCTCATAATTTTTAATCAACGTACTACGGCGATTGACGCGATACCATGCGCGTAATTGTGTGATTCTGTTCACGGGATTCACTTTGAAGATTGAATCGCCGTTGGTGTCTTCATATTTCAAAATAGCGTAGTTCACCACAGCTCTGAAATTTCGCATGGTTTTGTTTGCCATTGCCGGGGAATCTTCGCCAATTTTTTTGAATTTCGCTTCAACCATGTCTTTGGTGACATCCATCAAAGGTTTATTCATCCAATCGCCTAGATATTGCTTAAAGGTACGGCGATAGTCTTCAATAGTGCTTGGCTTTAGATTAACGCGAATTTTGATGTAGTCTTCTAGCACTTCGGCTAATGTGACTCGCAAAGCTTTACGGGATTTTTCTGCGTCTAGTGGATTGAGGCCGCGCGCAATATCTGCCAAATAAATTTTAGCTTGTACGCGTGCTTCATCTAATGAAAAAATATCATGACGACCAATCGTCACTTTTAGCGTTTTTCTGCGTAATTTTGCTTCGACAAAGTAGATTTTAGTTTTGACCCCGACACGCAGACAAAACCCCATCAACTCGGAATCACGGTAGATCGTTTGACCTGATTTTTCGAGGCCAACTTTATCAACAAATGCTTTAGTAAGTTTTTGCAACATAGCGTTTTACTCCTGTTTTTCGTAAAAATTTTATGCGCCATTTATGCGCCAAAAACACGAAAAACTTGATAAAACGCAGTATAACTGCCTAAAATTTAATCAACACAAAAGGTGAGCTAAATGCTTGTTTATTCAAAGAATTTAAAACAATTTCTTATTATAAATCAATAACTTAAGTCACTTTCATAATCCTGGGGTCGAGGGTTCAAGTCCCTCTTTCACCACCAATAAAAACAAGGGCTTACGTGAAAAAATCATGTAAGCCCTTTGTTGCTTGGTGTTTAAAATTTATTTTGTAACCATTTTGTAAGCTTATTTCATAAATAAACTTTTTACTTTATTGCTGACATATAGCGAAATGAATCGCCACTAATTTTATAGACATTCTTCAGTTTGAATCAAGGAGCGCCGTTAGGCGTCCCGCTTGATGGGTGGGTTGGGCATAAAACTACTGCCCCTCATAGTGCCACTGCTCAGGCGTTAGCGACTTGATAAAGATGGCAATTTTAGGAAGTGCATCATGCTCCGCTGCCCACTGAATGTGAGAAAGAAACCGACTTTGTTTTTCTGCGTCTGATGTGTGCCACCACGCACCAAGAATTAGAGGTGGTGAAGCAGCTAAATCTCGCAATTGGGCAACGGTTGGGTTTACCATATCATTCAATTCAGCTAAGGCCGTTTCAAAACTTGTGTGCAAAGTATTGCTCATGGCTTAAGCTCCTTCGTTTGGGTATGGTAAAAATTCAACATGGGGGATAGCCCGATAATAACGACCACCGACACCTTCTAACGACTCCCCACCTAATACCAATGCTTCCGCAACCAACGGTTTAAGTTGCTCTAGCCGCAGTAACAAATCATCAGTCACTTTATTAAATTCGTAGAGGCAATAGCCTCTATTGGTGATGATGGCCGTCCCACCCTCCCAACCAAAGAAATAAGTCTCTCCACCTACATTGTGTCTATAAGTCGCAGTAGCGTTTGTCATAAAAGCACAGCGCTCTTTATCTACAATCCATTTTTTCCCAACGACTTCTTTTCTATTATTTATATCTGTGTATACGCCATAAAAATAATCTCTGGTCGTGTTATAAAGTGCCCTATTTTTCAACTTATCGTCATGTACATTAGGGAATATAAACGGAAGGTCACCTTCCGTGATTCTTCCTAATTCAAAAGCCATTTCTTGTTCTCCTTTATTGTCCGTTTACTTTTATCGTCTACTTATACTTCACTTGTTTGCTGACCAATCTACTTTGCGTGATTTTCTCTATGTTAAAACTCTGCAAAATAGACTGCTATTGATTCAAGCTGCCTAGGTAGTTATTTCTCATAGGCTAAATACTTTACTCATGCTGTCAATAGAGGTTTTTCCTGACAATCCATTCTCAAACAGCTTTCCTCCAATCCCCATTACTCGCCGCAAACCAAATCAATCGTCAGATCAAATTACGCATATTTCTTATCAGCTTCACTTTAATTGTTAATGCATTGTTTTTGTTGTTTTATTAGTTGTTCAATTTATTAAAATCCAATAACACTTTGTTGGTGGTTAGTTGTTCTGCTTATAGCCAACCAATTGCACTAATGATTGGGTAGTCACGTTTTTTTAAGTCTCCCACGCATTTGGGTGATTGTCGTTTGATTTCACCTCTGATAATTTCTTTCTTGAGTTGTTGGGGTGTTTGTTCGCTCTCTCCCTAAAATCACCGCCTCATCCACCAGTAATCCCTTAGGTAATTGATGGGTAATAAACAGAATGGTGACTTTACCTTTGAGCTTATTCACCGTTTGCGCAAAGTGTTCTGCGGTTTGTTGGTCTAAGTTTGAAATAGCTTCATCAAAGATCAGTACTTTCGGTTGTTTTAAGAGTGCTCTGGCAATGGCAATGCGTTGTTTTTGCCCACCACTTAAGCCCGTGCCGTTTTCACCCACTTTGGTTTGGTAACCTTGTGGGAGTTTTTCAATGGCATGGTGGATTTCTGCGAGTTGACAGGCTTGGATGATTTGCTCAAAGCTAGCCCTATAGCCTAACGTTGAGTTAAAAGGCTGGCGACAAGGTCAAGAATAGGCGAAGTCGCGTGCCATGTGTTTACTGTCCCGTATTGAACGAGATGTTTGCACTCAGCGATGAGCGCGTTTGCGCTTTAGCCAGCCTAGCCTCCAACTAAAAATCAACGTTATTGGTAGCGAAATAAGAAGTGCCAGAACCCCAACAACTAGGAGAACCTGAAACAATGTTTGATCTTTCCTTCGAAGATCATAGTAACGTTTAAGCGTAGCTATTTCCGGGTTTGTTGTAGCGTATGCAACTTCAGGTTCCGGATCCGACATATATGCTTCTACGCCTTCCTGGTCAGTAATGGCTGTCTTTACTTCATATTGATCGTCATTTACAAAATAATTGTATCGAATGTAGTATTTGTCTTTTGCCGCCTTTCGAAATAACCGCTTTTTGCCTTTGATTGTGACAATCTCAGAGACTACTGCTGGAGAATAAGCAGGCGATGCCGAAATCGCTTGATTTGTTTCAAAAATTCGAACCTCATCGTAGCCAAATAAGTACAGAGTTATTGAGAAAATAACCAAAAATAAGAATAGTGGTTTCATAAAAATGTTCAATTTTTCTTAGGTGCTAACGAAGCTGTAGAAAAAGTATCATTATCACCACATCTTGCCATTGGGTAACCGTTAGGTCAATATCGCTTTAAGCGCTGAATGGGAGCCAACGATGGCAAGCTACAAACACATCGACACCAGCGCTCGGTTTTTAGCAGTAGATTTGCAGAAGCAGTTAATGCCTAGCAGTTTTGAGTATGTGCGCTCAATTATCTTGACCGTGAGCTAGATTTAGCGGGGTTTGATACCCAGTATCATAGTGATGTGTGAGTATTCCAGTGAAAAGAGCCACTCATTATTATCTGAAAGTAGCCATCGAAAATTATTTGATGTAGTCCATTAATTAAACGTGTAATTAGGGAACACACAAGCCAATTATTTTTCAAAGTGAACTTCCGAAATGGGGGGAATAGCGGTCAGTCGAAAAGTTGCGTGAAATTCCAATTTTGGCGCATATCTGACTGTCTACGGTTGAGTTCAGCTTCTTTGAGAAGCTCGGGTAATCAAAGAGCGGCGTACTACGAGCCCAGTTATTGCGCCAGAATTGCGTAATCAGTGGATAGGTTTGGCATGGCGTTGCAAAGCGAATATAGTTTTTGAATATCAGTGGAGATGGGATATTTTTTATCTGAGAATAACTGAGTAATTTGGTCGGTTGCCAGCAGAGGCAATACCTCGATGTTTTTAGTTTTCCATGAAGCAATAACTTTTTCAATGTTCTCGTACAATTAATCCTAATGCCGAGTTCAACCGCAGTTTTCAAGTTGTGGCTTTATGGAACATTTTTGCGCAGCAAAACCATAAGACCACAGCTTGAAAACTGTCAAACGCAGGCACGAAGTGCCAGAGTGATACTACAACGACTTGTTAGCTATATACAATATCACTACGAAGCACATACTTAACACCACTTTCTACTTTAATACCCTGATGCCAAAGGATATGCTCAAAAAGAATTGCGGAACCCTTTTTAGGTGAAATCTTTAAGTTTCCTTGCCGAAACAAGGTTTCGCCACCAAGAAAACCTTCATTTAAATAGATTAAAAAGGTAAAAAGTGTTTCATTGCCATCGATGTTTTGACGTCCATCTTTATGCATGTTGAATCTTTGGCCTGATAGGTATTTGTAAAATCTAAAATAAGGCGATAAGCCAATAGCGCTTTTGCCTTCATAAGTGGGTAACTTTATGCGCGATAATTTTTGCCAATAGAGTTCTGCATATTCCTTTGATTGATAGTCAGCACGCTCATTATTTCTAATCATGCAAAGTAGCTGCCTACCCGTCTTTGTTTGCACATCAGCTTCTTTGTACCCAATTGACTCACTTAAGCCAATGAGCAAATCACATTCCTCCTCTGAGAGAAATGAGGGTATCTCAAAAACGTTTTCTTCAAGTTTTACTATATTCATGGCTAGTACTTTATCTAACATTCTCAATCGTACAGGTGGTTTCATATAATTATATTGTGAACATTCATTGTGACATGTTTTTTTATATTTTAAATCATATAGTTAGGCATTTCTCTGTCCGAATAATTATTAGCTAATACGCCCGCAAGTGACCTCAAGCTTAAATTAGTTTTTATTGATTTTAAAAGTTATTAATGGTTAGCTTTCTGGTTCTATTCCTAAATCAAAAGCTCCAAGTCGAATGTCAAATTTGGGGGTGATTGGCTCTAAACTAACTACTAAATAATTAATCTACCCTGTCTATCAGCGATACTAATGTCGACTTTGCTGCCTACATTAAATTCCAAGTAATCAGCCTCTATACCGTCACTAAAAATTACTCCATTTTCAGGCATGCGTGATTCTAGGGTTAATGCGTTATTATGCGTTACTGTGCCATATACAATATTAGCTTGTGACGCTTTACTTACAAACGGTTCTCTAACTGCAAACATGAGGGATTGACTATCCCATGGCATACTTTGATAACTTTCAATGCTTTCATTTTGCGATAAAGCTTTAGCCCCCATATAAATACTGCGCATCCAACCTGTTGAGCCTAGGCCTGTTGATACAATTACACCACTCGACCATTGAGTTTCATGTCTATCACCATAATAAATTTCGTACCTAGCGGTAGTATGAGTTTTCGGCCCAATAAAAAAGTCATTAACTGCATATAAGTTTTGCCCATCAGATAACTTAGCCATAGCCATTGTGACACTCTGATATTGCCTTTTCTCAAGCATAGTATCAATAATCAACTGTAAGCTAATATCATTAGCATCATGCGGAAGTAATACCCCATCATACTGGTATGGATCTGGGTTAACACCCAATAAGGCTTGTCCGTTTAAATATTTCATAGCATTAGCCACAAGTCCATCTTGCCCAAGTGCAATCACAACATCATCAGGACCAAAAATAAAGTTTGGCAAGAACATTCTGTCAATCACCTGATACCGACCAGTATGCGCAAGTTTATCTAAAACGCTTTTCTTAGCATCCAAGTACGTTTTGTGTTCCACTTCATATGCATGAAAGTCTTGACCTAAGTGTTCAATATAAAACCTAGCTTGCGCTAGCGTTTGAAAGCGAATAACCAACTCTTCCAAACGCGTTTTGCGCGTAACTAAGACTACTTTTTTATCCGTATTGACTGTCATTTAATTCACCATTTTCTCTACTTTTTGGCTTCATTAAGCTTTCCAACAATTCAGATGACACATTTAATTGACCAATTTTCCCTGCATTTTCAGCCAATCCAGCAAAGGCTTGCGCAATCAACTGACTAGGCTCCATACCAATAGCAGCAATCGCTTGTACCAATTTAGGATCAATATTTTGTAAGGCATTCGTAATTGCACTAATTTTTTGCGCTTCTGCATCTGCCAAGGTTTTTATATTCTCAGCATTGATAGCTACAAACTCCTTACGTTTGGCTTCAATTGACACATCTGACTGCATATCAGCCGCACGTAAAGCGTGTTTTTTCTGGCGCACACTAGCTTCCGCATCCATCTGTGTTTCACGAATGGTGCGCTTTTTAACTTCTACTGCAACTTCTGTATCTAATTCACTCTCGCGTATGGCTCGCTCTTGTTCTACTGCAGCATTACGTCTAGAAAAAACCGCTTCATCTGCATTGCGTAAAATTAACTCACGTGCTTCTGCCTCAAGTGCTTTAGCAGTTTCTGGCGTAGGTTTTACGGCTAATATGGATGCGCGTAAAATTTCTAAACCAAGTGATTGGATTTCCGTTTGATTAGTTAAACCATCCGCAATTGTTTTAGCAATACTATCTGAGGCAAGCAAAGCCTGTTTTAAAGTCAACTCTTTAACTGCGGATTGAATTAATACTTTCACCACCCCAAAAACACGGTCATTTAACTTATCAGGGTCGGTAGAAATGTAACTTTTACCATCTTGCTTTAAAGAGAAATTCAACATATTGGCAAGCTTTTGTGGACTATTCACTCTAAAAGTCACTTGCCCTTGAACAGTAACCGTTTGAAAGTCTGAAGTCACTGGTTGACTAATAAAATCAAGAATGCGACTACCTACTGGCACTGCTACCAATGAAGTGGTTGGCGCAAAGTAAATCATGCTCATTCCAGTACCTTCTTTAATAATTTTACCTTTTTGAAAAGCCATTAAATAAGTACTTGGCTCGGTTTTGATAAACTGTACCCCTAACATTTTGTACTCCTTTTTAAATTAATAGTTTGTTTATGCAACCAACTTAGTTGTCTAGTACAACTAAGTTAGTTGCACTGTATCACTAAGTAATTTATAATGTCAAGCATTCATCAAGAAAATATTTAAAGGGTAAAACTTATATGACTAGTCAACAGGATTTGGCTTTCCCTAGGCCACTTTCACTTGTAGATGTGGTGATTTTTTGCGTGCTAGAAGAGCAACTTAAAGTACTGTTAATTAAACGAAAGCCGTGTGATAAGTTACCTAACCAACCACAATGGGGATTGGTTGGTGGGTTTGTAGATATTGATAAAGACGAAAATCTAGAAGCTACGGCTTTACGTAAACTGAAAGAAAAAACTAATGTCATAAGTCCATACTTAGAGCAACTTGGTAGCTGGGGAGGTCGTAATCGAGACCCTCGTGGTTGGTCAGTCACTAATGTTTATTTTGCATTAATATCGCCAGAGATGGCCTTGCCTTTACAAAATGGTGGAAATGCAGAAGTAGCACAATGGGTCACTATAGAAGGAAATGGTGTTAAATACGCCTTAGCATTTGATCATCATATAATTCTTGAAACTGCCATTAGTCGATTAAGAAACAAGGTTGAGTACACCTCTCTGCCTGCCTATTTAATGTCCAATACTTTTACTATGGCAGAGCTACAAAAAAGTTACGAAACTGTACTTGGTAGAAAATTAGAGAAAAGCGCTTTTAGAACGCGAATACTTTCGACAGATTTATTGGAGCCATTAGATGATTTTAAATTAGGCTCTAACCGTCCTGCGCAAATATACAAAATTAAAAATCGCAGTAATGCTGTATTTTTTCAAAGAACTTTTAAACCAGTCGGAAATTAATTGAAATGATTTGCCTTAAGATAATTCGGCATCTAAATCAGCCTTTAGCCTAATATAATTCGACCATGACTGTCAGCTAAGGGGTGTGAGCCAATCGGTTTTGCTTTTTGAATAATCAATTGGGCCCATCTTATAGTTTTGAGTGGCTCTTTTAAATTGTAATAGGTGGTAAGCCTCTGTAATTTTGGGTGGCTCCTTTGGGCAAGATTACTCAGTGATGTGAGAGGGGCTTATGCCTACCCATCCGTCATGTTGCTAAAAGTAAGGCTGTAAACACACCAAGAGCCTTTATAAATGGAAACAAACGTTTTTCCAAGCGACTAAAGTCCGAGAAACGAAGTCAGACCTGCATGCGAAAGTTGCCCATTTGAAAAGTGAACTAAAGCGTGCACAACAAGAAAGCCTCAAAATAATGAGGTCGCTGTTCTTTGCAAACGAGGCTTAAAGTACAACGTGTCTACCGCACCCCAAACGGATTTCAAGTTAATAGTGGATACATTAGATAAGCGGCTTTATAATTACCTAAAGGTAATTATTCCTTTGAAAGGTGAAATTAAACGCAATATAATTACCTTAAGGTAATTTTTAATTGCAAAAGCCAATCATTCGTTTAAAATATTACCATTAGGTAATCTGGGGAAATGCATGTTCAACGTAAATATCAATGTTGAAAACAATCTGAATCAGCCAATCAAAATTAAGTCGACTCAAGACTTAGGCCAAGTGGTACGCGTGTGTAGAGTTGCGCAAAAAATGACGCAGGCTGATATTCTAGGATTAGCCAATACTGGCAATCGGTTTATCGTAGAGCTAGAAAATGGCAAGCCGACGGTTCAGTTTCAAAAAGTGCTGGATGTATTAGATGCGCTTGGCTTGGAGTTGACTGTACAGAAAAAAGGTAGCTTTTAATGAATGCGGCTAGAAAACTGGCTATCTATAGAAACGATACGATCGTTGGAACCCTGTTTGATGAATCGCCCATTAAGTTTGTCTATGATGCTACTTGGCGGAAAAGCAATCAAAAGCCAATATCACCTAACATTACCTTGTCTCAATTAGAGCACTCTGGAGAGGTAGTTGAGTCTTTTTTTGAAAATCTTCTGCCTGAGGCAGGCATTCGTGATTTATTAAAAATTAGGTATCAAACTACCACAACTTTTGGTTTGCTTAGCGTCATTGGCGGCGATACTGCAAGCGATCTCACCATACTACCTGAAGGTCAATCGCCACAGCCGTCACAATATCAAGCCATTACTTGGCAAGATGTGGCTGATTTATTTACGCAGCAACAGGGTGTTATCAGCAACATTCAAGAACAAGATGGGCTAAGAATATCGTTAGCAGGTGCGCAAAGAAAACTCAGTATTTGTATCGACAACGACGGAAACCCATTGTTGCCTTTAGGCAACTCACCTTCCACTTATATTGTTAAACCTGATATTCAAGGCATTGAAGGCGTTTGGGTTTCTGCCATCAATGAAACTTTTGTCATGACATTAGCAGCCAAATTGGGGCTTGGGGTTGCTGAAGCCAGCTACCAGCCCATTGCAAAAGCGAGCGTGATTAAACGTTATGACAGACAGTTAGACGCTAACGGCCAAATCAAAAGACTACATCAACTCGATTTATGTCAGATTGATGGCAAGCCATCTACGATCAAATATGAAACGGATGGTGGACCAACGCTAATCAGATGTCGCGAATTGCTTAGCCAAAGCGGTGTGAATGCGGCCGATACAAAACGCTTTATACAGTGGATATTTTTCAACCTTTATGTGGGCAATCATGATAGTCATGCAAAAAATCTTTCCGTCTACTTTCCGCCAAGCGGTGTAAGGCTAGCACCATTTTATGACTTACTTTCTACCTCGATTTATTCAGGGCTATCGCGCACTTTTGCGTTCAATATCGGCGGTGAAAATAAACCATCCAATATCAATCAAGAACAAGTGAAAGCCATGTCTGAGTCACTGGGCTTTAAGCCAGATTACGTGCTAAAAATAGCAGAAGAGGTTTCAACTAATTTACTTGCAGTGCTAGATGCAACTTCAGAAGAAATCGATGCTGTTGCATCCGCAGGTTCTGAAAAAACCATGGTAGAACGATTAAACCAGCATATTACGAGTAATACTAAAAGCTTTTATAATCGTTTATTTCCCACCACCAGTAACCTAAATTAAAAGTTACAGTCACCTCAAGCAAGTGAAATATCTGGCCTCTAAAACTTTGTATCAGCTGTAGGCCATGGAGTAGACTTGGTAGATATTCAAGACTTCTCACGAATATTGAAAGACCCTGCAATAGATTGTCTTAGTTAATACTTCAGTAAAAATGAGCTTGCATTCGCTGGAGATGGGACAGCTAAGACACAACGGCTGGTTGGGAGATTTGTGTAAAAGAAGCCGCCATGAAAGCACTTGGTACTAGTTGGTGTAGTGGAGTGTAATGGTCTAACAATTTGCGACACTAGGAGTGATGTTTACTGATGTGGAAGTTGCAAATCTTGCTTCTGACCAGCCCGTTTTTCCACATCGAAATTTGTCTCTCATAATGCACCTACGCGAAAACTTAATTGACATTGTTAATGAGGCAATCAGTTCATATTAAATATATGTTATATGCATACAGCATATATTTAACATGAGCGGAATTTTTATTACCATAAAATTTGCGTTGACAAATAAAACTTCATAATTGTATGCTATATGCATATAGCATATGGAGCGTTTTGTGACTTACACTAGCAGTCAAAGTTCAGCAGCCATGCGGCGCGCAAACAATCGTCAATGGGTTCTCAAGCCTTTAGACTTAGCAGTATTATTATCATTAGTTATCATAAGAAATGAACCAAAATACACATATTCATCGCTAGCGAAATTAATGAAGCTATCTCAGTTTGAAGTACACGCCTCCGTACAACGCCTGATAGCCGCAAGGTTAATTGTGGATGCTGGAGAGCGATTTCGCCCTGTGTTAGAAGCCATTCGCAACTATGTGTTATATGGAGCTAGCTATTGCTATCCAGCAATTCGAGGTGAAGTGACTATTGGTTTTGCTACCGCCTATGGTGTACCACCTCTAAGTGAGAAAGTATTATTTTCCAAAGAAATGCCACCCGTTTGGCCACACCCAGAAGGTGACCAAAGAGGTTTCGCAATTATGCCTCTGTATGAAAACCTACCCCTAGCAGCAAAAGCATTTCCACCACTATATGAGTTACTTGCACTATTTGATGCCCTGCGCATGGGGCAAGCACGTGAACGTGAAATAGCCATGCAACTTTTAAATGAACGATTGCAATGATTGCCGATCCCAATCGCGCCATTTTGATCTTAATCGCAAAGGCGTTGGGAGACTTGTGCGATCAAGTAGTTTTTGTTGGTGGTTGCGCCACTGGTTTGTTACTCACCATTGAGCGCGCGCAAGTGATTCGGCCAACAGATGATGTTGACATTCTTACCCAAGTAACGACTACTGCCGATTACCACAAACTAGAGTCTCAATTACGTAGCAAAGGTTTTGTACAAGACATGCATATGGATGCACCAATCTGCCGTTGGCGCTACCAAGGCATTGCGGTTGACGTGATGCCTTCAGATGAGAAAATTTTGGGGTTCTCAAATCAATGGTACCCACTTACCATCAAAACTGCTGAGATTGTTGCGCTAGACAATGAAACAAAAATACGGCTAATTTCAGCACCTTTGTTTATAGCTACCAAACTTGTGGCTTTTGAGGGAAGAGGCAAAGGAGATATGCTACTCAGTCACGATTTAGAGGATATTGTGACTGTGATTGATGGAAGACCTTCAATAGTCGCAGAAATAAAATCGTCACCTATAAATTTACGCACTTACATTTCAGAAAAATTCTCATCACTTCTAGCAAAAGAATCATTTTTATCTGCACTACCAGGCCATTTACCAAGCGACAAAGCCAGTCAATCTCGACTACATTTATTAGAGCGAAAATTGCGCGAGTTAACAACATAATAATTATTGACCATTATCAAATCCAATTAAACAAAAGTAGACCCAAATTCAAAAAATCCTAGGGTCGAATGTTGCAAAATATTTGATTCATTTGTGATATAAAAATTGATACCAAAAAACGGAATTAAGGTTTAAAATGACTTTAATTGAGTAATGACATAATAGATATAACATTAAAAATCAATATGTTATTAAATTAATGAGTTGAATCAAGAGCTTACCAGAGGGTCTTTATCGGCTTCATAATCCTGGGGTCGAGGGTTCAAGTCCCTCTTTCCCACCAATAAATACGCCCCTTTCGAAAGATTGGGGCGTTTTCTTTTGTGTGTTTTTCTCGATTAGTAGCCACGTAGTAGCTTAAAACTTATAAAATACCATCAACAGTTATGTAACTGTCAATGCTTGTATAGAAGTGAATTTAATACTTAGCTGATTGATCGAATGAATTATGAACCTCTATTAGCACATAATTTTTTTGCGACATGAAATTTGTCCGCAAATTACCCGTTCAATTCATGGGCAAAATCAAATAAACATTATCATCGAACATAAAAAATTTGACTTGATCCGTTCATTTGGCGTTTCGCCCCTCACATTTTTGGTATGCACTTTTTAATGCAACCTCCTGTAGCTAACTACACAATTTGGCCGATTTTATCCAACGCCTGTTTGAGCAATGCTTGATCTTGTAATGTTGAGAAGTCCAACGCCAAAAATGCTTGAATGCGTTTACTTAAAATCGCGTACGCGTTTTCAAAACTCGCGATAATTTCCTCTTCCGTACCGGTCACATGCGCGGGGTCATCTACACCCCAGTGCGCGCGCAGCACGTTACCCAAATACACCGGGCAAGTTTCGCCTGCGGCATTACTGCATACGGTAATGACAATGTCAGGCGTCATAGGCAGGTTATCCCAAGATTTACTAAAATAACCTTCAGTCGAAATGCCCTTGGATTTTAGCAAAGCGAGTGAACGCGGGTGAACTTGTCCGGTTGGTTTGCTGCCAGCACTATACGCTTTCATGCTGGATGGCGCCAAGTTATTAAAGGTTGCTTCCGCAATGATGGAGCGACATGAGTTGCCGGTACATAGAAATAAAATATTCATGTTAGATTAACTTTCATACCAATGTTTTGATTGATTTACGATGGCGACAATTGACAGCATTACCGGCACTTCGATCAACACACCAACCACGGTTGCCAATGCTGCGCCTGAGTTAAAGCCAAAGAGTGCAATAGCGGTTGCGACAGCCAGTTCAAAAAAATTGGACGCGCCAATCAGCGCGGAAGGTCCAGCCACACAATGTGCGACTTTCATTTTTTTATTTAGCCAATAAGCCAGCAAGGCATTGAAATAGACTTGAATGATAATTGGCACTGCGAGTAACAAAATAATAGTGGGTTGGCTGATAATTTGCTCACCTTGGAATGCAAACAAAAGCACCAAGGTAATGAGTAGAGCGGAAAGTGAGTATGGTTGAATTGTTTTAACGAGCTTTTCAAATTTGGTGGTGTTGCCGCCTTTTAGCAACATTTTTCTTAATACTTGGCTGATGATCACCGGCACGACGATAAACAAAATCACTGAAACAAACAGCGTGTTCCATGGCACGGTAATGCTAGAAATGCCGAGCAAAAATGCAATCATCGGCGCAAATGCAAACAACATAATGGTGTCGTTAATAGCGACTTGCGATAAAGTAAATTTTGGCTCGCCATAACATAAATTGCTCCACACAAACACCATCGCTGTACAAGGCGCAGCGGCAAGCAAAATTAACCCAGCAATGTAGCTATCAATTTGGTCAACTGGTAAATAAGCACTAAAAAGATGGCGAATAAAAATCCACGCCAGTAAGGCCATCGAAAATGGTTTCACCAGCCAATTAATAAAAAGCGTCACGCCGATGCCTTTGCTATGCGCAAGCACTTCGCGCATCGCCGAAAAGTCAACTTTTAACAACATGGGGATAATCATCAGCCAGATCAGCAAAGCGACAGGCAAGTTGACCTCAGCGATTTTAATCTCAGCAACAGCCTGAAAAAATGCTGGCGCGAGTTTACCTAACAATATCCCGACCACTATACAGCCCAACACCCACCAAGTGAGGTTGCGTTCAAAGCTGCTAATTGCAGGTTTATTTTCAACATTAGCCATGTTGTTCACCCTTAGATTTTTTTGAAATAAATTGAACGGATTGCACTGGCGGTGCACAACATGCACCATTTGTCTGCAGATTCGTATCGTTAAATGTAGGCGCAGAATCTAACGTTAAATACGCTTCCCACGCGATACCAGAAGGATCTTGCACCCAATGTTTATCAGATTTAGCGTAGCAGCAAATTGTGCCTTCTTGCGTCAGCGTTGCAAGTTCGGCGTGGTCTAAACGCGCTTTGATTTCATTTAGCTCAATGTCTGTTTCCACCTGAATGCCAACATGGTCTAACCCAGGCTGCGCACCTCGCTGGCTAATCGCAAAATTCACACGCGGGTCGTCCAACATCCATTTTGCATAATCCTGTTTTTGTACTGTCGGGTTGACCCCAAACAAAGCGCTATAAAACGCAATACTTTTTTCAAGACTTTCAACTGACACATGTAGATGCATACGTTGCATTTAAGCTCCATTCTCGTTTGAGTTGCACACAACATCTGGGCAACATGAGGCTAGACCAGCACAACAATGCTCGGTTAAATAAGCAAGTAGCTGGTTCATTGCATCGTAATTCGCTGAGTAATAAATAAAGCGGCTTTCTTGTCGCGCCGTAATCATCCCTGCATGACTTAGCTCTTTGAGATGAAAAGAAAGCGTACTGGCAGGAATGCCAAGCTTTTCAGAAATCACCCCCGCGGCAACCCCATGGCTTCCGGCTTGAACTAATAGACGATAAACCTCTAGTCTCGCTTCTTGTGCAATGGAACCCAATTGTGTAACGGCAGTTCTATTATCCATATTTTTATTATTCCATAAATATAGAAATATGACAAAGAGATTTTAGTTGCTTTCCAAACACTAGTGTTTGGCACGATTTAGCTGTCGATCATGCCACTTAGCAAGCAAAGTGATGACAACTAAAGCACCCAACAGCGCGCAAAAAATATCAGACTGCGTATCCCACACATCGCCTTGCGTGCCTAAAAACTCATCCGCCCCCTGCCCCATCATAATGGCAGCAAGCCACTCGAGTAGCTCATACACAGCGCTCACCGCGAGCGCAACACAGACCACCAAAAAATGACACATCAGTCGAGGTTGCACATAATGACCACGGATGAAAATTTCTCGCGTAGCCAGTGCTGGCACAAGACCTTGCAAAAAATGGCCAATTTTATCGTAAGGGTTCCGCTGTAAATCTAACCAATCAGCGATTTGGAAACCGAATGGCACGCGCGCGTAAGTGTAATGACCGCCGACAATCAGCACCAGCGCATGAACGAAAATCAACCCATACAACATATGTGTGAGCGGAAATGTTTTGTAAGAGCAAATTAAGATTGGCAGCACAATCATGACAGGCAAAACCTCCATCCACCAAGTCGCACGGTCAAATGGCTGGATTCCCGAACAAATAAGGGTGGCAACCACAATGCCAGTTAACCCAAAATAAAAAATATCCATATTCTTTTTATCGTTCATATGTACGCCTAAATTTTTGTGGGATTAAGAAACATTTTAGCGTTAATTGCGCCCAACAAAAAACCCAGCACTTTGGCTGGGTTTTTATTTAAAAGCTTTGTAGCTTATTTGTTCATTACATACATGGTTACTTCAAAGCCAAAACGCATTTCTGTAGCAGCAGGTGTAGTCCACATAATATTTCTCCTTGAATGTTTGATTAACTTAACAACAAATGTTGTATTGCTATGACTCATACTATACGCGTACGTTTCAAAACAACGCTGTGTAGACCACTTAAAATTGACTCATGAATTTACGTAAAAAATTCTTTTGATTTTTAAATAGCGATGCTTTTGTTATAGTTTAAACCATCGAGATTTTAGTGGAGGCATCATGGCAACAGTACTTATCACCGGCACTAGCCGTGGCATCGGTTTAGAATTTACCAAGCAATATGCAAAAGATGGCTGGCAAGTTATCGCCTGCTGTCGCGATCCTGAACGTGCGTTGGCCTTGCAAAGTCTTGCAAAATTGCAAGCAAATATAGAATTAGTCAATTTAGATGTGGCTGATTTTGCGCAAATTGATACCGTTGCCGCGCAACTAAAAGACATCCCTATTGACCTTCTCATCAACAACGCTGGCGTGTATCCGGAAAGTAGTTTTAATGACACCGATTTTCAAGACTGGGCAGCCGCTTTTAAAATCAATAGCATGGCACCCTTTAAAATGGCACAAGCATTTTTGCCTAACCTTGTGCAAAGTCACCTTAAAAAAATTGTCACCTTAACCAGCAAAATGGGCAGTATCGACGACAACACAAGTGGCAGCGGCTATATTTATCGAGCGAGCAAAGTCGCCGCAAATATGGTGATGAAAAGCCTGAGCCTAGATTTAGCATCGCGCGGTATTGCAGTGGGCATTTTGCACCCCGGTTGGGTTATCACAGATATGGGTGGCCCCAACGGATTGATCGACGCTATAACGAGTGTTACGGGGCTTCGTCGCGTCATCAACAATTTAACCCTAGAAAATTCAGGCAGATTTATTGCCTATGATGGGACGGAAATTGCTTGGTAATTTAGCACTGCCACAGCAAATTGAATGAGTGCTATACTCGCACACCTTATTTTGTGCGCTAATTTGCTGGATTTATTGTGCAAAAACTCATTCAATTTCTCACCAAGCACCGTCATTTTTTTCGATTAGCGATTCGCTTTTTTGTTTATTTCCTCGCGTTTTTCTTAGTTTTTGCTGGCCTCTGGGTAAACCGAAACTTTGGCGAGCCGTCACTAGAACAAATTCTTTATCACTTGCAATTTGGTATGCATGGCTTGGTGGATACCGACCCATTTTTTGTTAATAGCTTTATCCGAGAAGTCGTTTACACAGCCTTAGCTTGCGCTGTTGGTTTAGTGATGATTGAACTAGCGCTGGCTTATTATTTGGTGCATCGCCCCAAAGCCGCTGATGCGCCGCACACCTTGAGCTACATGGCATTTGAAGAAATAGCCAAAGGGCTATATTGGCTCATTAATCACCGCGCACCTTTTGTAACCTTGCTTTGCGCGTTTATTTATTTTTGCCTGCAATTTTCAGTGTTGCACTACGCCTATCAAAAATTCGCCCGCGATTATTTTACTGAAAACTATCTCAACCCGAAAGATGTCAACATCACGCACAACAAAGAAAAGGGCCCGCCAAAAAATTTAGTGCTGATTTATGTAGAAAGCTTGGAAAGTTCTTACCGCGACACAAAACTATTTAATAATAATTTACTGAAAAGTTTGGATGATATCGGCGGTGTGCGTTTTGAAAATTTCCGCCAAGCACCTGGAACAAACTTCACCATTGCAGGCATCACCGCAAGCCAATGCGGTTTGCCGCTGAAAAGTATCACCATTTACGATGGCAACGGTCAAGGCGAAAATATCAAATCTTTTCTACCAAAAGCCGTATGTTTGGGCGATATTTTGCATGATTTTGGCTATCACAACGTTTATTTTGGCGGGGATGCACTGTCGTTTTCTGGCAAAGGCATGTTCTTTAAAAATCATCACTATGATGAAATTTATGGCCGCGAAGAAATTAAAGGTAACTTAACCAAAGACCAAATGAACTATTGGGGTTTATACGACGATGATTTGCTGCCAAAAATCAAAGCCAAGTTAGATGAGCTCCACAAAAGTAAACAGCCATTTAATTTAACGTTTACCACCATCGACACGCACGGGCCGGATGGGCACTTTTCAAAATTATGCTTAAAAAACGGCGCAAAAAATTTTGAAGATATTGTCGAATGCACTTCAAATCAAGTGACGGACTTTGTTAATTACATCAAGAAAAAAGGCTATTTAAAAGATACTAACGTGTTGATTATGGGCGACCATTTAGCGATGTGGAACCCTGTGTATGAAGATAAATTAACCACCATTAAAGAGCGTCACATTTATAACCAATTTATTTCGCGCAAAAAAATCACTAAAACCCGCGACCATATTTTGCACTTTGATATGTTCCCGACGATTCTAGAATTTTTAGGTTTCCACGTCGAAGGAGGAAAATTGGGCTTGGGGTTTTCTGCGATTTCACCTGACTCACCACAACCGCCAAAAAACCTGCTCGATGAAATGGAGAGCGATTTGCTGAATGAATCAGAAACGTATATTGATTTGTGGAAAGGCGATGACGCAGAAGTGAAAGCGTCAGAGTCCAGCCAAGATTAATGCAGTGCGGCTAATCGCGCTGCAAACACGGCCTCTTTAATTTGCTCTGGTGTTTTATGTTGCTTGGCAATTGCACCAGCATCCACTTGCGCGGCTTTCTCTAATGCAGTCAGCAACAGCGTTTCTGCTTCAAATGGATGTTGTTCAAATCCTGTCCGGCCACGTAAATCACATTCGCAGGCTTTTAAAAAATCTTTAAAGCGTTCAGGCTGGCGAAGCGCATCCACTTCAATTAAAAACTTGAGTAACGTGGCTGGTCGCATTTCATGAGATTGATGCACTTTGCCATGAAACTTTGCCACAATCTGCGCTAAACTTTTACAATCGTTGGGCACTTTGAGGCGTTTCACGACATCTTGCAGTAAGCGCGCACTCCGCTCTTCATGCCCAATATGTCTGGGGAGAATATCTTGCGGCGTGGTACCTTTGCCTAAATCATGTGTGAGAGCAGCAAAACGAATGGGCAAAGAATAGTTTCTACTGGCAGCGTAATCCATCACCATCATGATATGCACGCCGGTATCCACCTCAGGGTGATATTTCGGTGTTTGCGGCACACCCCACAGACGATCCAGCTCTGGAAAAATTACTTTTAACGCGCCGCAAACACGCAACATTTCAAACATGCGTGAAGGTTTTTTCTCCATCATGCCTTTGGCGAGTTCTTGCCAAACCCGCTCAGGCACGAGTGCATTCACTTCACCCTCAGCCACCATGTTTTGCATCAGCGCCAAGGTTTCCGGCGCTAAAGTAAACTCCGTAAAACGTGCAGCAAAGCGCGCGACACGCAAAATCCGCACGGGGTCTTCTGTAAAGGCGGGGCTAACATGGCGGAAAATTTTATGACAAATATCGTCAGCGCCATGAAACGGGTCTATTAAATTGCCATTGGCATCTTGCGCGATAGCATTGATGGTTAAATCGCGGCGCGCTAGGTCTTCTTCCAAGGTCACCTCTGGCGCGGCATGCACCACAAAGCCTTTATAGCCTTTGGCGGTTTTGCGCTCGGTACGGGCAAGCGCATATTCCTCTTTAGTTTTAGGATGTAAATAAACTGGGAAATCTTTACCCACTGGCGTGAAGCCAAGGGCGAGCATCTCTTCTACTGTTTTGCCGACCACTACAAAGTCACGGTCTTGTACGCTGAGGCCAAGCAAGGCATCACGCACGGCACCGCCAACTATGTAGCTTTGGATGTCCATTTAATGTTTAGCGTGTTTTCTTGATGCTTGCGCACGGAACGCATCATAAGCACCGCGCGGGGTTTGATCGATTAAATATGCTGGAATAATTGCTTCCAATGCCGTTGGAGAAATGCCGAAAATCGTCGAGAACGGCGCATCACTCACACTATCGACTTCCAACGACTTTAAATTATCGCGCGACATCAGTTTAACTGGCATGAGCTCCATGAAAAAGGCCTGCAAATAAGCTAATGTATTACTGAGCCCGATAATCGGCCGTTGTACTTTCAAAACCTTCATGATGGCTTCCAGCAGGGCTTTGAACGTATACACTTTTGGGCCAGCCAGTGGGTATGTTTTTCCAAAAGTTTCATTATTTTCAATACATTGCACCACGCAATGCGCGACATCTTCCACCCACACCGGTTGAAATTTGGCATCAGATTTTGCGAGTGGAACAAACGGGAAGTGTTTAATCAACCCGGCAAATAAGTTAATGAAACTATCATGCCGACCAAAAATAATGGAAGGCTGAAAAATGGTGAAATTGAGTTTATCGCGCAGAGCAGTTAGCGCGTGCTCACCCGCCGCTTTGGAGCGTAAATATTGACTAGGCGCATTTCCTGAGGCGCCTAAGCTACTCATATGAATCAGTCTTGGAATACCTAAATCCATACAGATTTGCGCTAAGGTGGCAGGCAATTGGTGATGCACACGGTTAAAACTTAACTGGCGGCTTTGGTGCAGAATGCCAACCAAATTAATCACAGCATCTGCCCCTCGCAAGGTTTTGCGTAAAGTTTCCACATTAAAAATATCGCACTCTTCTAGCACGACATCAGGCAGTAATTTCAGATGGTGCGCGTAGCTTAGTTTTCTCGTCAACACATGAATGCGATAGCCTTTTTTTTGTAACGCAGCGACAATCGCGCTACCCACAAAACCTGAGCCACCTAAAATATAAATTTGTTTGATTTGCATCGCTCACCTTCAATTATTTGATTTCATTAACCGCGTGCGGGAATCACACCTAAGCGCTCTTTTAGTGATTTTACTTCCACCCCTAAGCGACTCGCATAAATATGCGCATTCGCCATGACTTTTTGCACATAATTGCGCGTTTCGCTAAACGGGATGCTCTCAATATAAATAGCAGCTTCCAATGGCGTATCGGCCATCCATTTTTTTGCACGGCTCGGTCCTGCGTTGTAGGCAGCGGTGGCCATCACAGCTTGGCCATTCATTAAATCCAACGTATGCCGCATATAAAACGTGCCTAAAGCAATATTGGTGCGCAAATCGTGTATCAATGCGTGGCTATAGCCGATGAGGCCTTTGCGTTTTGCTGCCCATTTTGCAGTGGCGGGCATCAATTGCATCAACCCAGATGCGCCGACAGAAGATTTTGCGTAATCCATAAATCGGCTTTCCTGACGGGTAATGCCGTACACCCAAGCTTCATCCACATGTTCGTCATTAGCGGCATATTTAAAATAATCACGATAAGGCGTTGGGTAGCGCAAGTCAAAATTATGTATTTTTTTGGTGCTGTCGGCCGTGATAATCGCAACATCATACATTTTGTGTTTGAGTGCATAAGTTGCCGCAGCAATCAGCGATTGGTCGCTCATATTTCGCGTGGCCATTTGCCACTCCATTTTGGCTTCCCAACGCATGTCTAAATTTTGCAAGGCTAGTGCGCGCTTAATTTCCGGTAGGTTCGCAATCTGCGCGACCTCTTCCGGCGGGCTGACATAAGGCGCTTCTGGCGTGTTTGAAATGCTTGCCGTCATTGCCTCAGCCGCCAGCCAGCCGTAATAATGCCGCTCTTTGGCAAGCTGCACTAAAATCGCGTCAGCTTCTAGCGTTGCATCGGGCGTATTAGGTTTGGTTGCGAGCAAAGCGCGGGCTTTCCAATAACGCCAGGCCGCTTCTTGCGCTTGCTTTTCAGACATCATCGCGATGCTTTTCAGCACATCCGGCCACGCTTGTGCCCGCAAGGCTGCACGCACACGCCAAGCAAACGCTTCCCTAAACTGCGCAGTTTCACGCAAATCGTCCGCTACTTCGAGATGTTTTGCATAGCCATAATAAACCATGGCATTGGGGTCTAAGGTACGCGCGGCATGATAAGCCACGATTGACCACGCCTGCGCGCGAAATTGCGCATCGTACAGGCTTTGTAACTCTTGTAGTTTATCCGCCGCTTTTTCAACGCTTTCTCTCGCCAGCTGATCAAAAGCAGCCAAACTTAACGCCTCACCCAAACGCGATTTAAACGAAACCGCGCGTTGATTCAAAAATTTTGCCGGTGTTTGAATAGCAACATCCACCAATTTGAGCTCTGCCGTATTTGCATTCGGCATTTTTTGCAAAATGGCTTTAGCTAGTGTGGTTTTGCCATCTAACAATGCAAGCCGTAAGCGTTGGTCTAGTAGTGTATTACTTATAGTGCCACTTTGTACTGCCGCATCAAACAACCGCTGACATTGGCTAGGCTGCTCTTGACTGGTGAGCCATATTTTTTTGAGTTGCGTAGCGTCAACCTCACTACCTATTTGCAGTTGCCCATAAAGGTTCTCACACTGTAAGGCTGCATCTTCCCCCTGATATTTGGCGTACTGCTCTTGAAAAAGCGCCCAGTTTTCTTGCCGCGCTAGTTTTTTTAACCACTCGCTGCGCAGACGATTGGCAAACGGGTAACGCTCGGCACTTTCTAAAAAACTCATCACTTCAATGTCATCAGCTTGATCCAAGCGCAGCAATATCGCCCAATATTCGGCATAAGGCGTTAGTAAATAATCTTTGGCTTTTAGCTCAGCAATTTTTTGATTAAGTAAGCCTAAATTTTTATTCGCATAGGCTTCCTTGGCTTTTAAAAACGTACTTTCTTCAAAAAATGCCAGTACTTGATACGGCATCAACCACAAGGCGACTAGCAAAAAAGTTTTTGAAAAAATGTGGCGATTAAAATACAGCATGAAAAACCTAGTCAAAACATTTCAAATAATATGATTTACAGTAAGCCACGCAGCACAAACACTACGCCAATTAGCACTAATAAATACAAACTCAGTTTTAAAGTTTGCTTAAAATAATGCAGATATTTTTTATCGCCAACCAACAAATAAAACCCTAACAGCACGATAGAGACAATCACAAGGAGGATGAACAATAATCGAATAATCAACATATCAACTCTCCTTTCACCTCGGTAAGACCGAATGAATGACGTTTTTTTTCAAGATGAAGGCCGAGAAATTTCGGCATGATTTTGCTATTGATTATAGCGCTTGCGGCATGGTCACATTCGCAAACGGTGCAAACATTTTAGGTGCGTCTTCTTGTTGCTCAAAAGTGACATATTCCCAATTGGCATCATCTTTCAGCAAGGCACGCAGTAATTGATTATTAAGCGCATGCCCAGATTTATACGCATAAAAAGCGCCCAAAATCGGGTGACCAAGCATATATAAATCGCCAATCGCATCTAACGTTTTGTGTTTAACAAACTCATCGTCATAACGCAAACCGTCATCGTTGAGCACGCGATACTCATCCAATACAATCGCATTATCCAAACTACCGCCACGTGCCAAGCCATTAGAGCGCAAAAACTCGACTTCATGCATAAACCCAAACGTGCGTGCACGACTGATTTCTTGGATATAAGAATCAAAAGCAAAATCAATGGTGACATTTTTGCCAGAATGCTCAAACACCGGATGGTTAAAGTCGATGGTGAAGTCAATTTTAAAGCCGTGATACGGCTCAAAGCGCACCCATTTGTCGCCTTCAATCACCTCAACTTTTTTCTTCACACGAATAAATTTTTTCGGTGCATCTTGCTCAACAATGCCCGCTTCTTGTAACAAATAGACAAACGGCCCCGCACTACCGTCCATAATCGGGATTTCTGATGCATCGACTTCAATCAGAATATTGTCCACGCCAAGGCCGGCTATCGCCGACATGACGTGTTCAACAGTGGCAACGCGCACGCCACCGACCTGCAATGCCGAACACATGCGGGTATCGTGTACGACCTCAGGCGTGGCTTGTATGGTATTGGGTGCAGGTAAATCTACCCGTTTAAATACAATGCCTGTGTTGGCTTCAGCCGGGCGGAGGGTAAGCGTAACCTTTTCACCGTTGTGTAAGCCAACGCCAGTGGCGCTAATTGCTTTTTTTAATGTGCGTTGCCTGACCATGCTCAAAACAAATGACCTTTCAATTCAATATTCCCGCCATTTTAGCTGATGCCGCATTTTTATAAAAACACGGCAACTCACTGATAGAAATCAGCCAACGCAGAAAATTCAATCGAAGTCGTCAATTAGTCTGCCTGTTTACGCAAAAACGCTGGAATATCATATTCTTCAATGCCAGACATTTTCATCGCTTCTACTTGCGCACGGCGACTGTTAGAGCTAAAAACTGCTGGTGACTCATCTTGTACAACACCGTGATTTTGTTGGCCATATACAGGTTGATTAGTCGTACCATCGCGCACCACTTGTTGATTCATGACGCGCAAATCAGGCTTTTGTTGGCGACGTTGCACCCCCGTTAAGCCAGTTGCGACCATGGTGACACGTAATCCTTCGCCAATAGAGTCATCAAACACGTTACCAACAATAACAGTTGCATCTTCCGCAGTGAACGCTTTAATGGTGTTCATCACATCGTAATACTCTTTCATTTTGAAAGATGTTGATGTAGTGATGTTTACCAATACGCCACGCGCATTCGCCAAGTTCACATCTTCCAACAATGGGCTTGCTACCGCTTGCTCTGCCGCGATACGAGCGCGTTCTGGACCTTCAGCAATCGCTGAACCCATCATCGCCATGCCCATTTCACCCATCACGGTGCGTACGTCAGCAAAGTCCACGTTCACCAAACCCGGGCAGTTGATGATTTCAGCAATACCAGAAACCGCGTTATGCAATACATCATTCGCTGCTCTGAAGGCTTCTAAGAATGGTACGTCTTCGCCCAATACTTCCATCAATTTTTCATTTGGAATCACAATCAAAGAATCCACATATTTGGAAAGCTCTTCTAAACCATCCACCGCTACTTTGGTACGTTTACCTTCAAAGGCAAACGGTTTGGTCACCACTGCGACAGTTAAAATGCCCATATCTTTTGCCACTTGTGCGATCACAGGTGCTGCGCCTGTGCCAGTACCACCACCCATACCTGCGGTGATGAAGAGCATGTCAGCGCCTTCAATCAACTCTGCTATCGCATCGCGGTCTTCCATTGCAGCATCACGACCGATTTCTGGTCTTGCGCCGGCGCCTAGACCTTTGGTCATGCTGTTGCCCATTTGCAGCACAGTTTTTGCACTGCTTTTCTTCAGCGCTTGCATGTCGGTATTGGCGCAAATAAACTCCACACCACCCACGTTTTTAGTGATCATATGCTCCACTGCGTTACCGCCGCAGCCGCCTACACCAATCACTTTGATGACGGCTTCTTGAGAACTTTTTTCCATAATTTCAAACATTTTTATACTCCTTTTCGCTTTTTAAAATAACTTCCCGCCCTACTGTTTTTAAATCTTTTTTAACAACTTATTTTTACTGCTTTCCAACTCCCTAAAAATTTCCTAGAAATTGCCTTGAAACCAACTTTTCATTTTTTCAAACACTCTTGCAATCGAGTTAAGCTCCATTTCACCGCTAATTTGGCGCTCAAGCTGCTCTTTGCCTTTGAGCACCAAGCCAACCGCAGTTGAATATCTTGGGTTGCTCACCACTTCTGACAATCCACCAATGTGCCTTGGTAAACCCAAGCGCACCGGCATATGGAAAATTTCTTCACCCAGTTCCACCATGCCTTTCATCATGGCCGCGCCGCCGGTAATGACAATACCGGAAGCAATCATTTGCTCCATGCCGCTACGGCGTAGTTCAGCCAATACCAATTCATAAAGTTCTTTCACACGTGGATTTAGCACTTCTGCCAATGTCCCCACGGAAAGCTGACGTGGTTCACGCCCATCTACGCCCGGCACTTCAATCATTTCACGCGCATCGACGAGTTCGCCAAGCGCGCAGCCATGTTTAATTTTGATTTCTTCAGCGGACTGCGTTGGTGTTCTAAACGCCACGGCCACATCGTTGGTCATCTGGTCACCGGCAATCGGCACCACTGCGGTATGGCGAATCGCACCCTGTTTATAGACCGCAATGTCAGTAGTACCGCCGCCGATATCCACCAAGCAAACACCCAGCTCTTTTTCATCTTCGGTGAGGACAGCCAAGCTAGAAGCAAGCGGTTGCAAAATCAAATCACTCACATCAATGCCACAACGCTTAATACACTTCACTATATTTTGTGCAGCCGCCACTGCGCCAGTCACAATATGGACTTTCACTTCTAGTTTCATGCCGCTCATGCCTAGCGGTTCGCGCACATCCTCTTGGCCATCGATAATGAATTCTTGGGTAAGGATATGCAGAATTTGCTGATCCGCAGGCAAAGCAATCGCACGTGCGGTTTCCACCACACGGTCAACATCCATTTGCGAAACCTCTGCATCTTTAATTTTCACCATGCCATGCGAATTGAGACTTTTAATATGGCTACCCGCAATGCCGGTAAACACATTATTAATTTTGCAATTGGCCATCAGTTCAGCTTCTTCCAATGCGCGTTGCACGGATTGCATGGTGGAATCAATATTAATCACTACGCCTTTTTTCAAGCCACGTGAAATGTGTTGCCCCAACCCAATCACCTTGGCCTCGCCATCGGCTTGCAGTTCCGCCACTAGCGCCACGATTTTTGAGGTGCCAATATCTAGCCCCACGATTAAATTTTTGTCTTCTTTTGCTTTACTCATTTCTTGTCCTTGCGTGTATTCATCACGACTTTTTCATTCTTCGATTATTCAACTCAACTGTAAGCACCGACTTTTTTGCAACCACGCCCGTCACCGCCGTCGCGGCTATTTGTGGTTTGCGCACGGCAAATCCGTTTGGATAGCGCAAATCGGCATACATAATTTTTCTGTTCAACCCAGCAAGGGTGGTGCGATACACTTCCACAAATTTTGCCAAACGCGACTGCATGTCTACCCGACCCAGCGTAATCGTCATACCGGTGTCGGTCACCACTTCCCATGCGCGCCTTGGTGTTAACACCAAGCGGCTCACTTGCATATTCAACGGCTGTAGCGTTTTTGAAAACGCTACATACTGCGTCGCCACCTCAATCACGCCATCATCCGGCCCAGAAAATGTTGGCAACTCCGCATCGGATGCTGCATAAAAAAACTCACCGTGGGTATTCACCAATGCCGTAGTGTCCCATCTTGCCAACGCCTGATGCTCTTCAATCACCACATCCAAACGGTCTGGCCAACGTCGCCGCACACTCACTGTTCTTGCCCATGGCAATTTTTCAAAGACATTGCGCGTCTCTACCAAATCCAAGGTAAAAAAATTCCCGCGCAAATGTTTTTCCACAATCAGCTTGACCTGCTCGCGATTCACATGCTGTAACGCACCTTCCACCTTGACTTCCCGCAATGGGAACAGCGAGGAATGCACCACAGCATAAAGCGCCATATACAACATCGCGACAATACTCAAGGCAAAGAGCAAGTTGGCGACCCAATTTAGGATGGTTGGCTTATCCCACATCTGCCAACTCCAAAATTTGTAACACTAGCGCTTCAAAACTTATCCCCGCCGCTTTAGCAGCCATCGGCACTAGGCTATGGTCAGTCATCCCGGGGCTAGTGTTAATTTCTAAAAAATAATGTCGGCCGTTTTCATCCATCAAAAAGTCCACCCGCCCCCAGCCGCGGCAACCGATGGCGCGAAAAGCCTCAATCGCTTCTACTTGAATTTGCGCTTCTTTTTCAGCACTCAATCCGCTCGGGCATAAATATTCTGTGTCGTCACGCAGGTATTTGGCTTCGTAATCGTAAAATTCATTTTTTGGCACAATGCGAATAATTGGTAACGCACGTAATCCTTGCTTGGCGTTACCAATAATGCCCACCGTGTATTCACCGCCACCAACAAATTTTTCTGCAATCACCAATGGGTCGGCTTCTGCGGCGAGTTCGTAAGCCGCTTTTAAATCCCCCGTATTTTTCACTTTGCTGATACCAATACTTGAACCTTCATTTGCCGGTTTTACAAATAATGGCAACCCTAATTTTTGTTCAATCTCTGCAAAGTCACTGTTCGCATTCACCATTTCAAAGTCAGGCGTGACTATGCCGGTTGCGCGCCACAATAATTTAGTCCGCCATTTGTCCATTCCAATACTAGAGGCCATCACGCCGCTGCCGGTGTAAGGAATGTGCAACATTTCCAGCGCGCCTTGCACACAACCATCTTCACCAAATCGTCCATGTAAGTTAATAAATACGCGTTGGTATTTGCCTAACTCAGAAAAGGACTGAAATTTGGGATCAAATGCCTCAGCATCAACCCCTTGATTTTTCAAGGCTTGCAATACAGCCGCGCCACTTTTGAGTGAAACCTCGCGCTCTCCAGAAACACCGCCCAACAGCACAGCAACTTTGCCGAACCCAGTTGCGTTATTTTTGGCTGCGTTATTTTGTGATGTCACAGCTTCACTCATGACAAATATTCCCCAATTACTTTGACTTCCGCTTCCAACATCACACCAAATTTTTCTAATACTGTTTGCCGTATATGTTTGATTAACAATTCAATATCCAGCGCATTGGCGTGACCTAAATTCACAATAAAATTGGCATGTTTTTCGGACACCTGTGCGCCGCCCATCACATAGCCTTTTAAGCCGCTCGCTTCAATTAATCTCGCGGCAAAGTCGCCTTGCGGATTTCTAAAGGTTGACCCTGCACTTGGTTGATTTAAAGGCTGTGAAGCCAAACGCTTGGCGAGCAAGGCTTTAATTTTTGCAGTAGATTCATCACCATCCCCTGTTTGAAACTTAAGCCATGCATTCACAAACCACTCTTCATGCACGGGTTTTTCCACATGTCGGTAACTCACGCCAAAGGCATCTTTTTCACGCAAATGTAATATGCCTTGGCGGTCAATCGTTGTCACGCGTGTCACCGCCTCCCAAGTTTCATGCCCGTAACAACCAGCATTCATCGCCAATGCGCCGCCTAATGTGCCGGGGATGCCAGCAAAAAACTCCGCGCCTTGCAAGTGCTCTTTGGCACAAAATTTGGCGAGCTTGGCACCAGTAACACCAGCCTCGACAAAAATTTCATCATCGTCTTTTTTTAGATCTGTCAGCACGTTGTGCATCAAAATTACGGTGCCGCGTATGCCGCCATCACGCACCAATAAATTTGAACCCAAACCAACAAAATAAATGGGCTGTTTCACTGGCAAGGTTTTTAAAAACACTTGTAAATCATGTAAATCTGCCGGCACATAAAAATGATCCGCCTTACCGCCCACGCGCCAGCTGGTGTAGCGCGCCATGGGCTCACCTTGCATCAGTTTTCCTCGCAGATTGTCAGGGTTTACATTCATGTGCTCTAACGCGCCCATTGATTGCTAACTTTGTTCAAGCCCAAGCTGCTTAGTTTTTGCCGCCACTTGGCCTATCGAGCCAGCGCCCATCACGATCATCACATCCCCCGCTTGCACCATATTTAAAATGGCTTCCGGCAGTTCATCTGTGGTTTCGACAAACAAAGGTTCTACCTTGCCAGCCACGCGAATCGCTCGAATGAGTGAGCGCGCATCAGCCGCAATAATCGCTGACTCTCCAGCGGAATAAATCTCTGTGAGTAGTACGGCATCAGCGGTAGAAAGTACTTTTACAAAATCTTCAAAGCAATCTCGCGTACGCGTATAGCGATGCGGCTGAAAGGCCAGCACCAATCTTCTATTGGGGAAAGCCGCGCGTGCCGCGCTGAGTACGGCTTGCATTTCCACCGGGTGATGTCCGTAATCGTCAATCAAGGTAAAGCTGCCACCTGTTTTCAGGCCAACTTCGCCATAACGCTCAAAGCGACGACCAACGCCTTTAAACTCTTTAAGCGCTTTGATAATTGCGGCATCCGGCACATTGAGCTCAGTCGCGATCGCAATTGCCGCGAGCGCATTGAGTACATAATGATTGCCCGGCAAGTTCAAGGTAATGTCTAGCTCAGTTGTCACGCCATTGATGCGCAACACCTTAAAGTGCATTTTTCCGTTATCCGCACGCACATCCACCGCGCGGATTTTTGCCTCTTCGCTCATGCCGTATGTCATCACTGGTTTGGTGATTCGCGGCAAAATTTCGCGCACGTTCGTATCATCCACACACACCACCGCCATACCCCAAAACGGCAGTTGCTGCAAAAATTCTACAAACGCACTTTTAAGCTTGTCAAAGTTGTGTTCGTAAGTATCCATGTGGTCTTGATCAATGTTCGTCACCACCGCCAACACAGGGGTTAAATGCAAGAATGATGCATCTGACTCATCAGCCTCTGCGACAATATATTCGCCTGTGCCCAATTTGGCGTTGGCATTGGCGGCTTCTAATTTACCGCCAATCACAAAGGTCGGGTCCATGCCGGCTTCGGCCAAAATACTCGCAATCAAACTCGTGGTCGTGGTTTTACCGTGCGTGCCAGCAATGGCGATGCCTTGCTTAAAGCGCATCAATTCTGCCAACATAATGGCACGCGGCACCACTGGGATTTTTTTTGCGCGCGCAGCTTTAATTTCTGGGTTTTCTTCATTGATCGCGCTGGAAACCACCACCACATCTGCATCTTTCAGGTTTTCTTCCGTATGTCCTTGATATACGGTCGCACCAAAGTTTTTAAGACGCTTCGTCACCGCGCTCTCGTTCAAATCTGAACCGGAGACGCTAAAGTTCAAATTAATCAACACCTCAGCGATGCCGCTCATCCCAGCACCGCCAATGCCGACAAAATGGATATTTTTTACTTTATGCTTCATGGTGTTCCTTATGGCAAAGCGCGATGGCTTCACAAACATCTGCCACTTCTTTGGTGGCTTGCGGCTTGCCTAATAAGTGGGCTTTTTTTGCCATGGCTAAACATTGTTCTCGCGTTAATTTTTTAAGCAGATCTACCGTTTTTTCTACACTGAGCGCAGCTTGCTGAATCAATATTGCCGCGCCAGCGTCTGATAAATATTTTGCGTTACCAGTTTGGTGGTCATCCACCGCGAACGGGAACGGCACCAAAATACTGGCCACACCCGCCGCCGAGAGCTCAGCTACCGTGAGCGCACCAGCACGGCAAATCACCACATCTGCCCATGCATACATCGCTGCCATGTCATCAATAAAGGCTTTGGGCTCCACTTTGTAGGGCGCGTTTTGGTACTGCTCTTTTAACATTTCAATATGCTTTTCACCCGCTTGATGCGTCACTTGTATCGCCATCGTTTTGGCGATTTCACTAAACGCTTTGGGCAAAACCTCATTCAATGCCTGCGCCCCCAAGCTGCCGCCAACGACCAGAATATTCAACGCGCCGGTTTTGTGCTGAAACCGTATTTCCGGTGCTGCCAAACTCGCAATGTCTTCCCGTACCGGATTGCCAATTAAGCTGGCTTTTTTGCCAAAAGCTGACGGAAATGCCGCCAAGGTTTTTTCTGCAATTAGCCGTAAAGTTTTATTCGTCAGCCCAGCTACCGAGTTTTGCTCGTGAATCACCAAGGGCAAGCCTTGCAAGCACGCCATCACACCTCCAGGAAAGGCTGCAAAACCGCCCATACCTAACACTAAATCTGGCATGTGTTGTTGCATGGCCTGATGCGCTTGCTTAAAGGCTGTGAATAATTTAGCTGGCAATGTCAGCCATCCCATCATGCCTTTGCCTCGCACGCCTTTCATGGTCATCATGGCTTTTTTGTACGGTTTGTTGGCAATCAAGCGATTTTCCATACCACCTTCCGTGCATAGCCAAACCACTTGCCAACCGCGTGACATGAGTTCATCAGCAACCGCCATCGCCGGATACACATGTCCACCGGTTCCACCTGCCATGACCATCAGCGTTTTGCTCATGCTGGCAATCCTTTTAATAATCGCCTGTTCTCATAGTCGATTCTCAGCAAGATCGCCATGCCGATACAGTTCGCCAAAATGCCACTGCCACCAAAAGATAGAAATGGGAGCGTTAAACCTTTGGTTGGGAGCAAACCCATATTCACACCCATGTTAAAAAAGCCTTGCACACCGATCCAAACCCCTAAACCTTGCGCGAGTAACGCAGAAAAATAGCGCTCGTTATTTAAGGCTTCTTTGGCGATCATAAAGGCGCGTAATACCACGTACACAAATAAACCTAGCACCGTCAACACGCCAAGAAAACCTAACTCTTCTGCAATAACAGCCAGCAAAAAGTCAGTGTGTGCTTCCGGCAAATACAATAATTTTTCTACACTTGCACCTAAGCCCACGCCCAGCCACTCGCCGCGACCAAATGCAATCAGCGCATGCGATAGTTGATAACCTTTACCTAGAGGATCAGCCCAAGGATCCATAAAATTGGTCACCCTTGCCAGACGATATGGCGCGATTAAAATTAAGGTGATAAAGCCAATCACCAACATGATGATCAGGCCGATAAAAATTCGGATATCAATACCGCCTAACCACAAAATAGCAATAGAGATTGAGGCAATGACTGCAAACGCGCCAAAGTCAGGCTCTAGCAGCAACAAGCTACCCACCAATAGCATCACCGCTAACATTGGCAAAAATCCGCGGGTAAAACTGTTCATAAACGAGGCCTTACGCACGGTGTAATCTGCCACGTAAATGGCTGCCAATAATTTCATAAACTCGGATGGCTGCAAATTAATCACAAATAGTGACAACCAACGGCGACTTCCCCCTACAACGCGGCCAACGCCTGGAATCAGCACGAGTATGAGCAATACCAAGCCACCTAAAAATAAAACCGGTGCCATTTTTTGCCACCAAGACATGGGTATTTGGAAGGCCACAAACGCCGCGGCAAAGCTTACTGTTAAGAAAGTTGCTTGCCGCACCAAATAATAATGACTGTTATAGCCCACTGCTTTTTCTGACTCAGCAATCGCGATTGAAGCAGAAAACACCATCACCAATCCGATACCCAATAAAATGAGTACCGCCCAGAGCAACCCGCGGTCATACACTGGTGCATTCAATTGCTCACGGTTAAGGACTGCTGCAATCATGCCGCGCCTCCCGCTACCGTATTTTTTGAAATATTTTTTAAGTGCATCACCGCCTCAATAAATACTTCTGCGCGATGCACATAATTGTTGAACATATCTAAACTGGCACAGGCCGGTGATAGCAGTACTGCATCGCCATGTTTAGCGATTTTTTTTGCGATATTGACTGCCTCTGGCAAATCACCAGCGTGATACAAAGGTACTTCGGTTGGCAATAAGACTGTTTCGATTAACGGCGCATCACGACCGATCAAAACCACCGCCCGCGCATTTTCTTTGACGGATTTTTCTAACGGGCTAAAATCTTGGCCCTTGCCATCGCCGCCAGCAATCAGCACTACTTTTTGCGTCATCCCAGAAATGGCCGCACAGGTGGCGCCTACATTCGTGCCTTTAGAATCATCGTAGTAATCAACTTCATCAATTTCAGCCACCCACTCCACGCGATGTGGTAAACCCTTAAATTCATACAATGTTTGCAAAATGGGTGGATGGCCGATACCAATTTGGCGACATAACGCCATGGCCGCCAACGCATTGGCAGCATTGTGTAGACCAACCAACCTCATTGCCGCAAGGTTAATGAGTGGTTTATCAGCTTCAGTTAACCAAAGCTGACTATTTCCATCGGCATCATGTTGCGAAATAATGCCATAGCAATTTTCCGTATCCGCTGGCGTTTCCAAGCCAAACGTCACTTGCGGTAATGCTGGCCTTGCCATCAGCATGCTCCATGCATCATCACGATTGAGCACTTGCGCTTTGGCATTGTAGAAAATGTGTGCTTTAGCAACGGCATATTCCTGCATGTTGGCGTAACGATCCATGTGGTCTTCTGACAAATTCAACATAGTCGCGGCATCTAACACAAGAGTGTGCGTCGTTTCTAATTGAAAACTTGAAAGCTCCAGTACATACACATCTGGCGTTTCCATCATCAACGCTTCTAACACTGGTAGACCAATATTGCCCGCTACGATAGTTTGTAAACCCGCAGCCTTGCACATTTCACCCACTAAAGTCGTCACTGTGGTTTTGCCGTTCGCGCCGGTAATGCCAATGACTTTTACATTGGGGTCTCGAAATTGCGCAAACAGCTCAACATCGCCGACTACAGTCAACCCTGCTTGGATTGCCACTTGGATTTCCGGTGTTGCCAGTGCAATCCCCGGGCTGACCACCGCGAACTCCACCCCTGTAAAAATTTCTGCAGGAAAACCACCCATGACAATTTCTGCTTGTGGTACTTCTGCCTGAATCAATGCCACATTCACGTGTGTTTCACGCGTATCTGCCACGCGCACGTGTGCGCCCTGTGCGTGTAACCAACGCACAGTCGCTAGGCCGGAATCGCCGATTCCGAGCACCAACACAGGCAAATTGTTTAGTAGCAGTTTCAAATTTTTCTCTATCTAATTTTCAGCGTTGATAATCCAACCAACACCAACATCATGGTAATAATCCAGAAACGGACAACCACTTGCGTCTCTTTCCAACCTTTTTGCTCGTAGTGGTGGTGAAGTGGCGCCATTAAGAATATGCGCTTGCCAGTGCCGGTTTTATATTTGGTGTATTTAAAGTAGGTGACCTGCATGGCGACTGAAAATGTCTCAATCACAAAAACGCCACCCATGATAAACAGCACAATTTCTTGCCGAACGATGACAGCCAATACACCCAGCGCTGCACCTAGCGCCAACGCGCCCACATCTCCCATAAATACTTCTGCCGGGTAAGCGTTAAACCACAAAAACCCTAACCCCGCGCCGACCATCGAAGCGCAAAAAACGGTGAGTTCACTTGCGCCCGGAATGTAAGGAATACCCAAGTAAGCCGAATAGTCAAAACGCCCGGTTGCATATGCAAAAATTGCTAACGCCGCGGCCACCATCACGGTGGGTAAAATCGCGAGGCCATCTAAACCGTCCGTTAAATTCACGGCATTGCTACTGCCCACTACCACTAAATACGCAAGCACAACAAAGGCAAAGCCGCTTAGAGGAATCATCACACTTTTAAAAATTGGCATAATCAAAGTGGTTTGCGCGGGCACGGTGGCGGTTTGCCACAAGAAGATGGCGACCGCTAAACCCACCACAGATTGCCAAAAATATTTTTCTTTGGCTGACAAGCCTTTGGGGTTGCGATGAACCACTTTGCGCCAGTCATCTACCCAGCCAATCACGCCAAACCCGAGCGTGGTTGCTAGTACAACCCACACAAATTTATTGCTTAAATCTGCCCAAAGTAGCGTCGAAACCGCAATCGCCACCAAAATGAGCGCACCACCCATGGTCGGCGTGCCAGATTTAATCAAATGCGTTTGCGGCCCATCTTCGCGCACAGCCTGCCCGACTTTGTAATACGTTAATTTTTTAATCAACGTTGGCCCGACCATAAAAGAAATTACCAGCGAAGTCATCGCCGCCAAGACCGCCCGTAACGTGATGTAGTTAAACACCTGAAACGTATGCATTTCTCTTGCTAACCATTGCGCAAGTTCTAACAACATGACTTACACCCTCCCCTTATATTTTTTCGTTCTAATTTTTATGAACCGCATCTTTAGCAACGGTGATCGCTTTCACCACGCGCTCCATTGCCATAAAACGCGAGCCCTTCACTAACACTGTGGCGTTTTCTACCATGTTTTTTTTTAAATCTTCAACCAACAGTCCAACTTCTTGAAAATGCTTTGCACCTTGGCCAAATGCCGCGCTTATTTGCGCACTCATCTCACCCAAGGTGTACAACATTTCTATGCCTACATTTTTTGCATAAGCACCGATCTCACGGTGCATTTGCTCGGCATCGCTGCCCAGTTCCCCCATGTCGCCCAGTACCAAAATATGCCGGCCAGTCACGCTACGCAGCACATCAATGGCGGCTTTCATTGACATTGGGTTAGCGTTGTAAGTGTCGTCAATCACGCGCGCGCCTTGCGCACCTTGCACCACTTGCAAGCGCCCTTTCGCTCCGTGGAAATTTTCTAGCCCCACTTTTATTTGCGATAACGGCACATCCAACGCCAGCGTCGCCGCTGTCGCAGCCAGCGCATTCATCACGTTATGCTCACCCGGCACGGCAAGACTCACGTCCACGTCACCTTGTTCGGTTTTAATTGTGATGTCGCTGCCATCAGCCTTTAGCTGAAACGCAGCACACACATCAGCGCCAGTTTGCAGGCCAAAACTGAACATTTTTTTGCCTTGCGCCAAATTTTTCCAATAATCAAAAAAGCGGTCATCTGCGTTCAATACGGCTATGCCATGGTCAGCCAAGCCTTCGATAATTTCGCCCTTGGCTTCTGCAATCGCTTCATAAGAGCCTAATTCGCCTAAATGCGCATTGCCTGCGTTGTTAATCACCACCACATCGGGTTTACCAATTTGGGTTAAATAGCGAATTTCACCACGGTGATTCATGCCCATTTCCACCACCGCATAATCATGGTGTTCTCTTAACTTCAACAACGTCAGCGGCAAACCAATGTGGTTATTTAAATTGCCGACTGTCGCCAACACGCGCTCACATTGACCGGCCTCTGCACGCAAAATGGCAGCAACCATTTCTTTCACGGTGGTTTTACCGTTACTGCCTGTAATCGCAATTACAGGCACTGAAAATTTGCCTCGCCAAAATGCTGCAAGCTGCCCTAAGGCTTGGTAAGTATCCTCCACCACCAGCGCAGTTAGCCCACTGAGATTGGCTGACTGATTCACCATCACCGCTGCTGCGCCTTGCGCTAAAGCTTGCGCAGCATAAGCATGACCATCAAACTTTTCGCCTTTGAGTGCAACAAACAATTGGCTTTTTTCTACTGATCGGCTATCCGTGCCAACAGCAGTGAACAATACGTCCTCGCCAACCCAAGTGGAGCCAAGCGCTTTTGCTGCTTCAGATAAGCACATCATGCTGCAGCCTCCAGTGGGTGAAATTTTTCCAAAGCCAGCTTCGCGATAGACGCATCGCTAAAGGGGTTTCGCACACCCAAAGTTTCTTGGTATTGCTCATGACCTTTACCCGCAATTAACACAATGTCACCAGCATCTGCGTGGCGAATCGCCTGCAAAATGGCACGTTCACGGTCGACTTCCACGACAACCGGACGACTCAACCCTTCTACAATTTGCTGGATAATTTTTTGTGGATCTTCACTGCGTGGGTTATCTGAGGTCACGACCATCACATCCGCGTGCTCTGCGACCACCTTACCCATCAACGGACGTTTGCCAGCATCGCGCTCGCCACCACAGCCAAACACACAGACAAGTTCAGCTGTGTTATTTTCTTTTGGCAACTGCTTGCGCAATGTGTCTAACACTTTTTCAAGCGCATCTGGTGTATGAGCATAATCCACCACCACCAAAGGTTGCTTGCCACCACCGCACTGCTGCATGCGTCCAACCACAGGGTGAATATGTGCAATCGCGGCCAACGCTTCCTGTAGTTTAAATTGCATACCAAGTAAAACGCCGAGCACTGCCAGCAGATTATAGGCATTAAATTCGCCAATCACATTGGCTTGAAGCTCCCCATCGCCTTTCGGGGTATGAACATGCATCGCTATACTGTTTTCAAAAAGTTTTAAGTCGCTCGCACAGATTTCATGCGTCGCCTCAACGAAAGTGCTTGGCGCAATGCCGTAACTTAAAAATGGTCTGTTGTTCTTTTGCGCATCTTTTATCAAAGTTCGCCCAAAGTCGTCATCTCGATTCATCACCGCTAATTTCAAATTCGGCCAATCAAACAACTTTTGTTTGGCCGCGGCGTATGCTTCCATGGTTTGGTGATAATCTAAATGATCGCGCGATAAATTGGTCAGCACGGCAATATCAAAGTGCGTCCCATTCAAACGCCCTTGATCTAATCCATGCGAAGATACTTCCATCGCCACCGCTTGCGCGCCCTCATGCACAAAATTTGCCAGCATTTTTTGCAATAAAATCGCATCAGGCGTGGTGTTCACCGCATTTTGCTGGGCATCGACAAAACCATTACCAATGGTACCCACCACTGCTGATTTTTGACCGAGCCAAGTTAAACATTGCGCCACCCATTGACTGACCGAGGTTTTGCCGTTGGTGCCTGTCACACCGACCATCGTGCATTTTTTTGACGGATGCAGGTAAAATGCTGCAGCAATTTCGCCGGTTTTTTGTTTTAAATTTTCAATGCCGAGATTTTCAACTTTCCAAGTATCCAACCACTTAAACGGCGGCGGCTCACTGCAATTTTTTTCCCAAAAAATCGCAGTTGCGCCTGCGTTAATCGCTTGTTCAATATAGGCGCGACCATCCTGGGAACCACCGGGATAGGCTAAAAATAAACTGCCGGTGGCAACTTTGCGACTATCTGCGGTTAAGTCCAGAATCGGTTGCTTTAAGGAGGCTAAATAATTCATATGCTCTCCTTTTCTTCCAACACATTATTTTCACGAACATCATCTTCTGGCACATCAGGTGCAATCACCACATTATTATTCGGTGCATCTTGCGCAACTGATAAGGTGCGCAAGGCTTCTTTCATCACTGCGCTAAATACCGGCGCCGCCGCCACACCACCGTAATATTGATCATTGGCAATATTGGGCTCATCAATCATCACAGCCATAATCAACCGCGGATTCGATGCCGGCGCTAAGCCGACAAATGAGGCAACATATAAATCTTTTTCGTAGCCACCACTGGGACTAATTTTATGAGTGGTGCCGGTTTTACCTGCAACGCGGTAGCCCGCAACGCGTGCACGTTGTGCGGTTCCACCTGGCAGCACGACCATTTCCATCATGTCTTTCATTTGATTGGCCGTTTTTGGGCTAAACACCTGCACACCCACCGGTGACTTTTGCAACTTCATCAAAGAAACTGGTTTTAACTCGCCATCATTGGCAAATACGGTATATGCACGCGCTAGTTGTAGCAACGTCATGCTGATACCATTCCCAAATGACATGGTCGCAACTTCCACAGGTCGCCATTTTTTAAAATCTCGCACGCGACCACTGGCCTCGCCCGGAAAGCCAATATTCGTTTTGCTGCCAAAACCAATCTGATTAAACGTCTGCCACAAATATTGCCGATCCAACGACATGGCAATTTTTGAAGAGCCAACGTTGGATGATTTTTGAATAACTTCTGCGACTGAAAGCGTGGCATGCGCGTGCGAATCCCGAATTCTTGCTGGGCCAATATTGAGATACCCCGGTGCCGTTTGAATTTTTGTCTCTGGCGTGTATTGACCAGATTCCAAACCCGCAGAAACGGAAATGGGTTTCATTGTCGAGCCCGGCTCAAAGATATCAACAATCGCAAGATTGCGCGTTTTGCCTTGGATATTTTTGCGATTATTCGGGTTATAGGTCGGCACGTTTGCCATGGCAATCACCTCGCCAGTTTTGGCATCCAAAATCACCGCAGAAGCCGCTTTAGCTTGATGCTTATCCACCGCCTTAACGAGCTCGCGGTAGACCAAATACTGAATGCGGCGATCTATCGACAATACCAAATCTTGCCCATCTTTCGGTAAGGTCGCCGCGACAAGGTCTTCCACGATTTGACCGGCACGATTGGTCAACACACGTCGACTACCATCTACACCGGACAGCACATCGTTTTTAACCTTTTCCAACCCTTCAATACCCTCTTCCGTTACGCCATCCAAACCCAATGCTGTAAAGCCGACCAAGTGAGCACTTACCTCCGCTGCAGGGTAATAACGCTTGTATTCGCGCTGCAAACGCACACCGGGAATTTCCAACCGCATCACTTTTTTTGCCATCTCTGGCGGAATACGGCGCTTAATATAGACAAATCCACGTTTTTGGTTTTTGCTGATTTTTTTCTCTAATGTTTTTGGGTCGACCCCCAAAAGCTTCGCCATTTCGGAAAATTTTTCAGCAATTTCTTGTTCAGCCTTGGCTTTTTCTAGCGGATTTTTTTCTACTTTGGCACTGACTTTGACATCTGGCGGGTTCACGTAAACGGAATCCACCGGTAAACTCATGGCCAAAATTTCACCGTTTCTATCCACAATTTTGCCGCGATGTGAGGAAAGGACAATTTTTCGGCTATAGCTCGCCTCACCCTTTTGTTGTAAGAAGTTTTTATGTACGCCTTGCAAGTAAAGCCCTCGCAAGAACAAGGTCGCAAAGGCTACCAGCAATAAAATAAGCAAAAACCGCCGGCGCCATGCGGGCAGTTTGACGATCATTGGCGTTGCATGCCGTCTCATGGCTGCGCACCTCTTGGCGAGGGTGGTGCCAGCGCCTGTTGCGCAGTTTGTCCCAAGGTCACCACTTGAACACGCGCTTCATCCGGCACCTGTAAATCCAACTCTAGTGTAGCGATGCCTTCTATCCGCGAATGCATCGCCCAAGTGCTTTGCTCTAATTGCAATTGACTATATTCCAGCTCGTATTTTTTTTCAGCTTTCTGTGCTTGGTCTAATTGATCATACAATTTGCGCGCACGATGCTGCGCCTCGACCAAAGCAATCGCGGTCAATATCAACACACAAAATAAAATTAAATTGAGTCTGGTCATCGCGTTATTTGCTATTGCACATGGGTTCTTTCCGCCACCCGTAACACTGCACTGCGAGCGCGTGGATTATGCTTTACTTCCTGCGCACTCGGTTTAATCGCTTTGCCAACGCCCACCAATTTTGGCTGTGGCAAATCTCTGGCGCGCACCGGAAAATGCGCGGGCAAGGTATCCGTATTTTCTTGATCACGAATAAATTGCTTCACCAAACGGTCTTCCAGCGAGTGAAAACTAATCACCGCCAAGCGGCCTTGTGGCGCCAAGCGTGCCATGGCTTGCGGCATAGTTAGCGATAACTCCTCAAGCTCTTGATTGACGAAAATCCGTAGAGCTTGAAATGTCCGCGTGGCAGGGTTCTGGCCTGGCTTAAAGCGCGGGATTGCCCCTGCCACGACCTTGGCAAGTTGCCCTGTAGTGGTGATGGCGCGCCCGTCATCGCGCTCCTTAATAATCGCCCTTGCAATCTGCTTAGCAAACCGTTCTTCACCATAATTTTTTATAACCTCCGTTAACTGCTTTTCTGTGGCGATTGCCAAATAATCTGCCGCCGTCTGGCCACAGCTTTGGTCCATGCGCATATCTAAAGGCGCATCAAACCGAAAACTAAACCCGCGTTCCGCCTCGTCAATCTGCGGTGACGAAATGCCTAAATCCAACAAAATCCCGTCAACTTTTTCTACTCCAATCGCATTTAGTTTGGCTTGCATGGCTGAAAAATGGCTATGCAACAAGGTAAATCGCGCATCACTTATCGCCTGCCCAGCCTCAACAGCCGCCAGATCGCGATCAAACGCAATCAAGCGACCTTGCGCACCCAACTGGCTTAAAATTTTTCGGGAATGTCCACCCCGACCAAATGTGCCATCTACGTAAACACCATCAGGTTTGATCGCCAGCGCCGCTACCGCCTCATCGAGCAACACCGTGATATGTGCACTTTCGTTACTCTCTATCGCATTTGCCATCATTTGTCCGCTTTGGTGTCTTGCCTAGGTCTCACTTTTTATTGTTATTCGGTCAACGTGACTACAGAGAGAAATCGCTTAACGCAGCTGGCATCACAAATTTTTGCCCAGTTGTCGGCATTAAGCGTGCCATTTTTTCGTTCCAAACATCCAAATTCCAAATTTCAAAGCGCGCCAACTGACCAACCAGCATCACTTCTTTATCTAAACCGGCAAAATTTTTCAGCACGTTAGAAACCAAAATGCGCCCTGTGCCATCCATTTCCAAATCTTCCGCCATCCCCACCACCGTGCGTTGCATCATGCTCACGTCTTCATCAAAAGAAGGTCTGGACATTAAATCTTTCTCCACAGGCTCCCAAGCGGGCTGTGGATACAACATCAAACACCCGTGCGGATGCACCGTGAGCACCAAATGCCCAGCACACGCGTCCAAAATCGCTTGACGGTACTTGGTCGGTACGGCTAAGCGATTTTTCGCATCTAAGCTCAATGTGGTTGCGCCACGAAATTGCACGGTTTTAAATTTCCTATCTCATTTATAATTCCTGCGTCACCACAGGAATTTCACCGATGAAAAAACAATGTTTTTAAATTGCATTTTTTTGTTGAAGATTTTTTGCACTTTTTCTCCACTGGACAGCAAAAATATCCACAAAAATGCATTTTTCACCACTTAATTGCACTATAGATAAAACAAATGGGCATTGCAAGCCCCTTTTGTAAATTTTTCTCTTTTGCGTCAATGACTTAGCGTATTTTGTTAATTTAAATAATTTCTATATAAATGAATAAGATACGACTGTTTTTGAATGTAAATTATGAGAACAATACGAAAACCTTCTGAATTGTAATTGCCTGGTCTTTTTCACCTAAAAAACAAGCGCAACAAAAATGAAGAAACATCCCCTCGCCGACAAAATGTGGTAAAAATTCAAATCTCACCCTTCACAAAAAGTTGAGCCAATATGCCTCGCGCGCTACTGATTATTTTGTATATTTTGCTTGGGTATTTAATTGCCGCGGGCTTAGCTTATTTTTTGATTAGCCAGTTTTCTGGCAACAAACACGACCGCGCAATGGAAGCGATTGTGTCGGCGATTTTTATTGCTAGGCCGATTGGCGCTGTGATTGGTGGCGTCATTGGGTTTGTAAAAACGGGTTAAAAACATGAAAAATATTCTTGCTTATGCCGATAGTTTAAGCTGGGGCATTATTCCAGAAACCCGAAACCGCTTGGTTTTTGAGGCGCGTTGGCCGGGCGTGTTGGAAAATACACTTCACCAACATAGCAAAAAAATCCGCGTGATTGAAAATTGCTTAAATTGCCGCAGAACGGTCTGGGATGATCCGTTTAAAACAGGCCGCAATGGCGCAGCAGGCTTGGCGTAAGTGATTGAAATGCACGCACCGCTCGATTTGGTGATTTTAATGTTAGGCACTAACGACTTTCAATGCACACATCAGAACAACGCATGGCTTTGCGCGCAAGGTGTCAATACACTGATTCAAATTATCCGCAATGCACCGATTGAACCGGGCATGCCGACACCAGAAATTTTGGTGGTTTGTCCGCCAAAAATTACCCGACCAAAAGGGAATATTGCGCCAAAATTTGCGGGCGCAGAATTACGAGATTTAGGACTTCCAGTAGCACTAGAGGCAGCATGTGCTTTAGCGAACACCCATTTTTTTAACGCGAACAGCGTGATAAAAGCAAGCAAACTTGATGGCATTCACCTTGATCAAGCAGACCACAAAAATTTTAGGGGAAGCGCTCGCGCAAACAATTTTAGAACGAAAACTACTACAAAAAATATCTTAAAAAATCAAAAAGCTATCTATTAAATAAAGTGAAGCTGACCGATAAGCCGGGTTCTGTAACAACGCAAGGTTGCCGACAGTCATTCCTCTAGGCGCACAATTGCTTGTACGCTCAAGCTATCTACCCGCTGGCAGCGCGAGCCACGCCTTATGTCTTGCAACAAATGCCAGCCTATTTGATATTGCTGCAGATGGAGGTTACCGCGTTTCACCGTAACTTAATACGCTCGTCTCTGTGGCCCTATTCCTCGCCTTATACTGTTGCCAGCTTTCAGCGTACGGCCGTTAGCCGTCATCCCGCTCTTTGCAGCCCGGACTTTCCTCCCCCTGAAATTCAGGCGGCGACTGTCTGGTCAGCTTCAGGCACATTTTAACACGTCCAGAAATTCAGCCTGAAACTATCCACTTTTCTAGGATTTTTTGTTCTAATGGTCCATTAACGCACTCAAGCAAAAAAATATGATGCAAGATAAAGCCGGACAACTCGACGCCACATGGCAAGCAGTGATAGGGGAAGAATTTAACAAACCCTACATGCAAAACTTGCGCGTTTTTTTAAAGCAAGAAAAAGCCGCAGGGAAAATTATTTTTCCACCTAGCCCATTGATTTTTAATGCATTTAACCACACCCCGTTTGAAAAAGTACGCGTGGTGATTATTGGCCAAGACCCGTATCACGGAGTCGGCCAAGCGCACGGTTTAAGTTTTTCCGTGCCTGAAGGCGTGGACTTACCGCCATCGCTGATGAATATTTTTAAAGAAATTGAAGCCGACTTGGGCATTAAAATGCAAAGAAAAGGCGACTTAACACCGTGGGCGAATCAAGGCGTCTTATTGCTCAATGCCACTTTGACAGTGGAGCAAGCCAAAGCAGGATCACACCAAAACAAAGGCTGGGAAGCGTTTACCGATGCCGCCATTGCCGCACTCAATCAGCAACGAGAAGGTTTAGTATTTGTATTGTGGGGGAGCTACGCACAGAAAAAAGGTGAAGTGATTGACCCTAAAAAACATTTGGTATTGAAATCACCACACCCTTCGCCACTCTCAGCGCATCGTGGTTTTTTTGGCAATCATCAATTTTCTAAGATTAATGAGTATTTGGTCAAACGTGGCGAAGCCCCGATTGATTGGAAAATATAACGGAGTGCGGGTGTAGCCTAGGGACACCCACCCTTGGCTTGTTCATTTAACTGTTGGTTCGCTGCAATAAACTGGGAGCGCGTAATGCCCCGTTGACCCAAACCACAATGACTTACAAAAGACTGTAACTTTATGTCCTACCTTAACTTTTTTGAAAATCTCACTTCCAATCCCCAGCTGAACCTTATCAACATCCTTAAGATTTGGTTCTAACTCATCGTTTTCAAACTCGGAAAATACATCAAATTTATCACGTAATTCTAAGAAAACATATTTGTCTTTAACTGTTTTTCCTTGAAAACAGCAATTTTTAAAATCTCCATATCCAAGAACACCTGAAAATGTGGCTGAATCATTCCATTGGTAATTTTTTTTACTATTTTGCAGTTTCAATCCCGGAATATTTTTTAGCTCATCATATGCAATAGCCGTAATAAATGCGTCAACTTCTCCAGCAGGTCGGTGTAAATTGTTTTTCATAAAACCCTACAATGGATTACCACAAGCACTCATGGAAAAGCTCACTATCTGATTACTATCACACACACCTTGAGATAACATGCCTTTCGAGGCCTCACTCATACATAATCGTGTTTCATAAACGAAACTATTAAACCTTTCAGCATCCCTTTCTTCTTCCAGATGAAATTCAATGTCATCTTTTGAAAAAACAAAATGCGAAAATAATATTAACCATAAAGTAAGCGCTATTTTCAAACTATGATGAGCATGTGAGTTCAACATCTCGATAACTCCAATAGAAATTAATAAACCTACAATTTTGCTTTGTGGGTATCGCTACGCTCCACCCACACTACGTATTTTCCAACTCACACTCTGCCCCGCCCTTAACGGCACCAGTGCATCATTACCAAAAGGCAAGCTTTCTGGCACTTGCCAGCTTTCTTTCACCAAAGTAATTTTTTCAGTATTTCTTGGCAAACCGTAAAAATCTGCACCATAAAAGCTGGCAAATCCTTCTAACTTATCTAAGGAGTTGGCATTTTCAAACGCTTCGGCGTAAAGCTCTATCGCGGCATGGGCGGTGTACATGCCTGCGCAGCCACACGCCGCTTCTTTGGTGTGTTTGGCGTGCGGGGCGCTGTCTGTGCCTAAGAAAAATTTTGGACTGCCTGAAATCGCTGCTTTCACCAAGGCCAGCCGATGTTCTTCGCGCTTTAAAATCGGCAAACAGTAATGGTGCGGCTGAATGCCGCCTTTAAACATATCGTTGCGGTTCATCAGCAAATGGTGCGCGGTGATGGTTGCGCCTACATTTTTTGGCGCTTGTGCCACAAAATCTGCGGCATCTTTGGTGGTGATGTGTTCAAACACAATTTTTAAGGCTGGGAAATTTTTAGCCAGCTTGATCATGTGGCGCTCAATAAACACTTTTTCGCGGTCAAACACGTCAACATTACTGTCAGTCACTTCAGCATGCACCAACAGTAGCAAGCCCAACTTTTCCATGGCGGCCAAAGTGTTCGCGCATTTTTCCAAGCTTGTTACGCCAGAATCTGAATTGGTGGTGGCCCCGGCGGGGTAAAGCTTAACGCCTTTGACAATGCCACTTTCTACCGCGCGTTGGATTTCATCCGGGCTGGTGTTGTCTGTTAAATAAAGCGTCATCAGCGGCTCAAAGTTGAGTCCACTAGGCAATGCGGCCAAAATTCTTGCGTAATATGCTTGCGCCAAAGTTGTCGTGGTGACAGGCGGACGCAAGTTAGGCATCACAATCGCGCGGGCAAATTGTTTGGCGGTATCGGGCAACACGGCTTTGAGCGCGTCGCCATCGCGCAAGTGTAAGTGCCAATCGTCAGGGCGAGTGATAGTGAGTGTTTGCTTCATACTTAAACCTTAACTTTCTTTCAATTTAAGCGCCGCATCATACAGCGCATTTTTCTTTTGGCCGGTAATTTCAGTCGCCAACTTTACCGCTTGCTTAAGTGGCAATTCGGCCAGCAGTAAGCCAAGTGTTTTTAAACTTTGCTCATCCAAACCTTCTTCTTGTTTCGGCGGCGCTGGAGCAACGAGCAATACAAATTCGCCACGCTGCTGGTTTGCATCATGGTTTAACCAAGTCAGCGCGTCCGCCAAGGCGCAGCGGTGAATGGTCTCAAAGGTTTTGGTCAGCTCGCGCGCAAAGACAATTTGCCGCGCATCGCCAAAAATTTGGGTTAAATCGGCAATGCTTTCTAAAATACGATGCGGCGCTTCATAAAAAACCAAAGTCACGGTTTGCGGTTTTAATTCGGTTAAGATTTTTTTGCGCGCAGCGCTGCTGGCTGGTAAAAAGCCATAAAACAAAAAGCCATTTTCAGTAATCCCACTGGCAGAAAGCGCAGTAATTACCGCGCTCACACCCGGAACCGGCACCACTTTGACGCCCGCTTTGTGCGCGGCATCGACCACAATCGCGCCGGGGTCGCTCACAGCGGGCGTGCCAGCGTCAGTCACCAGCGCAATATGTTCACCGGCTTGTAAAGCGCTTAATAATTTTTCTGCCGATTGCTGCTCGTTGTGTTCATGCACGGCGATCATTTTTTTGGAAATGCCAAGGTGCGCCAACAGTCCAGAAGTATGGCGCGTATCTTCTGCAGCAATCGCATCCACTTTTTTTAGCGTTTCAATCGCACGCAGGGTAATGTCGTTCAAGTTGCCGATTGGGGTGGCGACCACATATAATGTGCCTGTTTTTGTCATAGCCGCAAGTTTACCGCCAACCCGATTTTTCGACCATCAAAAAACATTGCTGCCAATTGCATGAAGCTTCATCAAAACAACGCTGGCTTACTCGCCGAACAATTGGCTGCAACTTTTTTGACGCAACGCGGCCTTAAGTTGGTGACAAAAAATTATCACTGCCGCTTTGGTGAGATTGATTTGATTATGAAAGAGGGCGAAGTATTGGTGTTCATTGAAGTCAGGTTACGCACCAATCGCCAATTTGGCCTCGCTGCCGAGAGCATTTCCCCCAAAAAACAGCAAAAAATTATTCAAACTGCCCAACATTTTTTAATGCAACATGGCGAACATGCCTGCCGATTTGATGCCATTTTGATGGACAAGGCAGACCAACAACATATTGAATGGATTCGACACGCTTTTGAAACATAAAGCGTGGATAATGATTTGATGAAACTTTAAAGAAGGAGACCCCAATGAAAAAAATTTCTAGCTTACTTTGCGCTTTGTTAGTCATTGCTCACTTAGCCGGATGTGCAACGGCTGTGGTCGGTGGCGCTGCTGCCGGTGGCGCCATGGCAACGGATAGACGCACTGCTGGCGCCTATGTTGAGGATGAAAATATTGAGATCAAAGCGTTTAAAAAAATGGAAACCAATTTGGGTGAAGAATCCCATGTGAACGTAACCAGCATTAACGGCAATCTGTTACTCACTGGTGAAGTGCCAAATGCAGAACTGAAAACTAAAGCTGAAACCTTGGCAAAAAGCATTGAGCATGTAAAAAACATTACCAACGAAATTATCATCAGCATGAAATCTTCGATGTCTGACCGTGCCAACGACACGTTTATCACCTCCAAAGTTAAAGCCAATTTAGTGGCAGAAAAAGACTTTCCTTCTAACGCTGTGAAAGTGGTTACTGAAGCTTCCACGGTTTATTTAATGGGCGTTGTGACGCAAAAAGAAGCAAATATAGCAACTGAAGTTGCCCGAAATACCGATGGCGTTAAAAAAGTGGTGAAAGTTTTTGAATATTTGCCGTAATTGTGAGTAAGGTTTAGTAACAATTGTAGTATTGAAATTTAAAGGTTTGGCCCCAATTTTGCTTGTTGGATTGTGCTAAATCTTTAAATTTTTGACTTTTTTTATAATTAAATATTGAGTGGATATATGTCTGAACAAATCGAAATGAATGAAATTATTATTGAGGGCAACACGCGTGCTGGCAAGCCTTTCCGCCCGAGTGACTGGGTGGATCGCATGTGCAGCACCTACGCGACCTTTGGTGAAGACCGCAAATTAAAATATTCGCCGTATTTGAAACCGCGTGTGATCAATGGTGTGCGTTGTTTGGCGGTAGATTTGAAACTGAAAGCGGTCAACCCAGAAGGGTTTGAACAGTTGATGCATTTTGCCGATGAAAACCAGCTGAACATGCTTGATGGTGCTGGTAACAGCATCGCCGTGCCTCACTAGCTTTTAGCTAGCAGAAGGTTAGCGCTTTCTGCTAAATGTCGGGGCCTGTGAACTTCTCTATGTATTGTTTAGTGATGGCCCCGTGCTTGATTTTGACCAGTTTTCCCTCCGGATTAAAAATAAAGGTTGTCGGCAGCACGCTGACACTTTCAAATTGAGAGGTTACCGCGTTGTCACTCAACACAATCGGATAAGTCATCAGCATATCGTCCACGTAGTCGGTGACCTCCTTTAAATTGGCATAGTCAAACACCACGCCAATCACCACTACGTCTTTTTTGCGACGATTCTCGTGCAGATTAATTAAATCTGGCACTTCTTCCAAACATGGTGGACACCAGGTTGCCCAATAATTCACCAGCACCCATTTGCCTTTATAGTTCGCAAGGGTGTGTTTCACACCCTGAATATCTTTTACCGTAAAATTGGCAGCAACCTTAGGCGCCTCTGCTCTAGCGAATGCTCCATTAGATAATAATAAGATGGTTAGAACTGCAAAAATAAATTGTGATAATTTTTTCATTTTTTAAAATGATGGTTTGAAAATATAAAGTTGAGGCAAAGATTACCGACACCACAACTGTTTAAATGCTTGGAATACCCGATTAAAACCCTTCTTCTTTATGAATAAGCTCGCATGAATCTTCTTTAAACTTTCTGCAAAATGCTGTTTAACCGGAAGCCAAAATCACGTTCAGCCCGGCATTGTAAAAGAATATTCTTAATAACAATTGCATTTGTGCGCATTCTTAAGCAAAATCACCCTACAAAACCCCAACAACGACACCTTCCAATATGGCGTTAAACCTGCATATTCCTGAACTTAAAGAGCGGCCGCTCATCATCGCTGAGACCCGCCCAAACAAGATAAGTTTAAATCTTAAAAACTTGCAGTCCACCAATGTGTTGGATGTCGCGGCACATTTGCGTGCAGAGCTCACAATTTTAAACCGCCAAAAAGTTTCCGCCAATGCACGGGTTCAAGCGCTAAACGCTTACCGAAACACGTTGATTAACACCACTCAAGTACTGGCAAAAGATTACAACAATGCCGCACTGCCTTTGCACGACAAAGCCAAGCTCGCCGCTACTGCCGCTGAACATTTATGGCAAGAGCTAGGGTATGGTTACAAACTGGCGCTGATTGACTTACAAAGCCAGTTATTTAAATTAGGGCGCGATAAAGAATCTGTATTGCTGATTCAGCATGCAATGCATGCGGTTTCAGAACTGGTCATGGTGTACTTTCAAACCTATATGCCATTGCCAAACCATATTTGGGAAGATTTATACCAACTTTACTTTTGTGCGGTGCAATTAGGCATTCAACATCAACGTGCGGCCGACCATCAAGTCAACGCTTGGTCTAGCGCTTATTTTGCATTTACGATAGAAAATGCATTTAAACACGCATTGCTAATGTTCTTAGCTAATCCGCAAAATTTAACTCAAAAAGAAATTCGTTTAACTTCGGAATATTTAGCGCACCGTGTGCAAGATGCACAAATTACAGCAGTGATGCCGCTAGAAGTCGCTTATGGGGCTTTTATTATCAACTTAGCCGCCAATCATCCACCCGAACCTTACAGCAAACAAAAAGATGCGCCGAACCCGGATGTGGATATATTGCTACAAACGATTGAGTTGGTGCGTAGCGTACACAGCAACCTTAATGTGCTGCAAAATAATCAATTGCCTGCAGATGGCAGCGTGCCACATGACGCAAACTGTGAAGATTATGCACACCTCTTAAGTCACCTAATTAAGCACTTAGGCATTACCCCTAAGCGCCAATTTAAACGTGCGGAACAATTCGGAGAGCTAGAGTTGGTGAGCGGTTTAGCGGCTGCACACTTTTTGTCAAATGACAAAACTTCTGACGCACCGGTGCGATTGAGCGCGGATGGCAAGGCGTTCGGCGCTCAGCATACTCAAATTATCACCTCGCGCTGGCAAATTATCAATATGAGCGCTACTGGCATGTGCATTAGGCGCCACCCAACGGCTGAAAAAAATATTAAAATCGGAAGCCTGATTGGTGTCAAATTGCGTGGCGAACAACACTGGGGGCTAGGCGTGGTGCGTTGGGCCAATTGCGGCAATCGCGACACACTCATGATCGGCGTGCAAATGATCGCACCTTATGCACAAAGTGTGAATTTAAGCTACGAGAAATGGGATCACGATGAAATGGCGCTGATTCTGCCACAAATGAACGCTGTGAAAGAACACTCTACAATTATTGCCTCCAAAGGCACATATGAAGCTGGGCGCAGACTCTTGCTAAAGTGGAATGAGCAATCTCACGCGATTATTCTGACAAGATTGCTCGACAGAACACAGACCTTTGAGCGGATGCAATTTACCATTTCAAGGTAATATATTGCGCCCTGAGCCAGATGCTAATGCAAAAGAAGAAACATAAAATACGTGTTTTTTGACTTCACTAACGGCTTATTTTTAGATACGATAGTGAGATTGAGTTTTAACAATTTTTCATGAAGAGGCAACATAATGAGCGAACACATTATTCACTTGAGCGATGCAGGTTTTGAACAAGACGTTTTACAATCCGACCTGCCCGTGCTGGTTGATTACTGGGCTGAGTGGTGTGGTCCTTGCAAAATGATCGCGCCAATTTTGGATGAAATTTCCAAAGAATACACAGGCCGCTTAAAAGTGGCTAAATTGAATATCGACGACAACCAAATGACCCCGCCAAAATACGGCATCCGTGGCATTCCAACGTTGATGCTATTTAAAAATGGTAACGTAGAGGCCACAAAAGTGGGTGCTTTATCCAAATCGCAATTGACTGCATTTATTGACAGCAATATTTAAACCGATTAGTCTACGTAAAAGTCTCAATTTCACGTCGTTAGTGGTTTTATAACGTTCTCCACAAAACACCAGAGCCAACCTTTAGTAATTTAGTAATAGTGGCTCTGGTAGCAAAACAGTCAACATTAAACACCCCTTAAGACACTAAATTTAATACAACGAATCACTTTCAACTTTTCTGTAACACCTTCTTTATTTCTTACTCTAGAGCGAATCCGCATGCATCTATCCGACCTCAAACATCTCCCCGTCACAGAACTTGTTGAAATGGCGATCAGCCAAGAAATCGACAATGCCAGCCGAATGCGAAAGCAAGATTTGATTTTTGCCATTCTGAAAACTAAGGCAAAAAAAGGGGAAAGTATTTACGGTGACGGTACGCTAGAGGTGTTGCAGGATGGTTTTGGGTTTTTGCGCTCACCTGACACTTCTTATTTGGCCGGGCCGGATGATATTTATGTGTCGCCTTCGCAAATTCGCCGCTTTAACCTGCACACAGGTGACAGCATTCAAGGCGAGATTCGCATCCCTAAAGACGGTGAGCGTTACTTTGCGTTGGTAAAAGTGGATAGCGTAAATGGTGAAGTACCAGAGAACACCAAACATAAAATTCTGTTTGAAAACTTAACCCCGCTATTCCCAACCAAGCCACTCACACTTGAGCGCGATATTAAAGGCGCAGAAAATATTACCAGTCGCGTGATTGACATGATTGCACCGATTGGTCGAGGTCAGCGCGGATTGCTCGTGGCAAGCCCAAAATCTGGTAAAACCGTGATGATGCAAAATATTGCGCACGCTATTACGGCGAATCATTCTGACGTCATTCTGATTGTTTTGCTCATTGATGAGCGCCCAGAAGAGGTGACGGAAATGACGAGATCCGTAAAAGGGGAGGTAGTCGCCTCTACTTTTGACGAGCCAGCAACCCGCCACGTGCAAGTGGCTGAAATGGTACTAGAAAAAGCCAAACGCTTGGTCGAACACAAAAAAGATGTGGTGATTTTATTAGACTCCATCACACGTTTAGCACGTGCTTACAACACGGTGATCCCCTCTTCCGGCAAAGTTCTAACCGGCGGCGTAGATGCCAACGCCTTGCAACGCCCGAAACGCTTCTTTGGCGCTGCACGTAATGTAGAAGAAGGCGGCTCACTCACCATTATCGCTACGGCTTTGGTGGATACTGGCTCTCGCATGGACGATGTGATCTACGAAGAGTTCAAGGGCACCGGCAATATGGAAATCCATCTTGATCGCCGCATGGCTGAAAAACGCATTTATCCGGCCATCAACGTCAATAAATCCGGGACACGTCGTGAAGAATTGCTCATTGAAAAAGACGTATTGCAGAAAATTTGGGTACTTCGCAAATTGCTTTATCCAATGGATGAGTTGGAAGCGATGGAATTTTTGCTGGATAAAATCAAATCCACTAAAAATAATGCAGACTTTTTCGATAGCATGCGCAGGGGCTAGGGTTTCGGCTTGCAAGGCGACCAGTTTCCCAATATAATCGCAAATTGTTAAAAATTTCAACCAAACATATTCAAATAGGATATGTTTTTAATGCCGTATTTTCCGGCAACTTTGAGGCTTAAATATTATGAAAGACGGAATTCATCCAGAGTATCGCGAAGTCGTGTTCCAAGACATCGGTGCGGATTTTAGCTTTATCACACGTTCAACCATCGCTGCGCGCGACACCATTAAGTGGACTGATGGTAAAGAATATCCTTTGGTAAAAATTGAAGTTTCATCAAAATCACACCCTTTTTACACTGGCAAACAAATGATTATCGACACGGCTGGTCGTGTCGATAAATTCCGTAAAAAATACGGTATGTAATTTGGTACTCGTGAAAGTGCGTACAAAAGGCAGCTTTAGCTGCCTTTTTATTTTCCTAAAGCCTCACCTTAAGCGCTCTTTATTCTTTAGAATGCAAGTTATTTATCACGAAAGCCTTATTCAATACACATGCGTTTTCAGCTAGATCACGATTGGCAAAGCAACATTTCATCGCCACCTGCAAAACTTGGCGAGAGCACCAAAACACAATTGCTGCTTATTCTATGCGCCATTTGGATACTGACTGGCTTAATAGGCCACGCGCCTTGGAAGCCACTTGAATCCACCAGCATTAGCATTATTAAAGGGATTGTTCAAGGTGGCAGCCTGATTGCCCCACTGGCAAAAGGTGACAGCACTTTGGAAGCCTCCCCCTTTTACTATGCGCTTGCTGCCTACAGCGCCAAAATACTCTCACCGTTACTGCCCTTACATGATGGTGCAAGAATTGCTAACAGTGTTTGGCTGACCATTTTGTTGTTGATGATCGGCATGACAGGTCGAGAAATGTGGTCGCGCGGCGTGGGCAGACATGCCACTTTTATCATGATCGGCACAGTTGGTTTAATGCTTTCCGCGCATAGTCTAAACCATGAAATCGCCGCCTTAAGCGTACTGGCCACTGGCTTTTATGCGCTTGCACTTTTTAAGCGCAGACCTAGGCGAGCTACTTTATTGTTTAGTCTCGCCCTCGGCCTTGGTTTTTTGATTGATGGCGTTATCACGCCGTTTATTCTGCTCTGCTCTGCATTTTTATTGCATGCCTTATTTCGTGCTTGGCGACGCAAACCATTCGTCATCTTCCTATCACTATCCACACTCTTAGCTGCGCCTTTTGTAGTTGGTTGGCTGTGGCTGCTTTATCAGTACTCTCCTGATTTATACGTTGACTGGTTTAAGCATCTAAACACAACTTTTTCTTACGCAAATCACGCATATTTTGGACGCATTTTAATTTGGTATGCTTGGCCGGCACTCCCTTTGGCATTGCTCGGGGTGTGGAAATTTAGATCACAACTATTTGCGCAGTCACGCTTTCAACTATCGTTGGTTTTTTTCGTCGTGACATTTATCATTTTGGGGTTTTCAGCAACAGATAAAGACATTCAAGCACTCCCATTACTGATCCCACTGGTTGTAATGGGTGCCGGCAGCGTGGAACAACTGAAGCGCGATTTTGCAGCAGGACTCAACTGGTTTGCCGTGATGCTGTTTAGCACATTAGGCGTATTGATTTGGTTGGGCTGGATCGCAATGCTCACAGGTTTCCCTTGGAAACTACAAGAACGGATGCGCTTTTTATCCGGTGCTTACGACTTAGATTTCCAAACCAAAACCTTTGTCTTAGCCATTTTAATGACACTCATTTGGTTTATTGTGTCATTGCGCGCCAAACTCACCAAACGTTCCACGGTAACCAATTGGGCAATCGGGATGACCTTTGTGTGGTGCTTATTAATGACCCTATGGCTACCATTGATCGATAATGCAAAAAGTTACGACCGCGTCTTTACTAGCCTCAAAAAATCACTCCCGGCAGAAACCACTTGCATCAACAGCTTAAACGTTGGCAAGGCACAATCTCACCTGTTTGATTACTATACCAATATCACATTGCAACCTTTTGCGCGCTCGCAGCAACTCAACTGCAACTTATATCTGATTCAGGATGAAAAAGGTACAGGGAAAATGACCCCAGGTGCGGAATGGCAGCTGATTTGGCAAGGTAAACGTGCTGCAGATAGAAAAGAAAGTTTTAGGTTATTTCAAAGGTACTAACAAAGCTACTAAGACTGGTGCTGCGGAATATCGATATATTCGACAATCGCAGCTTTGACAATCGGCAGCAGCGTGTCCCCGCCTTGATGAATATAGGCAACAATCTGATCACGCATACTTTTTGCCCAAAACTTTTGTAAATGCTGGGCAATGTCTTTTTTCGCTTGGGTTTGATCGGGGAAAGCTTTAAAAAAATCCCCAATCTGATTCGCCATGGTTACTAAGTGTTCTATCTGCATAATTTAATATCGTTATTTAAGTTAATACTCTATTCATCGGGTCACAATAAATCACGAAACTGTGCTCTCGCGTAAATCCAACCAAGGTTAATCCATACTGCTCAGCGATGCGCACGGCAAGCGCTGTCGGCGCTGAAATTGCGACCAACATCGACACACCGGCGCTGACGGTTTTTTGTACCATTTCATAACTGGCGCGACTAGTTGTCATGACAAAATGCTGCGCTGAAAAATCATTAGCAGATTTTTTCATTGCGCCAACCAATTTATCCAACGCATTATGCCGCCCGACATCTTCACGCAGCAACACGACCTCACCCAACGCATTCACCAAAGCACTGGCATGCGTTGCACCAGTTAAAGCCAGAATTTTTTGCTGATTGCGAATATTATTAAAAGCTGCGGATAAAGTTTCGGCATGCAGTTGCAATATATTCTGCTTAAATTTTTCAGCGATTGCGTTCATTTCAGTTGGCAAATGTAATGCTTGATCCAAACTTTCGCTACCACACAAACCACAACCGGTGCGCCCTGTTATATTTCTGCGTTTGTCTTTTAGACGGGAGAAACTCGCACTCGCAATCTCCATTTGCACTGCAAAGCCATTTTCTTGCGCTTCAATTTCAGTGCTATAAATATCGGCAGCAGATTCAACAATACCCTCGGTCAGCGAAAATCCGACTGCAAAATCTTCCAAATCCTGTGGTGTTGCTAACATCACTGCATGCGAAATACCGTTATATACCAAAGCGATTGGCACCTCTTCCGCAACCACATCCGTCTTCGAAGTCAGTTGTGACATGCGATACTGCTGCACCGCCACCTCTGTGGCAGCAATTGCAGAAAAAGCGAATGTTTTAGGTTTCACAGCTTGCATACAATTTTGAACGTGGAAAAAGCTTAATCTGCTTTAACAGCCTTATCTTTAAAAGCAACTTGCTGCTCTGTAAACGACCTAAAATTCTTTTGCCAATCAGAAAGTTGTGAAACGCGCGTCACCTGTACAGCAGTCACCTTAAATTCCGGGCAATTCGTTGCCCAATCAGAGTTTTCTGTCGTAATCACGTTGGCACCGGATTCTGGATGGTGGAAGGTTGTATAAACCACACCCGGCTGTACACGCTCGGTAATTTTTGCGTGTAACACCGTTTCACCGGCACGGCTGGTGATGCCCACCCAATCACCCTCTTTGATACCACGTTCTTCCGCATCATGGGGGTGAATTTCCGCCACATCTTCAGGATGCCAAGCCACGTTTTGGGTACGACGAGTTTGCGCACCCACGTTATATTGGGAAAGAATCCTGCCTGTTGTGAGTAACAATGGGTATTTTGGCGTCACTTTTTCAGTGGTTGGCACATATTGTGTGACGAAGAACTTACCCTTGCCACGCACAAATTCATCAATATGCATGGTTGGCGTCCCTTCAGGCGCTTCGTCATTACATGGCCATTGAATACTGCCAAGTTCATCTAATTTTTTGAAGCTCACGCCTTTGAAGGTTGGCGTTAATGCGGCCACTTCGTCCATAATTTCTGATGCATGGTTGTAATGCATTGGGTAGCCCAGCGCTTCAGATAATTTCGCGGTAATTTCCCAATCTTCCATGCCATTTTTAGGTGTCATCACGCGGCGTACTGGCGAAATACGGCGTTCAGCATTGGTGAACGTCCCATTTTTCTCCAAGAAAGAAGCTCCCGGGAAAAAAACATGCGCAAATTTGGCTGTTTCGTTCAAGAATAAATCTTGCACAATGACGCATTCCATCGACTCCAACGCATGGGTCACATGCTGCGTATTCGGATCTGATTGCGCAATATCTTCGCCCACACAATACAGCGCCTTGAAAGAACCATCAATCGCGTTATCCAGCATGTTCGGGATGCGTAAGCCGGGGTCATTACTTAACGGGCGACCCCAAGCAGCTTCAAACATTGCGCGCGTTGTATCGTCTGACACATGGCGGTAACCGGGGAACTCATGCGGCATCGAGCCCATATCACAAGACCCTTGCACATTGTTTTGCCCACGCAGTGGATTCACACCCACGCCTTCACGGCCAACGTTACCGGTTGCCATCGCCAAGTTGGCAATGCCCATCACGGTGGTGGAGCCTTGGCTGTGTTCTGTCACACCCAAGCCATAATAAATTGCCGCGTTACCGCCAGTGGCATAAAGTCTTGCTGCTGCGCGAATTTCTTCAGCTGGCACGCCCATTGCCGGTCCTAATACTTCTGGTGAGTTTTCTGGTTTTGCGGAAAAATCACGCCACGCTTCAAACGAATCCCACTCACAACGCTCTTTCACAAAGGCTTCGTTGACTAAGCCTTCTGTCACAATCACATGACTTAGGGCAGAAATCAGTGCAACATTCGTACCCGGGCGAAGTTTTAAATGATGATCCGCTTTAATGTGTGGTGAAGACACCAAATCAATCGCGCGGGGATCCGCAATAATGAGTTTTGCACCTTCGCGCAAGCGGCGCTTCATAATAGAAGCGAACACTGGGTGACCATCGGTTGGGTTTGCGCCCATCACCAAAATCACATCAGAATGCATCACTGAATCAAACGTCTGTGTACCCGCTGATTCGCCTATCGTTTGTTTTAAGCCATAACCAGTCGGTGAATGACAAACGCGTGCGCAAGTATCCACGTTATTCACACCAAACCCAGCGCGGATCAATTTTTGTGTGACATAGACTTCTTCATTCGTACAACGGGAAGAAGTAATGCCGCCAATCGCATTGCCACCATATTGATGTTCGATGCGTTTAATTTCACCTGCCGCGTATTGAATTGCCTCATCCCAAGACACCTTTTGCCATTCATCATGAATACTTTTACGAATCATCGGTGTGGTAATGCGGTCTTTATGCGTTGCATAACCCCAAGCAAAACGGCCTTTCACACAAGAGTGGCCATGGTTCGCACCGCCATTTTTATGCGGCACCATGCGGACGACTTCTTCACCTTTCATTTCAGCATTGAATGAACACCCTACCCCGCAATAAGCGCAGGTAGTGGTCACACTGTGTTCAGGTGTGCCAGCTTCAATCACGGTTTTTTCCATCAACGTGGCTGTCGGGCAAGCTTGCACGCAGGCGCCACAAGACACACATTCAGAATCCATAAAATTGCCAAGACCAGAAGCCACTTTGGATTCAAAACCACGGCTTTGAATGGTTAATGCAAACGTACCTTGCGTTTCCTCACAGGCACGCACACAGCGTGAACACACAATACATTTACTTGGGTCAAAGGTGAAATAAGGATTGGATTCATCTTTTTGTGACTTGAGATGATTTTCACCATCATAGCCATAACGCACCTCACGTAAGCCCACAGCACCGGCCATGTCTTGCAATTCACAATCGCCATTGGCAGCGCAAGTTAAGCAATCCAACGGGTGATCAGAAATATACAATTCCATTGTGCCACGGCGAATATCCGCCAATTTTGGCGTTTGCGTATGCACTTTCAAACCATCTGCGACAGGCGTTGTACAAGAAGCAGGGTAGCCACGGCGACCTTCAATTTCAACCACACACAAACGGCAAGAGCCAAACGGCTCTAAGCTATCCGTCGCGCAAAGCTTTGGCACGTTAATACCCGCCATAATCGAAGCACGCATAATCGACGTACCATCCGGCACAGTGATTTCGCGGTCATCAATAGTCAATGTCACCAGTTTGTCAGATTGGCTGGCAGGTGTGCCGTAATCTAGCGCATCGTCATAGCTGGTTCTGCTATGGGTATGTGCATTTGTTGGGTTTGTATACTTAACGTCGTCCATAATTTACACCTTTTTAACCTGTTATTTTTTACAGGTTTATCAATCAACGAAGGCGGTGAAGTGGCTTGCAACGACCAATTCACGCCTGCAATCATTGAGAAACAAAATCTTCCGCAAAATGGTTCATCGCACTCAACACCGGATAAGGCGTCATACCACCCAGTGCGCATAATGAACCGTTCAGCATCGTGTCAGATAAATTGCGCACGAGCTTGATATTTTTTTCCACACTTTGGCCGGCAATAATTTTATCCATCACCTCAGCGCCACGCGTTGAACCAATGCGACATGGCGTACATTTTCCGCAAGATTCAATCGCACAAAATTCAAACGCATACCGTGCCATTTTCGCCATGTCTACCGTGTCGTCAAACGCCACAATTCCGCCATGGCCAAGTACAGCCCAAATCTTGGCAAATGCTTCGTAATCGAGTGGCGTATCAAATTGACTCTCAGGCAAATAAGCGCCTAATGGACCACCTACTTGCACCGCACGAATCGGCCTACCTGTTGCAGAGCCGCAGCCATAATCATATAAAAGTTCTCGTAATGTTGCACCAAAGGCCAGCTCCACCAAACCACCCTGTTTAATATTACCCGCCAGTTGAATTGGCAACGTGCCGCGTGAACGCCCCATGCCGTAATCCGCATAAAATTGTGCGCCTTTATCTAAAATAATCGGCACAGATGCAAGCGAAATCACGTTATTCACAATGGTTGGTTTACCAAACAAACCCTCAATCGCAGGAAGTGGCGGTTTAAAACGCACCAAGCCGCGTTTGCCTTCCAGGCTTTCTAGCAAACTGGTTTCTTCACCACACACATAAGCGCCCGCTGCGCGGCGCACTTCTAAGTGAAAACATTTGCCCGTATCTAGGATATTATCGCCCAAATATCCAGCAACTTTAGCGTTTTCAATCGCTTGATTCAGCGCAGCCAAGGCATGCGGATATTCTGAACGCAAATAAATATAACCTTGCGTTGCACCTACTGCAATACCAGCAATCGTCATGCCTTCAATCAGCACAAACGGGTCGCCTTCCATAATCATGCGATCAGAAAATGTGCCAGAATCGCCTTCGTCCGCGTTACATACCACATACTTTTGCGCTGACTGACATCCCAAAACGGTGTTCCACTTAATCCCCGTTGGGAAAGCCGCACCACCACGCCCACGTAAACCGGAATCCGTCACAGCTTTGACAATGTCAGCGCCAGACATTTTCAGCGCACTTTTTAAACCTTTGTAACCATCATGCGCGATGTAATCTTCTAGCGAAACCGGATCAGTGATACCCACACGCGCAAACGTTAGGCGCTGCTGTTTTTTGAGATAAGGAATTTCTTCGGTTGGTCCCAAACTCAATGGATGTGTAGCTGCGCCACTTAAAAAATCTGCGTCAAACAAAGCCGCCACATCTTTGGTTTTTACTGGTCCGTAAGCCATACGGCCTTGCGATGTGACGACTTCAACCATGGTTTCAAGCCAATAAAGCCCGCGCGAGCCATTGCGCACAATATCAATGTCAAGTTTGCGTTTAGCGGCCTCTTTGGCAATTTCAAACGCTACTTTGTCCGCGCCCATCGAAAGTGCGCTTGAATCTTTTGGGATATAAATTTTTGTACTCATGATGCACGCGCCTCGGCAATTAATGCGTCTAAATCTTCCGGTGAAACTTTGCCATAGATTTCTTCATCCAACATCACGGCAGGAGAAAGCGCACAGTTACCCAAACAGTAAACTGGCTCCAAAGTTAGCGCACCATCCGCCGTCGTTTCGTGGTAATCCGCATTTAAGCATTTTTTTGCATGCGCTTCTAAGGTAGTTGAACCCATCGACTGACAAGATTCCGCACGGCAAATTTGTAAAATATGGCGGCCTGCTAGCGATGTACGGAAATGGTGATAAAAAGTTACCACACCATACACTTCAGCAACAGAAAGATTGAGCGCCTTAGAAATCAGCGGATAAGACGATTCAGGCACATAACCTATCGTATCTTGAATCGCGTGTAGTAAGGGCATCAACGCCCCAGGCAAGGTACGATATTTTTCAATCAGGCCTTGCAATGTAGTGTCAAGCCCGCTTTCACTCGCCAGAGCAGGTTTTTCGGATAAATTTTGCAATTACTGCACTCCAAAACAGTTAACAATATGTCGCATATATTAATATACTATTTTAGTAAATTATTTATTCATACGACAATCAGCCGCTTAAAAAGTGCTTATTTTCTATCTTTGTGATGTAGGCGTTCATGAAAAACCAGCTCATTGACCAATTTGGTCGCACTGTCAATTATATTCGGCTTTCGATTACGGATCGTTGCGATTTTCGCTGCGTATATTGCATGGGCGAAGAAATGACTTTTTTGCCACGCAATGAAGTGCTCTCGTTGGAAGAATCAGCAAGGCTCGTGAATATTTTTGTCGGGCTTGGCGTAAGCAAAGTGCGCATCACCGGTGGTGAGCCGCTGGTAAGAAAAAATGCACTTTGGCTTTTTCAAGAAATCGGCCAACTTAAAGGGTTAAAAGAACTGGTGTTAACCACTAACGGTAGTCAGCTGGAAAAACAGGCGCAAGCGCTCAAAACTGCAGGCGTAAAGCGCATTAACATTAGTCTGGATAGTTTAAATGCTGAACGGTTTAAAAGTATCACCCGGATTGGCGATTTAAACCAAGTGTTGCGTGGCATACAAAAAGCAACAGAAGTTGGCTTTGAAAATATCAAACTCAATAGCGTGATTATGCGCGGCACAAATGACGATGAAATTTTACCCCTGGTGCAATTTGCCATCGACCAAAAAATTGATATTAGCTTTATTGAAGAAATGCCGTTGGGCGATGTTAACCACGCACGTGAAAATACTTTTTTTAGTAATACTGAAACGCTCAACGCAATCAAAAGTAAATACTCACTCATCGCCAGCACATTTAATTCTGGCGGGCCAGCCCGCTATTACCAGCTTGAAAACGCACCCACTAAAATTGGCTTTATTTCGCCGCACTCCCATAACTTTTGTGAAAGCTGCAACCGCGTGCGCATCACCTGCAAAGGCGAGCTTTACTTATGTTTAGGGCAAGACGATAAGGTAGATTTAATGCCGCTGTTGCGGGAATTTCCAACCGATGATGCGCCAGTGATTGAAGCGATTTTAAATAGCATGCGAATCAAACCCAAAGGCCATGATTTTGATTTGCGCCGCGCTGCGCCTGCAGTAGTGCGCTTTATGTCGCATACGGGTGGATGATTCACGCTTTGATTTGAAGGAATATATTGGAAAAAATTTCTGCAATTATTTTATCTGGCGGCCGCGCAACGCGTATGGGCGGGGTGGATAAAGGCTTGGTCAATTTGCATGGCAAGCCGCTGATTGCGCATGTGATTGAGCGGCTTGCCGCGCAAGTGGACGAACTTTTTATTAATGCCAATCGAGAGTTAGAAATCTACCAAACATTTGGGTTACCGGTTTTTAACGATGAAACGCAAGATTTTTCAGGCCCACTAGCAGGCTTTCAACTTGCGCTTAAACACGCAACCCATGATTACGTTTGCATCGTACCTTGCGATTCGCCTTTTTTGCCGGACAATTTAGTGCAAAAATTATTCACTGCTTTATTAGAAGAAAATGCCGACATTGCTGTCGCCAACAGCGACCAAAACACCCACCCAGTATTTTGTTTATGCAGAAAAAGTGTGTTGCCCTCGCTGGAAGCGTTTATTAAAGGCGGGCAAGCTAAAGTAAGCGCTTGGCAAAAAAGCTTGCACTATGTAGAAGTGGACTTTACTGAGCCAGACGACAATGGCGCAACCAAGGCTTTTTTAAACTTAAACACGCTGGAAGATTTAAACCAATTCTCAAACTAACATTCCTACCCAATATGCAATCCACTTCAGAAAATCCTCATGATTTCCTTTCTAAACTCGCGCAGAACCCAAGCTGCATGGACGATTACGATCCAAATTCCATGTCTGTTGAGGAAGCAAAAAAATATATTCGCCAGTTTTTAGAGCCTGTCGAACAACATGAAATAATTGCTTTAGAAAATGCATTAGGGCGGGTACTTTCCGCTGACATTTTGTCACCTGCCAATGTTCCAAATTATGATAATTCCGCCATGGATGGCTATGCGTTTCATGCAGATAGCTTGCAGGGAAATGACGATCATCCCCTAAAAATTGTTGGTACTGCTTTTGCCGGCCAAGCATTTGCAGGCCAAGTTAGTTTTGGTGAATGCGTGCGCATCATGACGGGTGCCATGATGCCAACAGGTACTGACACCGTGATTGTGCAAGAGAAAGTCGCTATCAAAGAGCAAACCATCAGCTTTGCCGAAGCCCCAAAACGCGGGGCGAATGTGCGTTATGCCGGTGAAGACTTACAGTTTGGCCAAGTAATGTTGGCCGCCGGACATTGGATGAAACCGGCCGACTTAGGCTTGGTTGCTTCCTTAGGGTTAGCGGAGGTAAGTGTTTACAGACAATTAAAAGTGGCAATTTTTTCAACCGGTGATGAGTTGGTGAGCTTCGGTCAACCACTTCAGATTGGTCAAGTGTATGACAGCAATCGTTACAGCCTGATTGGCATGCTAAAAAAACTGGATGTTGAAATTCTCGACTTTGGGACGATTCCAGACAACATTCAGCAACTTGAAAATACGCTGCTCAAGGCGTCTGAAGCGGCTGATGTGGTCATCACCAGTGGCGGTGTTTCGGTAGGCGAAGCAGATTTTATGAAACAGCTACTGATGCAGCATGGCGAAGTGCTTTTTTGGAAAATTGCCATGAAGCCCGGCCGCCCACTAGCCTACGGGAAAATTGGTACCAATACAGAAAAATCGGCCCATTTTTTTGGTTTGCCTGGTAACCCTGTGGCTGTCATGGTCACTTTTTATCAATTTGTACGTGAAGCATTGTTGCGATTGATGGGGCAAGCAACACCGCCAGTGACCCCTTTGTTTGAAGCGGTTTGTACAGCTTCTATTCGCAAATTAGCAGGCAGGACAGAATTTCAACGTGGCATTTGTTACTTAGATGAAGATGGTCGCTGGAAAGTGAGACCAACCGGAGCGCAAGGTTCGGCAATGCTTAACTCGATGTCGCGCGCCAATTGTTTTATTGTACTGGATGAAAAAACCGCCAACTTAGAAGCGGGCGAGTTGGTGAAAATCCAACTATTTGAAGGGTTGATGTAGATCACCGCCAACATTTTGAATACGGTATAATGATTCGCCGTTTTGTTAGCATTTTATTGCATCAAGCCGGCTAAAAACTATCAACAAAAAACGTTGGGGCTTTTTTTGAGTAACGCGACCACCCTTTCATTAACAGAATATCCAGGCATAGTGACTTCCGATTTATCAAAATCCAGCACGATATTCTGGGCGCTCGTCTGCTCAATACTCCTTCATGGATTTCTGGCGTACTACCTGCCGAATATTTCTTTTGATGAAGTAAAAAAAACAGAGCCTTTAAAAATTGAACTAGTGAAAAAAGAAGCCCCGCCGCCTGCGCCTGAGCCCATGCAAGAACCGCCACCACCTGAACCGGTTAAACCCAAGTTGCCCGAACCAAAACCAATCAAGCAACCTAAGCCGTTGCCAATTAAAGAAGTCCCTATAAAAACACCTGAGCCTATCGCGCAACCCACAAGCCCACCGCCTCCACCACAAACTGAAGTAATTGCCGTTGCACCAAATCCGGAGACACCACCTAGCCCTGTACCACCAGCTCCAGTGGTCTTGGCGCCCCCCCCGCCACCGCCAGGACCAAGTGAGGCCGATTTGGACGATGCACGCAATCAATATGGCCACGCCCTTTGGAGTGCCATCGAAAAACGTAAGCAATATCCGCGCATTGCGCAAATGCGTGGCTGGCAAGGCGAAGCCATCGTCGAACTCATTCTAGATGGCAGCGGTAAGCTAAAATCAAAAAAAATTCTGTCGAGCAGCGGCTATGAAGTATTAGATAAACAAGCGCTGGAGATGATCGAAAAAGCCTTGCCTTTTCCTGTGCCGCCAGAAGTATTACGCGGCAATCAATTTAGTATCAAAGTACCTGTGCCATTTAAACTGCAGGATTAGCTGAAACTTAATCTCTTTATTTCTAATGCTGCTCACCAAAAACAAATCGCTCAAAGATATTCTGATTATCCATGAGCTCGCGTTTATTTTGCTGATTATGCTTTCAGCCACCGCCGGTGCGATTGGCATTAATTTATGGGATCAGCTCTCCAAAGAAACACAGCGGATGAGTTCTTTGGTGAGTGAAGTACAACAAACACGCGGTGATTTATATCGACAGCTCAAAGAGTTGTTTGATGCGTTTTTTTTGGAAGATGATGGCGCGCGTGAGGAATACAACAATTTCACGCTTTCGGTTGAAAAACATTTTGCGCTCCTTAATCAAATGGCCATTGGTGCAGATGAAAAATCTGCTATTAAAGAGCTACACAATAATTATCGCCAATTTGTCCAAGAAACGTCTGTGCTTTTTGACCAAAAAGAAGCCTTGTCTACCTCTTCAAACAAATCCAAAATTCAGCATGCGCTCAACACCGGCATTGAATCTGGCTTATTTACGCGCTACGAAAATTTACTGGTCAGAATCGAGAAATTATTAGCCAAAGAACAAACTACGCTTGACCAACAGTTAAATGGCATCAAACGCACTTCGACCATTTTGCTGATTATTCCACTTATTCTCGCAGTACTTTTGCTCATTTTCTCTCGGTTATTTTTAAACCGCGCAATTGTGAAGCCGATTAACGATGTATTAAAGGCCACTTCAGAAATCAGCACTGGAAATTTAACTCACCGTGCAAAAGAAGAAGGCGTGCAAGAACTAGCAACACTTTCAACCGCTATCAACAAAATGGCCGAAGAGCTAGCAGTCAGCCAAGAAGCCCTAATTCGCAGTGAAAAACAAGCCGCGCAAGGGCTACTGGTACCAATGCTCGCGCACAATATTCGCAATCCGTTAGCAAGTATTCGCGCCACGGCGCAAATTATCGATGCGCCAGACTTAGACAAAGATACGAAGGATTCTGTGACCGGCATTATTAGCACAGTGGATCGCTTGGAGCGCTGGACGGGCGCCTTGCTGGCCTACTTACATCCGCTTAAGCCACAATTTAGCAAAGCCAACCTTTTGCAAATTATTGAAGGCGCTTGTTCGCCCCTCAAACAAAAAGTGACGGAGAAATCTATTCAACTCATTGTGCCAAAACAATCCTATATGGTTGAAACAGATGAGCATTTACTTGAGCAGGTCATCTACAATTTTGTTACCAACGCGATTGATGCCTCATCCAAAAATGGCGAAATTGAAATCCGCCTGCTTGATGCGGATGACCATGTGCAAATATTGATTTTGGATCGAGGCTGCGGGATGCCATTTACGCCGGATGCCAGTGCTGCAAATGCTCCCTCTACCAAGCGCTTTGGCACTGGCCTTGGTATTCCATTTGGCTTTAAAGTATGTGATGCTCTAAACACCACATTGCGCTTTCAGGCGCGCCAAGGGGGTGGCACTATCATCACCATGTTGACTCCTAAGGTCAATCCCTAAACTGGAGCAAATGGCTATCTAAGCAATCTTGAATCCCGTATGATGGTATTTATTTCGGAATAAAATTCATGACATCCAACACTGTAGCGCTCGAGCAAGCCGTTGATCCATTCGCTCTCCCCTGTACTGGTGGAAATAACTTTGCATTGTCTAACTTTAAAGGAAGGTTTTTGGTGTTGTATTTTTATCCGAAAGACTCCACGCCCGGCTGCACCACGCAAGGCATACAATTTCGGGATCATTACGAAGCATTTAAAGCGCTCAACTGCGAAATTTTCGGCATTTCAAGAGATAGCTTAAAATCCCACGAAAATTTCAAACAAAAATTTTCTTTTCCATTTGAGTTAATTTCTGACACCGAAGAGTTGGCCTGCCAACAATTTAATGTCATGAAAATGAAGAATATGTATGGCAAACAGGTGCGCGGCATTGAGCGCAGCACGTTTTTGCTCAACCCAGATGGCATTTTAGTAAAAGAATGGCGTGCCGTTAAAGTAGATGGTCATGTGACAGAAGTACTTTCCGCATTAAAAACTCTCTAGTATTCTAAAAAATGATGATGGCAAAAAAACTCTCCTCCGCACCTAAGCTTTTTGTTCTTGATACCAATGTGTTGATGCATGACCCCTCAAGCCTGTACCGGTTTGAGGAACATGATATTTATTTGCCAATGGTGACCTTGGAAGAATTAGACAACCACAAAAAAGGGTTGACTGAAGTCGCTAGAAACGCCCGCCAAGCCAGCCGAAATTTGGAAGAAATCGTTGGTGCTACTGAAGGTCATTTGGAAGATGGTTGCCCGCTCAACGTGAATGGTAATGACCATTTAACGGGTCGTTTATTTTTGCAAACCAATGACATCATCTACGATTTACCGAATTTAGCTGGAAGCAAAGCTGACAATCAAATTTTAGGCGTGGTGCATACGCTACAAAGCAGCCAGCCAAATCGCCAAGTCATTTTAGTCAGTAAAGACATCAATATTCGCATCAAAGCGCGGGCAATGGGGATATTGGCGGAAGATTACTTTAATGACAAAGTACTGGAAGATACTGACCTTCTCTACAGTGGCCTACAAGAGCTACCGGAAGACTTTTGGGAGCATCACAGCAAGGCAATGGAATCTTGGCAAGAGTCTGGTCGCATGTTTTATCGCATTGCCGGCCCACTTTGCAAAAGCTTTTTAGTGAACGAGTTTGTCTATTACGAGTATGAAAAACCATTCCATGCCAGAGTAAAAAGTGTGCAAGGCAGTACTGCTGTTTTAGAAATTGTGAAAGATTTTTCTCTTCCAAAACACAGCGTTTGGGGGATTCATGCACGCAACCGTGAGCAGAATTTTGCCCTGAATTTATTGCTAGACCCCGAGATTGATTTTGTGAGCTTATTAGGACAAGCCGGGACAGGCAAAACTTTGCTCACCTTGGCAGCTGCACTCACACAAGTGTTAGATAAAAAAATCTATTCTGAGATCATTATGACGCGCGTCACCGTGTCTGTTGGCGAAGACATTGGCTTCTTGCCCGGCACGGAAGAAGATAAAATGGGGCCTTGGATGGGTGCACTTGACGATAATTTGGATGTCCTTAACAAAAGTGACGATGACGGTGGCGAATGGGGACGTGCCGCAACGCAAGATTTAATCCGAAGCCGCATTAAAATTAAGTCGCTCAATTTTATGCGTGGTCGCACTTTCCTGAATAAATTTTTGATCATCGATGAAGCACAAAATCTCACGCCGAAGCAGATGAAAACCTTAATTACACGCGCTGGCCCTGGCACGAAAGTCGTTTGTTTAGGTAATATTTCGCAAATTGATACGCCTTATCTTACGGAAGGTAGCTCGGGGTTGACTTATGTCGTAGACCGTTTTAAAGGTTGGCAGCACAATGGTCATGTCACACTGATGCGTGGTGAACGTTCGAGATTGGCAGATTTTGCTGCGGAAATTTTATGACGCGTGGATTTTACACATTACTTATTGCACAATTTTTGTCTGCGCTTGCAGACAATGCTTTGTTATTCGCCGCGATTGCTTTACTAAAAGAAGTGGCTGCACCTAGCTGGCACCAGCCATTACTTTTACAATTTTTCGTCATCTCTTATATCGTGCTCGCCCCATTTGTCGGCCCGTTCGCGGACGCGCTCCCCAAAGGCCGAGTAATGATGATTGCCAACAGCATCAAGCTCGTCGGGTGCATCGCGATGATTATGGGGGTGCCTGCACTTTATGCTTACGGTATCGTTGGTGTGGGTGCCGCAACATATTCTCCGGCAAAATATGGCATTTTGACTGAACTCCTACCCCCAAATAAACTGGTTGCTGCCAATGGCTGGATGGAAGGCTCTACCGTCATCGCGATCATTTTAGGCGCGATCATTGGTGGCGTGATGGCCAGTCACAATCCACACATTGCAATGTTGGCGATTGCCCTAACGTATCTAATTGCAGCTATTTTCAATTTATTTATTCCTAAACTTGCCAAAAACCATGCGATTGAAAGTAAAACTCCGTGGTATATGCTGAGAGATTTTTATCATTCTTGTAAGGCGCTTTGGCGCGACCCTGAAGGACAAGTCTCACTCAGCGTCACCACATTGTTTTGGGGCGCTGGTGCCACGCTGAGGCTCGTTGTGATTGCGTGGGCAGGCTTCGCCCTAAGCTTTAGCTTTGAGCAGGCAACGCAACTCACCGCGATGGTTGCTTTTGGAATTACGTTTGGTTCAATTATTGCTGCTAAAAAAATCTCCCTTGAAAACTCTGTCAAAGTATTGCCAGCAGGTATTTTGATGGGTTTTATGGTGATTGCAATGATTTTTGTGAATAATTGGCTGCTCGCTGCGTTTGTATTATTACTGATTGGCATCTTGAGTGGTTTTTTTGTGGTGCCGCTCAATGCCTTATTACAGCATCGCGGTCACATTCTAGTCGGCCCTGGGCACTCCATTGCTGTTCAAAATTTTAACGAAAACTTAGGCATTCTATTACTAAGTGGCGCTTATACGTTGATGGTGAAGGCGAACCTCCACATGAACTTAATTGTGATTATTTTTGGATTGTTTGTGATTGTATCGATGAGCTTGATCAACAGACTCTATCGGTATCAAATTAACAAAGCCATGAAAATATTTTAAATAAAAAAAAGCCTCATTAATTAATGAGGCTTTTTTGTCGAGCTGATCTAAAATTACTCAGTGTAGTTTAACTTTAGCTTCCGTACGCCGTGTAATCGCCCTAGCAATAAGTTGCAGTAAGGTAGAAAGTACGCCGTGTAACGCCATCAAGTGCAATTGATAGAGTGAACGATACATGAAACCGGCAAATTTCCCTTCAATAAACAAGCTCCCGCCGGTAATTGCCCCCATCAAGCTGCCCACGGTCGAATACTTACCAAGGTTGACCAAAGAGCCGTAGTCTTTATAAGTGTACTCAGGTAAGTTAGTTTTACCAGCTACTTTCAGCTTAATTGCTTTTAACAGCATAGATGCTTGTTGATGGGCAGCCTGCGCACGTGGTGGTACTGTCTCATCACCATGCCCTTGACGTGGACAAGCGGCACAATCACCAAAGGCAAAAATATTGTCATCTAGCGTAGTTTGTAAAGTGCGCTTAACAATGAGTTGATTAATTCTGTTGGTTTCCAACCCATCAATCCCCTGCAAGAAGTTAGGCGCTTTAATGCCCGCAGCCCAAACGACCAACTCAGAAGGAAGAAATTTTCCGCTATGCGTGTGAATACCTTCTGCACTGACTTCTGTTACTCGTTCACCTGTATGAACATGCACGCCTAACTTTCTCAACTCCAACTCGACAGAAGCCGACATCTGTGGCGGCAACGCTGGCAAAACACGCTCACCTGCTTCAATTAGAGAGATTTTCACATCATGATCGGCATCTATCTGATCCAAACCATATGCTGCCAGTTCACGCGTCGTATTATGCAGTTCTGCAGAAAGCTCTACGCCTGTTGCGCCAGCGCCCACAATGACCACTTCTAACTGGCCAGGCTTAATCGCTTCTTTTTGCGTCTGCGCTCTTAGCAAGGCATTATGTAAGCGGCGGTGAAATCTTTCTGCTTGTTCTTGTGTATCCAGTGCAATTGAATACTCTTGTGCACCTTTCACACCAAAATCATTTGTTGTACTTCCTACGGCAATCACCAACGTGTCATATTTAAAAGAACGACGCGGAATAATTTCGTTGCCCTCTTCATCGTGGTGCGGTGCAGTCGTAATCTCTCGGTTTGCACGATTAAGTCCTTCCATGCTGCCAAGACGGAACTTAAAATTGTGCCAGTGTGCTTGTGCCAAGTAATCCAGTTCATGTTTGTCTGGATTCATACTGCCCGCAGCAATTTCATGCAACAAGGGTTTCCAAACATGCGTTTTGGTCTTGTCTATTAAGGTGATTTTCGCCTTACCTTTTCGACCTAGCGTATCACCCAATCTGGTTGCAAGTTCCAATCCGCCAGCGCCGCCACCGACAATCACCACATGGTGCAAATTGCTTTCATCCATCATATTTTCCAAATTATTTTGCACAAGCAATATTAAGCGCCAAATACGCTAGATCTATTCGTTACCTGTCATTTTCACATTACTATTGCTGCGGACGTAGGCAATGACTTTTAATACTTCGTCAGGCTTTAAACCATCATTGGGGGCCATCAATCCAAAGCCTTTAGCACCCATACCGCCATTGGTACCGTTCCAGATAGTCTCAAACATCCCTTTATTCGTTGCATTTTTTGCATATTTGAATGTTTCACCGATTAAACCTGGGCCAACTGCACCTTCACCATGTCCACCGTGACAAGCTACGCAAGAATATAAATTAAATTTCTTTTTTCCTTCTTTAATCGCCTCTTCATTACCAACATATGGATTTTTTCCTGTTGCTAAAAATTCTTTTGCTGTTGGTGTATCAAACATCGCTTGGTCTATTATCAGCGGTTTGCCATCTTGCGTGCTTACAAAATCAATCGCTTTTATCTCAGTTGAAGCACTACCAGAATCGGTACTACCACTACCAGATTTTTCACCACAACCGATTAAAGCAAACCCTAGAAAACATGCCAAAAACACTTTCTTATCCATTGATCATTTCTCCCTGTAAAGAAACGACATACTACATCGCAATTTAGTAAATTTCCACTGCATCAATATTGAATACTGGTAAATAAAAAAGGCCACCGTGGTGGCCTTTTTTATCTAATGCTGATTTATTCGTTACCTGTCAATTTTACAGTGCTATTGCTACGAATATAAGCAATCACTTTCAACAATTCGTCAGGTTTCAGGCCATCATCTGGTGCCATCAAGCCAAAACCTTTAGCACCCATGCCGCCATTAGTACCATTCCAAACGGTTTCAAACATACCTTTGTTGGTAGCATTTTTTGCGTACTTAAAGTTTGCACCGATCAAACCTGGGCCAACCGCACCTTCACCAGTACCACCGTGACACGCGCTACATGAAAAAAGATTAAATTTCTTTTTACCTATTTTAATTGCATCAGCATTGCCAACGTATGGGTTTTTACCAGTGGCTAAAAATTCTTTTGCTTCAGGTGTGTCAAACATGGCTTTGTCAATCTGCAATGCAGAACCGTCAGTTGTTTTTGATAAAGTAATATCTGCGAATGCGCTACCAGCGGCCACTAACATAGAGATGGCCATAACTGATTTAATTTTGTTGCTTAACATGTCTTCTCCTAACGATGTAATGAAATTGCTCAACGTTCCCTAACGCAAACGCATTACTTAACGTGCACTCATATAACGAACTATTTTTTTCTAGGTTGACGCATCAACTTAAAATAAAGGCCGTATTTTACACATTTTTTACATACACGTCATGCTTCATTAACAATTGTGAGTTGATTTATAACAACTATTTTGCTTTCTTGATTAAAGCGTCACCCTCTACAACTGGGACATGTGGAATAGCATATTCATCTAAAATTTTCTCAATTTTGTCTTTGTTGCGCTCTAGCGCATCATTAATCATGGCAATCCGCTCTTTATCCTTTTTGCGCACACCAACTGAAATATTCCAATATTCCTTACCTTTTACATTGATATTGTTATATTCAGGAATCAGCCTTGTTTCCATCGGCACTTTTGACTCTTTTGCAAAGTAACCACCAATCGGACCCCATGCAATTGCTACATCGATGTCACCTTTAGCCAGGTCATCAATCATAAAGCTAGCTGGTAAATTTAAATCTCGTTGAATACGGTAAGGCCGCGCATTCGCAATTAAATTATGATCATTCATCGGGATCGTTGCTGGGCTATGATCAATCACACCAATGATGCCTTTTTTAAGATCAGGAGAGTCCCAATCTGCAATATTAAAGTTGCTATCCTTACGCCATACAAACATATGACCAGAACGATAATAAGGTTTTGATGTTCTTAAGGCGTCGTTATCCGGAGTGGTACTAATAATTACATCACAACGCATTGCGTTAATGGTATTTCTATAAAAACCTTGGCGATTATATGCGTAAGCAAAGACCAGTTTTTTACCTAAATCTTTAGCGAGGACTTCTGCAATCTTATCTTCAAAACCTTCTTGCTTAAGGTTTGAATATGGCATGTTGTCTGGATCAGCGCACACCCTAAATTCGCTTTCATCCACGACTTTTCTAATTTCTCCAATGCGTCCTTCGTCTGGATTTAAAGATGGAATATCACTGTCCTTAATTTCAGTTGCTGCGATTGCTGTTGTTGTAAATAGCGACAATATCGCTACTTTAATTAAACCTTTTTGCATTTGAGATCCTCTGCTAATTTAGATATTTATTTTCAGACAGGCACAGCTTTTTGTCATATGAAACTGTGATAACGAATTCAGTTAAAAGTTCTTAGTCGTTAATTTTCTTCTATTGATTGTAACCAAATTCGCGCTTATACAATACTAGTCTGTATAGTATTTTCTCCAAAATAAGGATTTTCATTACATTTAATTCGATCTGTTTAAAGCTAATGCACAAAAAAACACCCTGCCGAAGCAGGGTGTTTTAGGTGTTAACGTAATTTCAACGTATAACTAGACTAGCTAATTAAAGTGTGAATACGCTCAATGCACCGCCACCAGGCGCAGCATTGTATTTTACGAGTTCAGCATAACCACCAGCAGCACCTAAAGCGTCTGTTGGGTTAGTCATACCAAGGTTCATCGCAACGCCAGCCCAGCCACCGA
>CAZAEN010000009.1:0-105803 GCA_964484105.1 uncultured Methylophilaceae bacterium
ACCCTGAGTCATCTTAAATCGCGCACACCTGTGTAATTTTAAACGCGCGCCGACAAATGTCACTTTGGAGTTCGTTGATGGTTCTGGCAGTACCGCTTGTGGCAGTCGTTCAGCTCTCAGCCCTGCCCTCTCACAAACAGTGACTTTCTCAGCAACTGATGTTGGCCGTAAATCAGCAGCTGTCACCATCAGCAAAGCTTATCAGAACCTTCGTTGCAGAGTGACAGATGCTAATCAATCCCCAAGCGTCGTAGGTTGCTCTTCTGATAACTTTGCAGTTAGACCAACAAGCTTTACGGTTACTTCTACCAACGCAAATGCTGATAATACCGGTAGTAGCACAGCGGCATCGCCTGCAATCAAAACCGGTAGCAATTTTAGTCTGACAGCCTCAGCTGATGTCACTGGATATAATGGAACGCCGCTCATTGATCCATCTAAAATTTCCGCACATGCTGGTGCTATTCAGAACGGTTCAGTTTCTGGTAGTTTTAGCTCAGCGAATATTTCTACAGGTGCGGCTTCCGGCACCAGTTTCAACTACAGTGAAGTCGGTTACTTTAGATTAGCTGCGAATGGTATTTACGATAGCTCTTTTACTGCCGTAGATGCAGCAAACGGTGACTGTACAACTGGGTTTGTTGCAAGCGGTGGTATTAACGCTTGTAGCTTTGGCAATACTTCTGCAACCAATTATTTTGGTCGGTTTATCCCAGATCATTTCGCCATTACCGCAGGTTCTACCACCCCGGCTTGTGGGAGTAGCTTTAGCTATTTTGGGCAAGATGGCTTTACAACTGCATTTACCCTGACCGCGCAAAATTCTGGCAACGCTACTACGCAAAACTACACCAGTTCCTTTGCCAAGCTCGGCTTAACTGCTTGGTCTAATTATGCCTTTACTGCAGCCACCTTACCAGCAGGTTCATCACTCTCAGCCAGTAGCACTGCACCTTCTAGCAGCTGGAGTAATGGTGTTGCTAGCGTAAGCGCTAAACACCAAGTTAGCCGCCCTACCTCGGCCACCGCCCCCACCAGCCTTACTGTGTCCGCTGCGCCAACGGATAGTGATGGTGTGACAATGTCTAGTACTGCTGTATCTGCAGCAAGCTCTTTTAGATATGGACGTCTTTGGATGACGAATGTCTATGGCTCTGAATTACTACCACTGACGGCGCCAATTGAAGCGCAGTATTGGAGTACTAATGGTGTCTATCAACGGAATCAATTGGATAGTTGTTCGGTTATCAGCCCACAAAACATTGCCATGGGAAGTTATAAAGGTAATTTGGCAGCCTGCGAAACCGTTATCTCAGGAGGTGGAACAATGTCTTCTGGTAAAACTACCGTCACTTTAACAAAACCAGGGTACGGCAATAATGGTACTGTGGATTTGTCTGTCAATTTAAATAGTGCAGCAGGGTCTACTTGTACTTCTTCTACAGCCACTAGTGCTACTAATGCAAACCTGCCTTGGTTCGGTTCATCCAACCCTTCCGCACGGGAAACATTCGGTTTGTTCAAGTCCCCTGTCATCTATATGCGCGAAAGCTACTAGTGGACAGGTTGACCTTGCCCTGAAAAACTGGAGTCCATAGCTAATGATAAAATTAGCTAAAGGAGCAGTAAATGAAGGCGAAACAATCAAAAGCGCAGTACCATCTGACGTAGTTCTTTGTGAGCTTTTGATGATCCAAATAAAACACCGTCAGGCACAATTACGGCTGCTCTACCGCCTGGTTTTAATAGCCGTAAAAATAAAGCTAGAAACAGCAATTCCGTTTTCTTAGTTTTAACTATCGCTAGCAAATCTTTAGCTGTATTTTCGTAGTCAAGCGAACCAGCAAACGGAGGGTTTGCAAGAATAAGTGAGTACTTATCTTCCTCAACCCCATATTCTTGAGAGAGTGAGTCACGGTAGCGAATATCAGGGTTATCTACTCCGTGCAATGCCATGTTCATACTACCGATACGAAGCATAGTGTTATCAAAATCGTAACCGTGAAACATTTTGTGATGAAAATGCTCACGAGCTTCTGCATCCCTAAAAATTTCAGGGTGATTTTCACGCAGATACTCTCCCGCCGCCACTAAATAACCGCAGGTACCGCTTGCAGGGTCGCAAATGACATCAGTAGGGGTTGGTGCTGTTAATTCCACCATCAGCTGAATGATATGGCGCGGTGTTCGGAACTGACCATTCTGGCCTGCACTGGCAATTTTGCTCAGCATATACTCGTAGAGATCGCCCTTGGTGTCACGATCTTCCATCGGGATATGGTCAAGCATATCTACAACTTTAGCCAGCAATGCCGGGGTGGGAATAGTAAAGCGCGCATCCTTCATGTGATGCGAATAGGTTGAGCCATCGCTACCCATCGTCCGCAGGAATGGGAACACATGCTCATCAATCACTTGAAACATCTCTGATGGGGCTTGATTCTTGAATCTCGACCAGCGTAATTCGTTAAAGTCGCGACCTTTAGCGTCTTTACCTTCAGGAAAAATACGGCGTTCTATAGATTTATTTAGCCGAACCGCTTTGCTTTCTTCAAGAGTATGAAGGTCGTCTAATCTGCGCAAAAAGAGCAAATACGTAATCTGCTCCATCACTTCTAGCGGGTTTGAAATACCCCCCGACCAAAAAGCGTTCCAGATACTGTCAACTTGACTGCGTAATTCTCCTGTAAGCATGCATTATTCTTTTCAATTATAAATTGCTGTTGTTTGCATTGAATGTAATTCAAACGTACTTGAATTGCAATTCAATCATGCAGGTTTTTAGAGTAGTTAGCTACGATTTACAGGTGGCAGTGATTTATTCAAAAAATTAGAATCTAGTCCACGCGTGTGGATGTTGTATGCCCAACGTGCAAACTGCTCTAGCAGTTGCTAATTCTAAGATCCCATCCGTTAATTGCATATCCACAGATTCTATGTGGCATGAAAGCCGATGTAATCAAGCTGCCCCTCTACACCTTTCGTGGTGGCTGGCGACAACGACCTACGGTGGTCAAGTGCGGTGTCAGCCCACAGTGCAGGCACAGCGAATAACGCAATGTGATTATAACTACGTAATTTTTACCGAGATCCCAATGGCTTCAGTAGGCACCTATTGCTGATATCTCTTAACAATCAACTTAAGCACATTTAGATCATTGGGCGTCGGCGCGATTTCAATTTTCCGATGACAGTTAGGGCAAAGAGCAACCAAACTATTTAGCGAGTTGTCACCACTCTCTTGAAGAGGTATCACATGCTTCACTTCCAGGTAAGGCTTCCCATCTGGTGAAAGAAAGGGGGCTTTGATACCACATAACTGGCAATGTCCATTGGCACGTGAAATTACAAGATCCCTAACATTTTTTAAAGTGGTTGTATATGCACGGACTTTTGTAGGGATAAATAGTTTTTCCAACTGGTCGATCTCGAATGATTTTCCCAATCTTGAAAATATTGCCTTCGCAAGCCCAAGAGATACACCCTTACGCCCCTTACGCACCGAACATATGTAACCCCTAGTGACACCAAGAGAAGCAGCAAGCTTAGCATCACTGGATAGCGACTCTTTCTGTCTCAACTCATCAAGAACCTTGGGCCAATCAGGTTGCGATTGATCATATATATTTTCCTTCATAGATTGTTCCAAGACTGCTAATTTTTGCATCTTAGCCCACTGCTTGCTTATTTGGTATATATTGTTTAAAATGTATTCCTATATGGTATACTCCTAAGTAAGAAAAATGACCGGATTTGATCATCAACCACTCTCAAACCTAAACATTGCGGCTGCAATGTATGCCAACTTTAGCAAAGCTCACGATCCACTTTTGCCAGTTAGTAGCCAGGTTGTAAACTTGCGAAAGGTGGCTGGGCTATCCTCGTTTCTGACTGCTAATCCTATTAGGAAAATCACTGACCACGGCCTCGTTCAATTGTTACAGATGTGCATCTTTGCGATTAACTCTAAACGGGAGGTAAGTCGATGAGCGAGTTGCGGAGAAAGGTGCTCCTGCCTGTCTTTCAACTCTCGGAGTTGACTACGGGGAACGATCCGTGCGCACTCAAACGTGCCATCAAGCAGGGCAAAGGGCATCCAACCTTGACGTACCACTACCGTCTAGTATTAGGCGATCTGCCAGAAAGAGGATTTAACTTCAACCTTTTTCCTGTTGTGCTCGACAGGGATGCATTACCGTGGCATCTCGGCATGCTCTTCATACTGGACCAGCTGAATGCAGAAACATCCCCAGTCATGACAACGTACCATAGCAAGGCCGACGACCTAGGTGCTTTCAAAGAATGGCTTGACACTCAAGACAAACCCGAAGACCTGATCTTCCACTTTCCAAAGATCAAGCTACGGCGGGCGACTTATCGCTACCGCGGCTTCCTTCAGCAAAAAATCTATGCTGGAGAGCTTGCTCCTTCTACCGCTAAGCGGCGCATGGGAACCGTGGTCTCATTTTATCGCTGGCTAATCGCAAAAAACAACTTTCATCCCGAGTATCCACCGTGGGAGGAAACAAATTACAAGCTTTCATTCAAGACGACTGAGGGGCGTGTTGTATCAAAGAATGTCGCATACACCGATGTAAGCATCTGTGTACCAAAGTCAGAGGACCCATTCGCAGGCACCATCCAGGATGGCGGCAAACTGAGACCACTGAACGAAAAGGAACAAAACTGGATTCTTGAGGCCACCAAGGCAAAGGGCAACACCGAGTGTTACCTGTTACAACTATTTATGTTGGCCACCGGGGCACGCATTCAGACAGCCGGCACTCTTCGTCTGCGGCATTTCATTCAACCCAACCCTAATTATTCTAAGGCGCTAACCGGGGAAGGCGAGGTCTTCAAGCTGAAGGCGGGGCCAGGTACAGGCATTGACACCAAGAACGACAAAAATGGCGTGCTACAGGTTCCGCGTCCCATTTATGAGCTGTTCAACACCTATGCCGTGTCCGAGCGCGCAATGGTGCGAAGGAGCCGGTTCGTGGCCAAGCAAAGTGAGCACCCAGACCCATACTTGTTCCTTACACGGCAAGGTAATCCCTACTACACGGCAAAGGCTGATGTACTGCGTTTCGACCCGGAACTAGACCGCCGTCACGAGAAATCCGGCCAGTCAATGCGTCAGTTCCTCAAGGAGCAAGTGATTCCCTACGTGCGTAAGCATCACGACAAGAACTTCTACTATCGGATTCACGACCTCCGTGCCAGCTTTGGAATGAACATGACCGAACTGCTGATGAATCTTGTTCATGCTGAAACAATCACACTGCATCGGGCCCGGATGACTGTGAAGGACATGCTATGGCATGAGAGCTTAGCTACAACCGACATGTACCTAAACTACCGCAGTCAGATGGATGCCATTTATGGGGCAGTAAATGACTATGGAAAGCAGCTGGAAGAGTTGATCAAACATGCGATGAAGGACATAGAGGTGTCGGATGAATAAACCTGCCGAGCCCATCTTTTCAACACGCCCGACGGTCATCTTTGAGCTGCCGTTGGGTATGAATACCCGCATCCTTCGCCCCGAGCAGGCCATACTGAAAATCGACGACAAATATCACGATCTTGGCGCCTTCTGCTACGCTATACGCTCAGATAAGCATCGCAAGCGATGTCAACCGCGCGAGGTCGTGATTGGTTCCTTTCTCAAGCTACGTCCCAAGCAGGTCCAGCAACTAATAAAGGCGTTATCCCGCCTCGTTACAGACAGCAACAGGAGTTTATCGACGATCAATAGTGTGGCAGGAGGAATAAAAATATTCCTCGACTGGGCGGACGCCAACGGCTTCCATGACTGCCTGTCCGGTGGCGCCTCCACTTACAATGCCTATACGGGTTGGGTAAAAGAAAACCTTGAATGCTACGATCGGCAGGAGTTTGGCGAGAAAACGCTCCATCATCGAAATTACAACGTTCGCAATCTTCTCGAAGCTACGACCGGTATCGAAGATCTCCATCGTGGCATCCGCACAATCAAGATACCTGGTAACCACAATGGGACTGACCCCTTGGCGCCGCACGACTTCGCTCATGGTGCGGCTCTCAACCAGGCATTGTTCGACGGACTATGCGACCTAGTGCTGGAGCAGCGGCCTTTTCCTTACAAGATGTTGTTGCCGGCCACCCTAGGCTGGGAAGAAAACCACCTCTGGCTTTTTCCTATGGGAAAGTGGCGCTGTCCCCCACATCAATGGGGAGCTGAACGAAAAAAGAGCAGCAAACCATATTGGGCCTATGACTATGCTGCCGGCCGCCTGTCTACTCCTGACGAGATTTCACATCACTATTCGATTTGGAAGTACCCTTCGGAAAGGCACAAAATCGCGAAAAAGCTCATAGGAAATGCACAAAGGAGAATCAACAAGGCGAACAACGACTTCAGGGATCGAATTCGAATCATGCTAGGCATGATTGCCCACCATGCCTTCTTGTTTCTATTTTTCTGTAACACCGGTTCAAACGATACGGTGGTGCGGGAAATCGAGACGAACGGCGAGATCGACGCGGCCACCCTCAACCAGCAATTTAGATCCATCAAATTTCGGGCCAGAGGCAAGCCAATCACAATTACCGTCCCGGCAACCTTCATGACGTCCCTGCGACGCTTCATGAAGCTACGCCGATACCTTCTCGGTGACAACTCCTTTCCGTACCTGTTCTTTACTTTGGGGGTCAAAAACGCGAAATCGCCTAGGCAGTTCGGATCAGCAACGCTTGAGTCTCTGTTTAATAATGTGCTACGCACCATCGACCCACGGCTGCCACGCATGGGGTCGCGAAAAATCCGTGCCAGCGTAGCCGACTGGTACCAACGCCACCACGACTCTTCATTTACGGCTAAGGTGCTGCAGAACTCAGAGCAGACCGTGCTGAAGCATTACGACGCTGGATCAGCAATCGATCACCGCGATGAAATGTCGCTATTCCTGCAATCAGTCTCCGAATCCGCAAAACGGCAGCGAGTGAGCCAGAAAAAGGTAGCAGATACTCGGCAGCTTGAAGAGGGTGGATGCTGCGATAGCTTCGGTCATCCACAGACGCTGGCCGATAACGCTCCGGTAAAACCGGATTGCAAGATTGGTCAGGGCTGTCTGTTCTGTGCCAACCGAGTTCTGACCGCCAGTGAGGAGGACGCACGCAAGGTGGCCTCTGCAGCCTTCGTCATGGAGCAGGTAATACTCGGCCCGAAGCACGAAGATGCGCTGCGTCCACTGATTTTGAAGTGTGACAATGACCTCAAGAAGATCGCCGACTTCAGCAACTGCAGCGTGATGGTTGAGCGAGTACGCAAGGATGTATTTCAGAACGGCAATCTCACACCATTCTTTGCAGACAAATTCCAGTTGTTCCTTGAATTAGGGGTCATCGTATGAAAATCGAGGCGCGAATCGGATTGCACGGAACCACCCAGAGACCCAACCCATGGGACGAGGCCTGGGGTATCCGCCTCCCGTTGGACCACATCATCTGCCGCGATGTGGATGGCACTCCGCACATGGTCAGCGAATTCGTCTGGCCATGGACAGCCTATACTGCCAGCCAAAATAGGTGCCTGCTACATTTCTTTTACTGGAAGCAAAACAGTAAGAGAGTATCGACCATAACTGAGGATATTACACCTGATCGCGAAGCTCGCATACGCGAACTACAGTTTCTGATGACGCGGCAAATCTACTTTGGCAGGGAAAATTCGCCAAAAACTCTTTATGAAAAACTTAGATATCTGCACAACGTCGCGCGCTTTGCCGATGAGAGATCATGCACGGTGCAAAACGTACTGTCGCAAAGTACCCTGCTTGATGCTTGTGGTGAAAGCCTTCCCGATCACGCCTTGGGTGTTTGGATAGAGTGGATTGCCTTCCTTCACGACCTCAATCCCGAAACACAACTTGGCTTCACATTGGCGACGCCGAAGAGATGGATGGACGTACTGCGGCGCAGCAAGAAGTATCGCGACAACCTGCGCCAAGTTGCCCCTTTGCCCACGAGAGTCTACGCATCGCTTATCAACAACCTCTCGACGGAACTCGACGACATTGAAGCACATAGGTCCCAGCTGCTGGCCGCACTAAGTGATGCCGTCACTGCCCATGCACAGGTCAGGATGAGCAAGACGGGTAGCCGTATTCGAATCGGTCGCGACCTGATCGAGAAGCACAACCTCAGCGCGTACCTAGAAAAACGTGGATTTGGCAGTAACTCTTTGCGAAGCCTTGCTGGTGTCATCACCGAAATTTTCAGAGTCTGTAAGCTGCAGATTCATATGTTTAGTGGCATGCGTGACAAAGAGGCAAACAGCCTACCGTACTACTGTAGAATCTATGAAAATGGCACTCATGGCCGCAAACACTCTTTGATTGCAGGCTACACGACCAAATTTAACAAAGGGAGACGTTTAAGGACTAAGTGGGTTACCACCGAGCTCGACGGATTCCGAGCTATCCGGCTGGCGCAAGAGTTCACGGCAGCGATCTACAAATGCCTTGGTATTAAGCCGAGCGAAGCAGATAATCTCAAGGATGACTATCCACTGTTTACTTCATGCGATTATTTGCCGTGGATGGCACGTCGTGGCATTACGATAGAACGCATCGCGACTCCAAAGCTAATGCTTTGGGATGCAAATAATTTGCTGCGCTCACGCCTATGCCCACTCATCGAGGAAGATGACATTGCAGAGTTAGAGGAAATCGACCCATTTCGTTCCTGGCGAGAGGAGCCCGAGTTCGCTGTTGGGCAGCGCTGGCCATTGACCACCCATCAGTTACGCCGAAGTCTGGCTGTATATGCCAACGCCAGCGGCCTGGTTCGGCTCTCTTCATTGCGTAGGCAGTTACAGCACCTGACTCGGGAAATGGCCCTGTACTACGGGCGTGGCAGCACCTTCTGCAAGAACTTCATTGCTGACGATCCTGCCGGATATAAGAAGCACGTCGCTGTCGATTGGCAGGACGGTGCCGAGGAGGCCGAAGTGCTGGCATTTGTGCGTGACGTTCTGAATAGCACCGAGCCAATGTTTGGGGGGGCGGGAAACTTCTACGAGCAACAGCGCAAGCGAGGCGAGGTTATGTCGCGCGACGAAGTTGCCAAGCAGATGAAGGCTGGGCTACTAACCTACCGAGAAGGACCTTTGGGTGGATGCACGCTACCAGGACTGTGTGAAACCCGCAAGGGCCTAAACCTCATTGACACCGTTTGCGCCACTGATGGGTGCAAGCATCTGATAGGAAAGCACTCGAAGATTATGCAAACAATCCGACTCAAGCGTGCGGCGATGGCCCACATCACACCCGGATCGATAACGGAGGTGATGGAGCGAGAAGATCTGGAGTCACTTGAGCGTGTAGAACGCGAATGGCGGTCGCAGGAAAACCCTGAGGCACACTTTACGGGAGGTAAAAATGACTGACATCCTCAAAGACTACTTCGAGGCGTTGGAGCGTCTAAAAAGGGACAAGCCAGTCAATATCTCTAAGGGAACCAAGATCACCAACGACTCGGTATCTCTGGAAGCAGGGCGCAAGAAAGGTACGATCAAAAAGTCGCGCCCGATATTCAGCGATCTCATCAAAGCCATTGATGCAGCGGCTAAAACCGATACCAAGCCTGGCGATGAAATGCGAGCGCGGCTAGACGAGGCTAAGTCTCAAGCCGAACGCTACCGGGCGCTCTGGGAAGAAGCGCTGGCCAGGGAGGTGTCGTTGGTCAAGCAGTTGTGGGATGAGCGAGATGCCTGGACCAAAGAACTTGAAACGCTGGTGGGAAATAAGGTAACTAGTATCCATTCCCGAAAAACTTAGCGGGTGTATGCATGGGAACACTATGGATGTACAGCTAACTCATTTTCGAGACAATAGTCCGTATTATAAAATTAAGAGATAAGCGCTGGTTGTCGCCAAAGTGATAGGAACACCAAGTTTTGCGTGTTCCCGCCAACCAATCTCAATGCCTTTGCATGCTGCCTTATTCACAACGATGATGTTGGCAATGCTTCCGACAATCAAGAAATTCCCTGCTAGAGTGCTAGACAGGGCAAGCACGGTTCCAGCATGTTCACCCATCGTCGTCGGCAAAAGTAGTGGCGATTCAATCTGCTGAATATGACATGAAATAAATAATAAATATCTGGGACATTGATGCTATCAGATTGTTGATCTTTTGGCACATATACATTGATGAAAGGAATACTTTAATCGTCAAATTTGTTTTTGTAATACTCTGTAGTTCCATTTCCTTTTTTATTTGCCAAGCAATCGAACGCTTTACTGCAATAACGGTAGCGTCCTGCAGCAAATCTTCTTCTGTCAGAAAATCTTCTAAGCTAGTCCCTATATGTTGAGCATTCATTTCCGTAATGATTATGAAGCTATTATTAAGTTTAATCGGATCTTTGCAAATAATATAAGAACAGCACGCAGCAATTTAAATCATGACACGTATGCTCCTTGAAAAGAGCTAGGGATTATTGCAATTTATTTTGGACTTAGCCCCAGCTTTTTTTACATTCTGCGCTAAATTAAAGTCTGTGTTGTAGACTTAACTGTAAACAACTTTGATATCTTCGATCTGTTCATGGCTATCAATGTCACTGGATGAGTAAAGTATTTCACCACTTTTCAGTTCATAAATTTCAATATTACTCTTGTAGTCTTCATAAGTTATCTTCCCAACGCTTACTTTGGCGAGCGGACTCATGTTCCAAGAGTCCGTCCGGTTAAGATAGGGAGGGGACATAAGATAAATTGATCTAATAGTAATATCCGGATTGTTGATTAAATCTTTAATTTGAGATGACATTGATAATAGGTAGGTTGATGTGACTGTATCAACACCATCAGTCAGTTTGCAATCAGCATAAAACCAACTGGAGCTCACCATTAACTCAGCGTAGCTATAAACACTCGCATCTTTCCATAAATTCGGGTATTTGGCGCTTTCATAGGTCTGAAACATAATTTATCCTCAATAATTAATAAAATGAACAGTATACATTGTAGTCATATATTGTTCATTTTGGCTACATAGAGCTTCTAAAAGGGAAGTTCTATGGACATAAAAAAATCGCTTGGATTAGCCATTAAACAATCAAGAAATGCTAAGAAAATCACACAAGAAGATTTCTCTGGAATTTCAAGTCGTACGTATATCAGCACATTGGAACGTGGACTATATTCCCCCACTGTTGAAAAAATTGATGCAATAGCAAAAGTTATAGGGATTCATCCGATTACTTTATTAACTTTATCTTATTTAGTTGATATAAATGAAACAGATCCAGCCACCCTCTTAAATCGAGTGCAGGTTGAGTTAAGACAGCTTATGCCATGAGTTCTCCTTCCGCCCCAGTTACTACATAATTTTTTTCTTACTGAAAGCCATGCTTCAGCACGCAGCAGCATAGGCCAGATTAAAATAGGATTGGCTCGAATTATTTCGTTTGCATTTAAATATGGTTGCTGTTGTGTTTCGGTTAATCCTGTAGGGCTATGAAGCATTATTGGAAGAACTGCATGTTGCTCATGGCGATGGAACCTACAAACGAAAGCTAATGCAACTTGCAAAGGTTGACTTGCTGATATTAGATGAATTTGGAATATCAATAATTAACTCTGAGAGCAGAAATGATTTACTGGAGATAATTGATGCCAGAACTTCAAACAAATCAACATTAATCACATCTCAACTGCCAATTGATAAGTGGCATGACTATTTATCATTGGGCAATCCAACCGTCGCAGATGCAATTATGGATCGACTATTGAGTAACGTAACTAGGCTGATATTGTCAGGTGAGTCTATGAGAAGGTATAAGCGATAGTAATTAAACGCCACTACTATGCAGTGGGTTTTTTTCGAAAGTATGGCTCAGTCAAATAGTAATAGGAGGCTACTTTAAATAATAATCGGTGGCACCTTTAGACAAGAATATTCAATTATGATTTAAGGTCGAGTTGCTTGGTCATCAAACCGCATAGGTTCTAACTCAATCCGCAGTGGATTTCTAGCACCAAAAAATGGACAAAAGAGACTAGGTTCGTCCATCCACCCCGAAAATTAATGGACAGATGAAAAATATCGATGTCCTTGTTTTTAATAAAATATACTTTGTCCACAAAGGGCGGACTTGGGTGTGAAATAAATACTCAATCAAAGCAATGCCCCAGCTCACTAGCGCCGCGATAATCCAAGGTTTTTGATTGAGATTTTTAAGATGTCCATACCATGCAAATAGCATGAACAGATTGGAAATACTTAAGAGAAAGACAGTTTTGACGAGAACGGGATTCATCGTTTACAAAAAAACCGCGGTCAGTACGTATCAATAAATGTCACTAACCACGGGAGTTTTTGATAAAGCATTTAAACAGCGGCTTCGCCTGTTTCCCCAGTACGGATACGGATCACATCTTCTACGCTAGAAACAAAAATTTTGCCATCTCCAATTTTACCCGTGTGAGCAGCCTTCACAATCGCTTCCACAACCGCATCCACCATTTTGTCGGCAATCACCAACTCTAACTTGATTTTTGGTAAAAAGTCCACCACATACTCCGCGCCACGATAAAGCTCAGTGTGTCCTTTTTGGCGACCAAAGCCTTTCACTTCTGTGACAGTTAAACCGTTCGCACCAATCGCTGAAAGCGCTTCACGCACTTCGTCTAATTTAAAAGGTTTGATGACTGCTTCAACTTTTTTCATAGTTCACTCCACTTATTGTTTTCATATTTATTTTGCCACGCATTCGATGATGTTACTGCAAGTCCAAGGCAAAATCTAGCTTGACGGTAATTGGATGCCGCCTATCCTTGCCAAAACCACGGTCAGTAATCCGCACACCTACTGGTGATTGACGGCGCTTGTATTCGTTGCGGTCAATCATTTTAATCACACGCACCACCTCTTTGCGTTCAAATCCAGCTGAGACAATATCTTCAACGCTCAAATCATCTTCCACATAGGCTTCAATAATCTCATCCAAAATATCGTAAGGTGGCAAACTGTCTTGATCCGTCTGATTCGCGCGCAGCTCAGCGCTTGGCGGGCGCGTAATAATATTTTCAGGAATCACTTGAGAAATTTTATTGCGATAATTTGAGAGCTTATAGACCAAGGTTTTAGGCACATCTTTTAATAGTGCAAAGCCGCCCGCCATATCGCCATACAAGGTGCAGTAACCCACCGCCATTTCACTTTTATTCCCGGTCGTCACCACAATACTGCCAAATTTATTGGAAATCGCCATCAACAACATACCGCGTATACGCGCTTGTATATTTTCTTCGGTTGCGTCCATCGGCAAATCACCAAACAGCGGTGACAAAGTTTTTAGATAATGCTCAAACAAATCTTTGATCGCGATTTCCTCATAACGCACGCCTAAAATTTCCGCCATTTCACGCGCGTCATTCACGCTCATGCTTGCAGTAAACTCTGATGGCATCATCACTGCATGGACTTTTTCCTTGCCGAGCGCATCTACCGCAATTGCCAATGTGAGGGCAGAATCGATCCCGCCGGAAAGCCCTAGCACCACACCACTAAAATTATTTTTATGGATATAGTCGCGCAAGCCGAGTTTTAATGCGGTGTAAACGGAAGCTTCTAAACTCAATGTCGGTGTTTTTTCTGCGGAAAGCGGTTGGGTACGATTAAACGCAACCACACTTAAACAAGGCTCAAACGCAGGAAGCTGATGCGTGATTTGCCCTTGCGCATCCATCACAAACGAAGCGCCATCAAACACCAACTCATCTTGCCCGCCGACCACATTGGTGTAAATAATCGTCAATTGCGTTTCATGGACGCGCTTACCCACCACATCGTATCGGGTGGTTTGTTTATCAATATGAAACGGTGAAGCGTTCAGCACAACCAACAATTCGGCACCAGCCGTTTTGGCTTTAAGCGCAGGTTCAGGTTCCCAGACATCCGCACAGACCAGCACACCAATCTTGCAACCTTGATGCGTAAAAATAAGTGGCTCAGCACCTGCAGCAAAATAGCGTTTTTCATCAAATACGCTGTGATTGGGGAGTTCGTGCTTATGATAGGTGGCAAGAATTTTTCCGCCCTCAAGCACTGAAGCGGCATTAAAGCAATCATCGCCGACTTGATGCGGATGCCCGACGATAACGGTAATGTCCGGCAAGGCTTTGGCCAACTTGGTCAAGGCTTCATCACACGCTGCTAAAAAATCATCTCGCAACAATAAATCTTCAGGTGGATAGCCACATAGAGAAAGCTCTGGCGTCACCAGCAGGCTTGCACCTTGTGCTTTTGCCGCCAATGATTCTGTGAGAATTTTTTTTGCATTGCCGGCAATATCACCAACGGTGCAGTTTAATTGTGTGATGGCGACTTTCATTGAACCATGTAAGAAGAGTTAATATGAGCCGCCTGCATCTTTAATGGCTTTGGCAATTTCTGTGTGCTGCCCCTTCAGCGCATACACCAATGCTGTTAAACCATATTTATCTTTGGCTTTCACATTAACGTTGCTTTCGAGCAAAAATTTCACCATATCCAAATTTCCGGCATCTACGGCAAAATGCAAAATCGGTGTATCTTGCGCGTCCTTCTGGTTCACATCTACCCCCGCATTCACCAACACTTTGGCAGCCTCTAAATTGGATTTTTTTACAGCCCAGGTCAGTGCTGTCCACTCGGCTTCATCCTGCTGATTAACAATGTCGGTGCGGCTTTTGTCAAACTTGGGCTGATTCAAGATGGCCAACATGGTTTCTATCGCCTTGGCATGCCCTTCCCTCGCGGCATACATCAATGGTGTCGCACCCAACTTGTCTTTCGCTTGTAAATCAGCTTGGTGATTTAATAAAATTTGAATGCTGGGTACATCGCCACTTTTGGCGGCATACATTAGTGCGGTTTTTCCATCCTCGTTTTTTGCATTGACATCCACACCACTTTGCACCAAAGCATCGATCACTTGTGAGAAGCCAGCCGCCGAAGCCACTGTAAACGCGCTCCAACCAGTAGGGTCAATCACATTCGGGTCTGCGCCTTTTTCTAACAGTAATTGCACCGTTGCTAAATTATTTTTCTTGGTTGCAAAAATCAGTGCCGTCCAGCCAGTTTGGTCTTTGGCGTTGATATCTGCACCCTTTTCGAGCAGCAACTTCACAACTTCAGCACGATTTTTTCGCGCTGCATACATGAGCGCTGTGACACCTTCTGTATCCTGCGTGTTCGCATTTACGCCACCTTGCAACATGGCACTCACCGTTTTGATATCGCCCTTGGCCGAAGCGATGAGTAAAAAAGGAATACTTTCAACGGCAAGCGCACACACAGAAAAAAATAGCGAAGCCACAACAAGCAGCGTAGATACCAGAAGCTTCACTTTTGCTTCGATTAAATTTTCCGATTTTTTAGTCATCATCAAGATTACTCTTTAACGCGCATCCAGCGCCGCTTTCACTGCTTCGCCCAAACCAGCTGGCGAGCTAGACACGACCACGCCAGCACGCTCAAGCGCACGGATTTTATCCACCGCCTTGCCACTACCCCCAGAAATAATCGCCCCGGCATGCCCCATGCGTTTACCAGCGGGCGCAGTTTGCCCAGCGATATACGCTGCTACCGGCTTTGTGACATGGCTTTGAATAAATTCAGCCGCCGCCTCTTCATCCGAACCACCGATTTCACCCACCATAATAATCGCCTCTGTTTCAGGGTCGGCTTCAAACATTTGCAAACACTCAATAAAATTGAGACCTTTAATCGGATCACCACCAATGCCCACACACGTACTTTGACCCAATCCTAGCGCAGTCGTTTGATGCACAGCTTCGTAAGTGAGCGTGCCAGAGCGTGACACAATCCCAACTTTACCGCGCAGGTGAATGCTGGCAGGCATAATGCCAATTTTGCATTCATCTGGCGTAATGACACCTGGGCAATTAGGGCCAATCAATTTCACATTGTTCGTGCGCAAAACGCGTTTCACATTCAGCATATCCAATACAGGAATACCCTCGGTGATACAAATAATCAGCTCAATACCCGCATCACATGCCTCTAAAATAGAGTCTGCTGCAAACGCTGGCGGCACATAAATGACACTGGCATTCGCGCCCGTTTCTTTCACCGCATCACGCATGGTATTAAATACGGGCAACCCTAAGTGCAAACTACCACCTTTACCCGGCGTAACACCACCGACCATTTTGGTGCCGTAAGCCAAGGCCTGTTCAGAATGAAACGTGCCTTGCTTCCCCGTGAAACCTTGACACAAAACTTTGGTATTTTTATTGACTAATATGCTCATGCGACCGCCTTCACTGCTTGTTTTGCCGCGTCAGTTAAACCGTCTGATGAAATAATATTCAACCCACTCTCACGCAACATTTTTTTCCCAAGTTCCACGTTTGTACCTTCTAAACGCACAATAACGGGAATTTTCAACCCAACTTCTTTTACCGCATTAATGATGCCTTCGGCAATAATGTCGCAGCGCATAATGCCACCAAAAATATTCACCAAAATTGCTTTCACGTTTTGGTCAGCAATAATAATTTTGAACGCCTTCGCAACCGTTTCAGCCGTTGCGCCACCGCCAACATCCAAAAAATTAGCCGGTGCGCCACCATGTAATTTAATCAAATCCATGGTCGCCATCGCCAAGCCGGCGCCGTTCACCATGCAACCAATGTTGCCATTAAGCGCAATGTAGTTAATGCCAGCATGATGCGCAATGGCTTCTTTGCTATCCTCTTGTGACCAATCGCGCTGTTCTGCCAACGATTTTTGGCGATAAAGCGCATTGTCATCAATACTCATTTTGCAATCTAACGCATAGAGGCTGCCTGTCGTTGTCACGACCAACGGATTAATCTCGAGCAAAGATAAATCATTTTCTTTAAAGAGCTTGTACAAGCCTTTGAGCATTTTTGTAAATGCGCTGATTTGCTCCCCGGCTAAATCTAATTTAAACGCTAAATTACGTGCTTGATAATCGACTAAACCAGTGAGTGGATCACACACTTCTTGCAGAATTTTTTCTGGACTGGTTTGCGCAATTTCCTCAATGTCCATCCCGCCTGCACTTGAAGCCACCACAACAACGCGCTCTAGGCTACGATCAACTAACATGGATAAATAAAGCTCACGCGCAATCGGCAACGTTTCTTCGATCAACACTTGGTTGACGGCTTGCCCATCTGGAGCGTTTTGGTAGGTCACCAATGTTTTCCCAAGCAACTCATTCGCCACTTCTTTTGCCTCAGATGGCGACTGCACAACTTTTACACCACCCGCTTTTCCACGGCCGCCAGCGTGAATTTGCGCTTTCACCACCCATGCTTGAGATTGAATTTCGGCAGTCGCCGAGGCGGTTTCCTTGGCGAGCGAAATGACCTGTCCACGCGGAACAGGAACGCCATATTTTTGCAACAAAGTTTTCGCTTGATATTCGTGTAAGTTCATAAGAAATCTTGTCTATTTATAAATATTCGCATGCTGCCTATCAGGCTTAGCCAAACGGGCTATATCACAAAAATTTTATTTTTTTATAATTTAGCCGATAAAACGCTCATTATATTTTAAATATGCGCGTCATAACTTTAAGACTAAAAATTAAGTGGACAAAACGCTATGAAAACGCATGACAACCAAAGAATACAATTTTTAGATGGTCTACGCGGTATCGCTATTTTAATGGTGGTGCTTTACCACACATACTCTAGCGCATGGCAAGAGTTGGTGCCATTTTACCAACCAACCTTTGATTTTCCTTTAATCAAGTTTGGTGATTTAGGGGTACCACTATTTTTTATCATTTCTGGCTTCGTCATTGTGATGACGTTAGAAAAATGTCAGTCACTGTCTGACTTTATGTTCAAACGCTGGTTAAGACTTTTTCCGGCGATGTTGATTGCAACACTGCTGATCTTAATCACCGCGCCACTATTTACCGCGCGGCCATTAGGAGATGTAAAACTCATCGACAGCCTGCCGGGTTTGACATTTATTTCTCACTTTTTCTATAAAACCGCTATCGGTCCTGAAGTGAGTGTTTTAGAAAATGGCTTTTGGTCACTGTTCGTCGAGGTTCAATTTTATTTGCTGGCTGGCTGGCTCTATTTCTTAATTGGTCAGAAACGCATGATCATGGTACTCTCTGCCATGTTTTTTAGCTTTGTGGGGTTTGGGTTGATTCAATCCCACTTAAGCCCAGAAACGACCGCTGTGGTGGTGAAAATGATGAATTGCTTAGACTATCAATATTATGGTTGGTTTGCTTCTGGCGCACTTTTCTACCGTTACTACAATTCAAAACACATCATGACATTGATTGCTGCAGTACTCATGGCACTTTTAGCCGCCAGAACTTGGGGGGGCTTCATGTCACAAACCATGTTAGCTTTTGCTGTGATCATCAGCATTTTTGCTGGCGCAGTGGTGAGTGAAAAGCTACAAAATATCTTGTCCAATAAAATACTGACTTTTGTTGGATTCATTAGCTATCCGCTCTATTTGATTCACGAAAACATGACAATTTCGAGCATTGTGCAGCTTCATGAACAATTTGCATCGGTCAACGTTTATGTGCTTTCACTTCTTCCTTTAATTGCCTGCGTGCTAATTTCTTGGCTAATCGCAAAATATGCCGAGCCAGCCACTAGATCTACCTTGAAAAATCTATTTGCCCCTAAAGCAAAAACTACTCGACCCATCGGTTTTATTTCAACTTAAAATCAAGCACCCACCAAAAAGCCGCTTTGTCAGCGGCTTTTTGGTTTTTATAAGCAATACTTCCTCGACTATAAATCTTGCTCCCACGCGTTGCCATACACTTTTCCGTTGTTCGATAGCACCAACATTTGGTACATACTGACAAACCACATATACGTTGATGCCATGCTATAGCCCACACCACCAATGATTGTTAACCAAGCAAAATGTGGGGAAAGTTTGGTTAACCACCAAGAAAAAATATCCACCAGTAAAAATGCAAACGGGAAAGCAATTGCGATCACTTTAATTTTTTTAGGCACACCCACTGCGAAGCTAAAAATAAAGGCAATAAAAAAGAAAATAAAACTAATGCCAAACAAATGAATATGCGAAACCCGCGTTAACCCACTGACCGATGCACCTTCGTTAACTGCTGCAGCTTTTTTCACTTCATCATAGTTTGTGAAATTTGGGATGCCCGGAATTTGACCGTGACACATAATACAATGCTGCGCGAACACCGCCTTATAGTGTGATTCCCACTGATCTTGCGGCGCACCTTCAGCCGCCCACTTGATAATATCTTGGCGAACCTGAAGCGGCGCTTTGTCTATCATGGAGCCATTGAGTTTACTCGCTAACTTGCTATGATGTTTGTCACCATAATAGCTATACACAATATCATCAATAGATAGGCCGAACTTGCCATCTGCCATACCGTGCGTCAGTAAAATTTGCAAACCAGCCATTGCCAAACCCACGCCAATCGCAAGCAAATAGCCAACAAAAAGTGTTTTTAACGGCCGGGGTAAATTAGGTAGATTTAACCAAGCAAGTGCTGAAGATTCGGTTTTCATGTTTTTCTCGTTTTAAACTGTTGTAAATGCCCACATGCGGAGAATAGCATCAAGCAACACATAGACAAATGCAAAAAACCTATGGATTTCATCTCCAAATAATGGCTTTGCTGACCAAATGCGTGCGCTGCGAGACCAACTGCTATAATGGCGGCTTTTCATTTGATGGTACTCATCATGCGATTAGTGTTACAGGGACGCGCCATCACTGTGGCGCACTTAAGCCACATCCACGGCATCATCGGTGGTAGCGCGCAATTTGTGCAGATCGGTGAATTTTCATACTATTTGCCAACAAAAAATGACAATATCGACGAAATTAAGCAATTTTGTATCGAACAAAAAGTTGATTGCGCACTAGTACCAGATGCACAGCGTTTAGACCGCTTTGGCTTATGCGTGATGGACATGGATTCGACACTCATCTCCATTGAGTGTATCGATGAAATTGCTGACATGATGAATATTAAGCCGCAAGTGGCAGAAATTACAGAAGCCGCAATGCGTGGCGAGCTAGACTTTGCCGCCAGCCTCAAAAAACGCGTGGCGCTTTTGAAAGGCTTGCCAGAAAGCGCTCTGCATCAAGTGATTGAGCAAAGACTCAAATTTAATCCTGGTGCGCAAGAATGGATTGCTGCTTGCAAAGAAAATAACATCAAAACGATGGTCGTTTCCGGTGGCTTTACTTTTTTTGCCAACCATGTGAAGGCGATTCTGGGGCTGGATTATGCGGTTTCTAACACGTTGGAAATTGTTGATGGCAAACTCACTGGCAATATTTTGGGTGTGATTGTCGATGCGCAACGCAAAGCCGATGAACTCACCAAACTGCGCGACCAGCTTGGTCTACAACCTCAACAAACGATTGCTATTGGCGACGGTGCGAACGACCTAAAAATGATGTCCGCCGCCGGCATTGGTGTGGCCTACCATGCAAAACCTGTGGTACAAGCACAAGCGACTTATGCGATCAATGTTGTTGGCTTGGATGGCGTAAAATATTTGCTCACAATCTAGTAAGCACTTATTCCTTGTCTAACAAGATTACTCAATGGGCGCTATAAAAATTCACCATTTAAATAAGCCAGTTCAGCCTCGCTAAAACCAGCCTGTTTTCTGGCTTCCCAATTAAACGGCGGTTTTAACGTTGGCGCTTTATAAGTTTCACACAGTGCTGAAAACGTTGTGATTGGATCAAGCCCACGTGCAGTGCAAAGCCAATGAAACCAAGTATTGCCAATCTTCACATGGCCAATTTCATCGCGCAAAATAATATCTAAAATCTTTGCCGCCGCATCATCCCCCACTTGTGCTAGCTTGTTTCGCAGCGCCGGGCAAGCATCCAACCCCCTAGCCTCCAGCGTGCGCGGCACCAAAGCCATACGCGCCAATACGTCACATTGCGTTTTTTCGACCATTTCCCACAGGCTGTTATGACCAGAAAAACTGCCATAATCAAACCCCAAACTAACTAAGTGATGTTTTAACCTCAGAAAATGATTAGCCTCTTCAACCGCAACTTTTAGCCAATCTAAATAATACTGTTCTGGCATCTCTGTAAATCGCCACACAGCATCCAAGGCAAGGTTAATTGCATTAAATTCGATATGACAAAGCGCGTGAACCAGTGCCGCGCGACCCTCAACAGTGCGCATCGAACGTTTTTCCAGTGCCTTAGGGGACACTAACTCAGGTTTTTGCGGGCGCCCCGGAATAGTGACGGTTGCTGTCAGCGTCGTATGCGTGTCGATAAGCCAGCCAGAAACCTCACCCAGCGCCAATACGCCTTGGGCTTTGCAATCTGCCTCTGTTACACTTAGCCAATACAGGGCTTTTTCTCTCAACTCAGGCGTTTTCATACGTTAAAATGACTAAAAAATAAGAGGAGCAATCACACATGAATTTAGAAAAGGTAATTTTTGGGTTTTTTATTATTCTCGCCATGACGCTCAATTTTGGTTTTTTTGTTGGTGAAATTGACAATCCTAGCCACCATTTTCATTACGAATTATATGCCGCAATCGTGGTGAATTTAATCGCCACAGTCCTTAAATTTGGTGATCGCACACAAATTGGCGCCATTCATCTGGCAACAAGCTTGGTGGCCGATTTGCAACTCATTGCTGCAGCCGTGATCTGGGCAGCCGCAGGTGATAACGCGAATGCGCCAGAAATGATTGTCAGTGTGGTTTCGCTTTCCGGCGGGGCTTTTCTTGCCAACATCACCTCTGTTGTGCTGCTGATTTACGAAACCGTCACGCTACGTCGCTAATCTTCTTTAGGCTCATCCAGTGAATCTTAATCAAATTGTTTTTTTGATTTTGCGCCGCATGCGTGCGCCTTTGCTGCTTGTAATTTTTAGCTATACCGTTAGTTTAATCGGCTTTGTGATGATTCCCGGTGTCGATAACGCTGGGGAAATAGTCTATCTTAGTTTTTTTGATGCGTTTTATATTTTAAGTTATACCGCAACCACCATTGGCTTTGGTGAGATTCCTTACCCATTCACACAAGAACAGCGCTTATGGATGACGTTTTCAATTTATCTTTCAGTCGTCGCGTGGTTTTACGCGATTGGTGCGATTATCTCGCTGTTTCAAGAGCAATCACTCAAGCAGGCAATTCGCACCACCAAGTTTCAGTACGCGGTCAACAATCTGCATGAGCCCTTTTACTTAATTTGTGGCTACGGTGAAACGGGTCGCGAATTAGTACAGGCGCTAGACAAAAACGAACTACGTGTTGTTGTGCTTGAAATTCAACAAGAGCGGGTGCAAGCACTTGAAATGACTGACCATCAGTTTCATATTCCGCACTTATGTGTCGATGCTAAGCTACCTGAGGTGCTTTTATACGCTGGACTTCAAAACCCCATGTGCCAGGGGGTCGCAGCATTGACGAATGACGACCATGCGAATTTGGCCATTTCTGTCGCGGTAAAATTAATTCGACCAAAACTCCCTGTGCTTGCCCGCGTTGAAAACGAAGTGATCGCCGCAAACATGGCCTCCTTCGGGACAGACCATATCATCAATCCTTATCAAATTTTTGGTGAACATTTATCAATACGAGTTAACGCCTTGGGCTCTTACTTATTACATGAATGGCTCACCAACATCCCAGGTGAAGAAGTGAAACCACCTGCTGAAATACCTCAAGGGGCATGGGTAGTATGTGGCTATGGCCGCTTTGGGAAGGCAGTCGTCAGTAGTTTAATGTCAGAAGCCTCTGAACTAAACATTATCGAGGCCGACCCTGCCAGAACGGGCTGCACAAACTGTATTGTTGGTAGCGGCGTAGAAGCCCATATTTTGTTAGAAGCCAATATTAAAAAAGCTGTTGGCATTGTGGCGGGGACAGATAACGACATTAATAATCTCTCAATTGTGATGACCGCACTGGAGTTAAATCCAGATTTATTTGTGATTATCCGCAAAAACAAAGGCCACAATGAACCATTGTTTGCGCATTTTAATGCTGACATTACCATGCAACCGAGTGATGTTATCGCGCATACCTGCCTTTCTTACATGTTGTCGCCCATGCTCGCTGAGTTTCTAGCGCTATCACGGCAAAAACCAAACTCTTGGGCAAATGCCGCCATCGCCAAACTCGTCAGTATTTTGGGGGAGTTTGTACCTGATACTTGGGATATTTTAATCACAACAACACAAGCGGAAGCCGTGTGCGCGCTGATGGAACAAGGACAGATTATTAAGCTTGCTGACATCATCAAAAATCCCAATACCGGTCAAGAAGTATTGCCGATTGTGATTCTAATGCTGGTTAGAAACGATGAGAGAATATTGTTGCCGGACGCACAAACCTCACTAATGGTAGGCGATAAAATATTGTGTTGCGGACTGGATAACGCAAAACCTACCCAGCGCTATGTACTCAACGACTTAAAAACACTCCACTATTTAGTAACACAACAAGAACTGCCGCAAACATGGATTGGTAGATGGTTAGCGAATCGCAGCGAAAAATCTACTGTAACGAAATAAAATCCAGCACACCAGCTTTCATATCCGGCACCATGATCGTATTACCATCTGTCGTGAGCGCAATATCCGCAGCTGATTGATAGCCAGACTTCAACAAAGTTACGACACCTTGCGCATCTACCGCAAACACTTTGCCAGATTTCCAATCGCTGACATACAGTTTACCGTTGGTTTGCACAATACCATCACCACCACCGAAACCTTTCGCGACTTCTTTCAACGCACCATTTACACCTTCAAGTTGGTACAACACGCCGGAAGTAAAATCTACTTCTAATAATTTATTAGAGGCTTGATCAATCAGCAAACCATTGGGTGCCAGGATATCAGCATTTTGTGTGCCATCAATTAATTTAGTCACTTCACCCTTGGCGTTGATTTTATAAATAATGCCGCCTTTACCAGAACCTAAAATATCACCGCTATCGCTCACGTATAAATTGCCATCCGCGTCAGATTCCAAATCATTTAAAAACTGTGGTGGCGAAGCAAAACCAGAGGCTGCAACAAAAGTAGATTTTTGGCTGCCATCAGCCAAATTAATTTTAATGATTTTAGTTTTATCCGCGACATATAGAAAATCACCAATGATCGCCAAGCCTTTAGGATCATCTAGCCCCGTTGAAAAAACGCTCGCTTTCCCATGTTCAATCACAGAGATTTGGCCGTCGCCATCGACACCAAACCCATTGATTTCAGACACATAAACTTTTCCATCTTTGGCTTGGATGACAGATTCTGGTGTTTTTAAACCCGTTACTGCTGTTAAATCTGCCGCAAAAATGCTTTGTCCAAATAACCCTAAAATAGCCAACGCCAATATATTTTTTTTCATTGAAAGTCTCTTAATTTTTAATTTAAACCACGCTGTGGCTCTTCTTGTGCGCCGACTACATTGCAAGGTAACTTCACTTCAGATGCCACTTCGTAAGCTTGTGGACTCAACCCTAAATTTTTCACCAAATCTAGCAGCGCAGCTGCATAGGCTTTTTCTATGTTGCGATCAATCGCCACATCAATGCTACTCGGTTGCTGCGATTTCCCCACATAAACACCAAGCAGAGTACCACCACCTGAGTAAACATTCGCCGTGACTTTACCATGTAGCACGCGAAATTGTGGGTTATAAAAAACATCGGGGGTTAATTTGATCACACGGTTCGCAGTCTCGCCAGATTGACACAAACTTAAGTTAGGATATTTTTCCTGCAATATTTGTTTGGCGGCTGGTACAAACAATGCCGCTTGATCAAACCAATGCTCTTGGTATGGACTCACCAAATGACCGTGCAATTTATACACGTTAGAGTTGATATAAAGTGATGACTGCATTTGCTCAGCATGTGATGACGCACTAACAGCTAAACTTAACAATGAAATAATGACAAATAACCTCATAAAATTCCTAAAGTAATTATTTGATCGAAGACTGATAACGTATCCGATAAATCAAACCTGTCTTATCATCGGACAAATAAATCGCACCATCGTTCCCCACGACCACGTCTACGGGCCGGCCCCAAGCAGTGTTTTTATTTAACCAACCGGTCACAAAATCTTCCACTGCCACTGGTTGATGCGCTTCATTAAACCTCACCCGCACCACTTTGTAGCCAGAAAGTTGTTTACGGTTCCAAGAGCCGTGCATGGCGACCAAAGCATCTTTTTTGTAGTCCTCCGGCACATTCGCTCTATCTAAAAACGTGATGCCAATTGGTGTGGAATGCGAGGTAAACATGATGGCTGGCGCTTGTGTCGTTTTGCAAAAATTAGGCTCCCCGACAAAATTGGGGTCTGCAAACTGTGTGCCATCCGCTTCTTTTCCCCAACAATATGGCCAGCCGTAATGTTGTCCGCCGATAACTTTGTTCAAATGTTCTGGCGGTAACTCGTCATTCACTTTCCCGTTTTTAAATTCTGAGCGGTTGTCCGCACCTTCGTTGGTAGCAAACATTTCACCGCTGACGGGGTGCCATACAAACCCTTGTGAATTTCTTAGGCCCGCAGCCCAAACTGGGCTTTGCGCATGGCGCCCTAAAGTTATTAAATGCCCAGCAGGTTTGCCTTCTAAGGTGTAGCGATGAATCGTAGCGCGCGGGCTATCTTCTTCCACGCATACATTGCAACTTGAGCCCACATTTAAATATAAATAACCATCTGGCCCGACTTTGATAGTTTTTAAGGTATGCCCACCAGTTGCAAGATTCTTGATAATCGGCGTGATTTTTGTTGCTGGCCATTGCCCATCAGTTTTATCCAAACGCACGACACCATCTTGATTCGCCACATATAAGGTTTCTCCAGCAAACGCTAAACCATGTGGTGCATTCAAATTGTCAGCCACCAGCACGACTCTATCAGCCACACCATCTTGATTTTCATCAGGCAACATCACCACTTTGCCTTGCTTGGGCATACTTAAATACAAATGCCCGTCTTGGCCAAGCGTCATTAAACGCGCACCATCCAGTTTTTGATCACTGCTATGTCCAGCAAATATCTGAACTTTAAAATTCTGAGGTAGTTGTAACGCAGCTATTTTTTCGTTTGCCTGTTGGGTTTTAAGATAACTGGCAAACGCATTACCAATACCTACCAACACGGTAAAGGTAATTAAAAGGGCGAGGAAGAACTTTAATAATTTCAACATATTACTTTGTCCGTGCAATCACCAAATCTGCGTGCGCCCTTAACTTAAAGTGTCTGCCCAAATATTTTGCCCCCAGCGCAGCGCATACTCGCCCTCTTCAACCGTTGGCGCTTTGGAAACGCCGCCACCTTCGGCACTCACCATGATTTTTTTCGTTTCATCGTAACGATACACATTGGCTACATGCATCGCCGCCACATCGTTAACAAAACTGTAGCAGGTGTTGGCAAATACGGGCGCGGGGTCTGGCAGCAAACCTGACATCAATTGCACGATAGCGCTGGCGCACACTTTGGCTTGACTAGTGGCGATATGGGCAGATTTTGGCACACCGGCTGAGGTTGCATCACCTATCACATGCACATTTGGCGCAATTTTCGACTCATAGGTTAAAAAATCCACCTCGCACCAGCGGTCATCAATATTATTAAGTTGTGCCATTTGCGCCACTTTGCCTGCGCGCTGCGGTGGAATGATATTGAGCACATCCGCTTTAAACGTATCAAACTCGGTTTTCACGGTTTTTGTCGCCACATCCACGCTGACTAAATTTTGATTCGGCTGGTAATCAACGATGCCCGCATAATCTTCGTTAAACACTTTGGCGAACAACGCTTTTTTAGAAATAATTTCGCCATTGGCATCTAAAATGACTACCTTAGATGTTGGCTTGTGCTGTTTAAAATAAAACGCCACTTGGCACGCCCGCTCATACGGGCCCGGCGGGCAACGGTAAGGAGATTTGGGGATGTGCATGACAAACACACCACCATCGGGCATGGCTTCTAATTGCTGTCGCAAATTGACAGTTTGCCAACCAGCCTTCCAAGCATGGGGAATTTTTTTTTGCGCGTCGGGACTTTCTAACATCGGCAGATGTTCGTACATAAAATCGATCCCCGGCGCAATCACTAAACGGTCATATTGCAACTCACCTCGTGCCAGTTTTACTTTTTTTGCTCCTGTATCAAGCTCAGTCACCGTATCATGCAGCCAAGTAATGCCATGATTTTTATTCAAAAGTTCATAGCCAAACGTGAGGTCGTCTATTGTTCGGTTGCCACCCAACACCAAATTACTCATCGGGCATGATACAAACTGCGTATTTGCCTCAACCACCACCACTTCAATATTGCCTTGGCTCCATAAGCGCATATACTTAGCCGCCGTTGCACCAGCAAATCCACCACCAATCACCACCACGCGCCCTAACGGTGGTTTTTGACCGCGCGCAAATACAGCTTGATAAGGGGTGAATGTGCTCACAACACCTAAACCCGCGAGCTTGATAAAATCTCTACGATGATTGTTCATCTCGTGCTCCTTATTGCAATTTAGGTACAAGATACGTTTGATTCGCCAAAGCAGGGTTTACATTTTTCTGTTGCTGCGAAAAAAATATGGCAAGGGCGGTGATTTCAGCCTCAGTCAACCCTTTTGCATGATGATGCATCACTGTAGATTCCACTTGGCCAGATCGAAAACTCAATAGTTTATCGATCAGCTTTTGTTTATCTTCGCCGGCAAGTTGTAGATTTTTTTGCGTTGCGTCAACCTCAACCGGATTGCCAGCATGCCCATGACAAGCAGCACATGAAGCCGCCAACGTGCGGATATGCTCATTATTGATGTCGTTTCTGGGTTGATGTTCAGCCGCAAAGGCAAAAGAAAAAGCCATCAGGTATATCAACCCAATGGCTAACTTCAATGTAGTCTGATCTTTTCGCATTGGACATTATCCCGAAAATAAGCCCGCCTATCATTACTGCATTATTTTGATTTAACTGTGATATACGTCACACAGTATATCTTTTGTCTCGATTAAAAACACTTCTCTTCTTGGCAACCGTCATTTTTCACGCCTAGTGATTCCAAAAATGCTGCCATTTCCGGCTGGCCTTGATCTTTAAAATAACGTACTAACGAAACATCGCCTTTAAGTTTTTTGTTGACGTCAGCACCCGCTGTTGCCAAAAGTTTCATCAACTCTTTATTCCCGCTAAACGCCGCCATATGAAAGGCTGTGTTCTGGCTGGCTGGATGCACATAATCTTTATCTGCGCCTTTTTCCAATAAATATTTTGCCGTGTTTAAATGCCCTTTTGAAGCCGCCATTTGCAATGGCTCCCACGCAAAAAACTTTTGATTAACCAGTGTAGGGTCAGATTCTACAAATTTTTTCACTACTTTGGTGTCGCCTGTGTTCAGCGCTTCAGTGAACACCATATAGTCGTCATCAGTGAGCGCAAAGCCGCTTAACGAAAAACCCATAACCAAGGCTACTAATAAACCCTTTAACATTTTCATACAACTATTCTCCAAAGTAATTTTTAATTTTAAAACATTTAAAATCTAGGCGTTTTAAATTTGTATTTTATTGCCAATTGCTGATATGCATTAAACAACACACTTTATCACTTGGCAGAAAATTTGCGCTTAAGCAAAATCATTAAAGCAAAAATTTTCTCGCATTTCTAAACATGCGCATCCACGCGCTGTCTTCTACATCACCACACGCTTGCCAAGTATTTTGTACTTGGCGAATCACGCGCTCCGGATGCGGCATCATGATGCTAAAACGCCCATCCGTTGACGTTAAGCCAGTAATTCCTTGCGGCGAACCGTTTGGGTTAAATGGATAACGCGTGGTTGGCAACCCAGCATGATCGATAAATCTCGCCGTCACCAACTTTTGTGCCAACACTGCATTGACATCGTCCGCGTGAGAAAATTCCGTAAAGCCTTCACCATGCGCAACAGCGATAGGCATTTTGCTGCCTATCATGCCGCTAAAAAAGAGTGACGGTGAGTCTAAAATTTCCACCATCGCCAAGCGCGCTTCAAATTGCTCGGACTGATTTTTCACAAAATGCGGCCAGTGCGCAGCGCCAGGAATCAAACTGCGCAAATTACTCATCATTTGGCAGCCATTGCAAATCCCTAAAGCAAAGCTGTCGCTACGATGGAAAAAGGCTGAAAATTCGTCGCGCGCACGGGCGTTGAATAAAATAGATTTTGCCCAGCCCTCACCGGCGCCCAGCACGTCACCGTACGAGAATCCACCACAAGCCACAAAACCAGCAAAATCTTTAAGTGAAATGCGGCCAGCAATAATGTCGCTCATATGCACATCGACCGCCTCAAAGCCTGCGCGGTGGAAAGCATAGGCCATTTCCACGTGGCCGTTTACCCCTTGCTCACGCAAAATCGCCATTTTTGGGCGCACGCCAGTTGCAATGTAAGGTGCAGCAATATCTTCTTTCGGGTCAAACGAGAGTTCTGCAAATAAACCGCGGTCTTGCGTATCTAAAATACGGTCATATTCCTGCTGCGCGCAGCTTGGATTGTCACGCATTTTTTGCATTTGATAAGTGGTTTCTGACCACATGCGGTGCAAATGCTCGCGCGCATCGGCAAAAATATTTTTACCGTTGGCGGCGACGAAAATTTCATTTTCTGCCACCACTGCGCCAACTTCATGCGCCAACGTTGCGCCAAATGCTTGGTTAAGTTGCGCCAAAATTGTTGGCGCATCATCTGTATTTACTTGAATCACCGCGCCTAATTCTTCGTTAAATAACACACTTGCGGCATCCGTTGCGGCGTGCATTAACGTAGAAATGTCCACTTGCAGGCCACAACGCCCGGCAAATGCCATTTCTAACAAAGTAGTAAACAAGCCACCATCTGAACGATCATGATAAGCCAGCAATTTTCCACTGAGGTTAAGCGTTTGAATTTGTTCAAAAAATAGTTTTAAGCACGCAGCATTTTCAATATCCGGCGCTTCATCGCCAACGCTAGCAAACACTTGTGCAAGGCTGGAGCCGCCCATGCGGTTTTTGCCCGCGCCCAAATCAATCAAAAGTAATTTGCTCGGCACATCAGTAATCAGTTGCGGCGTCAAGGTTTTACGCGCGTCTAACGTTTCAGCAAACGCAGTCACGACCAATGAGATTGGCGCGGTAACAGATTTATTCGCGCCATCTTCTGACCAAACAGTCTTCATGCTCATCGAGTCTTTACCGACCGGAATGCTCACGCCTAATGCCGGGCAAAATTCCATGCCAACAGTTTTGACCGTGGCGAATAACGCGGCATCTTCGCCAGCATGACCTGCTGGTGCCATCCAGTTAGCAGACAGTTTTAAGTCAGCAATATTGTCGATCAAACTCGCAGCAATATTGGTAATCGCCTCGCCAATCGCCATGCGGCCTGAAGCAGGCGCATCAATCAAGGCCAATGGCGCTTTTTCACCAATCGCAAAGGCTTCGCCCTTGTAGGTTTCGTAACCCGCGAGCGTCACCGCCACATCAGCCACGGGCACTTGCCAAGGCCCCACCATTTGCTCGCGTGCCACCAAGCCAGTGACAGAGCGGTCGCCAATCGTAATCAAGAACGTTTTGTCTGCCACACCCGGCAAGCGCAACACGCGGGCAGCCGCGTCTTTTAAATCAATGCTGGAAGTATCAAACTTTTTAAGTGTTGGCTTTGCAGATTTCACATCACGCAACATTTTTGGAGGCTTACCGAGTAACACGGACAAATCCATATCGACCGGTTTATTACCAAAATGGCTGTCTTCCACCGTTAAATGGCGTTCTTCAGTCGCGACACCCACTACCGCAAACGGGCAACGTTCACGCTCGCAAATCGCTTCAAAGCGCGGCAAATCTTCCTGTGCAATCGCCATCACGTAGCGCTCTTGCGCCTCGTTACTCCAAATTTCGCGTGGCGACATACCGGGTTCTTCGTTATGCACATCGCGTAGTTGGAAAATTGCGCCGACTTTTGCATCATTCACTAACTCTGGGAACGCGTTTGAAATCCCACCCGCGCCAACATCGTGAATGCTGAGAATTGGGTTGTTTTCGCCCAATTGCCAGCAGCGGTCAATGACTTCTTGTGCACGACGTTCCAACTCTGGGTTACCGCGTTGTACGGAGTCAAAGTCCAAATTTTCCGCGTTTGCACCTGTATCCATACTCGAAGCGGCGCCACCGCCCAAGCCAATCAGCATGGCTGGGCCACCCAATTGAATCAACGCCGCCCCTGCAGGAATCGGTTTTTTATATGAATGCTCAGCCGCGATATTACCTACGCCGCCCGCCAACATAATCGGCTTGTGGTAGCCACGCACCTCGGGCTTTCCATTTGAATCTTGGGATTCCAACTCAAAGGTGCGGAAATAACCCGCAATATTTGGGCGACCAAATTCATTGTTATAGGCTGCGCCACCCAAAGGCCCGTCGATCATGATTTGCAAAGCGGAAGCCACGCGCGAAGGCTTGCCATAATCTTTTTCCCAAGGTTGAGTAAATTCTGGAATTTGCAAATTGGACACTGAAAAACCTGTCAACCCCGCTTTTGGCTTAGAGCCATGACCGGTCGCGCCTTCGTCACGGATTTCACCGCCTGCACCCGTTGCCGCACCCGCGAATGGTGAAATAGCCGTTGGGTGGTTATGCGTTTCCACCTTCATTAAATAATGGGTTTCTTGCGCGACAAAATCATATTTGCCGTCGCTACTCGGGTAAAAACGTTGCGTTTTTTCGCCTTTTTCGCCCATCGCCACAATCGAAGCGTTATCCGCATACGCGACCACCGTTTTACTCGGGTTGAGTTTGTGTGTGTTGCGTATCATGGCGAATAAAGATTGCGTCTGTTGCTCGCCATCAATCACCCAATCGGCATTAAAAATTTTGTGGCGGCAATGTTCCGAGTTTGCTTGCGCAAACATCATCAACTCAACATCAGTCGGGTTGCGACCCATGCGCGTATAGTTTTCAAATAAATAATCCACTTCATCGGGTGAGAGCGCGAGGCCTAAATCATTATTGGCAAGGTTCAGCGCTGCTTTGCCACCAGCCAAAATATCCACGGTACTCAATGGCGCAGGCGTTGCTTCGTGATACAAACGTGCGGCATCGCTTAATTGTTCAACCACGGTTTCGGTCATGCGGTCGTGAATCAATTGTTTAACGGCTAATTTTTCAGCATCGGTGAACGCCGCGCCATTTTGCTTGGTCACATGGTAAGCAATGCCGCGCTCAATGCGCTCAATATTTTCCAGCCCACAATGTTTGGCAATATCTGTAGCACGGGAAGCCCAAGGTGAAATCGTACCGATGCGTGGAATCACCAAAAATAATGCACCACGACTTTCTTCCACGTTAGCCGCTGGGCCGTAGGTCAAAATTTGTTCTAAGGTATTTTTTTGTAAGTCGCTCAAGGCCTCATGCGACCAAACAAAGTGCCAAAACTCAGTAGAGATATGCGCAACATCTGGCACAGATTTTTTTAAGGCGTTTAAGATTTTTTCAAGACGAAAAGGCGAAACAGCAACACTGCCACGGAGACTTAGCATAGAAGAAGTGGGCATAAATTTAAGCTAGAATGGATGAAATTAAACCGCTATTTTACCCGAAAACCACTCGAATTCATGAAACATCCATGAAGCCAACAAACATATCAACAAACATATAAGAGATTTATTTATGCAGACACACATCGCGATTTTTGCTGGCGGCTGTTTTTGGTGCACCGAGCCAGTATTTAACCAACTTAAAGGGGTGAGCCAAGTGGTTTCAGGTTACATCGGCGGGCATACAACTAACCCAACTTACAAAGATATTTGCAATGGTGATACCGGCCATGCTGAAGCGATCAAAATTTCTTTCGATACTAACATTATCAGTTTTGAAACACTGTTAGAGATTTTTTTGGTGGCACACGACCCGACCACGCCCAATCGCCAAGGCAATGATATTGGTACGCAGTATCGCTCTGCCGTGTTTTGCCAAGATGCGGCGCAACGTGAAAGTACGCAAAAAGTGATTGATGCCTTCAATAACGCAGCCATTTACAACGCGCCAATTGTGACTGAAATCAACGACGCATCCACTTTTTACCCGGCAGAAGATTATCACCAATATTATTTTGCAAAAAATCCAAACCAACCTTATTGCCTAGCTGTGGCGGCGCCAAAAGCGGCTAAGATACGCAAACACTACGCACAACTCATTAAAGAAAGTTTGAAATAAATGGATACACTCAGCCACGCCCTTTGGGGCTACGGCCTGTTTGGCTACAAGCGCTACGCAAAAATAGCGCTGTTTTTTGGGGCAATGCCAGATTTAATGTCGTTTGGTATTTTTTTGGTGATGCGCTTGATCGACGGCAGTTATCAGTTTGGCCCACCGCCGCTAGCAACTTTACCGAGCTGGCTGTTTTTAACTTACAGCATCGGCCACAGTTTTGTGATTTGCTTGCCGATCATTGGGCTCGTGGCGCTTTGGCGTAAAGATTATGCGTTTGCAATGCTAGGCTGGCCTTTCCATATTGTGTTGGATTTTCCATTCCACAGCTTTCAATATTTTCCTACGCCACTTTTTTGGCCAATTTCTGACTTTAAAATTGACGGGGTTCCGTGGTCAAACTGGTTTATCTGGTTCCCCAATGTCGCGGGAATTATCTTTTTGTTTGTTTGGCGTTATCGTCAGAAAAAGCAAAACAACCTGACGACTCAAGCACTACTCCGCCCGCAACGCATTGATCGGGTCTAAGCGTGACGCTTTTCTAGCTGGCATCACGCCAGCCAGCAGGCCAATCACTGCCGAAATAATGAATGCGCCAAGCGCAAAACGCCAAGGCGTATGTACAGGCATATTCGGCGCAACAAATCGCAAAATTTGCGCAATGCCAACGCCAAGTAATAACCCTAGCGCGCCGCCCACTGCCGAAAGCAAAACGGACTCCCCCAAAAATAGCCCCAGCACAGTGCTTCTTCTCGCCCCCAGCGCCATCAACAAACCAACTTCATTGGTACGCTCTGTGACCGATATCGTCATGATCGTCACAATGCCCACCGCACCAACCAATAATGAGATACCGCCTAGCGCACCAACCGCCATAGTAAGAATATTCAAAATGCTTGAGAGGGTTTCTAACATGTCTTCCTGAGTAGTGACAGTAAAATCTTCCGCACCATGCCGTAAGGTGAGTATCCGCTTAATTTGCTCAACAATCGCAGCAGAACTCGCTGACTCACCGTAAATTACATGAATTTCCATCAGGCCATCACGGTTATATAACTCCAAGGCACGGGCTGCAGGAATAAATGCGGTGTCATCCAGATCGATCCCTAAAAACTGGCCTTTGCTTGCCATCACGCCGATCACGCGAAAATGCAAACCACCGATGCGGACTTTTGCACCTAGGGGATTTTCGTTACCAAATAACTCACTTCGCAACTTACTACCTAGAACCACTAGATTGCGTGCGCCCCCAGCATTTTCTCGCGGCAAAAAGCTGCCGATGCTCACGGTCGAACGCAATACGTGCGTAAAGTCTGCATCGACACCATAGATTGTGCTACGACGTAACCGTCCATTGGCTTCGACTTCAGAATTACCAAATACCGTGGGAGACGCGGCCTCAACGTGTGTTATTTTTCGTAGGGCTTTCGCATCTTCCATCGTGAGCAGTCTTGCTGTAGTGGGGATACCCGAAGGCGGCTGACCACCGGTTTTCACCTTACCAGGTGCGATGCCGATGACATTGGTACCAAACTGTGAAAATTCAGCCAACACATATTGGTGCACACCCTCACCAATTGAAGTGAGTAAGATCACTGCTGCAATCCCAACAGCGATCCCTAACAGCGTGAGAAAGCTGCGCATGCGATGCGCGTTAATCGCGTGGTAAGCAAATTGCGTAGCGTCTTTCAATAACATAATTATCGCCTCGACAATGCTTGTATCGGATCAAGGTTGGCCGCGCGGCGCGCTGGCATCACGCCAAAAATCACACCAGAAATCATGGCTGTACCAAAGCCAGCTAATACGGCCCACATCGGTGGATAAGCAGGAAAAGTAGGATAAACCTGCCGCAAAGCGCCTGCCCCCAAATATCCAAGCGCCACCCCAATCACAGCACCAGAGAGTGAAAGCAGCACAGCTTCAACTAAAAAAAGTTGTCGCACTGCGTTAGAAGTCGCCCCCAATGCCTTTAATAAACCGATTTCTGCTGTACGCTGGCTGACAGAAACCAGCATGACGTTCATGACTAAAATACCAGCGACCGCCAAACTAATTGCGGCAATGCCAGCCACACCAAGTGTCAACACACCAAGAATTTTGTCAAACGTTTGTAATACCGCATCTTGCGTAATCACAGTAATGTCTTCTTCTCCCTCATGCCGCTGAGTAATCATCTTGAGCACACGCGCTTTCACTTCGTGTAATTGGTCTCGGCTGCGCGCCTCAACCAAAATGCGAAATAACGTATTTGAATTCAACATCGCTTGCGCTAGCGACACTGGCACGACGACTAACTCGTCGGTGGACATGCCCATCCCATGTCCGCCCGCTGCCAGCACGCCCACGACGCGTAAACGTCGATCACCCACGCGCACTGTTTTGCCGAGTGGGTTGTCATTGCCAAAAATGTCCTGCCTAATTTTGCTCCCAAGCACAACTTCCGCGGCCCCATGCCCTATTGATGCGCTGTTCAAAAAACGCCCCAAGCCTATTTTTAACTGACGGACATGGATAAAATCTGCATTTGTACCCACCATCATGGCTTCGCGCAGCTTACCAGCGGCATTAATTTCAGTGGTTGCTACGGTAATGGGCGCAACGCGCATTACGCCAGAAATGCGCAACAAAGCCACGGCATCTTCTACCGTTAAATCGCGCGGCGTACTGGTTACCAGATTCGCGGGGTTGAAACCGCGCGTTTCGGAGCGCCCAGGTAAAATAATGACCAGATTAGAACCAATCGCAGAAAACTCATTCACGACATAACGGCGCGCGCCATCACCCAATGCTGTCAACATGACCACGGCAGCCACGCCGATTGACATTGCCAACATCAACAAACCCGTGCGTAATGGCGTCCCCATGGCAGCTTGGGTGGCATAGCGGAATGTATCTGCAATTTTCATGAAGGTGTCAGCGCGTTCGTAACATCACTGACTACCACGCCATCTTCCATGCGAATCTGGCGCTTGGCGCGTGCACCCAACGCATGATCATGCGTTACCACAATCAGCGTCATGCCTTGCGTATTCAACGCTTCCAATAGCCTTACAACCTCTACGCCCGTTGCACGATCCAAATTGCCAGTGGGTTCATCTGCTAGCAACACTGCGGGGCGCAAAATGGTGGCGCGCGCAATCGCCACGCGCTGCTGCTGTCCGCCGGAAAGTTCATTGGGTCGATGGTTTGCACGTTCGGTTAAACCATATTCTTGTAACGCCTGCGCAACACGCTTGCTGCGCTCGCTGGTTGACATACCAGCCAATATCAGTGGCAACTCAATATTTGCTGCCGCAGTCAGGCGCGAAACCAAATGAAAACTTTGAAAAATAAAACCAATGCGCTCACTACGAACCTTGGCTAACTCATCCGGACTCAAAGTAGTTACATCGCGGCCCTCTAATAAATAAGTCCCCGCGTCTGGCCTATCCAATAGGCCGATCATATTCAATAAGGTCGATTTTCCAGAACCAGACGGCCCCATCACTGAAATGTACTCGCCAAGCTGAATGTGCAGATTGACATCACACAATGCATGTACTTTGCTGTCACCAAGCAAAAAAGTGCGCTCTATGCCTTGTAGCGAAATAAGCTCAACGCCAGATTGCGCCTGATTTGGATCAACCACGATTACTTCACCTTTGCAGCGCTGTTGGTAGGCTCAGGCTGCACCAGCGCACCCGCTTTCACGCCTTCTCGTTCTAGCGAAGTCACTGCCTGATCACCTTGTTTGAGGCCACTCACAATTTCGGTGTATTCCCAGTTGCTCACACCCGTTTTCACCGCGCGCTCTTCAAGTGTCTTTTTTTCTGGCAGATAAACCAACACTTTTCCTCCTTCCATCAAGGTTGATGTTGGTACGCGCAACACATTGTCGCGGCTATCTAACACAATTTCGACATCTGCACTGTAACCAACCAACAAATGCTTCACATCTTCAGTATTTTCTAGGTCTACTTCCACATCCACCGTCCGCGCTTGCTTCTCCACTGCCACCACATAGGGAGCAACGCGCCTCACATGGCCGGGTAACACCTTGCCCGGAAGCGCATCCAAAGTAACCCGCGCGACTTGCCCAACGCGTATTTTTGGCGCATCCACCTCATCCATCGGCGCTTCAATGTACAAACAAGAGTTGTCAATTAAATCAATGGCTGGCGGGGTCGCCACACCCGGGGGTGAAGGCGTTGTATATTCGCCAAGCTCGCCGACGATATCCGCCACCACACCATCAAACGGCGCAATCAAAACGGTTCGATCTTGTTCAACCTTGGTGACATTGACGCGAGCTTGTGCCTGCGTCACATCTGCGCGTGCAGCATTGCAGGCGGCGCGACGCGATTGCGCCTCGTAACGAGATTTTTCCTCACCACTTTGGGAAATGAAATTTTTAGCGCGCAATTCTGCCATCCGCGCTGCTTCTCGCTCTGCACCATCTGCAAGCGCACAAGCTTCGGCAATGCGTTTGCTGCTGAGATTCACCTGAGTTTGTGCTAGGTTTTTTTGCGCTTGTTGATCCTCGCTCCAAAGGCGCAACAACACTTGACCTTTTTTGACTTGATCGCCTTTTTTTACGCCCAAATAAGCGATTCGCCCTCCGATAATCGGTGAAAGGCGGGTACGTAGACAAGCTTCAACACTTCCAGCTCGTGTATTAGCTACACTGGCTTCCACCTTACCATTACTGACGTCTATAAGCGCAACATCGATTAGTTTTGGTCGGCTAAACCACCAAAAAGCAGTGCCGATTGAAATGAGCATGGCTAAAATGAAAAGGATGCGGCGCATGATGACTCCCCCAGATATCACTTTCAGCCTAGTACAAATCTAGTGGGGAAACAAGCAGGAAAATCAAGCCTGCTTTACTTCATCAATTTTCACTATTATCTACTGAAAAAATTTTACGGTTCACCCATTGCCGCCGCCAAAAAATCAGCAACATGATTGCTGCGATTGCAACCATCAAACCAAGCGCCCACCAAAAACCATCATGGTCTTTTAAAAACGGCATATGTTCAAAGTTCATGCCAAAAATCCCGGTAATCAACGTGGCAGGCATAAATAGCATGGTCACTACAGTGAGTGCACGCAGTTCTAAATTCACGCGTTGGCTTACGCTAGCCATGTAAATATCCATCATCGCAGCAAGCGCATCACGGATAGACTCCAACGATTCAATGTAATTGACCGTGTGGTCATACACATCGCGCAAATAAGGCAAGGTGCTCGGTTTAAAAAAGCCAAGTTCGTTGCGAACCAGACTATTTAACACCTCTCTCAAAGGCCATACGGCGCGCCTTAACTCCACTGAAAGGTGTTTAAGCTGATGAATTTGATGTAGCTCCACACGTGCCGTTTTGTTGAGCATATTCTCTTCAAAAGTTTCGCTCACATCATTAACCTGCTCTAGCACATTAAAGTAACGATCAACAATACAATCAAGCAAAGCATAAGCTAAGTAATCCACACCCTGCTCGCGCACTAGTGATTGCTCTGCGCGCAAACGTTCACGTACCGGCTCAAAAATTCCCGTAGAACGCTCTTGAAAAGTCAGCAAAAAATGTTGCCCAAGCACAACGCCAATCTGCTCGGAATCCATGCTTAAGGCCTGCGTGTTAAACTCAAAACTGCGTGCTTCTAAAAATAAATAATGACCAAATAAGTCTAGTTTTGGTCGTTGGTGGGTGGTTAAGATATCTTCCAGCACCAAAGGGTGTAAGTGAAAAATATCGCCAATTTTTTGTATAAATTCAGGCACATGCACACCATGCACATTCAACCAAATTTTCTGTTGATTTTGAAGATATTTTTCTAAATCAAGAGTCGAAAGCTCTTCTAACGACAGCGTCCGTTCATTTAACCTGTCAGATTGGTACTCAATTAAAGTGATAATCGGCTCAAAATTTGGCTGCGCATATTCTTGCGAGCCAACATAAACCAATGAGCCCGGTGCCATGCCAATTTTTTTAATGTGCTTTTGCCGCTTTAATTTTCGGATTTTTTTCATACACCGATCTTTGCATAAAAGATACTAGCGTACCTAATCTACCAATGAAAAACCAGCCATATTACAAAAGTTTTGGGCAAAAAAAATGCCACCGAAAAAAGTGGCGAGTGACTACATTAAGGGAGATAACAGTGAAGTAACAAAAGAGTTTGAAACTTGAGAATAGTATAAAACTTTTGTTAAAAATTGCTGTAACTAAAAAGTAAAACAGGTTAATGATTTGTAAAAGTTTTACTGCTAAATTTGTTAGCAGTGGCTCATCGCATTAAGAGACATTTTGAGGAAATAAAGAGATGGTCGGAGCGGCGGGATTTGAACTCGCGACCCCTTGCACCCCATAAGGGTTATTTAGCCTATCAGCGAATATCAAGAAGTATAAAATTAAAAATATTTTTGTTAATTTTCAATATGTTAATATTTTTAAGCCCATCAATTGCTATCTTGCAGCATCAGAAGAAATCATCTAAACTGTTCCCCAAGGTGTTCCCCAAAACAGCTCGCCAAAGGTGAATCATGCTTACACAGAAAAAAATTGATAGCGTAAAGCCAAAAACCAAAGAGTACACTCTTGGCGACATTAAGCGCCTGTTCTTGCGAGTTCGTCCAGATGGTTCAAAGTCATGGCAATATGTTTACCAATGGGATGGTGCAAGAGTAAAAATGACATTAACTGCTCATACGCTTGCTGAAGTTCGCGCACAAGCCCAACGCTTTAATGACTGGCTTGATATTGGCATCAGACAGTCAAACGGTAGCTACATTAAAACCTCCCCTAAGCATAAACTCGAAGCAGACGATCAGCGCGCACGAGAAGAAGAACATGCCGAACGAATGAGACTTGATCGTGAACGGCTCGAAGCTGAAAGTCGAATGAAAGTTTCTCAACTGTTTGAACTTTGGGAGCGGCTAGGACTTGCTGACCGCAGCGATACTGCAGAAATTCGACGGATGTTTTACAAGGACGTAATACCAGCTATCGGCCACTTTTTCGTTGAAGACATACGTAAATCGGATATTATTAAAATCCTCAACGACATACTGGAAAGAGGCGTTAAGCGCATGGCCAAAATGATGCTATCACTGATGCGCCAGATGTTCCGATTTGCTGTTGACCAAGATATTATCGAAAATGACCCTACTGCAAGTATTCGCAAAGAAAAAATTGGTGGTCGCGATACTATACGTGACAGAGTTTTAACTGAGGGAGAAATCAAACAGCTAGCAGAATTGCTGCCAAAATCAGGAATCAGCCAATACGGTCAAGCCGCCATTTGGCTCATGCTTTCTACTTGTTGTCGTGTTGGTGAGCTATTGGCTGCTGAATGGTCGCACATAGACCTTGTATCTGGAATTTGGATAATTCCAGTGGAAAACGCGAAGAATGGTAAAAAACACACTATTTATCTATCCCCATTTACACTAAATCAATTCAAAGCTCTTTCAAACATAAAACAATCAACAAAATGGATATTCCCTAATTCAAGAGGTACAGGGGCAGTATGCAAAAAAACACTGACAAAACAGATAGGCGACCGCCAACAATCACTCAAGAACCGCAAATCAATGTCTGGCAGAAGTAAACAGACCGATGCACTAGTGCTAGCTGGTGGCAATTGGACACCACACGACCTGCGCCGCACAGGCGCGACAATCATGGGCTCACTCAATATTCGCCCCGATGTGATTGAAAAATGCTTAAATCATATCGAGCCAAACAAAATTGTCCGTGTTTACCAACACCAGACTCTAATCCCAGAACAACAGGAAGCATGGCGATTATTGGGTAATCGTTTGGAGATTATTTGTGGTGATAAAGGAGCCAACATCGTCACCTTTCAAAAGACTGCGTAAAAATCGATAATTCTTGTGACTTGCCAACACCCAGCTTTTCAACGCCAAAATTAGTAGGCTAAAGCTTACGGTTGGGTAGTCAGCATGAATCATTAGTGATCCACATTACTTAAAAGGTTGTTTAGTTTTTTTCCTACGTGCAGACTGATCAATCTCTTCTAGTATTTTTCGCATATGCTCTACTCGGCCAGCACGAGCAATTATCGCTCCAACGCCCATGGTTATGGTGCCTAGCCAAAAATTAAAATCGATTAAAAGGAAACTCGCAAACAATATGCATATACCAATAATAATTTTTTTCATTTTGATACCATCCTTGTTAAATTAACACTCATATCTGAATGAAGCTTTAATTCAATAATCCGAGTGTTCCTTTTTATTTGCTAAATAAACAAGCTGAATTGATTTTTTATATGCCTTGCCAATAAGAAACTTTAGAGAAATTCAGAACTATATTTTTTAATTTGACTTTATTCTTAAGGTAGATTTGCAGCCATATTTGCGACAAGCCCAGAATGGATCACCAGTTTTCTTATTATTCCGCTGAATCATCTTCGCGCCACATTTAACGCAAGTTGGTGTTTTGTAATCTCCGTGTGTCGCTAACTCATAAAGCTTGGTTTGTGCCTCTAATGGTAACTGAGCAAATCGCTTTAATAATTCTTTTCCATCAATAAGCTCGACATTAAGATTGCTTGCAAACTCAACAGCATTTTTATGAAATGTACTGGTGGTAATAAAGAAACCATTTGAAATCCCTTGGCTACTCATCACCCCATAAAACTCACGGATTAGTTTGACTGAGACTGGATTATTAAAACGCTTACATTGAACAATGCTGATTACATTCGATGTCTGCTCATCAAAGATTCTGATATCGATTCCACCATCAGCACCCAGTCCAGTTAGTGCGTTTTTAACTCCTTGTTGAGTGAAATAGGCTGAGCATAGTTGTTCAAAGCGTCTCCACTCCATTTCATCTAAAATTTGCTGCGTTAATTTCTTTGGAAAATGTCTAATATCTACGGTTTGATTTGAAACATTACCAATATCAAATACAGTCTTTTCATTCTTTAAGCGATATTGACTTAGATCGACAATGTTTTCATCATCGTTTTGAAGTAATCCAAATGACGATTGTTCCTTTGCAAGCAAGCCTTCTTCACGAACTAATTTGTATATGCAAAAAAATAGGCTACCCAACCCTACGGTAATGGATGATTTTTGCAGGCTCTCTGCAACTATTTCCCAATTAGGATTGAATGTAAGTAGCGGCGGGATAAAAAAACCAATAGCTATAATCGCTATTGAATAAATAGAGTATTCAAACCACTCTGAATCGTAAAGTGAGCCTTCTTCAAAGGTGTACTCATCATCTTCGTGCTCTTCTTTCATAGCAAGTGATATTGACCTTACATTCTTAGTTTTTAATTATTCAGGCAAATTTCACGCCAAAATTAAAATACTTAACAAATCAAATTGTTAAATTTTCGAGCAGTTATGAATTGGCTACTGACAGCCATTAAATGGTTATTGAAGACCAATATAGGATCTAGACTAAAGACCTAGTTGATACGATTGCAAGCGGTGAAGTAATTAGAACAAATGAAACAGAATCATCCTCAAGAATAGTTATAAGCGGCAATGATAATGAGGCTATTTTAGTTAAAACTAAAGGCTCTAACGGATGGTTGTTGACTGGCTTTCAGTTGAATGAACAGGTGAATCAGGGCGGGAGTGCGACCGCACCTGATCTACGCAAATCTGCCCCTATACTTTCTCGTGGCAGAATGGGTGCTGTGTTGACGCTAGTTTAAAAATGACCATTTAAGCGCTGTTATGCGCGTTGAATTTTGACCAGGTAAAACCAGTATTCTGCTTATTTTTTAAGCAGGAGTAAAAGAGGTGATTACCATGGTCATGTATGCCAAGATTCGACGCATGTTCTTTCGAGAACATTTATCCATAAGTGAGATTGCAAGACGCACCAGCCTCACCCGTAATACCATTAAGAAGTGGCTCAAAGCGGCCGATGGTTCTGAGCCTAAATATCGCAGAGCACCAGCTCAAACCAAACTCAAACCTTTTGAGCCGCAGCTCATTCTTGCACTCACCGCCGATGCGCATCGACCCAAGCGTGACCGTCGCACCGCAGTCATGTTGTTTGAAGAAATCCAAAAGCAAGGATTCACAGGCTGTTATTCTCGTGTCACTGAGTTCATGCGCGTTTGGCGCGAACAATCCCAATCCTCCAGCAAATCTGCTTTTGTGCCACTGCACTTTGCTTTAGGCGAAGCCTTTCAGTTTGATTGGAGCGAAGAAGCGTTGGTCATTGGTGGAACACACCGCAAAATACTCGCTGCACACACTAAGTTATGCGCCAGTCGTGCTTTCTTGATTAGTGCGTATCCTACCCAAAGTCATGAAATGCTCTTTGATGCGCATACACGCGCCTTTACTGCCTTAGGTGGCATTGCAAAACGGGGTATCTACGACAACATGAAGACCGCAGTGGACAAGGTACAGCCGGGTAAAGGCCGTATCATCAACGCACGCTTCTTTGCCATGACAGCCCATTACTTATTCGATCCTGATTTCTGTAATGTGGCCTCTGGCTGGGAGAAAGGCGTGGTCGAGAAGAACGTGCAAGATGCACGTCGTCGTGTATGGTCTGAAGCCAAGAAACATAAATTCAGCAGCTTTGCTGAACTCAATGCATGGTTAGAAACGCAATGCCGCACGCTTTGGAATCATTTGTACCACCCAGACTATCCCAAGCTCACGATTGCTGATGTATTAGAACAAGAGCAACTCTATTTAATGCCGATGCCAACACCGTTTGATGGGTACACCGAAGTATTAGCGCGTGTTTCCAGTACTTGTTTGGTCACCGTACAACGTAATCGCTATTCCGTTCCGTGTGAGTACGCCAATCAGCGTGTATCGGTGCATTTATATCCAGATCGCATCAGTATTTACGCTGACCACCAAATCGTTGCAACCCATCCTCGTTTCTTTGATCGTGATAGAACACGTTATGACTGGCAACATTACATCCCGCTCATTATGCGTAAACCTGGTGCGCTCAGGAATGGTGCCCCATTTATTGAAATGCCAGTGCCCTTACAGAAACTGCAAGTCGCATTGCGGCAACGGGAACGCTTACTAGGTGATCGCATCATGGCCAATGTATTAAACCATGTGCAAACACATGGTTTAAATGCCGTGGTGATCGCAGTCGAACAAGTGTTAACTTCAGGCGTTACCAGCATTGAGCACCTGCAGAATATCTTAAGTCGTCTTAACGCCACAGCTAAACCTACACCAGTGGCAACTAGCTTGAAATTAGCCACAGAACCAGAAGCGAACACCGCACGTTATGATCAACTCAATGCGAAGGAGAAGAAACATGCCTGATATTCTCACGCAATTAAAAGCACTGAAATTGCATGGCATGGCAGACAGTTATGCGGAACTCGTCAAACAAGGCGCCAGTGGTGCCAATGCTTCCCTTGATGCTTCTGAATGGTTACTGCGTCACTTGGTAGAAGCAGAGTCCACTGACCGCGCAATTCGTTCCATTGCCTACCAAATGCATACCGCACGATTTCCGATACACCGTAACTTGGAAAGCTTTGACTTTAGTGAATCCAGCGTGGATGCGCAGTTGATTGATCGACTAGCCAACATGAAGTTTATAGATGCCGCTGAGAATATCGTCTTTGTGGGTGGTTCAGGCACAGGCAAATCGCATTTAGCCACCGCACTGGGGGTGGCTGGTATTCAATATCATGGCAAACGTGTACGCTTTTATTCCACCGTTGAACTCGTCAATAGTTTAGAGCGTGAGAAAGCCGCGGGTAAACAAGGTAAGTTAGCCTTGAGTTTGATGCAAATGGATTTAGTCATTTTAGATGAATTAGGCTATTTACCGTTCTCACAAGCAGGCGGGGCTTTGTTATTTCATTTACTCTCAAAGCTATATGAGCGCACCAGCGTCATCATTACCACTAACTTAAGTTTCTCGGAATGGAGTGCTGTCTTTGGTGATGCCAAACTCACCACCGCTTTACTTGATCGACTCACGCATCATTGCCATATTGTAGAAACCGGCAATGAATCATATCGATTTAAACATAGTAGTACGCAGGCCAAAGGAAAGATTAAAACAAGGGAGGAAATACGTAACTCATTCAAGTTGCCAGAGCAGGCAGACTTTTAACTTAACAAAACATCAAAAGGAACTTTAGACCCCTTTAGTTTGGTCGACTTATCCACAACGGTGTAGTAATCTACACCCTAAATTCGCCTGGTCAAAATTCAACGCGCACACCTGGTCAATTTTTAACGCGCGCCAACATGGGTGCTGTTCAAAGCGAATTATCCGCGATTGCAAGCGAGAATGTCAACAGCTCGTTCCGAGACTCCATTTCTTTATCACCTACATCCACATTACTTGTCGATGACGTTCAAGCCGCAATCAAAAGAGATACTTACGGGCATAATGTAGATATTTACCCGACATTGATGGATGCGCCTTACTACATACAACAACAGGTGCTTAAAGAGCGTGTCAGCCCCGAAGGATTCTTTGACCCGTCAACCAATAGAGTTGCGTTAATTTTAGAAAATCTTGATTCGGTTAAACGTGCCGTTGAAGTGGCGCGCCATGAGTTAGTTGGGCATTACGGCTTAGAGAATATGCTCAATGAAGTTGACCCTGAGATATTACCTAAATTGCTTAACAGTATCACAATGGTTCGCCGCACAGGGTTAAATCCTGTTATCAATGAGCTATCCGAAGAAGTGTTGGCTTCACAGCCTGCTTTGGTGGTTAAACCTACTGATACAGCAGAACAGGCGAAAAAGAAAAATGACCGGATCGCAAAAGAAATCATTGCATTTATGGCTGAAAAAAATATCCAAAATGACACAGCCGCTACTAGTTTTAAAAGTAATCGCAGCTGTTTGACGCTGAGATGCACAATGTTAGATAATCTTCAGATCACGCTCGCAACCAACTTATTGTCGGTAGAGTCAGCTTTAAGTTGCGTAGCTTTAATTGCGTCATTTCCCGCTTTTATTGCATCGGGCGCTTTATTGACACTGCATGTCAATTTACCTATGATCAATTTACCCCGCTATCGCTTTGGGCGTTGGAGAGCAATGCTTTATCACTAGAATCAAAATCTCTCGTAGCGGGTACTTTTCTGAAAGCCTTTGCTACGTAAGCCCGTTTCAGTCTTACTCAAGTTTTACTTTCAAATTTAGAGCATACAATTTGATGGTTATAATGGAATCTTTAAAAAATATTGGTTATCAGTTATTACATTTCTTTCAGTACCGCAAAAGTCGATCCTAACTCTTCAACAATTTTAGAGTAAAGTTTATCGCTAGCCAGTGTAAATTTTTTTGTATCAATCTCTAAATTTCGTTCATCTTTAACTTTTGCCCAATCATCAAAAAGTTGCATCACCATTTGCTTTGTTTGCTCTGACAATGGCAAATTATCTAAATTGACAGGATAGCCAAACTTTTCAAGTGCTTCGTCATCCTCAGCCCAAAGGATGTCACCGCTCAAATCAAAGAAATATCTTAACTGCGTGGCTTACCTCAAACATAAAAATCTAATTCGATATTTTAGATTTACCTCAGTTTTGACAATAACAACTTCTTGGCGTAGATTTGTTACTGAGTTAGCGGTAAGGCTAGCTGTGTCATCCTTACCTAAAAGTTGGCAGTGTCTACCCTAGTGCCAATGCTAGCTCAAACTTCTCCTGATGTCGTAGTGCCTCTTAGTTAGCAAGTCATCGCTCAATTTCAACATTTGTTTCTGAAAATCCAAGCTTCATAATATCAAAATATTATTAGTCCCTTTTAAACATAAAATGTGCCAAATCGCGGCTCATTAACAAATGCTGTGCGGGACAATAATAATCGGCAATCAGCCAACTCCCAACAAAGCCAGTATTTTTAACAAGTTCTGAGACACCATAGACTTTGTTGCAGGCCAAACAATGCATCTTCCCATGCCCCGCTTCAATTAAACCGTCGCAAATATAATCAAAGTTCACCAGCACTCTTGGCAGCTCAGTTGGCTCAACAATCGACTCATCTCTTAAGCTAGCCCACTTAGCAGCACCACGCAAGCCTTCGACCCGCCCCGTTTCATTAATTAGCTTGTGCGCCATATCCTCAACCGCGTTAGCACTAAAATAAAAAGAAGCCTTAGTTGCCTCGCTATCGTCTTTTTTTAACCTGTAGAGTATCGTAGAACCACACGGCGGTGGACTTTCCATAAATTGAGAACGCTCTCTTGCTGTTTTTGCCAGATCAATCCCTAAAAAATCAGCCCTAAAACTAAACTTTGGTGATAGCAACTCAGAAGGATTAAACAAAAGCATCAAAGGCCAAAAAATAGTTCGCAAAACCAAAGCAAGCCATATTTTAGTTTTGTGGTAAGTCCAATCAAACCTATCTAATTTTTGGTGAATATGCCAGCCTGTCCAGCTAGCGACCAAAGCAGAAATTGCGAAATAGAGAAATAAAAATTTCATTCTAGGTTAATTCAATTCAGCTTAAGTATCAAATCATTAGTATTCATCATCCAGCTCATATTGACTATCAGAGTAACGCTCAATACGCTTGTTACTCCAGTTCATTGCCTTGCCCAGAATCTCTTCAGTAATATATGCAACAACATCATCCATATTGTAAGTTGGTTCAATGTTCTCTGTGCCAACTTGCGCCTCTTGCCAATCTGCACCACTGTCCGTTTGTAGCCACACTGCACATAAAGAAAAACTATCTGGCTTTTGTTTGTTAATTTTTTCTGTTACTACGCCTGCAACAGCATCATTTACCTCATCAACAAAAGAACCACCTTCTTGAGTTATTACGCAAATTTCATCCCAGCAACTTTTTAGCCCAGCGTCATCTGACAAAAGATACGTCGATTGCTTTTGAAACTCACGTACCACCGCATTAGTAACCTTGGTTACAAACGCATCAGATAGGTATTTCATAGCTTTATCGTTCATCTACAAATTGTGCTCGGTAAAATGTGGTAAAAAGCTGAAATTTAAAATCATTCCAATATCAAACCTTGTAAATCGCTAACAACCTTAAATGCTATTTTTTGATAAGCTTTAAAATGTTTTCGCCCACTTTCAATTTTAAGGCGTTCAATAGGTCTCAGTAGGTTTAAGTCTCTTGCTGCCGCTTCATCCTTAGTTTCTGCAACAAAATACAGCAGGTCGTCATTCTGATACATCAGCGCCCAATCGGGATTATATGACCCAACTGGCGTATCAATTTTAAACCAGCTTGGCAGCTTCAAGTAAAACAATACACTATTATCCTCGTCACATGCCTTTGCAAAGTCACGTTCAGGTGTTGAGTTACTATCTACAACAACACATCCCTTTTGCACTGTTGCATCAATTGAATCTACAAACTCGTAAACAGTTTTTTGGCCATTCTCTAGTGGCTGTAAATCAGATAAATAGCGTTCAAACTCCGAATCAATTTCAAACTGATGCATCTCATAAAACTCGCCTGCAATTTGTTTGTATTCAATCCCTGCAACCATTAGCTCACGCTTGATGGTGTTTATCTCACGCGCCACATTATCTATAAAAGTTTGAGGGTTGATTAAAATCTCATCCAGTTTTCCGCTACCTCTAACTATCGCTAGTATGGTGGAAGCTGACAACTCAACTTTTGCCTGAATATTCGCAATCACATCAGGTAGCGTAAGCTTTTGACGTGAACCTACGATTGTTCTCATGCCCGTCACTGTGGTTTCAATCCCTGCTTCTACTGTGATTGTCTGGTTCGTCTGAGTAACAATAATTTTTGGCGGTTCAACGCGTGGTAGATTTTGAATCACATTGATTGCTTTTTTAATTAAATCTTGCGTAACAAACGTGACGTTGTAACGAGTTTTTGCTTGTATGCGTTGCCACAAGTCAATAAAGCGCTCATCAGCCTCATAACCTTTACGCAAGCGAACTTTAACGCGCTCCCGTTCGTTTTTAACCATGTCACGCTTAAACACTACACCATCAGCTTCAAACTCGTTTTGAAGCGTTTTTGCAAAATCCTCATAACTCTCATTCACAATCATTGTTAGGCGGTTCACATCACGGTCAAATACGCGCTCACCATGTTTATTGACGCACAAACGTAATCCGCGGCCAATTTCTTGCCGTTTTTTCAAGTCAGAAACGCTTTCATTCAGTGTGCAAATTTGAAACACATTAGGATTATCCCAGCCTTCACGTAATGCAGAATGACTAAAGATAAACCTGAGTGGCTCACCCATATCCAAAAGCTTTTCTTTATCGCGCATAATTAGGCTGTAAGTATCAATATCATCACTGCTGTTGCGCTCTGTAGAATCTTTTACATGCCCTTGTTTGTCTTGTGAAAAGTAGCCGTTATGAACTTCACTCGCTGAAAACTTAATCACGTTTTGTTGCTTTGTTTGTTCTGCGTTAAAAGCGTCTTCAAACCATTTGGCAAACTTGCCTAACTCAGCTTTTCCAGTCTCGTCATAAGTTCGGTAATTTGCCACACGGTCAATAAAAAATACCGACAATACTTTAATGCCCAAAGGTGCATATTTACGCTCTTTTTCAAAATGGCGACGCACTGTCTGTGCAATTTGCGTCTTTTGAATATCGTCATTTAACTCGCCTTGCGGTTGGCCTTTATAAACGCGCACATCATTAGCAAACTCGATATAACAATTTTCAGCGTCAATATAGTTAACAATAAATTGGTTGCTGTAGATGTCACGGTTACCAGACAACTCAAAAAGGTTATCTTCATTTTTAACAGTTATGGTTTTTTTAATAGCGCCTTGTTGTGGGTCATTCACCCAAATTTTCAATTTTGCTTTGATAGATGCACGAGCGCCCCTGCCAGATTGAAAATCTAACAACTCTATATAAGCCTGATTAAGATTGTTATGAGAGACGACAGAATCCACGCCTATCTGCTTCACCAAACCCAATTCAAACGCTGTCACTGGGTCTAGTCGATAAAGCAAATGGTAACGATGCTTTGGCGTGGCTGAGTAACGTAAAGTACACAACGGGTTTAAACGGGCTATAGCTGCCCTTCGCTTATCTGTCTCGACATTTTGCGGCTCATCAACAATTACAATCGGGTTGGTGCTTTGAATAAACTCGATTGGTTTAACGCCAGTTTCATTGCGCTGATTGATTTTGTTTGCAGGCTTTCTAGCTTCAACTGCTTCTTCACTGTCTTTTGCGAACGCATCAATATTGATGACCAAAATTTCAATCGCGTTTGAAAGCGCAAAATTGCGCAGCGCACTTGCTTTTTTAGAGTCATATACAATGTAATGACAAGGTTCATGATTAAACAAAGTTTGAAAATGCTCATGCGTGATTTCTAAACTTTTTAGCACCCCTTCACGAATCGCAATGCTAGGCACAACAATTACAAACTTTTTAAAACCATACTCCCTATTCAACGCATAGATAGTGCGTAAATAAACATAGGTTTTACCTGTGCCTGTTTCCATCTCAATGGTGAAATGTGGAATCGACTCATCAAGAGAGACACTTGAAGGTATGCCATTCTCGGTTTGAACTTTTTTAATATTTTCTAGCAATGTATCAGGGCTAAGCGTCAGTCGATTTGCAACCCCCTTTTCACTAAAAGCCAAACCGCCTGTTTCATCTTTAAGCGTTAAATATTCACCACCTTTAGGTTGGCCTTTAAAGACATTCACAACAGCATTCACAGCTTGTAATTGATGCTCTTGCTTATCATCAAATTGCAGTTTCATAAGCACCGCCTAAATCGAAGTAAACTTTACACCAGCGGTTTCACACTGCAAAGCTACATTCACTTTTACCGAATCATTGTTTTGAAACACCGAGTCTAGAAAAACAATATGGGCAGGTTTAAGGGCAAGTATTTCAGGCAAAGCTTCTAATTGCATACTTTCCAGCACAAACATCATAGTCGCCACTTTAACGCCTTCCTCATCAGCCCAAACTATATAAACAGGAGTTTCATGGACGGTTCTCAACTCTAACTTGCTTGTGAGAGGGCGGCCATTTTTAAGCAACAACTCAAACGCCATATCAAATGATTGAGCGCCCTGTTTTTCCGTTGGTAGCATTAAGGCTAGTTGTTTATCTAACTCTTCGGTTGTTTCAGCCCAATCACCACGCCATTGCTTAAAGTTGCTTGGTGCAAGCTCAAACGCACGAAAACCAAGGTTAGGGTCGTTCCCATCAAAGGGGTTAGCTAAATCAGCTTTTTGTTTAATTTGTGCAATCACACGACGGATACGCTCGCGCGAAATATCCGCAATCGTTTTATAGCCTGCTTTATAAGCTTCACTTGACTCGTTGGTTGGCTCAGGCATTTGCACGCAGATATATTGGCGATTTCCCGCATCCTCAATATTTAAGTTCATGACAGCATGCGCGGTTGTTCCAGATCCAGCAAAGAAGTCTAGGACTATTGCATTTTGACTTGACTGTATCAAAGCCCTCTGAAAAAGCTCAATTAACGGTACTGGTTTTACACTGTCAAATCCATGTCCTGATCCAATTAACGTTGATAGTTCGGTTTTTCCATATTCTGCGGTTTCAGTCCAGTCCTCAGGTAAATAAGTCCATAATGGATCATGAGTATCCTTTTCTTCATCCTCAAAATGTATAAGTGATGGCAACCCATCTCTAAAGTCAATATAGCCCTTATTGTATAGACTTAAAATTTCATCATCACCAGCTTTCCAGCGCTGTTCGATAGGCGGAGTGAAGGACCCAATCGTGCAACGCATCGTGGACCTTTTATAGCGCCCAAGGTTTGAGGTTAATATTGTTGTAGTTCTGTATTTACGACCGTCTTTAGTGGCGTGCGGATAAGAACGAATCGTTGATGATTGAAGCGGTAAAAATAATGTCTCTGATAATTTTTTACGACCATAAATCAACACATATTCAGCCACTTTTTGCGGACGATAAATTGCACCACCAGCATTAGTAGGTTTTGCACGCGACTTCCACGTAAATTTTGCAAGAAAATGTTCCTCACCAAACACTTCATTCATTAAAATTTTCAGATTAGCTTCTTCATCATCTCCAATTGAAACTAAAATAACTCCATCATCGTGTAATAAGTTGCGAGCAAGATAAAGCCTTGGCAGCATCATGGACAGCCAGTTGCTGTGGTAATGCCCGTTGTCTCTACTGTTTTTTCTGAACAAACCTTCTTTGGTCAAATTACCGTCAATATCTAAGCTCTCAATACGCTTTAAATAGTCCTCGCGGCTTTCTTGAAAACGGTCAGGGTAAATAAAGCTATCAGTCCCCGTGTTGTAAGGTGGGTCAATGTAAATCATTTTCACCTTGCCAAAGTATGCGCGCTGTAGCGTTTTTAATACTTCAAGGTTTTCGCCTTCAATAAATACGTGTTGGGCATGTTCAAAATTAACTGATTGGTCTTGTCGTGGCCTCAACGTTGCACTAGTTGGGTATTGCAATGCCTTGTAGCTATCAGCCTTGCCAGCCCAATTAAGCCCATAACGCTCATCATGAGTGGCGACCTCCATACCTAGCAACTGTTTAAGTGTGTTCACATCAAGCTGACCGTCTTTGAATGCAGCTGGAACCAGTGCTTCAAGCTGTTTTTTAAGTTCTTCAGACAAATTGGGAGAATGGCTATAAGTCATATTTTTATGATTTGTTTCTTTTAAAGACCCCTCAATTCTACGTTTTTCGTAGAGTTTTAACAAAAGAAATATAAGACCATCGAGGCATGCCAAAAAATGCTTCCAAGCCTAATTTGTTTGCCCGTAGATTGCGCGAAGCAAGGTTAGAAGCAGCAATTCCTCAAGACAAATTAGGCGTGCTTATTGGGCTAGACGAAAGTTGCAGTAGCGCAAGAATGAGCAGATATGAAAGTGGCGTGCATGAGCCGCCATTTAAAACGATTGAAAAAATTGCATCCGCACTAAATATTCCGACAGCATATTTTTTCTGTGAAGATGACAGACTTGCCAACATCATTAGTTGCTATCAATCTGCAAGTGAAAGCCAAAAACAATCAATCGCAGACTTTGTGAATGAACTTAAAAGCTAAAACTAACTGGGCATGGCGCTGATTTACAATAACTTCAGAGCTTGCCTGATTTTTATTACACAATAGATTTACCAGCTAAGCTCGCTTAACATCCCAAGCCTTTTTGCATAACTATATAAATACTCTTCACGTTGCCGCTCGCATTCGAGAATTTTATTGAATATTTTTGTGTGCGTACTTTGGTGCATACCTTTAGGTTTCATAAAGTTTTTACCCAATTTACTTTCAAGCTTACCCTGTTTGCGCCATGCTCTGTCCATAGCATCTTCGCATTGGCTGTAGTAGGTAATGCCGACACACTTTCTGCATGCGTAATGGCCGTTTCTTTTATTAAAGAAAATCTTAGCGCATTTTTCATGGCATTTTGGACAAATAAGCCAAGTGCGGCTACCCCCAAAATGACAATCGGTCTTAGCAAAATAGAGAATGTTTTCAATTGCCCGCGAATCCCCTGCTGGCGTAGTCCAAGTGTAGCTAATTTTTAACGATTCGTGAGTCGTCTGCATATTGACGCTACCCGCTGGCTCTCCAAAGTTGTTTACCCATTTCCATGAAAACGAATATTGATGACACAAATAACCTTTGCGAGCCAACTCTCTAATGTCTAACGACAAAGCGCATTCCGCTTTGCTTTTCCAGCTAGGTCTTCCAGCACCGAATCTACTTCCACCTTTTGTCATTTTTGTAACCTCTATGAAAACGAAATCATTTGGGAAATATAAGTTTTTTTAAATTCCCTATACACAGGATAGGGTTTGTTGTTTTTTACCAAAATACCCTATAGGGTTTTATTTCTCAAAACTGCCATGCCCTGGACTTCGTTTGATGTCTACAAAACTCCTAAGCTTGGGCTGACTAGGTTCAATGGCAATACCTAACATTTGCGCGCAACCTATGGGGTTTGCATATACAGCATCTCGGAACCATTGATACGCTTTTGATTCCATAATAGGGTCGTCTTTTAAGCTGCGCATCACCTCAGTTGCCAGTTGCCTTTTATCCTCTTTGGAAAGTCTTTGCAAATTGGGATTTTTAAAGCCGTACTTGCCACTGACTTGCTCATAAAACAAACTTTGGCGTTCATTAACGCAAGCCCTATCTCCTTTAATTTTGTCGCCTTGTAGCTTGCCTTCATGTAATGGCAAAATTAAAGCGTGTGCGTGTGGAGCGCTTTCGTCGAGATGAACATCAAAGCTTAAAAGCTCACCAGCAAAGTGTATTTGCACCCATTCATAACAATCATTAAAAAAAGCTTTGGTGTCTTTATCGAACCAATTGATTGGCAAACTGAACATGCACTCTATTGCCATCACAGCGTTTTTTCTGATGCTGTGTATGCCCGCTAACGCTATTTGAGACATTGCATGGTTATAGGTTTGTTGTGCACCGCCAAGGCTGTACAAAAGGTAATTGAGGTGCATTTTAGTTGCATCAATATTTTTGCTTGCCCCATGCTCATGTTGCAATTCACGCTTGTTATGCTTGAGGGCTACCAAGAGCTTAGCTTTCTGAACACTGTCGTATTTGAACATGTGTTCTTGCTCTTGCATTTTACTGCCCTGCTTTTTTAGCGATAAAGTCGCGCAAATCGCCAGCGCGCACAGTTGTCGTCCTCTCTGTGAGTTTATAGGTTTTGATCTTTCCATTTGCCACCAAACGCCAGAAGGTGGCGATGCTTATTCGCATAAGCTGGGCGCAATCGTTTGGACGAATAAAGCTATCGTCAGACATCTCCGAGAAGTTTGCGATAATTGGATTGATTAATTTGTTTGTTTGAACTGTCATAGATTTAGCCCTCCTTGTTAAGATGAGACTAATATATGAGTTTACCCCTGCGTTGTATTAGCAATTAATATCAAACAACATCAACTCGTATTATATTTTTTTATATAAAATACAATAAGTTAGATTATTTTTACTTGAGAATAAAAAATTTTTTTTAAAAAGTATTGCATCAAGCTTTAAAATGTGAACCCTTAATTATGGCCAATATTTTTTCACTTCAAAATCCCACAAAGACAACCAATAAGTCTTAGGAACTAGCCGAAATAAATGTCTAGCAAAAAATCAACTGTTCCCCAAACTGTTCCCCAATTTTGCCGGAAATAAAAAAGCCAGAATAAATCTGGCTTTTTTCAAACGTAACTGATTGATTATATTGGTCGGAGCGGCGGGATTTGAACTCGCGACCCCTTGCACCCCATAAAGGTTAATTATTATCCAAACACATTTATCAAGATGCAAAATATTTTAAAATATTAATATATTTCATATAGTTAGTATATTGCATTGTCTAGAATTGTCCACTAAGATACTACAAGAGCAAACAAATATGTGGGGGCAAATGTGGGGGCAAATTTATGGCTAAACTAACAACCATTCAGCTTAATAGTCTTACACCGACCAGTCATGGTGATTATTTATACGAAGATGGAAACATTAGAGGAAAGGTGCAAGCAAACAAATCAGGTGTCACAGTAGCATTTAGTTTTCGCTATAGATTTAACAACAATATGAAAGAAATCAGATTGGGTTGTTTTCCACGCCATTCATTAAAAGACATTCGCATTAATCGCCAAAAAGCAGTTGATTTATTAAATAATGGCAAGGACCCTGCATTAGAAAAAAAATTGATAAAGGAACAAAATCGGCAAGAGCAAGAAAAACTAAAATCTCAATTAGAAGCTGATAAACAAAGAATTACTGTTAATGAACTATTTGAGAAATGGAAAGAAAGTGATCTAGTAAAACGCAAAGATAATGGTAAAGAAGTCGTGCGGATGTTTGAAAAAGATGTCTTATCACTAATCGGTAAGATGCCTGTAGAGGAAGTAAAAAAAGCGCATATTTACTATGTAATTGAAACTGTACTCTCACGCGGTGTCAACCGCATGGCTAAACTCCTACTCTCACTAATGCGACAAATGTTTAGATTTGCACAGGACCGCGACATTATTGAAAACGATCCTACCTCAAGTATACGTAAGGCCAAAGTAGGTGGCAAAGATACAATAAGAGACAGGTTCCTTAGTGATTCTGAAGTAACCAAATTAAGCAACAAACTTCCTGATGCAAAGCTTCTAAAGACATCTGAATGCGCATTATGGATAATACTTTCTACTTGTTGTCGTATCGGTGAAATTTGCAAAGCAAAATGGATAGACCTAAACCTAAATGCTAAGACTTGGAAAATACCAATTGGGAATAGTAAAAACGGCAAATCGCATATTATTTATTTATCTGATTTCGCAATTATTCAATTTAAAACGTTATTAGCACTAAAAGCTTCGGACGAATGGATTTTTCCAAACACAAAGAATACCAACCACGTTTGTGTAAAAAGCATTACAAAACAAGTTGGAGATAGGCAGTTAACTGATGACAAAAAGCCCATGAGCAAACGCTCAAAGAGTTCCATCACATTAAATCTTGCCGATGGCAAATGGACACCGCACGATTTGCGCAGAACTGCCTCGACCATGATGGGAAATTTAGGTGTAAGGTCAGATGTGATAGAAAAATGCTTAAATCACATCGAGCCGAACAAAATGAAAAGAACATATCAGCATCAAACTCTTGATGCCGAACAAAAAGAAGCTTGGAATATATTAGGCATTAAACTTGAGAAATTAACAACTCCATCAAACAAATTATCTTAATAAATTGCCATTATTTGGTTTTCCTGCATCTTGGAAAATAAACAATACTTGTACCACCGTTTGCAAATCGCGCCGAGTCAAACTCTAATAAGCAATCCAACTCTGTGACATCAATCCTGCATTGATGCTTTTTTTGGTTTGCATGGTGCGTGAATGAATACAGGAGTTTCACCCTTTACCTTTATGATGTGATCACAACAATAGAACTATGGCTCAACAAGTGAGCCTGAATTGAGATAGAGTGATGATTCACCAAACAAAACCGCAACAGTTGGGCCATTTCAGAAATTTATCGCCACCAAACGTGAAAATGCAGCAGTTTCTATAAATTATATTCAACGATTTGATAGTTTCTCAGCTGCATTTTTTTCGTACCTTCTATTTTGACCAATCTTATTGAGAAAATAATGACGGATATATTTATTGACTGTGAGTTTAATGGTTTCAACGGCTCTCTGATTTCAATAGCGCTCGTTTCAGAAGATGGACACGAATTTTATGAAACACTAGCATGCAAAAACCCAACGCCATGGGTTGCAGATCAAGTATTGCCAATCTTAAATAAAGAGCCAGTCTCACTAGTTGCCCTTCAAAAGCAGTTACATAAATACCTATTACAATTTGAGTCCATTAATGTTATTGCCGATTGGCCAGAGGACATTAAGCATTTTTGTGAATTGTTAATTATAGAAGCAGGCACAATGCTTAAAACACCTCCCATTTCTATGCAATTAGTTGAGGTTGAGATTTTTTCATTACTGCCGCATAACGCCCTTGAAGATGCAAGGGCTTTAATGAAAAGCTATTTAAATGTATTTACCCACAGTTGAGGGTGAAAAACCGTTGGCTTAAGCAATTTCTCTGTTGGCGCAGTTCTCAAAATGCAATAGCAATGCTTCTATAATTTTACGTATGTATTATCTGCTCTTTACCAACTGGACTATGAAAAACATTTAAATTGACTGTAAAGTTTAGTCTGGAATACGCATACTCAATTGCAAATAAATTATACCAAAAAATGGAATTATCTTATTGATTTATAATGACATATTTACTTAAACAAAAACTGACACTTATAATATTTTGGATTTTTTGTAAATTATAATGATGTATATTCAAAACGAATTTAAGGAAAATTTAAAATTGAAGAAAATGGGAAGTAATAACCTGATAAGTAAAGATCGCGTTCATTCTGAATCTTCAAAGCAAGGGGTGAACTTCAAGCAGATTCCCGATCTTGATAACTACTTCATAACTGATAGACAACTAATGGTTGATGGAAATTCGATTGATGTAATTCAGGATAAAGGTGATAAATTCAGGATTGTTTCTATACGATCCACTAGAAGGGGGAAAAAATATTTAACGTTTGATGTCTATGAAAGCGGGAACTCATCAAAAAAACAATTACTACTTCACAGGGCAAGGCTCCAAGTATTCAAGGGCGATTCACCAAATGATAAAAGAATTGTTAGACACTTGAATGGTGATGCTTCAGATAACAATATAGATAACTTAGCATGGGGCTCTCACCAAGAAAATATGACCGATCTGAAGGCTCATGGGTCACAAAAAGGCAGCAAAAATCCGAGTTCAAAAATAATTGAACATGAAGCTGTAGCTATATATGTGATCGCGGAGCTCGGCTTACTAAACCGCTCCACTCGTTTAAGATTTTGTTCTTTGTCGCAGACACAAATATACAAAATAAAAAAAATGAAAGCTTGGGAGCATGCAATCAATCAAAATATCCAAGACTGGGTTCAAATTGCTAAAAATTTGCTAATTGAAAAGAATTTTGAGTTAGTAAATAAACACGTAAAACAAAAAAATCTTTTAGAACAGGATATGTGAACTGTTATAAAAGTAATTGTTAACTATTATTTGTTTAGCCATATATGTTGATGTATCTATTCAATAATTAGATAAACAATACACCATTTATCATTTCACTAACAAACATTTAACCTTAATTGAAAGCAGACAAAATAGTTATTTGTCTGCTTTTTTCTTTTGTGAAAATGGATTACATGAATTTAAAAAATATATATGATAGATTAATTATTGTTTAAAGGATTTGTTATGGCAATTTATGATAGGCCTACAAGACTTATTATTAGAGATATGATTGCTGAATTAGCGCCTAGCTATCAATCAAAGTTTAGTCGTAGTGATGCATTAAATTGGTTTGCTAAAAACTATCCAAAGATAAAAGAAGGAACTATCACTGCTCATCTGTATAGGTTTAGCACTAACTCTCCAAGTAGACTTTCACATCCAACAAGGGCTGATGAAGATATTCTTTTTCAAACTGATAAATATAACTTTAGGTTATATCAACCAAATGTTGACCCTACCCCAAAAATTGCAGATGCTAAGAAAATTGTATCTATAGAGAATGATGTAAGTTTTGTAGAAGATGTGGATGATGTCGATGCACCACGAGAGTTTGCTTATGAAAGTGATCTAAAAAACTTTTTAGCTAAAAACTTGACAGTCATTGAACCAGGATTAAAGCTTTATCAGGTTGAAGATATAAATGGTATTGAGTTTCCAGCAGATGGCAGGTTTATAGATATTCTAGCTATAGACTCTAACAATGACTTGGTTGTTATTGAGTTAAAAGTTTCCAAAGGTCATGAGCGAGTAATCGGTCAGATATTAAGGTACATGGCATGGATTCAATTTAATCAGGCTGAATCAAATCAAAAAGTTAGGGGTGTCATTGTAGCGAGAGAAATTTCTAAAGATTTAAAGTTGGCTTGTTCTTATAATCCAAATATCAAGTTATTTGAATATCAGTTATCAGTATCATTAAATAAAATTGAGATGAATTATCTTTGAGCAGATAAAATGTTATCTATCTTGGAATTTATATAGATTAAGTTATCAGAATTTTGTTGATTATTAGATTTCTCGAGAATATGTTTTGCAGTCTTTAAGGCAACCAAAGCTTCGTTAAAGTTATCTCTATACTCATGAATGTCAGCCAATACAACCAGTAAGGCATCATTGTTAGGGCTGTTCTCAATATAGGGTTTTAAAAATTCAATTGCCTGTCCATAAGCACCCATATAATTTAAAGTTCGTGCCTTTAGAGTTATTGCAAGCAGCACATCTTTTCCTCGATTTAGTAACTCGTTGCAATACTCAACACATACTTTTCCCTTTTTTGCCTGAAATGTTAATTTTGCTAATTGACTAAGAGCAAAATCATCGTTTTTATCAAGTTTAATGACATTCGAAAAGCATAGAATTGCATTGTCAATTTCTTGATCTCTCTGGTAAATCAATCCAAGATTATGCCAAGGAATTAAGTCATTGGGCCGTGCTTTCGTCCAACTTTCAAGTAATATTTTGGCCTCTTCAAAGCAAGAGTTTTCCATTAGCATTCTTAAAAGCGCTTTCGCTTTACTTAAGACAAGGGGCTTTTCAGGTCTAATTCTAAGTGCGTTGGCTAAACATTTAGCTGCATCATAATTTCGATTATTTAAAATGGATGGACCGACTAAGTTTATCAATGCAGAGGTGTTGTATGGATCTAGGTGTAAAGCATTTAAAAATGCTTCTTTAATATCTTTAAATTGAGCACCTGTTTTATCTAGTAAAACACCATAGTTATTCCAGGAATGTGTGTTGTACGGATTTAGGGAAATAGATTTCTTGGTTGCAGCTAGGCCTTTATCATACTCTTCTCGTTCAAAATGAATTCTGCCTTTTTCAGTCCATCCGCATTCATTTTCTGAATAAATTGAAACATATTCATTTATTACTTTAAGCGCTTTTTCACTTTCTCCTAATGCAACATAGCTTTGGGCCTTCGAGTATAACTCTTCATGCTCTTTTGAAGTTTTGGACTGCTTAGGTAGTTGGAAATTATTAGCTTTTGCTACAGCATTAATATCTTTCAAAAGAGAATCGTAAGACTCATATCTCTCAACTGGATTTTTCTTTAAGCAGCGCCAAATGATACGCATTAATGGCGAGTTGACTTGTATTGGCTCTTGAGATGTATGTGCATTAAAAAACTCATAATCTATCTCTGATGAATCTGCATTAATTTTGTAAGGGTATAAATTTCCGCTAATCATTTGATACAAAATTACACCAAAGCTATAAATATCGGCAGTGTGATTTACACTTTTTGCATCAATAAACTGTTCTGGTGCCATATATGGCAAAGTACCCATCATCGAGCCAGTTCTAGTCTTTGAATAGGTTTCCAACTTTTCCTTTTTATTAAATGGCCACCATGCTTTATTGACTTGTTTATCTTCTATTTCAATTGATTTAGCTAATCCAAAATCTGTAATTTTTAATTGCCCATTTGAGTCAATCATTAAATTGTCAGGTTTGATGTCTCGATGTGCCAGAACACCTTTGGATTTTGCATAATCCATACCGTAACAAAACTGAGATGCCCATACTAATGACACTTCTAATGGTAAAGGATTGCTACCTAAGTAATGATTAAGATTATTGCGACCATCTTCATCTGGTCGGATATATTCTGCTGCAACAAATAATTGGTCTTCAAATTCCCTAGCCCATAACGCACGTACAATATTTTCATGAGAACCAGCGTTAATCCATGCATGGGCCTCTGCAATAAATTGATTTTTAGCGTGTAAACTTGAGGGTTGCTGAAGTGTTTTTAAAACATAAGGAAATGGTGCTTCACGATCAGCAACAAGGTACACAACACCCATTCCTGATTTCAATGCACCACCAAACACCTTTAAAACAGTGAACTCACCACCGATTTTTTCACCTTCAACATATTGCTTCATGTATGCATCCTTTTTTGGGTCAACACATGCTTTAAACTAATCCATCATGCGAGAAAATGAATCTCTGGCTGCAATATTTGTTTCAATTACCCATTTAATAAAAACTAACGCTGAGTCTAGTTTTTCGTAAAGATATATATGGGTATTTTCGATGATAGAAATTGAAATGGGCATATCAAGCTCTGGGCTACCATAATCATAACCGCCAGCTTGCATAAGGAATTTATTTTTGCCGTTTTCATATACTCCTGAGCAGACAATTTCAAAAAACCAGCTTTCATCATCTTTAACAATAACTCTGATGCGCATTAAATTTAGCAGCCCCATAAATTTAAATATTCAAATATTATATTAGCATCATATATAAAACGTTCGTTTTATTATCAGTGAAATATCATTGAAAAAATCCCTTTAAACTTCTGATATTATGTATATAAATTGCGATAATAAATCTACGATAACATTAGGTACATTTTATATGCATATTGGATACGCCAGAGTAAGCACACAAGATCAGCATTTAGAGTTGCAAATCGATGCATTAACTTCTGTTGGTTGTGAACGTATTTATCAAGAAAAGATAACTGGGAAATCAAGGGATCGATTCGAACTTAATTCTTGCTTGAATGCGTTGAGATCTGGGGATGTATTTGTTGTATGGAAGCTTGATCGTTTGGCAAGATCTTTAAAAGACTTGGTTGAAATCGTTCATAACCTTGAAATTCGAGGAGTTGGCTTTAAGTCAATCACTGAATCTATTGATACAACATCTCCAAGTGGAAGATTGATTTTTCATATCTTTAGTGCGTTGGCTGAATTTGAACATTCTATTATCAAAGAAAGAACCATTGCTGGTTTAAATGCAGCAAGAGCTAGAGGAAGAAAAGGTGGTAGAAAGCCGTCAATGTCTAAATCCGATGTTAAAAAGGCAATGGCAATGTTGCTGGACCCGAAAATTACAAAAACAGAAGTAGCTGAACATTTCAAAGTAAGTAGAATTACATTAAATAAAGCTTTAAACCGAGAACAAGATAACTAAGAGGATTTCAATTGACTTACGATGAACTAAAAAAAACACTTTGGGATACTGCAAATAAACTTCGAGGATCAGTATCTGCTGCTGAATACAAATATCCTGTCTTGGGTTTAGTTTTTCTTAAGTATGTTTCTGATATGTACGATGCTCAAGCCTTGGTAATCAAAGAAAAGCTTAGTGATCCTGTATCTGACTTATTTATAGATGACGAAGAAATTCGCGAAGAAAGCTATGCAGTTTTTGTTCAAGATCGTACCTTCTTTACACAAGACAATGTATTTTGGATTCCACCAGACGCTCATTTTGACAAGTTGCTTGAACAAGCATCATCCCCGAAAATCCCTCAACTTTTAGATGATGCAATGTCGCTTATAGAAACTGAAAACAGCAGCTTAAATGGTGTGCTTTATCGTGAATTTTCACGATTGGCGTTAGAGCCAGGTAAGCTTGGAGAGTTGGTCGGTGAGATTGCAAAACTTAAGTTTGATAAGGAAAAGCACGGCAATAAGGATATATTTGGTGAAGTTTATGAATACTTTCTTGGTCAATTCGCTATGTCTGAAGGCCAAAGAGCTGGTGAGTTCTATACACCTAAATCAATAGTCAACCTACTTGTTGAAATACTGGCCCCCTTTAAGGGCAAAATCTACGATCCAGCTTGCGGCTCTGGTGGCATGTTTGTGATGTCAGCAAAATTTAAAGATGCTCACCAAGCTAAACTTAACAAAATAGGTGACTTAGTCATTTACGGTCAAGAAAAAATGGCCGAGACAAGAAGACTTTGCTTAATGAACCTTGCTGTACATGGATTAGATGGCAATATTGGCGAGACTTACGGTTCAACGTTCACTAATGACCAGCATAAAACCCTGCGAGCAGACTATATTTTAGCAAATCCACCTTTTAATATTACAGATTGGGATGGAGATAAACTAAGAGAAGACCCCCGCTGGGATTATGGCACTCCCCCAATTGGAAATGCCAATTTTGCTTGGCTTCAACATATGTTAGCAAGATTATCTAAAAATGGCAGAGCAGGTGTTGTTTTAGCAAAAGGATCTTTGACCAGTCAAACAAACAATGAGGGTACTATTAGAAAAAAAATGGTTGATGAAGGTGTAGTTGAATGCATAGTTAACTTGCCTGGACAATTATTTAGTAACGTTGCGATTCCATGTTGTTTATGGTTTCTATCCAAGGACAAACGTATAGGTTCGAACGGTAAAATTGATAGAAAAAATGAAATACTTTTTATTGATGCTAGAAACTTAAAATTTAATCGTATTTCACGCAAACAAATAGAACTTACAGAAGAAAACTTGAAACAAATTAGTCAAATTTATCATCGCTGGAGAGGAACTGATTTCAGTGATGGTGGCGTTTATCGAGACGAACTTGGTTTATGCTCGTCTGTATCAACGTCAAGAGTAGCTGATTTAAGTTACGCACTCACTCCAGGACGTTATGTAGGCCTACCCGATGACGAAGATGACTTTAACTTTGCTGAGCGCTTTAACGCGCTAAATGCAGAATTTGAAGCGCAGTTAGTGGAGGAAGAAAAACTTAATAAAGCAATTGCTGAGAGCTTGGCGAAGGTGATGCTGTGAGTAAGTGGCAAGAATGTAAACTCGGTGATGTAGTTATAACTAACTCTAAAAGTATAGATAGAAACTATTCATTTGAAACAATACTATATCTAGATACTGGTTCAATCACAGAGGGGAAAATCGAGTCATTTCAAGAGATAAGCTTAAAGGATGCACCTAGCAGAGCCAAAAGACTGGCTAAGCCAAATGACATTGTTTATTCAACGGTCAGGCCAATTCAAAGACACTATGGAATTTTAAAAAGCCCCCAACCCAATTTAGTTGTTTCAACTGGATTTACGGTAATTGAAGCCAATCAAAATTTTGCACATCCTGAGTTCATATATTATCTTTTAAGTTCAGATGAAAGTGTTGAGTATCTGGATGTTATCGCTGAGGCATCAACTTCAACCTATCCATCATTAAAGCCATCTGATATTGAAAATTTAGATATTTCATTACCTCCGCTTGAAGAACAAAAAGCCATCGCATCAGTCCTCAGCAGTTTGGATGACAAAATCGACCTGCTTCACCGCCAAAACACTACCCTAGAACGCATGGCCGAAACGCTGTTTAGACAGTGGTTTGTAGAAGAAGCACAGGTGGATTGGGAGGAATATAAAGTTTCAGATTTTGCTGAACATTTAAAACATGGCGTTAACCCTGCGCAGAATCCATTTATAGAGTATCACCATTACAGCCTACCAGCATTTGATGAAAGCCGACGTCCTGTTATTGAACTTGGTTCACAAATTCTAAGCAACAAATACAGTGTGTTAGAAAATACAATTCTTGTTTCAAAGTTAAATCCAAGATTCCCGAGAATCTGGGCAATCCAATCTTTACCTTCCGCCAACTCCGTTTGCTCAACGGAGTTTCAGGTGTTTAAACCAAAACAAGATAATTTATATGCATATTTGTATTTTCTGTTTGGATCAAGCCAAGCCAAAGATGCTCTTGAGATGGCAGCATCGGGCACAAGTGGAAGTCACCAACGCGTAAAACCAGAAGATATGCTCAATATCATAACTCAGCTACCTTCAATTGGCAGGGCCATAGAATTTTCAGAAATTACTCAACCTTATATAGATAAAATTACGGCAAATAGAAAACAAATCCAAACCCTAGAAAAAATCCGCGATAACTTGCTCCCCAAACTTATGAGCGGTGAGGTGCCAGTGGATTTAGAAAGATTATCCACATGAGTTTAATCAATATTTATTGTGATGAGTCGTGCCACCTTGAGAACGACCACATTAAAGCCATGAGTTTAGGCGCGATTTGGTGTGACGAAACTAAAGTCAAACGTATAGCTGAACGAATCAGAGCGCTTAAAACGGCACATGGCTTATCTCGTCAGTTTGAAATTAAATGGACTAAAGTTTCACCAGCAAAATTATCATTTTACCAAGCCTTAATTGATTTGTTTTTTGATACGCCTGAGCTGCATTTTAGAGGTGTAGTGGTGCCTGATAAAACGTTGTTAAATCATGTGCAATTTGGGCAAAACCATGATGATTTTTACTACAAAATGTTTTTTACCTTGCTCAAGGTGATTTTTGAGCCGAATCAGCAATATGCGATTTATTTGGATATTAAAGATACCCAAAGCCAAGAGATGGTGAAAGGCTTGCATGACTGCTTATGTAATAGCCAGTATGATTTTAATAGAGAAACGATACAGAAAATTCAACAGATACGTTCGCACGAATCAGAGTTGATTCAACTGGCTGATTTAATGATTGGTGCGCTTTCGCATTTACACAGAGGTATGCAAACAAGTGCCGCAAAGCAAGCTTTGATAGCCAATATTAAAGCACGTTCAGGCTACTCACTTTTACAGAATACTTGGTATAGAGAAAGCAAGTTTAACTTACTGATATGGCGGCCTCAAATCATTGGGGTGACAGAGTAATGGCGTTACCTGCAACTGTTCCATTTGGTGGTGTTTGGACTGATTATGTTGAAACAATTTACAAAATTTATGTTGATCAGATTGCAAATGCTGCCTTAACTTTTCAAACCTTACCTATTAGATGTAAGTATGTCCCTGCAACCAATGGCAAGCATTTTGGTTTCTGGCATGTGATTTCTGAAGGTGAGTCTGAAGAAGATAGACTTCCTGATTTTAGACGATGTGAACGTATCACTTGGATTGCTTACTTAACTTCAAATGCTGACACCGATGCTGATATAACATGGTGGGAGAATAAACGAGGTAGTGATACGCATGTGGTGATTTGGCATGAGGCTGAAAATTTTGTGGTAATTTTAGCAAAGCGTAAAGACTACTATTTGCTCAAAACTGCGTATTGCCCAAAATCACATCGCGCAAAAACATTTGTAAAAGAAAGAGATAATTACTGGAAGCAGAAAGGCTGAAGCCGCCTCAGCATAACTGACGCGGCTTCGAATGCTCCTTCTACGCATGGTAGATGAGACAAAGCGAACTATAGTTCATTAAGAATCCAAATGCAATATTTCATTATCGGAAAACCTATAATTTACTTTAACATGTGACCTAAAATACAACAAAAAGTTTAACTAAACTAAATTGTAAATATAGAAGTTTTTTTGCAAGCGATGAATAAAATAAATTTTTTATCTGCTAATAACAATTAATAACACTAAAACTGGAATTAATAATGGCTATTGTTGAAAATGACTTGGAAGAAATATGCATAGATTGGTTAATAGATAACAGGTATGAATATTTTCATAGCGATGAAATCTCCTATGATGGGGCTAATCAAGAAAGAGCAAAATTTTCAGAAGTTGTTTTAAAAAATAGGCTTTTAAATTCCATTTCAGAATTAAACGAAAATATCAGCCAAACTGATATTTTAAAGGCGGTTGATAAACTAGCAAACTACAGAAGCCAATCAATTGTTGATGGGAACAAAGAAGTTTACGACTGGATTAGAAACGGCGTTCCAGTTGACATCATATTAAAAGATGGAACACCATCTGTTATCCGACTAAATGTAATCAACTTTAAAAATCCAGAGCTGAATAATTTCTTGGCGGTAAGGCAATTTACAGTTCACGGAAATCAAGTTCGAAGGCCAGATATTGTATGCTTTGTTAATGGTTTGCCATTAATCGTTATTGAGCTTAAGAATCCTGCTGAAATTAATGCAGATATTGAATCTGCATACAATCAAATTCAAGACTATAAATCAAATATCCCACAACTGTTTTACTTCAATCTCTGCAATATCATCAGCGACGGAACGGTTGCACGCTATGGTTCGCTTACTGCTGACTTCAGCAGACACTCAAGATGGCGTCTTTTAAATGGCAAAAAGGTAGCTAATACCGCTCTTGAGTTGGAAATACTGCTTAATGGATTATTGTCTCCGCAAACAATTATTCAATTCTTAAATAGTTATGTTGCTTTTGGCGGTGCTGATGGTGGCGCAACTTTTAAAGTCATTGCTCAGTGGCACCAGTTCCATGGGGTAAATCGGGCTGTAGTGCGTGCAAAAGATGCTTTGCTAAAGAAAGATGGCAAAGGTGGCGTAGTTTGGTTTACGCAAGGCTCTGGAAAATCGCTACTGGCACTTTTTTATGTAATGGCATTAAGAGATGAAGATGAATTTAAGAACCCGACTATAGTAGTTGTTACCGATAGAAATGATCTAGATAGTCAATTATTTAATACTTTCGCAGACAGTAGTTGGTCACTTAGAGCGACTCCCAAACAAGCAGACTCTAGAGAAGAATTAAAAGAGATGCTATCAAGCATTGAAGCTGGAGGGATTTTCTTTACTACCATTCAAAAATTTGCACCAGAAAACAAACAAGCTAGTGTTGATGCATTATGTGAGCGTGGCAACGTAATTGTGATTACTGATGAAGCACATAGAACCCAGTATGGATTTAAAGCTGAAATTGACACAGCAACTGGCAAAACAAAATACGGATTAGCTAAGTACATGCGTGATGCTTTACCTAAAGCGATTTATCTCGGTATGACAGGCACCCCCATTAGTTTTGATGACAAAGATACTGAAGCAGTTTTTGGTTCATATGTTGATATATATGACATGCAAGCTGCACAAGAAGATGGAGCCGTTGTCCCAGTCTCGTATGAATCAAGAATTATTGAACTTAAATTTAACGAAGCTGAGAGACAGGCGCTTCTGGATGAGTTTATCGAAAATACTGAGTCAGAGTCGGAGCTTGAGCAAACTAAGACCGCTAGCCGATATACAAGACTTGAAGAGCTTGCTATTGCAGATGGCCGCCTTAAAACACTTGCAGCTGACCTTGTTGAGCACTGGGATGCACGTAAAGAATCCATGAAGGGTAAAGCTATGGTTGTTGCTGTTTCACGGCCTGCGGCTATTGCTTTATATGATGAGATTGTCGCCATACGTCAAGATTGGCATGATAAATCTATCGAAGGCGGAAAAATTAAAATCGTGATGACAAGTTCTGCATCTGACCCAGTAGTTTTTCATCCACACAGAACGTCAAAAGAAGATAGAAAACGTATTGAAAAACGATTCAAAGATGAAAATGATCCCTTAGAAATTGTAATTGTTCGTGATATGTGGCTTACAGGTTTTGATGCGCCTCCTGTTCACACGCTTTATATCGACAAACCGATGCAAGGTCACAATTTAATGCAGGCAATAGCACGTACAAACCGCGTATGGTCAGATAAGCCTGGTGGACTAGTTGTTGATTATATTGGCATTGGGGAAGAACTTAAAAAAGCAATTAAACAATATACCAAAGACTCAGGTTCAGAACGTGAACCTATCGATACATCAGGACAAGCGCTAACAGTCATGATGGATACTCTAGATGTAATTCGAAAGGAATTCTTTCATAGCTTTAATTACAGTGGTTTTGAAATCGCTAAAAAAGCTTTATCTCTGTTAGGTCCAGCCATGGAACATATACTTCAATTAGACCCAAAACCTGATGGCAAGATTAAAAATAAAGGCCTGAAAGCATATCTCGATCAAGTTGCAAAACTCACTACAGCTCAGGCGCTGGCGGGCACAAACAAAATGGCTATGAAATACCGAGAGGAAATCGCTTTTTTCCAAGCGGTACGTGTTTCATTGATTAAACTGACTCGTGGAAATGAAGGTGGAAAATCTAGAGTTGAAAAAGAAGCCGCTCTAAGGCAATTGGTTGCTCGAGGTGTTCTGGTTGAAGGCGTAAATGATATTTTTGGTACCTTGGGACTTAAGAAGCCTGATATCTCACTATTAGATGAGAAATTTTTAGAGCAAGTACGCGCAATGCCAACCAAAAATTTAGCTGCTGAACTTTTGGAAAGATTAATCGCTGATCAAATCAAATCAAGAAGCGCTAAAAACGCTATGAAGGGAAAAGAGTTCACTGCTAAGCTCGAAGAAGCGATCTTAAAATATCAGAACAGAGCAATTACTACAGTTCAAGTGATAGAGGCCTTGATTAATCTAGCAAAAGAAATTAATGCAGACAAACCATTAGATGGTATGACAGAGGATGAGTTTGCGTTCTATCAAGCTCTAAGTACTAATGAATCTGCTGTTCGAGACTTAGGTCATCCAGTTTTGAGAGCATTAGCACTAGAGTTAACAGATAAGCTAAGAAAATCAGCGACAATTAATTGGCAAAATAGACAGTCATCAAGAGCAAGAATGATGGCAATGGTCAAAGTGTTGCTAAAGAAACATCGTTACCCACCTGATGGTGAGGTTGATGCAACAGAAAAAATCATTAATCAAGCAGAGTTACTGGCAGACAGTTGGGCTTTTGAGTAATTAATCTAAATTAATAGCAATATGCCAATACTAAGTTATCAAATTTCATCAATTTCTGGTCCTAATAATATTAGTACCACTGGTGCGTTAGATGGTCACATATCTGCAATTGTTAAATGCGATCATGAGGAGGCTGTTGCTCAAGTTTATTCTGAGATTGCCGCAAATCGACTTGCAGTTTTTCTTGGTATTCCAGTAGCTGTTGGAGTTCTAGCGAAACTTGATAGTGAAGTATCACAAATTAAATTTGCTTCTCTTCGCGCGTCTGAAATCAATCAAACCTTTTATGACTTTACAGAGTACAGCTCCAGTGAGCATATTAGCCATAGGGCAGAACTAAAAAAACTAAGTAAACAGTATCCAGACAAAATATCTGAAATTGCAGTGTTTGATTATTGGATAGGCAATCAGGACAGAGAATTAAATTTCAAAGCTGAACTATCAATAGAAGATAGAGGTATCATTTTTGCACTTGATCATGGCAACTCGCTACTTTCTTGTGGCGGGAGTATTACAAAATCACTACAAAAATTACAGGAGTGTAACTTCCCAAGTTTTCACCTTTTTGATGACTTTGTTGAAAAACATTATGCAAAAATTATGATTGATAGAATCAACCAAATACCAGATTGGGCGATTGAAAATGCAGTTGTCTTAAATGATATTGTTGGTTCCGTAAGTTTGGCTGATCAATATGCGCTTTATGAGGTGTTAATAACAAGAAAAGCCTTTTTACAAAATCAAATAAAAGCTATTTGAAAGAAGTACAACTAAAATACATAAATGAAATTGGATACACGTGACAACAATTGATTTTTCTAGAATTCGTAGTGCCCCCAAGAGCAGGAATGATAGTTTTGAAGCTCTTGCCGTTCAATTATTTCGCAATTCATACAACGCTCCACATGATGCTACTTTCATTAGTTTACGTGGCGATGGTGGTGATGGTGGTGTAGAAGCCTACTTTCGTCTTTCAGAAGGCACTTTGATTGGAGTTCAGGCAAAGTATTTCTTTCAATTAACTGACTCTGAACTAAACCAGATAGATGAATCGCTAAAGACAGCTCTCGCAAACCATCAAACTTTGAAAGAGTATTGGATTTATATTCCGTTTGACCTTACTGGGCGAGTTGCAGCAGGTAAAAGGGGTAAAAGCCAAGCAGAGCGCTATGAAGAATGGAAGAGTAAAACAGTAGCTGCCGCCCGTGCAAATGGCAATGACTTAAAGATTTATCTTTGCACAGCTTCTGTAATTCGAGATCAGCTTCTCGCAATTGACCAAAATGGTGGTATCAGAAAATATTGGTTTGATGAATCAGTCATTACCAACTTAAAAATTCGTCAAGGTTTAGATGAAGCTATAGCGTTCGCTGGACCTCGATATATGGCTGCATTGGATGTAGTAACTAACGCTCACCTTGGTTTAGATTTTTTTGGTGGAACGGGAGATTTTCAAACTTGGAGAAATCAAACTGTTACTCCTATATCAAATGGGTTAAGTTCAATCAAAAGATGGGGTAACGGTGTCTTTGACATTCTAGATCAGGCACAAACCATTCGTGTTAAAGAGGTCTTGGACCATATAGCTTCTAAGCTAGATGATATAAATGAATCTGCAGTTTTATCAGAAATATCTACTCAAATAATTGAGATGCTTGCCGAAATCCTTCCTTTAGTTATCAATGTTCGCGAGGCTAGAGAAAAAGAATTTTTTGAAAAACATGGTGAAAAATCAGACAATCCTACGTTCAGGCAATTTCACTCTGAATATATGTGTGCATTTCCAGCTAGCGACATGGATGCATCACGTGAATGGGAGAAACAACTCAATAATCTTCGAAATGTGATGACTTCAGCTGAGGTTGGTGCTGCCACCGCAAAATCATTGCTTCTGGTTGGGCCAGCTGGAATAGGTAAAACCCACTCTATAGTCAGTGCAGCATTACGAAGATTACAAAAAGGAGCCAATTCTCTTGTAGTATTTGGGGATGATTTTGGCAAAGGCGAACCTTGGGAAGTGCTGAGATCTAAGCTTGGATTTGGCGCAGATTTCTCACGCGAGACGCTATTGGCTTGCTTAAACGCCTCTGCTGAACACGTAGGCATACCTTTTCTAATTTTTATTGATGCATTGAACGAAAGTCCTAGGAATGTTCGTTGGAAAGACAAGCTACCTGAATTTCTAACCCAATGTGCTCCCTACCCTCAAATCAAAGTTTGTGTATCAACGAGAGATACCTATCAAAACTTAGTCGTAGACTCTAGGTTCCCAGGCTATGCTTTCGAACACCAAGGTTTCAATGGAGAGGAGTTTGAAGCAATCCAAGCCTTTGCGAAACACTATGGTCTTGACACAGAAATCACGCCTTTGTTTTCCTCTGATTTGAGCAACCCTTTATTATTACATTTGGCCTGTAGAACATTGAAGGAACAGGGAAGAACATCTTTAGATATTTCCCTACCTGGATTTAGTGCCCTGTTGGATAGTCATTTAAAACATTGCGACACACTTGTCAGGAGCAGACTGGGATATAAGAACCCCAAGAATGTAGTTCGAGCTGGAATGATGCGATTGTCAGAAGTATTAACTCAAGACCTAGCAGAAGGCCAAACATGGGAAATATGCTCTCAAGAGTTAGAAAGCATCCTAATAAACGAAGTATCGGCTGCGGAATTCTTAGATGAGTTAAGAAGTGAAGGCCTTGTTATTTTAACTTCAGACGGTAATGACAATTGGTATGTTAGGTTGGGTTTTCAAAGATACGGAGATGTGCTGAGAGCTATTAGCATAGTTGAATTATTTGAGAAAATGGGAACTTTTGATGTTCAAGGTTTGGCTTCCAAACTATCAACTTTTTCGGAAGAAGACCTTGGTTTATTAGAGGCATTAGCTACTGTATTGCCAGAAAAAACTCAACTTGAGATTACAAGCCCAGCTCTTGGTCTTGATCATTTATTAGCTCATCAACTTTTAATCAAAACTTTAGTTTGGCGCTCACGTGAAAGCGTAACTTATGACATAGACGATCATATATACGCAGCCCTTCACACTTCAGATCTATGGCAGGATGTTTATGAAGTTTTCTTTCAATTGTCTTTGGTACCAGAACATAGATTAAATGCGTATAACTGGCTACATCGTTTTTTTGAATCTTCCGCTGTTGTTGATCGTGATGCATTCCTTACTACTGCCGCCTACGAATCTTATGACTCGAAAGGTGCAGTATGGTCAATTATTCAAGCTGGTTTAAAAGCAGATATAGGTAGATGGCCAGCGGAAAGCAGAAAGTTGGGCGTAATTACCTTTGCGTGGCTTTCATCATGTGCTGATCGCAGGGTTAGAGATCTCGCTTCCAAAGCAATGACTCGTTTAGTTGCTTTTGAGCCAGCACTAGCTCAATCATTAGTAATTGTTTTTAGAGGCATCGATGATGACTATATTTTGGAAAGTATTGTTCAATCAATATACAGTGCGTGCCTGTTGGAAAGAGAGAAAAGAGGTGAGTTTCTACCAGCCTTATTTGAATTATTGAATTCACTCTTTGACACCCCTAATGTGCTCATACGAGAGACAATATATCTACTCGCTAGTTTATTGGACCCAAATAGAAAAGATACTGACTTACAATTAAAGTTAAAAAATTTCCCATCTAAATCGATTTTACCCTCGCCATGGCCAACGATGACAGATGCTAAACCTTATCTGGATATAAATGGAATACCTCTAAACATGGACCTATATAGTAGAGGTTTGAATCCCGACTTCTGGAGATATAAAGTAGAAAGTGTGCTCTACTATTTTGATTTAAAATCTGCAGGAATCTCTCATGAAAACATTGCTAGTTGGATAATAGTGGAGACTTTTAAACTTGGATATCCTGGACGAGAGCAATGCGCCCTTCTAGCTGATCAAAAAATTTCAGCTCAGTTTGGAACTGGTAGAGGAAGGGCTGGTTATGCTGAACGACTTGGAAAAAAATATTATTGGATCATGTTACATCGGCTACTAGGACTTCTGGCTGACAACATACCTACAAAATCAAGATATTCAGATGGCGTTATTGGTTCAGATCATCTTTGGTCAGTAGAGGTGCGTAAATGTGATTTAACAGACTTCAGAGATATTCTTCCAAATAATGGATATCCAGATGAATTATTAGACTGGCAAGCTTATGAATTTCCTGATCACGCTACTGACTTAAAAAGTTGGGTCGTTAGCGATGACCTTCCAAAACATAACGATTGTATTATCCGTAAATCAGAATCAGGCGCTGAATGGGTAAGCCTAATATTAAATATCAGAGAAACTGATCGAGACTCTTCTTCATATAGTGAGCCTTACCTATCTAGGGATATTTATTACTCTAGCATATTTGTTGATGGAACTATTCCAAATTTTGCTTCTAGTGATGAACGAGATCCTTTCGATGGAAATGGAGCGCTTTGTTATAAAGCATACCTGGGAGAATATCCTGACAGTATATATTTTGATCAGGCCAAGGAGCAAGGCGATATTTATCTTGGTGGCAAAGATTTTGAATATACAGAAGTTACATTGATGCGTGGAGGAGAATGGGAGTATGAATATACTCATCAATCAGAAGAGCGAGCAAAGAATATTTCTTTCCCTAGCCAAGACATAATTAGAAAATTGGACTTGAGGTGGGACAAACAAAGAGGATGGATTACCAGTGATGGCGATTTGGTAGCATTTGAGGCCAGTAGAGGAAAATTACATGGATTGTTTATAGCTCGTCACGCTCTAAATTCCTATTTATCAATTTCTAAACGTAAATTGGTATATCGTCGCTTTGTGTTTAAGGGCTATATGACTCCTCCAAATCACAATAACAACTCTCAAATTGACATTTTAACTTGGCTGTCATATGTGCGAGACAAGACACCAAGAGAATTAAGTCAGTCAGATAAAAAATTTAACTGTTAGATTAGATTGAGACTAGTTCAAATCAACCGACGTTTACACAAAATTCAGGACACCCTCTCAGTTAGGTTTGATTCCAAATCCGAATTAAATCCAATTTTGATTGTTTTGGAATTTTTTTTATTTGAATTTCTAACTTTGCTGCATCTCGTTTTGTTGGGAAAGATTTATAAGCTAAGACCTTTATTGGTTTATTCAACTTTGTAAATAAAGCACCTCTGCCACTTAAATGCATCTCAAATCGAGTTTCCACATCAGGTGAAATCCCAGTATAAATTTTTCCATTTTCTGTCATTAGGAAATAAACATACCATTCAACTTGTTTCATTTTGACCAAGTATTACTTTGTTTCTTTTTTTTACCAACTCTGCTGGCAACGATATATTGTGAGTTACTGAAAGCAGTGCTTCTACATTTTCAATTGTTTTCATACTACAGCCTGACACATACGAAATGGTTTTTCTATCAAGTTTCTGCTTTGAAAGCATGTTATAAATTGCTGTGTGTCGCAAAATAGATACCTTGTTTTTTAAAATATCATAAGTTGGTCTTACTGAAATTCTCACCTTTAAATCGAACACATTTATTTCTTTTAAATAGTTTTTATCTAAATTAATTGACCCATTAAAATTTTTGGTAATAGTTAGTAATTTTTTCTGAATTGATGTTGGTAACTTAACCCATACCAAGTGTGGCTTATAGAAAATATCACCAGAATCACCAATTTTAAATTGATCTAAGGAAGCATTTACTGCATCAACGTAACTAATCCCAAATTTTGAAATAATCCAAGCTATCAAGTAATACTCTGCTGGAAGTGTTTGATTAATTGATTCCAGAAAATCATTTAGCTCTTCTTTATCCATGACAGTACATAGTTGCTTCTCTACAAGTACACTGCCATTTCTTTTCTTGCGGTAACCTCGATTACTCATAAAGGGGTTTTTCGATAACTGATACTTTATAAACCTTTTAAGATTCGAGGTTAATATATTTTCAGTTTCAGTTAAAAAGTCTGTTAAATGATCATCTGTATAGCCTTCCCAACTTTTTACTCCTATTTTTGACAAGTACTTTAGCAAGGGAATACAGTTTGACATTTCTCGACAAAGATAAAGCTCACTTCTTGGACGCCCATTTAAAGTCAACTTCTCTAATCGAATTTTTAAATAGTTATAATAGTCTTGAGCAACTTCTTTAAGCCCGATTGGCAAATCGTTGGGTATTTCATACTCTCTATAAATAACATTTCCAGAATCTGCTCTTTTTGATAATTCATCAATAATTATTCTCCCGAAATGAGAGTCATATGGAAAAGGTACTTTAATTTTTCTCAGATCAGGTACATTGATATTTTTTAGAGATTGTGAAACTGACAGTTGGTTTGAATAGTTTATTTTTTCTAAGACAGTTGTGATTGATGAAAACAATTGGCCTCTTATTTTGGTCTTAGCTAAATAATCCAAAATTTCATTTTTATATATATTTTCTTCATGCCTCCAGCACTTCTCACTGAAGTTAAATACTTTCTGGCCCATACAAGTACGTGTTTTTACACTTAAAAAAGTGTGAAATGTACCGTCACATAATTTGCATGGCCTTATTGAGTTCATTTACTTTTTTAATTTATCTATTGTTAGATGTGTAACTTTTGGTCCAAAAATTGATTCCCCATCAATCTCAACTTCCTTTTTCTTATCTGATTTATATACACTTGAAATTACTGATGTTTGCTGATCGTTAGCTACATCTGACACTCTTGGTGTTTTTACAATATTGCCATATCGAAATGGAAGAAATTTATTGGTAATACTTGCAATTTCCTCATCCGACACATCTGAAATAGTTGTTTCAAATAAATCACCTGGAAGACAATTAAGTTCATTACATATAGCTTCAACCATAAACAAATCTAAAGAAACATTCTCATCTCTAATTTTTCTGCTCAATGAAGTACGCCCAATTTTCCAGCCTTGATTATTAGTCATGCGCTGAGACATCTCTTCAAATGTATTTATTCCTGCATCCCTCATTAAATGCTCAATCTTATTTCTAAGCTTTAATTTCATTTTTTGCCTTCTTAATCTTCTTCATCATCATCAAAAATATCTAACTCAATATTCTCAGCATTTCCTGCATCTAACACTGATGGGTGATAATAGTGCAACGTTGTCGCCAAGCTTTTATGTCGCATAAATTTTTGTGCAACTTCTGGGCTATAAATGGGTACCATGTGTGTACAGCCAGTATGACGTAGAAGATGAGGATGTAAGTTTTTTTCACCTACGCCAGCAGCTTCACCAACAGTTTTCATAACCTTTCTAAAGTTATTTGTGCACATAATGCCACCATTTTTTCTTTCACTTGGAAAAAGTAAACTAAATCTTAATTTGTTTTCAACTTCTATTTCTTGCCCTGCTTCAATCTTGCTTTTTCCCCGTAGAATTTTAGAGCGTATTTTAGTTAAATACCATTGAAGTAAAGCATAAATATCTTTACTTCTAGTAGGTATAGTACCAGTTACTTTGTTTTTACCCGTAACAGTTAACAGGGCAAATTGCTCATAAATACTTAATCTCGTGTCTTGAGATTTACTAAAATCAGTTAATTTGACTGAAACCAGCTCAGAAACACGCAACGCATAATGTATGCATAAATGAAACATAACCCTGTCACGACAACATGTTAGATATACTTTTTGGTTACCTTTTTTATCAGCTGCTGAAATTTTATTTCTAAAAATCTCGTCTATTGTCTCAATTTGGCCCTCTGTTAAAGCCCATGCCTTAGACTTATAATTTGCCTTATGTTTTTTAACCAGAAGGGAATTTTCATCTCCAACAAATTTTTCAGGTTTAACATTAAACTCTTTAAAAATCTCATTTGAAACATCAAGATTTAATATAAAAGTTTGAATAGATCTCCAGCCTGAAAAATAAGAGGATTGTGTTGCTGGGCTGATTGGTTTGTTAGTTTTTTTTAAATTGATCCTATTGTCAATGAACTCGATTATGTGCGCCTCTTTCAAATTCCAAGGTCCTACTTTAGATTCACGCAATAACCTTTCTACAGCACTTGTGTGTCCCCCAATGGTAGATTCATTCAAACCAGAAATTGTTCGTAGATATTTGTTCCAACGTTCAATTAATTTAATAGTAAATAACCGCTCGTTTTCTTTGAGATAAGTAAATTCGTAATCAGGCCTTAATCCTCGGGGATTAATCACCTGTGAAATAATATTCGTGCCATTTATGCTCTTAACGTTCATATGTTGCACACTATATCACATAAATAAACTAAACGTGCAATATTTGCACGTAAATTATAAAATATTTTTATTAGATATGGGCAAACCTGTGATATATGGTGATAACGTGCAATATATGCACGATAATAGTTAACATAGTTCGCATAAAAGAAAAAAGAATTAAGGAAATCAAGAATAAAGTAATAAAAAGAAATACAAGAACTTAAAGATAAAATCGAATCAGAACTCTTTTACTCAACAACTCAATCACATGTGTATTGATGCCAGTATCTCTTTGGCAAATGATTAGCTCACTGCACTCTGGTGGAAATAAATGCACAGCATCATCCAGCGCTAACCATGGGCCTTGATACTGCGCATTTATTAAATTTCAACTGTTGTTGATTGCTTGTATTTCTCTGATGAGAATCAATCTAGGGTGTCAGAAGTAATCGCATATTCAAAATAGCATTTGTTTTATGAAATATAATTCTAGGTTAATATATTACTAATGGAATTTGAAAATTATCGTGAGATTATTAAAAGTCTAAAAATAGGTAAGAATCTACCTGATTCAATATATATACATGAAAGTACAATTACTAAATTACCTCTTGAATTGGCTGACTTAGTATTATTAACGGCCGATAATTACAACCTTTATGAAGGTAGTTGGAATATCCTTAAGTTTTTCAAAAGAGACTTTAAGATTGCCTTTTTGAACTATCCTACATTTGAAGAAGAGAGTTACCCAGCATTAGAAACAAGCCAAATTGTAGATTTTCATAAAAAAACTTGTAGGAAATCTGACTACTCAAAATCCAAAAATCCTCCAATACTTCACCGTAAAGAAACGTTTGTTAATGAGTCATATCCATTGAGAGGGGAATTTGAAGATATCACGAAAGAAGGTGAAAGAATTGGTCTATATGAAAATACAAATAAAATAGGATTTAGGGAAAATTGGGAGCGACTTATTAAGTCTAAAGGTCACTATTTAGATGAAAATGGACGTTTAAAAACACTTGCAGACAAACCAATACCCCAGTCAAATCAAACAAGCTTTTCAGGAGAGGTGGTTCGTCATAAAACAGCCATTGCTCGAAATAAGCTATCTCAACCCATGCAAGCTTTAGCTAGGCATAATTACTTAACAGGTGATTATAGTATTCTGGATTATGGCTGTGGCAAAGGTGATGATGTAAGAGAATTAGAAGCTCATGGAATTGATGTTATTGGCTGGGATCCAGCTCATCGACCAGATGAGAAAGTCACAGAATGTGACATTGTAAATTTAGGATTCGTACTTAATGTTATTGAAGATCGACAGGAGCGTAATGATACCCTTATTAACGCTTGGAAATATACTAAAAATGCTTTAATAGTTTCTGTGATGATCGCAAGTGATAATATTATTAATCAATTTAGACCTTATAAAGATGGCGTAATAACTAGCATCAACACCTTTCAAAAGTATTACTCTCAATCAGAAATACGTTACTACATCGAATCAACGTTATCTGAAACTGCCATCGCAATTGGACAAGGAATCTTTCTCGTATTTAAAAACAAGCTAGAGGAGCAGCTATTTCTTTCTGAACGGCAACATATCAGGCGAGATTGGAAACAAAAAACACAAAGACAACTTTCACTTAAAGCAAAATCTATCAAAAAAGATGTTATTGATAAACACATAGATTTATTTAATGATTATTGGGAAACAACCCTGGAGTTAGGTAGAATTCCCGCAAATAGTGAATTTGAGTTCTCAGATCAAGTGAGACGTATTTCCGGTTCCCACCTCAAGGCACATGAAGCATTACTCAAGTATTTTGGTGAAGAGGTATTTAACGAATCTAAAAATAAGCGTAAAGAAGATCTAATTGTCTACTTTGCTTTAAGCATGTTTGAAAAACGTAAGCCACAAACAAAACTTCCTGAAAGCCTTAAAAGAGATATAACATCTTTTTTCACTTCGTACCAAGATGCGCTTGAAGAATCGAGAGAAGTTTTATTCTCTGTTGGAAATCCAATTACTATTGAAAATGCATGTTTAATGGCACATGAGTCATTAGGATGTGGCCACTTAGAGGAAAGGCACAGTTTTACCTTTCATAGAAATTATCTTGGTGATTTACCGCCAGTACTAAGAATATATATTGGCTGTGCTACACAACTTTATGGAGATATTGATGCGTTTCAACTAATCAAAGCTCACATTACATCAGGTAAGGTTAGCCTGATGCGTTATGATGACTGGGATAAAGATGTTCCATTATTACTAGAGCGAATCAAGATTAAACTTAGAGAACTTGATATTGATTTCTTTGATTATTCTGGAAATTTTGAACCACAACCGCTTATCAACAAGCATATATATGAATAATTTATAATAAATGAATAGAAAACTAAAAATTAACGTCAATGTCATTTGGATTATCTATGCTAGTTTTTAAATTCGTATTTTTGATGGCTTGTTCATAAATTTTATCTATTATTGTGTCTACAGCATCATGATCAGCTGGATTTTCATCTAACCATAGCTGAATTTCTTCTAATCCCGCATTAGAATACTCTTCAAAAATTTTTATTGCACTTGGCAATTGCTCATCTTTTAATATGGTTCCATTTTTTTCAGTTATTAAAGCTAGTAAATATATAAAAGCATCTTTCTGATCACTAGCATAAGTTTCTAATATAATTGAAATATTCTCAGGACCTACTGCTAATCTTTTATTTTTAGAGTAACCAACCATTGAGGCAAATAGCATTAGATCTTTTATATAAGTAAAAACCGGTTTAGTACCTTCTTTATTATTGCAAAGTTTATCGACTAATGGCTCATGCTTTCTGTCGCGTCTTACTAATAGTTTTTTCCAAGCCTGTTTATCATCAAACATAATTTCCAACCTCTTCAATTACTGTACGTTCTATGGGCATGTTGTACCTAACAGTTTCATATTTATTATTAAGTACAGAAATATGATCATCAGTTTTTTCGTTGGCTTCAGTTAATACTTCTAGGACCATATTATATTCTTTGCCAACTCTTTCACGGATATTGTCTTCAACTGTCCCACTCCAATGACTTGAGGACAAAAGAAAAACGACTTGTTCTACAGAGTCAGGTATAGCTTTTGCAACGTGTCCCTTATATTTATTATCTAAATCGCCGAAAGGAGCATCTACAACAAAAGGAGCAATTGCTCCAGGTGTAAGAATTTGACCTTTAGCACCTTTCCTCTCTCTTGAGAGTTCAATTAATGATGCAATAAATGTAAGGCTTAAGAGCAAAGCCTGACCATCACTTTCTGGGACGCGATCACCGTTGCTATCTATTAGTTTTATATCAAAACTAGTTGGATTTAATTTCGCAGTGTAATCTTGCCTCACAAACAATTTGAGATACTTGTTTACCTTCTCTATAATTCTTATTTCAACATCTTTTTTTGCATTAGCAAGTGTTTCTTTTATAACCTTCTCAATTTTTTCAGTAAAATCAACAAGAGATTTATATTTATTCATTTCATTAGAAAATGTGCCTAAATTCTTCAACTCTGCATTAAGTTTTTCATATTGAATTTCGTGATTGCGAAGATGAACTTTGTAGCTAGATTCTCCTTTGATAGATTCATTTAATTGAATTTTGAGTCGATTTCTTTCACTCTCAATATTTTCAATATTTTCAATGCTTTCAGCTCCCTTAATTTGGGTTTCCATATCACCAATATCATTCTTAATCTTTTCTATTGCATTCTCTGAGTCTGCTAATGCCCTCATATTTTCTTTAAATCGTCCTTCTGCTTTTGAAAAGTTTTGTTGAATGTTTGTTAATTGTGCTCTAGCTTTGCGAATCCTACTCTCTAGATTTGGGTCTGATGCCTTTTTTAACATTTCTTGAATACGAATGAACGCATTAGTTCCTGGTTTGATTTCACTGCCACATATGCACCGACTTTCTTTTAAAATGTCGATTACAAGCTGTTCATTATACGGCGCTGGTACAGTTCCTTTATATTCTTGTTCGTCGATAAAATCTAATGCAAATTGTGATAGTTCATACCCAAAAACCACTGTAGAAAATTCTGAAATCAAATCTCTTTTTCTGTTTTTTGCATCATTAAACAACCCTTTTTCTCTCTCTAATTGTTGTTCTGCAGCCTGCCTACTTTTGTGAATTTGTTTAATAACATCGCTGTTTGAATTTGTTAGTTTTTCATTCACTAATTTTAGTTTTTCCTCATATAAATAAATATTATCGGAATGACTTTTTACAATCTTTTCACAACTTTTTATTTTATTATCTTCAGTAATAATTTGATTCTGAATATTAGAAAACAGACCAGACTTATCAGCAATTGAGAGTGAACGTTGATGTTCTTTCTTAATTGTGGCAATGTCATTGATTGCATGCTCAGCAATTGTGAATCCTAAAATTTCTTCTACAGCTGTTCTAACAACAGAGCTTCCTCTATTGTCAGATATTTTTCCAATTCCCTCACCCTGAAAAAAAAAGTATTTAGCCATGTCTTTTGGTATGACTGAGTTTATAAAAGAGTCGGGGTTATTTATATGCTTTAATACTCCATCTTCTAATTTAGAGACTTTAAAAGTTGTTCCGCTAGATATGTCAAATCCTCTAGAAATGGTATATTCATTTTCTTCTTCATCTATAAATTCAATTTGAACTCGATAGCTTTTGTTTCCTTCTTGATTCGCAACTTTATTCAGTAGGATTTTTGGCTCATTAAAATTTGATGTATGAATATTATAAAAACACCATAAAATCGCATTAAGAAAAGCAGTCTTCCCCGTTCCATTTTCGGCATGAATTAGGGTGATATTTTTTTTATGATCTGTAGAGAACTCTAATGACTGTTCTCCGTAAAATTGACGGAAATTTTTCAAGCTAATACTTTTAATCTTCATTTTTTTTATCCTTCATTGCCTCATCTGCAATGATTTGTCGTATTTTTTTTAACCTGCCACTTGAATTTTCATTACCGTAATATGATTGCCTCTCAATATTAACTATTTGTCTTGCAACGTCATATAATATTGATTCTCCTTTATTAAGTTCATTATTAACTACTTTTAATTCATCAAGCAGCGTCATAACTTAAACCTTCCTCTTGTATTACTCGCTCTATTTGCGCTTTATTTACAGCTAAACTTGCAAAGTCATTAATACGTTCTGATTCTGCATTCTTTAATCTAATTGAAGCTGGACTGTCATTTATTGGTAGGATCACAAAATCAAATATTGTTGCAATAGATTTATCCTTAGATTTTCTTAAAATCCTACCCCGTCTTTGAATATATTGCCTCGGATTTCTAGTGCTTGCTAATATGTAAGCAGTCTGACATACTGGAATATCAATGCCTTCGTCCAACACTCTCATTGCAACTAGGGCATCAATATCTTTATCTTTAAAAGCAGACATAATTACCTTCCTATTTTTTGAACTTACATCAGAAGTAAATTTAGAAGTTCTCCAATTGTTTTGATTTAAGACTTCTGAAACTTGATCAATCACTTTTTCTTCATCTATATCTTCACCATTTGCTTTACCTTCACCAACATAAAATAAAGTATGACTTTTGTCATGTGCGCTTACTTGAGAAGTTATTTTTTTGAGGGAGACCAATTTATTATGTGCTGATCCTAATAGTCTGCTTCTTTGCCCGCAATACCGAGTAAGATTTTCTCTATCTTGTTTGCTAATACCAGCGCCTTGTTGCTTTACTAATATTGATATTATCTTTTGTGACAATTCCTCATATGAATCCTGTTCGCTGGGAGTAAGATGAACTGGGATAATGTTATATTCATACGGTGTGAGCACACCATCATTAATGGCGTCACTTAAGCTATATTCTGCAACTATGTCTCCATAGTAAGCAAGTATGCGTTTTCTCGCTTCATCAGGAAACGGAGAATCAAGTTCATCATCATCGCTTCTAAAGGGTGTGGCAGATAACCCCATCCTATAATATGCATTAGGAAGAGCTGCATTTATTTTTTGTGAGCCATGGTTGTGACACTCATCCCCAATAATCATTAACGAATTTGAATCAACTTTGTTAATCAATTCTTGAAACAATGGGGATGCTAGAGTTTTATTTACAACGACGACTGCTAAGAAATCAATAGCTTCACCATTGAAATAATTCAACTGACTCTCAAACGACTCAGCCCATGAGTTTTTTGATTCAAAACATTGTTGTGGGTAAATACCAAAAAGCTTTAAGTTTTCGATCCATTGAGTTGCCAATTCAATATATGGAACTGCTACAACTAAACATAATCTTTTCTTTTGAGAATGTCTTGCCTCGAATATTTTTACTGCGCCATAAATTGAAGTTATTGTTTTACCCGAACCGGTAGCTAGTTTCAATATTCCCTTGTAGCTACTACTTTTCCAAGAAGACAGCGCACTTAGTTGGTGCTCATGCATCTTAAAGTTATTACCAAATATCTTTTGTGGTATATACGGTAATGACTTTTCATAAGTAATTTTATTTAAATTAAGATAATCGTCTAGCTCATCGAAATTATCAAAATTTGGTACGTCATTTTTTACACTTTTTGATATCTTTTCATAGGTTGTAGATGGGATTTCTAGAGTAACAACATTAATTTCGTCGTTATTCCATAACCGATGGAATCCCTCAACGAACTCGCTTCCATAAGCTGCAAAAATACTTTCTTCCCAGCTTTTATAAACACTAATTGATTCTGCGTTTAAAGTAGCCATCATTCCATGTGGAGTTTCATTTGCAGAACCTTGAAATACAACAGTATTTCCTTCGACATCTCTAAAAATACCTATCTTCTCGTGATACATGCCCGCTTTTCTAAGCGCAAATTTTATTTCTAGTCTTCCACAAGCAATTAACCATGCAAGAAATTCTAGATTTTTAGTTCGCCCATCTGCTTCAGAAATAAATTGTTCTAATTTTGAAGATAAATCATCAGATATTTCTTTTAAAAGCACCCCGTGTTTAACAGCCTCAAACTCATCATTAGAAAGTGGATGCCCAATAATTAGTCTCATTTTTCCATTACGTTTAATAAGCTGACTCAATCCCTGAATACTTATTGCTAAAATTTCAGAAGAAAAGTAACCAACAGCTCGATCGTAAGAGCTTGAAGCGGAAAGAGAAATTTTGTAGAAATCATTATATAAATCATCTCGTCCAGTACGATATACTGATTTTAAATTAAGATTTTTTAGATTAGTCAAAAATTTCCTTATCTGCAATAGAAATCGAAATGCTAATTGCTAAATTCTAATATTAGAAATATAAAAATAACAACTATAAAAATGGGTAATTTCAATTTATTTTAAAAAACAAGAAAAATATTCTAAAGGATTTTTTATCAAAAACTGCTTTATTCAACAGATAAATACCCTTAACATAGCTTCTGGAGGAATTCTCCAGAACTAGAGATTTCATAATGAAAGCGAAATTCACAGGACACGACACCTTCCCTTTAAGATATGGATGGCTTTATAAAGCTGTTAACTACTTGAATTCAGATGGAAAGCTGCAAACTTCAAATGAAGATAAGACTCGTGAAGCCATTGTAGAACTTGGTGTCGGTAAAAACATGGTCAATGCAATACGCTATTGGACTGAAGCTTGCGCTGTAATCAAAGTGGTTATTGTTAATAATCTAGTTGATCACTCAGTAACAGATAATGGTTATTATCTATTTGGATCTAAAAACTCAACAGGTAAAGATCCTTATCTTGAACAAATTGGATCTATCTGGTTACTTCATTTTTGGTTAAATTTCAATTATGAGTATTTAACCGCATATCGGTATTTTTTTAACTACTCTAATGTGCAGTATTTCGAAAAATCTAAATTAATATCAGATTGTTATGAAGATTCTAAATCCCTTGTGGTAAACGAAATAGGTAATGTAACTACTTTAAAAAAAGACTTTGATTGCTTTTTAAATATCTATGCTAATAAGTTTAAAAGTTCAGTTTCAAAGAAAAAATTTAAGATTGATGAAGACCATTTCACTTCTCCTTTGTCTGAACTCAATCTTGTTCAAGATAATGGTGGTGGATTCTTTGTCAGCGATCTGAAAGAACGCCCTGAACTGCCTATAGAGATATTTATATATGCTTTGATTCTTTTTGTAAAAATTGAAACGGCAGAATCAAAAGTCACTAATGTTGATTTTGATACTTTGCTAACTAAACCATACTCACCTGGACGCATATTTAGATTGTCAGAAAATGGATTAGGACAGAAACTAGACGAGGCGCAGGAGTTTTCAATTGGCGATATTTCTTGGATTGATTCACTAGGATTGAGGCAAGTTAAGATGAATCCGAAATTACTTGACGCACCTTTGGAATTCTTAGACAAATATTACGGTAATTTATAAAATGAATTCTCAGCTAATTTCAATTAATCAACGCTATAAAAGTTCAACTAGAATTGATGTTGAACATAATAACTATAAAACTTTCATTGATGATTTTATCCTTCATGGTACGGCGGTAAATATACTAGACACTCTCGGTAGAGATTTTATTGGAAATGCACAGAGAGCCTATACTATTACAGGGCCGTATGGTTCTGGCAAATCAACTTTAGGCTTATTTTTATCAAGCTTATTATCTAAGGATAAATTAGAGCGTGATTATGCTTTTAAAAAAATAGTCACTTCTAATAATGTATTAGTCGACATTTCTACAAGTTTCAAAATTAATCATGGATGGAATGTAATCAAGCATGTCTGTGGATTAGAGTCGCCAGCAAATTCAATTTTAATAAGTATTCATAAAGCATTAGGAGTTAGTTTTGACGCAACCGAAATCAATAATCTTGATGACCAAAGTTGCTTAAATATAATTAAGTCGATGTTGAGCAAGTCTTCATCAAAAGCAGATGGATTTCTTCTACTAATTGATGAGATGGGAAAAGCCCTAGATTTTCAAGCAAGAGCAAATAAAGATCTACACTTATTCCAATCTCTAGCAGATATATCACAACAAGCAAAAAATCCTGTCATATTGATAGGTTTTTTGCATCAATCATTCTCAGATTATGCTAAAAATAAAGATGTGAAAGCTCAGAAAGAGTGGGCAAAAGTACAAGGAAGATATAGAGATTTAAGTTTCAATCCGTCAATAGACGAATCACTAGTTCTCGTGGGGGATTCTTTAAGTAAAGATGCCGACATCAGCAAAAAGTTAGAATTGAAATATGAAACTTTAATATCTAATGCCCTAGAGTGTTTTCAAGCTCAAAATAGAAACAAAAAAGCACTAACCCAAACACTTCCATTGGATCCTTTAGTTAGCTTGCTTCTTGGTCCGATATCAAGAAGAAGATTTTCTCAAAATGAGCGAAGTTTATTTGGTTTTTTAGCTTCACACGAAAAGCTAGGCTTTAGAGAGTTTTTATTAAAAAAATATTCTGATAACAATTCTGATTTATCGCTTTACCTCCCAGAGCAACTATGGGATTACCTCCATCATAACTTACATCATCAAATAATTTCGTCTCATGATAGTAAAGCCTGGCTTGAAGGGTGTGATGCAATATATCGAGCAGGCCAAAAAGGTAACGATTTACATATTGCCATCACCAAATTAATTGCTCTCTTAACAATTTTTGGTTTTCATTATCATTTGCATGCTAAAAAAGCATTCATTTCAGCTTACTTTGTTGCTAGAGGATTAGATGTAAGCGAAGTTGATGCAGCAATTCATGAACTGGAAAGCTGGACAGTTGTAATCTATCGGCAAAAACATGATGCCCTTTTTATTTTCCAAGGTAGCGATATTGATGTAAATAATCTGTTACTTGAAAAAATTGAATCAGTAAGTCAAGGGTATGATTGGACTTCAGTCTGCAATATTTCAGAAAGTATTTTAGCAACAGCCCACTATCACAAAACAGGAACAATGAGATGGGCTAATACAAGACTAGTTGCAGATTTAAACGAGATAGACTTTTCTGAAGATTATGTTCCGTTAACAGGGGAGCCGTTTTTAAACTTTTTACTTCCAACAGATGAAAGTTTATCAAATGCTTTATCAAAACAATCACAAACTTTATCTTATGCAGCAATAGGTCAAATTGAAACGCTAGACTCATTAAAGGCGGCGGCATTTGAATTGATCGCCCTAAAAGATATAGTAAAACATGAAACAAATGTAACTCATGATTTAATTGCGAAGAAAGAATTAGAAACCAGAATAAAAACCGCACAATATAATGTGGAAAGGGAGCTAAATCTTGCTTTTAGAAATGCTATTTGGAGTTATAGAGGTGCGCGACTAGACTCATTACCATTACCAATGATTGCGTCTCAAATAGCTGATGATATTTTTGACAGATCTCCTGAGGTCATTAATGAGCTGATAAATAGGTCGAAGCCATCTGGCAGTGCTAATAGTGCGTTGAGAAAATTAATGATTGCTATGCTTGAAGACGGGGATAAAGAAGACCTAAACTTTCCTGCAGAATCTTTTCCTCCAGAAAAAGGACTCTATTTGTCATGCTTAAAGAGTAAGGGATGGCATATAAGAACAGAAGAAGGTTTTGTATTTCCAAACCAAGCTAAAATAGATTCAATTAAAAAAAATGTAAAAATGAATGCACTTTGGTCTAGTGGTTTTGATTTCATCAAAAATAGTAAAGAAATGGTAACTATGGATGAAATATATACACATTGGATGAAGCCACCTTTTGGCTTAACTGCAGGCCTGTGTAGAGTATATGGTTTAGCATTATTAAAATCTTTAGAGGGGCAAGTCGCCTTTTACGATTTAGATTCAACTAAACAATTTATTTTCATTCCAGAGTTAGATGAAGAGTTGGTCACGAAAATTTATAAGCACCCTACTGAAGCTGGTGTTAGATATTATGAAATTTCAGAAATTCAAACTCATTTATTAGACACTTTAGCAAAAGCTACAATAGGTGATCGTAAAGGTGATGATGTTATCCTCGGAATAGCAAAGCATATAGTCAAAATTGTTCATACTTTACCTGCATGGGTGAAGAAAACAAGCGGGGAAAGCTTCTCTAGTAAAGATGGCGCAAATGGCTTAACGCAACAGGCTAGAGAGTTTAGAAATAAAGTTTTAGCAGCACATGATCCATATAAACTGATACTTGATGACTTGCCTGAAATTTTTCAGTTAAACATAAAAGACCCTGATTTAGATTACAAATTGGCTCAAAGCTTAAAAACTGCAATTGAAGACTTATCTGCACAGCACGATATGCTTTTATCAGGATTCATGAAAGTGATTGAAGATGGATTGGGTGCAAAAGCTGATAGTCAAGCACTGAAAGTACGATGTGAGCGTGTATTTTCAATGGCACAAAGACCGAATGTTAAAGAGCTCGCATCTCGATTGATAAAGTTTATTGATACTCGCTCGAACTTTGAACAGATAATTAGCCTTTCAGCAGGCGTATCAGAGAGAAATTGGACAGACAAACATCTCCGAATAGGTTTGGATGAGTTACAAACGCTTTGTATTCAATTTAGACGCATTGAGTCATTTAGCAATGTAAAAGGTGAAAGAGATTCAAAACCTTTGTCTTTTATTACAAGTGACAAATCAGGCAATCATATAGAGTATAGCGCATACATAAACTATAATCTTGACGATGATAAGGAAGTTATATTAGCTATTGATGAGGTAAAATCAAAAATAGCTCATATATCAAAAGAAAAACAATTGGCCGCATTATCGAGTTTATTATCAAAAATGATGGAACATAAGGATTAAATTTAATAATGAGTAAAAAAGTAAAGCATGTTTTGGGCTTGTCTGGTGGTAAGGACAGTAGTGCACTAGCCTTATATGTTAAAGAAACAAGACCTGAACTTGAAATTGAATATTTTTTTACTGACACTGGATATGAGCTACCGGAAACAAATGAATTTGTTGACCAATTAGAAGAAAAATTAGGCTACATTCATCGACTTAACTTTAGAGCGTTAAATAATATTGATGGCCGTGGTGAAAAAAACTTTGAGCATTTACTGAAGGAGCATGGCAATTATCTTCCTTCCCAGCGTGATCGATGGTGCACTATTCAAATGAAATTAAAGCCATTTGAACGATGGGTAGATGGCTTTATAAAAGATGGTTATGAAATCAAAAACTATGTTGGAATAAGAGCTGACGAGCCTAATAGAACAGGCTTTATGACCATTGAAAAACCTATTGAATCAGTTTTTCCCTTCCGCGAAGATGGTATTGTTAAAAACGATATCGAAAATATACTGCAGCGCAATGGCCTAGAATTGCCAAAATATTATGAATGGCGCTCTAGATCAGGCTGCACTTTTTGTTTCTATCAGAAAAAAATTGAATGGATAAGGCTAATGGAAAAACATCCTGACTTATTCGAAGAAGCTAAGACGTTCGAAAAAGGTGATGGTAACAATGTCGTTGGTGAAAAGTTTTACTGGATGGGGCAAGGGCAGCCTTTAGAAACGCTTGAGAATCCAGAAGTAAAAAAACGGATACTCGAAAACCATGAAAAAACTGTAGAGCGCTTCAAACAAATGAAACGTAGAAATTCCTTAATAGACAACTCTGAAGGGTTTTGCGAGTTTAATGACTTAGATGAGATATACGACCAGGTTGAAGGTGGTGGTGCTTGTGTAACATGTTACAAATAGCATTTGCAACTAATATTTTTCCATACTATCAACTAAGGTAAGAATTTCTTCATGCTTAATATCTAATGGAAAGCTAATACGAAGTGTATTATCTGCTTGCTGTCTTGTGAGACCAATTGCAGTTAGTACGTGCGAGGCTTCAATCTGTTTTGATGAACAAGCTGAGCCTTGAGCAAGGCTAAACTTATCTTCATTATCTCGTATAAAAAGAGCCACATTCGTTGACGGCAGTGTCAGCGAAATGCAGCTTGGCAAAGAATTTATATTCCCATTTATCTGATAATTTATTTTTCGTCTATTCAACTCATTCAATAATAGATCTTTCGCTTTTATTTTACTGAACCCACTATAGTAATTAGAAAAATATTTTATAGCACAACCAAAACCTACAACTAAGGGTGCGGCTACAGTTCCTCCTCGAACCCCACTCTCTTGTCCAGCACCATGAATTACAGGGACTATATTTTTACTTCGAAGATCACGAATATATATTGCCCCTATACCTTTCGGTCCCCCAATTTTTTGGGCAGAAAAAGACATTAGATCAATATTCATTTCATCAACATTTATGTCTAATTTTTCAAAACTTTGTGCAGCATCACTATGGAATGGAATTTTATTCTTATAACAAACCTCTCCTATTTCACCTATCGGGTTAATTGACCCCAGCTCATTATTAACATGCATTACAGATACAAGAACCGTGTAAGGTGTAATTGCGTCTTTAACTGCATCTGCAGTTATTATGCCATCTGGATTAGGCTTAAGGTAAGTTACATCATATCCAAGTGATTCTAAATATGAACATATTGAAAATATACATTTATGTTCTATCTGAGTCGTTATGATATGTTTGCTTTTAATTTGCGTGTAATCACTTAGTAACAAACTTTTAAAAGCAATGTTGTTTGATTCTGTTGCTCCGCTAGTGAAAATAATCTCACTAGAATAAGCTCCAATTTTGTCGGCAAGGCTCTCTCGTACTTTTTCAATTTCAAAATTAACTTTAGAGCCTAATAAATGACTTGACGAAGAATTTGCATACAATTCGTCGAATGCAGCTGACAGTTCTCGTTTTACTTCAGGCAAAATAGGGTAAGACGAAGCTGAATCAAAATAAATCATATGAACATTTTATAAATTTAAAAAATGATGATATCTCATCTACAACTGTAATTATACAAAACTCATTAGTCAAATTGGTCAGCACTTGAAAACCATTGGTAATAGTTTGATTTTTAATATCTTTATCATTTGAAATGACTTCCAAAATTGGGATTTCTACCAATTCGGAAACATCGTAAGGGCATGAGTTTTCATCGTCAATGTACTCTTCTGAAAATTCTGCATATTCAAATATATTCAATATATCTGAATCTAATCTTGCGTTTTTTGAAGTAAAAATTGAATCCTTGTAACCATCGGTATCATCATCTATTTGCACTCTAATTTTCTGCAAAAATGTTTCAAGGTTCATATTTTATGTTGGAGTAAACTTTTATGTTATGTGATCAGGATAACTAGACATAAGCTCAAAAAATGAGCTCGTCGTAAATAATTTCTAAATTCAGGAAGATTTAAATGGTGATTTGAAGATGAATTAAACTCATCCTTCAGTAAAAAGTTTTCCAGAAATAAAATAATAAAACCAAAATAATTTAAGAAATCACGAATTAAGCTCACTATATGAGCTTTTCTATCATCAAAATTCAACCTATCAGTCAGAAGACTTTGAAGTGTTATGAGAACACTTGGGACATAGTGCTGAAATTTTAAAAATTTCTATTCGCCCTTCCCTAAAGAATTAAATATGTTGGATTGTTTAGACCGATTACCAAAGGATTTCTTATGCATAGTGCATCTCTAAAACTTATTGTTACGCCACTTAAATCAGCTTTATTGAAAAATCATTCGAATAAATTACATGTGCTAATTCGTATTCAAGCACCTTCAGCTCCGGAAGGTTATGCTACAAATCGTAGGCAACAACGCATTAGTTTTGTTATCGATCGTTCAGGATCAATGCATGGATATCCATTAGAAGAGGCAATTCGCTGCGTTAAAAACATGTCTGATGAAATGCATGTTCAAGATCAAGCTGCATTAATTACTTTCGACAATAATGTGAAAATCAATTGCCCTATAAGTAATATAAGTGACCATGCAAAAATTAATCACGCGCTTTTGGGAGTTCATTCTGGTGGTTCTACAAATCTTCATGGTGGCTGGCATGCAGGTGCAGTTGAGCTGATGTCAAACTTGGATAAAGATGCGTTGAACCACGTAATATTATTATCAGATGGTTGTGCAAACGTCGGAATAACTGATCTTGAACAAATCAAGACCGAAGCTGCAAAATTTGCTGATCAAGGCGTTTCAACATCAACGTATGGCCTAGGCAGAAATTTTAATGAAGACCTTATGGTTGAACTTGCAAAGGCAGGACGAGGGAGTCATTACTATGCAGAATCAGCAGATGACCTCATGTCATCCTTTAGACAAGAGTTTGATCTAATTGCAAACCTTTGGAGCGAATCCTTAAACTTAAAAGTTAAAACTGAAAAAGATGTGCGAATTAATATGCTCAATTCTTACGTTCTAACAAATGAAGTTTTACATAAAAACGGAAAATATACATTTACATGGCGCATGCCAAATGTTGCCTTTGAAAGCGAAGCTTGGGCATTAATAGAGGTCGTGATTCCGAAGAACCTAACTCAAAAAAGTGGAAAGAAAATCCTTAGCGTTTCAATAGAGTCGTCTAACGTTTTTGGGGAATCGTTTAACATTACTGAAAGTCTTGAAGGACTAGATACATTAGAAGCAAATGCTTATGGTGCTGTTGGTGAAGACGAACTTGTAAGTAGAAGAGTCAAAGAAATTGCGGCATCAAAACTTTTGGAAAAATCACGTGAAGCTGCTAGAAATTGTAACTGGGAAGAGGTTAAATCATTACTTGAAGAAGCCAATTTACAGTTTAAAGACAATCCATGGGTAAAAGTAGTTATTCAAAGTATGGAAAAATTAGCTGCCTCAAAGGATGCTCAAGTTTTTACCAAAGAAGCTATATATTCATCTCTAAGAATGTCTAGCCGACTTGCATCTCAAAATGAAAGCGCTCTTTATTCACGCATCGTTGAGGATCATCTACCGTCGTTTCTTAGAAGAAAAGCTGAGCAAGGCAAAGCATAAAAATATACTCATTAAAACTGATATCACAAAAAGCCAGTAAATTTAATAATGGCTTTTTGTGCCATCCAGCGTTGTTGCATTCTTTGCTTTGCGTGATGCTTTAATGAAGACATGAATTTCTCCCTTTACTTTTGATGATGTGATCGCAATAATTAAATCAGGCTCACCACATGAGCCTGATTTAAGTTAGAGTGATGATTCACCAAACAAAAAGAAGAAAATCATGCAAAAAAACCAAGAAAAAATACTGTACTCCGCGAGTGACTTAGCCAATTTTTTAGAGTGTGATCATCTAACCTGGTTAGATAGACTCCATTTAGAAAATCCAATGGAAAAAACTGAGGATGGAGAAGATGCTGAGCTAATTCAAAAAAAAGGTTTGCTGCATGAGAAAAACTATCTAAAGCACTTGCTGGATGCAGGTTATGTGGTAGTTGATGTTACAGAAGTGGTAGGTGAACGCGCCTCAACACAAGATAAAGTTAATGCCACCATAAAAGCCATGAAAGATGGTGTAGATATTGTTTATCAAGCCACTTTCGCTGATGGCATTTATCTCGGTCATGCAGACTTTTTACGCAAGGTTAATAAGCCCTCTTTACTTGGTAACTTTAGCTACGAAGTTATCGACACAAAGTTATCTACGAAGGCGCAAGGGAAGTTTATTATTCAGTTGATGTTTTATTCAACCTTGCTAAAAAAAATACAAGGTTTTATGCCCGCACAAATGTATGTCGTGCTCGGCAATAAGACAGAGGCGCCCTTCTATTGCGCGGATTATGAAGCATACTTCAATGCCTTGACCGAACGCTTTGAAAAGCATGTACAGCAAATTCAACCCTCAACCTACCCTAACCCATGTAAACGTTGTGATTTATGTCATTGGCGCGAGAGATGCGAAACCCAACGTATTGAGGATGATCACTTATCGCAAGTTGCTGGAATTTTAAAATCGCAAATCACTAAGTTAAACCAAGCTGGCATTCAAACTATGGCTGATTTAGCGACCCTCTCAGATAACTTTGCCATTCCTAAGCTTAATCCAGAGTCTCTTGCCAAGATTCGCCACCAAGCAAAACTGCAGCACCATCAAAAAACCACCGGTGAATCAAAAATTGATTTGCTACCTGTTGAAGCATCTGGCCGTCATGGCTTTATGCGTTTACCAACCCCTGATACGGGTGATATTTATTTTGATATGGAGGGTAATCCATTAGAAGACCCTCGCCATCTTGAATATCTCTTTGGTGTTTATTTTCAGGAAAATGGCGAATATCAATTTAAAGGTTTTTGGGCACTCAATCACGCTGAGGAGAAAAAGGCATTTGAAGATTTTATGGATTTTGTGACGCAACGGTTACAAGCTAACCCAAATGCACACATCTACCACTATGCCTCTTATGAAGAAACTGCCATTAAACATTTGATGTCGTTTTACGGTACGAGAGAATCCGAAGTAGATAATCTCCTGCGAGAAGGTCGTCTCATCGATTTATATAAAGTCGTGCGTGAGTCAATGCGCACATCTGAACCTAAATATTCCATTAAAAACATCGAACATTTTTATTTAGATAAGCGCTCAGGTGCAGTCACTAACGCTGGGGCAAGCATCATCTATTTTGAAAAATGGAAAATGACGAAAGACCAAAAATATTTAGATGATATCGAAGATTACAACATTGACGATGTGCGCTCTACTCAAAAACTTCATGAGTGGCTTGTAAATCAGCGCCCTGCTTACTTACCTTGGGGAAATGCGGCTACAAATAAACAGATCGATATCGAGGAAAATGAGGACAAGCCAACGACTAGTGCTTCTGCATTAGCAGAACAGAAACTAGAGATTTATCGACAAAAATTATTAGGTGTCGCAGAAGTACCAGAAGAAGAAAAAGATAACAACTATCGTTTTCGTGAGCTTATCTACTTTTTATTAGGCTTCCATCGTCGTGAAGCAAAACCAGCATGGTGGGACTATTTTTCTCGAAAAGATAAAAATCCTGTTGAACTGATTGAAGATGCTGAATGTATTGCCGGAATTTTGCTTGACCCAAGCAATCCTCCTGTTCAAGAAAAGCAATCTTTACGCTATTTCTGCCAATATCCATCTCAAGAAATCAAACTTCACACAGGATCAAAAGCTGAGATTCTCGAACTGGGAAAATCAGTTAATAAGTTAGAAATTGATGCCTCCCAAAGAACGTTAAGTTTTACTTTGGGTAAGCGTAATGAATTCAATCTCGATGTGTTTACCTTAGCTCCTGGCACGCCAATTAATTCAAACATACTGACAGCTGCAGTAGAGCGATTTGCAGATAACTTGATCGATGGTGGAAACACGTATCGAGCAATTGGCGATATGTTAATGCGAGCTTATCCAAGAATTCGCAATAAACAAGGCACCGCAATTATTGATGAGAATGTTGCTGTAATCCCTCAAATGATTGATGCCATCAGGGATTTACAGGACTCCTACCTCATCATCCAAGGGCCACCAGGCACAGGCAAAACCTACTCAGGTTCTAAAGTGATTGTTGCACTACTTAAACAAGGTTTTAGAGTCGCAATTACTTCAAATTCGCACAAAGCCATTAACAACTTGCTGCTAGGTATTGATAAAGAAGCACAAGCTGATAATTTTGCTTTTAACGGTATTAAGAAATCAGGTGGCAATGATACTGAGCTAGCAAATTGTCAAAATATTGGGATCGTTGATGACAACACTGGTGCCTTAAGCGATGAATTCGAATTGGTCGCTGGAACAGCTTGGTTATTAGCTAGAAGTGAAGCCGACCAAAAATTTGATTATTTATTTGTGGATGAGGCTGGTCAGTTATCTCTTGGCCATCTAGTGGCGGTTGCTACGTGTGCTAAAAATATTGTTCTCATGGGTGATCAAATGCAACTAGGTCAACCAACCCAAGGTGTACATCCCGGAGAATCTGGTCTATCTATTTTAGAGTATTTGTTACAAGAGCATCATACGGTGCCGCCGGAAATGGGGATTTTTCTAGGAACTTCGTATCGTATGCACCCAAGTATCTGTCAGTTTATCTCAGATGCTGTTTATGACAGACGCTTACTTTCAGGGCCTGATACGTCCAAACAAGTACTTAATCTGTCTGGGTTATCTCATCCACTTATTAAAGCGAGCGGTATCGTTTACGCCCCAATTGACCATGTTGATTGCGCTCAAACAAGTGATGAAGAAGCAATGTTGATAAGCACTTTAATTGATGACTTGTTGAAAGAAAGCTTTATTGACAACTATGGGGTTGAACATCCTATTTCTTTAGATGACATATTGGTCATTACTCCATATAACGCCCAAGTTCAAAATCTATTAAGCAAATGTCCTGACGGTACACGCGTTGGAACAGTGGATAAATTTCAAGGTCAAGAAGCCCCGGTTGTGCTGTTTTCAATGGTAACTTCAAGTAGTGATGATTTGCCGCGCGACATTGGATTTTTGTTCAGTAAAAACCGATTAAATGTGGCCATCTCACGCGCTAAATCACTGGTCATTTTTATTGCAAATCCAAAACTAATGTCGGTTCAATGTAGCAATCCAGATGAAATGGCGTTAGTGAATACGTTATGCTTGCTGAATCAATATCGCGTTTGATTTAGTTCATAAAGGAAAATGTCATGAGTATGGAACGCATCTACATGATCGATCAGATTCTAGAAAATCGTCAATTTGTGACTTTTTCTGAACTGCAAGAACGCCTAGAAATTTCTCCAGCCACGCTAAAGCGCGACATCGCATACATGCGAGATCGATTAAATGCGCCGATCATTTTCAATCGTGAGCTTGGCGGTTATCAATACGACAAGTCGAACAAGAAGCTACCAACTAAGCAATATGAGCTTCCTGGTCTGTGGTTTTCTGCTGAAGAAATTCATGCATTACTGACGATGCAGCACTTACTTTCAAATTTGGATAGTGGTGGATTATTAGGGCCACATATACAACCATTATTATCACGGTTGACAGCGATTCTCGATACTGGCGAAACTGAAGTCGCTGAGATTCAGAAACGTATTCATGCAGAAAATATTGGTGCCAGAACTTTTCATCTGGATCATTTTCAAGCGGTTGGATCAGCCTTGCTCCGCAGAAAACGTATGATTATTTCCTATGAAGCTCGAGGTACAGGTGAAGTTAGCACTCGTGAAATTTCCCCACAACGATTAGTTTATTATCGCGGCAATTGGTACATTGATTCATGGTGTCATTTGAGAAATGGCGTCAGAAATTTTTCTGTCGATGCGATTAAACATGTTGAAACCTTACAAGTTAAAGCCATAGAAGTCACTGAAAAAGACCTAAATGCTGTCCTAGGTAATGGTTATGGCATATTTAATGGCAATCAAATTGAATGGGCAACGTTAGTGTTTAATCCCCATCGTGCCCGTTGGGTGTCATGCGAAAAGTGGCATCAAGATCAACAAGGCCGCTTCCTTGATGATGGTAGTTATGAACTTAAAGTGCCCTACTCTGACGATCGTGAACTTATCATGGATATTCTTCGTTATGGGTCAAACGTAAAGGTATCGAGCCCAGCCTCACTCATTACAAAAGTTTTGTCTGAAACCCAAAAACTGCTAAATCTTTATAATACAAATTAATCATAAAACCGAGTTATTTGAATTAAATTAAGTCAGATATTTCCTTACTATTGAAGCGATCAAAGTTATCTATTCGACCAAATTTCATCATGGTCATTATATGAATTTGTTCTTGGCTTTTCTGGTTCCCATACTTTTATATCTGTTATGTATGGTTTAGCTCCAACCCGATGGATTTCAAAATCTTTGAGTGATTCACCTAATGTTTTAGGTTTTGGAGAATAGGGTTTTTCATGAGTAGCAATCTTGAAAAATTGTAAGAGGAAGCATATCTTTATCATAAATACAAAGTTATGCTTCCAATTCTTAACTTCAACTTTATGCTTCCAATGAGTTGGAACGGTCAATATCGACTACAGCGTAACAGCTGTCATTCACATAATACAACTCAATACGAGTTAATGATGGTGGTGGGTTCTTTACTAATAGAGCCATTATTCTAAGCCACTCCTAGCATCTTTATTAATTTTCAAATCTGCTACTAGGTCGAACTCCTAGAAGACGGGCTGCAAAATAATCTCTTTTCAGAACATCTAAGATTGATATGACATTAATTGAGATATTCTTTATTTTACTAGAGTTCATTGGATCGGCCTTTTCACAGACTTATTAGAAATGTGTAATGAAATAGCTTTTGTATTACCCGATAAAAATTATATAAATTTTGCTACATAGCGTTACTCTTTAAATGAGCTATGCAGAGGAACAGTCTATGGAGATCAATTTTGACATTCAAATATCAGATAACTTTAAACATTTTGAGGAGACTGTAATATCAAAATACGGCTTACTCTTATCCAGTACTGACTTGGTGGACGCACTTGGATTTTGTTCACTCTCGTCATTACGCCAAGCCTGTAGGAGAGGACACATTAAACTTAAGATGTTTAAAATTGACGGTAGAACTGGGAAATTTGCGCTCTCAACAGATGTTGCAGACTATCTTTGGCAATTAAGAAAAGATGGTGAAGTAAGCGTTAAAAAGTAAAGGTGAATTTAGAAAAAATAACAAAGGTAACTTATGTAATTCAGTGAACTACAAAATAAAAAAGCCCGAACTGATCAGAGTAAGGGCTTTTAGCTACTACTTGTAACTGGAAACTACAAGTCAAATTATACACAGATATTTTCATAAATCAACAATGAAATTATATGTGGTCTAGCATTATTTTGTCCGAATTTGGAGATGATTTCTTAATTTATACACTCCAAAAAAGTCACCCATAATTACTCATTACCTCCTGTTTACATCTAGTAAAGGAGTGAAGTGAATGCTAACTGACTCAGAGTTAGAAATATATATTGAACAAGAAGGCTTGAATGAATTAGCCGTTCAAGTCATTAGAAATATTAGAAATTCGGATCCGTCGCGAAGAGTAAGTAGTGGACCATCGAATGTAGCTAGTAAATATCCGAGCAAAAAAATGGGATGCACAATACAAGCAGAAAGTCACACTAGCGAACTGGCTGCACTATATGAATGGGATCACGATGCAATCACGCATGAATTTTACGACCAGCCACCCAAAATTAAATTGCATTATCATAATTTCGCTGGCAAGAAGGTAACGTCACTGCATACTCCTGATTTTTTCGTTTTAGCAAATGGTTTTACTGGCTGGGTAGAATGCAAAACTGAAGAGGATCTGAATAATTTAACTATCAAGCAACCAGAACGATATCAAAAGGATAAGAACGGGAATTGGCGCTGCCCTCCCGGGGAAGCTTATGCAGAAAATTTTGGCTTAAGTTATAAATTACGCTCCTCATCTGAAAATAACTGGATTGTACTCAGAAACATTTTATTCTTATCTGACTACATGGATGCAGACTGCCCAAGCCCGTCTATACAAGAGAAAGAATTAGCAAAGAGCTTGTTCAAACAAAAATCTTGGATGTCACTGTTAGAGTTAATACGTGCTAATAGTGAACTCTCATCTGATGCAATTTATAAAATGATCGTTGATGGGGATTTATATTTTCGAATTGATTCAGAGCCACTTTCAAATTCAGAGTACGCAATTATTTACAGAGATCCACTCGTAGCAGCCTTACATCAAATTCCAACTCAGAACGACTCAATACATTGCGTTACTAATCTAAACAATCTAATTGAATACAAAATTGGAGAAACATTTTTTTGGGATGAAGTGTTATGGCGTATAGATAATGTTGGGAAAAACTCATTATTCATAAGAAACACAGAGGGCGAATTTGCCGAGATATCCTATGAAAGCCTTAGTATTTATACTAAAGAAGGAAAAATCAAGGGGTTACCATCAACGCTTGAAAATGACCTGAAAGAAATAGCTCAAAAAGTGATCACAGAAGCAGATCCTGAATCCATTAAGATTGCTTTAGAGCGCTATCATTTAATACAAACCCCAGATGAAGAATGTACAAAAGTATCTGATGGCACACTGAGAATTTACCGTAGTCGATTTAACGAAGCGGAGAGAATTTATGGTCACGGATTAATTGGATTATTCCCTCGCATAAAAGATCGTGGGAATCGGAATAGAAAAATTGACGAGGATGTAGTCGATCTCATGAATAAGGTCATTCGCGAAAAGTATATGATCCCTATTCATCCAAATAAAAATTCTGTTTATGGCGAATTAATTATTCAATGCAAAGAAAAAGGCTTGATGGCCCCAAGCAGCAAGACTTTTTACAAAGAAATAGCTAAATTTAGTGAATTTGAATTAACGTTAGCTAGATCAGGAAAACGTGCGGCCTATAATTTTGAACAGTTTTACTGGCGCATCGAAACTGAAACTCCACGCCATGGGGAGCGCCCATTTGATATTGTCCATATAGACCACACTCAACTAGATATCGAACTAGGCGACTCCTTGTACGGCTTAATAACTGAGCGTCCATGGATTAGTATCATGCTAGATGCTAACACTCGAAAAGTATTAGCCATCTGGATAAGTTTTGACGAGCCAAGCTATCGAAGTTGCATGATGCTAATAAAGTGCTGTGTAAAAAAATATAATCGCGCCCCGAGAGTAATTGTCGTAGATGGAGGGCCAGAATTCGATAGTAAGTATTTTGAATTATTACTTGCTTACTTAAAAATTACAAAAAAATCTCGGGCAAAATCTAAATCACGGTTTGGTTCAGTGATGGAGAGACTGTTCGGTACGACAAATACACAACTAATTCACAATCTCAGCGGCAATACGCAAGCGACAAAAACAGCAAGGACATGTACGGCATCTCACGACCCTCGCAAACATGTTGAATGGTCACTAGCTGGATTTAGTGAGTTATTTGAAAAGTGGATATATGACGTATATGAAACAAACCCTCATAAAGCACTAGGCACCACTCCTCAAAACTGCTTTGAAGTAGGCATGCTTGACTGTGGGATGCGTCTACATAAAGTCGTTTCATATGATAGAGCTTTTGAAATACTTTGCATGCCAAGTACAAAAAAAGGTACTGCATTAGTAAGCAACACTAAAGGTATTTCTATTAACTACAATCAGTACTTTAGCCCTGAGTTTAAAAACCCAAAATTCAATCGTCAAAGTGTCGCAGTTAAATATGACCCGGATGACGCCTCAATTGCTTATGCACTAATTAATAAAAGATGGGTACTTTGCCAATCTAAATTTTCTGAAGAGTTTAAAAGAAGAAGCGTTAAGCAAATTGAATTAATTTCAAAAGAAATTAAACAAAAAAATAAAGGGATGGCACAAAAACAGAAAGTAACCGCTGAAGCAATTGCCCACTTTATTAGATATGCAGAAGCTAAGGGTAAAGTTCAAAGGCAAATGTGGCGGGACACTGAAAGAGATACTGTAGTAAAAAATGACCCCATAGATGAGGAAAGTTTAATTATTGAGGGTGAATTTGAAATTAATAACGAAATTGATTTTGACGGTTTAAATACTTGTGAGGATTTTTAATATGACGCAAACCATTAAAATTGAAAGAGTACCTGAATCTATAGTGCGAAGCTCTTCAGATGTTCGCAAGCATTACTTTATTAGTAAAACAATTGCACACTTGAGATTAATTCATGCCAAAAAGGAAACCCTTTCATTAGTCAGCCAGAGTGCAGGGCCAGATATTATCATTGTAACTGGGCCTACTGGAGTTGGAAAAACAACCTTAGCTAATAAAATTGAAGAAAGTGTTCTCGAAAAAAATGCAAATTTGATGGAAATGGACAAATCTTGCTTATCTGTACTACGACTTGATGCAGTACCTCCAGGTCATGACGTGAAATTTGACTGGAAAGACTTTTATATCAGGGCGTTAAAAACTTTTAAAGAACCTTGTGTATTTAGCAAACAGTTATTTCCAGATTATCTTCACATAGAGGAACCTTTAACTTTTATTCCTGCACTGAATACAATTCCATCGCTAAGACGGTCATTTGAAAATACCATGAAGGCTCGCAAAACAACTCTATTGATCATCGACGAGGCTAATCATATTTTTATGCGTGGCTCAAAAAACTTGCACTTACAATTCGAGATTATCAAATCACTATCTCAACACTGTAATGCGACATTCGTATTAGTTGGCACTTATGATTTACTCCACATCGTTGAGCAAAGTGCACAACTTGTTAGAAGAAGTAAAGTTGTTCACATGTCCAGATATATCGACGTTAAATCAGATGATAGAAATGCATTTGCAGAAGCTCTTTTGACATTCCAAAGACATATGCCATTTGCAATTGAACCCAACCTCATTAGTAACTTTGACTACTTCTTTTTAAAGTCAGCCGGTTGCATTGGAATTTTAAAAGATTGGCTTGATTTGGCTGTAGAGCGTGCCATTGATGAAAACAGACCTACTATTGATATGGCTTACATTGAAACGTTTTCTCCAACAAATAAGGAGATCAAAACCGTGCTCGAAGAAGCTTTTCTAGGAGAAAATACACTTAAAGATATTGGTATTCAAGAGCTTCGTGTTATGGTGAATAAACAGAATGAACTCATGGGATTCAGTCGCGCAAAAAATCAAAATGACTCGATTTCGAAACAAAAAGTTGTAAAAGGAAAAGTCGCTGTTGGTAAGCGAAATCCTCACAGAGACTCCACAAACCTTCAATTTGAATTTCCCATCGAAATTGAAGTTTGAAAACTATACGAATAAATCATTCACCTCTCGGAGTAGGCTCTACTCATTACAGCCTGATGGGGTTGGAACGGCTTATACAGCAGGATTGACTTCATATTTGGTTAGCTTGGCCAAAGCTCATTGTATTAGCCCTAGATTACTAATTAAAGCTGAGTATATTCCGAATTTAGCAGGAGTTAAATCCGTTAATCATAGTGAGTTTTTTACAGAATATGCAAAAACTTTAAATGGAAATGGTATCTATGCAAAAGAATTTACGAACGTAACAAATATGTTGACATCAAGAAGCGACGCAACCCTATTAACCATGTTGCCTTGGGAGGGTGTAATTCCAAGTATCGGCCCTAAATTGATGTCAAAGCATCCAAAATGGTGTGCTGAATGCCTTAAAGAACACAGGAAAAAGCGGGAATCTTCTTACTTTAGACTATCTTGGGGCTTTGAATTATACGAACATTGTACTCTTCATTTGAAGCCATTGAGAGACACATGCCCATGGTGCAATAACCACCAACCATTCATTCCATATGTACCTGATTTGAGTCGATGCTCATATTGTTTTGGCTGGCTGGGTAGTCAAATAGGTTTAATGCAGATTGATTCAAAATTTCAAATAGAGTTGTCTACAGAACTGATTATAGAAAACATGATTGAAAATAACGTATGGGCAGCGCAAAATATAACCCAAGAACTTTTGATATATAAACTTTCAGGCTTAGTAGCAACTTTAGCTAGTGGGCAAAAAACCAAGTTATCTGAGATGTTCGGATTGCAAAAATCGACTATGGCATCGTGGATTTCCAAAAAGAAAAAACCTGCCTTTCCACTATTTGTTCATATCTTTAAACAAATGGGCATTTCTCCATATAATTTTTTTAAAGAAGATTTTAGTACCATACTGCAATCTACTCAATTAATTCCGCCCCATAAAATTAATATCGTTCAATCCAAGATGTTGGTAGATAACTATAAAAGAGATGCGATTAGAAAAAAACTAACTAGTATCCTTAACAACAAGCGGGATTGCAGACCTTTGACTAAGATCACTAAAGAGCTAGGCGTGACACGTAGATTTCTTACATATTGGTTTATGGAGTTTTGTCGAGAAATTTCTATGCGCCACAAAAAACACAAAAAAATTATTAGCGTAAAAAAATATGAGAGTGACATCAAAATCATAGGAAATATTACATCCACTTTACTGAAAAACGGAGAGTACCCGAGTAACAATAAAGGGCTATCTGCATTCTAGGGTTGGAATTTAATTTAGATTGATAATACACAATTCATCCGTTGCGTGCAAAACATGGTTGACTTGCTTAGTTGGTATGATATGCTGTTTCGTGCAAAACTTGGTTGGAGAACGGAATGGCAGAGCAAGCTGGTTCAGGCGCATCATTGGCAGATTTTATCTGGAAAAATGCTGAGGACCTTTGGGGTGATTTCAAACATACTGACTTTGGCAAGATCATCTTGCCATTCACATTGCTTCGTCGTTTAGAGTGCGTTCTTGAGCCCACACGCAAGCAGGTCTATGATTCTCATGCGGCTTTCAAGGACTCTGAGCTCGATTTAGATCTAATCCTTCGTCAATGTACTCGATACCCTTTTTACAACACATCTGAATACGCCCTCGGCAACCTTGGTAGCACTAAAACTCGCCAGAACCTTCAGGATTACATCGCTCACTTTTCCGATAACGCACGATTGATTTTTGAGCAGTTTGATTTCTCGAACACCGTTATTCGGCTTGATAAGGCAGGGGTGCTGTTTAAGATTTGTAAGAATTTTGCTGCGATTGATCTTCACCCTAATACCGTACCAGATCGAGTAATGAGCAACCTCTATGAACACCTCATCCGCCGCTTTGGTGCTGAGGTTAATGAAGGCGCGGAGGAT
>CAZAEN010000010.1:0-100080 GCA_964484105.1 uncultured Methylophilaceae bacterium
CAGGAAATTTTTCCAAAGGTGCGTTAAAGTTGCCTTCGCCAAAGGCTTTAACGACAGCCAAGGCTTTTTTAGTCAATTCAACCTGACCGCTAACAATGGTGTTCATCGAAGCAGCCAATTCATTAAAGCCGCCTTTAAACGCGCTTTCCATCAAGTTTGCCTCAAAGTCACCTTTTTCATGCTCACTCGTCACCCATTTCACAGAGTCGACCAAGCCATTTAGCTTGCCTTTGATGCGGTCCATTTGCTTGTTGATTTCGGCTTTTTTACCAGGGTACTGACGTACAGCAACATTAAAATCACCATCTCCAAGCGCACGCATCATCGCCATCATTTCCTCTTTCTCGGCAATGTGTGCTTTTGTCATTTCATTGACCTCTTTAGCTACTTGGCTGAAGTCCCCTGAAAACTTAGACTCATCCAACACCACATCCGTTTCACCTTGTTCATGTGCATGTGCCATTTCGTCCATGTCACGAATAAGGGTTTTGATATTGCCACGCAAAGCATCAAAACTTAGGTTCACCAAAGCAAGCTCGCCCGGCAATGCCTCAAGCTCGGCATCTAGATCACCAGAAGAAAGTTGCTCTAAAGAAGCGCTGGCGGTTTTCAAAATGTCCACATGGAACTCAACCAACTGGTTGATATCTTGCGCCATGTTGCGGTAATCACCTTTAAACTTAGTCACATCAATCTTGGCACTCATATCGCCAGCTTTGTGCGCCGATTCCATGCGTGCCATTTCAGAATCAATTTCTAGCAAGGTATCAGAGGCTTGTTTAAGGGCAGCCAGTACTGTGTTGTTTTGTAAAGTTTTTGTTGTGCGCCTGCTTGCAAAACGCCATTAGCAATTTTTTGTGCAGCTTCTAAAACTTCGTATGCCTCACCACCCAATTTTTTACGGATAGCCAACACCACAAACGAACTCGCAACCACCGCGTAAAGAATCAACAACCCAAAAATGATATAAACCGATTTACGCACCAATCCTTTAGTCGCTAAGGTTTCCGCCTCAATTTTTGTAGTTTCTTTAGTGGAAAGTGCAACCACTTGGTCGACCGCAGCACGATGTTCCAAATACGCACTTTTCATGTGTGCAACAGCAGCCTGCATGGCTTCTGTATCATTCGCCTTAAATGCAGGAATAAACTCTTGATCGCGAATATTCAAAAAACGCATACCGTTGGTATATAGCGCTTCCGTCATGATATTTTTCATTTCACCTTCAGCAAGATTGGTTTTCCAAAATGTATGACGGGTTTCAAAATCTTTACGGAGCTGCTCGCCCTTCTCAATATAGGGCGCGGCGTTGACAGGCTTTAGTGTGGCCATTTCCAGCACGACTTGCCAAGCCTCTAACAAATATTCCGGTGGCGGCAAAATATCGGCAACCAAATCTTTTTGCAGCACAATTTTGTTATACACAGGGCCATTCACTGTAAGCTTTTCATTTTGCAGATCATTAAAAATGACCGAGGCCACAATCGCTGCGCCTAATGTTGCCACTAAAAACAATAGCTGGGTTTTGAGTTTGATCTGACTCAAATAACTGACTAAGCGCTCAATTTTCTTGGAGTTCACCATATCCGTACCTTTTTTAAATCTCATTAAATGATTGCAAAAAAAATTATATTTATTTGTAGCCATTAACATCTAGGCAATCTTGACTACCAATCGCTACACTTTTGTGACCTGTATACTCTACAAATCTCCAGTGAAAATTAATTTGTAAAAAATAGAGGGTTTTACATGCTAAATCACTTAATTCCTTGCCAGACACGCACAACACTTCATCCACATAGTTACAAATTATTTACATTAATTAACGTAATCTGAACGCAATTACTTTAGCGTTTATTCAACAGATAAAGAAAAACCCACCACTTTTTAAGGTGATGGGTTTTTGTTAATACCGCCTAACCAGAGTTAAAACTCTTCCCAATCACCGCTATCATCGGTACCGGTTTTGGAAATCGGTGCCTTTGGCGCCGCTGGTTTAGTTGCTGGCGCGCTGTTACGCATTGGGCTGTTAGGCGCACGGCGGTTTGCTGACGGCGCACTTACTCTTGCTTTTGGCTGCGCAACGCTACGGGAAACTTGGCGTGAGCCACCGCCACTTAATCTAAATGCACTAACTGTTTCCATCAAGCTTGAGGCTTGCTCTACCAAGCTTTCTGCCGCTGCAGCCGCTTCTTCAACCAAGGCCGCATTTTGTTGTGTTACTTCGTCCATGCTGGTAATGGCATTATTGACTTGGTCAATCCCTGAACTTTGCTCACTCGAGGCCGCTGAAATCTCACCCATAATGTCGGTCACACGTTGCACAGAGGAAACAATTTCTTGCATGGTGCTACCAGCACTTTCAACCAATTTGGTGCCTTCGGCTGTTTTGCTGACGGAGTCAGTAATGAGGTCTTTAATTTCTTTAGCGGCACTCGATGACCGTTGCGCTAAGTTACGCACTTCACCAGCCACCACCGCAAAACCACGACCTTGTTCACCAGCACGGGCAGCTTCTACCGCTGCGTTAAGGGCAAGAATATTCGTTTGGAAGGCAATGCCGTCAATGACGGAAATAATGTCTTCAATCTTACGCGCTGATTCGTTAATGCCGCTCATGGTGGTGACAACGTTACCGACCACTTGACCACCGCGAACAGCAACTTGTGAGGCCGCTGCGGCAAGCTGGTTGGCTTGTTTGGCATTCTCGGCATTTTGTTTAACCGTGGCCGCTAATTGCTCCATGCTCGAAGCCGTCTCTTCTAAGCTTGAAGCTTGTTGCTCGGTGCGTTGTGAAAGGTCAGTATTACCAGTAGAAATTTCACCCGCGGCAGTATTGATGGTTTCGCCTGCTTCAGCAATTTGGCCTAACACTTCACTCATTTTGTCGATTAAATCATTCACGCCTTGACACATTTCTTTAATCGCGCCAGCTTTACCATCGAGTGAAACACGTTGTGTTAAATCGCCATTTTGTGCGCTTGTAGTCACGTTTTGCGTTTGTTCCACGGCTTCTTTTAATGACGCTGCAACCGCATGTTGCTCGGTAATATCTGTCGCAAATTTCACCACTTTAAATGGTTTGCCATCTGCATCTAAAATTGGGTTGTATGAAGCTTCTAACCAAACCTCTTTACCACCTTTACCAAAGCGTTGATATTGACCTTGGTCAGCTTCACCGCGGCCTAATTTATCCCAAAAAGCTTTGTATTCTGGGCTTGATCTGTACGTTGCATCCACAAACATACTGTGATGACCACCGACAATCTCATTTTCTGAATAGCCCGTCACCGCAGCAAAATTTTGATTCACTTTAGTGACATTGCCTTTTAAGTCAAACTCAATGACACCTAACACTTTATTTAACGCTGTAATTTGGCCTGAAGTATCTGCTTCTTTTAATTTAAAAGCAGTAATGTCCGTCGCGTATTTCACCACTTTAAATGGTTTGCCATCTAAGCCGAAAATTGGGTTGTAAGACGCTTGCAACCAGACCTCTTTGCCGCCTTTGCCTATTCGTTTATATTGGCCTTCGTCCGCTTCACCGCGGCCTAATTTATCCCAAAATGCTTTGTAGGCTGGGCTAGATTTATACGTAGCATCCACAAACATGCTGTGGTGACCACCAACAATTTCTTTTTCCGTGTAACCAGTCACTTTGGCAAAATTTTCATTAACCGCCAAAATATTGCCTTGCAAATCAAACTCAATCACGCCTTGGATTTTACTAATGGCTCTTAATTGACCTTGGTAATCAGCACTTTTATTTTTTTCCGCGGTAACGCATGTCATATAGCACATGACTCTATCTGTTTTACCTTCCGAATTTTTTACTGGAAAGTAAGTCGCTTGGAACCATAAATCACGTTTATCTTTAGTCACTCGGCGAATTTGGCATTTGCCGATTTGGCCATTAACTAAGCCTTCCCAGATTTTAACGTATTCAGGGTTTTTGCTATCTTCATCGCGCATTAACATACCCAAATGGCGACCAACCAATTCTTCTTTTTTATAGCCAAGTGCGTCACAAAGCACGGGGTTAATGTCTAAAATTTTGGTATCTGGCGCGAGCTCAACCACCGCAAACACGTTGTTCAAGCCATTGTCTTCTGCCTCTAGCGACATGGATTTAACTTTGTCGTTGGTGATGTCAGTTAAATATGCAACGGTTTTCGCTAACTTGCCGCCAATCAGCACCGGTGCGTAGTAGCCTTGCATATAAACAGGTTTGCCTTGGTTGCTTTGCAACTCAAACACACCAGTTTGAGATTCACCTTTGGCAAGGTTAGGCCAAAATTCTTGGTATTCCACGCTTGTTGATTTTGCACGGCTTAATAAGGCGCGGTGGTGTTGACCGACAATATCAGTCACGCCAAACCCTAAGGCTTTGCAACCATTTTCATTCATGCTGATAATGTTGCCATTACTATCAAATTCAAGCACACAGCGTGCTTTGTTAATTTCAACTTTGAGCGCACGAAACTCTGCTACTTCTTGGGCAACTTCTTGCCCCTCTTGAGTACCATTAGCTAAACGATTAATTAATCCTGACAACATTGTCTTCTCCTGAATTATTTTTGATTAGTGTTGTACGGCAGCGTCAAGTAGTTCCATTTCTGGGCTACTCATGAGCTGTTCAATATCTACTAGAATCAACATTTGCTGCTCTACCGTTGCGAGGCCAACGATATATTTGGTATCGATGCTCGTAACCAAAGAAGGCACTTCACGAATTTGGTCTTCAGTAAGCGCCATCACATCAGAAACGCCATCGACCACAATGCCGACAACGCGTCCACTTAAATTCAAAATAATCACAACGGTAAACTCGTCGTACTCGACTTTGCCTAGATGGAATTTAATGCGTAAATCAACGATTGGCACGATTTTGCCGCGTAAATTCACTACGCCTTTGATAAAGTCTGGCGTGTTGGCAATTTGCGTCACGGTGTCATAACCGCGAATTTCCTGCACTTTTAAAATTTCTAGGCCGTATTCTTCATTGCCCAACACAAAGGTTAAGTATTCACCGGCCGCGCTTTTTGCCATGCCGTTTGTGTTGTTGCTTGCTAATTCTGTACCCGCAATCATGGTGTGGACTCCTAATTTTTTCTCAATTTAGTTAACTGCAATGTCTTGATAATGTGAAAATGGCAACGCGCCGGTTAAGTAATTATTGGACTGCCCCATTTGGATCAAAGCTGGCACGTCTAAAATCAGCGCGACTGAACCATCGCCCATGATGGTGGCACCAGAAACCCCCTGCACTTTTCTGTAATTGGTTTCTAAGCTCTTAATAACCACCTGCTGTTGGCCAACTAAGCGATCAACAAACAGGGCAGATTTTTTACCGTCGGCCTCTAAAATCACCAGCACGCCTTTGGTTGGGTCAGTAATATCTGTTTTTTGGTTAAAAATGCTGTGTAGTGCAATAATCGGCAAATACTCGCCTCGCACATGCACCATGCGGCCTTCACCCGTCACTGTTTTGATATCATCCTCACGTGGCTGCAACGTTTCTACAATCAAATTGAGCGGCACGACATAAACGCTGTTACCTAACGAAACTGACATGCCGTCCAAAATTGCCAAGGTGAGTGGCAATGCAATAGAGATGGTGGTGCCAAAACCAAGTGCCGAACGGATTTCCACCACCCCGCCCATCGCGGTAATGTTTCGTTTCACCACGTCCATGCCCACACCGCGGCCAGAAACATCGGTGACAACCTCCGCCGTTGAGAACCCCGGCGCAAAAATCAAATTGTAGACTTCACTATCAGACATACTTTCGCTGACAGGTAACCCGTTTGAAGCGGCTTTGGCCAAAATTCTTTCACGGTTCAAGCCACCGCCATCATCCGTCACCTCAATCACAATGCTGCCTCCTTTGTGCGCTGCAGAAAGTGTTAAGGTGCCAGCTTCTGGTTTGCCTGCCGCTTTACGTTTTTCTGGCAACTCAATGCCGTGGTCAACACTGTTACGCACCAAATGTGTCAGTGGATCAACAATACGTTCGATCAAGCTCTTATCGAGCTCCGTCGTTGCACCAACGGTGACAAATTCAAGTTTCTTATTGAGTTTGGCTGCCAAATCACGCACCATGCGTGGGAAGCGTGAAAACACAAAGTCCATCGGCATCATGCGGATCGACATCACTGATTCTTGTAAATCACGCGTATTACGCGTGAGCTGCCCAACGCTATTAATCAGCGCTTCGTTATGTACGGGGTCTAACGCACTCACACGTTGTTCAATCATCGCTTGAGTGATGACTAACTCGCCCACTAGGTTGATAAGTTGGTCAACTTTCTCAATGCCGACACGAATCGAGCTGGTTTCTGCATTAGCGGCTGGTGCTTTGTCTGACTCACGACGACCTTGATTTTTCTTATCAGCAGCTGGCGCTGCAGCTTTGGCGGCTGATTCCGCTTTGCCAACCTCAGCTTGCGTAGCAGAAGTCTTAGCGGCTTGTGCTTGCGCCTCTTCGGTCGCATGTGTATCGTCACCAATTAACTGTACTGGCGCCGCATCAGGATGCGGTTCAAATCCAGCAAAGAAGCCATACCCCTCTTCTTCAGCATCTTTACCTTCTTCTGCAAAAATGCCATAACCAACCTCAACTGCCACATTCTTATCTTTTTTATCGGCTTGCGCAGGGGCTGCGGGTTGATCTGGTGTCACCGCTTCTACTTTTGCTTCTGGCTGTGCTTCTACTTTTGCCTCAGCTTTAACCTCCGGTGCTGTAGTTTGCGCGCCACCAGTGGCGATCACTAAATCATCCACATCAACAATAAATGAACAGATCGAGATAATGTCGTCTTTAGTAGACTCAGTTACTAGGTTAAATAAGCTCTTTTTGTCAGCCTGTTTACTGTGCGACACATCACCTAACAATGCCAATTCATCGGTTAAGTTGCTGGCATCTTTTTCGTTGAGCTCTGGCAACGTGATCAAAAAACGCGTATGCCCCACCGGAACAGAAGTGTCCACATCTGAAGAAGCGGCTTGTGAAACTGGTGTTGGTGCATCTGCTGGTTTTACTTCTGCCACGGGTTCATGGTCAGCCACAGCAATTTCTTCAGCGGCAGGGGCAATTTTTACACCGCCAGCCTCTGAGAGTGACTTCAACATCATTTTCACATCGCCTACTTGGTCTTGGTCAACATCTGTCCCTAGACGGTGCCCGTCTAATTCCATTTTTAAAACGTCTTTAGCTGCCAAGAATGCATCCACGTGTTCAGCCGTGAGCGCCATTTCATTTTTGCGAATTTTATCCAACAGGTTTTCAAGCACATGGGTAATTTCTGTCATGTCCATAAAACCAAAAGTCGCCGCGCCGCCTTTAATGGAGTGTGCCGCGCGGAAAATGGCGTTAAGTTCTTCAGTATCGGGGTCATCAATCTGAATCCCTAGCAACAACCTTTCTGCTTCGGCGAGAAGTTCTTCTGCCTCATCAAAAAAGACCTCATAAAACTGGCTCATATCAATTGTCATCATTGATCTCCGCTATACAACCTATTTGTTGATTTTTATCATTTGTTTTGCATGCAATGGCAAGCACACAATATCTATACACATGACTTTTAAACTTAGTTACCAATCACCTTTTGTACCACTTCGATCAAACGTTTTGGATCAAAGGGTTTAACTAGCCATCCGTTTGCACCAGCTGCACGGCCTTTGGCTTTCATCTCGTCAGACGATTCAGTGGTGAGCATTAAAATTGGCACTTTTTGGTAAGAAGATAACGAGCGCAAATTGGCGATCAGCGTCAAACCATCCATGATCGGCATGTTTTGATCAGTCAATACCAAATCTACTGTTTTTTGCTTTGCTTTATTCAATCCATCCTGACCATCCACGGCTTGTACCACGTCATAACCCGCGGCTTTTAAACTAAAAGCCACCATTTGGCGAAGAGAGCCAGAGTCATCTACTGCTAGAATTGTTTTTGCCATTTCATACTCACTTTTTTGATTATTTACTTGTTACTAAATGATTTTCACTATTTAAATTTATTCGGTCAGAATAAATCCACATCACCGGATGTCATGTCTTTCTGCCCGACCGACCGACGATTTAAGCCGCCGGAAAGCGCATGACTGCCTTGGTTTAACGTACTGTTCATACGTTCAAGGTGTTTTACAATTTCTTCATGTTCTTGATCTGGCGCCATGTCATGACCATGCGCGGAAAGCTCTTCTAAAATTTCTCTTAGGCCACCCACGCGTTTTAATTTACGCTGGATCAGTTGGCTGGTAAGGTCTTGAAACTGTAAGCCAGTCACTGCACCGTTCACTTCAGCGCCGATTTTTTCAGTGATTTCTTGGAGCTTAGAGTTTTCTTCGCTCGTAAACTGATATTTTTGTGCCAGCTCAGCCATATAGTTTTCTTGCTCGCGCGCCATTTCATAGACCGCCATAAATGAGCAACCTAACTTCTCAATCGCTTCACTGAGCAAAAATGCTGTTTGCTGAAGGTCTGCTTCAACTTCAGTCAAATGCTGTCTGCCATGTTCAGACACGGCAACAAGCAAGCTCCTCAACTCTTCTATTGGTAATGTATTCATACCCATCTAATCTATTCCAATCTGCTTATATTTAATTTTTCAAATACAGTTAGAAAACCCTTGTAATTCCTAAGTAACGCTCTTCATCCGGCTTATTGGGGATTATTTTTACTACTCTGGTATTGGTGCCTGACCACTAGGCGGAATCACCGCTGCACCAATTTCTTCTTTACTAGCACCTGAATCAACCTTCACCGCTGACTCATCTCGTAGTAAGTCTTCTTCAGCTTGTTTATTCATAATAATCAAGCTGATACGACGGTTTGTCGGGTTAAACGGATTCTCTTTATCCAACAAAGTTGCCGATGAAAGCCCAACCACACGCATTAACTTTTCTTCATTCATACCGCCAGCCACGAGCTCACGGCGTGAAGCATTAGCACGGTCTGAAGATAACTCCCAGTTACTGTAGGATTTTTCTCCGCTGGAATACGGTGTTGCATCGGTGTGCCCAGAAATACTGATTCTATTGGGTACATCATTAAGCATTTGGCCAATCTGTCGCAGAATTTCTTTCGCGTAAGGCTGCATCTGCGCATTACCTGAATTAAACATCGGCCGGTTTTGCTCATCGATAATCTGTACCCGCAAACCTTCTGAAGTAATGTCGAGCAACAACTGATTTTTATATTGTTGCAATTCCGGCTTGCTTTCGATTGCCTGCTCAATTTTCTGCTTCAGTTCTTCAAACTTGGCAGTTTCCGCTTTTTTCAGCGCTAACTTCGCATCCTCTACATCGACCTTTTTTTCTTTTCCTTTAGGGCCATCCACCGGTTTTACTTGGCCTTGCTTTTTAGTAATGTCACGCCCACCACCTTTCATTGGCGAATCGGCGCCTCCCACAGCGGGACCCATCAACACCACTTTTAGTGGCGTTTTAAAATATTCAGAGATCCCTTCGCGCTGCGCTTTAGAGGTTGAGCCTAGTAGCCACATCAAGAGAAAAAAAGCCATCATCGCTGTCACAAAGTCAGCGTAGGCGATTTTCCATGCACCGCCATGGTGACCACCGCCGCCTTTTTTGATTTTTTTAACGATTATCGGTCTTGGGAGTTCTTCAGCCATCTCACACTCAGTTCATGTAATTTATTAATAAATAAAGAAATAATTAAAATTCTTTATCTATTCTTGGCATTTTTCACATGCTCTTCCAACTCAGCAAAGCCTGGGCGCTCTGTGGAATAAAGCACTTTACGGCCAAACTCTACTGCAATCGCTGGCGCATAACCGTTCAAGCTTGCAATCAATGTGACCTTAATGGTTTGGAAAATTTTGGTGCCTTCTTCCAACTTCGCTTCCACCACACCAGCCAATGGTCCAACGAAACCATAAGCCAACAAAATACCCAAGAATGTACCCACCAGAGCATGACCAATCAGCACACCTAATTCATTCGGTGGTAAATGTAAGCTTTCCATGGTGTGTACCACGCCCATCACCGCGGCTACGATACCGAACGCTGGCAAACCATCGCCTAATTTTGCAATACAATGTGCGGGAATATGGCCTTCCATGTGATGCGTTTCAATCTCGCTATCCATCAGGCCCTCTACTTGAAAGGCATCCATATTGCCGGACACCATTAAGCGCAAATAATCGGTAATAAATTCAATCACATGATGGTCGTGCAAAATGGTGGGGTATTTGCTAAACAGCGCGCTTGACTCTGGGTTTTCAATGTCGTTTTCGACAGACATCATGCCTTCTTTACGAATTTTGGTCAGAATCTCGAACAACAACGCCAACAAATCCATATACAACGCTTTGTTAACGTGTGAGCCTTTAAACAATTTTGGCAGCATGCCGGCAGTGGCCTTTACCGCCTTGATATCATTACCCACGACAAACGCACCTAATGCACCACCAAAAATCATCACCACTTCGAGGGGTTGCCACAAGCCACCCAAATGACCACCAGCTGCAGCGTAACCACCAAACACGGATGCTAAAATGACGATATAACCAACAATAATGAGCATTTATTCCAACTCCAAAATTTAACTAGTCGCTTTGACGACAAAATAAACTTTGCTCAGAATATCAATCGAGAGACGTTTTCAAATGCTGGAATAAAGGGCATTTTTTAGCATTACATTAGTAAAGCCAAGTAAACTGAAGTAGTGAAAGAAATACGGTGAAAGTGAGATTGCCATCGCAAGGCTGTGTTGCTGCGGCAATCTTTTTTTGATTCAAAGCTGGTAAATAAACAACTCTCTGTTTTGGCCTTTTTGCGGTAAACGCTGCTGTGGTTCTACGTTAGGCACTTCAAATTCCAAGCTGACCAAAAGGCTGTTTTGACACATTTCTCGGTGCACTTTTTCCCACAACGCTGGCATAGCAACCGGTGATAAATAGGCAAAAATAATATCGTAATCGGCAAAATTCAAGGCTTGGTAATCGCCCAAGCGAAACTTGGCTTGCGATTGCCTCATCATCGCGCGCAATCTACTCACTAGCCAAGGTAGCGGCGCGATTTCAATGCCCTCCACTTTGATTGCAGCATGATGTTTCGCCAAATAAAGCGAAAGCCCACCCAAGCCACAGCCAATATCAATCACCTTTGGGGTGCGATGATGCGTTATTTCAAACTGTGTGACCAGTTGTGAAATGCGTTGCCAAACGTCTAAACGCGAAGGGTAATAAGGCACTTGCGTGCGATAAGTAGACCAAAAAATACTTAAGGTGAGCAAAAAACCGATGAGGTAAATTTCATTTGGTGCATCGAACTTTAGCATTCCCCAAAGTGCAATGGGGAAAATGAAATGAATCCAGCGCCACCAAGGCGCGGCCTGAAAATAATAGGCGGCCCAACTGGCCAAGAGTGCTTGCGCGAACACCAAAACCAAAAGCGGAATTTCTTGAATATGCAATGAAAATTGCGCGCTGAATGTGATAAGAAATCGGAAAAAAAGCAGCAAAAAAACTAAGCTCGACGCTTGCAGAAGCAAGGCGAAAAGTGCCGGTGTTTTTTGCAAATTAGTCATGAATATTTCTAAAAAAGAAAAAGCCGGGCGCGAAATTTGATCGGGGGAATCACGTCCGGCTTGAGGAGAAAACCTTTATGGAGAATGAGGTTTTAAAAATTGCATATTAAAAAACTAAACTATTACGCTGTCATCGGCACCAATTTATAGCTTAACTCTTTCGCTTTTTTGGTTTTGCCAGCACGGGATGGTACATGGCACAAATTACATACATAGTTTTGGTTTAAATCATAAGCGTTGACAATAAACTCACCGCTACAGCAGTCACATTTTTTCAGTGACAGCATTTTGCTTTCTACAAAACGCACCAACGTCCAAGCACGGGTGAGCGATAACACGGGCTCGTAATCTTCGCCTTGCATAATTTGTTGTTGATACAAGCTGTAAGCTTTGATAATCGCGTGGATACCTTTGACATCGGTGTAATCCACCATAAATTTATAAATATTATAAAAAATGGAGGAATGAATATTCGGCTGCCAGGTTAAGAACCAATCAGTTGAAAATGGCAGCATGCCTTTTGGTGGGGAAACGCCTTTTAACTCTTTGTAAAGTTTAATCAAGCGCTCGCGTGATAACGTTGTTTGTGATTCTAACAACTGCAACCTTGCACCTAAATTAATCATCTGAATCGCCAATTGAATTTGCTCAGACTCATTCACGACACTTTTCTTTTCGCTGATTTTCTTTTCCATGATACTTCCCGCTTTCTTCCGAATATTCTTATTGTGATTTATGTAAGTTTAAAATAACTTAAGCCACGGCCTCTGCATGTTGGCCTGCCATTAAAACAGCGGTATGCAAATGGGCTTGCGCACTATTTTTAGTGTAGTTAGTTAACATGCCTAAAATTGCGCTATCATCGAATCTAAAGCGAGCGAGCATCATGTTAGTGCTGCTTAGTTTTAAAAGTTGCAGATTGCTCAAGCCTTCTAACAAATCAGCAATCTCTTTACTAATGCCTAAACGAAAAATTGCGGTTGCTTTATCCGAACGGATGAGTTGTTGCGCTAACATTAAATAGTTTAAGTTTGCGTCTCTGATTTCAGCCAAAATTTCGTTCTCATTCATTTTATTTCCCCTATTGATTTGCTTGTTCATCAAGTACTGCTTGGTGAGACGTACTTTGAGCTTTTCAATAAAATTCAACAATGAGCTTTTGGCGGTATTTTAGGTAGGAGCGACGAGAATAGCCATGTAGGTGTTTGTCCTACAAACACCTACATGGCTGAAATTAAACCGTTATTTATCAAATAGTTAGAATGTTTACATCCCCCTATTTTATGTAAAGATTGTCTTTACAACTCAACATTAATTAACAATATTTTACCTGTCTATTCTCATTTCAACGCTCGCAAGAAGCACTTTTAACTATCGCGAACCATCTATTCAATCTTTCAATTAAAGACAAAAAACCCTCGGTTGTTTGTCACTTGTTTTCCACTAACGTCTTGACGTCGATAAAACTTTAATTTTTTACCGTATCTTTTTAAAAAAAGTGGGCCATTTTCTTTAACAGTCTGTTCTATAAAGAGAAATTACGGCTAAAAAATCATGCAATTCAGCGCCTTATTTCCCCATCTTTTTTTGCTCTCACCCAGCCAGATAGATAAGGCTAGCTTTCACCCTTTTATTCTTTAAATGCTGAAAACGACTTTTCCCTAATAATTCAGACTACATCGTTAGGGTGAATCTAAGGCCTGCAATTAGGCTCAACACTGTAACGACAGTAAAAAATAAAACTTTAGGGTTTATTTGAAAAATTTTAAAAAAAATTTATTTGAGTTAATAAACACGTTAAATCATGGCTGAAGACAGCGATTTAGAAAAAACCGAACCGGCCTCGCAGAAGCGACTGGATAAGGCAAGAGAAGAAGGCGATGTTCCACGCTCACGTGAGCTGGCGACATGTGCCGTGCTATTTTCTGGCGGCATGTATTTGATGATGATGGGCGACCACATGAAAGATGCTTTATTAAAAGCCATGTCATCCGGGCTGCAATTTGATCGGGCGGTGGCTTTTGATCCGGTCGTATTACTCATGAAAATTTCTCACACCATCGCCGAGCTACTGTTAGCTTTTGCGCCAATGGCGGTATTTATTCTAGCGGTTGCTGTTGGCTCACCTATTTTAATCGGTGGCTGGGTATTTAGTTCCAAAGCATTTATGCCCAAATTTTCCAAATTAAACCCAATCAAAGGGATCAGCAATATGTTTTCAAAAAACATGTTGGTGGAATTAATTAAGTCTGTTGCCAAGGCCATGTTGGTCGGCATTGTGGCTTACTTTGTCGTCAGCAAAGATTTAGATCCGATTCTGTCTTTATCGTTGATGCCTTTGGATGACGGCTTGGCACTGGTCAATGATTTAATGCTGATGGGATTTTTAACGATTGTGAGTGTTTTGGTGATTATTGCCGGCATTGATGTGCCTTATCAGCTTTATCAATACGCTGAAAAACTCAAAATGACCAAAGAAGAAGTCAAGCAAGAACATAAAGAGACTGAAGGTAGCCCGGAAATTAAAGGCCGTATTCGTCAGCAACAACGTGAAATGGCGCGCCGCCGCATGATGGCTGAAATTCCAAAAGCCGATGTAGTTATTACCAACCCAACGCATTACGCGGTTGCGGTGCAATACAAGGGTGAAAACATGCGCGCGCCTATCGTGCTGGCCAAAGGCACAGATGCGGTGGCGATGAAAATTCGTGAAATAGCAGCAGAAAATAATATTGCCACGATTGAAGCGCCAAAACTCGCGCGCGCTTTGTTTGCGCACACCGAGTTAAATCATGAAATTCCAGAGGCTTTGTATTCAGCAGTTGCCGAAGTACTCGCCTATGTGTTCCAAATGCGCGTCTTTAGAAATGAAGGCGGCGTGCGTCCAGAACTTTCTAAATCGCTCCCAGTACCAGAAGCGATGGATCCACACAGTTTGTTGCCAACAGAAAGCACGGCTGAGCCAGAGGTGTTTGCTTAATGAACGCTATCACACTCCCAGCTTGGCTACAAAAAATGGGCGATCGTACCATCGCTGCACCACTCATTATCGTACTACTACTAGCGATGATGATTTTGCCTTTACCGGCAGTCATGCTCGATATTTTCTTTAGCTTTAATATCGCCATGTCAATCATGGTGATGTTGATTGGTTTGCAAACCAGAAAAGCACTGGACTTTATCGCTTTTCCAACAGTGCTTTTAATGACCACGATGTTGCGCCTTTCGCTTAACGTTGCTTCCACGCGCGTGGTGCTCACTGAAGGCCATACTGGCCCAGATGCAGCAGGTAAAGTGATTGAAGCGTTTGGCCATTTCTTGATTGGTGGTAATTACACCGTTGGTATTGTGGTCTTCGTGATTCTGACCATCATCAACTTTACCGTAGTCACCAAAGGTGCTGGCCGTATTGCAGAAGTTGGCGCACGGTTTACCTTGGACGCGATGCCCGGCAAGCAAATGGCGATTGATGCTGACTTAAATGCTGGCTTGATCGGTGAAGATGAGGCGCGCCGTCGCCGGACAGAAATTGGTCAGGAGTCAGAATTTTACGGCGCAATGGACGGTGCGAGTAAATATGTACGCGGTGATGCGATTGCCGGGATTTTGGTCATTATTATTAACATTGTTGGTGGCCTGATTGTTGGCATGGTGCAGCATGAGATGGCGTTTGGCGATGCTGTGCAGAATTACACCATGTTGGCGATTGGGGATGGTTTGGTCGCGCAAATTCCATCACTCATTATTTCTATCGCCGCCGGTGTGGTGGTTTCTCGCGTGGCCAATAATGAAGACATTGGCGGGCAACTGATTACGCAATTGTTCTCCAATGAACGCGTATTTTATTTAACCGCGGGTATTATCGGTGGCATGGCGCTCATCCCCGGCATGCCCCATTTTGCCTTTGGGTTATTGGCACTAGGGTTGGGTGGTCTAGGGTATGCCATCACACAACAGCAGAAGAAAGCTGCTGTCGTAGAAAAACCGGTGGAAATCAAACAGGAAATTGTGACTGAAGCCGAAGAAGCCACGTGGAACGATGTCGTTCCTGTTGATTTAGTTGGCCTTGAAGTCGGTTATCGTTTGATTCCTTTGGTAGATAAAGCCCAAGGTGGCGATTTATTAAAACGTATCAAAGGGTTACGAAAAAAATTTGCGCAAGAAGTCGGCTTCCTTGCCCCTACCGTACATATTCGTGACAACCTAGAACTTAAACCTTCTGGCTACCGCATTACCTTAAAAGGCGTGGAAGTTGCTGTCGGTGAATCTATTTACGGGCAACACTTAGCGATTGACCCTGGCATGGTCACGGGCGAACTCAGCGGCCAAAAAACAACCGACCCTGCTTTTGGTTTACCGGCCGTGTGGATTGATTCTGACAGCAAAGAATATGCGCAAAGCCTAGGCTACACCGTGGTGGACGCTGGCACGGTGATCGCAACCCATTTAAACCATGTGATCGGCATGCACGCCTCAGAGTTGCTAGGTCGCCAAGAAGTGCAGCAACTCATCGACCACTTAAGCAAGGAATCGCCAAAGCTGATTGAAGATGTAGTGCCAAAAATCGTCTCTTTTACCATCATTCAAAAAGTCTTGCAGAACCTATTATCTGAAGGTGTGCATATTCGTGATATGCGCACCATTATTGAAACGCTGGCCGAAAATGTCGCACTGACGCAAGACACCAATGAGTTAACGGCGGTGGTGCGCATCAAACTTGGCCGAGCGATTGTGCAGCAGTTATTCCCAGGCACAAATGAAATTTCAGTGATGACGCTTGACCACAATTTGGAACGCTTACTCTTACAAGCCATGCAGTCCAATAGTGCGCAAGGGGCTGCCATTGAGCCGGGCTTGGCAGATACGTTGGCTAAACAAACAAATAATGCCGCAAAACAACAAGAGCAAATGGGGCTTTCACCCGTGTTACTGGTGGCCGCTCCGTTAAGAATCGCGCTTTCTAAATTTTTGCGCCGAGGCACGCCGCATTTACGCGTGCTCTCGCATGATGAATTACCAGATTCAAAAACGATACGTGTGACTAGTGTGATTGGAGGTTAAGAATGAACATTAAACGATTTTTTGGCAAAAGCTCGAAAGAAGCGCTCAGCATGGTGCGCAAAGAGCTAGGCGACAACGCCGTGATTTTGTCCAATCGCACCATCAACGGCGGCAATGAAATCATGGCCTTCCGTGAAGAAGACATTGACGCCTTGATTCAAGAAAGTGACGAGCAACCTGCACCAAAATCTAGGTTGACGGAACATGACTCTGACTTTGTTTCGCACAGCGCGATTTTTGAGGAAGACCACGCGCCACAGGCACATAAAGAAAATATCATGAGCCTCGCACAGAAAGCAGACATGGTGAGATCAGCGCCATCAGCCGTTGAATCAGCACGTCGCAAAGTGCTTGAACCTGAAACACAACCGTTCACACCAAAAGAAGTCATCACCCAACCGGCTTTTAAAGTGGTGAAAGAAACTAGCGCAGAAACCGCTTCAACACAGCAAATTAAAATGATGCTGAATGAAATGCGTTCCATGCGTAACGAAATAGCCGCAAAGTTGAATGAAATTAAACAATCAGAAATGCGCATCACCAACACTACTGCGCGCCCCGCGCCTCAAGCGCAAGAGGCGTTGCCTGCGACCAAAAACAGTTTGCAAAAGTCCGTGCAAAATTTGCAAATGCAAGAGGTAATCAGCGAAGTTCGCAATATGCGTAGCGCGATGGAATCTAAGCTCACCAGCCTATCATGGAATAATATTCGTGAGCAAAATCCGGTGAAAGCTGGGGTTCTTAGCATGTTATTAAACGCAGGGTTCAGCGCCTCACTTTCACGTCAATTGGCTGAAAAGTTGCCAGAAGAAATTAACGGCAAAAAAATGGATGGCGAACGTGCGCGTACATGGGTCAAAAATATTCTTGCGCTCAATTTAAAAGCCATGCAGTCAGAAGAAGAACTGTTTGATCAAGGTGGTATTTTCGCGTTGATCGGCCCAACAGGTGTGGGCAAAACCACCACCACAGCCAAACTTGCCGCCCGTTATGTGATGCGCCACGGCACACAAAATTTAGGCATCATCACCACCGATGCTTACCGGATTGGCGGACATGAACAATTACGCATTTACGGCAAAATTTTAGGCGTGATGGTGCATGCTGTAAAAGATGAGGCCGATTTAAAAATCGCGCTGAACGAACTTAAAAATAAACATACTATTTTGATCGACACAGTGGGCGTGAGCCAGCATGACCGCATGGTAGCAGAACAAATTGCCATGCTATCTAACGTGCAACAGCCGATCAAAAAATTGCTTTGCCTCAACGCCACTAGTACGGGCGAAACCTTGACCGACGTGATTCGCGCCTATCAAGGCAAAGGTTTAGATGGTTGCATCATGACCAAAATTGACGAAGCCGCAACGATTGGCAATGCGCTTGATGTGATGATTCGCGCGAAATTAACACTGTATTACGCGACCAACGGCCAACGCGTGCCGGAAGATATTGTACTAGCCAATAAAAAAGCGCTGATTGAACAAGCTTTTAAACGCAACGCAGCAACACAATGGCCTTATCAATTTCTGGATGAAGAGTTACCTTTCGTGATGGGCAATAGCATTGCACAGCAACCAAGCAACGCCGGGGCGTTAGGTTATGCTTAATCTCCCTCACGATCAAGCGGCTGGCTTACGCCGGTTAATGGCCACCCCAAAACCACGGGTGATGTCGATCATTTCAGCCGCTGCCAAGCCGCAAGCTTCACGTATGTTAAGCAATCTGGCTGCGACGACCCACGCTCTCGGCAACAAAGTAATGTTGATTGAAGCAACCGGTTATGCCGAAGAACTGAATGATTTTGTTGATCATTTGCCCGCGTTATTGGATGTTGCCAACGGGCAAAGTTTGCTGATGAATGCTATCACAGACACCGATTATGGATTTTATTGCGCCAAGTTAAAACACGCTTTTCAGCAAGAAACCATTTTAGATACGCTTGAAACACAGCAACTCGGCTTTGTGTTTGAAGAGCTTATGCATCAATTTGATGTCATTCTCGTCAACACCCAGTTGGATCAACAACATCTGTTGCCGATTAAAGCCTTGAACGAAGGTGAAATTTTAATTCAAATGACGCGTGATCCATTGTCTATCAAACAAGCGTATGCATTGATCAAACGCATGTGTAGCCAAATCGGTAATAGAAGTTTTTCTATCGTGGTAGACGATGCTACAGAAGAACAAGCTGAACCCATTTTTAACAATATCGCGGAAGTGGCTTGGCGGTTTATGAAGATTCAACTGTCATTTTTTGGTGCGATTCCGAACGACGAACATTTGCTGCGCGCAGCTTATCTTGGGCGCGCCGTGGTTGATGCATTCCCGATGGCAAATGCCTCTAACGCGTTTTATAAAATCGCCGAAAATATGCACAAAAAACCGAAAAGAAGCATTAAAAAACACTCTCATTCCACAATTTAAGTTTTAGGGTCACTATGTATAGCGTTCATGGAAAAAACGAGCAAAAAGATGCGATGTTAAATAAGCATGTCATTTTGGTGAAAAAACTCGCCTTTCAGCTCAAAGCAAAATTACCGCCCAGCGTGGAATTAGATGACCTTGTGCAAGCGGGAATGATGGGGTTGCTAGATGCCATCAACCGCTATGAAGATACACACGGCGCACAGTTTGAAACCTATGCCGCACAGCGTATTCGCGGTTCAATGTTGGACGAGTTGAGAAGTGCCGACTGGCTGCCGCGTAGCGTGCGCAAAAATATGCGCGATGTCGAAAGTGCCATTCATCGGCTCGAACAATCATTAGGCCGCCCACCCACTGAAAGTGAAATTGCGAAAAAACTCAACCTTTCAATGGGCGACTATAACGACATGATGTCTGACTGTAGCGGCCATCAATTGGTGTATTACGAAGACTTCCACGAATCAGAAGGTGGTGAACACTTTTTGGATCGTTTCTTAACCGATGACGGTGGCGACCCGATTAAAGGTCTATTAGAAAGCGACTTTAAGCAAACCTTGATGGACGCAATTGACGCGTTACCTGAGCGCGAAAAAATGTTGATGGGGTTATATTACGAACAGGAACTCAATTTAAAAGAAATCGGTGCGGTGATGTCCGTCTCAGAATCTCGCGTCTGCCAGTTACACAGCCAAGCCGTTGCCCGATTGCGGGCCAAGCTTAAAGAGAAGTCATGGACTGGAGTAGTTTAGGCGGGATTGCCCTCGCCTTAGTCGGCATATTTGTCGGGCAATCCATCGAAGGCGGGCATGTTAGCTCGCTGATTCAACCTGCAGCTTTTGTGATTGTGCTAAGCGGCACGTTTGGAGCTGTGCTTTTACAAAACAATATCAGTGAGGTGATCGCCAGCTTTGCCATGTTGCGCGAAGTATTTATTGCGCCTACAGACGACCGTAAAGAACTCGCGAAAAAGATTAGTTTGTGGAGTCATTTTGCGCGTAAGGAAGGCATTATGATGCTCGAACCTTATATGCAAAAAGAAAAAGAACCTTTCATCAAAAAAGGTTTATTACTCATGGTAGACGGTACACCTCCGGAAAAAATCCGCGAGGTAATGGCAATTGACATGTATTTTTATGAAATGCAGCAACGTAACCGTACAAAAGTGTGGAGTGCAGCCGGGGGCTACGCGCCAACAGTTGGCATTTTGGGCGCGGTGCTAGGGTTGATTCACGTGATGGAGAATTTATCTGACCCAAGCAGATTGGGTAGCGGTATTGCGGTCGCGTTTGTGGCGACCATTTATGGCGTAGGCTTAGCTAACTTAGTGTTTTTGCCAATTGCCAACAAAATGCGCATTAATTTACAAAAAGAGCTAATGCGCAGAGAAATGCTACTCAACGCGTGGGTGTCAATTGCCAATGGCGACCATCCAAAAATTGTGGATGAGCGCGTGGTTGCCTATTTAAGATAGTCATACTGAAAGTACGGTGACGATGATGATTAGAAGAAAGCCCTTTGATGACGATGACGATAACCCAGAACGCTGGCTCGTTTCTTACGCCGATTTCATCACGCTGTTATTCGCCTTTTTTGTGGTGATGTACGCTGTTTCATCGGTGAACCAAGGCAAATATACCAGTCTCACCACCTCAATGGGTACTGCTTTTATTGGCGCAAAGTCTGGCAGCGCAGAAAGCAATCAATCACGCATTGGCACTGAATCTAAAAAAACCTCTTTAGTAAAACCCCTGCCGCTCAGCCACTTGAATCAAGAAAAATTACGCCGTGAACGCGAAAACATGACGCGTATGGGCATTGATGTTGCCAATAAATTAGAAAAAATGACCAATGAAGGCAAAGTCACGGTGCTACAAAATAATCGCGGCATTCGGATAGACATTAACGAAAGCGTTCTGTTTTCTCCTGGCTCCGCCACGCTAAGCGAACAAAGCGCCGATATTATCAAAGACATTGCCTTTGAAATTAACAAAAATGAAAACTACATTCAGGTAGAAGGCCACACAGATATAACGCCAATCCACAATGTGGATTTTTATTCAAATTGGGAGCTTTCTGCTGTACGTGCCACCACCATCGTGCGCTTACTCAGCGAAGCTGGCATTACTGAACAGCGATTAAGCGCTGTTGGTTACGGCGCATCACAACCCATTACCGACAATGAAACGACTGAAGGCCGTACAAAAAATCGCCGCGTTTCGATTATGGTGCTTTACGATGCACAAAAACCAGATCAATCCGCTTCAAGCATTTCTCCACTCCCAACGCAATAACCAAACATCGTCACTATGTCTTATATAAGATATATGAATTTTTTATCTTTTCTCACGCCTAGACCGGATGTTTTGCAGCCTTGCACTAAGCTACAAAACATATCAAAAACGATATTATTTTTTAACGCATAAAAGTAATTTTTACGCTAAAATTCAAAGGTTTTGCAACGTTAAAAGCCTTTAAAATCTTGAAAAATCAGCCTGAAAAAGTCGATATTTTGTTAGTCGGTGGCGGCATCATGAGCGCCACCTTAGCAAGTTTGCTGCATTTGGTTTCGCCGCACGCATCTATTCTGCTGGTTGAGCGGTTGCCAGAAATCGCGCAAGAAAGCTCTGACGCTTGGAACAACGCCGGTACCGGCCACGCTGGTTATTGTGAGTTAAATTACACGCCAGCCTCAGCCAGCGGCGTGGTCAATATAGAGCGCGCATTGCGTATTAATGCCGCGTTTGAGGTGTCACTGCAATTTTGGGCGTATTTAGTAGCGCAAAATAAAATCCCCAACCCCAAAACCTTTATCAACGCCGTTCCGCATTTAAGCTTTGTTTGGGGGCGTGATAATGTCGAATTTTTGCGACAACGCTTTTTAAAGCTGAAAATGCATCCATTGTTTAAAGACATGGAATTTAGCGATGAAGTTGAAACGCTAAAAAACTGGATGCCGCTGGTGATGCAACAACGTAGCGCGAAAGAAAAAGTCGCCGCAACCCGCGTAGCCTATGGCACTGATGTGAATTTTGGTGCGCTCACGCACAAAATGATCGACGCTTTGCAAAGCAGCCCACAATTTAAGTTAAGTTTAAATACTGAAATTAAAACGCTCAAACAGCAAAAAAATGGCGCGTGGCGCGTGAAAGTGCTGGATAAAGTCACTAAAAAATCCAGCACGATTGATGCTGGCTTTGTGTTTTTAGGTGCAGGCGGTGGCGCGCTCAAACTACTGCAAAAATCGAACATTCCAGAGAGCAAGGGCTATGGCGGCTTTCCTGTTAGCGGCCAATGGTTGGTGTGCAATAAGCCGGAAGTGATCGCCGAGCACAATGCCAAAGTGTATGGAAAAGCGGCGATTGGCGCGCCACCAATGTCAGTGCCACATTTGGATACGCGCATTATCAATGGCAAACCAGCTTTGCTATTTGGCCCATACGCAGGCTTTACCACTAAATTTTTAAAAAATGGCTCTTACTTGGATTTAGTCAAATCTATCAAACCGAATAATCTAAAAGCCATGCTCGGCGTTGGCCGCCACAATATGGATTTAACACGCTATTTAATTGGCGAGGCCGTACAAAAACACGTTGACCGCATGCAGGCCTTGCGCCAGTTTTACCCGCAAGCTAAGGATGAAGATTGGCACTTGGAGCACGCGGGTAAACGCGTACAAATTATTAAAAACTGTGATCAAAAAGGCGGGAAGTTAGAGTTTGGAACCGAGATTGTCGCGTCTAGAGACGGCAGTCTCGCGGCCTTGTTGGGTGCATCGCCAGGTGCATCTGTGAGCGTACAAGCCATGCTGGACGTATTGGAAAAATGCTGCAAAACCCAAATGGCAAGTGAGGAATGGCGCAGAAAATTAAAACAAGCCATTCCGTCTTTTGGGGAGTCTTTAATTGAAAATGCCGAGCTCTTGAAAAAAATTCGGCAGGACAATTTACAAAAGCTTAAATTGGTTTAAACACCAACCTTTATATTTCTCGTATCGACTCGCTCGTACAGTGTGACAAAGTCCTCTTTTTGCACGCTATTACGATTTCTCACGCTTTGATTCTGATATTGATGTACGCGCACATCTAAAATGGGGGTTACGCCCATCGATATCCACTTCATTCTAGCTGCCACATACTGTTCAATAAACGTGTCACGTTTAAGCTTTAGCTGAAGCAATTCTTTACTATTCATAAGTCATCCTATGCATTCTTTGGGCATACACAAACTTAAAGCAAGAAATACCTACACTAGAAAATAGGTATCATTAGAGCTACTTCATTTGATTACGGCTACCTGATAAATTCCTTAAGTCAATATAACAAAACAATCTAGCGGCAGCGAATCACTCCGGCTCAAACGGCGGAATACTTAAGCTTAGCCTCGTTGCCTTCTCACCTCATATAAACACATACCGCTGGCAACGCTGACATTTAAACTCTCGACCGAGCCAAACATGGGGATGGTCACGAGAGTATCGCAATTTTCTGCGGTTAAGCGGCGAATGCCTTCGCCTTCTGAACCCAGCACCAGCGCAATGGGGCCGTCCAAGTTGGTGTTAAGTAAGGTGTTGGGTGAATCCATGGTCGTGCCGACCACAAACACGCCTGCGTCTTTGAGTTCACGAATCGTGCGCGCCAAATTGGTGACCGCAATAAAAGGCACAGTTTCTGCAGCGCCGCTCGCGACTTTGCGCACGGTTGCATTTAAACCCACCGCGCGGTCTTTGGGGGCGATGACGGCATGCACGCCCATCGCATCGGCCACACGCAAGCAAGCGCCCAAATTATGCGGGTCTTCCACACCATCTAGAATCAAGAAAAATGGCGGCTCTTTGAGATCACTTTCCAAAATATCGTGAATATCTTTGTAAGGGATGGGCGTATCCACCACGCGCGCAATCACGCCTTGGTGGCGACCATTCATACCAGCCATGCCGTCCAACCGCGCACGTTCTACTTCCATCGTACGCACCCCTGAAATTTCTGCCATTTTGAGCAAGTCTTTCATGCGCGCATCAACGCGATCACGGTCAATTAAAATTTCTTGAATGCTGCTCGCGTGTTGGCGCATGCGGCTTTGCACCGCATGGAAGCCAAATAAAATTCTTTCACTCATTGCTTACTTTTTACCTTTTGATTTAGTTGTACTTTTGCCGGCAGATTTACCGCCGCTTTTGGCCGGTTTTTGTTGGCTGCTTTTTGGTTTCTGGGTGGTGGATTTGCTGGATGTGCTCACTTTGCCACGAGCATTCACCCGCGTTGAGCGCACAGGTTTTCTTGTTGCATCCACCACGGCTGTGCGGATTTTGTCTAGCGTAATAGTTTTACTTTTTGGCGCGGCAGATTCATCTAAGCCAAACTCTGCCTCCACTTTACTTTTTTGTAAGCCGGATTTTACGACTAAAGCAAAATCAATTTTGGTTGTTTCCAGATCTACCCGCGCGACTTTAATGGTGAGGCGATCACCTAAACGGTAACGTGTATTGGTGCGCTCACCCACCATTTCATGGCGCGCTTTGTCAAAGTGGAAATAATCATTGCCCAGCTCAGTGACGTGCAATAAACCTTCGACATACACGCCATCGAGTGCGACAAATAGCCCAAAATTGGTGACGCCTGCCACCGTACCTTCAAAAATCTCGCCGATTTTATCTTGCATGTAAAAACATTTGAGCCAGTTAGTCACGTCACGTGTAGCATCGTCTGCACGGCGCTCGGTCATCGAACAATGTTCGCCCAATTGTTGCCAATCACCTGCTTTATATTTTTCACCTTTTAGCACCGCTTTAATGGCGCGGTGAATCAATAAATCTGGGTAGCGGCGGATGGGTGAAGTAAAGTGCGCGTAAGCCTCATAGGCGAGGCCAAAATGGCCAACATTGTCAGGGCTATACACAGCTTGTTGCATGGAGCGTAGTAATACCGTTTGCAATAATTCCGCGTCTGGGCGCTGGCGAATCTGCGTTAATAATTTGCCGTAATCCTTGGCATGCGGTTGATCACCACCGCCGACGCCAAAGCCGAACTCTGCCATAAATTCACGTAGTAGCGCCAATTTTTCCGGCGTTGGCCCTTCATGAATGCGATACAGCGCAGGATGTTCATTTTTCTCTAAAAAATCTGCCGCGCACACGTTGGCCGCGAGCATGCATTCTTCAATAATTTTATGCGCTTCATTTCGCGTGCTTGGCACAATGCGCTCAATTTTGCCTTGCTCGTTAAACTCCATCACCGTTTCTGAAGTTTCAAACTCGATGGCACCGCGTTTTTGCCTCTGCGCAAACAGTAGTTGGAACAAACTGTATAAATCATACAACTGCGGTTTTAACCACGCGTATTCTTGCGCCAACTCACCTTGCGGATTTTGCAAAATTTCAGCGACTTTGGTGTAGGTCATCCGCGCTTTAGAGCGCATCACTGAAGGATAAAATTTGTATTGTTTGACATTACCCAAGCCATCAATTTGCATGTCGCAAATCATGCAAAGCCGCTCTACATCAGGGTTGAGCGAACACAAGCCATTTGAAAGCGCTTCAGGCAACATGGGGATAACCCGGCGCGGAAAATACACAGAATTGCCGCGATCAAAGGCTTCTTTATCGAGCGCATCATTTGGCTTAACATAGAAACTCACATCAGCAATCGCCACCACCAAGCGCCAGCCTTTGCCTTGTTTTTCAGCAAAAACAGCGTCATCAAAATCCCGCGCGGTTTCACCGTCAATGGTAATCAGTGGTAGTTCGCGTTGATCAATACGGCCTTGATAATCTTTTGGCTGCACGGTTTTTGGGTAAGCTTCTGCGAGCGCGATCACCGCTGGGCTAAACTCATGCGGCAAATTGTGCTTGCGCAAGGCAATTTCAATCTCCATGCCGCTATCGGCATAATTACCTAAAATTTCGGTAATTTTGCCCATCGGCTGCGCATGTAGCGATGGCTGCTCAACCAATTCAACCATCACCACTTGCCCGGGCTTGGCATCCATATCCAAATGGTAAGGTATCAACACATCTTGGCTAATGCGCTTATCTTCCGCCGCGACGATGGTCACTCCACTGGTGCGCATCACACGCCCAACGAGTTTTTGCGTGCGACGTTCTAATACTTCAACAATTTTTCCTTCAGGCCGACCTTTGCGATCCAAGCCTGCCATGCGTATCATCGCGCGGTCGCCATGCATGACTTGCGCCATTTCTTTGGGGCCTAAAAATAAATCTTCGCCGCCAAATTTAGCTTTATCGTCTGGCACCAAAAATCCAAACCCGTCTGGATGACCAATCACCGTGCCCGCAATCAAATCTAATTTTTCAGCAATACACAACGCGCCTTTGCGGTTGCGAATAATCTGCCCTTCGCGCTCCATTGCCCCTAAGCGTCGATTAAAAATATCACGCTCGTGCGGTGCAATTTCTAGCAAGGTATATAAATCTTTTTCAAGCAGCGGAACACCTTGCTCACTCATAGTGGATAAAATTAACTCGCGGCTAGGCAACGGGGTTTCGTAGCGGCCAGCCTCTCTCACCGCGTGAGGATCATTCGCACGCAATACTTTTGCTTTTGAAGGTTTACTGGAATGTTTATCGTGTTGTTTGGGCATTTAAGTCAAACTTACCTTTACTAAAAAACCTTGCGGTTTTAAAATAGCATTCTGACTTAAATTGCAAGTTAGTGCTAAAACTATTTTTCGTATCAGCACTAATCAAATAGTTTTAACTGTCAGCTTCAACAAAAAAAATGCCCAGATGGCGGAATTGGTAGACGCGCTAGTTTCAGGTACTAGTGTCGAAAGATGTGGAGGTTCGAGTCCTCTTCTGGGCACCATCCCTTTACACCATCTCGAAGACCCTAGCATTTATGCGGGTTGCAGAGGTGATTAGCTACTTTTCAGTCATATCTTATGCACGTATTTACGTGCTTTCAGGCATGTTTTTCTATCAATGACGACGAAATGACGACGAAATGACGACGAAATTTTGTCCGATTTTGTGCTCTGTTATAAACATTCGAGGCACACAAAGTATTAGTGGTGACCACATTTGGAGTTTGCAAGAAATTGCAGGGTTAGCGTATAAAATTGCCCATTTAAAATCGTAGTAATTACCAACACTTTAGAGAGTGAATCATAATGACCACTCGTGAAGTGGCGCATACTGACAGTCTGGGTTAGATTTATAAACTAGTTGCTCCAGCAAAACTGATGCCATTTTGAAGTGAGTGGTAAGGGTTGCGGCTGATAAAGCGTCAACCAAATCAACAAAGGAATGCTTCGACAACTTTATTTTATTAGAAATTAGTTTTGTTGTGCCATCGCTATAGTGTATAGATGCTCCATGTAGAGCAGCAAAACCGATAAATAAAGCCACCAGCGTGTTTATATGGTTTGAGATTACAAACAGCTCAGCTGGCATACTCCCTATACTAGTAATTTTTGATTGAATTGGCCTTTCAGCAATAAAGCAAACCATAAAAGTCGCAACTTTTTTAAAAATACTTGCTTTCTCTAAACCATCTTTATGAGGGAAGTCCTGTCTTATACCATTTAAAATAGACCTTAATTTTGGTATATCAATAGAAATACTCTCCCCTTCATGGTTATAACCAACGCCCTCTAAAAATGCTAAAATGGACAGTAAGTCATCTTGAACGTTGTCATTGAAATTTAAGCGCATATCTTTTATATTTTTGTGAACGTAATAATAAAAAAGCGCCAATAAGGCGCTAATCCATAGCTGGAATGATTACTCAGAAAAAATCTGCATGAGATTTCTTACCGAATTTTTCCCCATTTCTTCAATTTCAGTAATACTGAACTCTTTGAAAGAACCCGGTGCATTAGGTGACACAAAAGAGTCAGTTTTGTATGATTTAACAACTACTGGCTCATCGTTGCCAATCCCTGATGAACTAACTGCTGATAAATACTCAAACTCTATAGAATCTTGACCTAATTTCATGATATTCGCCTTTAATCTCCGATTTTAAAAAAGCCACGCATGCTAACACAAAAAAACACTTGCCACAATTCATTCTGACGCAAAATTACAGGGCAAGTCAATAGTCCGGTCAACTTGAAACGTCAATAAATTCAACAACTTTAGCCAATTGGCTGATATGAACCAACTTTGTATCCAACAAACCAAAATTTGTATGCTAACAAACAAATTTAATCAATTAAACGCTACGTATAATACATTAAGCTAAATACGTACCAAGTGAATATTAGATGACAGTTTTAATGTTAGTTCATCAAATTCAATGAAGATTGAAAAACTATTTGCTCAAAATAGTGACGTCAAAATGACGACATTCCCCACCTAAGCTAGTATCCATGCGGTCTCAGGTGCCTCTTCTGGGCACCAATCACAAAATAATCGTTCGTTTATCGTCGAGATTATTAATAAAAAACAACCAACATTAAGCATCAACTAACAAAAGTTAACCAATTTTTTGGTCCCATCATTTAAGCCACTTTGAGTTTGCGTTACACTTGAGAGTGACTGCAAATAACAATAAATAGGCTTAAATAAATGCTCAAAAAAATCAAATCTTGGCTTATTCACTTTAGCGTGAGTTTACCGGCAAAAATCATTGCCGGTTTAATCGTGTTTTATTTTTTGTTTGCTTATTTTGCAGTCAATCCACTCGCGCAAAAAATTCTGCCTTGGGTGGCCGAAGAAAAGCTGGCTAGCAAAGCCAGCGTTGGCAAGGTCAGTTTTGATCCCTTCCGCTTAAAAACCACGATTGAAAATTTTAAACTCACGGAAAAAAACGGTGCGCCGTTGGCGGGATTTGAAAAACTGGTGGTCGATTTGGAGCTGAATGGCCTTTTTAAATGGTCGTGGAAACTCAAAGATATCAGCATTGTTGCGCCACAAGCCAACATTGCGATTTCACACCAAGGCAAGCTCAACTGGGCTGATTTAATTGCCAAACTCAATGAAGATAAAACACCGCCAAGTGAAGAAATTCCGCGCGTGATTGTTGAGCATTTTGCCATGTCGCGCGGGCATATTGAATATGTGGATGCCAACCGCCCTAGCCCGCTTAAGGCCGCTTTATCTCCGCTTGATTTTGAATTAGGTGGATTTTCCACGCTCCCTCAAGACCGCGGCGATTATTTGGTTGCAGCTAAGTTACCGCATCATGGTGGCATACTGAAATGGAAAGGCGATGTCGGCGTGAATCCGGTGGCTTCCAAAGGCGCGATTGCCATTGAAAACGTCAACATTGCGAAATTATTGGAAATAGTGAAAACTGAATCACCGCCATTTAAAGCTGAAAGTGGCGAAATCGGCAGTGTGTTTGAATACGATTTTTCTCTGCAAAACGACCAACCCAAGGTGGTGTTAAACCAGCTAACACTCACACTTAGTGATATTGCCGGTACGTTGCAACAAGGTGAATATCCGTATCTTTCTTTAGAAAAATTTTCCGCTATCTTGCCGCAACTCAATGTGTTCGCTGGTGAAAATCTACAAGTTTCGTTTGAACATTTAAATTTTGATTTCAAAAATTTAAAGTTATCCAGCACAGAAAACACCTTGCTTGACCTACCCGAATTCGCCGTTAAAGAAATCAGTGTTGACTTAGCAAACCGTAAAGCGGAGATTGCGCAAATTGTGTTATCCAAAGGCAATCTTGCGGCGGTGCGCGATAAAAATGGCAATATGAATTGGCAAACTGCATTTGCCGCACCATCGTCAGAGGAGGTAACGCAAGCAACCGAAGTGCCTCAAACAACTGCCGACAATCATATCGCGCAAAAACCGTTTAGCTTTGCTATTCAAAGCGTTACGCTCAACCATTGGCAGCTTCAATACCTAGACCAAACATTCGCGCGACCATTGTCTGTTAACATCGCCGATGCGAATTTAGGTTTGGCTGTTACCGCGCCGGAAGGTAAATTATCAGTCAGCAATATCGTCGCGATGCTCAAAACCCTTAGCCTTAATTCTGACAAACAAACCGTTGCGAACCTAAATGAAATCAGCCTTAATCAAGCGGAAATTACGCTTGATGCGCAAAAAGTGAGCATGGATACTATTTTGCTTTCAGGCTTAAAAACCACACTATTAAAAGAAGCAAGCAAACCTTTAAACTGGCAAAATATTTTAGCACCAGCACAAGCAGCTGCGCCGCAAAAAACCACTACTCCAAAAAAATCTAATCAAACATCTGACGAGAAATCCAACTGGTCAGTCGGGCTTAAAAAATTCGCGCTTAGTAACGCCAGCGTGCATATTGAAGACAAGACCAACACCACACCAGTGGTGCTAGATATTGAACAAATCGGCGTGGAGCTTAAAGAGGCATCGCTCGATTTAAAACGCGCCTTGCCTGTGAAAGCTGCGTTCAAGGTGAAACAAGGTGGCCAATTTAATGCGCAAGGCAAACTCACGCCGCAGCCGCTCAAGGCCGAATTACAACTTAAACTCGCGGATTTTTCCATCACGCCTTTTGCGCCGTATGTGAATCAAGTAGCGATGTTAAAACTCAACGATGGCGTAGCAAACCTGCAGGGCAAACTGCACCTCACTTCACCGGAGGCAATTACCTTTGATGGCGGGTTTGGTATTCAAAAATTTTCGCTACTTGAAGAATTGAGTGGCGCGCCTTTTATGGGTTGGGAAAAATTAGGCAGTGAAAGTCTGGCGCTAACGCTGAACCCTAATCGCCTACACATGAACGAGTTGAGCATCATTAAACCCATTGGAAAATTCATTATCCATGAAGATAAAAGCATGAATGTCACGCGCATTATGCGCCAACCTGCAAATGCGACTGAGAACAATCAAGCGACAGAAACGTTAGAAAAATCTGCTGAAGTTGCTAAAGAAAGTGCGCCTGAAACCACGCCACAGGATGCTGGCGGCAATGCGTTAATTAAAAGAAATACCAGCGCACAAGAAGCCGAAAAACCAGCGGAAATGACGCCACCGCCTGTCGAGGACAGCACGCCAGAGGCTTTCCCGATTGCGATTGAAACCGTGCGCATTAATGACGCCGCGCTAGAATTTGCTGATCTTTCTTTAACGCCACAATTTGGCACCAACATCCACTCATTAAGCGGCGTGATTAATGGCGTTTCCACCAACGCATCATCAGTCGCACAAGTGGAGATGGACGGAAAAGTGGACGACTACGGCGCGGCGCGCATCCGCGGCAGTGTGCAGCCGTTTAAGGCGACCAACTTTACCAACCTGAAGCTCAGCTTTACCAATTTGGAAATGAATCGCCTCACACCGTATTCTGGCAAATTTGCGGGCAGAAAAATTGAATCGGGTAAGTTGTCAGTCGACTTGGAGTACAAAATCAAACAACGCAAACTTGCTGGTGAAAATAAATTTATCATCAACAAATTAAAATTGGGCGAGCGTGTAGATAGCAAAGACGCTGCCGATTTGCCACTCGATTTAGCCATTGCCATTTTAGAAGACAACGAAGGCGTGATTGACCTCGATTTACCGATCAGCGGTAGTTTAGACGACCCCAAATTTAGCTATGGCAGCATTGTGTGGAAGGCGATTCGGAATGTGCTGAGCAAAATTGTCACCGCCCCTTTCCGCGCGCTAGGCAAATTATTTGGCGGTGGTGGCGATAAATTAGAAGCCATTGTGTTTGAACCTGGCAACAGCAATTTAATGCCTCCAGAACTGGAAAAATTAAAAGCAGTGAGTGAGGCTTTAAGTAAACGCCAAGGCTTATCGTTGAATATTGCGCCAAGTGTTGATGTTGCGCCAGACACCCGTGCGATACAAGAAACGCTATTGCGCAAAAAAGTGGCTGAAGAAATGGGCATCAAACTCGCCGAAGGCCAAGCGCCCGGCCCGATTGATTTAACCAACCCGAAAGTGCAAAAAGCCATTGAAAGTTTGTTTGACGATTTAACCAAAAAAGGTCTGATCAAACGTTTGGCTTCAAAATTGGAAAAACCAAAGGCCGGCCATTTTGAAGAAGCACAAGAAAAACTCACGGTAAGTATTGAAGTCACTGAAGCCGACTTACAGAAACTAGCACAAGCACGCGGTGAGGCCATTCAAAAAACCTTGGTGGATGCAGGCGTTGCCAAAGAGCGTATTAAGTTGACTGCACCTGAAAAAGTTAAAGGTGATGGCAAAACCATTAATACCAAGTTAAATGTGGATGTGAAAGCAGCAAAAGCGGCCGAGCCTGCGCCTGCCGCCGCGCAGGAAAAAGCCATTTAAGAATGTATTGCCCTGCGCATTTTCAAGAAAACGACGGCCAAGTAGCCCTTGTTGAACTGCTTGAAATACACCCGCTTGCCACGATTGTGAGATCCACTGAAAATGGATTAGTCGCCGACCACATTCCACTTTTTTACGAAAATGACAAACTCATTGGCCATGTCGCCAAGGCTAATCCGCTGTGGCAAACCGCGTCCGATTCAGAAATATTGGTGATATTTCAGGGCGCTGATGCTTACATTTCGCCGAGTTGGTATGCCAGTAAACCCGTGACACACAAGGTTGTCCCCACTTGGAACTACACCACCGTTCACGTTTATGGACACCTCAATGCAATTTTAGCCCCTCAAAAAAATCTTGAAATTGTGCAGAAACTTACCGACGTTCATGAGAAGAACTTACCAGAACCTTGGTCAGTACAAGATGCGCCAGCGGATTATATTGAGAAAATGCTGAACGCCATCGTAGGCATTGAAATATCTATTTCACGCATCGAGGCAAAATGGAAAGTGAGTCAAAATCAGTCTGAAGAAAATCAGGCCAGTTTGATTAAACACCTGCAAGATTCTGGTGAACAACGCGCTGTGAAAATGGCAGAAGAAATCTCAAGCCGCAAAAACAACTTGTTTCTCTAAAAAATCAGCTTGACCAGGCTGCTAAAAACGCTTGCCAATGCTCGCCCGGATATTGGCTGATCGTTTCGCGCACCAAAGCAACTTCAGCCTGATATTCTGCTTGATTCAAATGCCCACGCATCAATTGAAAGCGCAAATAGACTAAATACGTGTTCGCCACATCCGTCTCGCAATAATCGCGAATTTCTTGGAGTTTGTCTTGCTGAAATGCTTCCCAGACTTTGCTACCGTCCATGCCAAGCTTCCCGGGGAAACCACATAATTTGGCCAAATCGTCTAGCGGCGCATTGGCGCGACCGCTGTACATCGCCATCACGTCCATTAAATCTAAATGGCGCATGTGGTAGCGGCTAATGTAATTGTTCCATTTAAACTCTTTGTCGTCTTCGCCTAAATCCCAATAGCGGCTGGCGTTGATACCATGGATCAGTCCACGATAGTGCAGCACTGGCAAATCAAATCCGCTACCGTTCCATGAAATAATTTGCGGGGTATATTTTTCAATGCCGTCAAAAAAACGCTGAATCACTTCAGCCTCAGAAGCCTCTTTATCGCCCAGCGTCCACACTTTAAATTGGTCGCGCTCGCGCAAAGCACACGATATGGCGCAGACTTTTTGCAAATGATGCGGCAAAAATTCTGTGCCATTTTGCTGGCGGCGCTGATGAAATGCGATGTTCGCCACATCGCTATCTGTCAAATGTGGCGGCAAATCTAATAAAGTGCGAATGCCATTTACATCAGGGATGGTTTCAATATCAAAAACTAAGGTCGGTGTCATACGTCAAGCATACACGAGGCATGCTTAAGCGTGCAACACCAGCTTTTAGGTCAATTTAAGCAAACTCTAAATGCTCACTCAACACAGCCTCAGCTCGCTTCAATGTAGCTTCATCTGCTTTCACAACCATGATAGGCATACTCATCACATTTTGCTGAAAAGACATGAGTGCAAACCGTATGGGGTCTTGCAGATTTTGCGGGGTAAATTTTCCAAAGCCAAACATTGAATTGCGTACGACCTGCCAAACGCCTTTTGGCTCAGAGAACTCAGGTTTAGAAAAATAATGCTTGATTTCAAACGAGGACATTTTTTGCATCGTGTCATTCGCATGCTCAGCCATCAAGACCCAGCTAAATTCATCCTCTTCGCTCAACTTTTGCAACTGATGCAAATACCATTGATGCTCAAAATCTAAGCGGAAAATGCTATGCACCAAACCGGTTTTTGCATTCATTGCAAAATAAACACCTTGGTCATCGAGCGAAATTGCTTTGCCTTGGTTAGGAAACTTTAACACGTTATCAGCCATACCAACACCTCTTAGGAATGCGTATGATTCAACTAAAGTGTAAGCACATATAAATGATTTTAAACGCAAATAAACATGCATTTCACCGGTTAATTTTTTGCATGGTTTTAACGCAAAAAAGTAAAAAGTTTACCAATCGCATTGTAAAAAATTGCTAATTTTGTCTCTAAGCCATCATTAAATAGCAATTGATAACTAAGTAGCTGCGGTTTAAATTGCTCAGCAACATTTGTCAAAACCTCCTGATTAGCATTCGCCGGAACGGCCACCGTTTTATAATCAACAATCCAGCGTATCTTTTTGCCGTTATCATTGGTAATAAATGTTCGGTCGACCACAAATTGCTTAGCTTCATTACCAACATTGGTGGATAACGCAAGTTCCGCACTTGATTCATCATGCTGCTGCAACAGCCATTGCCCATCTTCTGAAGTGAGCGTTGTTTGCAACAGTTTTTGCACTTGCAGAGCCGCCGCATTTGCTAACTCTTTAGTGTATCCACGCTGCATAAACCATCGCTGCATCGGCTTTTCAAGCCCCGTCACACGCGTGGTTGACCAATTTTTTAATCCTTGTTTAACAATAATTTCCAAGTATTGATGCGTCAAAGTACCGACATCGGCCTCTAGCGCATGGCTGGTTTCATTCGTCCGAGTTGGGGCTTGATGATGTTTTTGCGAACGCCAGTCAGCTTCTTGAAAAATAGCCGGCAACTGCACATTTTTTCTCCGTACCAGCTGCGGAATAAAATGCTCCAACAATAATTCGTCAGCAGCTGCGTCAGTTTTTTCAACTTGGGTAGACGCAAATTGCGCGCTGCAAAGCGGCCACAGCAATTCCAAATAAGAATTTTTTGAGGGATTAATTTCGCCCTTACTATTTTGGTTAGCAACACCTACAAAGTGTAGCTTTTTCTCAGCACGCGTCGCCGCTACATAAAGCACACGTACATCTTCATGCTGGGCGCGTGTATTTTCAAGCGTGGTTAAATAATCATAAACGCTGACTTCACCATTTTTCGCGGATTTTTTTGCCGGCAGTGGTGCTGCCAATAATTGTGTCGATTGGTTTGGTAAATTAATTTCTTCCCACAACACAATTGATTTTTCATCATTGCCACCCGTCGTTGCGCCCAAACCCGGCAAAATCACGGTGTCAAATTCCAAGCCTTTGGATTTATGTATCGTCATCATTTGCAAATACTCGCCCTCTGTATCTGGCGCAGCAAATAATTGATCTATTTCTGCCTGCAAACGCTCCAATGTAAATTGGCCACTGCGGTCTAAGCGCTCAACGCAATCAAAAAAGGCTTGCACATCAACAATGTCAGACTTTTCCCAAAAGCATTCCGCCCCGCCAAGCATCAGCCAAATGCCGCGCAACCAACGACTCATATTTTCACGCGATTGAAAAGCAAACGCTTCGTCAAAAATATGCTGCACGTGTTGCAAACGTTTTAAACCATCTTCAGAAATTTCAGGCGATGGATTCTGCATCAACTGCCAAATGGTGCTGTAGTGATCTTGCCCTGCCAGCGCGTGTAAATCATGCAAGGTTAAACCACACCAAGGCGCGCGTAACACTGCAAGCCAGCTTACGCGATCCGCGCGATGGGTGAGCGCGCGCGTAAGCGAGAGTAAATCTTGAATAATTTGGCGGTCGGCCAACGCCTCAATTTCCACTGCCTGAAATTTAATTTCCGGGTGATGGCGCCTTAACATGCTGACCACCGTATGCAGATGGGTTTTAGCGCGCACCAGCAAGGCAATTTTTCGGCTTGGATGTTGCGCGCGCTCTTGCAAAATAATCTCGATGATTTTTCTGGCTTCAATTTCTTTTGCAATTTCGCTCGACATTTCCGCAGGCTTCACAACGGCATGAAACTGCACGCCAGTATCAACATTTTCTGCTCGCGTTGGCGTAAACGGGCGGTAACGAATCGCGCCTTTGGCCACAGCATCATGCGGTGGAAAAATAGTATTAAAACCATCATTAATCCAATCCACCACCGCTGGGCAAGAGCGGTTATTGCGATACAAGCGCAACTTTTCTAACGGCACTTCGCCTATGCCATATTCTGCGGCATTTAAAAAAAGCCCGACATTGGCTTTGCGGAAACGATAAATAGACTGCATGGGATCGCCCACCGCAAACAAGGTGCGCCTGTCACCTGCTTGCCAACCTTGCGTGAGTTTTTCAAGTAGCTCCACTTGGCTAGGGCTGGTGTCTTGGAATTCATCGACCAAAAGATGGCGAATTTGATAATCCAACCGCAAGGCTAAGTCAGTTGGCAACGCCACCTCGCCCACCTGCTCTGCCGATAATGCCTGCGTAGCGCGCTTGGCCACTTCGGTAAAATCCACTTCACGTGCTTCGCTAAAAATCAGCCACAACTGCGCTGCTGCCAGATTAAGCAACTTGGAAAGCGTAGCAATCATTTCCCACTGTCTTGCTTGTGCATCATCAGCAAAAATATTCGCGCTGGGCAATGCGCGTACACGCGCCAGCGCAGCTTCAACGCAATTGATATTTTCTAGGCTTTGCAAAAATGCAATGAAATTTTGTTTTTCATCTTTTTTATCAGCGGGGAAACCATCTTTCACAGTAATCGTTTTGCGCAACTGGTCTTTGCCAGTAAGCAACAAATCCGCCACCGCACACCATTTGGGTAAATCTTCCACATTGGTTGTGAGTGGCGCTTGCCAATTTAATAGCGGATGAATGGCATGATCTGGTGCCACATTGGCTGCCGCAAATTGTGCCAACGGCATCAACACGCTTTGTAATGGGTAATTAAACGCTTCAAGGATTTCAGCGAGTTCTTCTTCCGTCACATCGCGCAAGGTTTCAGCCAACTGCGCTGGTGTGACACGCTGCTGCGCATGGTGCAACCATTGGTCACGCATTGCCAACATGCGAGTCAGCAAGCGCTTGAGCTGCTGTGTATCGCAATCAAAATAATGGAGTGCTTGTAACACCACATTTTTGACAGCCTGATCCTCTTCGTCTGCCGATTCAATCAGCGCAATCGTTGCTTCAACGGCTTGCACATAATACGGAATCGGGTCATCAGCAATGATCGGCTGCGCACCAAAGCGGCTCAACAACGGCATTTGCCTTGCCAAGTAAGCACACAAACTATCAATGGTAAAAATGCGCAGCCGCGCCGGACTTTCCAGAAGATGCCAATCGCTCGTGGCAGATTTTTCCAATACTACCTGACTTAACGCAAACGTGATTTTTTTATGCTCGGCCTCTGGCGGTTGGCCCAGAGCGGCAAATTGCAAACTATCTAAAATCCGTTGGCGCATTTCTGCCGCAGCTTTATTGGTGAAGGTGATCGCCACAATTTCTTCTGGCGCATCCACCACCGCCAACAAACTTAAAAACCGCTGCGTTAAAAGTTCGGTTTTGCCAGCGCCTGCAGGGGCCTCCACAATAAACGAACGATGCGCTAACGCCCGCGCGCGATTATCTGCGTCTTCTTGTAACTGCATTTCGAGGTTGCTCATGATGGCTCACCCGATTTTAATTGCCGCTCAAACTGCAATTGGCGCTCAGGCACACGCAGAAGCGGTAGCACATCACAATAGGTTAAATCGTTTACATGCTTAAATACCACTGCGGCTTCACCTGATTGAATTTCTTTAACAATATGTTCAATCGCTTGTTTCCAATGCTGTTTCAGCGCCGCCCAATCAGAAAATTCACGTATCCAGTCCGGCTTACGTTTTTCAACTTCTTCGATAAATTGCGTTTCCAGCAAGCCTGAAAAATCGTAATCAGCCATTTTGACTTTGCCAAATTGAATGCCTGCAACGTGTTCCTCATCGCCCGCAAAATACAATGCATAAATTGGCAGCTGTGGCTCTGTGATACGATCTTCGCCCCAGCTTTTCATGGCGGGGAGTTGCCCAGTTTTATAATCTACTAGCACCAGTCCGCCATTTTCCAAACGGTGTATGCGGTCAATTTTTAAAGTGACTTCAATCCCGTGAATATTGACTTTTTTCTCGGCCTCGCACGCATGCATGGTGAAATTTTCAGCGCATTCGCGCTCAAACTCCAACCAACCGCTGAGTAAACTTTCTAGCCTTGCGGCTTCTAATTGCAAAAGCGCTTCTGATAAATTTTCTTTTAGTTGTTCGATAAAAATTTCCATAGCGCTTTTGGTCGCCACGACCACCGCCAACGCAAGCTCCGATTCTTTCATACGGTCTAAATCAGCAAAATGTCGGTAGTGCTGTGCTTGCCGCCAAAAGTGCTCTAATCCCAAATGTACTAACTGCCCACGCTGAGCAGCATCCAAGCCATTTTGCGGGGTTCTTAATTTTTTTGCACCTAGCCTAAATTGATAAAACGCCCAAGCAGGGCAAATCGCTTGTGCGCGCAGCAAGCCTGTGCCGCCACGCACGTGCTCACCTTCTGCAACCGCTGGTGCAACAGCATCTATTAAAAACTCCAACGTTTCATTTGACTGTTCGGCGAGCGTTTCTGCCAAGGTGGGTGCGGCAAACATTTCGCCAGAATACACGGGAATATCTTGCATCAGTGGCGAAGCACGCAACACTTTTTCGCCTTCATTAAGACTGTAAGAAAAAATAATTTTTTTTGCAGACTTCAACAAGCGCTGATGTATCGTCAACGCAAACTCGGTTTGCACCCCACTATCCGCATTGCTGACTTTTGCAGCGCGCTGCATTTGGGCTGGGATCAAAGGGTTCGGCCGCGCGGGCGGTGGCCAAACAGTATCGTTCATGCCCATCACCCACAGCGCGTCCACCGGCGCACTGAGCGCCTCTAACATCCCCATCAACTGAATCGAAGATTCGCCTTCCGTTTCTGGTTGAAACACTTGCTCCGCACAGATTTTACGCAACAAGGCCGTGGCAGAAATCGCCGTGTGCGATTGCCCTAAAAAATCTAGCCGCGCGAATTGTTGCAGCACTTTTTCCCACGCAAGCCCCGCTTGATAAGCATGGCTCGTTTCCGCACGCTCGCCCGGCCATTGCAAATGTTGTAGCAAGTTGGCAAAACATATCGCCCAAGCTGAAGGCAATTGTTTGCGCGGTTGCATTTGCATGAAGGTCAGCGCTGCTTCACAGTGTTGGGATAACTTTTCTATCCGCAGCAAAGCGCTTTGCATTTGCAGAAAACGCATCACACTTGCCCAACTGGTATTGAGCGCTAAATGTTCACGCATAGCGGCTTCTAAACGCGCACGGTCATCGCCTTCCGTTTGACCGGCTGACCAGTTAGGTGAAAGCAAAGCCCGGCTGAGCTCAGTTTGCGTAATGCGATGCTGGCTAAATAAAGCAAGCAGCTGCAGCGCAATGTTTATTAAGGGCTGCTCAGCAAGTGGTAGCCCTAAAGAAAAATTATAAATGCGCGCAACTTCTGCCCGCGATGGCCGCACGGATGTTGGATCCAACACGTCGTCTAATAAATCAGCTAGACGATTTCTAAGCTCAGCTAACTGCGGCACCACAATTGCGAGCCTAGCATGTGGATTTTGGTCAAGCGCATGTTTTGCCCAAGCAACCGCGCTTCTTAATTCGTCATTTTGTTCGGCCAGTTCAACTTTTGAAATCTCACTGGCAAGGTCTTGGCCAATCGCCAGCGTTTCAACTTGGCAATTTTTTTGTTGCAACAGCTCGCGCAAGCGCGCCTCTTGCGGCGCGGTTTGGTCAAAGCCAGCAAAATAAATAGTTGAAGGTAAAGTTTGAATATTGTTATCTAAACAAGCTATTTGCCAATCTAGATAGCGCACATTTTCGAGCACATTGAGTGCGCGGCAGCGCGCCTGAAATAATTGCTGCCACTCTAAAAAAAACTTTGTTTCAGAAGAGAAATGTTGCGCTTGATGCAGCGGCAAGCGCCACGCCACCGCGTAACGATTTGCCTCCACGCATACATCGGCGAGGCCGGATAAATCAAACAGCTGAGAAAATGCTTGCGTGCGCAAATGCTTGGCAATGACCTCTTGCCACAGTAGCCGCTCTTCGACAGCCGTTAAACTTTTTTCTGGCGCAGCTTGTACATCAATTTCACCGGTTAATAGTGCAGTTAACATGGTTTCATCCAACCATTGGGCGAGCGTTTTTACATTGAGCGTTCGCCAGCTGGTATGTCCAAGTGCCGCATTTTTTTGTGCGTGTTGCAGTTGTAAACTGCGTGCCAAGCGTGCGCTAGGCGTAAGAATTAAACAATCTGCTGACAAAAAATCCATACCAACATTTTAGCTTAGTCAGCTTCATGAAAAATAAAGTATTTCAAACAGCTGGTGAGAAAAATGTAGAATATAAGTAACTGATCGCAAAAATACCAAAAGGAACGCACATGGGCGCACTTTTCAAACTCCTCAAAATTTTTATCTTGTTGATTATTTTGCCTATCGTCTTGGTCGGGCTTTATACATGGGCAAGTTTGACTTGGGTCTATTCATCTGGCGAGCGCGCTGGCTACGTGCAAAAACTTTCAGAAAAAGGCTGGCTTTGCAAAACCTATGAGGGTGAATTGGTCCTTGTTTCGATGCCTGGCACGCAAGCTGAAAAATTCCCATTTACCGTACGTGATCACGATGTTGCAAAAAAAATTAACGAAACTGTCGGCAAACGTGTGCGCCTGATTTACGAAGAACACAAAGGCATCCCGACAACCTGTTTTGGTGAAACCGATTTTTTTGTAAATGACGTGCAACTACTAGACAAATAAAACTGCACTAACGCTAAGCCTATGGCCACACCCAAAAAACTCGCAATTCACGACGAAAAAAATTACATTACCCCAGACGGTTTTGGCGCACTAAAAGCTGAGTTTGAACAGCTTTACAAAATTGAGCGCCCCGAAGTTGTCCGTACCGTTGCATGGGCGGCGAGCAATGGCGACCGCAGTGAAAATGGCGATTATATCTACGGGAAAAGACGGTTACGCCAAATTGATAGCCGTTGCCGCCATTTAATGAAGCGGATGGATTTAGCCGTTATCGTTAACAGTGAAGAACAGCAAAATTTAGAAAAAATATTTTTTGGCGCCTGGGTCACTTTGTTTCATTTAAAAGATGATACTGAAGTCACCTATCGCATTGTTGGTAAAGACGAAATTGAACCCAGCAAAGGCTATATTTCTTGGGTTTCGCCCATGGCAAAAGCACTGCTTGGGAAAGTTTTAGGCGATACCATTAAAGTCGCCACACCGTTAGGTGAGGATGAATATGAAATTGTCGATGTCAACTATCAAGCGCCGACGTAACCTTGGATAAAACACGGATTACCCTGCCAACCTCCCTTCTTTTTTAAATTGAACTATCGTGACGAATCCGTTATCCTAAATCCATGTTGAAAAAGTTCATTTGCATTTTTTTACTCGCATGGCTACCGCTGTTTATTTCAGCGGCGAGCGCGGCTAGTTTGCAAATGGTGCTGGCCAATTTGAATGCGGAAATGCAAACCAATATGCCGACTATTGATTCTTGCCACCAACACGCAAGTGACGCACAAGAAAATTCCAACGCAAATAATGAAGTCCATAGCAAACATCACCATGTCTGTACTGTCTGCGGATTTTGTGTGGTTGCCAGCGGTTTTGCCAACATTCCGCATGCGCTGACCGTGCATACAGCGGAGTTCAGCGCATCTCAGCCTGCGTTTTTTATGGCTGCATTTCACCCTCAAACTTACCCACCTACTGTCAAACCGCCAATACTGCATTAGAAACGCTAGGACGAATCCGTCCAGAATTTTTAATCAAAATTGGAGGTTACAATGCAACACCTTTCACTGCATAGCCTTGCTAAAATAAACAGAAAATTAATTTGTTTAAGTGTGCTAATAGGCTTAACCGGATGCGCAAATTTTAGTCTGGATCATGGCTTTAACGCGGTACAAAAAACCGTAGAGCAACACATTCAGCAAACACCCTTGTGGGCGAATTCAGAGGCACAAAAAAAGGTCAATGCTGACCAAGTAAAAATATTGTTAAGTGAGCCACTTAACATTGATTCTGCAGTGCAAATCGCGCTACTCAACAATGCGCAATTACAAGCGAGTTTTTATCAGCTACAAATTGCCGAATCGTATGTAGTCGAAACTGGGCGCCTGCCTAATCCTGCATTTTCATTGTTGTATGCAAAAAATCAGGGGGAGTACGCCATCGAGCAAGTATTGAGCTTGAATTTACTCAAACCGTTCACCTTGCCCAAAGCAACCGCGATAGAGAAAAAAAAGTTTGCGCAGAGACAATATCAAACAGCGATAGAAATCGTTGATTTAGCAATCGCGGTACGCAGTGCGTATGTAACCGCGCTTGCTGCAAAAGAGCTTGAATACTATCTATCGCAGGTCAAAGATTCCACGCACGCCACTTACGTATTAGCCGAGCGCATGCAACATGCTGGCAATTGGAATACGCTGGAATTGAGTCGTGAAAAATCCATTTTTCTAGAGGCAAACATCGCGTTTAATCAAGCCAAAAATCAGGCTCAACTTAGCAAAGAGACATTAACAAGGCTTTTGGGCTTAAAACATCCCAATGACTTTATGTTGCCAGAACGCTTGAATGACTTACCTAAATCGTATGAGCAACTCAAAAAAATTAGCGATCAAGATTTTGCTAACCGATTAGACCTCGCGCAAATCCGTCTTAAAAATGAAACACTTGCTGAGCAACTTGGCCTGACCAAAGCAACACAATGGGTCAATGTACTCGAAATCGGGCCTGCTCGCGTGATTGAAGGCAAAAGAGATTCCCCTGCAAAAAAAGGGGTTGAGCTGCACTTTGAATTGCCAATTTTTGATTGGGGCATTGCTCGGGTAAAGCGCACCGAAGCCACTTACCAGCAAGCATTGGGTGAAGCCAGTTTTTTAGCCAACACCGCAGCTTCAGAGGTGCGTAGCGATTACCAACAATATGTGACCAACTACGAAGTTGCGAAACAGTTTCGCGATGAAATTATTCCGCTTAAAAAACTGGTGCTGCAAGAAAGTGTGTTGCGCTACAACGGCATGCTCATTAGCCCATTTGAGTTGATGCTCACAGCGCGGGATCAAGTGCGTGCAGTGAGCGACTATATTTCAGCCCTTCGAGACTTTTGGATTGCAGAAAACAACTTAACTGCCAGCCTCGTTGGCCGACCAATCGTCAGCATACAAGCAGATCAAGGAATATAAATCATGTTAGATAGAAGACTATTTTTAAAATTATCTGCCGGCGGCATCGCACTAAGCGCAGTGAGCAAAGTAGCGCTTGCCGGCATCCCCGAACCAGTATTAATGAGCAACCCAACCACGCACCCTTTGTTAATACCCAATACCGGCAGACCATACCAACCTGTTGCAACTTTAAATGGTTGGAGTTTACCTTGGCGCATGAACAATAATGTTAAAGAGTTTCACTTGGTTGCCGAGCCGGTGAAACGTGAAATTGCGCCCGGCATGTTCGCTAATTTATGGGGGTATAACGGTCAAAGTCCGGGGCCGACCATTGAAGTGGTGGAAGGTGACCGGGTACGTATTTTTGTCACCAATAAATTGCCTGAAAAAACCAGTGTGCATTGGCATGGGCAACGCGTACCCAACGGCATGGATGGCGTGAGCGGATTAACGCAACCAGCCATTGAACCCGGAAAAACTTATGTCTATGAGTTTGAGGCAAAACGTGCGGGTACTTTTATGTATCACCCACACGCCGATGAAATGACACAAATGGCCATGGGCATGATGGGGAGCTGGATCACACACCCAAAAAACCAAAAATTCATGGCGGTTGACCGTGATTATATATTTTTGCTGAACGCTTACGATATTGAGCCGGGCAGCTACTTACCCAAAACCAACACCATGTTGAATTTTAATCTATGGACGTTTAATAGCCGCGTATTCCCCGGCATTGCGCCACTCGTGGCCAAACAAGGGGAAAAAATCCGCATTCGTGTTGGCAATTTAACTATGACCAATCACCCAATCCACTTACATGGTCACGAGTTTGAAGTCACCGGCACAGATGGCGGCTGGATACCAAAAACCGCACGTTGGCCTGAAGTCACAACGGACATCGCCGTCGGGCAAATGCGGGCGATTGAATTTACCGCGAGTGAATTGGGTGACTGGGCGCTGCATTGTCACAAATCGCATCACACCATGAATGCTATGGGGCATGATGTTCCCAATATGATTGGGGTCAGCCAAGAGGGTATCGCACAACAATTTTCAAAATTAGTGCCAGAATATATGCGCATGGGCGAAACCGGCATGGCGGAAATGTCTGAAATGGCGGACATGATGCCCATGCCACTCCCTGAAAACACGCTCCCAATGATGACTGGCAAAGGCCAGTTTGGCGCATTGGACATGGGCGGCATGTTTACCACACTGAAAGTGCGCAAAGCCATGGCAAAAAATGACTATACTGACCCAGGCGATTATCAATTTCCGAAAGAAACGATTGCCTATGAGTGGACGGGCGTAATGCCGGAAACAAGCGCGGCACCTGTGCAGGCAAACACAGAAAAAGACGCTAAACTCATTTTAAAAGTAAAAAAACTGGGCGCATCAGAACATCATGCGCATTAATTGAAACATTATTTCTTCACTTCATTTGGCTTAATCAAGGGTCGGCTCATGTTAACCTTGAAGTTAAGCCAACTTTTAATCAACTTTACGCGTTAATGAAACAACAGCAATGGGATATTTTCTGCAAAATCGTCGATAACTTTGGCGATATTGGCGTATGTTGGCGCTTAAGCCAGCAGCTCGCTAATACCCATCAACGACGTGTGCGCTTGTTTATTGATGATTTTTATATTGCCAGCAAAATCATTCCGCAGTTTGATTCTTCGCGCAAAAATCAAACCATCAATAATGTCAGCATCACGGCATGGCCAACAGAAAAAACAACCATACCCGACGTAGTGATTGAAAATTTTAGCTGCGGCCTACCAGCGCTTTATACGCAACAAATGGTGGCGCAAAAAGAGGCTCAACCCGTCCGCTGGATTAACCTAGAATATTTATCCGCCGAAAAGTGGGTGGAAGACTGCCACGCGCTCCCTTCAACGCACCCGACATTGGGACTGAAAAAAACTTTTTTTTACCCCGGTTTTACTGAAAAAACGGCCGGTTTATTGAGAGAAAATTCACTCATTGAAACGCGTGATGCTTTTTTAGGGTCTCTTGAACTGCAACAGCAATTTTGGCAGCAATTTATTGCGCATTCAAAAATGCGTGGGCCAGTGTTACAAAACTTCCCAGAGTCGATCAAAATTTCACTGTTTGGCTACCCCGAAGCCAATATTCGCGAGCTGATCCGCCAACTGATACCTACTGAAAAAACCGTGCATATTTTTCTGCCGTTTAACAGCGAAATCACAGCGCTCAACGCATTGATTGAAAAATATCACTTAAAAATTGGCGAGGCCAAAGCCTTGCACCGTGTGCGCTTACACTTGCTACCGTTTTTGTCACAAACGCAATATGACCAATTACTCTGGGCGTGTGATCTTAACTTTGTGCGTGGAGAGGATAGCTGGATACGCGCCATTTGGGCGGGAAAACCTTTTATTTGGCAGCCGTATATTCAGGCGGAAAATACGCATTTAACAAAACTTAATGCATTTTTATCAACTTATTTGGCAGAAGCTGATGCCGAAACAAAAAAATTGATTGAAACCGCGCATCTTTTTTGGTCAAACGCACTGAGCATTCCGCACGAAAAATTCTGGTTAGAGGCTAAAAAATACTTACCAGAATGGCAAGCTTACGCGTATCAAAAATCTAACCTATTGGTCCAGCAAAAAGACTTAAGCCAAGCGTTGATGGATTTTTGCGACCAATCAAATTTGTAATAGAAAGAATGATTTAGACAAAATTTATTGTATAATGCGCGGCTTTTAGCGCTGTTGAACCGATTGGCAACAGCCTCCATTTTTAAATTTTAGAGATTGTTGAGAATATGAAAACAGCACAAGAACTCCGCGCAGGCAACGTAATTATGATCGACGGTACACCGTTGGTTGTGGTGAAAGCTGAATACAATAAATCTGGCCGTAGCACCGCTGTAGTGAAAATGAAATTCAAAAACTTACTCACTGAAGCGCCAAGTGAAGCCATTTATGGTGCTGGTGATAAATTTGATGTCATTGTTTTAGAGAAAAAAGAAGTGACATATTCTTATTTTGCCGATCCAACTTATGTATTTATGGACGCAGAATATAACCAATACGATGTAGACGCAGAGTTTATGGAAGACGCTTTACCTTACTTGGAAGACGGTATGCCAGCTGACTTGCGTTTTTATAATGAAAAAGCGATTTCAGTGGAATTGCCAACCACTGTGGTGCGTGAAATCACTTACACAGAACCAGCTGTGAAAGGCGACACTTCTGGCAAAGTCATGAAGCCAGCGAAATTAGCGACTGGTTTTGAGGTACCTGTGCCATTATTTGTAAACCAAGGCGATAAAATTGAGATTGATACAAGAACCGGTGAGTATCGCAACCGTGTCATGAAGTAACACTTTATTTTTAAACATTTTTTTGCGTTTCTTCACAAAAAATTAACAATTCAATACGATAAATAAGGAAGATTTTTAACAAGTCTTCCTTATAATGTCGCCAAAACTACGCTGTAGTATCTTTAATAACGCTAAGAGTTAAGTCGCAAAAATCGCCGTAACGTTGCATAAATGCACGCCCAGGAGGATAAATGAACGATAAACAGTTGGTTGCAGTACACGCAGCAAGCCTTATCCAAGATGGAATGTTGGTTGGTTTGGGAACAGGTTCCACCGCCAATTTTTTTATTGATGAATTAGCTAGACGACAACAAGAAGAAGACTTAAAAGTCACTACTGTTGCAAGCTCTACTGTGAGCGCGCAACGTGCGCAAGCGTTAAAGTTGCCAATCGTCGCGCTAGAACATATTCAAGAAATTGATGTATATGTGGATGGTGCAGATGAAATTACGCCGGATTTAACCGTACTAAAAGGTCGCGGTAGCGATTTAGTCAAAGAAAAACTCTTAGCAAAGGCGGCTAAAAAATTTATCGTGGTTGCCGATAAAAGTAAAATGGTGGAAAGAATCGGGCAAAATTTTCCGATTCCAATTGAAGTGATTCCGTTTGCTTGGCAGCTTGCTTTACATAGTTTAGAAAAATTAGGCGCAACTGGCTCGCTGCGCCCGAATGCTGCAAAAGACGGGTTCTGGGTGACCTCGCACGGTAGCTTCGTGCTCGATATGCAGTTTGACCCAACCTTAGATGCCGCCAGATTGAATGCGCTCATCAACAATATTCCGGGCGTAGTGGAACATGGCATTTTTTATCAATTAGCGTCACAAGTACTGGTTGCCGACCAAGGCAATCTTTCTACAATCTAATAATAAAAATCACAAAATAGGCATTATTAATTATGCGTTTGTGCATTATTTTTACAATCTTTATATTTTTACTGTCTGCATGCTCAAAAGAGCAAGTGGAGTCAGCCATGGTATTTGGCAAAGTGCCACGCGCACCAACCATTGAACATCCACAAGAAGTGGTGGTAGTCACCTATAGCGGTTCAGATACTTATTACCTAAATGCTGACAATCAATACACCGGGTTGGAACACGACCTTGCGCAGTTATTTTCAAGCAAATACGCGCCGGAATATAAAATCAAATTTCTTGTGGTTGACCATATCAGTGAGGTGTTGCCAGCTTTGGCTCAAGGTAAGGCTGATATTGCTGCTGCTGCGTTGCCAGTTTCTACGTTAAAAGCACAGCAGTTTTCTACAACGCCGGCTTATTACGAAACGCAGCCTTGGCTGGTTTACAATAAATCCCTGAATAAAAAACCCGCAAAACTTAGCTTGCTGCCAGAAAAAAAATTAGCGGTTTCAAAAGATGCTGGCTTGCATGACGCCCTCAGCATACTGAGCGTGAAAAACCATGAATTCGCTTGGTTTGAAGACCAGAACAATAACCCTGAAACATTGTTAGCTGAAGTAGCAAACGGTCACTTAGACTACACCGTGGCGAATAGCCATTTGGTGAATTTAATGCAGAATTTTTATCCTGATCTGCAAGAGGCGTTTCCAATTGGGAAATCCGAAAAAATCGCGTGGGCACTTGGGAACAAGATTGACGCAAGGCTACAGAAAAAAATTGACCAGTTTTTTGTCAGCATTAAGAAAGATGGGCAACTACGCAATTTACTTGACCGCCATTACGGGCATACCGAGCGATTGGCCGAAAATGACATTACCCACTTTTTAACGTTGGCAGAAACAGAGCTACCAAAATACAAACATTTATTTAAAAAAGCTGCGAATGAAACCGGTTTAAATTGGCGCTTATTGGCGGCACTAAGCTACCGCGAATCACATTGGGATGCCAACAACACTTCGCCGACCAATGTGCGCGGCTTAATGATGTTGACAGAAAACACGGCAGAAGCAATGGGCGTGACCGATAGATTAGACCCAGAGCAGAGTATTCCCGCCGGAGCAAAATATATCCTCAAGTTAAAATCGCGTTTCCCGAAAGCCATTCCAGACCAAGACCGTACTTATTTTGCGCTGGCAGCGTATAACATCGGTTTTTCACATGTGCAGGACGCAAGAACTTTAGCAAAACGCTTAAAACTTAACCCGGATAGTTGGGCAGACATTAAGCGTACGCTGGTGATGCTAAGCGACCCAACCTACTACAATACGGTGAAAAATGGCTACGCGAGCGGCGGCGCACCAGTCATTTTGGTGGAAACCGTGCGTAGCTATCAGAATATTTTAGAGAAATATCAGCCCAGCAAAATGCAAATGCTGAGCCGATATTTTACGGCGGCTAAGTAAGTTTAATCTTTTCTTGCCGCGGACAACTTAGGGCACTATCAGCGTTTTTCCGCCCATATAGCTTTGTAAAACTTTAGGAATCGTCACACTACCATCTCCGTTTTGGTAGTTCTCTAGCACAGCAACCAATGTGCGCCCTACCGCCAAACCTGAGCCATTTAAAGTATGAACAAGCTCAGGCTTGCCTTGTGCGTTTCTAAAACGTGCTTGCAAACGGCGTGCTTGAAAAGCCTCACAGTTAGAAACAGAAGAAATTTCGCGGTAGGTATTTTGCGCTGGCAACCACACTTCTAAGTCATAGGTTTTCGCTGCGCCAAAGCCCATGTCGCCCGAGCACAGTGAAACCACGCGGTACGGTAACTCCAAGGTTTTTAAAATATTTTCCGCATGGCCAACCATTTCTTCTAAAGCTTCATAGCTTTTTTCAGGGTGCACAATTTGTACCATTTCAACTTTATCAAACTGGTGCTGGCGAATCATGCCTTTGGTGTCTTTACCGTAACTGCCTGCTTCTGAACGGAAACATGGCGTGTGCGCAGTGAGTTTAATTGGCAATGATTCCAATGGTACGATTTCACCGCGAACGGTGTTGGTCAGCGTGACTTCTGAGGTTGGGATTAAATATAACTTACTGTCATTGTGCGCAAGCGAAAATAAATCTTCTTCAAATTTTGGCAATTGGCCTGTGCCAATTAAAGTTTCCGCATTCACTAAATATGGTGTATAGCATTCGGTATAACCATGTTGGTCGGTTTGCGTATCGAGCATAAATTGCGCAATCGCGCGGTGCAGTTTTGCAATTTGTCCGCGCATCAACGTAAATCGTGCACCGGATAATTTCGCCCCAGTATCAAAATCCAACCCCAACGGTGTGCCAACATCAGTGTGGTCTTTCACTGGAAAATCAAACGTGCGCGGTCTGCCTACTTTACGTACTTCTTTATTTTCAGTTTCATCCTGACCAACTGGCACGCTCTCATGTGGCAAGTTAGGTACATTGAGCATCAAATCTTGCAGTTTTGTTTGAATGTCACTTAACTTAGCTTCTGTCGCTTTTAATTCATCGCCCAAACCAGCCACTTCTGCCAAAATTTGGCTTGCGTCTTCACCTTTAGATTTTGCAATACCAATTTGCTTAGAAGCCGTATTACGCTTAGCCTGCAAGTTTTCAGTACTGGTTTGAATCGTCTTACGCTCAGTTTCTAACTCACGAAACTGCTCGGCCGGAAAATCAAATTTTCTGGCTTTTAATCGCGCTACGACATTGTTTAAATCTTTTCTTAACTCTTGAATATCTAACATTATTTTTTCGCTTTTTTATCTAACGCTTTTAAATGGTTTAATTTTTCGCCAATTTTACCTTCTAAGCCACGGCTTGTGGGCTGGTAAAACTGTATCGCCTGCAAATCCTCGGGGAAATAATGCTCGCCGGCAGCATAAGCGTCTGGCTCGTTATGCGCATAGCGATATTCTTTGCCGTAATCGAGCGCTTTCATTAATTTTGTCGGCGCATTGCGTAAATGCAGCGGGACGGGGCGCGATTTATCTTGTGAGACAAACGCTTTGGCTTGATTATACGCCATGTACGCCGCGTTACTTTTGGCCGCCACCGCACAATAAATTACGGCATTGCTGAGCGCCAATTCCCCTTCTGGAGAACCCAAACGCTCGTAAATTTGGCAAGCTTCCAGCGCCATGGTTTGTGCACGCGGGTCAGCCAAGCCAATATCTTCCACCGCCATGCGCACAATGCGCCGTCCTAAATAAAGCGGATCAGCTCCGCCATCAACCATGCGTAAAAACCAGTACAGAGCGGCATCAGGGTTGGAGCCGCGTACCGATTTATGCAAAGCTGAAATTTGGTCGTAAAACGCTTCGCCGCCTTTATCAAACCGACGCAATTTATTCGCCATTGTCGATTGCAAAAAGGCGTCGTCAATCTCTGCGATTTTTGCATCTGTTGCCGCGTTAAATAGGCCTTCAGAAAAATTAAGCAAGCGCCTTGCATCGCCATCTGCATAGGCCAAGATTTGTTCTTTCACGGCGTCTGTCAGCGTGATATTTGGCGCAACCAAGGCACGCGCGCGGTCTAGCAATTGCGCCAACTCTTGTTCAGAAAGCGCATTTAAAACAAACACTTGTGCGCGGCTTAGCAGCGCACTATTCACTTCAAAACTTGGATTTTCAGTGGTCGCGCCAATAAAGGTAATCAGCCCACTTTCCACAAACGGTAAAAACGCATCTTGCTGACTTTTGTTAAAGCGATGCACTTCATCCACAAACAAAATCGTGCGGCGCTGGTGCTGTTGCAACGTGAGTTCAGCGCGCTCAACCGCTTCACGAATATCCTTAATGCCGGAAAGTACAGCAGAAACTGCAATAAACTCGGCATCGGCGGTGTTAGCAATTAGCCGAGCCAATGTGGTTTTACCCACGCCCGGCGGCCCCCATAAAATCATGGAGGGCAATTTTCCTGAATTAAATGCTAATCTTAACGGCTTATTTTCACCCAACAAATGGGTTTGCCCAACCACTTCATCCAGCGTTTTTGGACGCAACCGTTCTGCAAGTGGAGCGATGGGCGCTTCTTTTTCAAATAGGGAGTTCAAGGTGTTAATGTCGGAAAAAAGTATTACTCACCAACGACATCCACATTTTTGGGCGTCTGGAACAAAAACGTTTTGGCTGGAATGTTTGGATTTTGCTTTTGCTCAGAAAAAATAATGCGCGTTTGTTGTCCAAAGCTATCCACCAATTCCATTTCTTGCAGCAGCTGGTCTTTATTAAACGCTAAGTTAATTTTGCTAAAGCCAGTTTCATTGGTTTTTGGCACCACCGCGACCCACTCTAATTTGTCTTGCTTATTAAAATCGCGCAACACGTAATTGGTGTCAAGATCTTCATCGCCAGCGAGTAACGCTGCCGGGCTGCCACCCAAAGCTTTATCTAGTGTGCGTACGGTGACTTGTGACAAATCGGTGTCGTACAGCCACACTTGTTTGCCATCGCTAATAATTTGCTGTTCATAAGGCTTTTGGTAATCCCATCGAAATTTATTCGGGCGCTTCATTTGCATCTCACCGCGTACTTCTTGAATTTTTCGGCCTTTGCTATCGGTCACCACTTGATGAAATTTTGCCTGCATGGCATAAGTTTGCTCATAGAATTTTTTTAAGCCCTCCGAACCAAGCGCAAAACTCAATTGCGGTAGCAAGAATGTAGCAAAAAAAACCAATCGCGTGAAAAATGTAGTCAACTCATATCCTTTAGAAAATCATCGTGTGAATGCAAAAACCAAAAGCGCAAGCGAGACTAGGGAAATAGTTAATCATCCGCACCACCGCCCTTAACCAATATTTCACGGTTACCATTACTCTGCATGGCTGAAACCAAGCCTGCACGTTCCATGTCTTCAATCAAGCGCGCAGCGCGGTTGTAACCAATTCGTAACTGCCGTTGCACACCAGAAATACTGGCGCGACGGGTTTTCATCACAATCGCTACCGCTTCGTCGTAAAGCGGATCAGTCTCACCGTTTGCACCACCTGAACCTCCACCGACGGCAAATTCTGCGCCACCTTCTTCTGCCTCGTTGGTTAAGATGCCATCGATATAATTCGGTTCGCCCTGTGATTTCAAATAGTCCACGACTTTATGCACCTCTTGGTCAGAAACAAAGGCACCATGCACGCGCATTGGGTAGCCGGTGCCGGGCGGTAAATAAAGCATATCGCCTTGGCCTAGCAAGGTTTCAGCACCCATTTGGTCAAGAATCGTGCGCGAATCAATCTTGCTAGAAACCTGAAACGCCACGCGCGTTGGTACGTTCGCTTTAATCAAACCGGTAATCACATCGACCGATGGGCGCTGCGTTGCCAACACTAAATGGATACCGGAGGCGCGTGCTTTTTGCGCCAAGCGCGCAATCAGCTCTTCCACTTTTTTGCCGACGACCATCATTAAGTCAGCCAACTCATCAATCACCACCACAATCAATGGCATTTCTTCTAATGGCTCAGGTTCATCCGGCGTTAAGCTAAACGGATGGGGGATTTTGACACCGGCTTTCTCTGCTTCTTTAATTTTTTGGTTATAGCCCGCCAGATTACGCACGCCCACGGTAGACATCAATCGATAGCGTCGCTCCATCTCTGCCACGCACCAATTCAACGCGTTCGCGGCTTGCGGCATATGCGTCACCACCGGTGCAAGCAAATGCGGGATCCCCTCGTAAACAGAAAGCTCCAGCATTTTCGGGTCAATCAAAATCATGCGCACTTGGCTCGCATCAGCTTTGTAGAGCAAGCTTAAAATCAGCGCATTGATGGCGACCGATTTACCAGAACCCGTGGTACCGGCGATTAACACATGGGGCATTTTGGCTAAATCTGCCACCGCTGGTTTACCGGAAATGTCTTTACCTAACGAAATTGCGAGCGGTGAATGCACATCCGCATACGCCTTACTGCTCATAATTTCAGACAAGTAAACAATTTGGCGTTTGGCGTTGGGGATTTCCAACCCCATACAAGTTTTGCCTGGAATCGTCTCGACCACGCGCACACTCACCACAGACAATGCTCGCGCTAAGTCTTTGACTAAATTGGTAATTTGACTGCCTTTGACGCCTGCAGAAGGCTCAAATTCATAACGGGTGATCACTGGCCCCGGCATGGCAGTCAACACTTTCACTTCAATGCCAAAATCCATCAGTTTTCGCTCAATCAGGCGCGAGGTAAACTCCAATGTTTCAGCGCTTGGTAAGGCCACGTTGCTACTTGGTGGGTCTAACAAATTGAGTGGCGGCAAACTGGTTTCAGATAAGCCTTCAAATAAATTGGTCTGCTTCTCTTTTAATACACGCGTACTTTTTTGAATCTCAAGACTCGGCGTTTCAATCTGCACTGGCGGGCGGTCTTGCGTACGTTGACGTTGCAACTGCACATATTCTTCACGCTCTTGCTCAACCACTTTACCTACTTTGCGGTCTTGCCAATCTTGCCATGTCACTAGTACCCATTCGTGTGCAGCAATCAAACCCACGCCAATTTTTTCGGTAATTAAAATCCAAGACCAACCGGTAAATAAACTAAAGCCCACCATAAATACAATTAGCAGCAACATGGTAGAACCAACGTAGCCAAGCGCACCACGCAATGTGTCATCTAAAGCGTTGCCAAGCATGCCGCCCGCTTCCAAGGGGAGCGAAGCTGGCAGGGAAACAATATGCCCAGCCTCGATACTTGCTGAGGCCACTAACAACAAAATAAACCCGAAAAAATTTAAGCTAATAAATGGTTTCTTACTAGCATTGACCACTTCTAATTTCAAATACACCAACCACATGCTATAAAACGCAAGCACCGCCCACCACCAAGCAGAAAAACCAAACACGGAAAGTAAAACATCGGCCAGCCAAGCCCCAAGCGGCCCGCCCGCATTTTGGATAATCGCTCCTTCATCAGTCATGTGTGACCATGACGGATCGCCGCGATGATAAGTATATAAAATCACCGCGATATAAAGCCCCAATAGAACTAAACCAAGCCACCAAGCCTCTTTAACAATAGGTTTACCAAACAGCGGCGGCTTTTCAACCTCAGGCTGCAGGCGGGCGTTAGCAGGTGTAGATTTTTTGAAAAACAAGACGATAGACCCTCATTTTTAGAAGCAAATTTATTATAACAGTATCAAAGTGAGTCTGTAGCTAATACAATATCGCTTAACCAGAGTTGATAAAATTGAAAGGATTTTTCATGGATATTGGCATCAAAGAGAATGATCGAAAATTGATCGCGGAAGGCTTGTCACGCTTGCTTGCCGACACTTACACACTATATTTAAAAACGCATTATTTCCATTGGAACGTCACCGGACCAATGTTCAACACCTTGCATTTGATGTTTGAAACCCAATATAACGAATTAGCGCTGGCGGTCGATTTAGTCGCCGAACGTATCCGCTCTTTAGACGTTTATGCCCCTGGCACTTATCGCGATTTTGCTAAACTCTCTTCAATCAAAGAATCTGAGAGCGTACCAAACGCTGTAGACATGATTAAAGAGTTGGTCGCCGGACACGAAGCCGTTTGCCGCACAGCACGTAGTGTTTTCCCCGCTGCGGATGCGGCCTCAGACGAAGCCACTGCAGATTTACTTACCCAGCGCTTGCAACTTCACGAGAAAACCGCGTGGATGTTGAGAAGCTTACTGGAAAAATAATTTGTTTTAATTACAAATTATTTAATTAAAAAAATAAATTTGTACTAGATACAAATTTACTGCAGTTCAAAAGTATTTATTGATGAAGGTTTTTTAAGATGGCAACAAAGCATGCAAAATTACTCATTTTAGGTTCTGGCCCAGCGGGTTACTCAGCCGCCGTTTACGCGGCACGTGCTAATTTAAATCCGGTGTTGATAACTGGCATCGCGCAAGGTGGGCAACTGATGACGACGACAGAGGTTGATAACTGGCCTGCCGACGCTGACGGCGTGCAAGGTCCTGAACTGATGGCGCGTTTTCAAAAACATGCGGAACGCTTTAATACTGAGATGATTTTTGATCATATCCATACCACTTATCTGAAAGAAACACCGATTCGTTTACTGGGCGATAGCGGCGAATACACTTGTGATGCGTTGATTATCGCCACTGGTGCGTCAGCGAAATATCTAGGTTTACCTTCTGAAGAAAAATTTGCCGGCAAAGGCGTTTCTGCTTGCGCGACTTGTGATGGATTTTTCTATCGCAATCAACCCGTTGCAGTAATTGGTGGGGGGAACACTGCCGTCGAAGAAGCGCTTTACTTAGCCAACATTTGTAGCAAAGTGACGCTGGTGCATCGCCGCGATAAATTTAAAGCTGAAGCAATTTTGGTGGATAAACTCATGGCACGTGTGGCTGAGGGAAAAATTGAGTTACAAACGTTCCAAACACTCGATGAAGTGTTGGGCGATGACAGCGGCGTGACTGGCATGCGCTTAAAAAATGTGAATGATGGCAGCACCAAAGAAATTAATGTGATGGGTGTATTTATTGCCATTGGTCATAAACCCAACACCGATATTTTTGCCGGCCAATTAGACATGGATGGCGGTTATATCATCACGCAAATGGGGCGCAACGGTAACGCAACGGCAACCAGCATCCCCGGCGTATTTGCAGCTGGCGATGTGCAAGACCATATTTATCGCCAAGCCATTACCAGCGCGGGTAGCGGTTGTATGGCAGCGTTAGATGCTGAGCGGTATTTAGATAAATAACAAATGCCAACGCGTAAGAATACTGCGTTGAAACTTACCTTGTGGAAAAACCATCGTGTCCAACAACGAAAAAATCGAGGATGCAGAAATTTTTCGCGAAGCGGTGAAAGACGCAACGCCTTTCACCGCCCCCAAGGTGCGCCTATTTAAAGCAAAACCCAAACCAATTCCCAAACAATTTTTGCTCGACGAGCAACAAGCCTTACGCGACTCATTATCAGACGACTACATTCCCACCCATGAAATAGAAACCGGCGAAGAACTTTTATATTTGCGCGAAGGCCATTCGCCAGATATTTTAAGAAAATTACGCCGCGGCTACTGGGTAATTCAAGCACAAATTGATTTACACGGCTTGGTGAGCGATGAAGCGCGAGCTTATGTTGCCACCTTTATTGGCGATTGCAAAAAGCGTGGTATTCGCTGTGTGCGCATTGTGCATGGCAAAGGCTTGGGTTCACGCAACCGCGAGCCAGTTTTAAAAAATAAATTGCGTGGCTGGTTGATACAAAAAGATGAAGTGATCGCCTACGCGCAGGCGAAAAAGCAAGATGGTGGTGCTGGTGCCGTCATCGTTTTACTCAAAAATTAATAGGAAGAAAAATGTCCATCAACTACTCCGTAACCGAATTGCTTCAACAAAAAAATATTGCTTACGACGTGATTGAAATCCCACTAAGTGAAGATAAAAAACCAGTGCGAAATTTAGAAGAACTCCTCACAGCCAAAGGCTTAGATCCAAAATCTGTGGTGCGTAGCGTGGTTTTTCGTGGTGAATCTGGCCAATTTGCACTTTTAGCAGTGGCTGGCGGCGGACGCGCTGACTGGGCAACGTTACGTGCGCATTTGAATGAGAGAAAGGCGCGCATGGCAGAATATGATGAAGTGCCAGAAGTCACTGGGTATGTGGTTGGTGCAGTACCACCAATTGCCCTGCCAACTTCGGTGCGCGTATTGGTCGACAATAGCGTAAAAAATTATGAAACGGTAGTGATTGGTAGCGGTGTATTGGGTTACGCGCTTGCACTTAAAGGCAGCGATTTATTGTCCATCATGGCAGATAAAGAGTACGGCAATTTCGCCAAAGAGTAGTCTGTCACTGATCGTTTGCTATCAATAAAGCTAAGCCATTTAAGTCTAGCTTTTTCACGCATCACTTTTTTTTCTTTGCGCTAGGATGAAAAAGTTAAAAAGTGAACGAGAAACGCTATGGACGAAAAAAATAGAAATGCTTGCGCAGAAGCTTACGAAAAACTTTTAAGTGAGTTAAAAGTCGCCAACAATCAAGCAAAATGTGAATACTGGCTGTTTGAGCGCGGTTACAGAGCAGCAATTGGCGAATTATTAACTATTGCTGACACCGGCAAACAAGAGCAAAAGTTTGGTTCTCCTCGTTTGCAAAGCTTGGCTGAACGCTTAATCGCTGTAAACGATTGCGTATAAATATTTACTCAGTTACAAACAACGTCGCGCCAGCAAATCCGGCAAATCTGCGATTGAATCAATAATCGCATCTGGCACGATCGGCGAAGCTTCTACATAACTTTGACGATATTTGCCAGTACGGACCAGCAATCCTTTTAGGCCAGCCTTTTGCGCACCACCAATATCCACATCCACATCATCCCCCACCATCAACACTTCTTCAGGGCGCAATTGCATACTACTCACCGCAATATGAAAAAAATCTTTCGCAGGCTTACCAATCACAATCGCCTGTTTGGCGCTTACGTATTCCAAGCCGTCAATAAATGCGCCGATGTCCATTTGCAACCCTTGCTCGGTTTGCCAAAAACGGTTTTTATGAATCGCAATTAATTTTGCACCGTGCATCATGGCATTGAAAACTTCGTTGAGCATGGGGTACGTCCAAGCATTACCAATATCACCCACCACAATAAATTCTGGTGCGGATTCTGATTGCGCAAACTCAGCGAAATCTTGCTTCACATCGTCAGCTAACAATAATCGACAAACCGAATTTTTTTGCTGCCTTAAAAATTGCACAACGGCTTGCGGGGCGCTGAAAATCTCATGTTGCGCAATATGAAAGCCCATGGTGTTGATTTTTTTCTGCAAAGACGCCAAGCTTAAGGTGCTCGTATTGGTGGCAAAACGGCATGCCAATCCGCTCGTTTGTAGCGCTTTTACCGCTGCAATCGCACCACTAGTAGGCGTATTGCCAACGTAAAGTACGCCATCCAAATCAAACTAAATGCCTTTGATAGAAACGCCAACGCCCACTCTTGCGCCTCCTGTCACACACCATAACTACTTAGTTTTGCCGCACCTAACATGCCGGCCACATCGCCAGAAGTAGAAATATTGACGGTAATTTTTCCACGCAAAACTGGGATCAAATCTTGTTCTAACCGTGCAAAAAATTTCGATTGCATCAAATACCAAGCTGAAGCCATCCCACCGCCAATCACTACTTGGCTCACATCCACCACTTTGAGCATACTCGCCAGCGCTTGCGCTAATTTTTCAGCGGCAAGATTATAAGCGTCAATGGCCTGCGCATCACCTTGATCAGCCAACGCTGCAATTTTTGCAGCGGTGAAACTATGACCGGTTGCCGCAAGGTAAGTTTTAGCGACACCGCTGGCAGAAGCATATTGCTCCAAACAGCCGTAATTTCCGCAACCACACAACCGACCGCTCTGCTCTACAATGATATGCCCAGCTTCCATCGCACAGCCATGTTGGCCAACCAAGGGTATTCCCGCAATGACTAAACCACCGCCTACGCCTGTACCCAAGCCTAAGTAAATCAAACCTTCTGCCTTTTGATCTAACTGATTTAAAAGGCAAAACTCACCAAAAGCAGCTGCGTTGGCGTCATTTTCCACCACGACTTTTTTGCCAAGTAGTGCAGATAAATCTCGCGTCAAATTGACGTTTTCCAAACCGGGTAAATTAGGTGACTGCGCAATATTAGACGTTTTTGGGTCAATAAATCCTGGAAAGCCGATGCCAATGCATTGAATATTTGCATGGTGCTGCGAAACAGCTTCGATTGAGGTTTTTAAGCATTCAAGAATTTTTTGCCAAGCAATTTCAGGCGTATTTTGCACGCAAATACTAGAAAAACTTGCCTCAAAACGCGTTTCTTCCAGCAAGGTAAAATCATCAAAAACGCCAACTCTTAAATTTGTCCCACCAACATCAATGCCAATTGCAAGCGACATGACTAAATTGAAGCCCGACCGGAAGCTGCAACAATGGTTTTAAAATTTTCAATATGCGTCTCTGTCACCATTTCTTTGGTAAAACGCCAGCGCCAATTATTGTCCACCGTACCAGGAACATTCATGCGCGCCTCCGACCCCAAACCCAGCACATCTTGCAAAGGAGTCACGGCCAAATACGCTGCGCTTTCTAACGCCATCGTCATCAAGGCCTGCGGCATGGCGGGGCTGTCATTATTCAAATAACGGTGCAAATGCGCTTTCACATGTTCCTCCGCTTGGTTGTACCAACCCAACGTGGTGTCATTGTCGTGCGTGCCGGTGTAAGCAACACTGTTAGATTGAATGTTGTGCGGTAAATATGGATTGGTGTCATCGCCACCAAACGCAAATTGCAGAATCTTCATGCCAGGCAAGCCAAATTTTAGACGTAGCGCATCTACTTCTGGCGTGATAATGCCTAAATCTTCCGCCACCAAATGAATATTAGGTAATTGCTGGTAGATAGTTTCTAGCAAGGCATCGCCCGGTGCCAACACCCAAGCGCCGTTGATGGCGGTTTCTTCGTCAGCGGGAATTTCCCAAGCGGCCTGTAAACCGCGGAAATGGTCAATACGCACCAAATCAAACAACGCACTTTGCTTCGCCAAACGAGCGACCCACCAAGAAAAATTCTCAGCGGCCATATTTTCCCAGTGATAATGTGGGTTTCCCCAGCGCTGACCAGTTTCGGAAAAATAATCCGGCGGCACACCCGCCACCATGGTCATATTTTTCTGTTCATCTAACTTAAATAAGTGAGGCTTCGCCCACACTTCAGCACTATCAAATGCAACAAAAATCGGAATATCGCCAAACAACGCCACATTTTTGCTGTTAGCAAAGGTTTTAAATGCCTGCCATTGCTTAAAAAAGATAAATTGCGCAAATTTATTGATGGTGATTTCTTCAGCCAACGCACGTTGCGCATCAGCCATTGTGAGCGCATCACGATTTTTATAGTTTTCTGGCCAAGAACACCAACCTTGAAAATTAAACTTCTTACGTAAGGCTAAAAAAAGTGCAAAGTCGTCTAACCATGCCGCCTCGGATTCACAAAACTGTTGAAACGCAGTTTGACTATGCGATTTTACAAAACGCGCATAGGATTTTTTAATCAGTTCCGTTTTATCTTGCTCTTCCTGCGCATAAAACTTTTTTAGCTCGGTTTTTTGCAATAATTTTTGCGCGACTAACTTTTCTAAACTGATCAGCGCAATATCGCCGGCAAAAGCTGAAATACATTGGTAAGGAGAGCGATCTGCATGCGGCATGTTAATGGGTAAAGTTTGCCAAACACGTACCTGCATATGCGCAAGTATCTCCACCATGCTGTAAGCGTTTTCACCTAAGTCGCCGATTTTTCCATTGCTTGGGAGAGAGCTTATATGCAGCAAAATACCTGCTTGCTTGTGATCTTTTGAAAGGCCATGGTCATGTTCACTCATTATTTGAAGGCTCGAGTTTAATGGTTAAAAAGATTACTCTTACTATGTGACCAAGCATTTTTTAAGCCTGTCCGCGACGCATCGTTCCTGCATTATCCGCATCGCCGCCGCCCAAACTGATTTTTTGACTTAACTTCTCAGGGACCGATAATTTCAGTAATTTATATAAGTTCATCAGGTTAAGTCGGTATAAACGGTCAAAACTTTCGACACTATCAGACGAGTTGTAATCGCCAAACCACCAGAACCAATCCGATCCTTCACAAATTGCGAGTTGGCGTTTGCACGCTGCAAGCTCATCTGCACTAAAATGTTGCATCCCCAATGCTTGATCGTACGCTTTTTTTGCTTCGCATAGATAATCCCAAGCCAAATTTTTGTCCGTACTGCCAATCCAAGTGCTAAATGTGCCGTACACCCAGCTACCTGCCGCCACTTGCGGCAGAATCGGTGCGGTAAATGGCGCATTTTTTTGATGTAGCTGATCGACAATATCACTAAATGTGGTCATTTCTATGTCAGGATGCGCCACCAAGGATGCGTATAATTCTTTCAAAAAATAGTAGCCGTTGTAAGGGAAATATTCCCAAGCATTTTCACCATCCAAAATCACGCTGACCACTTTGGACTGTCTGGTGTGATTGTCACGATGTACAGCTTCTAGCGTTTTAATAAAGTCACTCACCGCATCCTTAGTGTGAATTTTTGCGTACTCAAAGCCGATTTTGTCAGAGAGTAAATCATCCCTAAAAAAACAGTAAATATCGTGATTGCCATCCGTGATGCGATAAGGCTGATATAAGTAATCATTTTTATGCGCCACGCTTAACTGCGATTTAATCAAACTGTTACCCAGCACACCCTGCCCAGTTGCCGCCCACTCCACCCCATGCTCAGCCAAAAGCGAAAGTGCCGAATGTGAAACTCCACCTTCTGCCGGCCACATGCCACGTGGTTTTTTGCCAAAGGTATGCTGGTAGGAAGTCTGTGCGCTCACAATATGATCCGCCGCCCGCAAAGCACCGCCATCGTAACGGGCATGTTCTGGCAGTGGCGCATCAGGCATGGCATCTAAGGTAGATTTAAAATCCAGTAACAACGGCAAAATCGGGTGGTAATACGGCGTAGTGGAAATTTCAATTTGACCACGGACCATCAACGCTTGGTAACGCGGAATCAGGTTTCTAATCGTTTCACCAATCACACCAAAAAGTTGCTGGCGTTCTTCAACCGTAAAAAATGCGCCCTTAGTCAGCAAATGTTGCACCACCAAGCTGCGTCGGCGCAAACTCTCTCCGCACCAAGCGAGGTGATACCAAACCAACAGGTCGGCCTTATATTGTGCGGATAAGTAATAAACCTGCACATCTTCTTCGAGCGGCTCAATCAACTGATAAAGATTGAATAGCCGCTGATAATGTGGAAAAGGCGCAATCATTTTTTCATGGTGGCCTTTAAAGCAGCTTTGAATAATCAGCCGGCATTTTTCTTTACTGATTGACTCTAAATTCGGCTCGATCAGCAATGCGAGCAACGGATCGCGAATATGATTTTGCGCGAATTGCTGCGCATAATCCTCAAGCTGCTCAAGCAGGATCGGCACAAAATTAAACGTGACACGCGCTTTTGGGTTTTCTTCTAAATGAAACGCCATGTCGGAATAATCCTTCATGGCGTGTAGATACGTCCACGGCAGCACGTATTGATTGGTCACAACATCGCGGTAATCCGGCTGATGCATGTGCCAATATAAATTGAGAAAAAGCTTAGGCTTTTGTGTTTCCATGGATACAACTGACCTTCATAAAAAAAATAAATTCGATTCTCTAAAGGCCAAGTTTTTTGAGTGTCACCCAACGCTTATTTGAGTGCTACTTGGACAAACTTTTATATCACGCGATATAAATCCTGACCCAACATATCCGGCGTCACCAGCACGATGCCTTTTTCAGACACATAAAAGCGCTTCCGATCTTCTTCCGAATCCACCCCGATCTGCATGCCTTCCGGAATGCTACAACCGCGATCAATCACCACATTTTTCAAAATGACATTTCGGTTCACCGTGACCTTCGGCAGAATCACTGCTCCGTCGATACTACAATAACTATGAACACGCACATCCGAGAATAAAACCGAATTATTCACAGTTGATCCACTAATCAAGCAACCGCCGGAAACCAAAGAATCGGTGGCTGAGCCGCGTCGGTCATCATTGTTAAACACAAATTTTGCCGGTGGCAATTGCTCTTGATACGTCCAGATTGGCCAATCTCTATCGTACAAGTTCAGCTCTGGAATAACTTTAGTCAATTCCATGTTCGCTTCCCAATAAGCATCAATCGTGCCGACATCACGCCAGTAGTAGTTGCCGTTTTTTGCACCCACACAGCTATCAGTGAAACGATGCGCCTGCACACGATATTTTTCAATCACGTATGGAATAATATCCGCACCAAAATCGTGGCTAGATTTTTTATCCCCAGCATCGCGTATTAACTGTTCGTACAAAAATTTGGCGTTAAATATATAAATCCCCATGCTGGCAAACGCCATGGTTGGATCACCCGGCATATGTTTAGGATTTTTAGGTTTTTCAGCAAACTCAATCACGCGGTCATGTCCATCCACGGCCAGCACACCAAAGCCTTTGGCATCCTCCAACGGCACATTGATACAAGCAATAGTCATATCAGCTTTACTTCTCGCGTGTGTTGCCAGCATTTGGCCGTAGTCCATTTTGTAAATATGGTCGCCAGCCAAAATCAACACATAATCACCGCCGTTTTCACGCAATAAATCAATATTTTGGTATACCGCATCGGCCGTGCCTTTGTACCATTCTTCGGCAATACGCTGTTGCGCTGGAATAATATTCACGTACTCATGAAACTCGCCTCGCAAAAAACCCCAGCCGCGTTGAATGTGCTGGATTAAGCTTTGCGCTTTGTATTGTGTTGCCACGTTGATGCGCCGAATACCCGAGTTCATGCAATTTGAGAGGGGAAAATCAATAATTCTAAATTTGCCGCCAAACTGCACCGCTGGCTTTGCACGCCAATCAGTCAGGTTTTTCAAACGGCTACCACGACCACCAGCCAAAATCATCGCCACGGTTTTTTTGGTTAAGTTACTAATAAAGCGGTCAGAGCGATCTGTTGAACGATCTTGACGGCGATTTTGTTTGCGGCGCTCTACAAATTGCGTAGTCATGATTTTTTCCTCTACGGTTTTTTTATTACGTTTAAACCAATTTTTTCTTGCTCGTATGAATTTTGATTTTAATGCCGTGATCGCTCCTTCTAAATGACAAATTGGATTTAAAATAATTGCCAATTGCTTCATTTACCAATAGATGTTTACATTATAATCAGCTTAAGAGTCTATAATCCAGCGATTCACGAGGCATTTCAACAAAATTTTTGAGTACACATATTGTCTACATCAGCCGTGCAAACTAAAAAGTCCTTAACCAACTCACGCGATTTAAAATTTCGTGACTCACCAGCGGAACAGTTAATCACTGCCGCGAAGCATCACGACCCGTTTAGCTATCTTGGTTTGCATCAAGCGCAAAACCAAACCGTGTTTCGCGCCTACCTGCCTTATGCACAGTCTTTGCACATTCAAATAGGGGAAACGTTGCAACCTGTAGAAAAAACGACTGATGGCGATTTTTTCATTTGGCACGGCAAAGAAAAAGTACAATCCCCTGTGCGTTTAAAAGTTGAATACGATGGCGTCGTCACTGAGACTTACGATCCATATAGTTTCGACACAAGCATTACGCAAGATGAGTTGTATCTTTTTGGCGAGGGGAAACTCAAACAAGCTTATAAAACTTTTGGCGCACAGTTAACGCAACAACAAGGGGTTGAAGGCGTACGTTTTAGCGTATGGGCGCCCAATGCTGAGCGCGTGAGTGTGGTGGGTAACTTTAATCGCTGGGATGGCCGCATTCACACCATGCGCAGCCACGGTTCCAGCGGCGTATGGGATATTTTTATTCCACAGTTAACCACGCATGATATTTATAAATTTGAAATTCGCAATCGCCACTCAGGTCATATTCTGAGCAAAGCCGACCCTTACGCATTTGAGTTTGAAAAACGCCCAGGCACCGCAGCCAGAATCAACCAAAGCCAACACACATGGCAAGACCAACACTGGATGTCGGCAAGACCAAATTTCAATTGGCTTCACAAACCATTTAACTGCTACGAAGTCCATTTGGGTTCTTGGCAGCGCAATGCACAAGGCCATTTTTTGACCTATCGTGAACTTGCTAATACTTTAGTGCCGCATGTGGCGAGCATGGGTTACACGCACGTTGAGCTGTTGCCGATTACCGAGCATCCACTCAATGAATCTTGGGGTTACCAAACCACTGGCTATTTTGCGGCGACTAATCGTTTTGGAACACCAGACGATTTAAAATTTTTAATCGACGCTTTCCATCAAGCCAATATCGGTGTGATTTTAGATTGGGTGCCCGGACACTTCCCCAAAGACGATTGGGCTTTGGCGCGCTTTGATGGCACGGCGCTTTACGAGCATGAAGACCCGCGTTTAGGTGAACACCAAGATTGGGGAACCTATATATTCAATTACGGCCGCAATGAGGTACGTAACTTTCTGCTGGCCAACGCCTATTTTTGGTTAAAAGAATTTCATATTGATGGCCTGCGCGTGGATGCCGTCGCCTCGATGTTGTATTTGGATTATTCCCGTAAAGCAGGTGAATGGTTGCCGAATAAATATGGTGGCAGAGAAAACTTAGATGTCATTGAATTCTTAAAGCAACTCAATATGATGGTCGGCGAAGACTTTCAAGGCGCGCTCACCATTGCCGAAGAATCCACTGCGTGGCCAATGGTCTCACGCCCAGTGTATTTAGGCGGCCTAGGTTTTAGCATGAAGTGGAATATGGGCTGGATGAATGACACGCTTGCCTATATCGAACAAGACCCAGTGCATCGCCGTTACCATCACGACAAACTCACCTTTGGTCAACTCTACGCATATTCAGAAAATTTTGTGTTGCCTTTTTCGCATGATGAAGTCGTGCATGGCAAACACTCACTACTCGACAAAATGCCAGGGGATGCATGGCAAAAATTTGCCAATTTACGCTTGCTCGCTGCCTACCAAATGACCACACCCGGTAAAAAACTTAATTTTATGGGCAATGAATTTGGCCAAGGCCGCGAGTGGAATGTGAACACCAGTTTAGATTGGCACTTGCTCGATCCAACGCACGAAGGGCATGCGTGGCACCAAGGTGTAAAACAATTACATATTGATTTAAATCATTTGTACCAACAAAAATCCGCCCTACACTGCTTGGATTTTGACTCTCACGGCTTTAGTTGGATTGACTGTCACGACACTGAACAATCGGTTGTGAGTTTCATCAGGCGCGGTTTAGACGCAAGTTTTGTTATAATAGTGTTGAATTTTACGCCGGTGACACGCTCCGAATATCGGTTGGGTGTACCTCAAGCGGGCAACTATCGTGAAATTTTCAACAGCGATGCCGCTTGTTACGGCGGGAGCAACCAAGGAAATGGCAATGGCCTGCATACTGAAAACATTGCTTGGATGAATTTTCCACAGTCGATTGCGCTAACACTGCCGCCTTTAGCCGGCATTATTTTAGAGTTAAATTAACCATACACAGTCATTTATTCAAATTTACCTATACACCATTATGTCCAAACTTACTGACCTGCCAAGCTGGCAATCTCTTACCGAACATCAGAAAAAAGTCGCACCTTTGCACATGCGCGATTTGTTTGCCAAAGATCGTGACCGTTTTAAAAAATTTAGCGTGCAAGCAGAAGGTTTGTTGTTAGATTACTCAAAACACCGCATCACTGAAGAAACCCTGCCCCTACTTTTTAAATTGGTACGTGAGGCCAACGTTGAGCAATGGCGCGAACGTTTGTTTAATGGCGAAAAAATTAATATCACGGAAAATCGTGCTGTATTACATGTTGCGCTAAGAAACCGTAGCAATAAAGGTATTTATGTCGATGACCTAAATGTGATGCCAGAAGTGAACCGCGTGTTGGCGCAAATGCGCGTATTTTCTGAAAAAATCCGCAGTGGCGAATGGAAAGGTTATACCGGCAAACGCATTACTGACATTGTGAATATTGGCATCGGCGGCTCCGATTTGGGCCCGGTGATGGTGTGTGATGCACTTAAACCTTACGCAAAAGCTGATTTAAATGTCCATTTTGTTTCAAATATTGATGGCGCACATTTGCAGCGCGCACTCAGCGTATGCAACCCAGAAACCACTTTATTTATTGTGGCTTCAAAAACCTTTACCACGCAAGAAACCATGACCAACGCAACGTCTGCGCGCACATGGTTTTTACAAACTGCGAAAGAAAACGCCCACGTTGCAAAACATTTCGTCGCGCTTTCTACTAACACCAAAGCCGTGACGGCGTTTGGCATTGATACCGCCAATATGTTTGCGTTTTGGGATTGGGTCGGCGGCCGCTACTCACTGTGGTCAGCAATTGGTTTATCCATCGCCATTTACATTGGTATGGATAATTTTGAGGCATTACTCACCGGCGGCTTTGAAATGGACAACCATTTTAAAACCGCTCCGCTGGAAAAAAACATGCCAGTCATTATGGCCTTGCTCGGCATTTGGTATAACAACTTTTTTGGCGCGGATACGCATGCAATTTTGCCTTACGACCAAGGCATGTCACGTTTTCCCGCCTATTTACAACAAGCGGAAATGGAAAGTAATGGCAAATTTATTTGCCGCAATGGCGAGCGCGTTCAATACAGCACTTGCCCGGTGATTTGGGGTGAAGCTGGTACCAACGGCCAGCACGCGTTCTACCAAATGATTCACCAAGGCACGCAAATTGTGCCGGCCGATTTCATTATGCCTGTGCATAGCCAAACCAAAATCGGTGAAAATGGAAATCAACACCACAAAATTTTAATTGCCAACTTTTTAGCGCAAACCCAATCGTTGATGCTCGGAAAATCTGCCGATGAAGCGCGTATAGAGCTCACCAAACAAGGGCTGTCTGGTAAAGTGTTGGAAGAATTGTTGCCGCACAAAATTTTTGAAGGTAACCGCCCAACAACGTCGATCATGTTCGACAAACTGACGCCCAACACCTTGGGTAAATTGATCGCACTATACGAACACAAAATTTTCGTGCAAGGCATTTTGTGGGACATCAACAGCTACGACCAATGGGGCGTGGAATACGGCAAACAAATTGCGCAACAAATTTTGCCGCTGCTGGGTGATGATAATATTATTGATTGCTTTGATAGCTCAACCAACGGTTTGATTAATTACCTCAAAGCGGTTGATTAACGATTGTCAAAAACATCATGACCAAGCTTAGCCAGTACCGCGTTAATCCGAAAAAATTTTCTTTAAAAAATTTTGATCCTTCGGATAGATCAGCGCGGACTGGCGACAAAGCGCAAGATCAGCTGTTACTCGCAGAACTTGCCACTGAAATAAACGCGCTACAAGACATTCTCCACGCCGAAGGCAAACGCAAAGTATTGCTGGTGCTGCAAGGCATGGACACCAGCGGCAAAGATGGCACCGTGCGCCATGTATTTAGCGAGTGCGATCCGCTTGGCATTCGTGTTGCCAGCTTTAAAGCGCCCACCAGCGAAGAGCTCGCCCACGATTATTTATGGCGCGTCCACCAACAAGTGCCTAAAAAAGGCGAGTTGGTCATTTTTAACCGCAGCCATTATGAAGACGTGCTCATTGTCAAAGTGCACGACTGGATAGACGCAGCTGAATGCGAACGCCGTTTTCAACAAATCAACGATTTTGAGCATTTACTGACTGAAACCGATACAGTCATCATCAAATGCTTCTTGCATATTTCTAAAGAAGAACAAAAAGAACGTTTTGAAGAACGCTTAAGTGACCCCACAAAAAGCTGGAAATTTAACCCTAGCGACCTTGAAGAACGCGCACTTTGGTCAAAATATATGACCGCTTATGAAAATGCGCTGAAAGCCACTTCAACTGAACACGCGCCTTGGTATGTGATCCCTGCGGACTCCAAAACCAATCGCAATTTATTGATTTCAAAAATTTTATTGTCAGCGCTGCAAGACATGCAACTTCAATATCCGCCAACACCAGAAGAGTTTAAGTCGATTGTGATAAAAGACTAAAAATAAAAAAAGCCGACTGAAAAGTCGGCTTTTTATTAATGTATGCTTTAGCGCAACTTAACTGACTCCGCATTCACCAACTGTTTCGCAATCACTTCACCCACACTTTGGCTGATACTTGCGCCAATTTTCTTGGCGATGCGGCTAGCAAAATCATCTTGGTAGGTGTAATCAACCATATTTTCTTGTTTAATCACCTCGCGCGCCACGTAATCTGCGCTGCCGAGCGCATCGGCCAAGCCTAACTTAATGCCTTGTTCGCCGCTCCAAAATAAACCGCTAAACACTTCTGGCGTTTCTTTCAAGCGATCTCCGCGGCCTTGGCGCACCACATTTTTAAATTGCTCGTGAATTTCATTCAGCATGGTTTGTGCAAGTTCTTGGTGTTTTGGGTTGACTGGCGAAAATGGATCTAACATGGCTTTATTCTCACCCGCCGTCATTAAGCGGCGTTCCACCCCCACTTTTCTCATGGTTTCAGTAAAACCGTAGCCGTCCATCAACACGCCAATTGAGCCAATAATGCTGCCTTTATCGACATAAATTTTATCCGCTGCCACAGCAATGTAATAACCACCAGAAGCGCAAATATCTTCCACCACCGCATAAACAGGAATATTCGGGTGCAATTTTTTCTGACGACGAATTTCGTCGTTGATAATGCCAGCCTGCACCGGGCTACCGCCAGGACTATTAATGCGAAAAATAATGCCTTTCATATTCGGACTTTCGTAAGCCTCTTGCAAACTGCCCAGCACCGAGTCAGCATTCACATCGCCACCTGCTTCAATCACACCGGCAATATCAATCAATGCCGTATGATTTTCTGCGGCAGTTTTATGATGGCCAATCAAGCCCATTGCATAAAACAACACAACAAATAAATAAATAAAAATCAAAGCCTTAAAAAATATATTCCAACGCCGAGCAACCACTTGCTCACGCAAGGCGGAACCCGCCAATTTTTCTAATACAGTTTGTTGCCACTCCTTGTTAGAAGTGCCTGTTTTATTTTCTGTTGGTTGATGCAAATTTTCTTCTGACATTATTTAAGCTTCACTTTGTAATTTGAATGATAAGGATTAATGATTAGGGGTTGATTATAGAGATTAGTTTAAATCTAGGAAAAATATTGTGCGGCAGAATCCAAATCCACTGTAATTTGACCATTTTCTTCTTTGGCTTCAATCGGCTTCAAGCTTCTGCCTTTGCAAGGCCCCATCACACAGAAGCCATTATCAGGCCGATAATGCGCGCCGTGGGTGGCGCAAATAATAAAGTCTTTTTGCGTAGTAAAAAATTCACCCTCTTTCCAATCCAGCTCTACCGGCACATGCGCGCATTGATTCACATACGCATACGCTTTACCTTCAAAGCGAATTAAAAATCCAGAGGCAAACTCGCCGTACATCGGCATATTAAAGCGGATGCCTAAGCCTGATTCTTCTAAATGTTCACTCGGAAAAACTAAACTATTTTCTGCCATTTCTTTTTTACTGCATTAAGCGTGATTGAGCAACCACGCACTCAAATGTGAAAAATGGTCAAATTGCGCAAGTGGGTTTAAATGCTGCCACTGCTCGGCGGTTTGTGCGCCAAACGTTACACCAAGACTACACACCCCAGCATTTTGCGCCATTTGCAAATCATAGCTGGTATCGCCAATCATCAACGTACGTTCCGGCATCACTACTAAATCGTCCATGAGTTCGTCTAACATTTGCGGATGCGGCTTGGAAAAACATTCATCCACCGTGCGTGTGGCTTGAAAATACTGGCCTAACCCTGAATGTTCCAGCGCCAAATTTAAACCACGACGCCCCTTTCCTGTCGCAACGGCTAATTTATAGCCACGCATACTCAACGCTTTAATGGTATCCGCCGCGCCTTCAAATAAAGGAATAGCACTTTCACCAGCATAATAATTAGCGGTATATTTGGCTGCCAAAACTTGCGCTTGTTCTTTAGGAATCGGCCCGTACAAAGTTTCAATCGACTCTTTTAAGCCAAGCCCAATAATGCTGCTGGCTTGTTGACGGCTCAAGGCAGGTAAACCAACTTCTTCTGCCGCTTTTAACAAGGCAATGGTAATCATGCCGGTGGAATCGGCCAGCGTGCCATCCCAATCCCAAACGATTAAATCAAACTGCTTGTCTGTCAATTTTGTGCCTCAAAAAATATTCGACTCACTATTTTAGACATTTTAAGTGATGGTCAATCACCCAAAACCGCCAAAAACCCAGTCAATTCCGGTGGTGTTTCGGCTTTTAATTGTAAAGATTCATCTGTGACAGGGTGGCGAAGTTTTGTGACAGCCGAATGCAAAAACATCCGCTTAAGTCCATTTTTTGCCAAAAATTTATTTTGCGCGAAATCGCCATATTTATCATCGCCAGCAATCGGGAAACCTAAATGTGCGGTTTGCACGCGCAATTGATGCGTGCGGCCGGTGACAAGCTGCGCCTCTAACAAACTAAAATCGCCCAAAGTCGCATGCGTAAAATGTTTTTGTAAACGAAAAATAGTCTCGGAATGTTGTCGTTCATCATGCACATCTTTACGTGCGTCTGTCACCACATTAACGCGCCGCTCGCCATTGGGCAGCGTATACTTTTGTAAATCCATCGTGACGCGTTTTTTGGCCTCTAGCCATTTCCCATGCACCAAAAGTAAATAACGTTTATCCGTTTGGTTTTGGCGTATCGCTTCATGTAGAGCCACCAACGCTGCTCTTTTTTTTGCTAACAACAACACGCCGGAAGTTTCGCGATCCAGCCGATGTACTAGTTCTAAAAATTTCGCTTTGGGGCGCTCTAGTCGTAATTGTTCAATCGCACCGAGCGAAATGCCACTGCCGCCATGCACAGCCAAACCAGCTGGCTTATTTAATACAAGGAGCGCGTCATCTTCAAAAATCACATGCGCTTGCAATTTGGCCGCAGCGGGAACTACAATTGTTTTCGCTTCAATCGCTTGCATGCGAATCGGTGGGATTCTTACCAAATCCCCAAGTGCCAACCGATCATCCGCACCCACCCGCTTTTTATTCACGCGCACTTCACCGCTACGCAAAATGCGATAAATATGGCTTTTAGGCACCCCTTTGAGCGTTTTAAGTAAGAAATTATCCACACGCTGGCCTTCACTGGCATCATCAATGGTGACAAACACCGCGGCATCCGCTCGCGGTGTGTTTAATTCTTCTAACTGATTGATTATTTTTGCTTTATTCATACCTTTAATGCTCTAAAACGATGGTTTATACTGCACTATGATTGCTGTGAACTGCGCAAAAAATAGGCTGCAGTAAAATCCTGATTGAAAATAATCGCTAATCATGCAATCATACGAAACAAGAATTTTTGGTTAATGCTACTCGCCAATCATAAAAGTAGTGGCAAAAAAATTATATTCAAGCCGCAGCAGACCAACAAACAGAAACCGCGACTGAAAAGTGATGATTCACAAACCAAGCGATGCACAAAGTTAGCGCCACTTGGTTAAATTTAAAGATTAACTAACGATACGCCCTATTTTAACGAACAAAATTGCAGTGAACCTTTTATTTTTTCGTTAATTTGGATTGTTGAACGACGTTTTACAGGATTTTTACCTTTATCGGCATTAAAAAAACGATAAAGATTTGAAAGTAGCTCACTGCTATTTTCACTTGGCTGAAAGTGCCACGGCAGGTTGAGACTATCAATTTTTCGCTTTCTAAAGGCGGTTTTATTTGTCTTAACATTACTTTAAACTACTCGCCGTCGCCCTTCGTCAATACCTGTGTCTGTTTTCGATCTCTGTTGGCTTAACATGCCCCACCGCAAAAGAATTGCATTGCGCTGTTAAATTGACGTAAGTTTTCTTCAAATTTTCTGTTACCAGCGTCATCACCTAAGTCATTGATTTTTTTAGTTAAGTATTCAAAACTTAATGCTTCGTCTCCTAGCCGCCCCCTGAATATTACAAACGCTTTGCCATGCGACAAGCACTTGCAAGCGTTAGGAGAAAATAATGAAACGCATGTTATTTAATGCAACGCAATCAGAAGAACTGCGCGTTGCGATTGTCGACGGACAAAAATTAATTGATTTAGATATAGAGCACGCAGGTAAAGAGCAGCGTAAAAGCAATATTTACAAAGGCGTGATCACGCGAATTGAACCTTCTTTAGAAGCCGCGTTTGTCGATTATGGTACAGATAGACACGGATTTTTACCCTTTAAAGAAGTCGCCAGAAGTTACTTTGCCGAGGGGACCGACGGTCGCGGCCGCATTCAAGATGCATTAAAAGAAGGCCAAGAGCTGATTGTTCAGGTCGACAAAGACGAACGCGGCAGCAAAGGTGCGGCACTCACCACATTTATTTCTTTGGCTGGCCGTTATTTAGTCTTGATGCCAAACAACCCCAAAGGTGGTGGCGTTTCTCGCCGCGTAGAAGGTGAAGATCGCGATGAATTGCGCGATGTGATTGCCCAATTAAATATCCCAAAAGGCATGAGCATCATTGCCCGCACCGCTGGCATTGGTCGCTCAGTAGAGGAATTGCAATGGGATTTGAATTACCTCACGCAATTGTGGAAAGCGATTGATGATGCCTCGACCATTCAAGCTGGTGCTTACTTGATTTATCAAGAAGGCAGCTTGGTGATTCGCGCGATTCGCGATTATTTCAGTGCAGACATTGGTGAAATTTTAATTGATACGCCAGATATTCATGAACAAGCCGTACAGTTTATGAGCCACGTGATGCCAAACAATGTGGCGCGTGTAAAGTTATACCAAGACGAAATTCCATTGTTTACGCGCTTTCAAATCGAACACCAAATTGAATCGGCCTTTGCGCGCGAAGTACGCTTGCCCTCAGGCGGTGCGATTGTGATTGACCATACCGAAGCCTTAGTTTCAGTGGATGTGAACTCTGGACGCGCCACACGCGGTAGCGATATTGAGCAAACAGCATTCAACACTAATTTGGAGGCTGCTGAAGAAGTTGCCCGCCAATTGCGATTGCGCGACTTAGGCGGCTTGGTCGTGATTGACTTTATCGACATGGAAAATCAGCGCAATCAACGTGAAGTTGAAAACGCTTTACGTGATGCACTACACGCTGACCGTGCGCGCGTACAAACCGGCAAAATTTCACGCTTTGGTTTATTAGAACTATCTCGCCAACGCTTGCGCCCAAGCTTAGGTGAAACTAACCATATTACTTGTCCACGTTGCAACGGTACAGGTCATATTCGCGGTATTGAATCAACTGCATTGCACATTTTGCGCATTACGCAAGAAGATGCGATGAAAGAAAACAGCGCTATTATTCAAGTGCAATTGCCCGTGGAAGTTGCAACTTTCCTGCTGAACGAAAAACGGGCGGATATTCACAAAATTGAACAACGCATGGGCGTAGAAGTTATTTTGGTGCCAAATATTCACATGGAAACACCAAACTACAATATTTTGCGCATCCGCCACGATGATGTGAACGAAGAAACCTCACGCGCCAGTTATAAAATGGTTGAAATGCCACCGGAAACCACATACACGCCGCCTGCATCTGAATCTGCAAAAGCGACCAAGCCAATCGCTGCAGTGAGAGGGATTACACCTGCAGCACCTGCACCGATCGTCGAAGAAAAACCAGAAATAGTGACTGAAATTCGCCCTTCTATTTTTGCTAGAATTAAACAGTTTTTTGGTTTGACACAAACAAGCGCCACAGAAGAAACCGAGAAAAACGACAAATCTCGCGGCCAACGCGCTGAGCATCCGCGCCATGAGCACCGCAATAAAAACCGCAACCGTAATCGTAATCGTGGCGATAGAAATGAGCGCAATGATCGTCCCTCGCAAGAAAGACCACAACGCAACGAGCGTCAAGAAGAAAATCGTAAAGACGTTAAACCGCAAGATACAAGACCTCAAAAACCTGAAGACTCAGCAGCCAAGCACGTGGCAGACACAGTAAAAGAAAACGTGTTACCTACAAACTTGGGTGGTGAAAATCAGGCACAAGAAGGGAATAACCGGGGTCGCCGTAACCGTAACCGTCGTGGCAGAAGAGATCGTGGCGAAAACAGTACACAAGATCAACAGCGTCCATTTGTACCAAACGCTGAAGCACCACAAGCATCTGCAGAAGCTGTCTCAACAACGACTGTTGAAACCAAAGCAACCACTGGACCTGTAGAAGAGCCTGTTACAAAAGAAGCAGCGCCTCAAGTAGTTGAAAGCGTCCAAGCAGTTACCCCAGTAGTTGCGGATGTGACTATTGATGCACCACAAGAGGCAACGGATACAAAGAAAAAACCAGCTAGAAATAGACGTCCAGCGAAAAAAACCACTGAAGCTTCTAACGCTGCGATCGAAACTGCAACGGAAGCAGCGCCTGCAGAGGCCAAAGTGGAAACATCTACTGAAGCTAGTTCTCAAGAAAACGCTGAGGCTAAACCAGCCAAACCGCGCAAGCCAAAAGCACCACCAAAACCAGTGGATTTGGCAACCGTCGGTTTAAAACTGATTGAAACCAGCGCTGAAAAAGTGAAAGCAGTGAAAGTAGCTGAGCCACAAGCACCAAAAGGCCCGAGAAAAGCTGCACCTTGGCAACAGAAAAAAACTGCAGCCAAAGCGACAGAGCCACTGGTGATGATAGAGACGCAGAAATCAGATAAATCCTAATTTCTCAGCTCTAAATCCAATAAAAAAAGCCCGATGAAAATCGGGCTTTTTTGTTATCTCGGAATGGTTATGAGCGAAAACAATTCACCAACATAAACCCCAACCCTGCAAAAATCAGCGCCCCGAGTACGTGACTAGACGTATGAAGCAACGCCCAACCATAGTGTTGTTTTTGTAACAGCACCAAACTTTCACCGGTAAAAGCTGAAAATGTTGTCAGTCCACCCAAAAAACCCGTCGTGACCATTAAGCGCCAATGTGGCATATCCAAATGCCCCAATTGGATGAATGCCAACACCATGCCCATTAATAATCCGCCTAATAGATTGGCGGCTAACGTACCTAAAGGCAAGTGCGGGATAAAGTGATTCATGGCCAAGCCTAATACCCAGCGCCCCCATGCACCAAAAGTTGCGCCAGCTGCGATGGCTAACGCATTGAATAACGTCAAATGCATTTCTTTATGCCTTTCTTTCAATGTGTCAGTATCATAACAAAGCAGGAATAAAAATCTATTCCTGCCCTGAATTTTGATTTTAAAATCCCAGCGATTCCACTATCATGTTTTACTCTCCATCCTAGCAGGAATATTGGTTTTGAAGATTTTATTTGTCACGTCTGAAGCATTTCCGCTGATCAAAACCGGCGGCCTAGCGGATGTCAGCGGCTCGTTGCCAAACGCACTCAAAAACTTGCATTTAGACGTTCGGTTACTGATTCCAGGCTACCCTGCTGTACTGCAAGCGCTGGGTGAAACGCAAAAAATCGCCACCATTCACAACCTGCCAGAAGTCGGCCAAGTCAACTTACTGCTTGGCAGCATGCCTGAAACCAATGTACCTGTGATTGCCATCGAATCTGCAGCACTCTTTGAACGCGAAGGCAACCCCTATATAAACGCGGCCGGTCATGACTGGCCAGATAACGCGCTACGATTTGGCATTCTTTCTAAAGTTGCCGCGCTGTTGGCTAACAAGAAAAAGCATTTGATCGACTGGCAACCAGATATTGTCCATTGTAATGACTGGCAAACCGGCTTGACCCCTGCCTATATGAAACTGGCAGAACATACCGATACAAAATCGGTCATGAGCATTCATAACATGGCGTTTCAAGGCTGCTTTCCTCCACATTTTTTACGCACGCTACAGTTACCGCCGGAACATTTTGTCATGGATGGCTTGGAATACCACGGGCAACTTTCATTCTTAAAGGCGGGGTTGTTTTACGCAGATGCCATTTCAACAGTGAGTCCCAAGTATGCACAAGAAATTCAAACCAACGCGTTTGGTTTTGGTTTGGAAGGTTTACTTGCCAAGCGTCATCAAGAAGTTACCGGTATTTTGAACGGCATTGAACCCAACGAGTGGAGTCCAAAATACGATACTTATATTTGTGAGAACTACAGCATACGCAAATTAGGCAATAAAAAATTAGTCAAAGCTGCATTACAAGCAAGGTTAGGGCTTAAAGTTGATGCAAATGCACCACTTTTGGGCGTGGTGAGTCGCCTGACCTACCAAAAAGGCTTAGACATGCTGTTGCCAGTGTTACCGCAACTACTAGCGCAAGGCTGCCAACTGGCAGCGCTTGGTAGCGGCGAATACAGTATGCAAGCGGCCTTTGTGGATTTAGCACACGACTATCCCACGCAAGTTTCTGTCACTGTGGGTTACAACGAGCCGCTTTCACACCAAATTATGGCTGGCACCGATATATTCATTATGCCTTCACGCTTTGAGCCATGCGGCCTTAACCAGCTTTATGGCTTGGCTTACGGCACGCCACCGGTTGTCAACGCCACTGGCGGTTTAGCAGACTCAGTCGTCGACACCAATGAACAAACACTGAAAAACAAAACGGCCAACGGCTTTGTGATGCCGGAAACTAGTTCTTACGGATTGCTATACACCATCGAGCGCGCCGTGCAAACCTATAAAGAAACACCAAAAGTGTGGCAACAATTGCAAAAAAATGGCATGTCACTCAATTTAAGTTGGGATCACAGCGCGCAAGAATATTTAAAAATGTACGAAAATTTACTGAAAAAGTAAGAGGAAAAGAGGAAGAAAGAAACTGGCACACTTCATGCTTATTTAATATCAAGCTTCTCCAAAGCTAGTTTCTCCTCCCTCTGGGCGTCCAAGTTGACGCCCTCTTTTTTTGCTGAATTATTGCGGAAGAATACAAAACTAAACATCACCAGGTTAATTTAAGAGAATAAAATAGCCAAGAATCCGCTATAAATATCAGGTAATCAATATGTGAATTAAGAAAAGCCCTGTATTTATCAAGGTATTTATAACATTCATTTACATTCTTCTTCAGTAGAATCATCCTAATCTAACTAAAGAGTGTCCATTAAAATGAAGCAGAAACTCACCTCATTCGAGATTGCGCGTCAGACTTTAATGCAATTATCAAAAAATCAAAGCCCTCCAAACCCAGATAATTTCCGGAGAGTTTATGATGAAATTGCAGGCGTAGAAACATCAGACGGCGCGAATATGTTGATTAAGTCACTTGAAAAAGTGTTAATTGGCATGGGAAAAAGCAAGCCCAAATGCGCCACTGCATCACAAAAAATATCTGCATCACTCAAAAAGCAAGATTTAATCAGCTTAGAAAGTCAACTTCGCCAACTTATTTCAACAGATAAAGGTCACGATGAAGGCGTGAATTGGGGAAATTTACTACGCTACATGCTCAGGCAGCTAGAGGCTCACCATGCGGAATTACCATTTCATAAAAAAACGGAAGATTTAAATAAAGTTATCCTAAATGACGCTCAAGATGTAGATCAATTAGCAAAAAAAATTAAGATTCTCATCACGTCTTGGGGAGAAGGTCAAAATGTAAGTGGGTCTGCTGCGGTTACTTCGAATCAAATAGTCAATGCGTTAGAAGAACCACCATCCATACGAGAAATTCATAGCGCTCAAGCTCAACCTCAAACCGACAGTCAAATTAACGACGCTATAAAATGGCGCGATATGTTAATTAATACAATTAACATCGCCGTTCTTCCACAGTTTGCAGAGAATCCAATGGCGGCAAGCCGGATTGAGCTACTCATCAAACAAGCACAAGCGTCAAATGAGATCGACGTAGATGAATTTAATGAAGCCTTAAAATCTACGTTACTTAGAGCAGAACTGCTAAAGGACTCTAACCATCGTATGCATGAGTCTCTGATCAAAATGCTAGGGCTATTATTCACCAGCATTGATGAGCAAGCGGATGAAAACAAATGGCTAATTGGTCAAATTAATATTGTAAAAGAAGTAATTTCCGCGCCTCTAGATTTTGAGAGTATCCGCAGCGCGGAAACCAGCATCAGAGCACTCATGACGCAACAGTCAAGCATCAAACCCGGCTTGCTTGAAGCAAAAGATACGATCAAAAGCATGATGAATGTTTTTGTGAATGGGTTGGTCGAGATTACTGAAAGTACTGGTACATACCAAACAAAAATTAGTGAATACCAGAAAAAAATTAGCGCCTCCTCAGACTTTGTGCAGTTAAACACCATCTTGCAGGAACTGGTTTGTGATATTAACCACATGAACGCAAACGCAAAAAAATCTTTTAGTGATTTCCAAGATACGCAGAAAAAAATTGAGGATGCAGAAAAACATATTCATGAACTCACGGCAAAACTGGATTACATCAGCCAAGTTGCACAGCAAGACTTTTTAACTGGCGCATTAAATAGACGCGGCATGAATGAGGCAATTGAACGCGAATTTGATCGTGCTGACCGCCACAATACGCCACTTTCGTTAGCAATTATTGATATTGATCACTTTAAAAAGATCAATGATACGATGGGCCATTCGACCGGTGACGTTGCGCTTGCACACCTAGCGAAGGTAGTGAAATCGATTATACGAAGCACAGATGTGTTGGCTCGCTACGGCGGGGAAGAGTTTGTGATTTTACTTCCTGGCTCTAAAGAAAATGATGCGGTGAATGTAATTGCCAATGTGCAACGTAATCTGACAAAAAACTTTTTTATGCACGATAGCAATCGCGTGCTGATTACATTTAGTGCAGGTGTGGCAGAAAGAAAAAATGGCGAGCTATTCGATGAAGTGCTACCGCGAGCGGATGCTGCCTTGTATGTTGCAAAACAAACTGGGCGCAACCGAGTGATTGGCGCCTCAGCAAACCATGTTCTTTAAATGCCCAATACACTCAATAAGTAATCTTGCTAGCGATTTAGTTCACAATAAAATGCTCACGGTAATATTTGAGTTCGTCTATCGACTCATAAATATCTGCGAGCGCTTCATGGCGGCTGGCTTTTTTAAAGCCTGAATAAATCTCCGGCTTCCAACGTCTGGCGAGTTCTTTAAACACGCTCACATCTAAATTGCGGTAGTGAAAATAGCTTTCTAATTCAGGCATATAGCGCGCCATGAAGCGACGGTCTTGGCAGATAGAATTACCACACATCGGTGATTTTCCTGCGGTGACAAATGGTTTTAAAAACGCAATCATTTGCGCGCTGGCGGCCGCCTCATCCAAGGTAGAGGCCTTGACTTTTTCTATCAATCCAGAGCGGCCATGTGTGCCTTTATTCCAAGCGTCCATGCCATCCAACACCGCATCGCTTTGATGCACTACCAACACAGGCGATTCGCCCAATACATTAAGTTCAGCGTCAGTCACCACCGCTGCCAATTCTAAAATTCTGTCATTGTCTGGCGAAAGACCACTCATTTCCATATCAAGCCAGATTAGATTATTTTGGTTGTTTTCAATTTTTGCGCCGGTGTTTTCTACATTCGTTTGCATCATGATTTCCATTAAAATGATAATTCGTGAGCATTCTAACTGAACAAAAGCCGCTAGAATGCCTCAGAATACAAGAATCATACATTAATTGAGCTTTTCATTATGTCTTACGCATTTACAACTGTTTTTATCAGCTTACTCGTCGCCACCACGCTGGTGCGTTTTTGGTTAAGCGGTCGCCATATTCAACATGTGCAAGCGCATCGCGATGCTGTGCCGAGTGCCTTTTCTGCAACAATTGAATTAAGCGCACACCAAAAAGCGGCGGATTATTCCACTGCAAAAAGTAAACTGATTATTTTAGAAGCCGTTGTCAGCGCAATTTTGTTGCTAGTAATGACCATTGGTGGCGGCTTGCAATGGATAGACAATCTATGGCACCAAGCGTTGCCGGAATATCACATTGTGCGTGGCGCGTTGGTGATCTGTAGCGCCATGCTCATCATTAGTTTGGTCGATTTGCCATTTGATTACTATAAAACTTTTGTGATCGACCAACAATTTGGTTTTAACAAAATGACCCCCAAGATGTTTTTTGCTGACCTTGCGAAGCAGTCTCTGGTTGGCATTGCACTCGGTGCGCCAATTTTATTTGCGGCACTTTGGCTGATGCAAGAAGCCGGCGAATACTGGTGGTTTTATTTGTGGGTAGTATGGAGTATTTTTAATTTGGTGATGCTTGCGGTGTATCCCACATTTATCGCACCCATGTTTAACAAATTTACCCCGCTTGAAGACTTGAGCTTAAAGCAACGCATTGAGGCATTGCTGAGCAAATGCGGCTTTAAATCACAAGGCTTGTTTGTGATGGACGGCTCCGCGCGCAGTAGCCACGGTAATGCATACTTTACCGGCTTTGGCGCTTCAAAACGCGTGGTATTTTTTGACACATTACTCGACAGATTGAATGCCGACGAAATTGAAGCGGTCCTCGCGCATGAGCTTGGGCACTTTAAACATCGCCATGTCATTAAACGTATTATCATGTTGTTTGCATTGAGCTTTTTTGGTCTAGCCTTGCTTGGCTGGTTAATGAATCAAGACTGGTTTTATTTGGGTTTAGGTGTCACGATGCCAAGCAACTACATGGCACTGATGTTATTTTTACTCGTTTCGCCCGTCTTTATGTTTGTATTGCGCCCGTTGATGGCGAGCTATTCGCGCAAAAATGAATTTGAGGCGGATGACTACGCGGCCAAACACGCCAGCGCAAAAAGTTTGGTTGATGCGTTAGTGAAACTTTATCGTGATAACGCCTCGACTTTAACGCCAGATCCATTACACTCTGCGTTTTACGATTCGCACCCGCCGGCGAGCATTCGCATCAGCAAACTGGCAAGCTATTTATGATCTATCGTTGAAAGGAGCCAACCATGCAACAGTTACTTTTTTTAATTGCCGTGTTGGCTCTTTTTCAAAGCGCACAAGCCGCGCCATTTGCAGGTGCTGATGCAAAGGCTGGCCAAGCCTTGGTTGAAAAAAATTGCATCAGTTGCCATGCTTCTAGCTACGGCGGCGATGGTGCCGGCATTTACACGCGTGAATCACGCAAAGTCAATTCCTCTAAAGGCTTGGTGGCGCAAATTCGTAACTGCAACACAATGCTTGGATTAAAATGGTTTGAAGACGAAGAGCTCAATGTCGCTGCCTATTTAAACCAAAAATATTATCACTTTACAGAATAGCTTTTTTGCAAGTTACCCCCCAACATTCCAATCCTAAAAATTTATCCTCGACTGCGCTACTAGGCACCGTTGTTGCCGCCTTCGGCAAGCGTTATATCGTTGAATGCCAGCAAACCCAGCAAAAAATTAGCTGCGTCACCCGCGGCAAAAAAACCAATTTAGCCTGCGGAGATGTCGTCACCTTTGCCTTGACGGACAAAAACGAAGGTATTATTGAGGCGCACCATGAACGCAAAAGTTTGCTCTACCGCAGCGATGCATTTAAAAGCAAACTCTTAGCGGCAAATGTTTCTCAAATTGTCATTGTGCTGGCAACCCAACCCAGTTTTTACGAAGCCCTACTCAGCCGTTGCTTAGTCGCTGCGGAAGCCGCCAATATTCACCCGCTGATTGTGTTGAATAAATGTGACTTAAACGACTCGTTTGGCGCAAAAAATATACTGCAATTTTATGCAGACTTGGGCTACAAAACACTGATGCTCACTGCCAAAAATCATGTTGACGCAATAAAACCTTACCTTGAAGGCCATGCCAGCATTTTGGTCGGCCAGTCTGGGATGGGGAAATCCACCATCATCAATGCCCTGCTGCCAGATCAGTCCGTGCGTACACAGGAGGTCAGCACCGTGTTAGACAGCGGTAAACACACAACCACAGCAGCACACCTTTACCACATCAACCAAAATAGCTCCCTGATTGATTCGCCCGGATTGCAAGAGTTTGGGCTGTACCACTTAAGCCAACAGGCGTTAGAGCTGGCTTTTGTGGAGTTTCGCCCATTTTTAGGCCACTGTAAATTTAACAATTGCAAGCATCAGCAAGAGCCAGAATGCGCGATTAAATTGGCAGTGGCGGCTGGAAAAATCGCTGCAAAACGCGTAGAGATATACCAGCAAGTGCAGAGCGAAATCAGCAAAGTTTTTTATTAATCTTTTTTTACAATTCCCCCCTATTTTTCCCCTTCACTTTTGCCGTAAATACAAGCATTAAAGCCATTCTGCTCTAGCAATCGTGCTGAAAAAATTATTGGTATATTCACGCGCGTAGGCGTAAAAAATTTAAGGAATCAGGTTAATCCGTGACGAACGAAATTCGCGAAAAAATCCCCGCGACCGAATTACAAATTGGCATGTTTGTTTCCGAGCTAGATCGGCCTTGGCTCGGCACGCCTTTTTTATTGGAAGGCGTGCTGATTGAAGAGCAAAAGCAAATTGATACGCTGGTGAGCTTATGCGAACACGTGTTTATTGATCGCCAACTTTCAGTCGATGTGGCGCACCAAGCCTCAACGCACTTTGCTCCTCCAATCAAAATCACTAAAGTCGTCACAAAAAGTGTCGTGGCAGACGCGCAAAAAGCCGACATTAAAGTGATCGCCGATTCACCAAAAGAAAAATTTTCTTTTTATGATGTACTCAAAGAAATCAAGCAAAGCCAGCAAAAACAAGTAACGCCTTCGCTTAATAATGTGGCGCCAATTAGAAATACAGCAACGCAAGTAAGCTATGCGGCCTCCGCCCTGATGGAAGAAGAAAATGCTGATGAGGTGACTTTATCGCAGCACATCAAAAGTGATGTTTCCACTATTTTTTCTAGCTTAAAAAATTGGAAAGGCAAAGAAAATCTTAATACAGAGAAAGCAAAATTATTAGCTGACCATTTAACGAGAAAACAGGAAAAAAATATCAAAGAGTTAAATCCTGTCGAGAAAGAGATTATTGAGGTTTATCCGACGTTTGAAAAATCACAAGTAGCCACGCGCGCTTTGTTTGAGGCAATTGCGCAAGATAAACAAATTGATATTCACAACGTAAATGAAGCCATTGACGGCATGGTGGAAAGTATTGAGCGTAACCCAGATGCGCTAATGTGGCTTGCCAAGCTCAAGCAAACAGATAACGTTGCCTACAACCACGCCATGAATGTTTCAATCACCATGATGGCGCTGGCGAATTTTATGTCGCTACCGAGAAAGCAAGTGAAAGAAATTGGCATGGCTGGCTTGCTGCAAGATATTGGCAAGGCCAAAATAGATTATGAGCTGATGCACAAACAAGGAAAAATAACTTTAGAAGATTTTGAGAAAATCAAACAACACGTGGACTATGCAACGGACGCTCTCAAGATTACTGAGAATATTCCAGTCAGTGTTCTCGCCACCGTTGCACAGCACCACGAGCGTATTGATGGTAGCGGCTACCCAAACCGCTTAGCAGGTAAGCAAATATCTTTAACCGGCCAATTGGCAGGTTTAGTCGACACTTACTGCGCGCTCACCACTGACCGCGCATATGCCAAGGGCGTTTACAACCAGCAAGCGTTAGAAATTATTCATGGTTTACGCAACACAAAATTTAGTAGCGTGCTGATCGACCAACTCGTGCAATTTTTAGGTATGTATCCTGTGACGTCACTCGTTGAACTCAACACAGGCGAGGTCGGCGTGGTAATTGAGCAAAACAGTGTGCGTCGATTACAGCCGCGTGTGATGGTGTTGCTCAACCCGGATAAAACAAAAAATGCTTATCCAACCACCATCAACTTGATGCTGAACCCACTTACACCAAGCGGTGAACCCTACAAAATTGTGCGCGGCCTGCCGCCAAATAGTTATGGCCTAGACCCCAATAGTTACTATGCTTAACCCTCAAACACAAACACCAGACAACCATTCTGCGATCTCAGCGCCGGCACAGGCAGAAATACAATATGCTGATTTTTCAATTGCGCTCTCCCCACAGCAATTAATGCAATTCGTGCAGCAATATGATTTAAAAATTGCTGATCTTGGCGGTGAATATGTGATTCACACAGAAATGCTTGCAGCAATACAAAATATTGATGCTAACAGCCCGCAAGCGTTAACAGCTTGTATAGCACAGTGGCCAACTCAGCTTAACTGGGGGGGATTTTACGAGCAGATCATCAGCTTACTGAGTGCTTGGGTCAATGATTACACGCAAGATGCAACGCTAGATACGGCATTGCTTTTACTCAAAGGTTTCCAGCTGAATAAGCCAGAAGCCAATGAGGCGCGCCTGCAAACATTAAAGCTTGAGCTATTGCTTAGCCATTTAATTGCGCGCGTAACGAACCAATTTGACCAGTACAAATTTGAATATTGGCAGCACTTTAATATGCGTAGCCAACTACCAAACGAGCAACTTTTGCTAGCAATGCTGCAACAAATGTTGCCAGAAGCCACGCTAAGTGCTTCAAAAGAAACTGCAGAGGCACATCAGCTATTGCAACACGATTACGCCAAACAGTTGGGCATTGTGTTGGTGAATTTAAATATTGACTTTGACGAAGCATTTAAACTCAACACGGCCTCTGCAACTTTGGTGGATGCAGCGATTCAAGTATTGCAACAACAACTCAATGATGATGCGATTTTGTTCCACACCGGTCCGTATGAATTTGTCGTGCTTGTTAAAAATTTAGGGTACGCCACGCAGCTCAATTTAATTATCAGCAAGTTGGTGTATGTGTTTGAGTCACCCTTACCGATTGAAAATACGACGCTGATTTTATCGCCCTATTTTGGCGCGGCCAGCACATTTAACCCTGAAACCAATGCTGTGTTGTTACTTGAACACGCCAAACTCGCTTTGCATCATGCCATGATTAAAAATGAGCAAATGCAAATTTACGAAAAAGATTTGTCTTCACATTTTGTCAACGCGCACATTCTGGACGAAGCCATCATCGAAGCCCTGCAAAGCAATGAATTAGCGACGTTTCTGCAGCCAATCGTGACGCTAGAAGATGAGCATTGTGCAACGGCAGAAGTTTTATTACGTTGGCCAACGACCAAGTGGCCGTTTGTTTCGCCTGCACGTTTAATCGACACGATTTATAAAAAAGGCTTTGGCAAAGTATTTATCCGCTGGCTCATCAACAACGCCTGCCAACGCTGTGCCGAGTTATTATTTCAGCACCAACGTGCAGTGTTGCTCACCGTAAATGTCGGCGTGAATGATTTGCTTGACCCTGACTTACCGGTGCTGATTGAACAATCCATCACATTGTGGGAAATCCCAGCTGAGTATATTCTCTTTGAAATTACTGAAAGTGATTTGTTATCAGATGAGTCAAGAGTAACGCAAGTGATTGATGAAATTAAACAACTAGGTTGCCAAATTGCGTTAGACGATTTTGGTACCGGGTATTCATCGATGGCGCGTTTAAGAAACATGCCGGTCGATTTTGTGAAAATTGATCAATCCTTCGTAAGTAATATTTTAAATTCACCAGAAGATTTTGAAATTGTCAAAACCGTCACACTACTCGCGCATAGCCTCAATAAAAAAGTGGTGTGTGAGGGTGTGGAAGACGCGGCCACCGCCAAATTAATTAAAGAATTAGGCTGTGAAAAAATCCAAGGGTATTTTTATTCCAAACCCTTGAGTTTTGAAGCTTTTATTGAATGGCTGGCGGCGTTTGAGAATAAATCCATCCGCTAAATAACGCACGTAACATCAACAGCAAGCGTATAATGCGAGCCAATAATGTTTCTTGCAGCTCGCGCGTCAAACAACCAATGCAAATCACCACCCGATTAGAATTTGATGCTGGCCATCGCATTCCACATCACAAAAGCCAATGCAGAAATTTGCATGGTCACCGCTACGCCATTGAAATCACACTTTCTGGCGACATTATTAAAGATGAAAGCGCCTCAGAAGACGGCATGGTGATGGATTTTTCTGACGTTAAAAAAATCGCAAAAGAAGCCATTGTGAATCCGTGGGACCACGCATTCTTGGTGTATAAAAATGATGCAGAAGTATTAAGTTTTCTCAATACGCTAGAAAATCATAAAACCGTGATTTTCCCTACCGTACCAACCGCAGAGAATATGGCGCAAGAAGCTTTCAGAATTTTAAAAGCGCAATATCACCACACTTACGGTAATCATTTGAAATTGGAAAAAGTCCGCTTATATGAAACACCGAATAATTGGGCGGATGCGTTAAAGTAACGCTTCAATTGATTAAGCATGTCAAAGTTAGCAAAACTAGTGCTTTTCTAATTTTCTTGTTTTAGAGATGATACTTTGACCGTTAGCAACATTAGCTAACATGGTTTTGAGATTGCAGTCATGCCAATCTTGAGCCACCCTCAGATCTAGTGGAAGACAAATGGGGTAATACTGAAAGCAATCATGATGAACATCTTTTTCTAGCAGAGATTTAGTGCCTCTTTGTTCCATTTTTCACCCTCTTGTATCTTTTTACGCATTTTTTGAAAACATGCTCTTGTGATATTTAACGGTACAAAAACAAAACATCTTTAGAAGAAATATCTTAAAAAAATAAAGCCTCGCAATTACGAGGCTTTATTTTTTGTCTATGCTACTTTTATATACTGCTTATCTACCCAGTTACGATACTCGCCGCTCGTGACATTGTTCACCCACGCTTGGTTGTCTAAGTACCAAGTCACGGTTTTCTCAATGCCTGTTTCAAAAGTTTCCGCTGGTTTCCAGCCCAACTCATCATGCAATTTTGTTGCATCAATCGCATAACGTTTGTCATGGCCAGGGCGGTCAGTCACATAAGTAATTTGCTCGGCGTAAGATTTTCCATCGGCGCGTGGCGATTTTTCATCCAACATTTTGCAAAGCGTTTTGACAACTTCAATATTTGGTTTCTCATTCCATCCGCCCACGTTGTACACTTCGCCAATCACACCGGCTTCTAACACGCGGCGAATCGCCGAGCAATGGTCTTCCACAAACAACCAGTCGCGAATCTGCATGCCATCGCCGTAAATCGGTAATGCTTTGCCAGCCAAAGCATTGTGAATTACCAAGGGAATGAGTTTTTCAGGGAAATGGCGTGGACCATAATTATTGGAGCAATTAGTGGTTAATACCGGTAAACCGTAAGTGTGATGATAGGCACGCACTAAATGGTCTGATGCCGCTTTAGACGCAGAATATGGACTATTCGGTTCATACCGTTTTGTCTCGGTAAAGGCCGGATCATTTTTTTCAAGCGAGCCGTAAACTTCGTCGGTCGACACATGCAAAAAGCGGAAAGCACTTTTGTCTTGCGCAGGCAATTGGTTCCAATATGCACGTACAGATTCTAATAAGTGAAAAGTACCCACCACATTAGTTTGTATAAAATCTTCAGGCCCGTGAATAGAACGATCCACATGGCTTTCCGCAGCAAAATTCACCACTGCACGTGGTTGATGCTCAGCCAGCAGTTTGCTAATTAATTCGGCATCACCAATGTCCCCTTGCACAAAGACATGGTCAGCATTGCCTTGAATGTCATCTAAATTCGCAACGTTACCCGCGTAGGTTAATTTGTCTAAATTAACCACTTTACCCAGGCCTTGCTTGACCCATGTCAGTACAAAATTGGAGCCAATAAATCCGGCACCACCTGTTACGATAATCGTGTTATTCATTGGTTACACTCTCATAAAAAATAAAAATTACTGCCACACACAACGGCCTGACTTTGCCAGACCTGCCAAATAAGCTTCATGCTCTGTTAATTCTGCCTCATTTGCACGCTGCACGATTACAGGCGCAAGCGCCCCGCCTGACACCGTACTGTGATCATCGCGAGCAACTTCTAACTCCATTACTAACGTTTCTTGTCCACGCGTCATGGACATGTAAACATCGGCCAGTAACTCAGCGTCTAGCAATGCGCCGTGCAAGGTGCGTCTTGAGTTATCTATGCCATAAAATCGACATAATGCATCTAAATTATTACGTTGCCCAGGCCGCATTTCTTTAGCCATTTTTAACGTGTCGGTAATTTCAGGCACCAAGGTTTCAACCTTCGCCAGCCCCAACATACCAAACTCATAATTTAAAAAGCCAACGTCGAACGGCGCGTTATGAATAATCAACTCCGCACCCGCAATAAAATCAATCAGCTCCTTTGCAATATCGGCAAACTTTGGCTTATCTTGAAGAAACTCTAACGAAATCCCATGCACTTCTTGCGCACCCACATCGATCGCGCGCTCTGGATTGACATACTGGTGGAAATAACGCTTGGTGATACGGCGATTCACCACTTCAACCGCTGCAACCTCGATAATTCGATGCTCTTGCGCAGTATATAAACCTGTTGTTTCCGTATCCAAAAAAACTTGACGCATTATTGTCCTGCCTCCATCAACACCTTCTCTACCCCTAAATTAGCTAACGCATCCGCTTTTTCGTTACCGGCATGGCCAGCATGGCCTTTCACCCAAATCCATTGCACTTGGTGTTGACTGGCCAATCCATCTAAGCTTTGCCATAAATCCGCATTTTTAACGGGCTTTTTATCTGCAGTGCGCCATTGTCGTGTTTTCCAGGCAGCCATCCATTCTGTCATGCCTTTTTGCACATAAACAGAGTCAGTAAACACTTTGACAGAGCAAGGCTGTTTCAACACCTCCAAGGCACGAATCACCGCGGTCAACTCCATGCGGTTGTTGGTGGTTTCCTTTTCGCCTCCAAACAGTTCTTTTTCATGCGCATCCCATTTGAGCCACGCGCCCCAACCGCCAGGGCCAGGATTGCCTTTACATGCGCCATCGGCATAAATTTCAATTTGCTTCATTATTCGTTTTTTTCTTTTGTGTCGGATTTTTTTGTTGTTGGTGTTGGGTCGGCTTGGGTTTGCGCACCAGCGCCTGCGCTAGTGGCGGGCTTTTCCACTTTGGTTTGAGCGGTGTCATGCTGGTCACACGTTTTTTTGCCACCACAAAATACACGCCGCCAAAACGGTCTAAGCCCAAACGGCGCAAGTATTGACCACCCAAAATATCGAGCCAACAGCATTTTCTCAACCAATGTTCCCGATGAAACGGCGGTGAGTGACAAGTCATTTCCACGGAAACCACTTCTAGCCCCAATAACGTCAACCAGTCTTTCAAGCGCGAAAGACGAATCATACGCGCGTTCCACGGGTAATCAATCTCACGCCGATCATTTTTTTTATTCCAATGATGAAGCTTGTGCCATGCGCGTATCGCCAGTGCTTTAACGCCCCACGCGCTCCATGGATTCAATCCGGTGATCAGCAAATGCCCTTCTGGCATCAACACCCGCGCCGCCTCGCGCAATGTTTGATGCGGTCGTGCACTAAATTCCAGACGGTGAGGCAGCAACAATACATCCAAACTCATTTCAGAAAATGGCAAAAAATCATCAGCACAATATAAATGACCATTTGCCGGAACATGATCCGCAGCTATCAACCGATTCGGCACACGAGAATTGCGCAGCAAGTTAGCGCTTTCAAACCCCATTTGCAAGGCGTTAAAACCAAATAAATCAAATACTGCTGCATCAAATAAGGCCTGCTCTTTTTCAAGCAAATATAGCCCCACAGCACTTTGAAGCCAGATTTGGCTAGACTGCAGCGTTGGTAATGTAGTTTGAGATAAATCCATGAGTTGACTTTACAAAGCTTTCGCCCAATCATAAACGCATGCACGAGACCTTACAAGTAATAGCCGTTCCAGCGTTTGAAGATAATTATATTTGGCTTTTGCACAATACCAGCCAAGCGATTGTGTTTGACCCCGGTGACGAAACGCCCGTTTTAAATACACTAAAAACGCTGGGGTTAACACTTCAATCTATTCTCATTACCCACCGCCATTCTGATCATATTGATGGCGTTGCCGGTTTGTTAAACCACTTTCCAAACGCTGGCGTATTTGCCCCCCATTTTCCGTTTAGTTTTGGCTATACGCCCGTCAATGAAGGCGCGCAAGTCGAAATTGCTTGGCGTAACAATGGGGCACAGTTGTCATTTCACGTCATTGATGTCCCCGGCCACACGCTCGACCACGTTGCCTATGTGTTAAATCTGCCAGATGAAACTTGGCTTTTTTGTGGGGACACGTTATTTGCTGCAGGTTGCGGACGCTTGTTTGAAGGCACGCCAGCGCAAATGTTGGCCTCGCTCAAAAAAATTTGCCAGCTACCCACAACAACCAAATTATTTTGTACGCATGAATATACGCTTAAAAATATTGAATTTGCGCGCACGCTAGATCCAGAAAATGCTGCATTAAAAACGAGACAAAGCGCAACAATTTTACTAAGAGAGAAAAACTTGCCTAGCCTGCCCAGCACAATGCAACTAGAACTTGCCACCAATCCATTTTTACGTTGCCACATACCAAGCATCAAAACTGCAGTGCATCTGGAAAATGCGACGGAACTGGAAGTTTTTAGCAAAGTCAGAGCGTTACGCAATCAGTTTTAATGCCTCACATTTTTTACCCATATGCATAACAGGATTTTACTTGACCATGTTTTTGCATGTTATGTATAGTCCTTGTAGCTAACCTTTACTGCCTACCATGCTTCTATCATTTTCTTTCATTCACACCAAGCCAAGTTTTTGTGTTCGCAACGGTTTGCTGACAACACTTATGGCACTTAATTTGGGGGTGATCGTCAGTACAGGACAAGCCACAGAACAAACCACGGCATCCGGCAACAAAAAAAGTGTCGTGATCACGCAGGAATATCCTTCTTACTCAGATAACCAAATTTTGCCTTACGAAACTGGCGGCGGTTATGTGCCACCTTCAGCAGAAACACCGAGCTACATAGATAGCCAAATCACCTCGCCCACGCGACAGTTTGGCATTGAGAATCCAAGCAGTGTATTTTCCAATGACCCGAGCAATTTTCAAGTCAATGACGATATTTGGCAGCGCATAAAAGAAGGTTACGCTATGCCAGAGGCAGAATCTGCGCTTGTGAAAAAACACGAGAAAGCCTTTGCGTCTAGACCCACAATGATCAACAACATTGTGGATCGCAGCCAAAAATACCTTTACCACATCGTAGAAGAGGTGCAAAGCCGCGGCATGCCGACAGAAATTGCACTGCTGCCGATGATTGAGAGTGCCTACAACCCAAACGCTTACTCCAGCGCCAAAGCGTCCGGTATTTGGCAATTTATGCCATCGACTGGCAAAAACTTTGGCCTCAAGCAAAACTGGTGGGTAGATAATCGCCGCAATGTGACGTTTGCCACCGATGCCGCGCTCTCATACTTGCAAAAACTGCACGTGATGTTTGGAACGTGGGATCTGGCCCTTGCCGCCTACAACGCTGGTGAAGGCACGGTCAAGCGTGCCATTCAAAAAAACAAGCGTTTAGGCAAGCCCACCAATTATGAAAGTTTGGATTTACCGAAAGAGACAAAAAATTATGTGCCTAAATTGCAGGCTATTAAAAACATCATGACTAATCCGGCCAATTATGGCCTGACACTCAAGCCGATTGAAAATAAAGCCTATTTCACCACTGCCACAGCTCCGAGCCAGATTGATGCAAAATTGGTGGCGGAATTAGCTGAAATTTCTTACGACGAATTTATTGCCCTCAACCCCGGCTACAACCGCCCGGTGATTGCTTCTAAAGATGACACACAGGAGTTGTTATTGCCTGTAGATGCCGTAGAAAAATTCCATCAAAACCTAGCCTCCTACGATAAACCGTTGGTCAACTGGAAGCCATATAAAACCAAGTCGGGCGAGTTACTCAGTACCATTGCCGCCCAACACGATATTCCGCTTGATAAATTAAGAAAAATTAATCAATTACCGGCACAAAAAAAATTCACCAAATCCACCATGATTTTGGTGCCGAACAAAAATACTTTGGAAAAAGTGACGACGTTAACACCACCTGCGCAACCTGTTGCCTTCGCCGTTGCCACACAAACGCCATCACAAAATTTTGCTGAAGAAAATATAACAGCATCACCCGAAACAGCCCCAGAGAATAATCACGTTGATCTGACCGAACGACAAAATGCAGGTAATATTGATGCGGCCAATTTGGATGCCATGCAAGATTTACGACATGCCGAACAAGAAACCTCTGCTGGCGGTAGCAAAAAAGCGGCTGTGACGTACACCGTTAAAAAAGGTGATACGCTTGGTCATATTGCCAAAAAATTTCAAGTCTCCAGCAAATCGATTGTGAGTTTGAATCATTTGAAAAAAAATCAGGTAAAAGCCGGACAAAAATTGGTAATTAAACCCGCAAGCACCAACAACAAGGCCAGCAGTGCTAAAAGCAAAAAAAACAGCAGTAAAAAATCCACGGTAAAATCTAGCCAGAAAAAAACTGTAAAAACTGCTAATAAAAAACCCAATACAAAAACCAACAAAAAGAAAAACACCACGACCAAATAACGATGATTCCTTTACATCACAAATTATTTTTGGGCTTGTGCCTGTGCTTTTTACTAGCGGGTTGCCAGCAAAAAAGCACTGCTGATCTAGCAGATATTCCAAATTATCCATCAGAAAATGGCGGGCAATTATTAAGCGCAATGCCCGCAGAACCTAGCGGTTTAATTTATATGGTGGCAGGCGAATCTGCATCAGCCGCCATTGCCAGCAATATTTTTAACGCTTTACTCAAATATGACGAAAACCTAGATTTGGCTGGCGAACTGGCGGAAAGCTGGCAAATTTCTGCCGACAAAAAAACCATTACTTTTACTTTAAAACCCAATTTAAGCTGGGCAGATGGCAAACCGCTCACCAGCGATGATGTGTTGTTTACTTGGCAATTGGTGACCGATGAAAAAACCCGCAGCCCGTATGCGTCCGATTTTCAGTTAGTGAAAAAAGCTGAAGCGTCAGATGCACTGACTTTTCGCGTGACTTATGACCAAGCTTTTTCCCCGGCATTGGATAGTTGGGCAGGTTTGCAAATTTTGCCAAAACATTTACTGCAAGGCCAAGATATCCACACAACTGCGTTCGCTAGAAATCCTGTCGGCAGTAGTTATTATCAACTCGCCAGTTGGAAGCACGGCGAAAATATTCAGTTAAGCCGCAATCCAAAATCAGTGCTTGGGCAAGCCAATATCGACAAACTCATCACGCGTATTATCCCAGATAATTCTGCGCAATTTTTGGAGTTGATGGCCGACAATATCGACAGCATGAATCTCGACCCGATTAAATATTCACGGGTGATTCCCGCAAGGCCGGCGCTCAGTAAAAAGTTAAATTTATACAAAGAGTTAGGCAATAGTTACACTTACTTAGGGTTTAATTTAAAACATCAACCGTTTGACGATGTACGTGTGCGCCGCGCCATAAATTACGCGATTGATAAGCAAGAAATTATTGACGGCGTTTACTTAGGCCTCGGCATTAACATTGCCTCACCTTACAAGCCTAGGACGCGTTGGAGTAACCCGACATTGCAGCCCTACCCCTACGACCCCACCAAAGCCAAAGCATTGCTTGCTGAAGCTGGCTTTAAAGACAGTGACGGCGATGGTTACCTAGAAAAAGAGGGCAAAAAATTTAGCTTTGAAATTTTGACCAACCAAAATAAAGAGCGTGAAAAATCTGCGGTGCTCATTCAACGTAGACTCAAAGAAATCGGCATTGAAGTCACGATCCGATCGTTAGAATGGGCAAGCTTCTTGAGCCGATTTATCCACACTGGAGATTTTGATGTTGTCATTTTAGGCTGGGGCTTGGGGTTAGACCCAGACCAATTTAGCATGTGGCATTCCAGCCAGCAGGCACCCGGACAATTTAATTTTATTGGCTACAACAATCCTGAGGTAGATCAATTATTAGCGCAAGGCCGACTAGAGTTTGACCCTGAAAAACGCATGCACATTTATCACAAATTTGCCAAAGTTTTATTGGAAGATAGCCCGATTGTCTATCTTTCTGCCGGCTACGGGCTGACCGCAATACATAAACGTGTGCAAGGCATTATCGAACCGATTCCGCCAGCTGGTGTCGGCTATGATTCGCAAAAATGGTATGTGCCAACACCGCTGCGGCGCAATCAGATTTCGGCGGATTAAAAAATATGCTCACCTACATTGTTAAACGTGTACTTTGGATTATCCCGATGCTGATTGGAATCAGCCTTATTTCCTTTTTTATCATGCACTTAGCACCGGGTGACATAACCGATAGCGAATCTGCATTCAACCCAAAAGCCTCGCAAGAATCGCGCGAACAGTTGCGCAAACTTTACAATTTAGATCAACCCATCATCGTGCAATATGGCTTATGGCTACAACGGATGGTGAAGCTGGATTTTGGCAATTCATTCAAACCACACCAAAAACCGGTGTTTTGGCAAACGACAGATAAAGACGGCGCCGTCACCAAAGGTATGATTCAAGAAGCGTTACCAATTACCTTAAAAATTAATTTACTAGGCCTTGCCATCACATTGATCTTAGCGATTCCATTAGGCGTCATGGCTGCCAAGTATTACCAAGGTTGGCAGGATCGCTCGATCACCTTATTCAATTTCATCGGTTTCTCAATTCCCGGTTTTTGGCTTTCACTGTTGCTGATGTACTGGCTAGGCGTGGTGAATAATTGGTTACCAATTTCCGGCATGCATAGCTTAAATTACGAGCAATTAAGCACTTGGGGGAGATTTAAAGATGAATTCATGCACTTAATTATGCCGGTGGTGATTCCGTCGATTACCGGCCTTGCCGGCATGACCTTGTTTATCAAAAACGGCATGCTCGATGTATTACAACAAGACTATATCAACACCGCGCGCGCCAAAGGTTTAAGCGAACACAAAGTGTTTTATACACACGCCTTGCGCAACGCCCTACTACCGATCATCACCATTATCGGCTTATCGATTCCCGGCTTGATTGGTGGCTCAGTCATCGCCGAAACCATTTTTGCCATTGATGGCATGGGTAAGTTATTTTTTGATTCGGTCACGAGCAGAGATTTCCCTGTCGTCATGGGTATTTTAACCATTGGCTCAGCACTCACGCTGTTTGGCAATTTAATGGCTGACCTTGCCTACGCGTGGGCAGACCCACGTGTACGGCGTGGCGTGGTAAGGGAATAAATCATGCATCAACCATTTTTTCAGAAAGCCCTTTTCCAAAAAACATGGGCAAACCCGCTAGCTAAGGCTGGCGCGTTGATTATTTTGGCCGTTTTTGTGCTTGCCGTATTCGCGCCTTTCATTGCGCCTTATGACCCTGACGATATTAACGTCAAAGCTATTTTACTCGCGCCTTCAGCCGCGCATTGGATGGGGACTGACGGCCTAGGCCGCGATGTGTTGAGCCGAATGCTTTTTGGGGGGCAAATTTCATTGCTGGTTGGCTTGGTAGCGGTGGGCATTTCTACTGCCATTGGTATTGTGTTAGGCGCGCTGGCAGGTTTTTATCGTGGTTGGGTCGATACGCTGATTATGCGACTAGTGGATATCATGCTTTCCATCCCCAGTTTCTTTCTGATTCTAGCAGTGATCGCATTTCTTACGCCGTCCATTATCAACATTATGATTGTGATTGGATTAACTTCGTGGATGGGCGTGACGCGCTTGGTGCGTGCAGAATTTTTAAGCTTACGAGAACGTGAGTTCGTGTTGGCATCCCGCACACTCGGCGCCAAAGATACGCGACTGATTTTTACCCATTTGCTGCCCAATAGCCTCACGCCAATTATTGTCAGTGCTGTACTTGGTGTTGCCAGTGCCGTGTTGTTGGAGTCCGGCTTAAGCTTTTTAGGGCTTGGCGTGCAACCGCCACAAGCCTCTTGGGGCAATATTTTAACGGATGGCAAAGAGTATATTCAGTTCGCTTGGTGGTTATCGCTCTTCCCCGGTTTGGCTATTTTAGTGACGGTGTTGGGGTATAATCTCTTGGGTGAAGGTTTACGTGACGCGCTTGATCCAAGAAGCGCGCCTAAATAGAGGAGTTTAAAAAAATTATGGGATTTCTTGCTGGAAAAAAAATATTAATCGCCGGTTTATTAAGCAACCGCTCAATCGCTTATGGCATTGCAGCGGCGATGAAACGCGAAGGCGCTGAACTCGCGTTTACCTATCAAATGGAAAAACACGAAAAACGTGTGGCCGATTTAGCCGCAGATTTTGATTCAAAAATCGTCCTACCTTGTGATGTAGCTGAAGATGCACAAATTGACGCATTATTTCCTGCACTGGCAAAACATTGGGATGGCTTGGATGGTCTCGTGCATTCCGTTGCTTTTGTGCCTAAAGTCGCGCTTGACGGCGATTATTTAGATAACATCAACCGCGAATATTTCCGCATCGCCCACGACATCAGCTCGTATAGCTTTTCTGGCATGGCAAAAGCAGCTTACCCAATGATGGAAGGTCGTAAAGGCAGCTTGCTCACATTAAGCTACCTAGGTGCAGAACGCACTATGCCTAACTACAACGTCATGGGCGTTGCAAAAGCCAGCCTAGAAGCTAATGTACGCTATTTAGCGCAAAGCTTGGGGCCACGCGGCATCCGCGTGAATGCCGTTTCAGCTGGTCCGATTAAAACCTTGGCCGCTTCAGGTATTGCTGACTTTGACAAAATGATCGGTTTTAACGAAAAACACGCAGCCTTACGCCGCAATGTGACGATTGAAGAAGTAGGCAATGCTGCCGCATTTTTATGTAGTGATTTAGCCTCTGGCATCACCGGCGAAATTACCTATGTTGATGGCGGTATGAACATTACCGCAGCAGGTGTGATTGAGTAAGCTTTAGTTTTTCAAACAAAATAAAAAGACACCGATTGGTGCCTTTTTATTTTCCGCCTATTGGCTTTAATCGCTCACTTTATCTAACAAAAGTCGCTCGTTCACCTTCACATCGGCCTTATCTTTTAGCGATTTTTTGTAAGCCGCTATATACTCCTCGGCAATCGCACTTTCTAACTCTGTTTTAGAAACACTCAACGCCTCATCAGTGGATAAGTCTGGAGATTCAACGCTCAGCACTTTGACCAATAAGTAACCTTGTTTACTGTCAGACAAACCAGAATAGCTCGGCAATTTATCGACGCCTGTTCTGAACGCTTGTTTCATGGCCAACTCAGTCAATCCTTCAGCCTGTTTTCTGCTCACAGTGACTTCTGGAATCCACTCCAAACCAGCAACATCTTTACCACTTTGCAACGATTTTAACGCCGCTTGACCTTTTTCGAAGGCCATTTTTAACGCCGCTTCGTTTTTCAAAAAGTCTTCAATGCCACCTTTTACTTCATCAAAGCTACGAGGTGCTGCCGCCTTATAGTCAACGACACGTGCTGCGACCAAATTGTTTGGAGAAACTTCTACAGCCTCTGAATTTCGGCGGTCTTTTAACACCTCATCTGAAAAAATTGAACTCATGATTTTGTCATTTTTAAAGAATTTTGCGCCTTCTTCGCGACTGATCCAATCGGACGTTTGTACTTGACTGTTAAATTCTTTAGCAGCGGGCGCTAAGCTATCAGAATGCTCATACACATAATTACTAAAATTTTCAGCTTGTTCAGCAAAGGCCATTTGCGCCTTTTGGTACATTAAATCACCTTTGATTTGCGGCTTGAGACTATCAAAATCTGTTGACTGTCCTGTCACTTCAGTAACTTTGATGATGTGATAACCAAATTCAGATTCAACTAAGTCACTGATCTGATCAACCTTCATGCTAAACGCAGCCTCTTCAAATGGTTTCACCATTGCACCGCGCCCGAACGAACCTAAATCCCCACCTTTAGTCGCGGAACCCGGGTCTTGCGAATATTGTGCAGCTAACGATTCAAACTGTTTAGGATTTTTTTTCACTTGCGCCAAAATATCTTCAGCTTTTGCTTTTGCTTCTTGTTTTTGAGCTGGCGTGGCGTTTGCATTAAATCCAATCAAAATATGGCTGGCACGGCGTTGCTCATCCCCTTGATATTGTGCAACATTTTCTTCGTAGTATTTTTTAACTTCTGCATCATCCACTTTCATTGAGGGAATCAAACTTGCAGCAGAAAGCAACACAAATTCAATTTTGACTTTTTCCGGCACGATCAATTTGTCTTTGTGTTTATCGTAATAAGATTTCACTTCTGCGGGTTCAACCTTCACTTGAGAAATAAAATCTTTTGCTTTGACCTCCGCGACAGTTACTACACGTTTTTGATTGGCTTGCGTGAGTGCCTGATTAACACGTGCATGGCTGAGAAAACCTAATTTAGCAATCCCGTCTTGCGCTTGTTGTGCTAACAAATCTTGGCGCATACTGGTCTCAAAACGCACTGGCGTCAGTTGATTGGAACTTAACAGTTGGTCATACAGCTCTTGGGAAAACTTACCTTCTTTTTGGAACTCTGGCATGCCAGTAATGTAAGTAGAAAGCTGCACATCGCTAATCGCAAAGCGTGCATCTTTAATTTCTTTCGCTAGCAACCGCTGATGAATAAGCTGATTCAACACCATCGCTTTCACTTCAGGACTATCTAATTGGGCAGGGTCAACCTTACCTTGCATTTGCAGACGGTCACGCATATTTTTTAAGGCGTTATCGTAGGCCTGAATAGAAATACTCTCCCCACCGACTTCAGCCACCTCCGCATTACTACCGGCACTTTGAAGATAGGAATCAATACCAAACAAAGCAAACGGAATGGTAATTAACGCCAATAAAAGCTTTCCTACCCAACCTTGAGCAACTGCACGAATACTATCTAACATAACACGCTCTTTTTAATGATTTTTTACTAGTAAATCTTGTCCGAATTTTCATCGCACACGATCCATCCAAAACTTTGCCAATATATCACAAGATGGCTTTAATTTAATATGAGCGTTATGACAGCACTCAAAAATTTAGGTTCTACTGGGACGAGTCTATCGTTTAACGAGGAAGCAACAAATAAAAATAGCGAGCCATAAGACTCGCTATTAAAAATTGGCGGAGCGGACGGGGCTCGAACCCGCGACCCCCGGCGTGACAGGCCGGTATT
>CAZAEN010000011.1:0-95616 GCA_964484105.1 uncultured Methylophilaceae bacterium
AATCACAATCAAAGTGATGTTTTACCCAATTGGCGTGTTTTGGATGAATGGATTCGAAGTTACTGCACATTTGGCGATTATAATCATAAGCGTATAACAATTGGATTTATCAAAATGGCAGACCTCAGCACATTTAAACAATACATAAACTTGGTTGATCATCTTTCCAATATGGCAACTAAAGAGGACTTATTGGAGTGTGCGCGACTATTAGCGATCAATCTTGCACATTACGAATTGAATTTTGGGCCTTTGCCACTGGATGAAACGTTAGCAGCATTGGAGACTAATCAACCCAATGAAGCGCAAATTGAGATGCTCAACAAAGGCATGGAAAATCTGGTTGGGGTGCTCGGAGGTTTAGTCCAAGGCTTAGATGAAAAAATGATTAATTAACTTTACGACATTTTTTCAACAATGCCCCTTGAGTATAACTAAAGGGCATAATTGGGGCCAAGCATACTGCCAATTTAAAGAGTAGGAGATGTTAATAATATTGATTTAAATAAAGCTTTCATAATGAACTCCGATTATTAAATGTCAACATTAGTCGCAAATGAAAATGTTTACTTACATATTTTGTAAATTTAAATTACGGTGAATAGAAAGCAATATAAAAGTAAACGAATTGTAAGGGTCTGCAGATTATTTCGACAAAGTAATGCGTGGCACATGATGAATCTATTTTGTGTTAATTCACGTATTTAGATCGTCTGTCTTTTCTAAATGTTAGTTTTAATTAGAAATGGTGGATTTTTTTAATAAACTCGAAAGGAAATATCATGTCTGTAAATACAAATAATGGGCGCCGGGGCGCATTGCTAGCAATTGGTGCGGCAGCACTTATCTTAGCTGGCTGTGCAGCAACAGGTGCAGGCACCAAAACTGCAGCCAACAACACTGTAGGTGCATGTGTAGGCGTAAACTCATGTAAGGGTACTAGTGATTGCAAAACTGCTGGCAATGCTTGTAAAGGTCACAACTCTTGTAAAACAGCTTCAAATGCTTGTAAAGGCCAAGGTTCTTGCAAAAGTGCTGCAAATGCTTGCAAAGGTCAAAACGAATGTAAAGGTCATGGGCACTTAGCATTAACTGGTGCTGATTGTGATGCAAAAGGTGGTCACTTGATTTAGTTTAGACAGTTTAGTGCTAAAGCTGAGCATGGGAATTGCTACTAACCCATGCTCAATTTTTGAGTTTGTAAAATACCCTACTATTTGAGATAAACATGCGTAACAATCTACCATCATTAGGATTTGGACTTGGTTTACGAACAGAGCATTACAACGAAATTTTAGATTCCAAGCCCAATATTGATTGGTTCGAAGCGCTATCAGAAAACTATATGATTCCTGGTGGCTTGCCTCTTAATTTTCTAGACAGAATTCGTGCCGATTATCCCGTTGTGATGCACGGTGTTTCGCTCTCAATTGGTTCAACAGCGCCAATTGACCCAACTTATTTAAAAGATTTAAAAAAACTGGCTGATAGAATTCAACCAAAATGGATTTCTGATCACCTTTGCTGGACAGGCGTGCACGGCCAAAACTTACATGATTTATTACCACTACCATATACAGAAGAAACAGCCAAACATGTAGCCGAGCGTGTAAAGATTGTGCAAGATTACCTAGGTCGCCAAATTTTGCTGGAAAACGTCTCTAGCTACGCAAGCTATGTAGATTCGAGTATGAGCGAATGGGAGTTCATCTCGCTTATTAGCGAGCAAGCAGATTGCCTTTTGCTGCTAGATGTAAACAATATTTACGTAAGCAGTTACAACCACCAATTTGATGCTAAAACGTTTATTAACGGCGTTCCAAAAAATCGCGTTCAGCAAATTCATTTAGCTGGGCACCAAAATAATGGCGACTACATTATTGATACGCACGATGCACCAGTGATAGATCATGTGTGGGATTTATATAGTTACGCAATCTCAAAACTTGGCGAGGTTTCCACCATGATAGAGCGTGATGATAGTATTCCAGAATTAGATGTTTTAGTGCAAGAGTTGCAAATTGCGCGTGACCTATCAGCTAGCGTGCTAAAGGTGGCAGCATGAACAATCTAGCTAAACTTCAAGCTGATTTTCAAGCATATTTGTTAGACGATGCGCAAGGTACAGGTTTTGTTAAAGCCATAATCGACGACAAAAAAGTAGGCGCAAAACAACGCCTTAGTATTTACCATAATGCCTATCGATTACGCATTGTCGAAGCGCTTGCAACCACCTACCCACAGCTAAAAGCCTTACTTGGTGACGTGCTATTCAGCAAAACTGCCCGAGAATATATAACGGCACACCCTTCAACGTACCGCAATTTACGTTGGTATGGCAGCCAAATGCGTGATTATTTACTTGCCACACTATCGCAATACCCAATCGCCGCCGAGATGGCAGATTTTGAATGGGCATTGTCTCTAGCATTTGATGAAGAAGATGTACCCGAGTTAAGCCTGCAAGACCTCGCTGAAATTCCACCAGAAAACTGGGCTGTGTTGAGCTTTAAATTTCAACCAGCCATCAAAATAGTACGCACTTACTGGAACACCATACCAATATGGCAAGCACTAGAAATTGAAAAAACACCACCAAAACCGGCGCAAGAAACCACTTACCAATCATGGCTCATCTGGCGTAAAAACTTCAACTCACAATTTAGGCTGATTGTAGAAATGGAAGTCATCACCTTAAATATGGCAATGATGGGGGCAACTTTCGGTGAAATCTGTGCGAGCCTAGAAGTCGAGATGGATGATGAGCAAGCCATGACAACTGCGGCACAATATATTGCTGGCTGGCTGGAGGCTGGGTTAATTAGTAAGGTAGCATAGATTAGTTTAACCATTGACATAATTTTTATAACAACTAAATAGCTGAAATGCGTGACATAACAGCCTCATATGTTTTGCGAAGTAACTTTAACTCTGACTCTATTGTTACTTACTTAGTTATTACAAATTTAAGCTTTGGGGGATTTTGCAATTGATTCCCATAGTTTTTTGAGCAAAAAAATGATGATCACCATCGCCAAGCCCAACATTGTGATTAAGCCCAAATGATTTTTAATGACTGGGATATTGCCAAAAAAATAGCCCGGCAACACACAAGCCAGCACCCAAATCACTGCCCCAATGCAGGATGAGCGCATAAAATTGAGCTGGTTCATTTTAGTGATACCCGCCAAAAACGGTGCAACGGTGCGAACTACTGGTAAAAATAAAGACACAATAAAACCCTTTTCACCGTGTTTATCATAAAAAATGCGGGTTTTATCCAATGTAACTTGGTTCGGCCATTGCAGATAATCCACAAAAAATGCCTGACCAACCGTTTGACCTAAGCTGTACCCACTTAAACTGCCGAGCATTGCTGCTGCCATTAACACCAACAACAGCAAAAGTAAATTAAGCCCTGAGCTCGCCCAAACTGCACCACACACAAACAAAAACGGATTACTTGGTAAGAAGAAAAAAGGCAGCACACCAATTTGCAAAAATACCAATCCAAACAACAGAAAGTACACGAAATACTCATGCATGGAGACTAATAGAGGTAAATGCGCATCAAAGTTCATGATCATTTGCCAAATTGCCATCATAAAATATGATCTCCGCATTCTTTAACAATTACTTGTGACGTTAATTTAAGGATGAGAAACTGTAAAAATAGAATAATTATTACCGCATCAAATTGACCAGTTATTGTTAAAAAAACCGGGATTTAAAATAAAGACATTAATACGTTACCAATGTTCAACCAGAAGAATACTTTGGCATGCATTTTTATTGTAGACGTTGAGATAGGTACCATTAAAAATAATACAAAGCTTTGTGTTGTGCCACAATTTACTTCAGTTTCTCAAAAATTCTCATGCATTTTAGTTTAACACTCAGTGAGCTTAAGCAGCTTTGCTTACTTGAAGAGATCATCTTTTTATATACTAATAGATAATCGGCAATTAACTTGAAATGAATAATTATCATTGCCAAAATACTTCACAATATTAAATATTGCCTTTCTTTTATTGGCTGACTTTAGAAATACAGACTTTACTTTTAAAGGCCGCCTAAGGAGATCTAGCATTCAAGTTTCTTCTGCAAAATTGGTGAAAAACATGACATTTTTAATCAAAAGTATATTTCCCTGAGTCTATATATTAATATTTCATTAAGGAGATCGATAAATAACAAAACCGAGAAATACAAAGAACACTAGCCATGCAAGTTACAATCACAATTGTAAATTTAAAGAAACATGAGCTTCTATAATGTTATTAGATCACAAGCCTAGCCACCTCTAAGTACCAAGGAGTCAAGATGTTCCCCCTTCACGACGAAACAACAGCACCCGAGGCGGCTCAAGAGGCTTTAGCCGCCACAAGACGCAACTTCGGAATGATTCCAAACCTTGAACGTGTTATGGCGTCGGCACCAGCGCTTCTAGCTGCCTACAGCAGTTGACTACAACAGCAACAGTGGCGGCAAATATGCCGAGTACTACACCCCACACGCCGTAGCGCGCATCATGGCGGCGATACTCGTGCCAGAAGCGCAACGTGGCCATATTAAAAATGCCAGCTGTTATGACCCAAGTGCGGGGTCCGGTACGCTGCTCATGAACGTAGCGCATGCGATTGGTGAAAACCGTTGCAGCATCTACACGCAAGATATTTCACAAAAATCATCCAACCTCTTGCGACTCAACTTAATCCTTAACAACTTGGTGCATTCCATCCCCAATGTCATCCAAGGCAACACCATGTTGCACCCTGCGCATAAAGAGCAAGGCAATTTAAGGCAGTTTGATTTTATTGTCTCCAACCCGCCCTTTAAAATGGACTTTAGCGATTTTAGAGACCAACTCGATAACAAAGAAAACAAAGCCCGCTTTTTTGCAGGCATCCCCAATGTGCCAAAACAAGCCACTGACAAAATGGCGATTTACCAATTGTTTTTGCAACACATTATTTACTCACTAAAAGCCACAGGCAAAGCCGCCGTAGTCGTACCCACAGGCTTTATCACCGCGCAATCGGGAATTGACAAAGCCATCCGTCAGAAACTTGTTGATGAAAAAATGCTCGCAGGCGTGGTTTCTATGCCCAGCAATATATTTGCTACCACAGGCACCAACGTCTCTATTTTGTTTATCGACGCCACCAACAAAGCCGATGTCGTTTTGATTGATGCCTCTAACCTTGGCGAAAAAGTCAAAGACGGTAAAAACCAAAAAACCGTACTCAAAGAGGAAGAAGAGCAACGCATTATTGACGTGTTTAATCACAAACAAGCGCAAGATGATTTTTCAGTGGTGGTGAGCTACGCGCAAATTCAAGAGAAAAATTACTCGCTCAGTGCAGGGCAATACTTTGATGTAAAGATTGATTATGTGGATATTACGCCGGAGCAGTTTGCCGAAAAAATAAAAGGGTTTACAGACAATTTGGATAATTTGTTTATCCAATCGCGTGATTTGGAAGTCGAGATAAAAAAGCAGTTGGCGAGCTTATATGTTGGAAAATAAATGGCAAAGGATAAAAATATCCGAACTCTGTGAGCGCATCGTTGATTGTGTGAACAAGACAGCACCGAGCGTTGACTATAAAACGCCATACAAAATGATTCGTACACCAAACATAAAAAACGGTGTAATCAATCTTGATGGCTGCCGCAACGTAGAAAAAGAAACTTTTGAAAAATGGACTCGCCGTGCAAGTGTTGAAATGGGCGATATTCTGTTAACAAGGGAAGCGCCGATGGGTGAAGTTGGTTTAGTTAACTTCCAGGATACGGTGTTTCTGGGTCAGAGAATAATGCAATATAGAGTAAATCCGCTAAAACTTGATTCAAACTTCCTCTTATACAGTTTTTTATCACCAGACTTACAATTCCAGTTTAGAAGGCATGACAGTTCAGGTTCTATTATTAGCCATATTAGAGTTCCTGATTGTTCTGAATTTGAAATTAATACCCCACCATTAGAAATTCAAAAAAAAATTTCTATGGTACTAAGAAATATTGATGACAAAATCGAACTCAACAACCGCATCAACGCCGAGCTAGAAGCAATGGCGAAAACCTTGTATGACTATTGGTTTGTGCAGTTTGATTTCCCCGATGCCAACGGCAAACCCTACAAAACGGCTGGCGGAAAAATGGTTTATCACCCAACCCTAAAACGTGAGATTCCTGCGGTGTGGACTGTTGAGCCGTTAACAAAGAGTTGTGACGTGGTAGATTGCTTGCACTCAAAAAAACCAGACTTTCATTTCGAATCAGATGATAATTACCTTTTACAACTAGAAAACATAACCGACTCCCGACAAATTAACTTAGAAGAAAAATACTTTGTTTCAAAGCATGATTACTGGGAATGGACTTCAAGAATAGAGGTTAAACATTTCGATATTGTGATGACCAATGCAGGGCGCATAGCTGCATTTGCGCAAATTCCTAAAGGTGTCAAATGCGGTATTGGGCGCAATATAACTGCAATAAGGCCAAATAACATTAAACCAAATTACTTTTATCTGAGCCTTGCTGGCAACGACATACAGAAGCAGATTTTTAACAACCTTGATCATGGTGCGTTTTTTAAAAGCTTCAACGTTAAGGGCATTAAAAAACTATACTTAACTGAACTCGCCCCATTGAAAGTGTTGAGGCTAAATTTGAAGCGCTAGTCTCGCCCATTATTGAAAAACGTAATTCTACGGTTGCTGAAAACGAAAATTTAGCTACCTTACGAGACTGGCTTCTACCTATGCTGATGAACGGTCAGGTATTAGTCAAATGCTAAATCTCCTTTTCAGACTTTTACTTACTGTAAATGCAACATCGTTACTTTTAATTGTATACCTGGTACAAAATAAACATACATTAAGCGTTTTTTTCACTGAAATATGTTGGCTTTATAGATTACCAAATTTCGTTTCGTATATTTTTTACTCTTTAATAACTCTGCTCTTAACATGGCTAAGCATCATACTCAGCTCGAAGCTTGGTAAAGATAGCTTTAAACAAGGCGAAGTTGATTGCATCGAGCATGCTAATAATAGTTTCTTGCCGAGCTATTTAGGTTATTTTTTTGTTGCTTTAGGTATAAACAATTGGGAAACGCTCTGGTTTGTTTACATCGTTCTATTTGTTTTTACATTCTTATCTCAAGCACTCTACTTTAACCCTTTATTTTTAGTTTTTGGTTATGAGTTTTATAACATCAAGACAAAAACTGGCGCAGCTATATTTTTAATAAGTAAGCACAAATATAAGAAACCAGATGATATTGCAATTCCGATAGCGTACAGAATTAACAACTACACCTTTATTGAAAGGGAATAAATTTGAACAACATATTTGCGAAAGTTAAGGGATATCGTAAAAAACCGTACTTTAAACTTATTTCAGATCAAACACTTTTTGACGGTTTAAACATCAACGTCAATGCCTGTATAAGCTATAACCCAGACCACAATCTTGATGAAGACTCTTGGTTTAAGTTGGAGTCATTTTCAACCTATGACTTTTGCCCAGAAATCTTCAAAGCTGCTTTTGATTCTAAAGATTGGGATGACCTTACCAAAGATCAGTTTTCAAAAATTTTATTTATCTTTGCAAAACAAGGCGAAAGTTTTTACTTTCAAAATATCTCACCAGCGCTCTTCATACACAGGCGATTTTTAAGGTTTGGAGAGGTCGCTGAAATTGAACAAAGCGATACTAGACTTATAATTAATAAAACTCCTGATGCAGTTTACTATCCAGTTTCTGACACATTAGTGTTTCGTGAATTATCACATTTAACTAGTATATTTAAAGGCATTGATCAGCTTTATAACGAGGCAACAAAAGAGGAGGTTGAAGATTTTATAAATCAACCTTTTATTGATCTCGTAAATGGCTACAACGAAGAGAATGTTTCTAAACCTAACCGTAAGCGAATTGGTTTGGCTATGAACACCTTAAACAAAATGTCTGAAGAACAGAAATTAGAAATACATACTTACATTCAAGGATATTGCGATAACAAAGTGACTTTTGATGCCCAAACTAGCAAATTCAAAATTTCTTCTGATGAGGAGTTGAAGTTCCTATTGTACGGAATTGAACAGCGATATTACACTACACCTTTTGGCCAAGAAAAACGATTAGCCAACTCAGTTGTCGCACTGTAAATCACGCCATTAAATAAAATAAAACCTGCATATTTGCAGGTTTTATTTTAGAAAATCTCCGACAAACCTAATTGTCTTAAATACATTTTCCGACAAACCTAATTATCTCCCGACCAACCTAATTATCTTAAATCAATCAGACGCATCAACAATTAATCTTCAGCCGTGGCAGAAATTTTATGAATACTTAAATCTGCACCATCGTACTCCTCTTCTTGAGTGAGGCGGATACCTGTCAATTTCTTCAACCCACCGTAGATAACAAAACCACCAACCAAGGCAATGCCAACGCCCAACAATGTGCCAATTAACTGCACGGTAAAATTCACGCCACCAAGGCCACCCAGCTGTTGCATGCCAAATATACCGGCAGCCAAACCGCCCCATGCGCCACACAAGCCATGCAACGGCCAAACACCAAGCACGTCGTCAATTTTTAGACGATTTTGCGTCAAGGTAAATGCCCAGACAAATAGCGCACCAGCCACCGCACCCGTTGCTAAGGCGCCCAGCGGATGCATAACATCAGAGCCTGCACACACTGCGACCAAGCCAGCCAATGGGCCATTGTGGACAAAGCCTGGGTCATTTTTACCCAGCACTAAAGCTGCCAAAGTGCCACCCACCAACGCCATTAAGGAGTTCACCGCAACCAAACCAGAAATCCCTTGCATGGTTTGTGCGGACATGACATTAAAACCGAACCAGCCAACCGTTAAAATCCACGCACCTAAAGCCAAAAACGGAATATTTGAAGGTGGATATGCATGTAAACGCCCGTCTTTGCTGTAACGGCCATGGCGTGCACCGAGCAAAATAACCGCGGGCAATGCGATCCAGCCGCCCATCGCATGTACAACGACGGAACCAGCAAAATCATGGAAATTTGCGCCAAAAGTCGCCAATAACCAATCTTGTACGCCGTAGTGCTTATTCCACGCAATGCCTTCAAAAAACGGGTAAATAAAACCCACGACTAAAAATGTGGCAGCTAATTGCGTGTTAAATTTTGCGCGCTCGGCAATGCCGCCGGAAACAATCGCAGGAATAGCCGCAGCAAACGTGAGTAAAAAGAAAAATTTAACTAATTCGTATCCATTTTTTTCAGTCAATGTATTCGCACCAGTTAAAAAGTCCACCCCGTAAGCAATCCCATAGCCAATAAAAAAATAGGCAATGGTTGACACAGAAAAGTCCACCATAATTTTCACTAGCGCGTTGACCTGATTTTTGCTGCGCACCGTACCAACTTCTAAAAATGCAAACCCAGCGTGCATAGCAAGCACCATAATGGCGCCAAGCAGCACAAACAAGACATCATTTGCTGACATTATCTCCTCCATTTCCATTTTCCCCTTATCATAAAAAGCAGTAAAAACAAGCAATTAATGCGCCAAAGCACTAAGTGTTTGTTTTGAAAATAATTTAGCATTTTACGGGCAAAAAAAATGCACACATAGTGTGCATTAAGGATAAACTCGCACTTATAACGTGCAAATTTATTGGGGAAGATTTAAAAGATTTGGTAACTCAACAACATTACGCGGCTTTAAGTACCAAGTTTTCAGCCTCTGGATTACCTGCCCAGAAGTGATAAAACTCACGCACAACCTCCAAAAATAATTTTCGGCTGTCTTTAATTTTAAAAAGTGGCATGGTGCCATCTACCGCTGCGCGATAGGTTTGATGATTTTTATCTGGCGCTGTTCTTAAGCGCATCAACGGAATTTTTGCTAAATTCAGTCGAGCATCCACCATCGACTGGTTTGCTCCTGCGTTACGCAATGCTTGTTGATATGCTTTCAGTGGCCAAGTTTCAGCGGTTTCAAATTTTTCGGTTTTGAGTCTATCTGTCAGCGCGCGCATGGTCGTTGGCTCTGGCTGCCAAGACTCTTCAAACACAGAAAACGATTCCGTGCTGTATAAATGCGTGATCGCGCGAATATCGCTCACCCAAAAATGATAAAACTCACGCGCGGTCGCCAAATGCATCGGCCAATCTTCAGGTGCTACTTTTTCTATGTATTGCTCTACTTCTTTGCGATAAGCCAAGCCGTCAAGCGTTTTTCCTACGAGGAATTTCGACAATTCGTTTAAAATAGCGGTACGGATTGCTAATACAGTGTCATCCACGCCCTTGATTTTGAGTAATTTCAAATATGCGTTGATGGCAACTTGTTCTCTTGTAGCATCCATTGTGTATTTCACCTTGTCTAAACATATGGGTCTAATCATCTGAAAAACGACATTCTCGATATTTGTATCGGTGAGAAAATACAAAACTGTAATTTTTAGTGAATTTTTTGATGGAAATTGCCCTACTTATTTTAATTTTTTCGCTGGTGTGGTTTTGGTTAGATACCCTAGGCAAACGTGAGCGCGCTACTTTTCTAGGCAGTGAACTGGCACAACGGCTACATCTACAACTACTGGATGAAACCGTGGCTTGCACACGCATACGCATCGGCCGCAATTTCAAAGGTCATGCGCAATTTCTCCGCACCTACACATTTGAATGTAGTGCTAATGGTGCTGAGCGGCTGAGTTGCGAACTCACACTTTTAGGCAACCAATTACAAGACTGGCATATCCCACCTTATGCGCCACCAGCCAATGAATATTTTTAGATTGGATTTCAATTAATGCGTCAACTTGTTCAACCCGACACGCTGCATCGTTTTATTTTTGAGGATTCGCCCGTGCGCGGTAACCTCGTGCATTTGGACGAAACTTTTAGCCAAGCGCTAGCTTTTCAGCATTTACCACACGGCCTCAAGTGCGCACTTGGAGAGCTGATGGCCGCCAGCAGTTTGCTCGCAGCAACCTTAAAAATGCAAGGCTCACTGATTTTGCAATTGCAAAGTCGCGGCGCGCTCAAACTGTTAGTGGTGGAATGCACGTCAGAATTTAAACTACGCGCCACGGCAAAATGGCAAGGCGACATTCCGTCTGATCAAACGTTATTTGACATGGTGAAAGATGGACAATGTGTCATCACGCTCGACCCCAAGGACGGTGGACAAACCTATCAAGGCATCGTGCCGCTAGAAGGTGAGAGTTTGGCAAGTATGTTAGAAAACTACATGCTGCGCTCAGAGCAAATTGACACTAAAATTTGGTTAACTTGCGATGGCAACACTGCTGCGGGCATGCTGCTACAAAAGCTGCCAAATGTAACCAACCAAGCAGAAACCACGACAGAAAAATCGGAACAAAACCTAGAAACTTGGCAGCGAGTTAACCATTTGGCTAATACACTCACCAATAAAGAACTCGCGCAGCTCGATGCTGAAACCTTGTTAACCAGATTATTTCATGAAGAAAAAGTGCGTTTATTTGAGCCAATTGATACGACATTTTTCTGCGGATGTTCGCGTGAAGCAGTCAGCCGCATGTTAAAAATGTTGGGCGCTGACGAGATTCGCGATATTTTGGCGGAACAAGAAAAAATTGAAGTCAATTGCGATTTTTGCAACAAGCTGTATCTGTTTGATCAGGTGGATGCGGCGCAGCTCACAGTGGAAATTGCATCCCAAGATGACGGAAAAAATCAATTACACTAATGGTTACCCAGCGCATCACCACGCACTAAAGTGACTTCATTTTTTTCCAGCAAAGATTTAAAAAAATTATCTGAGAGCAATTGATACTCCACCCAACGTGCGGAAAAATGTGGTGGCTCTTCTTGCTCATTCACGAGCAACATGGCTGGGTGGCACATTAGTGCCACTTTTTTTTGCGAGAGGCTTTCGCGGCTCAGCCAATCTTCTAAATGCTTAGCATAACTCTCCAACGTGAGGTCAAACTGATACACGCCAAGCAACTGATTCGTATGAGGAATGCCCAAAATAGCCAATTGCTCTTGCAAAGATTTTGCACCTAACAACCCAATCACAAACGCTTTTACGCCATCCTTTAACGGCGGGCGCGCCACCCGCACCCAAGGCATTTTGCGGCCATAGCGGAAGCAAAGTTCTTCAATCAAAATATCGCGAATTTGCGGTAATTGATGCACGTGTAAATGACCATCCACATAATTTGGCGCAAAACCAAGCACATCTTCAAATAGATCGAGTTGCTTGTTGATCGCTGTGCGAAGTTCCTTTTTTGGAAGCGCTCTTAAATGCGCGCGCGTAATCAACGAAGGCAAAGCGTCTTTAAGTGGTTGATCATATTCAGTAAAATCCAAATGCAAGCCAATATCAGCTTTCTCACAAATTTCTGACGTGAGCTTTTTTGCCGCTTCTGGCCAGCGCGGGCTGAGTACCAAGCAAGAAGTGGCTGTGAGTCGCCCTTTTAGAATCAGATCCAAAATTCCAGTATCAATCGAAGCGCTCATGGCATAGTCGTCGGCGGCGATAATAATTTTTTTCATTCTGATTTAAACGCCCAAAAACGACTCATTAAATAAGTACTCATAGCAACGATCACCATCACGATTGCCAACGCCAACCAAAATGGCAAAGGCGTGAAAATGAGTAGTGCAAGTAACATCAAATGGTTAGCCACAAAACCTGTCACTGCCACTAAAAAAAATTTAGGCAACGCTTGTTTGTGCGGCGCGCTTTGTGAGGCAAACGAAAAAAAACGGTGGCCGAAATAGCTCACGGGGAAGGCACATAAAAAACCGGAAACATTCGCCACATGTGCACTTGCGTCAAGGTATTCAAGCAACACCGCTATGCAATAATGCGTGAACGCCGCCAGCGCGCCCACCGCGCCAAACCAGAAAGCCGAGGCATGTTGTGCCAAGTATTTTTGTAGAGAATTCATTCAGCAACGTTCTTATGTGAAAGTTTAGGTTTTGCCAGACGTTTAGCACGCGCTTTAACATCTTGCCGAGTGACCTGCGGTAGCGCGCGTTGTTCTAAATTTTCTACTTTTGGCGGGCTGACCTCCGCCACAATATAAGGTGGACGGCCTTTGACTTCGTCATACACGCGCGCTAAATATTCACCTAAAACGCCAATAAATAATAATTGAATGCCGGATAAAAACATCATGCCAGCCACAACGGTTGGCCAACCTGGAATGGACTGATTAAAAAATAAATGGTCGATGATGACAAAAAAACCATAGCCGATAGAGAGTAAAGCAAGCAAACCACCTGTTGCGCTTGAAAGCCTTAACGGCATCACAGAAAAACTGGTTATGCCAGTCCAAGCAAGGCTCATGAGTTTCAGGCGGGAGAACGCGCTTTCACCATGTTCGCGCGGCAAAGGCGTGTAAGGAATACCAATCGAAGAATATCCCACCCAAGCGTAAATCCCTTTCATAAAGCGGTTGCGTTCTGGCAACGCACAAAGCGCATCTACCACTTTTCTATCCATCAGCCGAAAATCACCCGCATCTTTAGGAATATCAAACCGTGTATTACCGCTCATGATGCGATAAAAAAGTTTGGAACCCCACAACTTAAATTTGGACTCTACTTCGCGGTCTTGCCGCACGGCGTAGACCATGTCATAGCCTTCACGCCATTTGGCAAGCATCTCGTTTAACAAGGCCGCGCTGTGCTGGCCATCAGCATCCATGCAAATCACTATGTCACCTTGGGCATAACTTAGACCTGCTGAAATCGCATATTCTTTACCGAAGTTACGAGAAAATTTCACCAACGTGGCCCTGATCGCTGCGGGTAAATTTCGTACAATCTCAGCCGTATTGTCGCGGCTACCATCGTCCACTACCACAATACTCCAATGCGGGCTGAGGGCATTTAAATGCTCGGCAATATTTTTTACCGTATTGGTGATCGAAAGCGCCTCATTAAATGCGGGTACAATGACGCAAATATGTGGGATTAAATGGGTGCGACCTTGGTTATTCATATCAAACATTATCCGCCAACGATGATTCTTGGAATACGATGTTCACCTTCTAAATGCCGGCGATCTTTCAGCACGGTTAAGGTTAAGCCTAGCCGCTTTACTTCACCGATGATTTTACCTTGCATCGCCGTATCACACTGATTTTGGGTGGTGGCCATAAAAAAATCGGCAATTGTCCAATTGCGTGTCACTGCAAAGCGTTTGTCTAAATAAGCGCCACCTTGCGCATCATCCGTACAGGTTGCAACGAAATAAGGCTTGTTTTGTTTTGGCAACGACAATTGGTTGAGCATTAAAGCCGTTTCTCGCATGCCGCTAGACCAATAATCAGTTTCCCAGTTTTTTGAAAGTGTCACTGTTTGGCCTGCTAACTGGTTATAAACTACATATTCATACGGGTGAAATTGCACGAGTTTGAACAACGTTAATCCACAAAGCACACAAAAAACGGCGGTATATAAATACGCAATTGCCTTAATGTCATGCAAATGTATCCAAAACTTTTCAACGCCCAGTGCAGCAATCACCGCTAACGGCGGCAAAATAAACGTAAAGTGCCGCACGCCGTTATAAAGTGCGGGCTTGGTGAGCAAGACAAACACTATCGGGAAAACCACCGCTATCACCACGGCAACATAACCCACATATTTTTCTGGGTTTAATAAAGTACGCGGCATATTGATGTGCAATAAACCAAAAATAATGAAGCTAATGACGCCCATTAAAAATGCTTCCGGTAAGCGCACAGATAAATAATCCAACAAATAAGTGGCTGGCACTTCACCGATGTTGACCACTTCGCCCCGCACAATCGTCGTCATATCGAAAGAAAAATGTGAAAAAGCGCGGATTGCCTCAAACGGGTGTGAAGGTGACATTACCCCCCAAGGCCAAAAAATTGCCATCAATATAAAAGCAACCGTCGCAATAGGTAAGAGGTAAACGAAGCCTTGCCTAAAAAAGAGCATACAAGTACTTAGCTTTGCATCGACCTTTAGACTTGCATAAACAAGCGTTAAAAATAAATAAATCACGGCAAAGCCGCCGCCGATGCGCAAACCCAACGCACAACCAATGGCAATGCCGAGTTTTACTGCAATGTTTAATGGGATTTTTGGAAAGCGCTCGGCCGCGAGTACCGTGTAATAAAGCGCCCACGCCATGCAGGTGGCAAATGGAATATCTTTGGTGTGGGTAAACATGGCACCCGTCCACGCACCCGTAAGCCCCAGTAATAAAACCGCTAAAAAACCAGCCCGCGTACCGGCTAACTCTGTTGCAATTTTATACACCGCCACCAAACCAGCCAACCCAAACATGGCAGAAAGTAAATGGCGCATATCCCACACATTTAAAGGGACTATTTTTTCTAATAGCGCGGCGATTAAATCAAACAGACCACCATATAAATATAAATTCACATAATGAAAGGCATCTTGGTCAGCAAAACCAGTAATGTAAAAATCGAGCAACAATCGTCCATACTCATGCTGTACCGGCTCATCGTTACTCAAGCCATATTGCGTAAAAGTACACAAAACAAAAAGGGCAACCAGCACAAACAAGGCATAAGCCGCAAACTGGAAAGTTTTGTGTAATGGTTGATTTTTTTGAAGCATGAAATGAATATTTTTATCGTTATCGGTGCCTAGTGAGGCTGTCAATTTTCGCCATCATACAGTAAAGCGAGTCGGCCTAAAAACGTACTTAAATTGCGCCAAGTTGCCGCACGCGCTCAAACAACATCACCGCGGCCGCAACTCCGGCATTTAGTGATTCCATCTTGCCTTGCCTTGTACTTTGCATAGGGATTGTGACTGGTTTGGTACAAGCTGCTATGGTCGCTGCTTTCAACCCGTTGCCCTCGTTGCCGATCACAAATGCCGTTGCTTGCGAAAATTGTTGGCTGTAAATAGATTCGCCTATCATCGTAGCGGCCAACGTTTGACCTCCAAAATGTGTAATCTCAGCTTGTAAGTCCGCTTTTTCTAACACAGGCAATAAAAACTGTGCGCCCTGCCCGCCGCGCAAACATTTGGGTGACCACACATCCGTGCAACCCGTACTTAAAAACACAGCATCCACACCCGCTGACGAAGCAGTGCGTAGCATACTGCCCAAATTTCCGGGGTCTTGAATATCTTCAAGCATCAACACACATTGCGGATTTTTTGGAATGTCTAATTGCGGAATATTGACCAACGCCAAAATACCGGTTGCAGTGGTCACCGGGCTTAACTCAGCAAACATCAACGTTGGCAGCATTAAGGTATCAACATCGGCAAATTGCTGCATTAAATGCGTCGCCTCGGCCGTGCTTTTGCCCTCTGGAATAATCAAGCGTGTCGGCTCGCCAAACACCTCGACATACGCTTGGATTAAATGCACACCATCCAATAAAGTTTGCTTGGTTTTTTGCCGCTCACGCGCATTTTCTGCCAATTTTTTAATGACCTTAAAAATTGCGTTATCGCGCGAAGTAATGTGCTTAAAAGCCATAGAAAAAAAATCTGTAAGAAATTTAACAATTTAAAGCCAGCATTTTAACCTAAAGCGCCTTGCGCGCTGGCATGCGTTGCAGTACATTCAAAAATCAATGCGTAATAACAATATCAATTTGCATTTTAATATTTTTAGAGAATCAATTTGGGGGAGTGAAAAATGTCTTTAACAAATCGTGCAATCGCCGAACTCATCGGCACATTTTGGTTAGTCTTAGGCGGCTGTGGTAGCGCTGTGTTAGCCGCAGGCATTCCAGAATTAGGCTTAGGCTATTTAGGCGTTTCCTTCGCATTCGGCCTAACGGTGGTGACAATGGCCTATGCTATTGGCCATATTTCTGGCTGCCATTTAAACCCAGCAGTTTCAATCGGCTTAGTGGTTGGCGGACGCTTTGAGGCAAAAGAACTGCCGCACTACATTATTGCGCAAGTGGTCGGCGCAATTTTGGCTGCGTTGTTAATTCAATGTATCGCCGGCGGCGCTGAAGGGTATGCTGGCGGCGTTGCCTCTAATGGTTATGGTGAACACTCCCCGCACGGCTACATTTTGCACGCCGCTTTTGTGTGTGAGGTTACGATGACTGCATTATTTTTATTTATCATCATGGGCGCAACTGATAAACGCGCGCCTGCTGGCTTGGCGCCACTTGCCATTGGTTTAACACTTACCCTGATTCATTTAATCAGCATCCCTGTGACGAATACATCTGTCAACCCAGCACGCAGCACTGGCCCAGCGTTAGTTGAAGGCGGCATTGCGCTAGACCAACTTTGGTTATTTTGGGTTGCGCCGATTATTGGTGCAGTGATAGGTGCGCTGATGTACAAATTTGTCTCAAAAGATTAACGCTTTTAATAGACTTGAAGCCCACGCTTAGCCGTGGGCTTTTTGTTGTCAACCGTTATAATGGGCGGCATGACACAAAAACCCAGCAAAAAATTAAGCCTTGAAAAAATCTTGCACACGCAAGGCTTTGGCGCACGCAAGCTGTGCCGCATCATGATTTTGAACGAAGAAATTACGGTCAATGGGGAAATGTGCGATGACCCTGATTCAACATTTTCACTCGAAAATTTAGCATTTACAGTGAAAGGCGAAGCTTGGGAATACAAAGAAAAATCGTATCTGATGCTTAACAAGCCAGCTAATTACGAGTGTTCTCACAAAACGCAGCACCACCCGACGATTTATCGGTTGTTGCCACACCCACTGGTTGCGCGCGGTGTGCAGTGCATTGGCCGCTTGGATGAAGATACTACTGGCCTGATTTTAATTTCAGACGATGGTCAATTTATTCATCAAGTGAGCTCGCCCAAACATAAAGTGCCAAAAATTTACGCGGTCACTTGCAAGCACGCCGTTACTGACGCAAAGATTGTGCAACTTTTACAAGGCGTTAAACTGATCGACGAAGATGAAACCATTGCAGCGCTGGAATGCAAAAGAGTCAGCGAAAATGTCTTGCACGTGACCTTGGCGGAAGGAAAATACCACCAAGTGAAACGCATGATCGCGGCAATTAGTAACCGCGTGGAAGCGTTAGCGCGCATCCAAATCGGGCAGCTAAAATTGCCAGATGATTTAAAAGCAGGCGAATGGCGCTGGTTGACTGAAGAAGACTTGCAACAGCTTAAGCGGTCCTAAAACCAAAAATCGGGTAAAATACGCGTTTAAAATTTTCTTCAAATTTTCACTTCTTTTATGGCACTCACCACACTCAACGCTTTATCCCCGCTCGACGGCAGATACCAAACCAAACTTGACGCGCTACGCCCGTTTTTTAGCGAATACGCGCTGATTAAACACCGCGCTTTTGTTGAAGTTGAATGGCTAAAAGCCTTAGCCGCCGCGTCGAAATTGCAAGAAATCGCGCCGTTTAGTGCCGAGACCATTAAAGAGTTAGACCTTGCCATTGCTAATTTTAATGAAGGCGATGCCGGGCAAGTGAAAGCGATTGAAGCAAAAACCAACCATGACGTGAAAGCGCTGGAATATTGGCTGAAAGAAAAATTTGACGGCAACCCGGAAATCAAAAAAGCCAGCGAATTTATTCACTTTGCGTGTACTTCTGAAGACATCAATAATTTATCGCATGCGCTCATGCTCAAAGGTGCAAGAGATTCTGTAATGCTGCCATTTCTAGCGCAACTCATTTCACGCTTAAGCGAACTTGCACACGACTTAGCTGCGCAACCGATGTTAAGCCGCACGCATGGCCAAACCGCTTCCCCCACAACCATGGGTAAAGAATTAGCCAATGTGGTTTACCGCTTAAAACGCCAAGAAAAACAATTAAAAAACAATGAGATGCTCGGTAAAATCAACGGTGCAGTGGGTAACTTTAATGCGCATTTATCGGCTTACCCAACCTTTGATTGGGAACATTTTGCGCAAACATTTGTGGAATCTTTAGGGTTAACGTACAACCCAATGACAATTCAAATTGAGCCGCACGATTATATGGCGGAACTTTACGATGCACTAAGTCGCATCAACACCATTTTGATTGATTTAAACCGCGATATTTGGGGCTATATTTCTGTCGGCTACTTTAAACAAAAAGTCAAAGCGGGCGAAGTCGGCTCATCCACCATGCCGCACAAAGTCAACCCGATTGACTTTGAAAATTCTGAAGGCAACCTTGGCATGGCCAACGCCATTTTGCACCACATGGCAGAAAAATTGCCGATTTCACGTTGGCAACGCGATTTAACGGACTCCACCGTGTTAAGAAATATGGGCGTAGGTTTTGGCTACAGTTTATTGGGTTACGATTCATGCTTACGTGGCATCAATAAATTAGAAATTAACGCCGCAAAACTCGCGGAAGATTTAGACAATAGCTGGGAAGTACTCGCTGAACCCATCCAAACCGTGATGCGCCGTTACGGCATCGCCAACCCGTACGAGCAATTGAAAGAACTCACGCGCGGCAAAGGCGGTATTAACAAAACCACATTGCATGCGTTTATTCAAAATTTAGAAATTCCTGCTGAAGCCAAACAAGCGCTACTGGAAATGACGCCAGCGAGTTATATTGGGAAGGCGGCTGAATTGGCTAAAAAACTCAGCTAATTGAAATGAAAGGGATTTTAAGCTCGCTACGGGTTTTGATTGGTTTTATTGCCTGTGCTTTTTTAGTCCCGATTATTTGTTATTTCTTAGGCGTTTTTGGTGCATTTGTTGGTCTATTGGCAATCGCGACAACATTTTTAACTGCTTTAGTAGGGTTTCCTATTTTTAGCATTTTTTACGCAAATAAGTGGTTTAAACTTTGGCAAGCAATTCTTGCTGGTGGTTTTATTGCAATATTTATCTGGCTTTTGCTCGCATTGGGTGGTGAAAAATTCCGAGATTTTGCGTGGTTTTTTCTGTTTGCTCCAATTGGCATGGCGCATGGGTTGGTATTTTGGCTCATTGCAATTTTGGGTAATGCTAAACTCATCAAATCAGAAAATTAATAAACGAAACATTTATGAGCGAAATCCTTGTCCTTTACTATTCCCGCGGTGGCGCTGTGCGCGAAATGGCTCAACTCATTGCGCGTGGGATAGAAAGTATTCAAGGAGTAAATGCAAGGCTACGCACCGTACCGAATATTTCTGCCAACTGTGAAGCCACGGAACCAGAGATCCCAACCGCTGGTGACCCTTATGTGGAGCTGCAAGATTTAGAAGAATGCGATGGCTTGGCACTTGGCAGCCCGACACGCTTTGGCAATATGGCCGCGCCAATGAAATATTTTTTAGATAGCACGACATCCCTTTGGCTCAAAGGCGCGTTGATTGGCAAACCGGCTTGCGTGTTTACCTCAAGCGGCTCGATGCACGGCGGAAATGAAACCACGCTCATCACCATGATGTTGCCACTGATGCACCACGGCATGACGATTTTAGGCATCCCTTATTCTGAAGCCGCGCTCAGTAGCAGCAAAACTGGCGGCACGCCTTATGGTGCCAGCCATATTGGTGGCGCGATGGATGACCAGCCAATTTCAGATGACGAAAAAAAATTGTGTTTAGCGTTGGGCAAACGCTTGGCTGAAACAGCTTTAAAATTAATAGGTTAGCTAAAATGAGTTTGGTTTTAGAAGCACAGCAATTTTTGTTTGGTTCGCACAAAGCCATTTTATCGACCCACTCCGCCAAATTTCCTGACTATCCGTTTGGTTCGGTAGCACCGTTTGTGCTCAACCACCAAGGTATGCCGACCGTTTTAATCAGCACAATTGCTGAACACACCAAAAACATTGTTCAAAATCATCATGTGTCACTGATTATTTTTGATAAAAATGAAGACTTGCAAGCCAACGCACGGCTCACTTTGCTTGCCAAAGCCGAACAAACTGACAAACATAACGATTTAATGCGTGCACGTTATTTGCGTTATATCCCGCAGGCTGAGCAATATTTTGACATGCATGATTTTTATTTTTATACGCTAAATGTCACGCACGCGCGCTACATTGCTGGTTTTGGCAAAATGGGTTGGATCGAAGGTGAAGCCATGCAGATCCCCACCAACCCGTTATTTTTTGATGAGCCAGATATTTTGGCACACATGAATCAAGACCATGCGGAAAATTTAAAAGCCTATTGCCAACATTTTCATAAACTGACGACTGACTTTGTCGACATGGTTGGCATTGACAGCCTTGGCTTTGATGTACGCGTGGATGCAGACAAAAATACCATTTTGCGCTTTAATTTTGATGCGCCAATTCAACACGCGCAAGAAGCCCGCACGCAACTCGTTGCCATGGCAAAAGCTTGCCGCACCTAATGAACATTCATGCGCAACACCTCAAAAATGGCGCCACATTAAGCCTAATTTTGCTGATTTTTTTGTGTTTGGCGTGGGAGCTATGGCTCGCGCCACTCAAGCCCGGCGGCTCCATGTTGGTTCTTAAAACCCTGCCGTTGTTGATTCCACTCTTTGGTATTTTGCGCGGCAAACGTTACACCTATCAATGGACGAGTATTTTTATTTGGCTTTATTTTACGGAAGGCGTGGTGCGTGCTTGGTCAGATGTTGGTATTTCACAAAAACTTGCGCAGATTGAATTGGTGCTTTGTTTGGTTTTTTTCATTTGCGTGATTTTTTATGCAAAATTGACACGACAAACAGGGTTAAAGACTGAAAAAACAGCGTAGCTCTAATATAATAAAAACATGAAAATTTTACTCTCAAATGACGACGGCTATTTTGCGCCGGGCCTCAACATCTTAGCGCAGCACATCGCCAAGCTCGCAGATATTACCGTCGTTGCACCGGAAAGAAACCGTAGCGGCGCGAGTAACTCGCTCACGCTGGATAGACCCTTGAGTGTAAAAAAAGCCGCGAACGGTTTTTATTATGTGAATGGCACGCCAACTGACTGCGTGCATATCGCCCTCACTGGGTTAATGCAAGACATGCCAGATATGGTGATCAGCGGCATTAACGACGGTGCTAACATGGGCGACGATACGATTTATTCTGGCACCGTGGCGGCAGCGATGGAAGGCCATTTATTGGGCATTCCATCGATTGCGATTTCCATGTCGCAACATAACTCGACTTACTTTGAAACCGCCGCGCGCGTGGCTGTTGAATTAATTCAGCATTATCAAAAGCATACATTTAAATCTGCCACATTGATTAATGTAAATGTACCGGATATACCTTATGAGCAACTCAAAGGTAAGGTGGTAACGCGTTTGGGCAAACGCCATAAAGCCGAACCTGTGATTGAATTTAAAACTCCACGCAACGAAACCATGTATTGGGTAGGTGCTGCAGGCCAACCAAACGATGGCGGTGAAGGCACGGATTTTCACGCGATTGCTAACAATCAAGTCTCCATTTCACCGATTCATGTAGATTTAACCAAACATGCGCAGTTAATTGAAATTGATGACTGGCTCAATGCCGGCACTGCTCATCCAGGATTTCAGCGTTAATGTCGATATTAAGAAGTAGCGCAAAATCCGGCATTGGCATGACTTCACAACGCGTGCGTGAACGCATGGTGGCGCGCTTGCGTGAGCAAGGCGTGCGAGATGAAGTGGTACTTTCCGCAATGCAAGAAATCCCGCGCCACATTTTTGTCGATGAAGCTTTGTCAATTCGCGCCTATGAAGATGTCGCCTTGCCGATTGGATTTAGCCAAACCATTTCGCAACCTTATATCGTCGCCAAAATGTCAGAAGTTTTGCGTGACGGCAAACCACTGGAAAGAGTGTTAGAAATTGGCACCGGCTGCGGCTACCAAACAGCAATTTTATCTAAACTGGCAAAAGAAGTTTTTTCGGTGGAGCGGATTCGCCCATTGGTCATGAAGGCGCGCAACCATTTGCGTGAACTCAAATGCACCAATGTCAAACTCGCGCATGCGGATGGCAGCATCGGTTTAAAAGAGTTATCACCATTTGATGGCATTATCGTCACAGCCGCCGCGAGTCATATTCCGCAAGAATTACTAGACCAACTCTCCATTGGTGGGCGCATGGTGATTCCAGTCGGGACAGAGGCACAAATGTTAACGCTGGTCGTGCGAACTTCCGACAATCAATACAAACAAACTGTGTTAGAACCAGTGAAGTTCGTGCCGCTACTTGGCGGTAAAAGTTAGCATCACCACCTTATTAAAAAGTTTTTTGAGCTCAAGATGTTACAAAATTTTCAATTCCGCATTTTTTTCACCATTGCTATGCTGCTTGCAATTGCGGCATGTAGCAGCTCGCCACCTGCACCGGTGATCGACCGATTGCCGCAACAAAAAGCTGGAGAGAAATCTCAGCCAATTGAAAAAGCACCTACTGAAGCGGCAGGTGCACAAAAGTCTGGCGATTGGCGACCTGACGTCTACACCGTAAAAAAAGGCGACACTTTGTATGGCATCGGCTTAGAATTTGGCTACGACTACAAAGAAATTGCCGAATTTAACGAAATAGCGCCGCCATACCCCATTAAAATCGGCCAAGTATTAAAACTAAAACCGAAAACCGCACCGACTGGCGAAGAAACGAATAGCGACGAAGTCACCACAGTGCCTTTAGGCCAAGAGGATGTGCCAATTGCGACCAACTCGGTCGAGGAAAGTCCGCAAGCGACCTCTATCCCAACATTGGTTGGCCCTAAAGCCACGCGCGAACCCTACAGCGAAACTGCGCTTAATAAAGCAACGCCAGCCATCCCGCCAACACCAACCACCTCAGTAGCTACAGTTGAGCCGACAAAATCTGAGCCAGCAAAGCCGGTAGAGGAAGTAAAGCCTAGCGCAAAACCTATCGCCGAGCCTAAAGCTGAGCAAAAGACTGACGCAAAATCTGAAGTTCTGGCGAAATATGACCAGTCAGAAAGCGTGGAGTGGGCATGGCCACATTCAGGCAAAGTGGTCAACAGCTTTAATGAGGCCACCAATAAAGGCATCGATATTGGTGGTCAAATTGGTCAAAGTATTTATGCCGCAGCGCCCGGTAAAGTAATTTACAGCGGCTCGGATTTGCGCGGCTACGGCAAACTGGTGATAATCAAACACAATGCGCTGTATCTTTCTGTTTATGCACACAACAGCGTGATTACTGTGAAAGAAGGCCAAGTTGTTACGCGTGGGCAAAAAATTGCCGAAATGGGCAATAGCGAAAGTCCTAATGTGAAACTCCATTTTGAGATTCGCCGCCAAGGCAGATCGGTTGATCCTAAACTTTATTTGCCGCAAAGCTAAATGTTTAGCTAAATAAAAAAACGGCGTTTTTAACGCCGTTTTTTATTTTTCACCACCCCTAACTAAATTTAGGCTTTTTTCGCCGCCTCTTGTGCGTAATGATCACGCACGGCAGACATATCTTTTTCGCGCGCCCATTTGATAATTTCATCCAACGCAGCTGCACTAATCTCGCCCACTTGCGTATGAATGCCTGCTTGCTCGCGCACAATCATCAAGCCCGGAATTTGCTTCACTTCAAAATAGTCGCTGATTTCAGGATCATCTTCAGTGCTGACCATGCCAAACACGATGTCAGGATTTTTTGCTGATGCTGCTTCAAACGTTGGCGTGAAATCCATGCAAGGCTTGCACCATGATGCCCAGAAATCGACGATGACAAAGTCATTTTTTTCGATGGTTTCTTTGAAGTTTGCTTTTGTTAAAGTCAACACCGCCATGATACGTTTTCCGGAAATATTTAAAGGTGTGATTTTATCAGAGGATGGGCTGATTCCACACCCCTTTAAAAAATAGCTGCCCTAATGGTTTACGCGCACGCTCGGCAAGCTCTCGTGTTTTAAGTTCTTCTGGCAAAAGATTCACGTCGCCCTGATAGCCCACAGCAAGCATCGCCATCGGTGTGTATTGGTCAGGAATCGCAAAAACTTCGCGGGTTTTATCGCCATTAAAACCACCCATTTGGTGCGTGACCAGCCCTAGGCTAGTCGCTTGTAAACACAAATTCTCAACCGCTGCGCCGGTATCATATTGCGCCCAGCGGTTTGGCATTTGGTTATGGCCAAACAAGGTATCTGCACAAGCTAATATCAAAACAGGTGCATTTTTAACCCAAGTTTGATTATTAGGCACAATGCAATCAAAGGCTTGCTGCCATGACTTTTCATCCGCATTTTTATCCCACACGATAAATCGCCAAGGCTGATCGCCAAAACAGCTTGGCGCCCAGCGTGCAGCTTCTAGCAGCGCAATAATCTGGTCTTGTGTCACAGGTTTTGTTGCATCAAAAGCGCGTGGGCTCCAGCGGTTAGCAAGAATTTCATGAATATTGATTTGAGTGATGGCTAGCTTTTGCATGGTTTTTCCTTAACAAATTATGCGGATAAAAATGGGTAATCTGTGTAGCCTACTTCATTTCCACCATAAAAGGTGTTTGCATCGGCAGTATTCAAAGGCGCATCTTGTTTAAAGCGCTCAACCAAATCCGGGTTAGCAATAAATGGCACGCCATAAGCTACGCAATCTGCATGACCGCTGGCGATCGCGGCATTGCCACGCGCTTTGTCATAACTTAAGTTTGCCATGTAGCTCCCTTTAAATAGCATGCGGAAACTTGCAAAGTCAAACGGATCAGCTTCGCCACCGCCATGAATGCCACCTTCGACTGCGTGCAAATAAGACAAATTAAACCGATTTAACGCTTCAGCCACATAGTTAAACATGGCTTGTGGGTTACTGTCGTTCATATCATTAAAAGGATTGACTGGCGAAAGACGCACGCCGGTTTTATCTGCACCAATCGCTTTCACCACAGCTTCAGTCACCTGCATCAGCAAACGCGCCCGATTCTCTAAACTGCCGCCATATTCGTCAGTGCGTTTGTTGCTGCCATCACGCAAAAATTGGTCAAGCAAATAGCCATTAGCCGCGTGAATTTCTACACCATCAAAACCTGCAGCGATGGCGCATTTGGCGGCATGCACATAATCTTGCACAATGGCATGGAGCTCATTTTTTTCAAGCGCGCGCGGCGTCACATAGTCAACCAAGCCTTGATAAGTAAAGGCTTGTCCAGCTGGTTTGATCGCACTTGGCGCAACTGGTGTTTGCCCACCAATTAAGCTCGGGTGGGAAATCCGCCCAACATGCCAAATCTGAATGACGATTTTTCCGCCTTTTGCATGCACGGCATCGGTGACTTTTTTCCAGCCAGCAACTTGCGCCTCAGTGTAAATGCCAGGTAACGCTGGGTAACCGTGCGCCATTGGTGAAATTGGCGTTGCCTCTGTCACAATCAGGCCAGCAGAAGCACGCTGCGCGTAGTAAGTCACATTTAAATCGTGCGGCACACCGCCTTCGCTAGTGCGATTTCGGGTTAAAGGGGCCATCACAATGCGGTTTTTTAAGGCAATACTGCCGAGTGATACAGGTGAAAATAAATCAGCCATAATGATTCCTTTGCGTGAAACCTAAATAATTATTTTTTAAGTTACTTTTGTTTAATGCCTTCAATCAGCAACGTCACTTCAATGTCATCGCCAATCGGCCCTGGTTTTGCACCCCAAGCATAGCCATAATCAGAAGCTTTAATCACGGTTTTTGCTTCAAACCCTGCACGTTGGCCGCCCCAAGGGTCTGCGCCAAAACCCAATACTGTAAACGGAATGCTGATGTCCTTGGTGACACCATGCATGGTGAATTTCCCCGTCATCACACCTTCAGTCGCGCTTTTAGCTTCCACTTTGCTGCTGACAAAACTAATTTCACTAAATTTCCCAGCGTCCAAATATTCATCTTTTTTGATATGGTCATCGCGTTTTGCCAAGCCAGTGCTAACACTCAACACATTAATTTTTGCATCCACACTAGAGTTGGCTAAATTGTCCTTATCAATTTTTACGACGCCTTTAATGTCGTTGAAACTGCCTGAAGTTTTTGCCACCACATGGCGAATACTAAAATTTGCAAAGCTGTGTTTTGCGTCAATATCATAGGTTTCCGTAGCAGCAAAAGCTACTTGGCCTGCTAACATTAAACTCATCGCTAATAAACTTTTTTTCATTATCTACTCCTATTTAAAATATTTAGGCAAATCAAACAATAACACTTCTGTGTTTTCAAACGCATGTACAGAAAAACTTTCTAAATCTTCGATCATCAAGGCATCACCCGCAGCAAGATTTTCGCTTCCCACCTGAATATTACCCTGCACCACTTGCAAATAAGCACATCTATCCTGCGCCAAAGCATAGCCAAGTTGACTCGCTTGCGACAAGTTCGTTGCAAAAACGTTAACGTCTTGATGAATCTTTACACCTTCGCCTTGTTGCGAAACAATCAAACACCACTGGTTACTTTTTTGTGCAGCTGAAAAATGTTTTTCTTCATAACTTGGTGGCAAACCAGCTGCATTTGGAAAAATCCAAATTTGCAATAAATGGACATGATGTTCTGAAGACGGATTAATTTCACTATGGCGCACGCCTGTCCCCGCCGTCATCCTCTGCACATCCCCCGCGCGAATCACTGACGTGTTACCCATGCTGTCTTGGTGACGCAATTCGCCAGAAATAATATAAGTAATAATTTCCATGTCACGGTGCGGATGCATGCCAAAACCCGTGCCAGCAGCGACAACATCTTCATTAATCACGCGCAGCACTGAATAGCCCATGTGATCTGGGTCAACATATTCAGCAAATGAGAAACTATGGTAGCTTTCCAACCAGCCATGTTTGGCGTAACCACGCTCAGCAGATTTTCTTAATGTCAGCATTTTTATAAACTCATTCAGATAAATTGAAATTTTGGTTATGATAGCCAAGGGATCTCACTGAAGATAGCAAATAATTTTGCTTAACTTATTCAAAAAATTTGACTAAAAAATGTCACTTAAATTATCGATTGAAGCCTTGGAAGTGATTGATGCCATCGCGCGCAAAGGGAGCTTTGCAGCCGCAGCGGAGGCTTTGTATCGCGTCCCCTCTGCGCTGACCTATACCGTACAAAAATTAGAAAGCGATTTAGGCGTGCAATTATTTGACCGTTCTGGTCATCGCGCCACATTAACTGAAGCCGGTGCAGAATTGTTAAAAGAAGGCCGTTATTTGCTTGAAGCCGCGCACGTGTTGGAATCACGCGTGCAACGCATTGCCACCGGCATTGAAACCAACATCACCATCGCGGTGAGCGACTTATTTAGCATGTCGCCTATTTATGACGTTTTGCACCAATTTTACGCGCAAGCGTTTGGTACGCGCATCAAACTCACCAGCGAAGTTTTTGGTGGCTGTTGGGATGCACTGACGTCTGGCCGCGCCGATATTTCACTTGGCGCACCAGGCGAAGCACCATCCGGTGCTGGTTTAGCCACTAAACTCATCGGCCAACTCGAATTTTCATTTACTGTGGCAATCAATCACCCGTTAGCAAATGCGCCAGAACCCCTGCTGAATGAAGATATCAAGCCATATCGTTCCATTGCTGCGGCCGATAGTTCACGCAATTTGCCGCCACGCTCGTCAGGCATTTTATCTGGGCAAGATGTGCTCACCGTGCCAGATATGCAAAGTAAAATTGCCGCACAAATTGCTGCGCTCGGCGTTGGCTATTTACCCACGCAAACTGCGCAACAGTATGCGGCCAAAAATCAACTCGTGATCAAAAATGTCAACGCATCTAAACTCGTCACCCCCGTTTACCTCGCATGGCACAACCAACGAAAAACCGGCATGGGCAAAGCGCAACAATGGCTACTCAAACATTTTGAGCAATTAACACTGGAAGAACTCTTGCGCTAATGCCAAAATAGCGCACTTTTCTAAAGAACAAATTTGCTAGGAAAATCATGGCTCAGAATAGAACACCAATGGATCGACGCGCACAAGACCAACTCCCTGAAGGGTTTGAACCAATCAACAGAGCCGCCATTAAGGCCATGTTATGGCTCAATGGCTTTGCCCACATAATCATTGGCCTCGCGTTGGCGGTTTCTATCGTCATGTTCACTTGGCTGTTTTTTCTTGATGTAAAAGAAGCCGCCTATGCCCACAATTTAGTACATGGATTTTTACACGCGCTCGGCACACTGATGTTGTTATGGTCAATTTCTGCGCTAATTTCAGCAGAAATTCGCTATTTACGCGGACACAAACTACTCGTAGAAACATTTATTGAAGTTGTTTTAGTCATGTTCTTACGCAAACTGATTGTGATTCCAGTACAAGAATCCTCACCAACTTATCAGGAAATGGGTATTTGGATGGGCGGCGCATTTGTGTTGGGGCTTGTTTATGTGCTTGTCCGTTGGGCCGATAAAAGATAACTGCCTGTGCAAGACCAAGACTACATGCAGCTCGCCATCGCGCTTGCCAAACAAGCCGGCGCGCTTGGTGAAGTGCCTGTCGGTGCGCTTGTTGTAAAAAATGGTGAAATTATTGGCCGCGGGTTCAACCAACCTATCTCCACGCACGATCCTTCAGCACATGCTGAAATGGTCGCCATTCGCGAAGCCGCAAAACTGTTAGGCAATTACCGCTTAGTTGATTGCGAGCTTTTTGTTACCTTAGAACCTTGCGTGATGTGTTTAGGCGCGATTTTTCACGCAAGAATTTCACGTGTGATTTTTGGCGCAACTGACCCAAAAACAGGCGCTTGCGGTAGCGTGATTAACCTACCAAGCACTGAAAAACTTAACCACCACGCCAACATCACCCCCAATATTTGTAGTGAAGATTGCGGAAAAATACTCTCTGATTTTTTTAAGCAACGTCGAAAAGATAAAAAATCAACGCAATAATGCATCTTGCGCTTTCACCTCAACTTAAAAAATAATAAAAAAATGGCCATCATCAAGATGGCCTAAGGAGGGTACTACGGGGAAAATTTAAAAAGCAAAACTTTTACTGAATCTGGGCCGCAATGGTTTCGTATCGTGCCACCTGTTCGTCACTCAACACTGAAAAAAGTTCATATTCACGCTGCGCCTGCAGCACAGCCAAATTAGCTGTGTGGTTCGCAATCACTTGTGCCAACTGGTCAGCTAAAGTTTGATCATAAGCATTTTTCATCGCCATTTCGCGTAACTTTGCATGCGCGGCATCAAGGTTACGTTTACTCAACAAAATTTGCGGCACTTGGCCTTCTTGCACTTTTCTAAGCAGCACAATTTGCTCCGGCGTGAGCTCTAAATTTTCAAGGTAATACGCCAGCGTATCCACCTGCTGTGCTTGCTTGTTTTTTTGCGGGATGATTTTTTGTACAGGCCGCACGGTTTGTGCGGCACAATTTTGCGATAAGCCGCAATTTTGGTTCGTGGCAAACGCTGAAGTTGAACCTAACAGCAACGCCCCAAGCAAGGCAATATTCAAAGAAAATTGATTTAAACGCATGTTGTAATCTCCTAAAAACGCTTCGTGATGACTTAAAAACCGATGGGAGAATTATAGGCAAGCGCCATGTTAAGTTGCGTTAGGCTTTAGTAAAGTTGCGTAAAATCAAGCTGTTTAGAATATACAAATAAAAAAGGCCACCTTAAAAAAGGTGACCTAAGGTACTACGGGGAAAAACCACAACCTGAAGCACCGCAAGAAAACTCGATTAAACTCACGACACCAATCAGGTTGCAAGTGCATTATAAAAAAACAACGGGTTAAGTGGCGTTAAGCATGGGTAAAGTTAAGTAAAGGTCTTGGCGTAAAATTTAAAAATTTTAGAACTCTTGCCCCGTGGCAAAAAACGCCCCGCCCGCCACATGGTGAATGGTGCGTAAGTCATCAAAGCCTTCAAAATGCCAACGCCCATCTTTAAACACACGCGCATCCGCTTGCGCTGCAATGACTTCTGCGACAAATAAATCATAAATATTTTGGTGATGCGACTCAGGGATGATTTTACACTCTAACCACGCCACGCAACCCTTCACCAACTGCGCAGCAATTTTTTGCGCGGCAAAGGTTTCAATGCCGTATTCAGCAAATTTGTCAGATTCTAAAAAATCTCGCCCACTCACAGAGCCGACTTTTTTCACCAACTCAATTTGTTTAACGCACGGCAAGTTAATCGCAAACGTGCCTTCAGCCTCAATCAACTCACGCGTAAACGTTTTTTTATCAATCACCACCGTCACTTTGGGTGGGTCAAAATCCAACGCACACACCCACGCCGCCGCCATGATATTGCGTTTGCCATTGTGGGCAGAAGTGATGAGTGTGGTTGGGCCGTGGTTAAGGAGGCGGTAGGCTTGACTCTGTACTAAGGGTTTTATCATAAAGTTTTAGTGTGGATTTTATATTTTTGAAATTAACTCAAAAAAATCATTTTCGTAAATAATTTTGATGTTGTACCCTTTAGCGATCAATTTTTCAGCTTTCTGGTGTTTTAAACTTTTATCTTTTCCAGCCAGCTTTGAAATATCTTGATCACCAACTACTAAAATTGTTGTTTCCTTTGTAACCCCTTGCTCAACAGTACATCCCATATTCGCTGCCAGATTAGCAGCCTCTCCTCTAGACAAACTTAATGCTCCAGTAAATACAATAATTTCACCATACAGAACACCTTCAGGATTTCCGGCTCTTTTTATACAAGAGCCTTGTGATGATAGTTGCAAATTAATTGGCTGACTTACTCGTTGAAGCCATGAAGCCAAGTCAAGCTGACTTTTCTCGATTGCAGCTAGCATCACGCACCCTGAGGCTTTCGCATCCTCTAGAGCATCGTGGTGTCTAAACTCATAACCAATTTTTTGACAAATGTTTGCTAGGCCGTATCCAGTCCATGCAAACTCTTCCCATGCCCTTCTTGCAACGCGCGCAGAGTCTAGCCAATTTATAGGGTGGATTTGCAAAGAGTATTTGTTTAAAGCTTTTGTAATTGAGATGCGATCAAAATGGGTATGGCATACACAAACATTACCTACCAAGAAGTACTCTAATTTTTCTAAAATTTCTGGGAAGGTTGGCGCGTAAATTACATCACGCTCAGTAATTCCATGAATTTCAACATTAAAAAAATCGAAGTAATCTTGAGGATTAATTAGCGTTACCCATTCCTCAACAATTTGATTACCTGAGAACTTTGCAATACCAATTTGACAAATAGACGACACATCAGGATTTGCAGTTTCTACGTCAATAGCTACAAATTCTGAAGATCTCAAATGCCTGCCTCTTTTTCAGCATCAATCAAATTTGGGGTAAAAGTAACTAGCACATTGGTTTTTGAGCAACTTAATGTCGTATTCTGAACCAATTCAATGCTCAAATCCTCACCTCTCAATCCTTGCCACATTGCCAAGTAAAAGAGAGAACCAAGTTTTTCGCCTTTTATTGCTTTTTCTAAACCACCCTTCCACACTAAAACTGGGAGTTCCCCGTTCAAACACTTTTCAGCTAATTCAGGTACTTCTATAGCTTTTTCTCTACCACGCTCCCAGCTTGTTATTAGACCATTGTCTGAACCTCGCCACATTTCCTCCCAAGTAAGGCCAGCTCTAATAGGCTCTTTTACTGAACGAAAAATTCGCGTCATAGCATACTCACATTTTTTTGCAGAAATCTATTGTTCATCTACTTCTGCCAAGCATCCCGCAACGTCACCGTTCTGTTAAACACAGGCTTGCCCACCAAGCTGTCTTTTCTATCTGCCACAAAGTAGCCGTGGCGTTCAAATTGGAAAATATCGCCCGCATTCGCTGCTTGCGCGCTTTGCTCAAGTTGCGCGGTGATGGTTTTCACTGAATCTGGGTTAATGTCTTCCAAAAAATCGCGGTCGCCGCTGCCGGGGTGTGGGTCTTTAAAGAGGCGGTCGTACATTCTAATTTCCGCTTGGTAAGCGTGGTTGGCGCTCACCCAATGGATATTGCCTTTCACTTTTACGCTGTCTGAACCCGGTGTGCCGGATTTTGTGTCTGGCATGTACTCGCAATGGACGGTAGTCACGTTGCCAGCTGCGTCTTTTTCACAACCCAAACATTTCACCACGTAGCCGTAACGCAGGCGCACCATATTGCCGGGGAACAAGCGGAAGTAGCCTTTGCTCGGCTCCTCCATAAAGTCTTCGCGCTCGATCCAAAGCTCTTTGGAAAGTTTAACGACGCGTTTGCCAAGTTCCGGTTTTTGCGGATGGTTAGGCGCAAAGCAATCTTCCTCTGAATTTTCAGGATAGTTGTCGATGACGAGTTTAATTGGGTCTAGCACGCCGATTTTGCGCGGGGCAGATTCGTTAAGCACCTCGCGCATGCAGTCTTCTAAAATATTGTATTCAATCCAACTATCCGCTTTGCTCACACCGATGCGGTCAGTAAACAATCTAAAACCTTCCGGCGCATAGCCGCGGCGGCGCGCGCCTGCGAGGGTTGGCAAGCGTGGGTCATCCCAACCGCTCACGTGTTTTTCTTCCACAAGTTGAATCAACTTGCGTTTTGAAAGCACCACGTAGGTTAAGTTTAAGCGCGCAAATTCATATTGGTAAGGCACGGGTTTGGCGATCATGCCGGCATCGGCCAAGTTGTTCATCAACCAATCGTAAAATGGGCGTTGGTCTTCAAATTCCAACGTGCAAATCGAGTGCGTCACCATTTCCAGCGCGTCTTCAATCGGGTGCGCGTAGGTGTACATCGGGTAAATGCACCATTTATCACCGGTGTTGTGGTGGTGTGCACGGCGAATGCGGTAAATGGCGGGGTCGCGCATGTTGATGTTGGGCGAGGCCATGTCGATTTTTGCGCGCAGCACCATGCTGCCATCGGCGTGTTTGCCATCGCGCATTTCTCTAAAAATACGCAAATTTTCTTCAACCGAACGGTTGCGGAATGGCGAATCTTTGCCCGCTTCTGTCAGTGTGCCGCGGTTGATGCGCATTTCCTCAGCGCTTTGCTCATCGACATAAGCTTGGCCGCGTGTAATTAAACACTCAGCGGCGGCGTACATAAAATCAAAATAGTTGCTAGCAAAATAAAGATTATTTTCTTGTGCGCCATCGGGGCGCGTATTTTCCCAACCAAAGCCCAGCCATTGCACCATCTCGGTGATGCTATCAACATATTCTTGGCTTTCTTTTTCCGGGTTGGTGTCGTCAAAACGCATGTGGCAAATGCCGTCGTAATCTCGCGCCAGGCCAAAATTTAAAAAGATGGATTTGGCATGGCCAATGTGCAAATAACCATTTGGCTCAGGCGGAAAGCGCGTGCGGATTTTGGCAAAATCAGTTTGCCCGGCGTTGTGGTGCGCGGCATCGCCCGGCGTGCCTGCCCAAGGTTTATTGGCGAATTTTTGTTCCGCAAAATCTTTTTCAATAATCGCGCGGATAAAATTTGAGCCTGAAGGAATCGGTGCTTTTTCGGACATAATCAATCTTTAAAAAAATAAAATTCAGTGGATGGCTGCATTTTACACGCATGTCAGCCTGCTTGAATAAATTAGCAAATTGCAAATTGCGCCCTAATTACGCGGTTTACCTTGAGAAATCATCTAAAACCCGCTGTGTTACACTCTCGCGCATGAGTCTTCCCCTTACTTTTCCTATTTTAAAATTGCTGGCCGACGGTAAATTTCATTCCGGCCAAGCCATTGCTAAGCATTTAAATGTATCGCGCGCCACGGTGTGGAACGCGCTGCAAGAAGCTGCAAGATTGAATATTGAAATTTTTTCGGTACATGGGCGCGGCTATAAATTTCCACAAGCGTTTACTTGGCTGAGTGAAGAGGCGATTTTGGCGGAAATTCACGCTAAACATTTAAATCACAACTTTGCGTTAGAAATTCATGATTTTTTGCCTTCTACCAACAGTTATTTAATGCAAACCTTGCCAGAAAAAAGGCAAACACCGCGCTGCGTGGTCGCCAATTTGCAAACGCAAGGCCGTGGCAGGCGTGGCCGCACTTGGGCCTCTGGCCTTGGCAGCAGCCTCACTTTTTCGTTGCTTTGGCGTTTTCAAAATGGCGCAGCTTCACTCTCAGGCCTAAGTTTAGCCGTGGGCGTGGCGCTGGCACGTACGCTACACCAATTTGGCATTACACAAGCACAGCTTAAATGGCCCAACGATATTGTGGTGAAAAATACTGAGGAAGTTCAGAAACTCGCGGGCATTTTGATTGAATTGCAAGGCGACATGGAAGGCCCAACCCACGCCGTGATTGGCGTTGGCTTGAATTTACATTTGCCAGATGCCATGAAAAAAACCATTGATCAACCCGTGACCGATGTAAAAAGTTTGCATGCGGAGATGAACCCCAACCATTTTCTTGCGCATTTTTGTCACCATGCCGCTGAAATTTTTCAGCAGTTTGAGCAAGAGGGCTTTAGCGCACTACGCGATGAATGGAATAGCCTGCACGCTTACCATCAGCAACCTGTAAAAATGTTACACCCGAACGGCAGTGAGACACTCGGCACGGTTTTTAATGTGGAAGAAGATGGCGTATTATTGGTGCAAACGTTGGCTGGCTTAACGCGTTTTTCATCTGGCGAAATTAGCCTAAGAAGTAATGCATGAGAGGCAACGCATGACGCAAACAGCTACATTATTGGCGATAGACGCAGGCAACACGCGCACCAAATGGGGCGTGTTTGATGCGCAAGGACACTTGCTTAATACTGGTGCGGCACTGAATAGCCAGTTAGATGAAATTAATTTTCCAACAGCTAATCGCGTGATGATCGCCAATGTGGCTGGCGAAGCACATGCCAACATGTTGGCAAAGAAATTGGCTGGCGCAGAAGTTACTTTTGCCACTGCCTCGGCAGAAGCCTGTGGGATTTTGAACGGCTACGAAAATCCGGCTCAGCTTGGCATCGACCGCTGGGCAGCATTGATTGGCGCTTGGCACTTAAAAAATACCAGCTGTGTGGTTGTGAATGCTGGCACTGCGATCACGATTGATGCGCTCATTGCAAAAGAAAATAAAGCAGAATTTGTCGGTGGCATGATTCTGCCCGGCCTGAATTTAATGCAAAAAAGTTTGCATATTGGCACAGCAGGATTACCGAACGTGACAGAATTTGCGTTGAATGATAGCGGTTTTTTTGGTAAAAATACGCAACAGGCGATCATCAAGGGCACACTGGCAGCGGCCATTGGCGCAACGAATGCCTTTTATAACGCTGTAAAAAGCACCTACCAACAAACACCCATTTGCATATTAAGCGGCGGCAGCGCTGTGCAATTGCAACAAAACTTTTTTAAAGATGGGCAGCCCAACACCGTTATGGAATCTATAGAAATCATAGAAAACCTAGTGTTAGACGGCTTAGTTAAATTAAGCATTTAAAGTGAAATTCCATGAGATACATTGTTAGCTTACTCGTGATTATTAACATCGGCATCTGGGTTTATTTTAACCAAGATGTGTTTTACCGTGCCACGCCTTCGGCCGCGCATACAGAAATTGAGCCGGATAGAATTCATCTACTCACAGAGCATCAACTCGATTTGCTACCAAAAACCAACATCGAAACACCTGCCGCTACCCCACCAGAAGCGACAGCAACCCCACAAAGCAGCGTGAACGTGACAGAAGCCAAAGGTTGTTACGAATGGGGAATTTTCACCAAAAATAATATTGATAATGCCCAAACCATGGCGAATAAATTATTGCTGCAAGCCACTTTAAAGGAACACACACCGACCGAAGCCAAACGTTACTGGGTGTATTTACCAAAATTAAAATCAAGCCAAGCCGCGCAAGAAAAAGCAGCAGAGCTGCGCGGCATGGGCGTGAGCGATTTATATATTTTGCAAGACAGCAAATGGAAAAATGCTATTTCATTTGGCATTTTTGAAGATGAAACCCTCGCCACAAAACTGTATGAAGACCTTAAAGCCAAAGGCGTAAAAAATGTGACGAAATCACAACGCGAACAAGGCGCAGGCAATTTTAGTTTATCCATTAATAACGCCACTGCCAGCGATATTGGCCATTTAAAAGACGTGAAGGCTGAGTTCCCAGAAGCAGAAATTAAAGAAGTAGCGTGTGAATAGTCAACAACCATCATAGATTGGCAATTTGTCACCGTGATGGCCAAGAGAGACCGATAGCGCAACATTAGAATCGCGACAACTAACATGAAAAGAAGAGAGTTGATTGGTGCTTTTGTATTTTTGGTTTCCACAAATGTCTTAGCAGAGAGCAATATAAGTCACCTACAAAATACTCTCAAAACCAAATCTCCGTTTTGCGCTCAAGTTGATCAAATGCTTTACTCTGACAAAATCAGAAGTCTAAAGTCAGATTGAGACGTAGATGGTATAAGTAAAATTTACAGCTCTATTGACATAGATAAAGACGGCACATTTGATGACGTAAAACTTAGCTGCGGAAGTAGTGGGGAATGCTTTCTAGATATTTCGCTATCTTCTGGAACACAATACGATTTAAACGAAAGCTTGATGCTTTATCTGGTCAAAATTGACTCTGCAATATATGCCCCAGTTATTTTAGGAAACAAGGTTGATCTTGGTTAGGGTAGCACCATTACTGAGTCATATAACCTTAGAAAAAAACACTTAGCCAAGTTGTACAAACTAACGCACCAAAAAGCAGTTCTTGTTTGCAACTTTCAATAATTTAAATAAAACGTCTTCTGAACTTGCAACTCACACGAAAAGAGTTAATGCAGCTAGCATGATAAAAGCCACAAATTTGCGGCTTTTTTACTCACCAAATTTCTACCGTTTTTTAGGCGGCATCATATCGGTAATCGTGCCTTCTTTTAGCTCGGCAGCAAAGCAAACCGTTTCTGATAACGTTGGGTGTGCATGAATCGTTAAGCCTAAATCATGCGCATCGGCGCCCATTTCAATGGCTAATACCGCTTCTGCCAACAACTCACCCGCGTTGGTGCCAACAATCCCAGCGCCAATCACGCGATGGGTGGTTTTATCAAAAATCAACTTTGTCGTGCCTTCAGTACGTGCAATTGAAAGTGCGCGACCACTTGCAGCCCAAGGGAAAGAGGCTTTTTCAATCTCGATGCCTTTGGCTTTCGCTTCAGTTTCAGTCATGCCCGCCCAAGCCACTTCAGGGTCAGTGTAGGCTACGCTTGGAATCACGTTTGCCACAAATTCTGTTTTATGGCCTGCAATCACTTCTGCCGCCACTTTGGCTTCATGCGTGGCTTTGTGTGCCAACATCGGTTGACCGACAATGTCGCCGATTGCAAAAATATGTGGCACGTTAGTGCGCATTTGCTTATCAACCGCAATAAAACCGCGCTCATCTACCGCAACACCGGCATTTTCCGCGCCAATGTTTTTGCCGTTAGGTCGACGGCCGATTGAAACAAGCACGCGGTCATACACTTGAGTTTCTTTGGGAGCTGCTTCTCCTTCAAAGCTCACGTGAATGCCGTCTTTTTTGGCCTCAATTTTTGCAACTTTGGTGGAAAGCATGATCACTTCAAAGCGTTTTTCCATGCGCTTTTGCAAGGGGCGCACCAAGTCACGGTCACAGCCGGTAATCAAGCCATCCATAAATTCTACCACGCTCACTTTTGAACCCAGCGCGTCGTACACTGTGCCCATCTCTAAGCCAATAATGCCGCCACCAATCACCAACATGCGTTTAGGAATATCTGCCAACGCCAATGCGCCGGTGGAGTCCATGATTCTTTCATCTTCCGGTGCGCCGGGGAATTTTGTCGCTTGCGAGCCAGCTGCGATAATCGCATTTTCAAAACCGATTAACGTCACTTTACCATCAGCCGCTGTGACAGAAATTTGGTTAGGGGAAGTAAATTGACCAACGCCATTCACCACCGTTACACCGCGTGCTTTGGCCATTTGTGCCAAACCGCCTGTGAGTTTGCCTACCACATCGCTGGCTTTCCAATTGCGCAGCCTGTCTAAATCAATGTTAGGTTTGCCAAAGGTTAGGCCGTGGTGCGCAGTTTCTTCAGCTTCAGTTATCACTTTAGCCGTGTGCAACAAGGCTTTGGAAGGAATACAGCCAACGTTCAAGCAGACGCCACCCAAGGTTGGGTAGCGTTCGATCAAGACCACTTTTAGGCCTAAGTCTGCAGCACGGAAAGCTGCGGTGTAGCCACCAGGACCGGAACCTAAAACGACCACTTGCGTTGAAATATCGTTATTGCCGTTTGCAACAGCTGGTGTAGGTGCTTGGGCGGCTTGCGGCGCTGCGGGTTTACTTTCTGCTTTAGGCGCTTCAACTTGGTTAGGTACACTCGCAGTAACCTCTGCCTCTACCAATAAAATCAGCGAGCCTTTTGAAACCTTATCGCCAACCTTTACGTTGAGTTCTTTGACTACGCCAGCGTGAGAGGATGGAATATCCATTGAGGCTTTGTCTGACTCGACAGTCATTAAAGAATCCTCTTTGGCAATGGTGTCACCGGCTTTTACCAGCACCTCGATCACATCGACGCTATCAAAATTGCCAATATCGGGGACTAAAATTTCAATTAGTTGGCTCATGCAAACCCTTAAATACAGTAAAGAAAAGATGAATTAGGGCGAGATTTTATCACTAATCACCGGCATCAAACCGATGATTAGCACTGTGGGAAGAAGGTAAACGCTTTTTTAAGCGCCAGGTTTGTTGCTTTTAATTTTTGTAGCTGATTTAGCAACCATCGCTGTTTTTTTCATGGCACAGTCCTCGCTGCCATAATTACCACCGCTGTCATCCGGTTCGTAATATTTATTTTGGAACGCCCAACGATTTTTGCCGATTGATCTAAACTCACCGATACCGGTGCTGTATTCGGCATGACGCGCTTCAGATAATTTAAACGTAAGCGCCATGCGGTTACCATTGGCGACCGCTTGCCCAAAATACACCACGTTATTTTCGGTCTCGGTACTAAAATCGTACACACCAAATTTTCCATAGCTACTAATACGGTTAAGCTTGAGTTTAACAAACACTTCATACTCGCCCACCACTTCATTGCGGCCCTTGCAGACATACTCTCCACTAAAGTTTTGCCCGGTAAATTTAGGCGCGGCAAATGCTGTACTGGCAAAAGTAAAATATCCTAGGGCCAAAACGAATAAAATTTTTCTCATGTTACAATTTGCTAAATAATGGAAGACTGAATTTTAGTGGGTTGAATTTACAACAAGTTTGATGCTGGCGCACGACCAAAACAAAATAATACGCAACTAGGAAACCACGCATTCTACACCTTAACGAAGCGTATATTGTTAGACACGACGCTTAAATTTAGTAACGCAACAATCCGGCTATCTTAGTTGAATCATTCATGCAAAATCAATCCTTATTCAAAAAAATTAACAATTCCCCTATTAATAAAGATTTAAAACACACTGCACCCAAATGAATAAAAGTTTCTTGAAAGCCCCGCTGATCTTCTGCACTTTGCACATGCTACTTTTTATCCTGGTCGGCGCATGGCTGTTTAAGCAAAACCAAGGCGTTGCACTTGCCGAACCAACGCTTGAAAATGGCAAGTTACAATGCGTCTCCTACGCACCATATTATGGAAAAGACCAAACACCGCTCATCCCAACCACGCGCATTAGCCCAGAACAAATTGATGCAGACTTAGAAAAACTGGCAAAAATCACTGGTTGCATTCGCACATATTCCGTTAGCCAAGGCATGGATTACGTACCGGAAGCTGCCAAAAAATTTGGTTTAAAAGTCTATCTAGGCGTGTGGATCGGCTGGGTTGATAAAATGAATCAAGCAGAAATTGAATTGGCAACGCGAGTGGCCAACGCGCACCCAGAAACGATCAAAGCGGTCGTGGTTGGCAATGAAGTGCTACTCCGTGGCGAACAAAAAGAACTCGCTATGCAGCGTTATCTTCAGCAAGTGCGCAAAAACACCAGCGCAAAAATCACTTATGCTGATGTATGGGAATTTTGGAAAAAACATCGTGGCATGGAACAGCATGTGGATTTTATCACCGTGCATATTTTGCCCTATTGGGAAGATCATCCAGTTGCCATTGAGCAAGCTGTCACACATACCAGCAACGTGATGACCGAACTAAAAACTGTTTTTTCAAAACCTATCCTGATCGGTGAAACCGGTTGGCCGTCGATGGGTCGTCAACGTTTTGAATCAAATCCTAGCTTGGTGAATGAAGCAAAATATATTCGTGAGTTTTTAAGCGCCGCACAAACAAACCATTGGCAATACAACGTGATTGAAGCCATTGACCAACCTTGGAAAAGAAACTTGGAAGGCACCGTGGGCGGCTATTGGGGGATTTTTGCAACTGACTTTACACAGAAGTTCGCACTTCATGGCCCAGTTTCGACCAGAAACGATGGCTTTAAACCTATTATTTTTGCTTTGCTAGGCGCAGGTTTACTTCTGGCGCTTGCGCTTCAAAAAAATGAAAACCGCAAACCGGTACTGCTTGGATTAGCCGCATTAGGCGCATCTGCCGGACTGGTCGCCATGTTACAGTGGGATTATCTTTTTGCGGCCAGCCGCAACGTCAACGAGTGGCTAGCACTTGGCGGCGTAGCACTGATTGGGTGGTTAGTGGTGGCAGCACAACCTTGGGCAATCAACAATATCGCGATGCATCAGGCCACCCGAAAAGATTACCAACGACTGACACAATATGGCTTGATTGCACTCGTCATTACAAATTTTGTCGGTAGCTATTTAATTTTTACCGATGGGCGTTACCGCGATTTTCCTATTTTGTTATTTTTACTGCCCGCTGTTACTTTGCTTATTCAACGCGCTTGTGGCTCTAGCAACATTCAACAGTATGGATACTTTGCACTGAGTTTTGTAGCCAGTATATTGGCTTGGATGTGCTTACAGTTGGAGCCGAATAATATCAGCGCGATGTGCTGGTTGGTAATGCAGGTGCTTGTACTACTAGCGAGCCTGCCAAAAAAATCTGTTTAATTTTATCTAGACCTTACGATGCAATTTTTGAAAAAAATCTATCCACCCATTTTATTTGCATTGCTGATCGCGGGGCTACACGTTGGGCTATGGTCACTCACCAACCGCGCACTGCCGCTCATTAATGTTAAGCCTGTCGTCAACGGCTTTGCTTTTAGCGGCTTTCGGGCTGACCAAAGCCCGTTTGATAAAACATTTCCCAATACTGCTGAGCTGAGTCAAGATTTAACCATCTTAAAAAAACTCACTAATCGTATCCGGCTTTATTCTGCGCTAGAAAATAATGAAATCATTGCGCTGGCGGCTAAGCAAAATATACAAGTAACGGCTGGTGCGTGGATAGGTGCTGAGGACAATGCCAATCAGCGTGAAACTTCTGCGCTTAAAGAAAAAATCAAATACTACGGCAATATTGAACGCGCTATTGTCGGCAATGAATCGCTACTACGTAATGATTTGCCGGTAGAAAAACTAATTACTTACATTGAAGACGTTCGCAAACATTCCAGCGTGCCGATTTCTACCGCCGAGCCTTGGCATGTGTGGTTAAAAAATCCAGAGCTAGTCAAACACGTTGATTATATCGCCGTGCATTTGTTGCCATACCACGAAGGTGTGCCGATTGACAGAGCCGTCGACTACAGTATTGAGCGCTATAAAGAGTTGATGGAAGCTTACCCTAGAAAAAAAATTGTCATTACCGAAATTGGCTGGCCTAGCCACGGCCCTGCGATTGGAGAGTCTGTCGCCAATGAAGTGAATCAGGCAAAATTTGTACGCGAATTTTTGGCTAAAAATGCCTTTCAAGATTACGACTATTACCTAATGGAAGCCTTTGACCAACCATGGAAAGTCAAACTTGAAGGCTGGGCGGGGCCATATTGGGGCATGTTTAACGCTGAACGCCATGAAAAATACTCACTACAAGGCGCTGTACCAGAAGATAACCGCTGGGTTGCCAAGGCCGCTTGGTCTACCCTGCTTGCATTTTTGCCAATTGTTTTTATCGGCTGGCGCTTTAAAGAATGGGGCTTTGGCGGCGTGATGTCGATGGCAGTGCTATTCCAAGCCTGTATCACCACGTTGGTGATTACTTGGAATTTACCAGGTGATTACTACTTTACGCTACGTGATTTTATCGTGCTGGGTGGCTTGATTTTAGGCATGGCGCTCACTTCGCTGGTCTTGATGATCTACGCAGTGGAGTTTAGCGAGGTGATGTTTAAAAAAGCTTGGCGGCGCGTGTACGCACGTGCAACCCCTTTGTCAGCCGACCATGAGCTTAAAGTTTCCATTCATCTAGCTTGCTATAACGAGCCGCCAGATATGGTGATCGCCACGATTGATAGTTTGCAAAAATTATACTATAAAAATTTAGAAGTCATTGTGGTCGACAACAACACCAAAGACGAAGCCAAATGGAAGCCGATTGAAGCCTACATGGCAACCTTGCCAGATAATTTTAAATTTTTCCATTTGCCAAGTTGGCCTGGCTTTAAAGCAGGGGCTCTCAATTTTGCACTGACAAAAACCGCAACGGATGCCGAAGTGATTGGCGTAGTTGATGCCGACTATGTCGTCACTGAAGATTGGCTCGCCACGTTGGTGCCGCACTTTTTAGAAACATCCGTGGCCGTTGTACAAGCCCCACAAGCTCACCGCGATTGGGAAAATAACTTTTTCCGCCGTATGTGTAACTGGGAGTTTGAAGGATTTTTCCGCATCGGCATGCATCACCGCCACGAGCGCAACGCCTTGATTCAACATGGCACCATGACCTTAATTCGCCATAAAGCCTTGGCGGATTTAGGAGGCTGGTCAGAATGGTGTATTTGTGAAGATACTGAACTTGGCTTACGTTTACTCGAAAATAATTTTGAATTGCGTTACGTGGATGACACTTTTGGTCGCGGTTTAACGCCTTCGAATTTTTCAGCATTGAAATCGCAGCGCTATCGTTGGGCCTTTGGCGCAATGCAAATTTTGAAACACCATATCCCTAAACTGGTTGGAAAATCAAGCCTTTCATTTAGTCAGCGCTACCACTTTTTAACCGGTTGGTTTGGCTGGCTGGGCGATGCATTACAGCTGATTTTTACCATCGGCGCGCTGTTTTGGACACTTGCCATGCTGGCTTTCCCCAAAATGTTTAGCTTGCCAGTGGCGATTATGCTGGTGCCGATTATTTGCTTTTTGGCGATCAAAGCAGCGCTTGGCCCGATTCTTTATCGCAAAACGATGCAATGCAAATGGGCTGATATTTTTGGCGCATCACTTGCAAGCTTAGGGCTTTCGCACGCCATTGCACGCGGCGTGATGATGGGCATTATTCAAAAGGCCGGTGTATTTGTGGTCACCGCCAAAGGCAAAACCAAAGCCAGCAAATGGCAATTTTTTACGCCCATACGAGAAGAAACAGGCATTTTGTTGGCACTTATTATTGCCAGCTTCGCGATGCTGTATACACGTGGTTTTAATAACGTGGATGCACAACTATGGGTGACCATGCTGGCGTTGCAATCTTTACCTTATTTAAGCGCGGTGGCCTGCCAGTTTATTTCGCAAAAAACGTGATAACAATTGTAAACAAAAAAGCCGATCAACATTGATCGGCTTTTTTGTTTTTATTTACAGATTATTCTGGCATGCCAATTGCGACTTTTAAGTCAGTCACGGCCGTGCGATCTTCTAGATGGTCAAGCATCGCCACCATTTCAAGTGCCTCTGAATGTTTGCCACTTTTCTCGGCAATTAAGCCCAAATAGTGCATTGCACCACTGTGTAGTTGGTTCATGCTCACCACTTGTTTCAAATGTAACTCAGCATAATCTGTTTTTTTGAGGCCATACTCTGCAACCGCTTGGTAGAAAGTTGCCTCTAAAGCTTGAGGTTCTTTTTCTGCCCATTCACTCGCAATGATGCTTAACTTTTCCCAATCACCAGTTTTAAACGGGTGTACGATCTTCATAAAGTAAGGCCATTTTGCCGGTGCTTCGGCCCAGAATGGCAGTTCACTTTTGGTGATAATATTTTGCTCTGGCGCATTCATAAGGGCTTTCACCCATTCAACTGACATGTTGTAGTAGAACGCCTGTTTTCCTGGGCTTTTAACTGCAATAATCGCCACCAAGTTTCCATCCTCATCAAACACACCGCCGCCGCTATCCCCCAATCTAAAGGTATTGCTTGCACGCACCACCACGCTGTCATCCAGCTTGTAAAGGCCTTTTACATAGCCAAAAGTGGCATTTGCACGCGGAGAGTTATTCGCAAAACCAATTGAATACACCGGTTGTTCGTAGTTGAGTTTTTCGCTAGAACCGATATTAGCGACAGGCAAATTAAAAGCCTCTAAGCCACTTACTTTTAAAATACATAAATCGTGGTGCCAATCCGCTTTTAGTGCGGTTGCAGGTAGCTTTTCATCGTTGACCACCACAGTGACGTTTTGTGCGTCAGCAATCACATGGCAGTTAGTCACAACTTGGTCAGGTGCTATCACCACTGCTGAGCCCATGCCGAACCCATTGGGAACAGCAACGTAGACTTTTAATAAATGCGCGCTAATTTTTGCCACAAATGCATCTGTGGTAAACGCTGCACTGATTGTTGAAACACCTAGTAATAACAAAGTGATGATTATTTTAGCCATGATACGCTCCAGTCCACACTTAACACTTACATATGAAAAACGACCCTCGCCATTAATTTTGTTGAAAAAGCAGCTTGCTTTTGATACTAGAAAAGCAAATCCTGTACCAAGAAAAAATAAGCCCTAATATGTCTATTCAATCAAATAAAGATAAATGCTTAAATTATTTAAAATCAATAACATAGACAATTTCTGCAATAGGGGCAAGTAAGTGTGGGAGTGAATACGTGTTTTTCTGGTGCATTAAACATTACTAGCAGAAAAACAAAATGCACCGTTAAGGTGCATTCTAAAAACAGGGGGAATTAAATGAGCCGGTTAGCCATCCATGCCATCAACGCGTGGTTTGATCAAAATGGCCGCGTAGGCATACACAAATAGCGCAAATGCAGCGATCCAAAAAGCGCCAGAAAAATTCACCCACCAAACATAATATTGAGCGGCAAATACAGGCAGAAAAAACCTAAATACTAAACTCAAGACAATCAGCATAAAAGCCCCTTGTATGAGCGTGGGTGGCTGGTGAATATTTCTACCGGTATGCCCCAAACTCACGCGCGACATCATCGCTAACGTAATCAAGCCAATACCGCCAATAGTGAAAAAATGCAGCAACCAAGTGTGTGGGATATTCATCAGTGATTGTAAAGCGCTCAGCAAGAACCCGAAGTTAATCAACCAAAGCGAAACGTATAAGCTCCAGAGCAGCGGCTTTTGCCAAATGCCTTTGGTATGCCAGTCAAGCAAGCGATAACCATTGAGTAAAAAAATCGCCGCACAAATGATTGAGGCAACATTGCTCAACCCGAATAATAAGCTGATGAGCCACGCAACAAACAACAGCATAATGGTGATATCAATCCATTTGTTTTGCTTAAGCTTCACAGCGTAACCCACGCCGCGCTCAATAAAAAACGGCACCACACGGCGGCCAATCATCATGATCAAGCTCAACACCAATACCAAGGCCAATATTTGCGAAGATAATGCGCCTTGCGCCACCACGCCAAATACTTGTAGATAAAACAGCAAGTTACCAATTGTAAGCAACAGCACTTTCACCACCACCGCGAGCTGAGACCAAAGTTTGGCTCGCAAAATTGGGATGAACAGCGCCGCGATTAAGCCAACATTAAACAAGGCATCAAATACCACGGCAGCGTGCATCCAGCTTGAAGGCACAAGGTTAAGCACCCGTGCAGCCAACCAACACGCAAATATAATTGCCAGCTGCCAGCCGTGGCAGGTTTGGATACCCGTCCAATTTTTAACCGCCGTGAGTAAAAATCCGGCAATAATCGCCATCGTATAGCCGTACAACATTTCATGCGCATGCAACTGGCTTAAACTCACTACGGTGCTGGTCATCGCTTGTTGGTCAGCAAACCAATGGTTAATCAAACCCAACCAAGCAAAAATTGAAACTAACGCAAACACGGCTCCACCCAGAAAAAATGGTCGAAAGCCTAAATTGAACAATGCAAATACTTGTGGCGCTCGCTTTTGCATCTGAATAGAAACCAACATTGCAAAGCTCCTAAAAATATTATGGATGGCTCATTCTAACGCTATTTTCGTTCAAGCTTTTGATATGCCACAAAAGGAGTGAATGTTAGAATTTTGCACATGAGTTCGCCTATTTTTAAACCGCTTGTATTTAAAGGCCGCGCTGCCAGCAGCAACGCAGTCAGCCGGTTTGACGCACGCACCCGCGAAGCGATTGACGATGGCTGGGGCAGTTTGGATGAAGCTGCACCGCCACTGAAAACCGAAGTGATGGTCGATGCGACCAAAAGTGTGATTAACTACGTAAACTCACCCGACATTCCGTTTGACCGCACCATCAACCCTTACCGCGGCTGCGAGCATGGCTGTATTTATTGCTACGCCCGCCCCAGCCACGCGTATTTGGGCTTGTCGCCGGGTTTAGATTTTGAATCGCGCTTACTCATGAAGCCGGACGCGCCTGAAATCTTAAAAAAAGAACTTGCCAAGCCGGGCTACCAATGTGCGCCAATCGCACTCGGCATGAATACAGATGCTTACCAACCGATTGAGCGCGAATATCAACTCGCCCGAAAAATCATTGAAGTTTTGAGTGAAGCTAACCACCCTTTTTCACTCGTCACAAAATCTGCGTTGGTGGAACGCGATATTGACTTAATCGCCCCCATGGCAAAAAAAGGCCTTGCGAGCATTTGGCTCAGCATCACCACGCTTGATAGAAATATCGCCCGTAAGCTAGAACCGCGCGCCGCTGCGCCAGAGCGCCGCTTTGAAACTTTGCGAAAACTAAGTGAAGCTGGCATCCCCACCGGCGTGATGGTCGCGCCGGTGATCCCCGCGCTCAATGATGGCGACATGGAAAAAATTTTAGAAAAAGCCCACGCTGCTGGCGCACGCAAAGCTGGCTATGTGTTTTTACGCCTGCCGCTAGAGCTCACACCACTATTTGAAGAATGGCTGCAACAAAACTTCCCACTTAAAGCCAATCACATAATGAGCTTGGTGAAGCAAAGCCGTGGCGGTAAAACTTACAAAAGTGAATTTGGCAAACGCATGCGCGGCGAAGGCATTTTTGCAGACTTACTCGCTACGCGCTTTAAATTGGCCTGCCAAAAACTAGGCATGGATGGGGAAAGATTAAACTTAAATTCGCAATTGTTTAAAGTACCCAACCTGTGGAAAGAAACCTCAAATATTACAAATCAACTCAATCTTTTTTGAGACTTTTATTAATATTTTCGTAGGCCTCTAAACCTTTCTGCAATAGCACAAATTTTTCATCGTGCCGATGATATATAAACTTTCCGTTTTTAGATTTTTAAGCGAGAGCTTTACTTTAGTCATTGGTCGTTTTGTGGTCGTCTGAATTGCAGCTTCAGTCAATCCTTCCACCCCCTTATTCAGCACTTCACCTAATACCAAGATAAGAGCGAGATCATCTGCACTCAGCTCGTGTAAAATCTCTTTCTTACTTTTCGCAATAACGGGATCATTTTGCTTACTCTGAGTTTCACTTGAATTAGTCAACTCCTCAATTCTCGAGCGCAATTGCTCTTCCGTTATCCGCGCATTGCGTAATTCATTATTAAGATCAGTTTCTATTTTAAAGTGCCTACGATGAATATCTTATTTCTCTTAAACCGTTATAAGTTGGATTTTCTCGAGAGCATGTATGTCGTTTCTTTTTTCTAGTTTTCTTTGAAGCGTAAATTTTGAGATTTTATTATCTAAAAACGGATATAAAAATGTGTAAAAGCAAGATGCGATCATTGGATAAAGAAGTCCATTTGTCCAATTTAGATACTCACCAATTAACCAAATTTTATGTTCGAGTGGAAAATAGTTAGTTTGATCTGTAAAAATAACCATCAATATTTTGTAGTTGCTGATTAACCAAGAGACAGTAAATGAAAAAATTAAAGGGCTTGAAAACCGCTCAAAGACAAGGTCTTTTGCAGATTTTAGGTACTCTTCAAACAAATTATTTTCTTTTTCCATCGGGCTGTTTCCCTCAAACATGTGTAACAAAAAGGGCGCTAAGAGCGCCCTTTAATTTTACAGCAACAACCTTCTCACATCACTCAACATCACCCGCAAGTGGCTGGTGAATCTTGCGCCATCAGCGCCGTCAATCACGCGGTGATCGTAAGAGAGTGAAAGCGGCATAATCAAGCGCGGGTCAAAGCCGCCAGAGTCTTTGTTGTAAACTGGCTGCATGGCAGCGCGGGATACGCCTAAAATCGCGACTTCTGGGCAGTTGATAATCGGCGTGAACATGGTACCGCCAATGCCGCCTAAGCTAGAAATGGTAAAGCAGCCGCCTTGCATTTCTTCCACTTTGAGTTTTCTCTCACGCGCTTTGGCGGATAAATCGGCTAAATCACGCGCAATATCCATCACGTCTTTTTGGTTCACGTCGCGCACCACTGGCACTACCAAGCCATCTGGCGTATCGCAGGCAAAGCCAATATTGAAGTAATTTTTTAAGATTAAATTGTCGCCTTCGGGTGAAAGCGAGGCATTAAAGTTGGGGTAAGTACGTAGCGCATTGACCACGGCTTTCATCAAGAAAGCGAGTAAAGTGAGTTTCACGCCGCGTTTTTCAGCCTCGGCCAACATGGATTTTCTAAAGTCTTCCAAGTCAGTAATGTCCGCTTCGTCAAACTGGGTGACGTGTGGCGCAGTCACCCAATTGCGGTGTAAATTTGCACCGGATAATTTTTTAATGCGTGAAAGTGGTTTGGTTTCGATGTTCCCAAACTGGCTAAAGTCGATGACTGGCATCGGCAAGGCGCTTAAGCCTGAACCCACACCCATATTTTCAGTGCGTGGTTTGGCGAGTTCACCTTTGACATAGGCCTGCACGTCCGATTGTACAATGCGGTTTTTAGGGCCTGAGGCTTTTACCAAGGCTAAATTCACGCCGAGTTCACGTGCAAATTTACGCACAGATGGGCTGGCGTGTGCTAATTTGCCGCTCTCGCCTGTACTGCTCGCTGCGACAGGATTTGGCGTCGCTTGCGGCTGAATGACTTTTGGCACTTCTGCCACTGGGCGCGTTGGCTCAGGAATGGCCACTTTTTGCGTATCGACAGTCACCGTAGCAACCACTGGCGTTGGTGTCGGTTTGGCCGCGGGTTTTTCGGCTGGCGCAGCATCGGCGGTATCGAGCATTAAAATCAAGGTGCCTTGTTTGGCTGAATCGCCCACATTGATTTTGACTTCTTTCACCGTGCCAGCAAACGGCGCAGGAATGTCCATCGAGGCTTTGTCGGATTCCAAAGTAATCAGCGAATCATCTTTGGCGACCACGTCGCCCGCTTTGACCAATACTTCGATGACGTCGACCGTGTCAAAATTGCCAATATCCGGCACTAATACTTCTTTAATGGACATGTTGTTTTATTTCCTTATGTCTAAGCGCTTAAATCGTTGCCGGATTGGCGCGATTTACATCAATGTTATATTTCTTAATCGCTTCCGCCGCTTTGCTCGCTGGCAATTTGCCGTCGTCTGCCAGCGCTTTTAACGCAGCCAATACCACGTAGTAGCGATCCACTTCAAAGAAGCTACGCAATGCTTCGCGTGAGTCTGAGCGGCCATAACCATCCGTACCTAAAGCGACAAAACGGTTAGGCACAAACGGGTGGATTTGGTCGGCAAAGCTACGCATATAATCAGTAGAAGCGATCACAGGCCCTTCCGCTTTTGCCAAGCATTGCTCAATATAGCTTAAGCGCGGTTTCGCTTCTGGGTTAAGTAAATTTTGGCGCTCAGCGTCAATGCCTTCACGGCGCAATTCGGTAAAGCTAGTTACGCTCCACACATCGGCAGCAACGCCCCAATCTTTCTCAAGCAACTCGGCAGCGGCAATCACTTCACGCAGAATTACGCCTGAGCCCATGAGCTGCACTTTTTGGCCTTTCGCTTTGGATTTGCTAAAGCTGTACATGCCCTTCAAAATGCCGTCAGCGCTATCTTTTGGCATCTCTGGGTGGCTATAATTTTCGTTCATCAAGGTGATGTAGTAGTACACATCTTCTTGGTTTTGCACCATGCGGCGCAAGCCTTCTTGAATAATCACAGCTAACTCATACGCAAACGTTGGGTCGTATGAAACGCAGTTTGGGATGGTCGCTGACATCAAATGACTATGGCCATCTTCATGCTGCAAACCTTCACCGTTCAAGGTAGTGCGACCTGCCGTTGCGCCAAGCAAGAAGCCACGTGCGCGTGAATCGCCCGCCGCCCACGCAAAGTCGCCGATGCGCTGGAAGCCGAACATGGAGTAGTAAATATAGAATGGAATCATCTGCGTGCCGGTAACGCTGTACGAAGTCGCCGCTGCTAACCAGCTCGCAAACGATCCAGCTTCGTTAATGCCTTCTTCCAAAATCTGGCCGTCTTTTGACTCTTTGTAGTACATCACTTGGTCAGAATCTTGCGGCTCGTACAATTGGCCTTGGCTTGCATAAATCCCTAATTGGCGGAACATGCCTTCCATGCCGAAAGTACGGGCTTCATCCGGCACAATCGGCACCACATATTTGCCAATTTGCTTGTCGCGCACCAAGGTAGACAAAATACGCACAAACGCCATAGTGGTTGAAATTTCACGCTCGCCAGTTGCACCTAACATATTTTCAAAGGCTGATAATTCTGGCACGGCTAGCTCGTTACCTTTACGTCGGCGCGCTGGTACAAAACCACCCAAGGCAGCGCGACGCTCCATCATGTAACGAATTTCTGGTGACTCTGGGCCGGGTTTGTAATAACTCAAGCTTTCCACTTGTTCATCAGAAATCGGCAAATCAAAACGGTCACGGAATTTTTTCAATGACTCAATATCCATGCTTTTTTGCTGGTGGGTTGTATTTTGGCCTTCGCCCGCTTCACCCATGCCATAACCTTTGACCGTTTTGGCCAAAATCACAGTTGGCTGACCTTTGTGATTTACAGCAGATTGGTACGCAGCAAAGACTTTGTGCGGGTCGTGACCACCACGATTTAAGCGCCAAATGTCGGCATCCGACATCGCTGCCACCATTTCTTTCAATTCAGGATATTTGCCAAAGAAATGTTCACGTGTATACGCGCCACCTTTTTGTTTAAAGTTTTGGTATTCACCGTCCACGCATTCTTCCATGCGTTTTTTGAGCAAACCATCTTTATCCATCGCCAACAGCGGATCCCAATACGAACCCCAAATCACTTTCAGTACGTTCCAGCCAGAGCCACGGAAATCAGATTCCAACTCTTGAATAATTTTGCCATTGCCTCGCACAGGGCCATCTAAACGCTGTAAATTACAGTTAATGACAAAAATTAAATTGTCTAATTTTTCGCGGGATGCGAGTGAAATCGCGCCTAACGATTCCGGCTCGTCCATCTCGCCATCGCCACAGAACACCCAAACTTTGCGGTCAGATGTGTCGGCAATACCGCGGTCATGAATGTATTTTAAGAAACGTGCCTGGTAAATACCCGCCAACGGGCCCAAACCCATCGACACAGTTGGGAATTGCCAAAAATCTGGCATCAACCATGGATGCGGGTAGCTCGATAAGCCCTTGCCGCCAGTTTCTTGACGAAAGTTATCGAGTTGATCTTCAGAAATGCGACCTTCTAAAAACGCACGCGCATACACACCAGGTGAAGAGTGGCCTTGGAAATAGACGCAATCGCCGCCAAAATTTTCATTGGCAGCGCGGAAAAAATGGTTAAACGCCACGTCGTACAACGTAGCTGCGGATTGAAAACTTGCGATATGACCACCCACCCCTGGTGATTTTTCGTTAGCGCGCAATACCGTCATAATCGCATTCCAGCGAATCAAGGCACGAATGCGGCGTTCCATTTCCGGGTCACCCGGCAATGGAGCTTGCTGATGCGTTGGAATGGTATTCACATAGGCAGTGGTGGCGTTATAAGGCAAATTGCTGCCGGAACGGCGTGCTTTGTCGATCATTGCTTCAAGTAAAAAGTGAGCGCGTTCTGTGCCTTCATTTTCGATCACAGAAGTTAAAGCATCCAACCACTCTTGTGTTTCTTGTGGGTCAGTTTCTGTGAAGCCAGCCTGTTGATTAATTGCCATGCGTGAGATTTCTCCGAATTTGTCGCCACGCATGTAGGCCTAGCCCAGCATACGTAGGAGCGAAGTTTTAAACAGCCGTAAGTTTGGCTTTTTTAGCCGATTTGGTCAAGTTAAAAAAACATGCCAGCTAGCTGATAACGCCATGTTTTTATTGGTTTTACTAGAATTGTCATAGATTTTATATAAGAGTAAAAAGTGTATTTTTTCGTTATCGTTGCCCATTAAGGTTATCTATTTCATCTCAACCATCACGTTTCACTCCCATTTTCATCACCGTGGTGATGAAAAAAATGTGGCGCCCCCGACTCATTTTTTACTTCTATTTATTGGCATTATTTTCTGCAATTTTTTTTGAAAACTGTTCCCCGAAATAAACCATTTATTCACTAGCTATTCCAGTCTTCAAACACGCGACGGTCACTCTAACATGACATGACTATGCGTATTTTCATGCAACTTTTTTTACAAAAAACTTTTAAATTTTTTGATAAAGCTTCCGTTAAGAGTTGGATGTGAAAAAACGTGCTTAAACAACAATATCCTTCACCCATGCTCAAATTCTGGATCACTTTTTTTATCGCTCTCAGCCAATGTTTTGGGGCTATTTTTTCTATCGCTGAAGAAAACAGCGCAATCGTTGCTGTGCAAGCAGACGTCGCACAAACGCAAACGAAAGAAAATGCAGATAAGATTATTTTTGGCGGTAGTAAGGTCGGCCTAAAAATCAATCCCCAACAAAGCAGCGATGCCACGTTTAACCTCGCCTTTGACAAAACCATATCGCCACGTGAGGTAGATTTCAATCTGCGCGTTTTTGAGACCAGTGAAGCGCTGATCGAAGCATTTTATCGTGGCGAAATTAACGCGCTATTAGCCTCGCCGTTAGAGCTGTTGGCGCTTGAAGGCAAAACAGGCGAAACCCTCATGGCAGTGAACGATCATCACGCCCCCGCCAAACAAAGTTTTGTGTTGCTGGTGCGCAAAAGTGATGCGATCTCTGACATCAAACAGCTCAGCCAAAAACGCATTTCGATTGCTCCCCTGCAAGATGTTGCAACGCTTTACCTCAATACACTGTTGCTTGATCACCGCGTACCGGAAATTTCCAAATTTTTTAGCGAAGTGTTCGAGAGCAAAAACGCAAACATTGCTGTGATGGACGTTTTTTTCGGGAAGTCTGACATCACCATTGTGCGTGAAGATGAATACAAACAAGCCATTAGTCTTAACCCGCAAGTGGAAGCGCAACTTGTGGTGTTAGAAAAATCCCCGCCGTTTTTAAGTCTTGTTGGTGCCAGCAAGAAGTCGGTTGATGAAAAAATGTTTAAACAAGCATTACGCGCCATTACCGGCGTGACCAAAACTGTCGCTGGCAAAAAGCTATTCAAAGTCGTCAACACCGATGAATTGCAAGCCATTTCTCGTGCAGATTTATTAGAAGTGAATGCACTGCTCACGCGTTATAAAACCTTAAGTAAAAATAAAGAAATGTCCTATGTCGAATAAATTTCTCTCCACTTTTTTTAACGGTATTTTCGGGCATTTTCTGCTCAGAAATAGTGCGATTCAAGCACTCTCTGGCTTGCTGATGCTGGCGCTGATGCTGCCATTTTTTGACCATATGGTCGATCAAATGAAGGTGGAACAAGGCAGCACGGTGGCCAATTCTACAATTTCCGCCACCTACACACCTTTATATAACAATGACTTAAGCGCTGTCGTGAGTTACTGCATGGATGTACTCAAAGATACGCCGAATATGCTCTACATTGTTTACAGCAAATCAGACGGCGAAGAAGTGATTATTTCTGCCGACAAATGGTATGTTGCCAAACAATCTCTGCCCTATCACGCGTTACAGTTCAATGAAGAGCAGCCAGAACTATTGGACGCCAACAATGGTAACTTACCAACCGGCCTCAACGAAAAAGCGCAGCAAGCACAATTTACCTATAGTAAAGCCGTGAATGTCCACGGCAAACCTTGGGGCGTGATTACCATTGCTTTCGCCAAAGATACCTATTTAGTGCTACTCCATAAACTTTACTGGGTGGTCGGCATTTTTATTGCAGCCTCCTGTGTCATTGGTTTGATTCTATTTTTTGTTTCTTCACGCCGTATTCGCCGCCAAATCAAAATTTTTGAAAGAACTGCCAAACAGCTTGCCGATGGCGAACTATCTGCCCGCGCACCTGAGCGCTCGATTGGTGAAATTGGCGAACTTGGCAAAGCCATCAATCAAATGTCGCGCACTTTGGAAGAAAAAAATACGCGGCTTTTCCAACTGGCACAAATTGTTGAGCAAACCAACGATGCATTTATTTTGTTTGATAGCACCTTCAAAATTGTATTTGCCAACGATGCGCTAAAAGAAGTGACTGGATATACCCCGCAAGCGTTTGAGGGCAGCTCTATCAAAGAATTTACCTCTAAGTTGGATATTAATTTACTGGATATTCAACATGAACTCATGATGATGCACGAAAACATGAGCAAAAATTTTAGTAAAGACATGACATTGACCCGCCAAGATGGACACACCATCAGCGTGGAAATGCGCTTGGAGTGTATCGAGGATATTGAAGAAGATAATTCAAACTATCTATTAGTGCTCTCCAACATCACTTCGCGTAAAGACATGGAGCAGGAACTGCATCAACTCGCTTTTTATGACAAGTTGACCGGCTTGCCGAACCGCCGCATGTTCATGGATTATTTGCAAAACATTATCAAGCAATCTGAGCGCCATAAAAAATGTTTCGCCTTATTTTTCATGGACTTAGACAACTTTAAAAACATTAACGACACTATGGGGCATGAAGCGGGCGATCAACTGTTGGTACAAGTTGCGCAACGACTAAAAGATTTATTCCGTGGTGTAGATTTGGTCACACGTTTAGGCGGTGACGAATTCACCATCATCATCGAATACATCAAGGCGCCCGGCCATATTGACATTGGTAATTTGGCCGCCAAAGCAGTGCATCAACTTTCTGCACATCCGGTGGTTTTACAAGGCCGCCCGTTGAGAATTAGCACCAGTTTAGGCATTGCCAAATATCCTGAGAATGGCTTGGATTCAGACACCTTGGTGAAAAATGCCGATACCGCAATGTATGCTGCAAAAAAATCTGGCAAAAATAATTACGCGTTTTATACCGAAGAAATGAACATCGCCTTGCGCGAATATATCGAGATGGAAACTGACCTCAAAGAGGCCATTTTGAGTCGTGAACAACTCAAACTCCACTATCAACCTATTGTTTCGATGAAAACCAAAGCCTTGGTCGGCGTGGAAGTGTTGGCTCGTTGGGTACACCCGACTAAAGGTGTGATTCCGCCCAGTGAGTTTATTGCGGTGGCTGAAAAAACTGACCTCATTTTATTGCTGAGTGATTTATTGCTGCACCAAGCATTCAAGCAAGCACAAATCTGGCAAAAACGCGGGCTTTCGCACTATGTTTCAGTGAATATTTCTGTACGCCAATTTGAAAAAGAAAACTTCATTAATGTCCTCACTGCATTTTTGATTGATTACGACGTCAATCCAACGCATATTCAGCTTGAATTTACCGAAGGCATCATGATGGATTCCACCCATGAAACCATCGTTAAATTCAACAAAATAAGAGAGTTAGGATTCAAAATTGCGATTGATGACTTTGGTACTGGGTATTCTTCACTCAGCTACATCCATCAATTGCCGATTGATGTCATCAAAATTGACCAAGCCTTTGTGTCTGAGATGCTCAACAACCACAAAACGCAGGCGATTCTTACTGCCATCACTAGCCTTTCAACCGCACTGAATATTCAAACCATTGCCGAAGGCGTTGAGTTTCAATCGCACGAAACGTTGCTGATTCAGTGCAATTGCGATTATGGCCAAGGCTATTTATATGATGCCTCTATGCTGATTGAACAGCTTGAAGACAAATACATGCCAATTGATATTTTGGATGTTGGAAATAGCTAAACGCATTTGCACTAAATCACATTTTTGAACTCTGAAAGCATTTCTTTTTATGCAATCAAGAAAGTAGCCCTATATTTAGAATGGATTTATTAAGTACGAGATTCAAAGCCTAGCCCCTGCTTATCTTGCTGTCTAATTTTCTTCTCTGATGTATGAGAAAAATTTTGAAGATTTGTTTAAGGGAGTGTTTTATGAAGTTAACCGTGGCAAAAAAAATGATCCTGCTCACCGGGGTCGTAATTCTCAGCTTTGTTGGGTTATCACTCAACAATTATTTCCAAAGTAATAAGATGTTCAAAGATGCGAGCTACGCAGCAGAGAACTCTGTTCCGAGCTATCAAATTTTGATTAGCATCATGCAAGGGATGGATAGTCTTCGTGGAAATTTATTACTTCACGTGATGACTCAAGAAGAGTCTGCAGTGACGTCTGATCTGGAAACAAAGCTCAATGAAGCTAACAATAAAATATCTGCCGGATTGAAAGCTTATGTCACAGATGGTTGCGGTGGCGTTTCTTGCTTATCAGATGATAGAGAAAAGCTGCTGATTGAAGACCTGTCGCAAAAGTATAAAAATCTACAGCAGCCTTACCAAAATGTGTTTGCACTTTCACGTCAAAGCAAGCACAAAGAAGCAGAAGTTGCCATTAGAAATGAATTTCTACCCGCTTTTGAAGCACTAACAAACTCCATGCAGGCAGAAATTGAGTTCAACAAAAAACTTGCCGTAGAGTTCACTGAAACCGCTGGCGCAGCCAAAGACAGTGCCATGACCATTTCATTTATTGAGGCATTACTTGCCATTGGTTTAATTAGCATTTTTTTATGGTTTTTTTCACGCAATTTATTAAGGCAACTTGGCGGTGAGCCAGAAGCGCTTGCTGATATCGCCAAAGATTTCGCCAATGGCAATATTCAAAGAGACGTTGTTGTCGCCGATACAGATCAAACCAGCATTGCACGTAGCATTAAAACCTTGCAAGAAACGCTCCGTTTGTTTGGTCAATCAATGAAGCACATGAGTACTCAACATGACGCAGGAGATATCGATGTTGTCATCGATGAGGCCCAATTTAAAGGGGCTTATCAAGAAATGGCAATTGGTGTAAACAATATGGTTGGTGGTCACATTGCGGTGAAGAAAAAAGCCATGGTTGTTGTACGTGCATTTGGTGAAGGTAATTTAGAGATGCCTCTCGAAAAATTACCGGGCAAAAAAGCTTTTATTAACGAGGCGATTGAAGAAGTGCGCGGCAACTTAAAAACCGTCATTGCTGATATGAATAATATGAGTACTCAGCATGATGCTGGTGACATTGATGTCAAGATGGATGAAGGCAAATTTAAAGGCGCTTATAAAGAAATGGCCGCCGGCGTCAATAACATGGTGTTTGGACACATCGCGGTGAAGAAAAAAGCCATGGCGGTGATTAAAGCGTTTGGCGATGGTGACTTTAACGCACCGATGGAACGATTACCCGGTAAAAAAGCATTTATCAACGAGACCATTGAGCAAGTACGCAGCAACATCAAAACAGTGATTGCTGATATGAATCACATGAGTACCCAACACGATGCCGGTGATATTGATGTCAACATGGATGAAGCCAAATTTAAAGGCGCTTATAAAGAAATGGCCGCCGGCGTCAACAACATGGTATTTGGTCATATCGCGGTGAAGAAAAAAGCCATGGCGGTCATTAAAGCATTTGGCGAAGGTGACTTTAATGCGCCAATGGAGCAATTGCCGGGTAAAAAAGTGTTTATCAATAACACCATTGAGCAAGTACGTAGCAACTTTAAGGCCGTGATTAAAGACACAGACATGCTGGCCGAAGCCGCGGCCGAAGGTCGTGTCACAGTACGTGCTGACGCATCGCAACATCAAGGCGATTTTAGACGAGTGATTGAAGGTGTGAATGCAACCTTAGAGAAAATTGTTGAACCGATTATCACAGTCAAGCAAGCAGCAGAGTCTATTAACTCAGCAGCTAATGAAATTGCGACTGGCAATAACGATTTATCACAACGCACGGAAGAGCAAGCGTCTAGCTTGGAAGAAACCGCTTCCAGCATGGAGGAATTGGCTTCTACTGTGAAGCAAAATGCTGACAACGCCAAACAGGCAAATCAATTGGCAATTGAAGCTTCAAACATTGCTGTAAAAGGTGGTGAAGTGGTGAGCTTGGTGGTGAACACTATGGAAGGCATTAACGAATCTGCCCGTAAAATTGAAGACATTATTTCTGTGATTGACGGCATTGCCTTCCAAACCAATATTCTTGCGTTAAATGCGGCGGTAGAAGCGGCACGTGCTGGAGAACAAGGCCGCGGCTTTGCCGTAGTAGCTGGGGAAGTCCGTAACTTAGCCCAACGCTCCTCTAGCGCAGCGAAAGAAATTAAGGACTTGATTACCGATTCCGTCAGCAAAACCACAGAAGGTACGGTGCAGGTAGAAAATGCCGGCAATACGATTCAAGAAGTGGTTTCTGCGGTGAAACGTGTCAGCGACATTATTGGTGAAATTGCAGCAGCCTCGGTGCAACAAAGCTCTGGCATTGACCAAGTTAACGCGGCAGTCACCAGCATGGACGAAACGACGCAACAAAATGCTGCCTTGGTGGAACAAGCGGCAGCGGCGGCAGAAAGTTTGCTTGAGCAAGCCAATGCACTGAATGACTCAATCAGCGTATTTAAACTCGATAATTCAGTGTCTGGCTCTAGCGCTAAGGCGAGCTTAAAACCAACTATTGAGCGCCGCTCAAGTAGCAGTCCGCTGCGTGGTAAAAAATCAAAATCAACACAAACTGCAACAGGCAGCACCTCTGTTATTTCCATGACAGGCACACACGACAACGCTGAAGATTGGGAAGAGTTTTAACCTAGTTACTCCGAGTACTTGATCAGAGCGTAAAAAAAGCGCCTTTTTGAAAGGCGCTTTTTTATTTTCTGCTAGAAACAAATACAGGCGTTGTTTATTTTCCTATCGCCCCAAACACTTTTTTAAGCAAGTTGCTGGTTTGCCCAACCGGGTCTTTGCGAATCGCGGCTTCTTCTTTGGCAATCATCAAGTACAAACCATCCAACGCTTTTTGCGTCACATACTGGTTGATATTTTCATCGCCTTTTTTGACTAAGCCATATTTGGCACCCATCTCAGCATATTTGTTATAAGTGTCCGCAAGCTGTACATTGGCGGTGGCTTTTTCAACGATCGGTAAAAATTTTGCCGCCATGTCTTTAGAAGTTGTTTTTTTGAAATATTGCGTCGCGGCATCATTGGGGCCAGTCAAAATGCCTTTGGCATCACTCACACTCATGTTTTTTATGGAGCTCACCAGTAGTGCTTTGGCCTCTGGCACAGCGGTCTCTGCAGCGCGATTCATCTTGGTGATAAGTTCGTCTGACTGTTTGCCCATGCCAAACATTTTCATGCCTTTTTCAATTTTTTTTAAGGAATCCGGCAATGGAATTTTTACTTCTTTATTGCCTAAAAAACCGTTATTTGCCCCTAACATATCCACGGCCTTGCCGACCCCTTGCGTGAGGGCTTCTTTTAAGCCGCCGCTTGCTTCTGTGTTGCTTAAGTCGGATAAACTTAATGCATTAGCATTCGCCATCCACATCAACAATCCCAAAAACGCCATCCATTTACGCATTACACTTTCTCCTAAATTTGATCGAAACACTTCTTTTTTTTGAGAGCATACGCCAAGATGATACGCGCCTTTTAAATTGCTAACAAAAATTTACTTTCAGCGAAATTTGTCCAATAAAAAAGGGAAAGCGCCGCTGGCGCTTTCCCTCTCATTAATGCTTCCAATATTAACTAAACAGGTTTGATGCCCCAAATATTTTTCGCATATTCACCAATTGTTCGATCACTTGAAAATTTCGCCATCCGCGCCACATTCAGAATGGCTTTTCTCGTCCATTCTTCTTGATTTTGGTAGAGTTCAGCAACTTTTTCCTGCGTATCCACATAGCTTTGGTAGTCTGCTAACAATAAATATTGGTCACCTTTGTGTAACAAAGTATCAAAAATACATTGATAACGCGTCGGTTCTTCAACAGAAAAATAGCCAGTCGCAATCATATCCAGTGCTTGTTTTAGCTCAGGATTGCTATGGTAATAATCCCAAGGGTTATAGCCGCCCGCTTTAACTGCAGCGACTTCAGGCGTGGTGAGGCCAAAAATAAAGATATTTTCATTATCCACTTCTTCCATGATTTCAACGTTCGCACCGTCTAATGTACCGATGGTCAGCGCGCCGTTTAAGGCCATTTTCATATTGCCAGTGCCTGAGGCTTCTGTACCGGCAGTTGAAATTTGCTCGGATAAATCTGCGCCCGGAAAAATAATTTCAGCGGCTGAAACTTCATAGTTTGGATAAAACACCACTTTAAGCTTGCCTTGTACGGCGAGATCTTCATTCACAATCGCGGCAACATCGTTAATCAGGCGAATAATTTGTTTAGCTAACCAGTAGCCCGGCGCTGCTTTGCCCGCAAAAATCACTGTGCGCGGCGTGGCATCTTTTAATTGACCAGAGCGAATGCGGTTATACAAAGTCACCACATGCAACACATTTAAAAGTTGGCGTTTATATTCGTGAATTCGCTTGATTTGTACATCGAACAAACTATTCGGGTTAATTTCAATACCGGTTTGCGCAAAAATTCTATCTGCCAAACGTTTTTTATTGGCAAGCTTCACCTCGCGGAAGGTTTTTTGGAAAGCCTTATCAGCAGCCAATTTTTCTAACTTTTTCAGCTGCGATAAATCTTTTTGAAAACCTGCGCCAACTTTGCTTTCGATCAGCTGCGTTAACCCAGGGTTACATTGATTTAACCAACGGCGTGGTGTAATGCCATTGGTGACATTGGTCAGTTTACCTGGATAAATTTTATTAAAATCTGCAAATAATGTGGATTTGAGTAACTCACTATGCAATGCCGCTACACCGTTCACCGTGTGGCTACCCACGACTGCCAAATGTGCCATACGCACACGGCGACCATGGGATTCGTCAATAATCGACACACGTGTCAATAGATCAGTATCGCCTGGGAAGTGATGATTGACCATTTGTAAAAAGTCATGGTTAATTTGGTAAATAATTTCTAAGTGGCGTGGCAACAAGCTACCGAACAACTCAACAGACCAAGTCTCCAACGCCTCTGGCATTAGTGTGTGGTTGGTGTACGCAAAAATTTTGGTGGTTAAATTCCACGCGTGTTGCCAGCCCAAGTGATACTTATCGACCAATTGATGCATCATTTCTGCGACTGCAATGGCTGGATGCGTATCATTAAGTTGAATCGCAACTTTTTCCGGTAGCACATCCCAATCATTTCCTTTTTTAAGGAATCTATGCAGAATATCTTGTATGGAGGCTGACACAAAAAAGTATTGCTGCTTTAACCGAAGCTCGCGACCGTTCGCTGAGCTATCGTTCGGGTAAAGCACTTTAGAAATGTTTTCAGAGTCATTGCGGTGCTCAACAGACTTCTCATAATTGCCTTCGTTGAAGTGCCACAAATCAAACTCTTTGGTCGCCTTGGCTGACCACAAACGCAAGTTGTTCACGGTTTCTGTACCGTAGCCGGGCACTGGTACATCGTAAGGCATCGCCACGACATTTTCGGTATCCACCCAGTGATACTCCATGCCCTTCGGTGTGGGAAACTCCACTACTCGACCGTAAAATTGCACATGATGTGTATGTTCAGGGCGTTGAAATTCCCAAATATTCGGATAACGCAACCAATTATCAGGATGCTCAACTTGCTGACCATTTTCGATAGATTGTCTAAACATGCCGTAGTCGTAACGAATGCCATAACCGGTACTTGGAATATCCATGGTTGCCATGGAGTCAACAAAGCAAGCGGCCAAACGCCCTAAACCGCCGTTACCTAACGCCGCATCAGGTTCCATCTCGACAACCTCTTCCATGGCATGACCCAATTTGGTGAGGCCTACACTGACTTCGTCCGCAATGCCCAAATTAAGCGAAGCATTGGAAAGCATGCGCCCGATTAAAAGCTCTAACGATAAATAGTAAACACGTTTTGGATCAGCCTCTTGGTACTTCACACGCGTTTTCACCCAGCGATCCATAATGTGGTCGCGCACCGCATGGCCTGCTGCTAAGTACCAATCGCGCTTGGTTGACCAAGAGTTGGATTTACCAGCAGAAAAAATCAAATGGTTCTGAATTGAATCAGCCACACTGTTACATGCCAAAGGTGGCGTGCCTGATTTTGGTGCAGTGGTTTTTGGTGAGGTGGTTTTTTTTGCGGTAGATTTTGTTGGCTTCTCTTTCATCAGCTCAGTCATTTGCTTGCCTCTTATGTGGTGTTTGACGGTGATTTTACAATAAATAGCTTTTTTCAACTTTGCATTAGACACCAATAATTTGACAAATGAATGTCAAATTAGGCCAACATTCAATTGGCAATTCAGGTATTTAATGCAATAAGCTATTATTTAAATATTCACATGCAAGCTTTATACCATTTAGTTGGCTAATGTAAATCTAATTGATCGAAACGAAATTCTGGGGAAACTTGTAGCGCTTTTAGTACAGAAAGTTTTACCAATGCCTGCTCGAGGATTTTATGCACTTGGTGTAATGAGCTTTCTTCCAAACGTAAACTCAGCGCACCTATTTCAAGCTCAGCCACTTGGCATGCTTCACAATACACCACGCGACAGCCATTTTCTCCAGCTAGCTGCACACGTTTACAAGGTTCGTTTTGTTTCATGCTTGCTCCTCGTTACTATAAACTTTAAAAAATAGCCGACTTACATTATGACTCATTGCGGCCGAGAGGCATTACAAGGAGATGCAGCAGACATGCGCTGCAAAAGTTGTGCACATTACCGAACACAACTTTTATTTAAACAGAGCCGTAAAATGCTTGGCAACATTGATACAACCCCACTTAAATTCTTTATAACAAAGTTTATTTAAACTCTGTTTGAATAAAATTCCACCACCTGTTGTACATCCACCGCAAATGGCACTTGATCGGCCTCTGGCAAATGGCACACAAGTACACCTTTTTCAGCATCCACAAAGGTCAGCCAATCAGGACGTGTCAGCGCTGGTTTTTCTAAACTTTCCATCACTATAAACATTTTTAGGCTGGTCACTTTGAGGGAAATTTCATCGCCTACCTTGACTTGAATTGAAGGAATATTGGCAATTTTTCCATTCAACAGCACATGCCGATGCGAAACCAACTGGCGTGCTGCCAGAACTGTTGGTGCAAAACCTGCGCAAAATACTACGTTATCCAAGCGGCGCTCCAAGAGCTGCAGAAAATGATCGCCCGTCGGCATATCCCCTTTGCGCGCTTTCACAATCTTCTTGCGCATTTGCCGCTCTGTTAACCCATAGTTAAAACGCAACTTTTGTTTTTCTTGTAATTTCACACCGTAGTCTGACTGACGTTTGCGCGTTGCTTTAGCGCCATGTTGCCCCGGTGGTGTGGGACGTTGCTCAATCGATTTTCTGGATAAGCCCGGCAAATCCACCCCGAGGCTACGCATCACTTTTAATCTTGGCCCTGTAAATCTAGACATCTTGCTTCTCTTTCACTAAAAAAATTTTAATGGTGCGTATTACTTGCAGCTAAATACATCACATCATATCGGTTCACAATATCGTCCCATTGCCGCACCAAATGGCGCGCGATATCTTGAATCAATACAGATTCCGCATAGGCTTCCGCGGTTAATTTAAACGATAAATCTGAGGCTAGCAGCGCCAATTCTAATGACGGATTCGCCGCATAACGCGCACTCACGCAGCAAATGGCTGCCATTACTGCATGGGCATTTGGTAAATCCGGATCGAACGCTGCGCGCTCTTCTCCCACGTTCACTAAGCGAATATTTTCAAGCAACACATTCATAGGTTCTTTTCTCAACGTCGGATTATTAATTAATAAATAGTAATGATTTGCATTAATTAAATAGAATAAATATTCCTACTATCACTTTCTTTTACTTATGCTGCAATGCGTTGCGACATAAACTGCACACTCGACGCTGCGCAAACCACAATTTCTTCTTCATGCAACGCGGTCTGCATCACTAACTTGGCCGCTGCTTTACGCATCATTTCATTCATCATAAAAAAATTCACCGCCGCTAATTTGAGCGTTGTGTCACCCACTTCCAACTCCACCATATCTTTTTCTTGGTGATAAAGCACCAAGCACTCTTGATTACCACTTAGCTTCGTTTTGCTCATCACGAGTTTGCTCACGACTCTTCCTTTTCAAAACATCCACAATTCAAATAGTAATCATTCTCATTTAAAATGTCAACTACTATTTTGTTAATAGTAATTGTTCTTGTTTACATTAAATTTAAGCGGTATCATCTTTACATAAACTTACAATCGTTAACGCTCATTAGTTGAAAATAGGATTTTTATGTCATCGCAAAAACGCAAGCACCACTTCAAACCCAACCATCTGCATCAGGCCATTCAAGCCGCGCTTTTAGGGGTGAGTGTCTCCTTGTCAGGTCAGGCATTTGCAGAAGAAAAACAAACACCGATTGAATTAGAGCAACTAGAAGTGACTGCGCCAAGAATAATCGACCAAGCTACACAAGGTTATCAAACCAAAAAAAGCCGCACCGCCACTAAGACAGAGACTGATTTAATTGATGTGCCACAATCTATTACTGTCATCACACCTGAGTTGATGAAAGACATGTCGATTCAAAGCATGTCAGAAGCAGTGCAATATGTCCCCGGCGTACAATTTTCTCAAGGGGAAGGGAATCGCGATGCAGTAAATTTCCGTGGTGCAGGCGTGGTAACGGGTGATTTCTTTTTAGACGGCGTGCGAGATGACATTGAAACCTACCGCGATTTTTATAACACCGAACGTATTGAAGTGCTTAAAGGCTCGAATGCCATGATTTTTGGCCGCGGTGGCTCTGGTGGTGTGATTAACCGCGTCAGCAAAGAAGCCGGTTGGGATCCGATCCGTGCGTTAACCTTGAGCTATGGCGCCTTTGACCACAGACGCGGTACCGTTGACATTGGCAATGCAATCAATGACACCGCAGCATTTCGTATCAACGCAGTGGTTGAAAATAGCGATAGTTACCGTGACGGTGTCAACACTGAACGTTACGGCATTAACCCGACATTCACCATCAAACCTTCAGATAAAACGAAAATCGTTTTAAGTGCAGAATATTTTGACGATAAACATACTGGTGACCGTGGTCAGCCTTCATTGACAAGAAGTACCGGCACATTCGCCAACTTGAAAAACCGCCCTGTCGATATCCGCGACTCTGATCAATTTTTTGGCAACGCGCGTTTAAGCCCCAACGGCACAGAAACTACCGCATTTAATGCATTGATTGAGCATGTATTTGATAGTGGCATCACACTGCGTAACCGCACCCGTTATGCTAATTACGATAAATTTTATGAAAACGTATTTGCTAGCTCTTCTGTGAACCCAGTTAACGGCAATTTTAGTGTCAGCGCTTATCGCAATGAAACTGACCGCGAAAATTTAATTAACCAAACAGACCTGACTTATGACCTGAAACTGGGAAATGTAGAACACAAGTTGCTCGCTGGGGTGGAATTAGCCAAACAAGATACGCATGATATTCGTCGTGTACAAAACAACACGGAACTGCTGACATCATCACAAAATATTTCCAATCCTGAATTCACAGGTTCAATTAACTACAATGGCAAATCCAGAGACCGCCAAAGTGATACTGACATCACTGCATTTTACGTGCAAGATCAGATTACGCTTTCACCGCAATGGCAAGTGATCTTGGGCGCGCGGCATGACAAATTTGAAGTGGATTTTACCAATCTACTCAATGGCGACAGAATTCAAACCACCGATAATAAAATTTCTCCACGCGCAGGGTTAATTTTCAAACCCATCGAAAATGTATCGCTGTACGCGAGCTACAGCCAAACATTTGCGCCACGTGCGGGCGACCAACTTAATGGATTAACCGTGACAAACGCCGCATTACGTCCAGAAAAATTTATCAACCAAGAAATTGGCGCGAAGTTTGATGTAACCCCTGCTCTTTCATTAACAGCAGCCGTTTATAAACTACAACGTGAAGATATGGCAATCACTGACCCGAACGCGCCAACATCTACGATTTTGGTCGATGGCCAAGAAACCAAAGGCGTTGAGTTTGGCATTTCAGGCAAAGTGACCGACAAATGGAGCATGTTTGGTGGCGTTGCTTTCCAAGACGGTGAAATTACTGAACAACAAGGTGCTGGCACCAGTGCAATTTTAAAAGGCGCTGAAACGGCACAAACACCACGCCGCACATTCTCACTTTGGAACCGTTATGACATCAACGAAACTTGGGGCGTAGCGCTTGGCGTTGTCAGCCGCTCAGAAATGTACGCAGCAGTGCCAACGGCCACACAAAGTACTATTTTGCAGGGCTACACACGTTACGATGCAGCCATTTACGCAAAATTAAGCGATCAATTGCAGCTGCAAATTAACTTGGAAAACCTCACCAATAAAGAATATGCAGCCAGCGCACACAACAATAACAATATCGTTCCCGGTTCACCTTTTACTGGCCGCGCAACACTTACTTATAACTTCTAAGCTTTTTAAGTTGTAAAAATTCTCAGGTATAAAAAATTAAGCCCGCAAATTGCGGGCTTTTTTAATGCGAATAAATAGCGTTTAAGACTGTCGTCGTGTTTTCTTAAAGCACTTTGCAATAAAGTGCCCGAAATCATCCACATAAGTAAAAGCCACTGGGATAATTAACAAACTTAATAAGGTCGAAGTCAGGAGGCCGCCAATCACGGCCACGGCCATCGGGCTTCTGAAGGAGTTATCTGCACCGCCCATTGAAAGGGCAATTGGCAACATACCCGCCGTCATGGCAATCGTGGTCATGATGATGGGTCTGGCGCGCTTATGGCAAGCGTCCGCCAACGCATCCAAGCGGCTTAAACCAAAATCACGCTGCGCCATGATGGCATATTCCACCAGCAAAATGGAGTTTTTAGTGGCAATACCCATCAGCATGACCAAACCAATGAGCGATGGCATTGAGAAAGCTTTATTAGCAACCAATAAACCTAAAAATGCGCCGCCTAATGAGAGCGGCAACGCCACTAAAATAGTGATGGGCTGTAAAAAGTCTTTAAACAGCAGCACCAACACAAAATAAATACAAACAACGCCTGTCAGCATCGCCAAGCCAAAGCTAGCAAATAGCTCGCCCATCACTTCGGAATCCCCAACCTCTTTGAAACCAACGCCTGCAGGGAGTTGCTGTATGCTTGGCAGCTTTTTAACGGCGCTGCTCACATCGCCCAGGGCCGCACTGGAAAGTTCAATATTGAATTGAATATTGCGCGTGCGATCAAATCGATCAATCACCGCTGGGCCGCTTTTCATTTCCAAGCTGGCAACTTGTTCAAGTGGTACCGCTCCTTTGGCACCCGGCACAGCCAATTTACCCAACAGCGTTAAATCATGTTGCGCGGCTTCATTAATTTTCACTACGATCGGCACTTGGCGTTGTTCCAAATTAAGCTTAGGTAAGGCTTGATCGTAATCACCCGCAGTGGCAACGCGTAAGGTTTCCCCAATGGATGAAGTGGTGACCCCTAAATCAGCTGCGCGCATAAAGTCTGGTGTAACGACAACTTCTTGCCGCACCAATGAAGCACCGGAAGCAATATTACCAATGCCGGGAATCGTACGTAAATCAACCTCAAGCGCGCGCGCCGCCTGTTGCAAGGTTTCAGGATTATCCCCGGTGAGTGCAATATTATATTTTTCACCCGAACCACCAAGACCCACTTTGATTCTGGCACCCGGCAGCGTTTGCAGCACGGTACGAATGTTGTTCTCAATCACTTGTTTTTTCGGGCGCTCGCCGCGCGCATCAAGTTGAATCGTGAGCGTTGCGTTACGTGATTCACTCGCACCTCCGCTACCAGCCATCGGGTCACTGCCAGCACTACCACCACCAATGGTAGTATAAATGCTGTTCACATGATCCAAATTAGTCAAAATTGCACGCGCTTGCTCAGCTTTTGCCGAGGTTTCAGACAAAGTGGCCCCCGGCGCCAATTCTAACTGCACTTGCGTTTGTGAGTTATCATCGGCCGGAATAAATCCTGTCGGGAGCAATGGCACCAGCATGATCGAGCCGACAAAAAAACTAATCGCCAATAAAAGGCTGATGGTGCGGTTTTGAATACACCATTTAGCCAGCTTTAAATAGCCACGCATCACGCTGCCGTCTTTTTCTTCGTGATGGCTGTCTTTGAGCATATAAGCCGCCATCATTGGCGTGAGCAAACGCGCGACCAAGAGCGAGGTAAACACGGCAATTGCGGCCGTCCAACCAAACTGTTTAAAAAATTTCCCCGGAATCCCATCCATAAACGCCGTCGGCAAAAAAACCGCAATCAAAGTAAACGTGGTTGCCACCACAGCGAGACCGATTTCTTCCGTTGCCTCAATAGTGGCTTCAACGGCAGACTTGCCCATACGCATGTGCCGTACAATATTTTCCACTTCAACAATAGCGTCATCTACCAAAATACCGACCACCAAAGAGAGCGCTAACAGCGTGACTACGTTGATGGAAAAGCCCAAATAACTCATACCGATAAAGGTTGGAATGACCGACAAAGGCAATGCCACGGCGGAGACAAACGTCGCGCGGAAATTGCGCAAAAATAGCCACACCACCAACACTGCCAGCAATGCGCCTTCGTACAACATTTCCATCGATGCATCAAACTCTTCTTGCACCGGCGCGACAAAATTAAAGGCTTCGGTAAACTGAATATCAAAATGTGCCGCGCGAACTTGATCTAATATTTGATATACGCCCTTGCCCACTTCGAGCTCACTTGCGCCGCGGCTACGAGTGACTTCAAAGCCAAGTACTTTTTTTCCATCGAGCAAGGCGGCCGATTTTGGCTCAGCAAATGTGTCTTTGATCGTCGCAATTTCGTTTAATCTGAATTGTCTGCCATCACTCAAAGTGATGGTCATGCCGGCCAATTCTTGTGCAGATTTAACAGTGGCAATGGTGCGTATCGGCTGCTCGCTGTTGCTCAGCTTGGTGAGACCGCCTGAGGTTTCCATTTGAATGAGGCCAAGTTGCCTAGAAATATCTGCCGCAGAAGCATTGAGCGACTGCAATTTTGTCGTATCAAGTTCCACCCAAACCTGACGCGTGACACCGCCCACGCGCGTCACGCTACCGACACCTTTAACGGTTAATAATTTTTTGGTCAGCGCATCATCCACAAACCAAGATAAATCTTCATCATCCATTTTTGTGGAAGCGATGGTAAACGCCAAAATCGGCGAACTCGCCAAATCGAGCTTTCTGACTATGGGCTCTCTTAAATCATTTGGCAAATCCGGGCGCACTTCAGAAACGGCAGAACGCACGTCATCTACCGCTTCTTGTACCGGTTTCTCCAACCGAAATTCGCTGGTGATTGTGACGCTACCATCTTGAATTTTGGTGGTGATATGGCGCAAACCTTGCAACTTGGCGATGCTGTTTTCAATTTTTCTTGCCACTTGATTTTCAAGCTGAGAAGGCGATGCCCCCGGTAAATTCGCAGTGACGGTCACCGTAGGTAAATCAAGGTCCGGAAAATTTTGTACTTTCATAGATTTAAAACCCATGAAGCCCGCAAGCGTCAGCAAGATAAATAAAATCAGGCTTGGAATAGGATTATTAACAGCCCAAGCTGAAATATTCCAGCCTGCTTGTGTTGTTGATGAAGGTTGATTCATACCATCTACTTTTTGATCAAAAATATGTTTCGAGTACCGATGAAAAGAATTTGACTGGCGATAGAAATTTACTGACTGCCCGCCTGTTGCGTAACGCGCACCAAATCTCCGTCAGATAAAAACGCACCGCCACTCGCCACATAACGGGCTTGCGGGTCAGGTAAATTACGCACTTCTACGAGGCTACCTTGGCTGTTGCCAAGCTGCACTTTCACTTGATGCACGTGATTGGTACGATCCACCTGCATTAAATAATTAAAGCCATCGCGCATCACAATCGCACTGTAAGGCAAGGCATGCACTTGGGTGGCCGTCAACGCAATTTCGCCTTTGGCAAACATGCCGGGCTTGGCTTTTTCACTCGGAATATCCACATAAACCAGCGTGTTGCGCGTACTGCTATCGGCCGTGGGGGCCATTACTCTGACTTTTCCTGCAATTTCGCTACGATCAGGTAACGTTAATTTCACAGCCATGCCGGGCTTCACCTTGCCGATATCCACAGAATTAAATTCACCTCGCCATTCAATGCGGTGTTGGCGAATCAGCCGAAAGAGCTCGACCCCGCTCGCCACCACTTGCCCGACGGTGGCATCTCTTTTTGAAATCACGCCACTGTCAGGCGCGATTAACACGGTTTGCTTTAGGCGAATGTGTTGTGCTTGCAATGCAGCTTGCGCAGATTGCGCACGCGCATTGGCGCTAGCCTCGGCAATTAAATATTGGTCAATTTGCTGCTTGCTCAAAGCGCCTGTTTCTTGAATTTCACGTGCACGTTTGGCGTTGCCTTCTGCTTCATTTAAGTTAGCCTGCGCTTCAGCCAAATTCGCCTGTGCTTGTGCTAAATCTGCTTGTACAGTGCTCGCATTAATGCGCGCAATCACTTGCCCGCGCTTTACGGCATCCCCCACATTGACCAGTACTTCTTGAATCGCTAAGCCACTCACCTCAGCACCAATCACGGCTTCTTGCCACGCAGCAACACTCCCATTAGCGAGAAGCGTTGGCTGCATCATGGTGAGTTTCGACCTCACCACATTCACCGTGAGTGCAGCATTACTTGAGGCTTCGTTGCTCACTGGTGCAGTGTCTTGTGTTTCCTGAGGTTGATCCGTAATATGCTTCGCGCTCACCACCCACCACACAACGCCTACTGCAATCACCAGCGCAAGAATCAAGCCTTTTTTCTGTTGTTTAAAATTCATCACAAGCTTCCTATTGTTTCACTGTCATCTAGTTTGTTTTGTCAGCATTTAAACCGCTGATGTTTGTCATGTCTGCCGCGCCGCTTTGCCACCCACCGCCGGCAGCACGATATAAATTTAGCCATGCATTCGCGCGCTCAAGCTGCAAAGTCATGGCATTTTTTTTTGCCTGCAGTAAATTGCGTCTAGATTCTTCAACTTCCAGCTTGCTAGCAAAGCCAGCTTTTTGTTTGGCTTCAGCAAACTTAAGGTGCGCACTTAATCTTTCAAGACTATCTGCCATGTCAAGCTCGCGATCACATGTCGTATGTAAATTGACCAAGGCGGTTTCGGTTTCTTTGATCGCTTTTTGCACGGCGCCGCGATACGCTGCGGCCGCTTCTTGATAACGTGCTTCAGCCGTTTCTTGTGAAGCCTTTAAGGCACCACCATCAAAGATCGGCAAGGTCAACTGGATAGGCCCCAAAGACCAAACCCGACCTTTGCTTTCAAAAAAGGCATTACTGGTGCGCATCCAACCAATCGAACCGTCTAAACTGATTTTTGGCAAACGGTCAGCAGCCGCCTGCTTGACATTGGCCGCAGCACGAATCAAATCCACCTCGGCACGGTAAACATCGGGACGCTGCCGAATGGCATTGGCGGGGATTTCTTCAATAATAAATAGCCTGTTTAAATCAAGCTGGGGCGTGCTGTTACGCGCCTCTACCAATTTTTGACGAACAATCGCTTCATCGTAATAAGTGAGGGCGGTTAAGTTTTTCACTTCCACCTCGCACTGCGCGGCTTGATTTTTAGCCTCTTGTTTAGCATCAGCAAAATTTGAAATCGCTAACGCTAACTCGCCTGCATCTTTAAAACCGACTTGGTAGGCTGCATCAGTCAGTCTGCTAGAAATTTCGCTGGAAGATTGCACTTGTGCTTGCAATTCAGACTGTTGATGACATAGGACATAGTTAAAATAACTGCTGGCAACTTCAGCCGCAACAGAAACACGCGCTTCATGCCAACCGGCAATGGCTGCTTTTTCTTGCGCAACGGTAGCATCGCGATTCGCGCGTTGACTGCCATATAAATCTATTTCCCAAGAGGCTTGCAGATTCGCTTGGGTTGTATTGGTAATACTATTGTTCATGCCGAACCCGCCAGCATTACTGCCTTTTATTGTAATGTCTTTAGGTTGCTGCAAGCTTCGCGTTGCACTCAGTGTGCCATCCACTTTGGGTAATAATGCAGCTTGCGCTTTAACGCGATTTGCACGCGCCTCCGCCATATTTGCCAAAGCAGTGGCAACATCGGGCGCTTGCGTTTGTGCTTGGATAATAAAATCCAACAGAACGGGTTGTGGATAGCGTTGCCAAAATTCATTTAAGTTACGCACCAAGCCATTGTGCGGCAAAGGCGCTTGCCATTGAGCAGGCAACTTGACCATGTCAATACTCGACTGTGGATTGTAATCGCCTATCAAGTTGTTCAGCATCGCACAACCACTTAACCCCATACCAAGGGCCGCTAGGACCAAACTTTCACTTAGTTTTATGCGCATTTTTCTCTATCTTTCTTCGTATCCGCTCTGCGTCCACCATGCTCACGGCATAGGTCACCATGCGCTCGTGGGTTGTATCTAATGCCTGATCTGTATCAATAATTTGCGGACAAGTTTTTTCCAACACATCACGACCAGCAAACAAAATTACTCCCATCGCCACAATGCAAGTTGCCAGCCGATGTAAGTCATCATCTACCTCATTTAAACTTAATTGCCTTTTGAGCACTTGTAATAGTGCCAGATGGTGCGGTGTAATTTCGTTATCAATCATCTCCGTCCAAATGCCAGTCGGCTCTACCATTTCACGCATATGTAAACGCATACACTGCTTGGCCAACTCACCTTGTTTTAAGGGTGCGATAAAGCCACTGAAAACACCAAAGAACGCATCTTCCAGCGAGAGCTCAGGGTTATCAAAGAGAGAAATATCCTCTGTCGGACAACCCATTGGCTCCATATACGCTGCTTTGTATAGGCCACTTTTGTCACCAAAATAGTAAGAAATCGCTGAAATATTAACTTCAGCCTCTTTGACAATTTGCCGAACGGTCGTACGCTCAAAACCTTGCTCAGCAAAAAGTTTTAGCGCTGTGAGTAAAATTTTCTCGCGCGTGTTCGCGGGGTCGCACGGATTGTTAGGATCAACCATTGCAGTTTTCATCGAATTTAAGCCCATAAAAAATAGTAACTAAGCATAAAACGTCCACCCAAAATAAATCAAACGTTTGTTCTAATTTATATCACTCTAATTCAAACAAACGTTTGAGTCAATAAGTGATTTTTTGCGCAATGATGCGCGGGAAAATAAAAAAGCCCGCAAGTTGCGGGCTTCGGGCTTTTTTACGTTTCAGCGTCTCTTAAAAAATCAGCTAATCAAACCATTCATGCGACGCACAAAACTCGCGGGGTCTTCCAACGTGCCGCCTTCTGCCAACAAGGCTTGGTCAAACAACACATGCGCTAAATCGCTAAATTTCTCATCAGCGGCTTCAGCGTCCAAGCGTTTTACCAATTTGTGGCTTGGGTTAATTTCCAAGGTTGGTTTGCTTTCTGGGGCATTTTGGCCTGCCGCTTTTAAAATGCGCGCCAAATTACCAGATAAATCATGCTCGCCCGCCACCAAACACGCTGGCGAATCGGTCAAACGGTGCGTCACGCGCACTTCTTTTACCGCATCGCCCAAGGTATTTTTGATTTTTTCCACCAAAGTTTTGGATTCTTCCTCAATTTTCTTCTGAATTTCTTTTTCAGTTTCCGATTCCAATTTACCTAAATCTAAATCGCCTTTGGCAATGGATTGGAATTTTTTGCCTTCAAATTCCGTCAAGCTGCCCATCAGCCATTCGTCCACGCGGTCAGCCATCAGCAATACTTCAATGCCTTTTTTGCGGAAAATTTCTAAATGTGGGCTATTTTTAGCCGCCGCAAAACTATCGGCGGTAATAAAGTAAATCAATTCTTGCTCTGGCTGCATGCGGGCAATGTAATCTTTTAACGATACATTTTGCGTCTCGCTATCCTCTTTGGTCGAAGCAAAGCGTAGCAAACCAGCAATTTTTTCACGGTTGGCAAAATCTTCTCCCGGGCCTTCTTTCAGCACTTTGCCAAATTCAGCATAAAATTTTGCGTAACCTTCTGGCTTATCTTTGGCTAAATCTTCCAAAATACTCAATACTTTTTTGGTTGAACCGGCTTTAATCGCATCCACATCGCGGCTTGATTGCAAAATTTCGCGCGACACATTCAGCGGCAAATCGGCAGAGTCAATCACGCCGCGCACAAAGCGCAAATATTGCGGCATGAGTTTTTCTGCGTCTTCCATAATAAACACGCGTTTCACATACAACTTAATACCATGACGGCGCTCGCGGTCGTATAAATCAAACGGTGCTTTGCTTGGGATGTATAAAAGTGAAATATATTCTTGGTTACCTTCTACACGATTGTGGCTCCACACCAGCGGGTTTTCAAAATCGTGCGAAACGTGTTTATAAAATTCTTGGTATTCTTCGTCAGAAATATCTTTTTTCGCGCGCGCCCACAACGCAGACGCTTTGTTGACGGTTTCATCTTCATCGGTCGGCACTTGCTCGCCATCTTTCCATTCCGATTTTTTCATGATAATCGGCAAGGTGATGTGGTCAGAATATTTGCGGATGATGGTTTTTAGTTTCCAGTCATTTAAAAATTCGTCTTCACCTTCACGCAAGTGCAGCACAATTTCTGTCCCGCGCGTCGCTTTTTCAGCGGCTTCTAAAGTAAAATCGCCCTCGCCTTTAGATTCCCAACGCACGGCCTCTTTTTCACCTGCGCGGCGCGTAGTCAATGTCACTTTATCGGCAATAATAAACGCTGAGTAAAAACCCACACCAAATTGACCAATTAAATTGGCATCCTTCGCTTGGTCGCCGGTCATGGCACTTAAAAACTCTTTGGTGCCAGATTTCGCAATCGTCCCGATATTGCTAATGACTTCAGCGCGGTTCATGCCAATGCCGTTATCGGTAATCGTCAACGTGCGTGCGGCTTTATCAAAACGAATGCGGATGGTTAAATCGCTATCGCCTTCATACAAACTGCCATTGGTCACCGCCTCAAAACGCAATTTATCCGCCGCGTCTGACGCGTTAGAAATCAACTCGCGCAAGACAATTTCTTTATTTGAATATAGCGAGTGAATCATCAACTGCAACAACTGTTTAACTTCGGCCTGAAACGCCATTGATTCTTTTTGTGGGGCATCTTTTAAGGTATCTGTCGTCATCAAAAAATCCTTTTATTTACTTAAGGTTAACAATTGATTAAATAATTTTGATGTTTTAAAGATGGGGATTTGATTGGCAATTTCAAGCCCGAATTTGAAACGCATTTTTTGAAGAAATTAAATAGGTAGCATTTGCGCTACATCAAAAAACTGACATACCAGAAGCGGAGAATAACCGCTGAAAACTTTGCAACGTAAAGGAGAGCATCATGAAATTACTCAATGATTTATTCTTCACCGACTACGGATTTATGAGCTTGGTTGTCATCGGCGTCGTCATTATCGCAATGACATGGCTGGCAGTAATTGCGCTAAGGTTGATCGGCAAGGAATAAAAGTAGAGGCCTTAAAACCTCTTGATTCCACCGCAGCAAGACGGCGTTTCAGGCAACAAAAACGCCTGTTGGAATTGCTACGCTTGAATGATTGTGGCTTTAAACCTCGATCGACGGAGTTTCATTTGGTTTGCCATTCCCTTGCTACCGCGCCTAAGTTTAAGCAAAAATTTAGGGGATTTTAAGCTCTGGCTGTTTGAAGGCGGTACGCCTGAGTTTCCAGAGCGACCAAAATTTTGATTAAACTTAGGAAAAAAGCGGTAGAGGGTCGCCTTCTTTTTTGGTTCTTTTTCTTGGCGAAGCAAGAAAAAGAATCTCGTCGGTTGGGCGAGAGTGACTAATAACAGATTGAGAAACCTTAAAAAAAATTCGTAAGCTAGCTAGTTGGCCGCGCATACCAACTCTCATACAAACAAATTAAATCTTGTTCCATCAAATGTCGATGCTTACAAGTATTTATTCCAATTAAAAGACTATCAAACCGACTGCTCCCACGGGGATATTCACCCCAAAGATCCCACGGGTCCTTAGCTATCAAATCTCGAACTTCATCAACGGTTTGAAGTTCATCAAATATTTTGGTGAAGCTGTTGGGGTAATGCTCTTTTTGTAAAAAAACTAAATATCTACTCATTATTCAGTCAAATAATCTACAACAACACCTTCTCAATCCCGCCATTCGTGGCTTTCTTCACATACTCTTCAATCCAATCTTCCCCAAGAATATGCTTCGCCATTTCCACCACAATATAATCGGCTTCAATCCCCGTATCATCGCCATAGCGTGACAAACCTTGCAAGCAGCTTGGGCAAGAAGTCAAAATCTTCACAGGTTGTTCAGGGTTACCTACGGTTAATCCCATTTTCTCCATGCCTTTTTCCAGCTCTTCTTGCTTACGGAACTTCACCTGCGTTGCAATATCGGGGCGTGAAGCGGCAAACGTACCAGATTCACCACAACAACGGTCATTGAGCGCCACATCCGTACCCATGAGTTTATTGGTGACTTCAAGCGGTTTGTAAGTCTTCATCGGCGTATGGCATGGGTCGTGATACATATAACGCGTACCAGTCACGCCTTGCAAGCGCATGTCTTTTTCCATTAGATATTCGTGAATATCCAACAAGCGGCAACCGGGGAAAATTTTCTCAAACTCGTATTTTTGCAGCTGATCCATACACGTGCCGCAAGAGACGATCACCGTTTTAATATCCAAATAATTCAAGGTATTCGCTACGCGGTGAAATTGCACGCGGTTATCCGCGGTGATTTCTTGGCCTTTGTCGTGATTGCCCGCCGCGGTTTGTGGGTAGCCACAGCACAAATAACCCGGTGGCAATACGGTAATCGCACCCACTTCATACAGCATGGCTTGCGTTGCCAAGCCTACGTTAGAGAACAAACGCTCAGAACCACAACCGGGGAAATAAAACACGGCTTCGGAATCATCGGTCACTTTTTGTGGGTTACGAATCACTGGGACGAAGGTGTCATCTTCCAAGCCCAGCAAGGCGCGCGAGGTTTTGGACTGCATTTTTTTCGGCATGGGCCGGTTAATAAAATGAATCACCTGCGCTTTGATGTCTGGCTTACCAACCGTGGCTGGTGGCGCTTTTTTGTCTTTCAGCAAACCAAACTTTTTCGCCAAACTGTTGGCAAAATTGATGGCTTTGTAACCCATGCCGATCATGGTGCCGCGCAAAAATTTAATCGTTGCCGGGTCTTTGGCATTCAAAAACAACATGCCTGCCGCCGTGCCGGGGTTAAATTTTTTCTTGCCTTGCTCACGCAAGAAGTTGCGCATTTTAATCGACACATCGCCAAAATCAATGTCTACCGGACACGGTTTTTCACAGCGGTGGCACACCGTGCAGTGGTCAGCCACGTCGTTAAACTCATCAAAATGTTTGAGCGAAATGCCGCGGCGCGTTTGTTCTTCATACAAAAACGCTTCAATCAATAACGAAGTTCCCAAAATTTTATTGCGTGGGCTGTAAAGCAAATTAGCGCGTGGCACGTGCGTTGAACACACCGGCTTACATTTACCGCAGCGCAAACAGTCAGAAATATCGTCGGCAATTTCGCCAATCGCCGATTGCTCCATAATGATGGATTCTTGCTCCAACAAGCCAAAGCTAGGCGTATAGGCGTTTTCCAAACCAGAACCCGCCAGCAATTTACCTTTATTAAAGTGGCCGTTCGGGTCAACTTTATTTTTATAAGCGGTAAACGTATCAATGGTGGATTGATCCAAAAACTCCATTTTGGTGATGCCTATACCATGCTCGCCAGAAATCACGCCGTTCAACTTGCGCGCCAACGCCATCACGCGCGCAACCGCACCGTGTGCGGCTTTCATCATTTCGTAATCGTCAGAATTGACTGGGATATTGGTATGCACGTTGCCATCGCCCGCGTGCATGTGTAAGGCCACAAACACGCGGCCTTTGAGCACGGTTTTGTGAATTTCGTCACAACGCGCGAGGATTTTTTGATATTCACGCCCAGCAAAAATATCTGCTAACGGTTTCTTAAGCTCACGCTTCCATGAAACGCGCAAATCATAAGACTGCACTGCGCGGAATACATTTTCATGGTGCGTTAAGCCTTCTGCAAGCGGCCCTAAAACGCTGACAGGTTCATCTAAAGTATTTAAAATCAAACGCCATTTTGTGCGTAAATCACGCAGCAACTGTAACGCAATCTGTTGTTTTGATTTAACGCTTTCAGCATCCGAGTTCCCTTCCTCATCGACTTGCAGCGGCAAATCGGTTTGCATAAAGGCTTCTAAGGCATCTAACAAACGTAATTTATTTTGGATTGAAAGTTCAATATTGATGCGTTCAATGCCGTCAGAATAATCGCCAAGTTTTGGCAATGGAATCACCACGTCTTCGTTAATTTTGAAGGCGTTGGTGTGGCGGGCAATCGCCGCCGTGCGTGAACGGTCTAACCAGAATTTTTTACGCGCTTCAGATGAAACCGCAATAAAACCTTCGCCATCGCGCGCGTTACACATGCGCACCACAGCTGAAGCGACTTCACCAACAGCGCTTTCGGTGTCTGAAGCAATATCACACAACAACACCATTTTCGGGCGTTGCTGACGCGCCGCTTTGGTCGCATAACCCACCGCTTTAATGTAACGCTCGTCCATGTGTTCCAAACCGGCCATGATGACAGCGGGGTCTTGCTTGGCGGTTGCATCTAAATAATCTTTAATTTCGACAATCGCCGGCACCGCGTTTGACACATGACCAAAAAATTCCAACGCAATCGTGCGCACATATTTAGGCATGCGGTGCAAAATAAAGGTGGCAGACGTAATTAAGCCATCACAGCCTTCTTTTTGAATGCCGGGCAAGCCAGACAAAAATTTATCGGTAACGTCTTTACCCAAGCCGACTTTTCTAAAACTTGGGCCGGGGATTTCTAAAACTGTTGGCTCGGCCAACAACGTTTTCATGTCTTCCGCATAACGGCTGATTTTAAAACGCGCGGTTGGAATATCGTGGATTTTGCCTAAGTTGTGGTCTAAGCGCTCAACTTCCAGCCACTCAGCATCGGGCGTCACCATGCGCCAAGAAGCCAAATTATCTAAAGCCGTCCCCCAAAGCACCGCTTTTTTACCACCTGCATTCACCGCAACGTTACCGCCAATGCAGCACGCATCGGCTGAGGTTGGGTCGCAAGCAAACTCCAAACCGGCATCGGTTGCAGCTTCCATCGCACGGCGCGTGACCACACCAGCGCCACATTCAATGGTGGCGACTTGCCTTGCCACGCCCGGCAAGGTACGCATTTGTACGCCAGTATGTTGGTCTAACTTTTCTGTGTTAATTACCGCAGACATTTTTGAAAGCGGAATTGCACCACCGGTATATCCAGTACCACCGCCCCTTGGGATGATGGTAAGCCCTAACTCAATACAGCTCCGCACCAAGAAAGCGATTTCTTTTTCAGTATCTGGTGTGAGCACCACAAATGGATATTCCACGCGCCAGTCGGTCGCGTCTGTCACATGTGAAACGCGAGATAAACCATCAAATTTGATGTTATCTTTGCGCGTATATTTGCTGAGTTTTGCCAGCGCTTTTTTGCGTAAGTCGTAAGTTTTTTTAAATTCTAGTGCAAAATCTTCTACCGCTTTGGTTGCCGCAGAAACTAGTTTTTGCACTTTGTCATTTCCTGCACTCCGCTCATCAATCGCTTTGATGCGGTGATACAGCGCATCGATCAAGGCTTTGCGGCGCTTAGGGTTATCGAGCAAATCATCTTGCAAATACGGGTTACGTGAGACAACCCACAAATCGCCCAACACCTCAAACAACATGCGTGCTGAACGCCCTGTTTTGCGTTCAGCGCGGAGTACGTTCAAAATATCCCAAACCTCTTCGCCCAGAAACCGGATGACAATTTCGCGGTCAGAAAAAGAAGTATAGTTGTATGGGATTTCGCGCAGACGGACTGCAGCGTTTGGTTCAGCTTCAAGAAAATGACTAGGAGTGGGTGCGTTCATGTCGTTCGAATTATGTCTCTAATGCCAAGAATTGGCATTATAACATGGGGTGATTACACAAAATAAACATGATAATCAAAGGGTTTTATGCCTCTTTATAAGCAGAAATAAAGTCAGCAATCCAACTGCCCCACAGGTTTTTTTAGTTAAAATAGTCAGCATATTTAATTAGAACGCACTTTAAGCCACCATAATGAAAAACATCCCTTTCAAAAAATTTATCTTACCCATCGGTATCTTAATTTTATTAGGCGTTTTATTCTTTACACTTAACAACAAACCCACCGCGCCTGACGTGACGTTTACCACCATCGAAGGCAAAAAAATTGCCATGTCCGACTTAAAAGGCAAAATGGTGCTGGTGAATTTTTGGGCGACAGATTGCCCCGGCTGCGTGAACGAAATGCCGGCACTGGTTGAAACTTACAAAACCTACCAAGCGCAAGGTTTAGAAATTATCGCCGTCGCCATGCCGTACGACCCACCCGCGCAAGTTGCAAACTATATGCGGGTTAAAAAATTACCCTTTCCCGTCATGCACGATGGTTTTTCTGAAATGACCGAAAAATTTGGTGGCGTGAGTTTAGTACCCACCTCGTATATCTTTAACAAAAAAGGTGAACGGATTCAGCGCACCATCGGTGAACTGGAATTTACGAAATTAGACCAACTGATTCGTGAGGAGCTTAAAAAATAATGTTGTGGATCAAAGCATTACATATCATTTTTGTCACCAGCTGGTTTGCTGGCTTATTTTATTTACCACGCCTGTTTGTCAACCACGCAATGGTGACCGACGCCGCCACCGCCGAACGGCTCACGCTCATGGAACGCAAACTTTACCGTTTTATGCTCCCACTCGCAGTGTTAGCACTTGGTTTTGGTTTTTGGCTCATGCTTGGCTACGGCTTTAAAGGTGGCTGGCTGCACGCCAAATTAAGCCTCGTGATGTTACTGGCGGCTTACCATTGGTATTGCGGAAAATTACTCAAAGCGTTTGCACAAAACCAAAACAAACACAGCCACGTGTGGTATCGCTGGTTTAACGAAGTGCCTGTGATATTGCTACTGGTGATCGTGATTTTAGTGGTCGTGAAGCCTTTCTAAACCCAAGCACTCAAATATGAATGCAGAATCGCTGATCACCAAAATTTCAGCCAAAACGGGCGACGCAAGCAAACAACTCTTGTGCCTATTTGATTTGCTGAGCGAAATGGCGCAAGCTGGCAATCAGGTAACTTCACCTGAAGAAATTTTCAACGCCACGCTCAACAAGTACTACGTAAAATTAAGCCAACAAGCGCGCGCAAACCACCCAAAAATATTGGCGGATCATCTTTTATTTATTGCCGAAAATGCTTTTTTGCAAGAGGTAGCGCACCCAGAAAGCAAAAGCCTCGCCCACGCAAAAAAGGTAGCGCAAGCGCTCATATTGGCGCAAACACAAGCACCTGCAAATTTTCTAGAAAAATATTGGCAAGTTAAGCCTTGGCTTATTGGCACTGCGAGTATTGGTATTGTGCTCATCGCCGGTTTTTTAATTTGGCCGCTTTTTCAAAAAAATATAACAGCCCCAGCGCCCGCAACCATTGCGAGCAATAGCGAAAGTAAGCTGAACACCCCAAGAAATGGCGAATCTGGCATCACCGCCCAAGAAGCCTCGGCCATGTACAGCAAATTTGAAACCATGCGTAGCGGTACTTGCCGCTATATCGAGGCGATTCAAATCCCTGACCAAGACAAAGCGGTGTATTTGGAAAGCGTGGTGGGCGGCAAGCTCCCCACCAACTTGAAAGACTTAGCCACCGCCAACGCGTATTTAGAAAAAATTGACTGCAACTACACGCCTATGTTGATGCAAAAATCAAAATAGGCGTGTGCAAAATCCCAATATTACTCAACAATTTTCTTTAAATTTCCAAGTCCAGCATCATAAACAGCGTTAATCGTATCTTGCGCAGCTTTTTCATCGGCAGGGGCTTTTGCTGTGAAACGGCCTTCCCAAACCACGACAGATTTATCTTTGCCGTTTGGCATCACTTTCAATGTCGAAGCATAGTTTGAAACTGGCAACACACTCTCAGTAATGATGTAGCTCATGGATTTTTCTGTTGCGTTATAAGCGGTTAATGTTTCATCAATTTTGCCGCCATCTTGCAAAGTTAAAGTGCGCTTAGCACCCTGCTCACCTTCGTTTCCATTAGTCAGCTCAGTTTTTGCCACTGCCGGATGCCAAGCGCCCAAATCGCCAAATTTCGCAACTTTTGCCCATGTTTTAGCTGCCGGCGCATTCACCCCAATTGACTTAATCACAAAAAGATCACCCTCGGCTGACAGCGCGCTTGCACTCAAACCGAAAAGAAATGTTGCCAAGAATAGTTTAGTTTTCATCGAATGTCTCCTATAATACAGATTGGTATATTTACTAAAACGATTGAAATTTAATATTTTTCCGCATTTTATATTATATAAATCAATATCTTAAAAATATAAAATCACAAACGTAAAACCATCATACACAATATATACTGGTCTGTATATACCAATTTGTATACTTTTGAGTTAAAATACAAATTCTCCTAGTCAATCAACCACTTAATGAACCCTTATGTCCCTACTGAAAAGTAAAATTTTGGATGTCGCGACAGACCTCTTTCAAACGAGAGGCATCAACTCGACCGGCGTCGATACCATTGTTGCGGTGGCTGGTACCACCAAAATGACGCTTTACAAGCATTTTGGCAGCAAGGAAGATTTAATTCTTGAAGTGCTCAAAAGCGGGCATCAAGATTTTTTATCCTGGATTGCCGAAAAATTAAGCGCAAAAAAACCGAACGAAAAAATTTTTAGGCTCTTTGACTCCATCGAAGAATGGGTAAACAACCCAAATTTTCGCGGCGTAGGGTTTATCAAAGCATCTGCAGAATTTCCGAATGAAGAAAACGCTGTGCATCAACTTTCTTCCGCACAATCGCGCCAGTTTAAACAATTGATTGCCGGGCTAGCGCGCGAAGCTGGCGTGAAAGAAGCAGATAATTTGGCTTTGCAACTTTCGCTATTATTTGAAGGGGCAGTGCAAGCTGAGCAAATGAAGCGCGGCTCTGGCGCAATGAAGTACGCTAAAAAAGCCGCTAAAATTTTAATTGACGATGCACTGGCAGAATCTGCCTAAGTGTTATCCGCTTTGTAACGCATTTGCAAAATATCCCAAAAATGCTTGCCTAATCTGGGCAAGCAATCTATCCAATGCACGTTTATAATGTGCGTTCAAATTTTCTTCTCCATTTACTGACTCATTTTTAGGTTGCTTTATGTCCATTCTTATTTGCGGCTCGATGGCTTACGACACCATCATGGTGTTTCAAGACCAATTTAAAAACCATATTTTGCCGGACAAAATTCACAAACTCAGCGTGGCATTTTTTGTCCCGGAAATGCGCCGTGAATTTGGCGGCACGGCAGGCAATATCGCTTACAACTTGCAATTATTAGAAGGTGAGCCGTTGATTATGGCGACGGTAGGTGAAGATTTTGCGCCGTATCAAACATGGTTAGAAAAAAATAAACTTTCTAGCCAGCATATCAAAACCGTTACCAATACGTTTACCGCGCAAGCGTTTATTACCACGGATACTGACGACAACCAAATCACCGCATTCCACCCGGGCGCGATGTTGGAGTCACATCAAAATAGCGTAAAAGATGCAAAAAATATTAAGCTTGCGATTATTGCGCCAGACGGTCGTGATGGTATGTTTCAACATGCTAAAGAATGTTTTGATGCGGGTATTCCGTTTATGTTTGACCCCGGCCAAGGCTTGCCGATGTTCAGCGGCGAAGAGCTTTTGCACTTTATTGAGATGGCAACTTACCTTGCGGTGAACGATTATGAATCGCAAGTCATCCAAGACAAAACAGGCCTTAATTTAGAGCAGTTGGCGAGCAAGGTAAAAGCGTTGATCGTGACGCTTGGCGGAGAAGGCTCTCATATTTATGCCGATGGTCAACGCCATGAAGTGCCATGCGTTAAAGCGGAGGACGTAGTGGATCCGACCGGTTGTGGCGATGCTTACCGCGCTGGTTTGCTGTATGGCATTGTGCGTGGATGGGACTGGAAAACTTGTGGACGTTTGGCTTCCACCATGGGTGCGATCAAAATTGCCAGCCGTGGTGGGCAAAATCATCAACCAAGCCGCAATGAAATCGAAAACATTTATAGCCATGCGCTTGTCCAACACGCATTGAAGGAAGACCCTTCGCTGGCAAAACAGGCTTCTTAAAAAATGTAAGGAAAAAATATGGTTACTTTTATAAACACCTTAAAAAATTTGACGGCACTTAGCTTACTTTTGTTAGCAACAGCCTGCGCAACCTCGAACTCAGGCAGTGTGTATAGCCGCGATGATGCGCGTAAAGTGCAGACCATCAAAACCGGCGTGGTAGAAAGTGTGCGTGCCGTGAAACTAGAAGGCACACAATCTCCAGTAGGCACGATTGCAGGCGGCGCAATTGGTGGCATTGCTGGCAGCTCAGTTGGCGGTGGCCGTGGCAGTGCGATTGCCGCCGTGATTGGTGCTGTCGCTGGCGGCATTGCTGGCTCAGCCGTTGAAGAAGTTGCCACGCGCAAAGATGGCTTGGAAATTACCGTAAAATTAGATGGCGGTGGTTTGGTCGCTATCGTTCAAGAGGCGGACGAGGAATTTAAAGCTGGTGACAAAGTGAGACTTGTTGAGAGAGGCGATACCACACGCGTTTCCCATTAAAAAGACATTGTGCGAATACCTTTGCACCACACACAAACGCCCGCATAAATTGCAGGCGTTTTTTTAATAATTACATGTCAAAAAATCGTCATATCACTGTCATTTAAACTTCATCACCAACGCTTAAATTGTCTTTCACCTAAACGAAGGATATATAAGCATGGAAGAAAATGTAATCACATCCACCAGCCATTTAGCGCTTAAATCAACCCTCAAAGATTTTTCCAATCGCCCACTGAAATTGAGCTTTGCAAAAACTGAAATGGAAGTCAAAGAAGCGCAGCGTTTGCGCTATAAAGTATTTGCTGAAGAAATGGGCGCAACATTGCCAGACAATGATGGTTTGGATATTGATGGCTTTGACGACTTTTGTGACCACTTGCTGGTACGTGATGGTGAAACCAATCAGGTGATTGGCACTTACCGAATATTAAGCCCACAAAAAAGTAACGAAGCGGGCGGCTATTATTCAGCCGGAGAATTTGATTTATCTCGCCTAGAACATTTGTTTGACCGCACCGTAGAAATTGGCCGTGCTTGTGTGCATCAAAATTACCGTAATGGCGGCACCATCACCTTATTATGGTCTGGCTTAGCAAAATACATGCAGATGCACCACTACGAATACATGATCGGCTGCGCTAGCATTCCGATGACCGATGGCGGCCATGCGGCCGCGAGTTTGTACCATAAGTTGCATGACGAAGTCCTCGCACCAGTTGAATATCGCGTTTTTCCGCACCATCCGTTACCAATACAGAAATTGCGAAATGATCTGCAAGTGGCCTGCCCGCCCTTGCTAAAAGGTTATTTGCGTTTGGGCGCATATATTTGTGGCGAGCCAGCGTGGGATCCCTATTTTAATACGGCCGATATGCTGGTAATGTTACCGCTTTCGCGCATGAACCCAAGGTACTTTGCGCATTTTTTCAAATAAATTGATCTTTGCTTAAGACAAAAATTTTAGAAAAATTTGCATACTCAACATATCGTTAAAACACACCCAATTGTCATGGGATTTAGAGCGTTGCGCCTGTCGCTACACCTTGCGACAGGCGCAGCTTTGGCTGCTTTTTTTGCGCCTTTTTGTTCGCTGCCTCGCAAAAAAACATTGATCCAATGGTGGAGCGCCAAGCTAGTGACCATCCTTAACATCAAAGTCACCATTAGCGGCAACAGCGATATACCACCAAGCTCAGCGAGTACTTTATTCGTCGCGAACCATATTTCATGGGTAGATGTTTTTGTGCTGATGTCTCATGTGCCATTACGGTTTGTGGCTAAGTCGGACATTAAAAGTTGGCCGGTGCTTGGTTTTTTGGCAAAGCAAGGCAATGTAATTTTTATCGAGCGTGGCAAACGCCAAGAAGCAAAACGCATGAACACTGCGCTACGTGAATTTTTACAGCTTGGCGAAAATCTGTGCTATTTCCCCGAAGGCACAACGACGGACGGCACCACCATGTTGCCGTTTAAAGGTAGCCTATTACAAGCGGCGATGGATGTAGAAGCAACAATTCTGCCCGTGGCCATTTTTTACCCATTGCATAATCGTGAGGCGAATATTGCCATGTCGTATTCTGGTGAAACAACCATGACGGAGTCTTTAAAAAATATATTAAGCCAACGCGCACCTGTGGCCGAGCTACATTTTTTTGCGCCACTGCATACCGCTGATTTAGCAGCAAATGCGCAAGACCGTCGCATGGTGAGTGAGCGCATTTACACACAAATAGGAACGCATTTATTTCGCACACCGCCACACTGATTTTTAAGATTTTTTGTGCACGCCCAACATCGGCGTATCTTCAGGGCGACAAGCCACTTGCAAAATAGCTTTGGTATCTAAATTCAGCGCAGTAAGTTGACCACCCCATAGGCAACCAGTATCAAGTGCGTAAACATTGTTGCGCGATTGCAAACCCAAGGCCGACCAATGCCCAAAAATAATCGTGCTGTCTTTTGAGGCGCGATTTGGCACATCAAACCATGGCATAAAATTTTCTGGAATATCTTCTAGCTCACCTTTAAAACTAAACTCCATTTCACCCTCTGCCGAACACACACGCAAGCGTGTCAGCGCATTGGTAATCATACGCAAGCGATCCATACCTTCTAAATCACTCTGCCAAATCGTTGGTCGATTGCCGTACATGGTTTTTAAAAAGTCCAAATAATTTTCCGAGCGCAACGCCTGTTCCACTTCTCGCGCATACAGCAAGGCATCGTCCACTCGCCATTGCGGCAGGAGCCCTGCATGCACCATCAAATGATTATTTTCGTAATAAATCATCGGCTGACAGCGAAGCCAATTCAATAATTTTTCACCATCGCTCGCGGCGAGAATATCATCCAAAGTATCGCCGCGATGGGCTTTGACAATGCCATGCGCCACCACCAAGGCATGTAGATCATGGTTGCCCAGCACAATACGAATATTTTTTTGATGTGCGTAACACCAACGCAACACAGCCAACGACCCACTACCGCGATTAATTAAATCGCCCACCAGCCACAAGGTATCATGTGTTTGGTCATAATTAATTTCGGCTAATAAATCTTGAAAGGCGTGAAAACAGCCCTGAATATCACCGATTGCATACGTTGCCATATTTAAACACCATGATTAAAACACTATCGTTTAGACAACAAAAAAGCCACTTAAAGAATTAAGTGGCTTTTATTCTTTCATGCAAGACTTAAATGCGCAAACTTAGAAACCTGCACCAGCCTCGTTCGCCATGTACTTCACTGCGCTTGCAACTTCGTTATCGCTTAATGCTGGGTTGCCACCTTTGGCCGGCATACTATTGAAGCCTTTAATCGCATGCTCAACCAAAGTATCCAACCCTTGCGCGTTACGCGCCTTCCAACCATCTTTATCACCAAATTTTGGCGCATTCATTAAGCCAGCACCATGACACATTGAGCACACAGCTTTGTAAACTTCCTCACCACTTTTCTCTGCTTGACCACCAGCAGTATCTGCACTTGCCACCTCAACAGACGCAACTGGTTTAATTGCCTCTTCAACTTTGGCAACCTCAGCGGCTGGTGCAGGTAACTCGGCATCTGGTTTCACATTAAAGAAATTGGCGATCAAAGCAATAATTAATGTAAATGCCAAGATGGAGCCAGGAATGGCAATAATCAGTTGCCAAAAAGTCGAGCCTTTATAATCGTCATGGTTGCTCATTGCAAAAGTCCTATCCCTAAAAAAGTAGTCAAAAGAATGGCAATTATACAATCAAAAATTATTAACATAAAAGCCTGATATTGCAGGTAAAAAAGCGCTCTATGTTACATTTTGCTATAATCGCGTCTTTCGCGCCCGTAGCTCAGTTGGATAGAGTGTTGGTTTCCGAAGCCAAAGGTCGTGGGTTCGACTCCCGCCGGGCGCGCCAGTCAATAAAAAGAAAGCCAAGATAGTATCCACTAACTTGGCTTTTTTTGTGCCCATTCTGTGCCCACTTCGTGCCCATCTTGTGCCCATGATTTTTCAGATTTTCTAAACTTACGACTTTTTGACCTTTGGTTTAATGTGCCCAAATTGATTAGTTTGAATCCTTACTTTTAAGCGCGCTCAACAGCTTGAAACCAATCATTGATAGAATTTAAGCCAATTGCCAGCAATCCATCCTGCAACTTCACCACTCGGTCTAACATTTCACCCTGATCCGACTCTTCCCTCTCTTCAGCTTCACGAAAAAGGCGCGTCATTAATTGCATCATTTCATTTTTGTAATCATAAAAATGAGCGTTATTATTTTTAATGTACTCGACATAAATGGTTGCAGAATCTAATGCAAGCTCTGGGTTTGAATGTGAAATGGCATTTAACCATTCACTAAATCCAAAAAGCCGATGATATTTATTTTGCTCATCATTATTGAATATTTCAAAACATCGTTTAATAAAATCCAATGGTACAACCACAGGTGGTTTGTTATCGCGGAAAATATTTTCAAGTCGGTTTGCAACAATACTAGAGTGTTCGTGACTGGTATTCAAGCCAGCTTCAATTCCAGCAAGACATTTATCACGATGTTGTTTGATATTGTCAGCATGCGTCCATACATCTGAAGCTCCTTTCCAAGCCGCTGAGTTATCTAGTGCAGTTAACTCTTCCAAAAATCCAGATAAATCAATGTGGCCAGTAAGCACAGCTAGCGCAGAGATGCGTCCCCAAACTTCCATGTCCTTATCGGTGCCATCTGCTCGAATACGCTCAAGAAATGGGCTTACTATTTCAAAGTTTTTATGGTAAGCGTAATAAAGACAAGTTTCCGCAATTCTCCATAATCCTTTTGAATCTTGCATGGCACTCTCAAACAATTGCCACCCTAAAGTTGGATTGAAACTTTGGAAGTAAGCTAATTGCCTCAAAATCATCGCTCGCACGGCAGGATGTTCGTGACGGGCAAATCGACATAGTGTTTGCTCTAACAACACAGGTAAAGCTATCTGATTTTTTAATAGATTTGTAGCGACAATCATCAATGCATCAGCGACATTGCCAGTCTTCATATTCAGACCCCTAGCCAGAAAATCGTCTGAATCACTAATAATGATGCTATTTTCCGCGAGGGTAGAAAAACTAACCGCCAAAAAGGCTATTCGCGTTGCGTTATCAATATCTTCAATGACATGTGAACATGCTTCTAATGCTTTTGCAGCGGAGCGGTTATTCATCCAGTGAGCAGGGTGTCTCTCCAACTCGCTTAAGATTTCGTTTGCTAACTCTACAGCATTTGGCTCTTCCATAGGCTGCCAAGGCCCATTTGGCTGCAAGTTACCATAGCGATGCGCTATATGACTAGCGACACCATCCATGATTTCATCACAAAATTTAGCTGAAATCATGAGCCAATAAGTGGATAAAAACTTTAAGAAACGCACTGGTTGACGAGAGGATGCTTCACGAAGTTGCCATCCAACCTCTGACTCTCCTCCCACTAAATCATCAGACCAGCCTTCCCTACCATAACCTGTATAGTGGGCTAATAAATCCAATACGCCATTATCATTAGCGTTTAGGAAAATCTCGTAAGAGAATGGCGCGCATACAGTACCACCACGCATACCTATATCTGGCTGCAAAATAAATGTGCCGCTTATTTTTTCGTATGTATCTATTAGAGATTGCGCCACCTGAGTTCGCAATTGGCACGGAATGGCTGTTATATATTCCAACCTTCTTTTTACCTTCCACCAGCGAGCATTCTCATCCGTTTCTTCATCCTCTTGCCATATTTCTAGCATTGTTGCTATCGCAGCATCTTGTATGGTCTCATCAAGGTAGAAAAAGGCTGACTTGATTAAATGAGCGATCTCATAAGATAGCCTAAACTCTAGTAAATCTCTATTACTCAACAAGCGGCCAATGACATCCAAATTGGTTTGAGGGTTTTTGGTTAAAGCTAATATAGCCAAATAACATAATGCCCCATCATGATTAAAACATAAGCGCTCACGGTTAGCGCACCACCATTCAGAGTTATTATTAGCATGGTGAATAATCGCAGCCTCAATCGCATCAAACAATATTCGCTCGCTATCCACATGTCGAATATCTGTTTGGGTATGCGTGTCACTGTATGAAGTCTCATCTAAATAACCTGTTCGAAACCCTATACGTGTTTCACCATAACGTTGAGTGCGAACTTGACTCCAATACTCGACAGCACTCACAGCTAAATCTAGTAAAGAAGTTGAATTTACCATCCTATCACTTAAGAAATGCTCTCTCTTGGAACCGAACTCATGAGGCTGGCATCTTAATTTATTACCAAAGTGATATTGAAGAATCGACTCCTCGTCGATTTCACTAGTCATATATTGCCATAGCAAGTCATCATTAACCGCACCAGCATCTACAAATCGTGCAACCGCATTTCCTAAAAAGCTATGGTTAGGTTTAGGTATTTTTATTAAATGATCTAACAAAGGCACTGCTAAGCAAAGATGCTCTTCGTTAATATCGTCCAAATAAACTTCTAATTGTGATGCAATATTGTTGCCATTCAGCCAACTGATTGACAAAGCTTCCATCCAAAATGCAAACACTCCACTGGCATCTTCATTCTTCCACTGTGCAACTCGATAAACATGCGTAGTTAAACCATCAGCATCTTGCGAGTCTTTGAAAATAGGCACTAAATGTTTAAACCAAAAGTGATGCCACGCGACTGAACTTGCTTGCTGATATATAACTTGAAATATCTCGCGATGGTTGTTACGCAAATCCAGTAGCAAAGACCAATCTTCGTCACATGGATTAAGTTGTGAAAATGATTCAGCAACAAGTCTGCGAATATGAAAAGCAGCGTTACCTGTTAAGACTGCTCGCACTTGCCTTCTAAATACAAAACGCTCCCCATTCGCCAACTGAGCCACAAAACTCCGTATACTTGGCCTCACAAAAGGGACAGGCGGTAGACCTTGAATAAACTGATTCAGTGTTACACCTTTACGTATTGCGGCGCTTATTACTAGCACATCTAAGAGTGTTTGATGCCCAAAAGTAACTCTTTCATCGTGCGTTTTTTGAATGATATTTAAGCTAAGCAACGCTCTAGCGATATTTGGTGGCGCATCAAACTGCTGAACAGGAATAGACAGGCTACGAGCTTGAAGCATAAGCGAAGCCATATGCTCAATTGCTTTTAAAGCAACATCTCCAAGATTTGCATCAGCCTTAACGATTATTTCTAGGTAACGTTGCGCTAATGCTTGGCTTGTAACCACATTAAAACTGCCACCTCGCTGTGCCAACTCAACAAACAAAGACAATTCGCGCGGGTTTTGAATGAGTTCTCTAGTTGTAGCGTCAATTACAGTTGAGTCAATATTAAGTGCTGCTAGTAAGGGCGCCACATCTGCTTCCCATTCTAACGGTCGGCATTTCAGTTCAAAATCCCATTTGCGAGTAGCTATTCTTGTATCGTATCGACGATCAAAGTCACGACAAGCAGTTACAACACTAAGGTTTGGTATCAATAAAAGTTGGTCTATTTGAGCCAAGAAATACGTTAATACGCTATGTTCGCGAGCAATTGATAGCACATCCAAAGAATCAATCACCACTACAACATATTTGTGCTCTGCCAATCGAGCTGCCTGTTCTACCCATTGATTATGCAAACCTTGAGCTTGAAGTTCCGCAAGCGTAATAAAGTCGGCAAATTCGCGGGATTGAATAAACATTGGAATTAAATCTGATTGTGTTTGAGAGCGTTGCTCAAGAGCCTCTTGCAAACTGAGCATTACACAAGTTTTACCACTGCCTGGAAGGCCAGTAAGTAAAATAGATCGCTTTTTATTGTTGATGGCATTAAGAAGCTCGTTGACTGTTTTATTTTCAATACGATGACCTGAAATGTCGCGTTGCCAATTTCTGCCTATAGCCGATGTTCTTGAAAAAGATGCCTGTACGTCACTCACCGCCATTGGTGGGGCTAATACTGCTCCAGACTGATGAATAATTTCCTTAAGATCACTTTTGGTCAATCTAAACTTTGGTGAAGCTGATAAACCACCTGCCGAGATATGTCCGCCAAGTAGATCCAGCTGTGTCCAAAGCGCATCAAAGGCAGCATTTGACTGACTGGCTATGCTGCGCAAACGTTCGCGCAATGCAAGCTCCTTTTGGTCGTAATCAGGGTCAATATTGAAAGAAGTGCGAATAAGAAACTTATAACTTGTGAGGTTTGGTGCAACTTTAGATAAGAGTTGCATCAATGAGTTGTTTGTATCGGTATGCTCTGTAGTCATGGCTTTAAGATAATTTACTTCACAACTATAGCAAATTGCAAATTCTCGTAGCTTTGCGAGTGGACCGAACTCGCCTCGTGAATAAAATCGAACATTAATATTTGAGTAATTTTCTAATGTTTTGGCGGCTTTCTCTAATTCATCCGACAAATCAGATAGAGACCAAGCTCTAAAATTCGGTTGGTTTTTTTTACATTGACAACAAATAATAGTGCCATCAGATTTACCAATGACAACATCATCCACCGCATAATGAGTTGAATCAACATCAATCCATTCAAACTGAGGGTCGGTAAGAACAAACAACGCCCAATCAAAGGCAACAAGCGTTTGGTAAATATCCCCTCGATTGGATCTAAGACCAGCTATGCTCATTAGCTACTTTTAAAAATTATGTTGATAAACAAATTGGTTATCAACAAGTAAGTCTCACTTCATAGATTATTAAGTCACGGTATTTGGGTTTTTCAAATCTGTTCATCAGGTATATGCTCAATCAAGTCTTCAACTTTACATCCAAAAAAAGTACAGAGCTTATCTATATTATCAGTAACGGTACTATAGCCTTTGTGATTGATCATTTTAGACAAAGTCATCCTATTAATCCCTGTCGCTTCAGACACTTCAATTAACGTTACTCTGCGCCCTTCTTTGAATTGCTTTTCTGACAGCAGTTCGTTCAATAGAAATCTAATCATCTTTAAAATGCTCAAAAAAATAATAATTTGATAATAAATACTTGCAAATGCCAAAATATATGATAATATTAATTATCAAACGGTTTTATATTTTATCGTTTGCCAATTTAATTACACAAGGAGCATAGCATGAAAAGCACATACCTGACCACTGACGAGTTGGCTGAACGCATTAAATACGATGCACGAACCATACGCAATCAGTTAAAGGATAGCGTCCTCTTAGAGGGAGTACATTACATACGCCCTTTTGGCCGTCGCAAGATTCTATATATATGGGAAGCCATTGAAAATGATTTGATCACCATGTCCTCAAATCTCAATGCTATTCCAATGAAAAATGGAGGCTACTGCTATGGCTAGCATTCGCGCAAGAAAAGACAACGGGCTGCTTTTCTTTGATTTCAGATATCAAGGAAAACGTTATCGAGAGCAGACTTTATTGCCAGACACCAAAGCGAATCGCAAAAAGATGGCAGAGATTCTAGATGGAATAATCACTGATATTGCTAATAATTCGTTTGTATATGACCAATACTTTTCGAGTGGAGCAAAACCAAAGTCAGGGGTGAATAAAAACAACGAGCAACCATATGTTAACGGCAAAAATTCACCTACGGCTATTTATTCAAAACAAGAGGCCTCAATCCCTCACTTGAATAGCCCAATCTTTAAGGATTTTGCCGAAACTTGGTTCTCAGAGTTTAAGATCGGCTGGCGCAAAAGCTACGTGGAAACAATGCGCGACACCATCGATAAACACTTGTTGCCGTATTTTGGAGAAAAGGTAGTCAGCAGCATCCGTCGTGAAGATATTCTTGATTTTCGTTCTCAACTCGCCAAAGTACCCGGACGAAAAGGTCAAACACTCTCAGCACGTCGCATCAATGCCATTGTATTGGGATTAAGACAAATTCTTAATGAAGCTGCTGACCGATATAACTTTACCTCACCCGGCCAAAGAATCAAGCCTCTTAAAATCAAACGTCAGGACATTAAGCCTTTCACGCTTGATGAGGTGAATTTGATTTTGCGTACGGTTCGGCAAGATTTTCGTGATTACCTAATTGTGCGATTCTTCACTGGCATGCGTACAGTGTTGGTACGCAATTAAAAATACCCGAAATACGTAGTTAGTGCGCGCCCAATA
>CAZAEN010000012.1:0-84630 GCA_964484105.1 uncultured Methylophilaceae bacterium
TCAGCGCTTTCGCATCTTTGGGGTTTTCGATCATGTCGATGCCACAAATTTTTACACTGCCGGCACTTGGGGCTAAATTACCCGTCAGCATTTTCATGGTGGTGGATTTGCCCGCACCATTGGGGCCTAAAAAACCCAACACTTCGCCTTTACTTAAGGTAAAGCTCACGTTGCTCACCGCCTCGCGGCCGCCATATAAACGCGTTAATGCACTCGCTTCTACTGTGAAATTGCTCATTTTTTCTCTTACAAAGTTAATTAGCTAAATTGATTACAGCCAGTTTAGTGCGTTATTTTGACATACCCAAAGTTTAAAAATTTTTGTATATTAAAGCAATCTGGCATTATGTAGGAACTTGCAAGCGCTGTCACGCTCCAAAACCGAAACAGGCGCTTGGAAATTGAGCCACTTTTTAGATCAACCAACACCGCATTGATTCCTTTTGAAAATTCATTAGAAACTGCGCAAACAATAACGAATTTAACCTGATTTTTTCGGATAGTTTTTATGAAATTTATGCCTGCAGTTTCACACTCCGCCCGCGTGTTGCCCTTAATTTTACTCAGCCTCCTGGCGCTATCTGGTTGCGCGACCCAAAAACTGCAACCTACGCAAGCACAGACAGGCGAACACACTGCTGTATCCGCAAAACTAGCGGAAAAACCACTCAATGCAGAATTTATTTACCAATATCTGGTGGCGGAAATTGCCGGTCAACGGGGCGACTACGCGACTTCTGGCTCCATTTTTTACCAACTGGCAAAATCTGAAGAAGACGCACGCTTTGCCGAACGTGCTGCAAAAGTTGCTGCGTACGGCAATGTGGGTAATTTAGTTTTACCCGCGGTGGAGTTATGGGCGCATCTTGACCCGAGTTCAACAGAAGCACAGCAGGCAATGACGGAAATTTTGATTAAAACTGACCGACTAAGCGAAGCGGAACCTTACTTAAGCCAACTGTTAGCCAAAGAAGAAATGCGTGCATCTGGGTTTTTATTTATCAACAGTTTGCTAAACCGCAGCCCAAATAAATTAGGCGTATTGTTTTTAACACAATCGCTCGCGGAACCTTATCCAAATTTGGCTGAAGCACATTTTTCTATCGCACAGGCCGCCATTAACGCCAACAAAAACGATATTGCATTAGATGCGCTTAATCGTGCTGAAAAATTAAAATCTGGCTGGGGTCTCGCTGCTATCCTTAAAGGCCAATTGTTGTTTTCAGAGTCTCCACAAAAAGCGATTAATTACTATCAAGCTTATTTAAAAAAATATCCGAAATCTAACGAGATACGCCTTAATTTATGCAAAATATTGGTGAGCCAAAAGCAATATGCAACCGCAAAAAAAGAATTCCCGCGTATCATTGAAGAGGCAAAACAAGAAGTTGAGAAGCGCGCACAATCTTCAGCAAAAACTCCGGAAAATAATACGAATCAGCTAGATTTTGCCGAAAAAAATCTGGCAGATGTTTCCGCAGTACTTGGCATGCTTGCCATGCAAGGCGAAGATTACCCAACGGCAAAAGAGTATTTTGAAGAAGCGCTAAAGTCTGACTTTAAAGAGCCTGATCAACTTTATTTGTATATGGGTCAAGTCAGCGAAAAACTACAAGATGATGCCGCAGCGCGTGCTTGGTATGAAAAAGTTCCAGCAGGTAACCGTTATTTAGAATCACGCTTAAATATTGGCAATCTCATTGCGCGCCAAACCTCAACTGACGAGGCCATCAGATTTTTAGACGATGTTGAGAATTTAACTGCTGAGCAACAAATTTTGGTGATTCAAACGGAGGCGCAAATGCTGGCCAAAGCCAAACGTTCGCAAGAGGCTTTTGAGCTATTAGCCAAAACGGTCAACAATATGCCCAATACGCCTGAACTCGTTTACGACTACGCTTTGATGGCAGAGCGCATTGGCAAATATGACGTCATGGAAAAAGAGTTGCGTCGTGTGATAGAAGTAAAACCAGATTTTGCCGCGGCCTACAACGCGCTTGGGTATTCGTTTGCAGATCGCAACATCAAGCTGGATGAAGCATTAACGCTCATCAAAAAGGCACTGGAAATTTCTCCCAATGACCATTACATGCTGGACAGCTTAGGCTGGGTTTACTACAAAAAAGGGGAGTTAGACCAAGCAGCGACCTACCTCAAGCAGGCTTTTGATATTCACCCAGACCCAGAAATCGCTGCACATTTGGGCGAGGTGCTTTGGCAAAAAGGCCAACGCGAGCAGGCGAAAAAAATTTGGAGTGACGCACTCAAGGTCGATCCTGAGAATGAGGTATTATTAAGCACGCATCGCAAGTTTAATTCTTAAGCCGCCCTTTTTTTAGCATCACTAAAATTTATTGTGCGCTTATTTTCATTCTTTTTATCTACGTTATTTTTAACAAGCTGCGTTAGCACGCCCACGCAGCCAGACGAAAAAATCACGGCAGAGTCGCCGCGGGTACATATTGAAAAAATAGCCGCCATCCGCACATTCTCTCTGCGCGGGAAAATTGGCGTGCAAGCCGATGGTAAAGGGTTTTCTGGGCAAATTGCTTGGCAACATCAACCGGATAGTGACTTGATTACCTTATATTCTCCGCTGGGTAGCCAAGTTGCGCGCATTGAGAAATCTAACGGCAAAGTCACACTGACCGATGCAAAAGGTAATATGCTCACCGAAGATAATTTGCAAACCCTGACAGAAAAAACCTTGGGTTGGTCTCTGCCGCTGGAAGGCCTCACCGATTGGACTCTGGGACGGCCCAGCGCACAAGCCATTCAATTACAATCACGAGACCCGTACGGTCGACTCACCAAACTCAAACAAGACGATTGGGATATTGATTACCAAGCTTACATTAACCACCAGAACAGCGTTTTGCCACAACGGCTAAACTTACGCCGCGTGGAAGCAAATGTGAAGCTCGTGATTGAAACTTGGTCTGAAATTAGCCCTTAAATTTAGCTTTTCGCATGTCAAAACCAACCTCAAATGAAACACTCTTAGCCTTACGCGCAGGCAAACTATATGGGATTAAACGGCTGGATTTATCTTGTGGCCTTACGACTTTTCCTCAAGAAATTTTTGAACTTGCAGACTCTTTGGAAATTTTAAATCTCTCAGGCAATCAGCTAACCAGCTTACCGGGCGATTTAACGCGGCTCAAAAGACTCAAGATTATTTTTTGCTCTGAAAACGAATTTACACACTTACCCGAAGTGTTAGGTGAGTTTGAACAGCTATCAATGGTCGGGTTTAAGGCCAATAAAATTAAACATTGCCCTGCCGCTGCGATTTCCAACCAATTACGCTGGCTGATTCTGACAGATAACGCACTTGACTGCATCCCAGAAAAGATTGGCGATTGCCAGCATATGCAAAAACTAATGCTAGCGGGCAATCAGTTAAGTGCATTACCTAACAGCTTGATTGGCTGTGAAAATTTAGAGTTATTGAGAATTTCTGCCAATCAATTCTCAGAATTACCTGATTGGTTATTTTCACTGCCACGCCTCGCTTGGTTTGCGTTTGCCGGCAATCCTCTGACGCAGACGCAAGAATCCCACACGCTAGCGCACTCCCCACTCCCGCTTGTGGATTGGCATATGCTCAAGATTGGCAAGAAATTAGGCGAAGGGGCTTCTGGTTTGATTTATGAAGCAACGCTTAAAGAAGAAAAAAATCCCGCTTTAGCGGCAAAAGTATTTAAGGGCAACGTCACCAGCGATGGCTTACCGGAAAGTGAAATGGCTGCTTGGATACAAGCGGGAACGCATCCGCAACTTGCCAGTGTCTGCGGACAGCTCACGCAACACCCAGAAAACAAGCAAGGCTTGCTCATGCCTATTATTTCCCCAGATTTCAACATTCTAGCTGGGCCACCAAGTTTGAGTTCTTGCACCCGTGACATTTACTCTGAAAACTTAAAATTACAACCGCAACAAGCGCTCAGCATCGCCCGCGACATCGCCAAAGCCACGGCGCACCTGCATGCACGTGGTTTAACGCATGGGGATTTATACGCGCATAACATTTTGATCGATCAATACCAGCACGCGTTGCTAAGTGATTTTGGTGGTGCGTCATTCTTACCAAAAGATAAAGGAATTGCTCAAAAACTTCAGAAAATTGAAGTACGCGCATTTGGCATCTTGCTTGAAGAGCTGCTTAAATGCAGCCACGAGACACATAATGCGCAAGAAGTATTTAAAAAAATACAAACGTTGGCGAATACATGCAATGACATTGTCCTAACGCGACGCCCAACCATGCACGATGTCTCTATAACGCTCAGTGAAGTTTAGCAAAGCCATTGCCAACCATTATCTAATCAACGTTTACTCGACCAGATCCAACGCTTTCTCTGTCGCATTCAGAACAACACTCGCATATTGCGCTGCATATTGTACTAATCGCAACAAATTGCAGGTGTAGCCATATTCGTTATCATACCAGCCAATTATTTTGACAAATGTTGGGTCTAGCATAATCCCAGCATCCGCATCAAAAATACTCGCCGCGGCGCAGCCGCGGAAATCTGTTGAAACTACTTTTTCATCGGTGTAAGCCATCACGTTCTTCAACTCATGCTCTGCAGCATAGCGCATAACCGCGCAAATATTCTCATACGTGGTTTTTTGTTTAAGTTCTATAGTTAAATCAATGGCAGAAACGTCTGCAATCGGCACCCGCATCGCCATGCCTGTGAGTTTTTTATTTAAAGATGGGATAACTTTACCAACCGCTTTTGCCGCGCCAGTGCTTGAGGGGATAATGTTTTCAAAAACCCCACGCCCGCCACGCCAATCTTTCTTAGAAGTACCATCAACCGTTTTTTGTGTGGCCGTCGCAGCATGAATCGTCGTCATCAATCCGCGCTCAATACCAAATGCATCATTCAACACCTTAGCGATAGGCGCCAAGCCATTGGTGGTACAAGAAGCAGCAGAAATAATCGGTTCGCCCGCATAGTCTGCATGGTTTACACCGTACACAAACATTGGTGTCTCATCTTTGCCCGGCGCAGACTGCACAACAATACGCGCACCACCCGCCAGATGTGCCAAACAAGACTCTTGTGTGAGGAACACACCAGTGGACTCCACCACCACATCCACCTTCACCGCGTCCCAATCAATTTTTGATGGGTCACTTTGCGAAGTAACACGAATGACTTTTTCGTCAATAATGAGATTGTCGCCCTCAAAATGTGCATCAAAGGCCAACCGACCATGCACAGAGTCATATTTGAGCATATATAACATATGCTCTGGCTCTTCGATGCCATTGATGGCAACGACTTCTATACCCTCGAACTCAGCCTGATTTAACGCGGCACGCAACACCATTCGCCCAATTCGACCAAACCCGTTAATACCCACTCGAACGCTCATTTTTTAGACCTCCGTTACCGGACAACTAAAAAACAAGCAATTTTGATGCTAGAAATAAAAAAACGGCCTTTAAAGGCCGTTTGGGTCATAAAAGAAATCTATTTTTACTGCGCTCGTCGTTGCAAAATTTCCACGGCTGGTAAGGTTTTTCCTTCCAAAAACTCCAGAAATGCGCCACCTGCAGTAGAAATATATGAAACCTTGTCGTAAATATCATATTTTTGAATCGCCGCAATCGTGTCGCCACCACCAGCCAAGGTAAAGGCTTTAGTCTCAGCAATCGCTTTGGCAATGGTTTTAGTACCTTCACCAAATTGGTCAAATTCAAACACACCAACAGGGCCATTCCACACCACTGTGCCAGCATTTTTAATAATTTCCACCAACTCAGCCGCAGATTGCGCGCCAATATCAAAAATCATATCGTCAGCTGTCACTTGGCTAGCAAGTTTTTTAATTGCCGGTTCATTGGAATCAAACTGTTTGCCACAAACAACATCTTTGGCAATCGGCACGCTTGCACCGCGGGCAGACATTTTTTCCATCAGTGCTTTTGCAGTTGGCACTAAATCGTCTTCACATAAAGATTTACCAACTTCGTAACCCGCTGCTTTTAAGAAGGTATTGGCAATACCACCACCTACCACCATTTGGTCAACTTTTTCAGACAAACTTTCTAAAACCGTGAGCTTGGTTGACACTTTTGAACCGCCAACAATGGCGACCATTGGGCGCGCAGGGCTGAGCAATGCTTGACTAAGGGCATCTAATTCTTCGGTGAGTAAAATACCGGCACAGGCAACGGGCGCAAATTTTGCAATGCCGTGTGTAGAAGCTTCTGCACGGTGCGCGGTCCCAAACGCGTCCATGACAAAAATATCGCACAGTGCAGCGTATTTTTTAGCGAGTTCATCATTATTTTTCTTTTCGCCAACATTAAAACGGCAGTTTTCTAATAAAATGAGCTGCCCATTTTCAACGGTCAGGCTATCTACTGGCGTGTTGGGTGCCAGCCAGTTTTTGACTAGCCGCACTGGTTTACCCAATTTTGCTGCCATCACATCTGCCACGGGCTGCAAAGAGTTTTCTTCTGAATACACGCCTTCTTCTGGGCGACCCAAGTGCGAAGTAACCATCACCTTTGCGCCCGCTTTGAGCGCAAACTCGATGGTTGGCATGCTGGCGGTAATACGTGCGTCAGAGGTGACTTTGCCATCTTTTACTGGCACGTTTAAATCTGCACGGATAAACACGCGTTTACCACGTAAATCCAAATCGGTCATTTTGATAAATTTCATGATTTAACTCTCAAAATTAGTCTTTATTATCTAGCCTACGTGCTGAACTAAGCGTAGTAAATTACAGGTATACCCGTATTCGTTGTCATACCAACCCACCACCTTAACGAAAGTTGAATCCAGCATAATGCCAGCGTCAGCATCAAACACGCCGGCTTCTGGCGAGCCTCTAAAGTCCGTTGAGACGACTTTTTCGTTGGTATAACCCATCACGCCTTTTAGCTCACCTTCGGACGCTTTTTTCATCGCCTCGCAAATAGCTTCGTAAGTCGTTTCTTGGTTTAACTCAACAGTTAAATCCACCACAGACACATCTGCACTTGGTACACGCATTGCCATGCCGGTGAGTTTTTTGTTTAACGAGGGGATCACTTTCCCGACAGCTTTTGCCGCGCCAGTGCTTGAAGGAATAATATTTTCGAAAACACTACGACCACCACGCCAATCTTTTTTGCTGGTGCCATCCACAGTGAGTTGCGAAGCCGTCGCTGCGTGAATTGTCGTCATCAAACCACGTTTAATGCCAAAGTTATCATGCAGCACTTTTGCCAAAGGCGCCAAGGCGTTGGTTGTACAAGAGGCGGCGGAAATAATCGCTTGGCCGGCGTATTCTTTGTGATTCACACCATACACAAACATCGGTGTATCGTCTTTACCCGGGGCAGATTGCACCACTTTTTTTGCCCCGCTGTTGATATGCGGCTGGCAGGTTTCTTGGGTTAAAAATGCGCCTGTGGATTCAACCACAATATCTGCACCTCCAAGAGTCCAATCAATATTATTCGGGTCGCGGTTAGCCGTTAAATGAATTTTTTTACCGTTGACCATCAAATGACCATTGGTGGCTTCTACTTTTGCATCAAACCGACCATGCACTGAATCGTACTTCAATAAATACATCATGTAATCAACATCGTACGAGCTATTGATCGCTACGATTTCTATATCTTTAAACTCCGACTCTTGCACTGCAGCACGCAATACCATACGACCAATGCGACCAAAACCATTAATCCCTACACGAATCGCCATTACTTTTCCTCGTAAAAAATAATTAAAATTATGAATGCTGATCTAACCCCATATTATAGTAGGGGAATAATAATAAACGCCTTGATTAAAGGCGGATTTTATTTGCTATTGGTCAATTAACGGATAAATTGTGGTAAAAACTTTAGCAAAACATAAAAGAAATAAAAAAACCGCTTCACAAGGAAGCGGTTTTTTACTGGTCAACCTGCCTTAATTACAAAACAGATTTAACAGTCGCTACTACGTTCTCCACTGTGAAGCCAAAATGCTTCATCAATGCGCCGCCTGGAGCTGACTCACCGAATGTGTCGATACCAACTACAGCACCTTCTAAACCAACATACTTACGCCAGAAATCTGGGTGAGCAGCTTCAACAGCCACGCGTTTAACGCCTGGAGTCAATACGCTGTCTTTGTATGCTTGGTCTTGACGGTCAAATACGTTAGTTGATGGCATTGAAACCACGCGAACTTTCGTACCCGCTGCGTTCAACTCTGCTGCAGCTTGGATTGCCAAATCTAACTCAGAACCGTTAGCGATGATAATCACTTGTGCACCAGCCACGTCAGAGAACACATAACCACCCTTACGGATTAAGTCAAAGTCTTTACTGTCATGCTTGATGCCAGGCACTGCTTGACGGCTTAATACCAAGCTTGATGGACCTTCAGTACGCTCTACTGAAGCAACCCAAGCAACCGTTGTTTCTGTAGAGTCAGCTGGACGCCATACATCCATACGAGGAATCATACGCAAGCCAGAAGTGTTTTCTACTGGTTGGTGGGTTGGACCATCTTCACCTTGACCGATAGAGTCATGCGTTAATACGTACACAACACGTTGATGCATCAACGCTGACATACGCATACCGTTTTTCATGTAGTCAGAGAACATATGGAAAGTACCGCCGTATGGCAACAAGCCACCGTGCAATGCCATACCGTTCATAATCGCCGCCATACCAAACTCACGGACACCGTAAGAGATGTAGTTGCCTGGCTCTTTACCACTGACGTGTTTGAACTCTTTAGCTGCTGTCAGGTTAGAGCCTGTTAAGTCAGCTGAACCACCCAAGAATTCTGGAAGAATTGGCGCTAATGCAGTAATTGCTTTTTGTGAAGCTTGACGAGTCGCCAATTTCTCAGCTTTTTCGTTTGTTTCTGCAATAATCGCGTCTGTGAGTGCTTTCCAGTTTGCTGGCAATTCGTTGGCCATACGGCGTTTGAATTCAGCCGCCTCAGCTGGGAATGCTTTAGAATAAGCGTCAAATTTCGCGTTCCAGTCGAATTCACGTTTTGCGCCTTTGTCTTTTTGACTCCAACCAGCGTAAACGTCAGCAGGGATTTCAAATGGAGCGTGTGGCCAGCCGATTTCAGCACGTGTTGCTGCAACTTCAGCTTCGCCTAATGCAGAACCATGGCAATCGTGTGAGCCAGATTTATTTGGTGAACCTTTACCGATGATTGTTTTACAGCAGATCAATGATGGTTTGTCAGTGACTTTTTTCGCCGCATCAACAGCCGCTTGAATCGCCGCTTGGTCATGACCGTCAACAGATTGCACGTGCCAGCCATATGACTCAAAACGTTTAGCGGTATCGTCTGTGTACCAGCCTTCGATATGACCATCGATAGAAATACCGTTGTCATCCCAGAACGCCATCAATTTACCTAGGCCCCATGTGCCTGCCAATGCGCAAGCTTCATGAGAAACACCTTCCATCATACAACCGTCGCCCAAGAACACATAAGTGTAGTGGTCAACAATGTCGTGGCCGGGTTTGTTGAATTGGTTAGCCAATAATTTTTCAGCCATCGCAAAGCCAACAGCGTTAGCAATCCCTTGGCCTAAAGGGCCAGTGGTTGTTTCAACGCCAGGTGCATAACCGTACTCTGGGTGACCAGCGCAACGTGAATGCAATTGACGGAATGATTTGATGTCATCCATTGTTACGTCGTAACCTGTGAGGTGTAACAATGAATAGATCAACATGGAGCCATGGCCGTTAGACAATACAAAGCGGTCACGATTAGCCCATTTTGGGTTGTTTGGGTTGTGGCTTAAGTTGTGGTTCCACACTACTTCAGCAATTTCTGCCATACCCATAGGCGCACCTGGGTGGCCAGAATTTGCTTTTTGTACAGCGTCCATGCTGAGCGCACGGATGGCATTGCACAAGTCTACACGAGTTGCCATTGTTTTCTCCCTAGTAAAAAAAACGAGTAGTCTTACAGAACAACCTGTAAAACCTTATTGAATTCGTAAAAAAACACTTAAAAACCAAGCATTTTTCTAAAACTTAGATTATTGCTTAGAAAAAACATAAGAGCAAGTTTCTGCTCTAAAACCAAAGTACTTCATAGATCAACGCAACCTAGCTAACAGCCAGAGGTTAATTTCGTGATAGTGACAGGGTGCTGCTTATAAATAACAACACAATTGGTTGGATCAGGTGCACTATCATTTGAAAAATGTGTTCGGTCGATTGGTATTAAGCTAGCCGTAAATCCTGAATAATCAACATGCGCGTCTATTTGCCCGTTGTTAAGTGAATCTCCCGCATCAAGCCAACCATAGTTGACCCAGTAACGTTTTCCCTCAATATAAATATCAGGTTGGTTGTTGTTATTAACATCACAACCCGAAGCTGCATTTGAAGTCATGCACTTGGCATAAACCAAATTTGCTGTTGTACGCAAAACTTCTGCAAGATGATTCACCGCCGCTATGCGCGCTTCCTGCCCAAAATTGACGAACCTTGGCAGAGCCATCGCTGATAAAACACCCAGAATTATAATGACAACAACCAGTTCAATTAGCGTAAACCCTCTTTGAGCAAAAACTTATTTATCTTTTCGCATACTTTTAGTAAATCGAATCTATGCCAGCATTGCAAAAATGATGAAGGCTTATTTAACTCAACAGTGTTTGTAATTGAACTGCAGTATAGTAACTAGGTTTCTTTTTAAAACCACTTTTAGCAAACTGGTGCCAGCGCCCAATCACATAACACACCACCAAATTGGCTTTTGCGTCCGGATCCACCAGCAAGTTTGATTGCACGTCCTGCTTATCGGCAATTTTCAAGCATTGCTTAACGGTAATTTCAATGCGGTCGTACAACTGATTCACACGTGTTTGCAGTTTTTCATCTTCGTTCACTAACGCATCACCAATTAAAATACGTGTCATGCCCGGATTTCTTTCGGAAAAACCAATCAACATCGCAATGATTTTTTGAATCTGCACGATGCCATTGGGCTCTTCTTCCAAAATTTTATTGATCAAGGTGAAAACGGTTTCTTCAATAAAACCAATTAGCCCTTCAAACATTTGTGCTTTATTGGCAAAGTGACGGTACAACGCCGCCTCACTCACCTGCAATTCTGCGGCTAAAGCGGCCGTCGTAATTTTTTCCCGCTTGGGCGATTCCAACATTTTTGCCAATGCTTCTAAAATTTGCTGTTTACGCTCGCCAGCCATATTTCAACCCCTTTAGGCGCTTTTTACTTTTCTGTAATTATCAAAATAAAACCAAATTTTATATTAAACTACTTTTTGCGGCATTATACCCGAACGTAAGTAAGTGCTAACACCGAATTTATTCGTTGATCAACAAAATTTGGTTTTTGTACTTTTTTTGTCACCCAAACGGTGCGCATCCCCAACCGTTTAGCCGTTCTAAGCGCAGGCAGGCTATCTTCCAACATCACACAATCACTCGGCCTCGCGTGTAATGTTTTTAACAACATTTGAAAACCGCGCACACTTGGCTTTGCATGAAATTGACTCGATTCCACGCTAAAAACCAGCTCAAAACACTCTTGGATGCCTAACACCTCAAGCACACGCACTGCGTAATGTTTAGGCGCATTGGTAAACACGCATTTACGCCCGGGCAATTTTTTTAGGAAATGCTTCAGTCGCTTGGTTGTTTGCACCATCTCATCAGATAAAAACGCATGGGTTTCAGATAAAAAATGATGCGGGTCGACACCGTGATGTCGCATTAACCCTTTGAGGGTTGCTCCATACACTTTCCAATAATGCTGACGCAGGGCGCAGGCCGCGGGTTCTTCTAGCTGAAGATGATCTTGAATATACTGCGTCATTGCCCGGTTCATCACCGGAAAAATGTGCGCAGAAGCATTGTGTAGCGTATCGTCCAAATCAAAAATATACACGCGGGCTGATTTCTCGCCCAATAAATTATTCGCCACGGTGATAATCGACATGTGCGCGCATACGATGTTGCAGCTGCTCACCCATGATGTTAATTCTCTTTTGGTGATTAAAAGCCAGTGACATTTCGCCTGCTTCTTCTAAAGGGGTCCATTGTAAGGCATCGACTTCGTCGGGCTCGCAGTGTGAATTACTTAATGTCGGTAATGTTTCGCCTTTCCATGTAAAAAACACGGCAAAATTCATGCTAATGTTCTGCTTGCCCGAGTGTAACGGATCTGAAATTGCCCAAGGCATTTCTTGTGGATATTCGATTGTTGTTAATCCGCTGTCAGAATAGCCAAAATCCACATGGCTTGAGAGAGCGGGCAGGTACACGCCTGCCTCTTCGTAAACTTCGCGCAAGAATCCGTCCGTTAATGTTTCGTCCCAGTCAAGATAGCCACAAGGTAAACACCAATATCCTTGATAATCTGGCGTGCCAGTGCCTCGCTTAATCAGTAAAATATACCATTTGGATTCGGTAAGACTATAAACGCACACTTGCCCAACAAGTGCTACCGAGCGAGAAATCCAGTAGATTTCACCTTCTTGTGAGATGATCATTTGATTGGGTCGATTGCTGAAAGTAGGTTTCATGCGTTTATTTTTCCAAGCGCTTCCTTGCTGGCCGTGAGTGTGTACGCTCAATGTAGGCAGAGAACACGGGGCGGATTGCATAGGTTTTTGTCAACAAAGCTCCAAACCCTAAATGCGAAGCGATATACACATCGGCCGCAGTAAATTGGTCACCACAAATATACTGATTTTGTTTGAGGTGGTTTTCTAAGGTGTCGAGCGCAAGCTCTAAAGTACCAAAGCCTAAAAAACCTTTTGCAGACGTACCCCAAGGGGTGGTTTCCGGTGTCTCCCAGCCTAAAAATTTGGCGCAAGTTGCAGCCTCTAATGGCCCTGCAACAAAAAACATCCAGCGAAAAAATGCCGCGCGTTCGGGGCTGCCTTGTGGTGGAATTAATTTTTTTTCAGGAAACGTATCCGCGAGATAAGTCAAAATTGCCGGGGTTTCGGTCACAATCAAATCACCATGCGTAAGCGCAGGTACTTTACCCATGGGGTTGATATCCGTATAACTGCGGACTTTCATGCGGGGGCCAAAATCTATCCACTCAACGTCATACGGCTCACCTAGTTCTTCCAACATCCAATGAACGATCTGTCCGCGCGACTTTTTGTTAGTGTATAGCGTGATGTTGGACATAACTTTTCCTTATGCTGAGCGTCAGCGAAGTATCCGGAGAGTCACAGCAAAAACAGGATTCTTCGGCTTAGCCATCAGAATGATGGACTATTTTGCCTTGATTAAAGTCCCCACCCCTTCATCGGTTAGCACTTCAAGCAATAGCGCGTGTTCTACGCGCCCATCAATAATATGCACTGACTTCACACCACTGCGTGCTGCATCTAGCGCTGAACCAATTTTTGGCAACATGCCGCCACTCAAAGTGCCATCTGCTACCAAATCATCAATTTGCTTAGGTGTTAGGCCTGTGAGTAAATGACCATTTTTATCCAATACGCCTGGAGTGTTAGTCAGCAAAATCAGTTTTTCTGCGCCCAAAATTTCTGCGAGTTTGCCAGCCACCACATCGGCATTGATATTGTAGGTTTCGCCATCTACGCCCACGCCAATCGGTGCAACCACGGGAATAAAATCGCCAGAATCTAAAAAGTTGATAATGCTTGGGTCAATCGCAGAAATTTCACCAACCTGACCAACATCGATCATTTTGGAAGGGTCTTTTAAATCTTCCATCAACAACTTATGCGCGTGGATAAAATTACCATCTTGCCCAGTTAAACCCACCGCCTTGCCACCATGACGGTTAATCAGATTCACAATTTCTTTATTGACTTGCCCACCCAGCACCATTTCCACGACATCCATGGTTTCCTCATCGGTCACACGCATGCCCTGAATAAATTCGCCTTTTTTGCCCAATTTATCCAACATTTCATTAATTTGCGGGCCACCACCGTGAACAACGACAGGGTTCATGCCAACTAATTTGAGCAGCACCACATCTTGCGCAAAACACTGTTTTAAATGCTCATCCGTCATGGCGTTGCCACCGTATTTAATCACGATGGTTTTATCAAAAAAGCGTTTAATGTAAGGTAGCGCCTCCGCCAAAATTTGCGCTTTTTGGGTAGGTGAGGATGTTATTTGCGTCTCTTTTTCTTTCATTTCAATCCACTCTTAATGCAAGGTTTCACCATTTTACAGTCGATTTCAAAACAGAGTCATGATTTAGTTGAATACTTACCAATTCAATGCTTAAATTATTCCACAGTGCGCCTAGCCACTCAATAAAACACCCTGATATAAAGTTTTTAATTTTTTTTACGTTAACCGTTGTGATTCAATTAAAAAAAAAGGACCATCCTCATGCCTAAGAAACTCGCAAAAGCCACCCTAATCACCATTTTGGTAACCAGCATGTTTGGTTGCGCGCAAATGCAAATGGGTGATGCTGGCGCAAAAACAACTGCCACTGGTTCAGCCGGTGGTGCAAACTCACAAAATGCCAACAGTCAATTAGAGCGTTGCGACAAACCGCTTGGCACCATGGCCGTCGTTGAAGACCAAAACGCAGCATGGTATGGGCAGTTAACCGGACAATATAAGTTAGGCTCTACGGTTCCTGTGTTAAAGCTACTAATTCAACAATCAAATTGTTTTATTGTCGTTGACCGTGGTGCTGCAATGCAAGTAATGGAAGGTGAGCGCAATTTACGTGATAGCGGTGAACTGCGTCAAACAAGCAAAATGCAAAAAGGGCAAATGGTAGCCGCAGACTACGCAATGAGTCCATCCATCACGTTTAGCAATAATGATGCTGGTGGCGTTGGTGGTGGTCTTGCGGGGTTTGGTGGTGGCTGGCTGGGAATTCTAGCAGGCGGCTTAAAATTTAAAGAGGCCAGCACCTTACTCACAATTGTAGATAACCGCTCTAGTGTACAAGTCGCAGCAGCAGAAGGTAGCGCAAAAAACACCGACTTTAGCTTGTTTGGCGGCGCTTTCGGTGGTGCTCTTGGAGGTGCAGGAGGCGGTTATAAAAACACGGCTGAAGGAAAAGTGATTGTTGGCGCATTTACAGACTCTTACAACCAAATTGTTCGCGCGGTTAAGAACTACACTCCTCAGAAATATGATGGGGAGCTTGGCGGCGGCGGAAAACTTGGGGTACAAGGTGAGGGCGCTAACGCACCTGCCACAACAGATTCAACAACTACAAAGCCAGCTACAACCACTACAAAAAAAACAACTCCCAAAAAGAAGAAAAAATCTTAATTTCTCCCAATTAAAAGACCAGCGCATGCTGGTCTTTTAATTTAGAGCGTTTTGATGAATACTTTTGATTTTCTCTGAAAATTATAAAATTTTTGCTTTTCTTGTGGCAGTTTTTCTATCGGCTGCTCTAAAAACCCTCGCTCTAAAAACCAATGCTCAGTGCGCGTGGTTAAACAAAACAATTGTTTGAAGCCCATTTTTTTTGCCTCAACCTCACAAAAGTTAAAGAGTTTATCGCCACGACCGCCACCTCGATAATGTGGGTCAATCGCGAGGCAAGCAAATTCCACCATTTTTTCTGCCGTAAACGGATACAAGGCGGCGCAGCCAATGATGCGATTATCGTGTTCCATTACGTAAAAATAATTGATCTCCATCTCAATACGCTCGCGGCCACGACGCACCAAAATCCCTTCGTTTTCTAGCGGTTCGATCAGCATTAAAATGCCGCCAACATCGTTGATATTAGCTTGGCGCATGGTTTCTAGTGGTAGCTCTGTCACCATGGTGCCAATGCCTTTCCGCGTGAAAAGCTCTTGGATAATCGCGCCATCAATATGCCGTGAAATCAAATGCGTGCGGGCCACACCGTGCTCACAAGCCCGCACGGCGGCCGGCAAGTAATAATTCACATCTTCAGAGTAATGAATGGGCTCATCACTCTCTTGCACATTTTTGAGTAAATTTTTCGCTTTGGCAGAAGTCATCTCTCGCAATAATTCACCGCGCAAATTTTGCACCCCTTCAGAATCCATTAAAAAAATGAGTTTTTCTGCATCGAGCGCGATTGCCGTGCTCACAGCAACATCTTCCAAACTTAAATTAAACGTTTCCCCAGTGGGCGAATACCCAACTGGAGAAAGAAGCACCAGCTCGCCATCATCCAATCTTTTCTGAATGCCGATTGCATCGACCTTGCGGACCTCGCCTGTGTGCTGCAAATCCACGCCTGCATGTACGCCCAACGGTTTAGCCGTGACAAAATTACCACTCGCCACTCGAATATGTGCACCTGCCATAGGTGAATTGGCAATGCCCATCGAAAGCAGCGATTCAATTTCCACCCGCACCGCACCATTGGCTTCTTTTACCGCTTCCATTGCGGCATCGTCGGTAATCCGCAAGCCATTGTGAAATTTTGGCGTGAGATGATCGCGCTTTAAGCGTTGCTCAATTTGCGGCCTCGCACCATGCACCAACACTAGCCGCACTTCTAAGCTCGCTAGCAAATTTAAATCATGCGATAGCGCGACAAATTGCTGCTCACTCACCACTTCGCCACCAAAAGCGATCACAAACGTGCTACCGCCAAACGCGTGAATATAAGGTGCGGCTGAGCGAAACCAATGTACAAAATCGGTCGTATTATTTTCATTTAATTGGATTGTTGGCGTCGACGGCGTCAGTGGCGGATTCGCCTCGCTTTCTTCAAACAAACTCGCGGGCGTAGTGTTTAACGCCTGCGCAATTTTACGGATTTGCGCTTCAGAAATCCCCAACTCGCCGCGCTCAATACGCGATAAATTGCCAGCATCAGCGTCAATCTGCTGGGCAAGTGCACCGAGGGTGATGTTAAGCGCCTGACGACGCTTTCTGATAATAAGACCTAACATGAAAACCCAGATAACATGTATAAATTACAAAATATTAAACTAATTTGTAATTATTGCAATAAAAATTAGGCGAGATAGTGAAACCAAACAGGCAAAGTCAAAACACTCAGCAAACTCGATACAAGCACCGCGGCTGCATAGAGTGCACTATCCAGTTGGTAACGCTCACAAACGATGATCCCAAACACCATTGAAGGCATGGCGGAAAGCAGCACAACCGCTTTTAGCGTTTCCGTAGGCAAGCCCAAAGCGCTCGCCACACCCAATGCAACAAGAGGCGCATATAGCAAACCAATCACGCAAACCGCCGTAATCATCGGGAGAAATTGCAACTTTAAGGTATCCCAACGCAAACTCATGCCGAGCGCGATCAACATCAGCGGTACCACGCCATCCGCCAGTGAGTTCAGCGCATGTTGCAGCATTAAAGGTTGTGGCACCTCCAACACATTCAACACACTAGCGAGGAGCAACGCCCACAGTGGCGGCACTTTGGCTAACTCACGCAAAGGATGCACCTTCACTTTTGCATCACCATAATACTGCGCAAGCAACATACCAAAGGTAAACAATACTGGCGTAAAAGCAAATAAATCAAAATTCAACACCACCGCCTGCATCCAGTGACCAAGTACCTCAGTGGTGACTGGCAAGCCCAAATTTGTCGCATTGGGGAAAGCCGCCGCTAACAAAAGCGCCCCCTGTTGCGGACGGGTAACATTTAAAAATTGGCAACACAGCCACATTAATAAAAGTGCGGTAACTAGCCGCGATAGTGCTGTGAGCGAAATTTTTACGGTGTTCACATCAAACGGCACCGTCCAAATCACATTCAACACCAAGGCGGGGAGCAAAATATAAAACACTAAATCCGTTAGCGCACGCCGATGCGAAAGAGCTGAAATATGTTTTGGCGCAAAGCGTTGCCACAACCAACCGACGACAACCAGCAACGACATTTGGAGCATGACGGTAAACACGATTTAAAAGTCGCCCCAAACCGTTTGCATACTGGCAATCGCCGTCAGCGCTGCGGTTTCGGTACGCAAAATTCTGGGACCAAGCACAATCGATTGAAAATTGTGACTGCTTGCGAACGCAATTTCACTCGCACTTAAGCCGCCTTCTGGGCCTATCAGTAAATGGATTTTCCCGTTTGGTTTTGTTAATTGCGCTAATTTTTTTGCACCAATTGGATTAAGCAAAATATTTAAATCTTGTTGAATATAGTGCTGGCTTAACCACTGCGCCAGAGTTTGCGGCGCGTGAATTTTTGGCACAAAGGCGCGGCCGCTTTGCTCACATGCCGCAATCGCCACGCCTTGCCAATGGTCTAACCGTTTTTCCGCACGCTCGGCGTTAAATTTAATCACGCTACGCTCTGCGTTAATAGGGAAAATATCACGCACACCCAACTCAACGGCTTTTTGAATGGTGTAATCCATACGGTCACCGCTTGAAATCCCTTGCAATAATTGAATATTCAGCGGCGATTCGTTGTCAATTTTTGTACGAGCATCCACCCGCGCGGTGACGGATTTTTTTTCCAAGCTCAGCAACATTGCGCTGTAATCAAAGCCATCACCACAAAATAAAGTGAGAGAATCACCAATTTTTAAACGTAGAACTTTGGTCGCATGCGTCGCAGCATTTTCACTTAAATTGATGGCCTGCCCAACTTGCAAAGGCGCTGGGCTAAAAAAACGTAAATTACTCATGCGGGTATTTTATATCGAAAATCGTACTTCTTTGTTATTGAGATGGCGTCATTGCGAGTGCTTTAGCCCACGGCAATCCGACATGACCACACCACTTAGATTGCCGAGACCTTGTACCTTAGTCTTGCAATCACGTATGATGCTATGAAAATTTTAGGAGATTTTCATGGCAAGTATTAGCCCCCCTGTCTGCAATTTTGGCTGGCAAACACCAGACTTTAATCTAAATAATATTGACGGCGAAATGGTCAATTTAAAAAACAGCATGGGCCACAACGGCCTGCTTGTGATGTTTATTTGCAACCATTGTCCGTATGTAAAAGCCATCCTGCCACGCCTGATTGACGATATTCATGAACTAAAAATGCTGGGAATTAACACTGTCGCCATCATGAGCAATGACCCAAGCGACTACCCTGAAGACAGCGTTGAGAATATGCAAAAAATTGCCCGTGAAATGGCTTTCCCTTTCCCATACTTGCTGGACGAAACACAAGAAATCGCCAAAAAATATGACGCAGTTTGTACACCAGATTTTTTTGGCTTCAACAAACATTTTGCACTGCAATACCGTGGTCGCTTTGACGAAAGCCGCAAAGAAACCGCACCCAATAGCACGCGCGATTTATTTAAAGCCATGAAATTAGTTGCAGAAACAGGACAAGGGCCAAAAGAGCAAATTCAGAGCATTGGCTGCAGCATCAAATGGAGAGAATCATGAGCGAAAAAAAACTCAAATGGGGCATCCTAGGTGCAGCACGCGTCAATGAGCGCTTACTGCCAGCGATTCTAGAAGCAAAAAATGCAGAACTCGTTGCGATTGCGAGCCGTCGCACAGGGGCAGCACTGGCGACGCTAAAAAAATATGCGCCATGCTATGAACATAGCGTGAAGTGTTATGACGATTTAGAAAACCTGATTGCTGATAAAAATATTGAAGCCATTTACTGCCCGATGGCGAATGAAGAACACGCCGAATGGGCACTCAATGCGATTGCAGCTGGTAAGCATGTGTTGATTGAAAAACCCATGACAACCAACTTGGCTGAGATTGAAAAAATTGAGCTTGCCGCAAAAAATGCCAACGTTAAAGTGATGGAAGGGTTTATGTACCGCTTTCATCCGCAGCACGCACGCGTGCAAGAAATTATTGAGAGCGGTTTGATTGGTGATGTACTTTCTGCTCGCGCCAGCTTTTCTTTTTTAATGAAAGAAGCCCGCATGTACCGCATAAACCGCAGCATGGCGGATGGCGGTGGTGCAATGTGGGATATTGGGCCTTATGCAATTCATGCGCTGCGCTGGTGCTTTCAACAAAATGGCATCCCAGCAGAGCCTAAAAAAACCATCGCACATGCAAAGCTTAATGAACATGGCGCAGACATTGTCACCAGCGGTGTGCTCGATTTTGGTTTAGACGCACAAGGCCGCGCACTTTTTGGCAATTTTGACGTAAGTTTTGAACGCTCAAGAAAATCAGAATATGAAATCATCGGCACCAAAGGCTGGGTGAAGTGCCATGCAACATGGATTTTTCAGAACGATGTGCCCGTGATTAGCTGGGCGACGGAAGATGGAAAATACGCGGAAGAGCGCTTTGCGCCAGCCAACCACTTTACGTTAGAAATTGAGCACTTTAGTGATTGTGTGCTAAACAATAAATCACCTTTGCTGAGTTTTTCTGATGCAAAAGGCAATTGCAAAGCCATTGAAGATGTGATTTCAGCGATTAAATAACAGAAGTTATTTTAGCTGGTTTAACTGCGTAATCACATTGGCTTCACCCACCGCTTCAATGATGCCGTTGAGCTGAAATTTCTCAACAACATTCGAGCGCGGCTCGCATAAGACCAATCGCGTCCCGTCTCGCTTGCAAATATTGATCAGATTCGCAATCGACTTCAAACCAGTCGCGTCAACAAACGGCACTTTATGTAGACGAATCACCAAAATATTGGCATGCCCGTGAACAGATTCGAGCAGCGACTCCAAGCGCTCAGCTGCGCCAAAAAAGAACGGTCCTTCAATGGTGTAAACCACTGTTTTCTCAGGTAACACAAAATGTGCATCGTTAATTTCTGAGGTAAGTTGCGCCTCGTGTTGCTTTTCAATACTGACAGTTTCTGCCATACGCTTCATAAAAAGCAATGAAGCCAACATCACACCGATATTCACCGCAATGACCAAATCAACAAACACCGTCAACACAAAAGTGATCGCCAATACGACCACATCAGGACGCGGCGAGGTTTTGAGCATGCGCATAAAGCGTTGCCACTCACTCATGTTATACGCCACCACAAATAAGATACCGGCAAGCGCAGCTAATGGAATATGGCTAGCCAGTGGCGCAAGCAGCAACACAATTGCCACTAAAGTGAGTACATGAAATAAGCCTGCCAGCGGACTATTGCCACCATTACGCACATTGGTTGCAGTGCGCGCCAGCGCCCCTGTTGCTGCAAACCCGCCAAAAAGTGGCGCAAAAATATTGGCAACCCCTTGGCCGATCAACTCTTGGTTTGAATCATGTTTGGTGCCAGACATGCCATCCGCCACCATTACCGAAAGCAAGGATTCAATCGCCCCTAACAGAGCAATGGTAAACGCCGGGCCCAACAACTGAATAAAATCTGAGAAATCCATTTCTGGCACCGCAAAATGTGGGAGCGCTTGTGGAATTTCACCAAAAGCACTACCAATTGTCGCCACATTTGAGAAATTAAACAGCCACTGCAAAAACGTTGCCGCGACCATGGCGACCAAAGGCGATGGAATGCGTTTAAATATTTTTGGTGATAAAATAACCAACAAAATCGTGAAGAGCCCAATTGCTGTTGGTGCTAAATACAAATGCGGCAACGCCTGCAATAACTGTATAAATTTTTGATGGAAATGCTGGGCGCTTGGCAACGACGGAAGACCAAAAAAATCTTTCCACTGCCCAACCCAGATAATCACTGCGACACCACTGGTAAACCCCACAATCACCGGGTCGGGAATATATTTAATCACACTGCCAAGGCGCGTGACCCCCATCACAACCAACATCACTCCGGCCATCAATGTTGCAATTTGCAACCCTGAGATACCATATTTTGCGGTAATGCCAGCTAAAATGACGATAAAGGCACCAGTAGGCCCAGCAATCTGCACGCGGCTACCGCCGAATATAGAAGTCAGCCCGCCCGCAATAATAGCTGTGTACAACCCTTGTTCAGGCCGTGCTCCAGAGGCAATGGCAAAAGCCATCGCGAGTGGCAACGCCACAATCCCCACGATTAACCCAGCCAGCGCATTATTGACCCAATACGATTTGGATAATAAGCCTGCCCGCTTTGCCTCTACAATTGCAATCATTTTAATGAAGTGCCACAAGAAATTATGGAAATGACCATAACCATTTTAGGAAAAATGATGGCCGATTAAAAGACTACCGCAAAAAAATAAAAAAAGCCTGCTAATCAGCAGGCTTTTAAAACTTTAATGCGGGATAAAAACTTCGACACAAGCTAACCAGTAAATATGGGCATGCTTAGGTTTGAACTTGAGAAAATTTTTATGTGAGCGGCTTAGAGGGCGCCATTAATGACGTCTAACAGGTGATTTACCAACAAATGGATGGTTTTTCTCAATATGCCTAAACATGATACGCCCCTTTGATAGGTCGTATGGAGACAGCTCTAATGAAATTTTATCTCCGGCCAAGATGCGAATATGATTTTTGCGCATCTTTCCTCCAGTATAGGCGACTAACTGATGACCGTTTTCAAGGGTCACTTTAAAGCGAGAGTCAGGAAGAATCTCATCAACCACGCCCTCCATTTGAATTAATTCTTCTTTTGCCATTTGATGCTCTCTTTGATGAAAATAAAAAAAGCCCAGAAAGACTGAGCTTTAAATCAAGCGTTTCTTAAGAAACGCCTTTATGTAACCTGAAAGTTATGCAGGTTTAATGTTTGCAGCTTGCTCGCCTTTAGGGCCAACAGTCACATCAAAACTTACTCGTTGACCTTCCGTTAGGCTTCTATAGCCACCTTCAGAAGCAATTGCTGAGAAATGCGCGAACAAATCAGCGCCGCCGTTGTCTGGCGTAATAAAACCAAAACCTTTAGAGTCGTTAAACCACTTTACATTACCTGTAGCCATGTTAAATCCTTTTTTTAAAAACAATTGAAGGCATTTGCCCGAAGTTAGGCGAAAAACAAGGCAGGAATGAAAGAGAGAAGAAACTTAAAAAAGAAACTAAAACTGACAAAAACTGTACTACTTGTATTCACCACGTGATTAGTGTGAACTACTAACAGGCTTTTGGCAAGCATTATTTTCAGTTTATGGATTATGCAGACTATTTAAGTACACATAATCACTAAAAATCGATTAGCGTTCAAACCACTTATTTTGTTGGTGCCCAGGGCCGGAATCGAACCGGCACGCCTCGCGGCGCGGGATTTTGAGTCCCGTGCGTCTACCAATTCCGCCACCTGGGCATTTGAAAGATGGGTATAATTGGAAAGAGCGCCATTATAGCAAAGTTTTAATAAATGAAAACCTCTGATTTCGATTTTTATCTTCCTGAATCACTCATTGCCCAACACCCCACCCCCGATAGATCTGCCAGCCGATTATTGTATTTAAATGGTGCAACCGGAAGCGTAGCTGACCAATTATTTACTGATCTACCAGATTTTTTAAACCCTGGCGATTTAATTGTTTTCAATAATACCCGCGTGATTAAGGCGCGTCTTTTTGGTGAAAAATCAACTGGCGGTCAAGTGGAAGTATTGATTGAACGCGTTTTGGACACTCACCGCGCCCTTGCACACATACGTGCTTCGCGCTCACCAAAAGTTGGCAAAAAAGTAAAACTAGCTAACGCTTTTGAAGTAGAAATACTGGCACGACATGATGATTTATTTGAGTTACGCGTACTATCTGAAACGCCCATTTTAGATTTATTACAACAATACGGTGCATTGCCCCTGCCACCGTATATCACTCACGCGGCAACCCAAGAAGACGAGAACCGCTATCAAACTGTGTTCAGTCAACATTTAGGTGCTGTTGCAGCGCCCACTGCAGGGCTACATTTTACCGATGAAATATTAGAAAAAATTCGCCAAAAAGGTGTGGGGATTGCTTATATTACCTTGCATGTAGGCGCAGGCACTTTTCAGCCTGTGCGCGTAGATAATATTGCCGAACACAAAATGCACGGCGAAATTTATGTGATCCCAGAAGAAACCGCGGATGCGATTCGCGCGACCAGACAAAATGGTGGAAAAGTCATCGCTATAGGCACCACCGTGTTACGTGCATTAGAAAGTGCCGCGCAGCTGGCTACACCAAGTGAGTTAATCAAAGCTGGGCAAAATGAAACACATATTTTCATTACACCGGGCTTTGAGTTTAAAATCATCGACCGTTTATTCACCAATTTTCATCTACCCAAAAGTACGTTGTTGATGTTGGTGTCTGCATTTGCTGGATTTGATAAAATCAAAAAAGCCTATGCATATGCGATTGAAAAAAAATATCGCTTTTTTAGTTACGGCGACGCTATGCTACTGGATAAAGAACTGCTTTAAATTGCAAAATTGAACAATACAGCTTCAATAATTGACTAGTGATTGTGCACAACCCTTACAAGAAAGAAAACTATGCGATTTTCAACTCTGTTACTGACCATTCTCACATGCTTAAGCACCAATATTTACGCTGAAATTCTGCCAGAAGCACAAGTTGGCATCAAAATTCCGCTCGCCAAAAAGCCAACGACACGCCCGATGACAGTGGCTTATGTACCCACATTTAAAAATTACTACATTGCAGATGGCGGCCTAGCGCCGATGGGCTCAGAAACAGAAGCCCCAACTTCAAAGTCAGAAATTCACGCATACAACGCTGATGGAAAGTACATTAACTCAGCAAAACCTGGCTACGATAACCGCTCAATTTACTTTAACCCAACCACCAATCGCCTAGAAATCGTCACCTACAATATTTCTAGCGCAGTAGGTTTTTCGCCAAACACTGGCATATACAGCATTGATATTGCCGACAATGGTGAAATTAAAAACACCTCTGTTGAGGTAATCCAGTTCAACCCTGCATTTGGTCATGAACAAACCATGCCAAGTTTTGACGCGGCAAGCGGTCATTATTTCGCAAAACAAGCGCGTAGCAATAAAGTGTGGATTGTTGACCCGAAATCACGCGAAAAAATTGGCGAAATTTCACTCGATTTTGATCAAGCAAAAGTTGCGCATGATGACGTGAGTGACTTTTTTGTTGCCTACACCGCTGTGAGTGGCGAAGAGTTTTTATTGCTCGATGTTGACCACAAAGCCGTATTAATTTTTAACCTCATAGGCGGATTTGTCGGTAAAAGCGCATTGCCTGCAGAACTCAAACTACGCTCGCAAAACCACTTTAACGGCTTAGGCTATGCTAACCAAATGCTCTTTGTGTACTACGAAACCGAGGGCGAGCTTGGCACTTACTACGGATTTAAAGTGCAGAAATAACCGCACTCGCAAATAAAAAAGCCGCCTTTTCTTGGCGGCTTTTTTATTTTACAGTGTCAATCAACCAGCAATTTTGTCAGCTAATTTTGCCGACAAATAAGCAAAAATCACCCCCAAAATGCTAGACAACGCAATGAGCAAGACTGGATTTGAGAAATCCATTGCTGTCACGCTACCCGCATTAGGCGTCTGCAGGGCATAGGCTGCTGTCGCCGCATAGCCATACACATTGGCTGGCACAATTGAGAGCAAATCAATATTAGCCACAATCACCAAGAAAAACACAGTGGCCGCAATATACACTGCCGGACCAACTGCTCCTGGTAAGCCCAAAGGATTTGCACCCACCAAGCTGAGTGCAACTGCAGCAATTACAGCACCGTAAATCATGCCTGCGACTGTCTTTTGCCCCCCCTCACTGGTTGCACCAGCGTGAAAGAAACATGCCCAAGCAATAAAACCAGCCCACACTAACAAGCAGCACGACAAAGGCCCTAATGCTAAATAGGCCCAAACTCCCCCCAAAACAGCTATGCTTAACGCTAACGCAGTTAATTTCGACATACTTTTTCTCCTAAAATATTTTGTTATATGAGTAGTAAAGCAACTTCGAAAGACAACTGTGTGCAGATGGCTTTTTTATGAAAATAATACGTATGTCAAATGCACACGGCCAACGCAATACTGCAGGATTTTAAGGGAATTGTAAACTTACCGATGGCAACTTTACATTGCTAGATGAGAAACGATAGTTTTTACTGAGATAAGATAAATAAGTTAAGAACTATTTTGCGGCATATTTTGGTACGGCTTGCGGTAGATAGTTCCAGTTTTTACGCCATGCGCCAAGCACTAAATTAGGATATTGCGGTTTACCCAAGCTACCGTTGTAACGCCCCAATGCGCGAAATAAATCGCCACGTTCAATATCCAAATAATGTCGCAAAATGGTGCAGCCATAGCGCAAATTTAAACGCATGTGGAATAAATTATGGTCTTTCGCGCCGATACTACGCACCCAAAATGGCATAACTTGCATAAAACCACGCGCGCCCACCGATGAAACCGCATACTTTTTAAAACCACTTTCCACCTGAATCAGACTGAGCACCATTTGTGGGTCCAAGCCGGCGCGAGTCGCCTCATAGTGGACAGTACGCAAAAAATCTTCCCGGTATTGGGTGTTAGGGATTTTTTTCTTGAGACGGTCAGACATGGACTCTAGCCACGCTTGCCCTTCACGTTCGGTATCAAACACCAAGCGCGGCGCAGCTTTATCACTGATGCTGCGTTGCATCAGTGATTTCACACTGTTAGAAAGCGGTTCCTCAATTTGCGAACCAGCTAATACTGGCGTAGCAAATACAAAGAACGCTAAAAAAGTAACCAAAATTCTAAGGTTGCGCATTTCAATTTTTAATCTGTTGAATTACTTCGGCAACAAAGCCAGCCACTTCAGTCACAGGTTTGGCCATGACCTCACCTTGTCTTGGCTTAACCTCCACCATATTGCCATTTGCTAAGCCTTTATCACCCACCACAATGCGGAACGGGATACCCATTAACTCGCTCTCGGCAAACATCACGCCAGGGCGCTCGCCACGGTCGTCCAGCAACACATCCACACCGGCTTGTTTAAGCGCTTGATAAATATTTTCAGCCGCTTGTTTCACTGCTTCACTTTTATCAAAACCAATCGGGCAAATTGCCACTTCAAACGGTGCCATCGTGAGCGGAAAAATAATGCCGTTATCATCATAATTTTGCTCGATTGCCGCGCCAACAATCCGCGAAACACCGATGCCATAACAGCCCATTTCCATCACTTGGCTTTGGCCGTTTTCATCTAGGTAGGTTGCGCTCATGGCTTTAGCATACTTTGTCCTTAGCTGGAAAATATGCCCAACTTCAATCCCACGACAAAGTTTTAGAGTGCCTTTGCCATCTGGGCTCAAATCGCCATCGACTACGTTACGAATATCTGCGACCAAGCTCGGCTCTGGTAAATCTCTGCCAAAATTCACACCTGCCAAATGCAATTTTGGTTTATTTGCGCCGCAAATAAAGTCGCTCATTACGGCGACCGCCTTATCAGCAATAATTCTCACATTTGCAGCCACGCCGACTGGACCAATGAATCCGGGAGGACAGTTCAAATTCGCACGAATTTCTTCCTCGGTCGCCAACCGAAATTCTTTTACATCTGGCAACTTGCCAAATTTCACCTCATTCAACACGTGGTCACCACGCAACAACGCTAAGGTAAATACATTATCGACGACCAAGGCAACTGACTTAACCGTTTTATTGATTGAAACCCCTAAGAGTTTTGCCACATCTTCACAAGCGGTTTGTTTGGGCGTATCGACTTCGCGTATGGTTTCAGAAGCGCCAGAACGGTTTGCTGTCACCACGCCTTCAGCCAATTCAACGTTTGCAGCGTAATCTGAATTTTCACAATAAGCCAACGCATCTTCGCCGCTATCCGCCAACACATGAAACTCTTGCGAGCCATCACCACCAATTGCCCCAGAGTCTGCTTTTACTGCGCGAAATTTTAACCCTAAGCGTGTGAACACATTGCTGTAAGCGGCGTGCATGTCTTGATAAGTTTTTGCTAAACATTCATAGCTGGTGTGGAAAGAATACGCATCTTTCATCAAAAATTCGCGTGCGCGCATCACACCAAAACGTGGGCGAATTTCATCGCGAAACTTGGTTTGAATTTGGTAGAAATTAAGCGGCAACTGCTTGTAGCTGTTGATTTCTTTACGCGCAATGTCGGTAATTACTTCTTCATGCGTGGGACCAAAACAAAAATCGCGCTCGTGGCGGTCTTGAATTTTTAACATTTGTGGGCCAAACACAGCCCAGCGGCCCGTTTCTTCCCACAGTTCTTTAGGCTGCACGGCAGGCATCAAAAGCTCTAGCGCGCCTGCATTATTCATTTCGTCACGGACAATATTTTCCACTTTACGCAACACGCGCAAACCCAACGGCATCCAACTATACAAACCACTACCAAGTTTTTTGATTAAACCGGCACGCACCATCAACTTGTGCGAAATCAGCTCTGCGTCTGAAGGAGCTTCTTTTTGGGTAGCAATAAAAAATTTGGAGGCGCGCATAATGAATTTTCAAGATAAAAATAAAACGCGAATTTTACCGTGAATACCAGTTTTAGTGGGCATTCAGGCTGTTACGTGCGTAATAAACACGCTTTTTGTTAAATGATTACCGGTTTATTCGGTAGCTCGTTCTTGTTTTCGCCGTGTGCTGGAAAGTGCTTTTTCAGTGCGTCGCTAATATGATGGATACCAAAAATCACACCCAACTCAAACTCACCTTTTCTAAACATTGCTTCCATTTGTTGGCAAATTGCTTCCCAACCTTCTTTGCCCACATGGTGATGAATGCCGCGATCTGCCAAAATTTCAAAATCGTGGTCTGCCAACAATAAGTAAATTAGCACTCCATTATTTTGTTCAGTATCCCAAATGTGTAAGTCAGAAAAAATTTCCAGTGCACGTTTTTTTGCAGATTTTTTACGCAAAATTTCTACTAAAGATAGATTAGATTCCACCACAAAGCGGATCTCACCCAAATGCTGGGTTTCACTTTCGGTAATTTCTGCCTCAATTCTTTTCAAACTTTCGGCAGGAAAATATTGCCTTGCCATCCACGGTAAGCTAAACCCGTGTCGAATAAGTCTTTTGATTAATTTCATTACCAATCCCCCGACGCGCCGCCGCCACCAAAACCGCCACCGCCGCCAGAAAATCCGCCGCCGCCTGAACCGCTACTCCAACCGCCACCACCGCCGTAATAACCGCCACGCCCAATGCCTGAGCTGCTGCCAGCGCTACTCATCAAAGCAATAAAAAATGCCACTACCGCAAAAATAGCGGCCGTTAACAAGCCGCCACCTAAAGCCCAAGCAAGAAAACCAATCGCGCCACCGTTTAAAGTACCGCCCAGAAAGCTGCCGAAAATAGAACGCAAAATGCCGCCGAGCACAAAACCACCAATCAACAACACTGGCAATAAACTTTCAACGCTAGCAGTTTGTTCTGGCGTAGCTGGTGCGGGTAAATGTTCACCAGAAATTAAGCCCATGAGTAGTGAAGTGGCTTGGTCAATCCCGCCAAAATAATCGCCTTGGCGAAAATGCGGCGCAATGATTTCTGAAATAATGCGCTTTGCGATTAAGTCTGGTATTGCGCCCTCCAAACCATAGCCGACTTCTATCCGCGCCCGTCGATCATTCTTTGCGAATATTAGCAACACGCCATCATCTTGCTTGGCACGCCCGATTTTCCAAGCATCTACTGCGCGAATGCTAAATTGCGCAATATCTTCCGGCTGCGTGGTTGGCACCATCAAAATGGCGATTTGGCTGCCTTTTTCTTGCTCAAACTGCGCAAGTTTTGCCTCTAACTGTTGGGTTTGTTCAGGGGATAAAGTTTGCGTTAAATCCGTGACGCGTGCTGTTAATGGTGGAACTTCCACCAGCGCCGCAAAAGAAAGCTGGGTAATCAACAATAAAAAAAGTGCAAGCAAGGGCGTTAACCATTGCGGTTGCACTTTTTTAGTTTTTAGCATTGATTCAGAATTTCCTGAATTTTTCTAAGATTTATTTATTGCCAAAATCCACCGTTGGCGCTTTTGAAATTTCTTTCTCGTTTTCTACCGTGAAAGAAGGTTTTTCTTTGTAGCCAAACATCATCGCCGTTAAATTATTGGGGAAACTACGCACGGCAACATTGTAATTTTTGATGGTTTCAATATAGCGGTTGCGCGCCACGGTAATGCGATTTTCCGTGCCCTCTAACTGCGCTTGCAAATCTCTAAAGCCTTGATCTGCCTTGAGGTTTGGATAATTTTCCGCCACCACCATCAAGCGAGATAATGCAGAGCTCAACTCACCTTGCGCGGCTTGAAATTTGCTAAATGCCGCAGGATCGTTCAACACTTCTGGCGTGACTTGCATCGAGCCAACTTTGGCGCGCGCTTCTGTCACTTGCGTCAGCACGTCTTTTTCATGCTCAGCATAACCTTTGACCACATTCACCAAATTTGGCACCAAGTCAGCACGGCGTTGGTACTGGTTTAACACTTCAGACCAACTGGCTTTAGATTCTTCATCTAACGATTGAAATTGGTTGTAGCCGCAGCCAGATAAGCCAACCAAGCTCAATACTAATAAACATTTCACGAGTAATTTTTGCATCGTATTTCCTTTTTTAATTTGAAAGAAAAATTCATGAAAGAGATTTTTGTTTCTAAAGCCATCATGATGGCGAACACAGCATTTTTCAAGAGAAAAATTTGTAAAAAACTTTTGCAGTTTGATGCGGCTTTAACTTAAGAGCGCCAATGCCTGACAAAGGTTGCGCCAAGTTTTACCTTTATCCAAGGGGTTAAGTAAAAGATGCGCAAGACTAAACGTCGCCACGCAAGGGATATTTTCAAAAGTGTGCAACTTTTCTGATGGAAAGTCAGCCTGTGGCAAAATAGTTTGCGCCAAGCGCTCGCCAAAAATGATCATTACTTTGGGGCTTTGGTTTTCTAATAATGCGCGAATTGTCGCACGGCGCGTAGGCATTTTTTGTGAAAACTGCATGGCTTTGCAAATATTAAGCCATAATTTTTCTTCTTCCCCGGAAAATTCTTTGTTCTCGTGCAGCACCAAACAATCGGCATTTTCTGTTTGGTAACTCAGGTAAGTTTGACTGTCAATCAAGTTCGTCGTTTGCGCAACTGGAACAACCTCAACCGGCGCGCTTTCGATCTGCGCCATTTCGCTGGATAAGTAAATTTCTGGCAAATTTTCCAATACTTTTGGTTGGGTTGCCAACGGCCTCCGCAGCGACCACACGGGCCACAGCTCGAGTTCTTTTAACACGTCTTCGCGCATCATATAGCGCACCCCATTAACACGGCATCTTCACGGCCATTTTTAAAAATTTTCGGGTCGGCAGGATAGTAATTGCGGCGAATGGCCATTTCGTTAAAGCCCATTTTTTCGTATAAGCCAATCGCGGATTTGTTACTCAAACGCACTTCTAAAAACATGTTCGCAGCTTGATATTGACGTGCGGTGGCAAACATTTTTTGCAGCAAAATTGTGCCAAACCCTTGGCCTTGAAAAGTTTTTGCCACACTCAAATTGAGTAAATGTGCCTCATCCAACACCATCATCTGCACCGCATAGCCAATCAATTTTTCGCCTTGCATCATCAGCCAAGCACTATAACCAGCGTTGATCGAATCCACAAAGTTTCCGCGCGACCACGGGTGTGAATAAATGGTGGGTTCAATCTGCATCACCGCGTCAATATCGGCGAGCTGCATAGGGCGAAATTGCACTAAATTTTCTAACACTGCATTCATTTTATATAAAGCTACTTCATACCGGCTTGCGCACGTTCGGCAATCGTCATCGCCACGCGATTACGCACATACAAAGGTATCGCCTCGGCCGCTGGAACGGTCTCTTTCGCCACAAATTTAGGCGTAGCCAAGCTTAAAATCGCCCGCGCGGTTGGAATTAAATTTTCCTGTACGCGCTCCACCTGCCCAGCATACACGGCTTTTAATGTATCGCCGTCACTTAACCAGCCGTTGCCTACGCCAACCCAACCATTACCAACGACTTTCGGCGCATGTGCTGCCGCACACACATTTGGCACGACCACTTCTACCCACTCGCCTGCCTTTTTTTCATAAACCGCATGGTAAATTTCGCGCATACGCGCATCCAAACAGGTAATCACTTTGTCATGCCCAGCGTCGTGCGCCAAGGCGAGCAAGGTGCAAACGGGCACCACGGGTAAATTCGCACTCATTGCCAAACCCTGCGTCACACCTGCGGCAATCCGCACGCCCGTAAACGAGCCGGGGCCAGCACCAAACGCAATGCCATCTAACTGATTTAATTGAATATTGGCTTGATTTAACAACGCAGAAATTTGCGGCAAAATATGCTGCGAAGTCGCGTTACCCACATGCGCGTGATAAGAAAAAATCTCACCCCGCACTTGCAGTGCTAAGGACAAAAATTCGGTGGAGGTATCTAATGCCAATAAATTCACGCAACGCTTTCAAAGTAAAAATTATTCAAGCGCTATTTTACCGCGCATTTGCTTAACCTGTTTACGCATGGTTTTACTTTCTAAGCGTCTGAGCCTTGCACCAAAGCTTGGTTTTGTCGCATAGCGCGTTGCAGGCACTGCATTGGCGGCATTCACAATCTCATGCAAACGCTTGATGGCATCACGCTTGTTCGCTTCTTGGGTGCGAAACTGCTGTGCCTTAATGATTAAAACACCCGCTTGGGTAATCCGTTTGTCTTTCGTGTTTAATAACCGTGCTTTTAATAAATCAGTTAAGCTTGAAGCCAAAACATCAAACCGTAAATGCACCGCAGATGAAACCTTATTCACATTTTGGCCGCCCGCACCTTGCGCACGCATCGCGCTAAGTTCATATTCGTTTTCAGGGATCAAAATTTCAACCATATAGTGCATTTTATCTGAAAACAAAAAGCCTACTGACTTTCGCCAGCAGGCTTTTCTAAATGCAGCTAATACTAGTTAAATTGGTAAGTCGCACTTAACCCCAATAAATAATTTCTATCAGCACCAGTTTCGTAAAATAAACGATTGCCGTCATTAATTCTGACTGAGCCAATATATTCTTTATCGAACATATTTTCTATGCGCAAAAATTCTTTTAATCGCCAGTTAGATAGGTTTTGCTCAAAACCGGCTCGCCAGTTAAAAGCAGTGTAAGAAGGAGCTTTTTCATTATTTACATCATTCACATAAACATCGCTGTTATGTCTTCCTTCAAACGCGGTAAAAAAACCAAGCGGTTGATATCGCCAAGCTACTTCCCCGTATATTTGAGACTTGTAGGTTCCCGGAATACGATTACCTGAAGCAATAAAATTTCCACTTGTAGTTGTGTAGTCCGAATCAAACTTTGCATTCAGTAATGAATAAGAAAAATAGGTGCTGATGCCATTTGCAAATAGGCTGTCAATTGAAAACTCCGCGCCAGTGCGGCGTGTATCATTTGCATTTACAAAGCTGGAACGGCCTGCGACAGTACGATTTGTCACGATTTCATCTTTTGTTGAAATGTGAAACAACGTCAGATTGACACGCGTGTTATCTGTTACAAATGCCTTTAATCCAATTTCTGTGTTATTACTTTCGGAAGCTTTTAGGTCCAGATTGGGTCTGCTGGCTACGCCCGGTGTAACGTCATCAAAGGCAGCTTCGATAAATGTTGGCGTTTCAAAGCCTTTACCGAAGTTCGCATAGAAGTTTAACGTATCCGTTGCTTTCCAAACCACACCTATGACTGGCGTAGTTTTTTGATACACCACCGAGCCACTGTTGTCACCATTCACAGTGAGAAGATCATCTTCAACCTCCAATTTCACTTTGGTATGTCGTGCACCGGCATGCACATCAACGCTCGGCGTCACGCTAAGCTTACCTTGAATGTACTGGTCGAAATTTTTTGAAATATTTTGCTCATTTCGATTCGCCACACTGACAGGATTACCAGCCTGCAAAACATTTGTATCCTTGCGGTCATCAGTGGATTTACCATAATTTAGACCAACACTTATTTGATAAGGCATCGAGCCAAGACTACCAAGGTTATCCCATCTTAAGTCAACACCATAAAATTCCCGATCAATTTCACTTAATCTAGCATTGGTCGTTGCAAGGGTTGTTGCTGTTGGGGTTGTTGTTAACGTTTGCGCGTTGCTTCGCGTTCCCACATAAGGGATAAAACTAATTTTATTGTTTTGATTAAAACTATGCTCAATATTAAATCCGACTTGGGCGTGGTCGCGTTTTACTCCTGTATTAGCAAATGCCGCTGCGGCAATAGCATCGTTTCTGGTTGAGCTAGAAAAAGCACGCGCACGATCCAAACCCAAAGGATCTTCAGCATCCTGATCAAACCAATTCACCAAAGTTGTGATTTTGGTATCGTCAGTCAAGTTAAATTTAAATTTCGCCGTGGCCATTTGCTTATCGCCTTTGCCATGATCGCGAAAACTGTCAGTCTCAAAATTAGAAATATTAAGCAAATACTCTAGGCCATCAATTTGACCAGCCGCTTCCATCACCTGACGTTTGGTGTCATAGCTCCCAAACATGACTGTAGCTCCAAGTTCAGGGGTTTGTGGAGCGGTTTCAGTCACCATTTGAATCACACCACCAGAGGAGTTGCCATACAGCGCAGAAAAAGGACCCCGCATGACTTCAATACTTTTAATGGCAGCCAAATCCACCACGCCCGGTTGACCTTGACCATCTGGCATAGTGAGTGGGATGCCATCTACATACACTCTCACGCCACGCACGCCAAACGCGGAGCGCGAGCCAAAGCCACGACTAGAAATTTGTGGGTCTTGCGCTTGATTATTTCTATTTTGTACGGTAATGCCGGGCACACGGATCAAGCTTTCAGACAACTGCATTTGTAGCTGACCTGTCTGAATATCTTCCATATCGACCACATCAATCGCGACTGGCAAATCAAAACTATTTTGCTCAACGCGTGTGGCTGTCACCACCACTGGCGCAAGCGTAGAAATAGCTTCTTCTGCAGCCGCCTGTTGCGCATAGCTCATGACGCCGAGTACGGCTAAGAAGAGTGTTTTTTGAAAGAAATGAAAATCCGAACGAGTAAAACCCACGATAACGCCCTCTGAAATAATATTGCAAGACTAAAAATTAGGGCGATTTTAACCGAATAGATTTAACCTAAATCAAATGCAATTATCTTTCATGAAAATCATGAGGGGCTTACGGGGGATTAAAGAAAGCGTTGACGTCTTCTATAACGCGCGTGCGTTTAAACGGCGGCAAACTTTGCCAGATTTTTCGGCCATACGATTTTTCAATGAGCCTCGGATCGCAAATCATTAACACACCACGATCTTGTTCATCGCGAATCAAGCGCCCCGCGCCTTGCTTGAGCGTGATGATTGAGTATGGCAATTGATATTCCATAAACGCATTTTTGCCTTCTTGGTTCAATTTATCGACGCGCGCAGAAAGCACGGGGTCATCTGGCGGGGCAAACGGCAATTTATCAATAATCACCACACTTAAAGCTTCACCGCGCACGTCAACGCCTTCCCAGAAGCTTTGCGAGCCAACCAACACAGCGTTACCGAGCTGGCGAAAACGGTCTAGTAACTCAGTGCGCGTCGTGTCGCCTTGCAATAAAAGCGGGCTTTCAATGCCGTTTTCGATAAAAGCATCTTTTAATAAAGCGTGGATTTCGCGCATGGCACGCAAGCTGGTGCAAAGCACAAAGGCGCGCCCACCACTGGCTTGCAACACTGGCACAGCAGCAGCCACCACACTGGCGCTGTAGTGGCTACTATTCGGGTCAGGCATGGCCTGCGGCACATAAAGAAGCGCTTGCGAAGGATAATCAAACGGGCTTTGCCACGCGGCGGTCAACGCATTCATCAGCCCCATTTGCGCTTGGTAATGGCTAAAATCATTTTTCACCGCCATGGTGGCAGAGGTAAAAATCCACGCACGCGGCTGCGCGTTGAGTTGTTTGCCAAAGCCTTCAGCCACGCTTAATGGTGTGGCATGGAGCTGCACCGACTGCGTGAACACCTCCACCCAACGCACCAAATTACTATTTTCTGCTGTATGCCAACGCGTAAATAATTCTTGCAGCGCTAAACTGCGTAGCCAACATTTTTCTAACAACGGGTCGCGCGCCGCTTGCGTTTCTAGCACATCGGCGAGCGTTTTGATTGCCGTGCGTAAGTGCTCAAACGCCGGTGCAAAGTTTTTTAACGCCAAGGCTTTTTGCACAGGAAGCCTAGAACCCTCAAAACTAAATACCAAACGGAAATCTTTGGCGGATTTTTCCAGTGCGTCAATGCACTCACCCAAGGCCATGCAATCTTTGGCGAGCGTCAAATAAGCCACACGGCTATCGCGCGCTAACTCGATGAGTTGGCTGGTCGACACATCTTCGCCAAAAAACAGGCCAGCCACATCCGGCAATTGGTGTGCTTCGTCGAAAATAACTGTATTGGCGCTTGGCAAAAGCTCTGTCACACCTTCATCACGCAACATCACATCGGCAAAAAATAAGTGATGATTCACCACGACCACGTCTGCTTCTAATGCCTTTTTGCGCGCTTCCATCACAAAGCAATCTTTGTAAAACTCGCATTCTCCACCCAAGCAATTGTCGCGGGTTGATGTCACCTGCGGCCAAATCGTCGCACTTTCCGGCACACTGGTGAGTTCAGATTTGTCGCCTGTTTTCGTAGATTCTGCGAAGGTTTGAATCAATTGCAAATAGTATGCATCTTCTCGCGAAGCAAAGCGGCCATCCACCTTGGCGCGTGCTAAATAATAATGGCAGACATAATTGGCGCGACCTTTTAGCATGGCAACGCTAACAGGCACATTTAAAGCATGTCGAACATTCGGCAAGTCTCGATTAAACAGTTGATCTTGCAGCGTTTTTGTTCCAGTAGAAATAATGACTTTGCCGCCAGATAACAGCGCCGGCACCAAATAAGCAAAGGTTTTGCCCGTACCAGTACCCGCTTCGGCAATCAACTGCTGATTTTCTTGAATGGCTTTTTCAATCGCCAAAGCCATTTCCAGCTGTTGGTCGCGCTCAGAAAACCCTGAAATTTCTTGTGATAATGCACCGCCATTTGTAAAAATTTGCGGCAATTTAGAAGACATTGACATGGTCGAAAATTATCCCATGAATCAAGCCATTTTCAGCAAAAAACATTTTTTTACTTTTGTGCGATTGTTAGTCAATTTGGACTATTGTAATTCGCCTAATACCCTGCTACCCTAACTCCGCTGTACAAAAATTTGCAGGTCTGATGTTGTCCTTTTTTAAACAAATCAAGAACTAGGGGGATGTATGGATTTAGCCTTAATTATTCAGTTGATCAGTGGTGCAGTGGGTGGCAATGTCGCCGGCAGCGTTCTCAAAAATCTAAGCTTGGGTCCAGTACTTAATTCCGTGATCGGGATTTTAGGTGGCGGTATTGGTAGCCAAATTTTAGGCTCTATTGGTTTAGGCGCAGCAACTGGCGGGATGGATATTGCCTCTATCATCAGTCAAATTGCTGGCGGTGGTATTGGTGGTGCAGTATTACTTGTGATTATCGGTTTGGTCAAAAACGTATTGGCAAAACGCTAATTTTAATACGCCTACCTAAAAGCACATTTTAGGTAGGCAAATTGGTGTAATGGTTACTTTTCAAAGCGCGTCTTTTTTATTTTTCCTATTTTTTTCTTTACTCGCGCTTGCGATGCCAGAGTATGCTGACCAACATATTGGCGTGTTAACACAAAATGTGCGTGGCGAAGCTATAGAATTTCTAGTCGGCGACTCTGCGGAAACTACGCAACAATCACCATCTACACAAAAAATTATTAATGCCGCTTTGTCGCTTTCTGGCACGCCTTATCGTTCTGGCGGCACTGACCCACAAACCGGCTTTGACTGTAGTGGTTTTGTCCGTTATGTATTTAATCAAGCCGCCAATATTACACTCCCTGCTAGCGCAAAAAATATCGCCCATATTGGCAAAGTAGTTGATAAAAAAGCATTGAACCCTGGTGATTTGGTGTTTTTTAACACGCTACAGTCGACTTATTCTCATGTTGCCATTTACCTTGGCGATCAAAGTTTTATTCACGCGCCTAGCAAAGGTGGTGTAGTACGAATAGATCGTATGGATACCCAATATTGGACGAAACACTTTGAGGGCGCGCGACGCATTACGGTTGATTAATGTCAGCGAAGCAAACGTTGAATCAACTGGGTTTATCCGCGGTATTCAGCGCCTTTAGAAAACTCAACTTCGTACTATAATCCTGTCAAAATTGAAACTATTTCCACAAACTTTGTCATAATGGCAATAAATCATCTTCACTTTATAAACGTACGCCCACCCTTTTAGCCCGTCACATCAGGACATGGAATCTATGCAAGTCATTAAAAATTATCGTGGTTTTGCCAAAGCAGCTTACCTTTGTTCCGGCTTGATATTAGGCCTGACATTAAGCTTTACCTACTCTGCGTTGGCCGAAAAAATGGTCAAACCACAATTTCCGATTGATGATTTACGCGCATTTGCTGAAGTATTTGGCAAAATCAAGAGTGATTATGTCGAACAGGTTGAAGATAAAAAGCTCATTTCCGAAGCCATCAGCGGTATGTTGACTGGCCTTGACCCACACTCGACTTACTTAGACCCGGATGCATTCAAAGACATGCAAGCGTCCACCCAAGGCGAGTTTGGTGGCTTGGGTATTGAAGTTGCCATGGAAGATGGATTAGTAAAAGTCGTTTCACCGATTGAAGACTCCCCCGCATTTAAAGCCGGTATTAAATCGGGCGACCTGATTATGAAGCTAGACGAAACCCCAGTGAAAGGTATGACCTTAAACGACGCAGTGAAACGTATGCGCGGCAAACCAGATACCAATATCACGCTGACCGTATTGCGCAAAAATGAGGCTAAGCCACTGACATTTACCCTCACGCGCGCGATTATCAAAAATAAAAGCGTGAAATATAAACTGATTGAACCAGGTTATGCGTATGCGCGCGTGACGCAATTTCAAGAACACACCGGCCCAGATTTAGCCAAAGCCATTAAAACTATGCATACTGAAAACCAAGGTGCATTTAAAGGCTTTGTGCTGGATTTACGCAACGACCCGGGCGGTTTGTTAAATGGTGCTGTTGGCGTTTCTGCTGCGTTTTTACCGAAAGATGCGTTGGTTGTTTACACCGAAGGCCGTGTGGCTGATTCTAAAATGCGCTTGACCGTGAGCCCAGAAAACTACGTGCGTGGTGGCGGACAAGATTATATGGCTGATATTCCGCCAGATCTCAAAACCGTGCCGATGGTGGTGCTCATCAACGCGGGCTCCGCTTCTGCCTCTGAAATTGTAGCTGGTGCGCTGCAAGACCACAAACGCGCTACCGTAATCGGCATTCAAAGTTTTGGTAAAGGTTCTGTGCAAACCATTATGCCAATGAATAACGGCGCGGCAATCAAACTCACCACTGCGCGCTACTTCACGCCAAATGGTCGCTCTATTCAAGCCAAAGGCATTGTGCCGGATATTATTGTGGAAGATGGTAGTGACCCAAGCCATAGTATTCACGAAGCGGATTTAAACCGCCACTTGAGCAACCCTAAAGAGGGTGAAGCTGGCAAAAACGAGGCAGGGAAACTCAGCAAAGAAGAAACCAAAGAGAAAATGAATGAGAAAAAATTTGCTGAAACCAAAGGCCCGATTGAACCAGCTAGTGCGGAAGATTTTCAATTCATGCAAGCCATGAACTTTTTAAAAGGCAAGCCAGTGATTAAATCAGAAGCGGCTAAAGTGGAAGCAAAAAATGATGCTGCCCCACAAAAATAACGGTGTTATTTATTAGAAAAATCCGCCTTTACAGGGCGGATTTTTTTCGCAACAAATGCCTTAAGTCGTGGCAAACTTATTGCTTTTTTAAAGCTTGATTAGCTGACTTTTTGAATTAGCAGGCTTTTATTAGCTTATTTACGCTTAATCTCACGGTGACATTATGACAAGATTGGACACTAGCATTACCGAATTTGATCGCGCGTTACGTACGCTGTTTGCAAAACCGCACAGCGTGAGACTTAACCCTGATCACGCCACTACAGAAGCAAGCTTGTCAGATGTAGAAAAAAAACATGTGGCGAGTTTAATGCGTGTGAACCATACGGGTGAAATTTGTGCGCAAGCGCTTTATAGTGGTCAAGTGCTGACCTCTCGCGATGAAAAAGTCAGCGCAGCATTACAACATGCCGCGTTAGAAGAAACGGAACATTTGGCATGGTGCGAATCAAGAATTAAAGCGCTCGGCGGGCATACCAGCGTGTTGAATCCGCTGTTTTATGCCGGCGCCTTAGGTATCGGGGTGTTAGCGGGCGCACTGGGTGACAAATGGAATTTAGGGTTTTTGGCAGAAACTGAAAAACAAGTCGGTAAACATCTCGAAAGCCACTTGGAAATATTGCCAGAACACGACGAAAAAACGCGGGCGATTATCCAGCAAATGCAAATGGATGAAGCGCAGCACCAAGCAGAAGCCGAGCATTTTGGTGCAGCAGAATTGCCAGCGCTGGTGAAATGGGGAATGGCGAAAGTTTCAAAAGTAATGACCACATTGGCTTACCGCCTGTAGGGTCAGAAAATACAAGATGTAATGAAGTAAAAAAGGTAAGAGCACATGCAAAAATTTAGTGATGTTTTGTTAACGCTGGATGATGCCTCACACGTGAAGCGGATTGAGCTTTTCAACAAAGATGGTAGCCCTGCAGGCGTGATTGAGAATAAACCCGGCAGCCACGGCTCCGTAAAAGTGTATTATCACCTTTACCGAATGTACGGTGAAATTTCTTTGGATGCAGCAGTAGAAGGCTTGAGCTTGTATGCCGAACATACAGCAGATGCTGAAAACTGTCCGGGCAAGCACCCAAATGTGGATCGCCTACTCAATATTTTGGAAGATGAGCAACCCCTGTCAGTGAATGTGGTGGAAACGCTACCGGCGACTTCTTAAGAAAAAATTATCGAATAAAAAGCCAGATTTTTTAATCTGGCTTTTTTATATAACTTAAAAACGTTACTTTAGTCGTAACTAACAGGCTTAATCTCAAACCCGTGCGTAATTTCACATGCCTTGCCTAGCATTATCGAGGCTGAGCAATATTTTTCAGCCGATAATTTCACAGCGCGTTCTACTTGCGTTTCGTTTAAATCTTCACCTGTCACCACAAAATGCACATGAATTTTGGTGAACACTTTAGGAATTTCATCCGCGCGCTCAGCACTGATTTCAGCCACGCAATCTGCAATTTTTTGGCGTGATTTTTTTAAAATCGTCACCACATCAAACGATGTACAGGCACCCATGCCGATCAGCAACATTTCCATTGGGCGCATGCCAATATTGCGCCCACCGTTTTCTGGCGCGCCATCTAACACCACCGCATGGCCAGTTTCAGATTCACCGACAAACGAAACGCCGTCGATCCATTTAACATTTACTTTCATAATAAATTCCTGATGATAGATTTACCAAAACCAAATATCAAAAATTGTCAGTTTCTAAGCCAGACAAGTCGCGAAGTCAAAAGCTCAAGTACCGCATACAAGTTAAGTAGTAAACGCGAGGTTTTGATTTTGCAACACCGTATGGCGATGTGATGACTTTAGCAGGCAATCCGCAAAGAGATTCCCGCAAAATGGCGATTTTTATTTAACGTCGAGGAGTTCAACATCAAAAACTAACGTCGCATTCGGCGGAATCACGCCACCCGCACCACGTGCACCATAACCCATTTCGGCAGGGATAATCAGCATACGTTTGCCCCCTACTTTCATGCCAGCAAATCCTTCATCCCACCCCTGAATCACTTGGCCTGCGCCTAACATAAAATCAAACGGCTGTTTGCGATCTAAACTGCTATCAAATTTTGCGCCTTTAAAGCCTTCAGCTTTCGCATCGTACAACCAGCCCGTGTAATGCACGGTAACATTAAAGCCAAATTCCGCCTCCCTGCCCGTGCCCACTTGTGTATCAATTTTCTGTAATTCGGTAATACTCGTCATTTTCGTTTGTTCCTGTACATTAGAAGTTGAGTTCGACTGTGCCTGACATGCACTGAGCGTAATGGCTAACAATGCGGAGAGTAATAAAGAAATTTTTTTCACTTTTAACCTTCTTTTTTTCAAGCCAATAAAAATGTCAATAAAGCCGCTATGATACCGCAAAGCGCAGCTAAAAACGCCCACTGTCTATCGCTTCTAGCAAAGCATCTTGCGCTTTTCGTCCTTGCGCTGCATTGGCATGGTTAATTAAAAAAACCACCGCGTAACGACGCAAATTGGCATCCAGCAAATAACCAGCAATGGTTGTCACGCCATTCAGAGAACCTGTTTTTAACTGCGCACGACCTTGCAACGTAGTATCAACCAGCCGTTTTTTTGTGGTGCCATCCAAGCCCAGAATGGGCAGCGAAGCCATGAAGTCTGGCATCACAGGGCTTTTAAATGCGCGCACCAATAGTTGCGCTAAATGCTCGGCACTGATGCGCTCTACCCGTGAAAGACCCGAACCGTTCTCAAGTACCAGTTCATCAAAAAACAGGCCTTTTCTTGTTAACACTGCTTGAATGGCTGTGGCGGCAGATTTCTCAGTCACCGGCATCACTTCACCAAACTCCAACCCCACCGTCAGCATCAGCTGTCGCGCCATTAAGTTATTACTCCATTTATTGATGTCATGCATCACTTGGCTGAGTGGCTCAGAATACTGCGTGGTCACTTTTTGTGCGGTCAATGGTACGCTCGCATTTTGTAAGCTTCCGTTAAATTGCCCGCCGAGTTGTGCCCACAGCTTTTTAAAGGTGTAAAACGCATATTGCGTATCACTTAACACACTTAATTCTAAGTAGCGCTCTTCACATTCCTGCGAATAGCTGCCAGTAAAAGTCACTACCGCACCACCATTTTTTTGCTGAACGGTGTAGGCAAAATGATTGCGCCAATCGCCACAGCCATTTTTCCGTAGCTTCATCTGGTTAATGATTTGAATGTCAGGCAACTCAAACTCTTGGTTTACAAGCACCTTGCCATCCTGCACAGAAAATTTAAAACTGGTGTTGCGGCCATTCACCAGAAAAGCACTGGGCATGGCATTGTAAGCGCGCCACGTTTCATTATCGAAAGTCTCGCGCTGACTCACTTCATCTGCATAAACACTTTTATTAATCACCAAATTGCCGTTGATTTTTTGGATGCCGGCCTGCTGTACCGTCATCAACAAACGCCAATAATCTTGCGCCTTAAAACTTGGGTCGCCATATCCTTTAATCACGAGATCGCCGTCCAACACACCGTTATTGAGCGTGCCATTGCGAAAAACTTCGGTTTTCCAGCGGTACGCTGGGGTAAGCGCTTCCAACGCTGCATAGCTTGTCACTAATTTCATCACGCTGGCTGGGTTCATCGCTTTGCTTGGGTTGTGCGAAATGACTGCTTGGTCGGCATCTAATGGCAGCGCCACCACCGAAACACTATCTTGCGGAATACCGGCATTTTTTAGCGCCTCAGCCACTGGCGTTGGCAATGCGGCAAAGGCTGTTTTTGCGGCAAAAAATAAGCAAAAAAGTATTAGCGTTTTCATACCAACAAGCTTTCTTGAATCGCTTTTTGCGTCGCTTGTGCCATATGCGCAATTTCTTCTGTTGTGATGCAGTAAGGCGGCATCCAATACACTGTGTTGCCAATCGGGCGCAGCAGAAGACCAAACTTCAACGCAGCCGCATAGCATTCGCGCGCAAAATTATGGTTGTGAGTATTTACTTCAAATGCTGTGATCATGCCGCGCTGACGAATATTGGCAAGCGGTAAATCATACGATTCAACAGCGTTGAGCATGGTCTGCGCCAATTGTTGATTATTGCCGAGTACATCGCGTGCTTCAAATAATGAGAGCGTTGCCAGCGCCGCGCTACACGCCAATGGGTTACCTGTGTAACTATGGCTATGCAAAAAACCTTTGACGGCTTGATCCTGATAAAACGCTTGGTAAATGTTGTCGGTCGTGAGTACGCAAGAGAGTGGCAAATAACCACCGGTAATGCCTTTGGATAAACAAATAAAATCGGCAATATTCGCAACCTTTTCACCTGATTGTTCGCATGCAAACATGGTTCCAGTGCGGCCAAAGCCTACAGCAATTTCATCGGCGATTAAATGCACCTGATATTGCGTACAAATTTCCCGCGCACGTTTTAAGTAAACAGGATGATACATGCCCATGCCCGCCGCGCATTGCACTAAGGGTTCAATAATGAATGCCGCAATGGTTTCATGATGCGCCGCAATATACACCTCCAACGCTAGCGCACAACGCAAGGCAAAATCTTCAGCGCTTTCGCCAGCCTCCGCCAACCTAAAATCGGGGCTAGGCATTTGCGCAGATTGCATAAGTAGCGGTGCATAAGTATCTTTAAAAATCGCCACATCAGTCACGCCAAGTGCGCCCAGCGTTTCACCGTGGTAACTATTTTGCAGACTGATAAATTTGATTTTTTGTGGTTTTCCTGGGGTTCCAGAATTTAAGTTCCGCCAATAATGAAAACTCATTTTGAGCGCAATTTCTGTTGCACTCGCGCCATCGCTACCATAAAACGCATGCCCCAAGCCCGTGAGTTCACCTAACTTTTCGGACAACTTCACCACGGGTTCGTGCGTAAATCCCGCCAACATCACGTGTTCAAGTTGGTCGAGCTGCGCTTTAATCGCATTTTTAATCGTGGCATTGTTATGACCAAATAAATTCACCCACCATGAACTCACTGCATCCAAATAACGCTTTCCATCGGCATCATAAAGCCACACACCCTCGCCATGCGCAATCGGCACCAGTGGATATTGCTCATGATGCTTCATCTGCGTGCAGGGATGCCAAACTGAGGCTAGGCTACGTTGTAATAAAACATGATTTTTTTGCATGGCAAGATTGTACGATGTTTCTTCCGCGTTTTCAGGCACTATCGTTTAAAATAGCACTTGAAATCAATTTGTTAGCCCTACAGAATACCCTATGCAAAAAACCCGCAAATACTTAGAACTGCTCGCCCCTGCCAAGAATGCCGAGTTTGGCATCGAGGCTATTAATCATGGCGCAGACGCGGTGTACATTGGTGGCCCAGCGTTTGGTGCGCGTGCCAAAGCGCCCAATACTGTGCAAGATATTGCACGTTTAGTTGCGCATGCGCATCGCTACCATGCCGAGGTGTTTGTGGCACTCAACACGATTTTTCATGACAATGAACTGGAAGGCGTGCGCCAGTTGGTGCATCAGCTTTACGATGCAGGCGTGGACGCGCTGATCGTGCAGGACATGGGGTTGCTGGAAATGGATTTGCCGCCCATTCAACTACATGCCAGTACACAGACAGATATCCGCACCGTTGAAAAAGCCCAGTTTTTAGACCAAGTTGGCTTTAGCCAATTAGTATTAGCACGTGAACTGGATATTCGTACCGTCATGCAAATTGCCGATAGTACGACTGCCAATCTGGAATATTTTATTCACGGCGCCTTATGTGTCGCGTTTAGCGGTCAGTGTTTTATCAGCCACGCGCATACAGGACGCAGTGCTAACCGCGGCGAATGCTCACAAGAGTGCCGTTTACCTTACACACTGGAAGACCAAAAAGGCCGCATTATTGGTAAAGATAAGCATTATTTGTCGATGAAAGATAACGACCAAAGCGCCAACTTGCGCGCCTTGATTGATGCAGGCGTGAGCAGTTTTAAAATTGAAGGTCGTTATAAAGATTTACCTTATGTGAAAAACGCCACTGCACATTACCGCGTATTGCTCGATGAAATTTTGCAGGAACGACCCGAGTTAGTGAAATCTTCTGCGGGGCAAGCGACTTACACTTTCACGCCGCAGCCGGAAAAAACCTTTAACCGTAGTGCCACCGATTATTTTGCTAATGGTCGCCAAGCAGATATTGGTGCATTTGATACACCAAAATTTTCAGGCGAGCTGTTGGGAAAAGTAACTAAAATTGGCAAAGATTTTATTGAAGTTGCCACCGACATCGAATTACATAATGGCGATGGCGTATGTTTTTTTGATGTGCATAAAGAGCTCGTGGGCTTACGCGTCAACACCGTGCAGGGCAAAAAACTCTACCCAAATGAAATGCCTGTCGACATTCGCAACAATACGTTAATCTACAGAAACCGCGACCACGCGTTTATGCGCTTGCTAGAAAAAGATTCCGCGACACGGAAAATTTCTGTATCGATGATTTTTTACGAAACGCGCGATGGCTTTGCGCTCACTGTCACCGATAAACAAGGGTTTAGTGCCACGGCACAATGTGTGGCAGAAAAACAAACAGCGAATGACCCGAGCAAATCCGAAACAAGTTTAAAAGAAAACTTAAGCAAACTTGGAAATACTGATTTTGTTGCCAAAGAAATTCACTTAGAAATTGCGCAAGCTTGGTTTGTGCCCGCTTCAATCATCAATCAATTAAGACGCGAGGCGATTGAACAGTTGATACAGGTGCGCGCGTTAGGCTACGAGCGCCCAACGCGCCGCGCCGCTGCAGAACCACCTGCAATTTATCCAGAAAACTCGTTGAGCTATTTAGCCAATGTCTATAACCAGCAAGCCCGTGCCTTTTACCAAAAACATGGCGTCAAACTCATCGCCAAAGCGTACGAAGCGAATGAAGAATTAGGCGAAGTACCGGTGATGATTACCAAGCATTGCCTGCGCTTTAGCCACGGCTTATGCCCAAAAGAAGCGAAAGGCGTGATTGGCGTGCAAGGCACAGTGACCGCCGAGCCGATGACGCTCATCAGCGGCAATGATCGCTACACGCTGAAATTTGACTGCAAACCTTGTGAGATGCATGTGATGGGCAAAGTGCGTAAACATATTCTTAACTTACCGCCTCCCCAACCAATCGCCTTTTTTGATAAACGCCCAGCTTAGGGTTGGTTTTTATTATTCACCAATCGACACACCAAGCCCGAAAACTGTTTGAGCGTGATTGTAATCAACCAACGATTCGCCATATCCATTAGATAACATCAGGTGTAATTTGACGTTGTCACGTTCAAGGGGTTGATACTGCAAGTCCAACTTAGCGAAGCCTTTGTTATCGCTGCGCAAATTATCTCGCAGCAATAAATTAGCCGCAAAACCACTAAAAATACTATCCCAATGGAAATGAATATCGCCATAGCCTAAATATTTTGCAATATCTGCATTATCGTCCTTATCTGAAGCTTCGGGGATGCGCCACCAAGGGCGAACAGACATCGTCAAATTATCGCTTAACTCAAACGCTGATTCTAAATACAGGCGGTTCCAACTCCGAGAAAATGGCTGTGAGCGACCATTTGATTCATGAATCATGCCTAGGTTGGCCATGCGTGGCAAGTAAGGCTTACGCACGCCGTCTAATTGATTATCTAAACCAAGGGAAAGAATGAGCTCTGGTGCAAAATTATGCTCACGCATCGGGCGCGAATTTCCACCGTCAAATACTTGCCAATAAGATTGCTGCGTATAAGCTGCCCAAATACGCGAAGTTTCAACACGCGGAAAGTCACGAATCCACGGAATGCTACGTAAAAGTTCTGTTTTAAAACTGATCTGAAACTTTAAATCATCGTTGTCAATGTTGCGCGAATCCGTGGCTGGATTTGAAGGTGAGCTTGGCCGCTGGTTTGGAGTTGAAGTATGTGTGACCGTCAAATAATTGAGGCGGTGCGTCTCCAAATCCGTCCAACCTTTACTGTCATCACTGTTCAAGCGCCATTTACGATCCAAATATCGGCAAGGTTTATCTGCTGCGTTTTTACACTGGTCACTGTATTCCGCCTCTTTTTCTTCGGGATATTCAGCCACTTTCGTTGGCGAGACTGCGATGCTATCAAAACAAGAAAGCCGCTCCTCTGCTTGAGTCGCAGCTGGGTAAGCCGTTTTACATGCAACAAAATCGTCTTCGACACTTGCGGCATGCGCAACAGTAAACGGGAGTGATAGGCAAAAACTGACTAAGAAAACAAAAAGGCTTTTTGTGCAGCGCATGGTTCCTCCATGTTAATCAACGCTTAGCCGTCAACCATAGAAAACACACTACCGTGATTTTATGCGCTAAGCTTTTTTCACGAACTCTGACTTTAACTTCATCGCACCAAATCCTTCGATTTTGCAGTCAATATCGTGGTCGCCATCGACCAAACGAATATTTTTGACTTTGGTGCCGACTTTCACCACAGAAGACGACCCTTTGACTTTCAGATCTTTAATCACTGTAATCGTGTCGCCATCTTGCAACACATTGCCGTTGGCATCGCGAACTACTTTCGCGCCTTCGGCAGATTCAGCTTCTGCATGTTTGGGCCATTCATGCGCACATTCCGGGCAAATATATAGATCGCCATCTTCATAGGTGTATTCAGAATGGCATTGCGGGCATGGAGGAAGTTGTGACATAAATATCTTTCAATGATCAATTGACAAAAACCATGCATTTTACATGGTTAAAGAGTCTCCGTCATTTTAAGCCATGCCAAATTAGGGTGCCGGGTTCATCATCATTAGATGAACTTGCTCAATTTCCGCCAATATTTCATCGCTCAACGCGACTTGATAAGCGCCAATATTTTCTTTGAGTTGTGCCATTGATGTCGCGCCAATAATAGTGCTAGTGACAAACCAGCGATGCATGACAAAGCTCAACGCAAGCTGGGTTGGTGTAAGTGCAGCCTTACGCGCTAAAGCTGCATAAGCCGCGCTTGCAGCTGGCACACCCGGTTTGTTGTAACGTTTGGCATAGCCTAAAAACTGCGTTACACGGCCTTTGGTTTGCGCATCATCAATATATTTACCTGTTAAATGTCCAAAGGCAAGCGGCGAATAGGCGAGCAGGCTTAAATTTTCGCGATACAAAATTTCGCTCATGCCAAACTCTGCCGTGCGGTTCATGAGGTTGTAGCAATTTTGAATACTGGTAACGCGTGGCAAATTAAATTCTTTGGCAATCCGCAAAAATTCCATCACGCCCCACGGGTGTTCGTTACTCAAACCAACCGCACGTACTTTGCCCTCTTGAATCAACTCTGCCAAGGTTTCAAGTTGCGTTTGAATAGTTGTCCAATTTTTGGCATTGCCTTGCGCGTCTTTTTCGCCTTGTGGATCAAATTGATACTGCCCAAACAGCGGTACATTACGTTCAGGCCAATGAATTTGGTAAAGATCAATGTAATCCGTTTGCAGGCGTTTAAGCGAGTCGTGAATCGCAGCGCGAATATTTTCACGATTGAGGACATCATCACCATTTCTAATCCAACTGAGACCGCGATTTCTACCCGCCACTTTGCTACCCAAAATAATTTCATCACGCTTTTTATGTTTTAGCCAATGCCCAATCATGGTTTCGGTGCGCGTAAAGGTTTCTGCCTTGGGCGGCACTGGGTACATTTCAGCGGTATCAATAAAATTAATGCCCTGGCTCAATACGTAATCCATCTGACTATTCGCATCTTCTTGCGTGTTTTGGTCGCCAAACGTCATCGTGCCCAAGCACACGGGCGTCACCCATAAGTCGCTATTACCTAATTGGCGGCGCTGCATATTCATTTTTTCCTTGATTCGTTTTTGTTGATGGTATCAAAAATATTGGAAAACATGGTGTGTGCGATTGAGCACAATTAAATAAATTTATTCTTTTTAGTTATAAATAAATTACTATAAAGTATTTTAAATTATTAGATACCCTTGTTAAAGTTCGCACACATTAAATTGACAAGGAAAAGCAATGAGCGCAAACGACACCAAATTGAATGCGCAAGACCATGAAGAGGTGCTGCAAAGAATCTCAGCAGCGGTCTTAGCCGTTCAGCAAGAAAGCGGTTATGGCTCGATTGAAATCACCGTGCATGACGGCAAAGTCACGCAGATTGAGCGACGTGAGAAATATCGCTTTCAACCCCTTTCCGCAAAATAACCTACTGACAAATACAGCGGTTAATTTTTAAAACAATCATTCATATATCAAAACACCCTTAGCGTTGACTGGAACACCAGAAACCTCATTTTGCAGGAGAAGAACATGAAATTAAGGTTAAACGGTCAGTCAAAGCGACCCCTAAAAAAAATCAAACAGCATTTAATCGCCATTGGCATTATCAGCTTGACCTTTACCGGTGGTGGGTTAAATGCTTACGCAGAAGAACCAGTGGCTGACTCAATTGAAGCACAAGAGCAAGCGGCTAAAGTCAAAGCCAGACTTGCAGAAATTGCGGCAGAAGAGAAGAAAGCTAAACGAGATGCCAATGGCTATTACGTTGAGCGCAAGAGTTACGGTACACAAAAAGAAACGGATCCACCGCGTTATGTGAAGCAAGCCAATAAAACGTGGTTAAAAGATTACGATACGTTTAGCGATGTGGATTGGCTGGATTTAGGCTTGGAATATCGGGCCCGTTATGAACACCGCGACAATGACTTTCGTCGCAGTGATGAGAATATCGATGACCCGCTCTTATTACGCACACGTGCTTACATCGGCATTAAAAACATTCTTGACCCACTGCGTCTAGCTTTGGAGGTGCAAGACTCAAGACGCAATAATGGAGACTACACACGCGAATATGATACGCGTGATGTCGACAAACATGACATTTTACAAGGGTATCTTGAGTTAAATTTCCAAAAAACCTTTTTAGGTCAAGACGATTTAGGGCACGAGCATCCAATCTGGATTCGCGCTGGCCGTCATGCTTGGGAAGCGGTTGATAGACGATTGATTGCGCGTAACGAGTGGCGCAATACGACCAATACTTTTCAAGGCGTCAGAGCCCAAATAGGTGACAGAAAGAATGATTGGGACCTTGAGTTATTGGCAGTAAAACCGGTGCAACGATTTACTAGTCGCATTGATGAAGTGGATCACTCACAGGACTTCACTGGAGCCATCTTTAATTGGCGGCGCTGGTCAGACTATGTCACTTTAGAGCCTTACTATTTCCATCTGAAACAAGACGGTGATGAAGTCAAATACAATTCTGGTGGTGAAGCGTTAACTGGCACGGCATTACGTCAGGCACAGATTGACCGCGACATCCATACAGCGGGGTTACGTGCCTACAGCATCATTGGCAACACTGGTTTTGACTACGATGTCAGCTACGTCAAACAATGGGGTGAACAACAGCGTTTCTTAAGTAATGCGCTGGGATACATCGAAGTTGACCATGACGCCCATGCCTACAATGCAGAACTCGGCTACAGCTTCAAACACCCATGGAAACCACGTTTTAGTGTCTTTTATGGGGTCGCAACCGGTGATAAGAATCCACCTTCTGGCGTAGATAGAACAGACAATCAGCGCTTTGAGCGTCTGTTCGGGTTTGCCCGCCCTTGGTCGAATGACGACTATATCCAAATGGAAAACATTCGCACCCCGAAAGTGCGTCTTGAGTTTGATCCTCAGCTTTCATTCTTGGATAACGTGAAGGTCGACACAGGGTTTAGTTGGTACAAACTCGACAGTGCATCAGACCGTTGGAATGCAGGCGCCAACTTAAGAGACCGTACAGGCAATAGTGGGTCAGATTTGGGTAAAGAGTTTGACTTACGCGTGCGCTTCCCGATTAACCCACAAATTGCCGTCAATATTGGCTATGCGCATTTCTGGGCGGGCGATTTTGTAAAAGAAACCTCTCGCAGAGTGGCAGGCCAATCTGGTCGCGATGACAGTTCCGATTTCTTCTACACCGAAGTGTCACTCTACGCGTTTTAAACGTGTGAGGGCAATCCTCTAGAAGAGGATTGCCTTAACAGCTTAAATGAATAATGCACTTTAAATTGAATCATCAATAAGTCATGAATGAAGGATGTAAAAATGAATTTTAAAAATAAGTTAACCACCGCTTTAGCACTCGGGGCATTAGTGACCTCAGCATGGGCTTACGCCGCAGAGATCACCTTGCTCAACGTTTCTTACGATCCGACACGTGAACTGTATGTGGATTACAACAAAGCCTTTGCAAGTTACTGGAAAACTAAAACCGGCGATGACGTGACGATTAAACAATCCCATGGCGGTTCTGGTAAACAAGCCAGAGCGGTGATTGATGGACTGCCTGCCGATGTGGTGACGTTAGCATTGTCTTATGACATCGATGAAATTCATGCTAAAGGAAAACTGATCCCTAAAGATTGGCAAAAGCGTTTACCGCACAATAGTTCCCCCTACACCTCCACCATCGTATTGTTGGTACGTAAAGGCAATCCAAAAAATATCAAAGACTGGGATGACTTGGTGAAACCTGGGGTATCTGTGATTACGCCCAACCCCAAAACCTCTGGGGGTGCACGTTGGAACTATCTTGCTGCCTATGCGTATGCACTGAAACAAAACAATAACGACGACGCAAAAGCCAGAGCGTTTGTAAAAAGCATCTTTAAAAATGTTCCTGTGTTAGATAGCGGTGCACGTGGATCGACCACGACCTTTGTTGAGCGTGGCATTGGCGATGTATTACTGGCATGGGAAAACGAAGCCTTTTTAGCCCAAAAAGAGTTGGGGCCAGACAAGTTTGAAATCGTTGTGCCTTCACTTTCTATTCTTGCAGAACCGCCAGTGACCGTTGTCGATAAAACCGTGGACAAACGTAAAACCCGTGCAGTGGCGCAAGCTTATTTAGAGTATCTCTACACCGAAGAAGGCCAAGAAATTGCCGCGAAGAACTACTACCGCCCAACCTTAGAGTCCGTGGCTAAGAAATATGAGAAGCAGTTTCCAAAAGTCAACTTGGTCACCATTGACGGCACCTTTGGTGGCTGGCAAAAAGCACAAAAAACCCACTTCGCCGATGGTGGGGTTTTTGATGAGATTTATCTAGGTCAAGGTGGATCAAAATGACTGACCATAAACGTATCAACCTGAACCTTCTGAGAAGCCAATTAAAAGAAACCTTACTTCTTGATCTTGATGACTTAGGTCTTGAACAAAATAGTACTGGTGAATTTACAGCAGATTTTTTTGGAGTGCATCTGCAATCAGCCTTCCAACCCATTTATAACCTTGAGTCATCTGACTTACTCGGGCACGAAGCATTACTTCGGCCATTGTTAGGGAAAATTCAGGAAGCCACCCCTGACTTTGCTTTCAGTTATGCAAAAGCGCACGGAAAATTGGTCAAATTAGACCGCGTGAGTCGTACGTTGCATGTTTTAAACTTCAACCAAATTTTCCAAGAAAAAGGGCTACTGTTTTTAAATGTACACCCATCGTTGCTTACTAGTGTATCTGAGCATGGTCGCGTTTTTGAAAAAATACTGCATGCGCACTCAGTCCCCACCGAAAGGGTCGTGATTGAAATACGGGATACAAGCTTTTTAGAAAATCAAGAAAGCTTAGTCACCTATGAAAAGCAGCTTGAATCCGCCATCAAAAATTACCACGATTTAGGTTACAAAATTGCCATTGATAATTTTGGCAGTTCACATTCACTGATCAACCGATTATGGACACTCAAACCGGACTTTATCAAGTTTGATACTTCCTTGATTCAAGAGGCCGTCAGTAATGAGCGCGTCAAAATTAGCATTTCAAAGCTGGCTGACTTGATCAACGAATTGGGCGCACAACCCATTGCAACTGGGATTGAAACGCAAGAACAACTCAATATTGCCACTGGTGCAAATATTTTTCTGCTGCAAGGCAATATTTTCAGCCCTGCAGTTTCAGCCAGCAGACTTCAAAAATCCGACGTACTGCACAGACGCTCCTCTAACGGCTAATTTTATATACCCACTTGTTATTAACATATAAAAACAAATAATTTAAAGAAGAATGGGCGGTTTGTTAAAGTTCGCCTGCATCAACAATAAACTAGGTTTTAACCCCATGCGTAAATCAGGCACCGTTCTCCCCGGCTTCAGGCTTTCTCTTGGCTACACGATTTTTTACCTGTGTTTGATCGTACTCATTCCGTTGTCAGCCGTGTTTATTCGCACCACAGAGTTGAGTTGGTCGGAGTTCTGGGCGGTGGTGACCGCACCCCGTGTGGTGGCAACCTATCAACTCACGTTTGGTGCCTCTTTGATTGCAGCACTCATTAACGTGGTGTTTGGCTTGCTCACTGCTTGGGTGTTGGTACGCTACCAGTTTTTTGGTAAAAAGGTATTAGATGCCTTGGTGGATTTGCCTTTTGCACTCCCCACTGCCGTGGCGGGTATTTCACTGACAGCCATTTATGCGCCTAATGGTTGGATCGGCAGTTTGCTTGAACCCCATGGTATCAAGGTGGCTTTTACACCTTTGGGCGTGGTGGTCGCGTTAACCTTTATCGGTCTACCGTTTGTGGTGCGCACCGTGCAACCGGTACTTGAAGACTTTAGTGCTGAAGCAGAAGAAGCAGCGGCGAGCTTAGGGGCTAACCGCTGGCAGACCTTTTATAAGATTATCTTCCCAGCCATTCTGCCTGCATTGTTAACAGGTTTCTCGTTGGCGTTTGCCCGTGCGATTGGTGAATACGGTTCGGTGATTTTTATTGCTGGCAATATGCCGATGGTTTCCGAAATCACGCCACTCATGATTATTACCAAGCTAGAACAATATGACTACGCAGGGGCGACCGCCATTGCGGTGGTGATGTTGGTGGTCTCGTTTGTATTGTTATTAGCCATTAATGGTTTGCAATGGTGGAGTTCCCATCGCCATGGCAGTAAATCGTAAGTGACGCATCCTTAAACACAGAGCCTCTATCGTGAATCCATCATAAATATGCATACCACACCCATTCAACCAACACAGTTTCAGCAATACCAAGGCAAAGTGGCTTTAAGACGAGCGACCTCAGAATCCCATTGGGTGCGCTGGATATTGATCGGCATCACTCTACTGTTTTTAGGATTGTTTTTACTGATTCCCTTAGCGGCGGTGTTTACCGAAGCCCTGCGTAAAGGTTGGGAAGTTTATCTCGCCGCCATCACTGAGGCAGACGCTGTCGCGGCCATGAAGCTTACGTTGATCGCAGCATTGATTGCGGTGCCGCTCAACTTGGTGTTCGGTGTAGCGGCGGCGTGGGCGATTGCCAAATTTGAGTTTCGCGGCAAAAGCTTTTTAATCACCTTAATTGATTTACCTTTCGCCGTCTCGCCAGTCATTGCCGGGTTGATTTATGTATTGATCTTTGGCTTACAAGGCTGGTGGGGTGAATGGTTACTGGATCATGATTTAAAAGTCATCTTTGCCGTGCCTGGCATTGTGTTGGCGACCGTGTTTGTAACCTTCCCGTTTGTGGCGCGTGAGTTGATTCCGCTCATGCAAGCACAAGGCAAAGAAGAGGAAGAAGCGGCTCTGGTCCTCGGCGCTTCAGGGTGGAAGATGCTTTGGTATGTGACGCTCCCGAATGTGAAGTGGGGATTGATCTACGGGGTGATTCTCACTAACGCGCGCGCCATGGGGGAATTTGGTGCGGTCTCGGTGGTGTCCGGCCATATCCGTGGGCTGACAAACACCATGCCACTGCATGTCGAGATTTTATACAACGAGTACAACTATGCCGCGGCCTTTGCTGTCGCCTCACTATTAACATTATTAGCGTTGGTCACGCTGGTCCTCAAAACCTATGTGGAATGGCAAGCCGCGCGTGCTGCAGCCGAAATTGAAAAGGAAACGGTGGAATAAATGAGTATTACCATTCAACAAATTAATAAAGGCTTTGGTCAATTCAGTGCGCTTCGCAATATCAACCTTGAAGTACCGACGGGAGAATTGGTGGCGTTACTTGGACCATCGGGTTGCGGTAAAACGACCCTGTTACGCATTATTGCTGGTCTAGAAACGCCCGACAGTGGTCAAGTATTATTCCACGGCGAAGATACCACCCATCGTGATGTGCGTGAACGGCAAGTCGGTTTTGTGTTTCAGCACTATGCTTTATTTAGACACATGACGGTGTTTGAGAATGTGGCCTTTGGTTTGCGCGTGCGCCCCAAAAGCACACGCCCCAGTGAAGCAGACATTAAAAAACGCGTGCATGAACTCCTTAACCTCGTGCAACTGGATTGGTTGGCTGATCGTTATCCGCCACAACTCTCTGGTGGGCAACGCCAAAGGATTGCGCTGGCAAGAGCCTTAGCTGTCGAACCCAAAGTATTATTATTGGATGAACCGTTTGGTGCTTTAGACGCAAAAGTGCGTAAGGACTTGCGCCGCTGGTTGCGCCGTTTACATGATGAGTTGCATATCACCAGTGTGTTTGTGACGCATGACCAAGAAGAAGCATTAGAAGTTGCTGATACCATCGTGGTGATGAATCATGGCGAAATTGAACAAATCGGCGCCCCACAATCAGTCTACGAACACCCCTCTACGCCTTTTGTGTATGAATTCTTAGGTCATGTGAATGCGTTTGAAACCACGCAGGGTAAAGCTTTTGTGAGACCGCATGACATTGTTGTGAGTCGTGAACCGGTTGAACAAGGTATTTCAGGGACGCTCTCGCATATTCATGCCATTGGGTCATTAGTGCGATTAGAAGTGAAGCGTGCAGACAATGCCCAATTTGTGGATGTCGAACTGCCAAGAGAAAAATTCAACATCGAACAATTTAGGCAAGGCGAGGCTGTGTTTATTAAGCCAAGGCAAATCAAATTATTTCAATCCAAGTAACGCTCAAAAGCTGTTAACTCTTCAGGTTTGACACCATCGTGCTGTACTTCTTCAACTGGCGTGTCGTTTGTAATTTAAGTTAAGACTTTAAATCACTATGAAACAATAAGTTATAAAAATCTTGCAATGGCCGCTTTCTAAAGGTCTGTAAAATAAGTCAAGATTTAGTTGAGTTTTTGCAATCTAAGTCTAGATATTATTCACATTCAAAAGCAAACGCCTATTTCAATACGAAATGTTTATCGTTCAATTTTGAATATGTCTATTAATTTGTTGTTTCCGATTGGATTGATGAAGTGATTTTATAGTTAGAAGGATAGTACTCATTACTAGTAAATGCGTATTCCAGCCCAAAAAAGCTAAGGATTAAAATCAATGCAATTAGCAATTCATAACTGTAAGTTTGAGCAAAATAATTTTTTCAAAATATTATCTATTGGCAGGTAAATCCTTAAAGCCGACTTTCGAGTGTTAAACCCCAACTTCCGCAGTCGACCCGATGCTGACAGTCATATTCACTGGTCTCATATACAAATCTCCACAATATTTCAATTTAATCCTTAGCCTTACTCGTAAGTATTTAGCTTTTATCATTGTGATAATCCACCACTAGGTGTATATCTTTAAAGTGACTCTCACGAATAGCGATAGGCCTGCAAATGAAATTTAAAGATTACTACGAAGTACTTGGCATTACTCGAAATGCGACGGATGATGAAGTAAAAGTTGCATACCGCAAGCTTGCTCGTAAATATCATCCTGATGTGAGTAAAGAGCCTGATGCTGAGGATCGCTTCAAAGAGGTGGGTGAAGCTTATGCAGTTTTGAAAGACCCCGAAAAACGCGCCGCATATGATCAAGTAGGTAGCCAAACCAAACACAGGCAAGATTTTACCCCACCCCCTAATTGGGATTCTGGGTTTGAGTTCAGCGGTAGTGGATTTGATCCAAATTCAGCAGCGGGTCAAAGTGAGTTTTTTGAGGCGCTATTTGGCCGCCATGCAAGAAACAGGCAAAATCAGAATATGAGTGCAAAAGGTCAAGATCATCACGCAAAAGTGATGATTGATCTGAGTGATGCTTATCATGGTGCCAAGAAAAGTATTTCACTACAAATGCCTAGTCACGATGCTCAAGGCAGAGTGGTGATGCAGGAACGAATGCTTGACGTGACTATTCCAATTGGAATTCATGCTGGACAGCACCTTCGGTTAAGTGGTCAAGGTGCTCCTGGTGTTGGTAACGGTCCAGCGGGTGATCTATACCTAGAAATATTATTTAAGTCTCACCCACTTTTCCGCATCGAAGGCCGAGATATCTATATGAACTTGCCTGTTACCCCTTGGGAGGCTGCGTTAGGCGCAACTGTTAACGTGCCGACACCTAATGGTTTCGTCGAGCTTAAAATTCCATCTGGATCAAATTCAGAGCGCAAATTAAGATTAAAAGGTCGAGGCATTCCTGGAACAACACCTGGCGATTTATATGTGCTTATCACCATTGCCATACCTCCAGCAGAAAGTGAGGGTGAGAAAGAGGCTTATCGTGCCATGGCCAAAGCTTTTGATTTCAACCCTAGAGTGAATATGAAGGGATCATCATGAGTACCAATAATATACAGATCATAGAGAGCACTATTGTTGAGAATGAAATTCATATGTCAATTGCAGAACTCTGTCATGCAACTAATGCTGAAACTGAACTTGTAATTGCATGGGTTTATGAAGGAATTCTGAACCCCCATGGCAATTCCCCTGATGATTGGCGTTTTAGTGGAGATGCTCTCCAGCGCACTAAAAAGGCATTAAGGTTATCTCGCGACCTTGAAATCAATACGCCAGGTGTTGCGATGGTGCTTGATTTACTTGATGAGATTTCTAGGCTTAATAAATAACAGCGCAAACAATTAGCTGAGACAATACTTCCCAATGAACCTATTGCTAAGCTGAATTAGTCACAATCTGAACAGACTGTTTCTCTCGCTTTTGGCGGAATACATTGCATCATATTGTGATAAAAATAAGATTAATTCCTCATACCTCCACTAAATATTTCACATAGCTAATTCGAGTGTGAGAGGTCTACTTGCCGCTATCGACTCAAAGCAGTAAGTGTTGCTCACGCTCATACATGATTAAGTTCTGATTGATAACTTAATCCGTAACAAAGAAAATCATAATGCAATATTTCAACAATAGTTGTAATATATTCGACATGGATAAAATTACAGCAACTACAATCTTTGAATCTCTTTCTTCAGGTGTTCGCTTGGATGTGTTTAGACTTTTAGTAAAAAAAGGTCTCGATGGGATGGTGGCAGGTGAAATTGCCACTACGTTGGATGTGCCACCAAACAATCTGTCTTTTCATCTCAAGGCGATGACCTATGCAAAGATGGTGTCAGTTGAGCAAGAAGGACGTTACCAACGCTATCGTGCCAATATTCCAATGATGCTAGACATGATTGCCTATCTAACCGAAGAGTGTTGTGCTGGTCATCCAGAAAAATGTACAGACATGCGAATGGCCTCAGCCTGTTCACTAAGTGTGCTACCGCCTATATCAATTGATTCAACTGAGGTATAAACAATGAACGTTCTCTTTTTATGTACTGGTAACTCTTGCCGCTCAATCCTTGGTGAAGCAACCTTTAACCATCTTGCTCCTGCTGGCTGGCACGCTATGAGTGCTGGCAGTAAACCTGCTGGTTATGTGCATCCACGCTCATTAGCATTATTGGCTCGTGAAGGCATATCAACAGAAGGTTATCACAGCAAATCTTGGGAAAACCTGCCAGCCACGCCTGATATTGTGATTTCAGTATGTGGTAATGCAGCAAATGAAACCTGCCCAACTTACCTTGGTCCAGTATTAAGAAGCCATTGGGGTGTTGAAGACCCAGCACATGCGACTGGCACAGATGAAGAGATCGATGCGGCATTTGTTAAGGCATACAGTATTTTGCGTGCGCGTATTGAAGCCTTTCTAGCTTTACCGCTCGAAACACTCAAGCATGACAAAGCTGCACTTAAAGCAGAGATGGATAAGATTGCAGCTAATATTACTTAAGGAAATAGCATGACGAAATCAATACAAGTATTTGATCCCGCAATGTGTTGTAGTAGTGGCGTGTGCGGAACAGAAGTCGATCAGCAATTAGTCAGTTTCTCAGCCGATGCAGATTGGGCTAAGAAAAATGGCGCACAAGTCGAACGTTTCAATCTTGCGCAACAACCCATGGATTTTGCCAATAACAAGGTGGTGCGAGATTTTCTGGAACGTTCTGGTCAAGAAGCATTGCCACTCATTCTGGTCGATGGTGAGTTCGCTTTGGCTGGTCGTTATCCGAATCGCATTGAGCTTACACGCTGGGCTGGAATCGTCTCTGTGGTTGAAGTGCAGCCAGCATCTGGATGTTGCAGTGGCAGCAAATGCTGTTAATCCCGCAACAACCTCTTTATATCCAGCTTAGGACAATCCATGCATTTTATTGACCAACCACCTCGCTTTCTCTTCTTTACTGGTAAAGGTGGTGTAGGTAAGACTTCTATTGCCTGTGCAACGGCAATCCAATTAGCAGAGAGCGGCAAACGTGTACTTTTGGTAAGTACAGATCCAGCATCTAATGTTGGTCAGGTATTCGGTATTAGCATCGGTAACAATATCACCGCCGTTCCAGCAGTACCGAATTTAGCGGCACTTGAAATTGACCCTCAAGCAGCAGCACAGGGTTATCGTGACCGTATTGTTGGACCAGTGCGTGGTATCTTGCCTGATGATGTTGTTAAAGGCATAGAAGAGCAACTCTCAGGTGCATGTACGACTGAGATTGCAGCGTTTGATGAGTTTACTGCATTACTAATCGACTCACCAGTCACTGATGATTACGATCACATTGTTTTTGATACCGCACCGACTGGGCATACCATTCGCCTGCTTCAACTTCCGGGTGCATGGAGTGGATTTCTGGAAGAAGGTAAAGGTGATGCCTCTTGCCTTGGCCCTTTAGCTGGTCTTGAAAAACAACGTGAACAATACAAAGCGGCGGTGGATGCACTTGCGGATGGCAAGCGTACAAGACTAATATTGGTCGCTCGCGCTCAACAATCTACATTACGTGAAGTTGCACGCACACATAAAGAGCTGGCCGGTATTGGCTTGAAGCAGCAGTATTTGGTCATCAATGGTATTTTGCCAAAGATTGAAGCTGAAACAGATACTTTAGCAGCCGCAATTTACAAGCGTGAGCATGCTGCACTGAATAATATTCCAGAAGTATTAAAGCAATTACCGCAAGATCAGGTAGCACTTAAAGCTTTCGACTTGGTCGGTCTTGATGCTTTGCGCCAACTATTAACAGATACCCCTTACCAACAGCATGGGACTAATGAGTCATCTGTTGAAGTAGATAAGCCTAGTCTGTCTCAATTAGTGGATAGCATTGCAGCAGATGGTCACGGTCTGATCATGACAATGGGTAAAGGTGGCGTTGGTAAAACTACTGTTGCAGCAGCAGTTGCTGTCGAATTGGCAAATCGTGGACTGCCCGTGCACCTCACCACATCAGACCCAGCAGCCCATCTATCAGACACACTCAATGGTACATTAGACAATTTAACTGTAAGCCGCATTGACCCGCACGAGGAAACCGAGAGGTATCGCAATCACGTTCTGGAAACTAAAGGTGCGCAGTTGGATGCTCACGGTCGTGCTCTGCTAGAAGAGGACCTGCGTTCACCGTGTACTGAAGAGATTGCGGTATTCCAAGCCTTCTCACGCATTATTCGTGAGGCTGGAAAGAAGTTTGTGGTGATGGATACCGCGCCGACAGGACATACATTATTATTGTTAGATGCAACGGGCGCTTACCATCGTGAAGTCGCTCGCCAAATGGATAAAGCTCACCTGCAATTCACGACACCAATGATGCAGCTACAAGATCCAAAACAAACCAAAATACTCATCGTAACGCTTGCAGAAAAAACGCCGGTGTTAGAAGCAGCCAACTTGCAAGTCGATTTGCGTCGCGCTGGCATTGAACCATGGGCTTGGGTGATTAACAACAGCGTTGCCGCAACTACAACCACTTCATCATTGCTACATCAACGTGCACTTAATGAATTAGTTGAGATTAACTCTGTAGCGAAAAAGTATTCAAAACGCTATGCAGTGGTGCCAATGCTTAAAGATGAACCTATAGGTGTTCAAAGGTTGTTAGATTTAGCTGCTGGTTAATACTTACATGAATCGTTTATTCAGCCTTTCAAACAAACAGCCGCTTCTATTCCTCATCATTGCGGCCAGTATCTGGTTGGCACTTTATCAGTCTCTAATTCCGCTGTCTGAGTTGATCGTGCAAAATCTACCAGTTGAGCGTAACAGTCGTCTAGGTAGTGCCTTACAATTCTTCTTCTACGACAACAATTTTAAAAAAATTCATTTTTGTCTCTTGAAAAACAAATCCATTGTCCCAACTTAGCACTCAGAAGACTTGAGTGCTAAAATCTCGCGTCAGTTTTTCGCTTGTAGATTTTGCATTGAAGCTCTGTGCTGGAAAGCGAACCTCTTAATTTTTTAAGTTTTATTTTTGAATTTTATTTTGGAGAGAAAAGTATGAAACTTCGTCCATTACACGATCGTGTGATTGTTAAACGCGCAGCTGAAGAGCGCACCACCGCTTCTGGCATTGTGATTCCAGATAGCGCAACTGAAAAACCAGATCAAGGCATTGTGCAAGCTGTGGGTAATGGTAAAAAAGATGAGAGCGGTAAAGCAACACCTTTGGATGTGAAAGTAGGCGACAAAGTGTTGTTTGGTAAATACGCAGGCCAAACCGTCAAAGTGGACGGCGAAGAACTGTTGGTGATGCGTGAAGAAGACATCATGGCAATCGTCGAGTAATTTCGATTAGATAGACAGTTGAGTAATCAACTTTTGTAAATTTAAAGAACTCAATTAAAAGTTTAGAATTCAGGAGAATTTAAATGGCAGCAAAAGACGTAAGATTCGGCGATGACGTTCGCCAAAAAATGGTTAATGGTGTCAACGTATTGGCTAACGCAGTGCGTGTGACTTTAGGCCCTAAAGGGCGTAACGTGGTGTTAGAGCGTTCATTCGGCGCGCCAACCATCACTAAAGACGGTGTGTCAGTAGCAAAAGAAATCGAATTAAAAGACAAATTCGAAAACATGGGCGCACAAATGGTGAAAGAAGTTGCTTCTAAAACCAATGACATCGCTGGTGACGGTACAACAACTGCAACCGTTTTAGCACAAGCAATTATCCGCGAAGGCATGAAATCAGTGGCTGCGGGCATGAACCCAATGGACTTAAAACGTGGTATAGACAAAGCAGTTGAAGCAGCCGTGGCTGATTTAAAAGCGCAATCAAAACCATGTACAACAAGCAAAGAAATCGCTCAAGTTGGCGCAATTTCTGCAAACTCTGACGAATCAGTTGGAAAAATTATTGCTGACGCGATGGACAAAGTGGGTAAAGAAGGCGTGATTACTGTTGAAGACGGTTCAGGCTTAAGCAATGAATTAGACGTGGTTGAAGGTATGCAATTTGACCGCGGTTATTTGTCTCCATACTTCATCAACAACCAAGAGCGTCAAATTGCGTTGCTAGACAATCCTTTCGTGTTATTGCACGACAAAAAAATCTCAAACATCCGTGATTTATTACCAACATTGGAGCAAGTGGCGAAATCTGGCCGTCCATTGTTGATTATTGCTGAAGACGTAGACGGCGAAGCATTGGCAACTTTAGTTGTGAATAATATTCGTGGTATCTTAAAAACTACAGCTGTTAAAGCGCCTGGCTTTGGTGACCGTCGTAAAGCCATGTTGGAAGACATCGCGATTTTAACTGGCGGTACTGTGATTGCCGAAGAAGTTGGCTTGAAACTAGAAACAGTGACATTGGAAATGTTAGGCCAAGCCAAACGTATTGAAGTTGGCAAAGAAAACACGATCATTATTGACGGCGCTGGTGTTGAAGCTAACATCAAGGCACGTATCACACAAATCAAAACACAAATTGACGAAGCTTCAAGCGATTACGACCGTGAAAAATTGCAAGAACGCGTAGCTAAATTAGCTGGTGGTGTTGCAGTGATTAAAGTGGGTGCGACGACTGAAATCGAAATGAAAGAGAAAAAAGCCCGCGTAGAAGACGCCTTGCACGCAACACGTGCAGCGGTTGAAGAAGGTATTGTGGCTGGTGGTGGCGTTGCATTAATCCGCGCACGTGATGCGATTTCAAAAGTTAAAGGTGACAACCTTGACCAAGAAGCAGGTATTAAAATTGTATTGCGCGCAGTTGAAGAGCCATTACGCCAAATCACCCAAAACGCAGGTGTTGAACCATCAGTGGTTGTGAACAACGTTGCAGCAGGTAAAGGCAACTACGGTTACAACGCTGCTAACGAAACCTACGGCGACATGGTTGAAATGGGCGTGTTAGACCCAACTAAAGTCACCCGCTCTGCATTGCAAAACGCAGCTTCTGTAGCTGGCTTGATGCTCACTACAGACTGCATGGTAGCTGAGTTACCAAAAGATGACGCACCTGCGATGCCAGATATGGGCGGGATGGGTGGCATGGGCGGCATGATGTAATTTCATTCTTCACTGCATCGGTGATGCGGTGTTGGTTGCGCCATTTGCTCCTTGTCGTACTTAATGTACTGCCCGCGTCGCAAATGGCTTACCGCCTAGCCTCACCATCGCATTGAAGTTGAAATGCCCTAACCAGCATTAAAAAAACCTCGCTTCGGCGGGGTTTTTATTTGTTAGGTTTATACTTAACCACTTATATTACTTTTTATGCATATGCCCGATTTTAAAGCTTATATTGCAAACTGCACTGTAGCAGGCATGGAAATGACGAAACATGAAAATTCATGGATTCGTGACACCATCAACTTTGAAATTGGAAATCGCACTTTCACCCTTAAGCAAAATTCGAGAATCATCCAAGGTCACTTCAATGAATTAAAGGGGAGTTTCTGTGAGACCTCTGAGCTCATAGTGAAGGATGTGCAAGAAGATGAACTTGCTGAAATTGAATCAGATGTTCACAGGCTTTGCTGGCTTTTATCGTTTGCATGCTTATCAAACGTTGCTTTCTATGGATACGACTACCCTACAGGTCAAAACACTGGCCACAGATGGGCAGCGATTGGTAGGCTTGATTTTTTCAGACCAACTATTGAAATTAGCAATGGCGAAACTGTTAAGTCATTCGTTGAGCAAACTTTCAATAATTACAAATCTCTTGAAGGCCGTAGAAAGCTAAATGAGGCTATTCACTACATTCTTTCTATAGAAATCAATAAGCTACCGATAGAAGCAAAACTTGCTTTATCTTTCATACTTTTAGAAAACTTAAAGAGCAGCTTTGCTCATTCAAAAAATATCCCTTACATATCCGGCTATTTTAGAAAAGGAAGCAGTCCCAATAAAAAATCACCAGCATACTCATTCAGAGAACTTCTAAAAATGATGCTTGATGACGTTGGCATCACTAAGGATTTAAGTCAAATTAAATCAATCCGTGATGAAATTATTCATTCTGGGCTAACGCAGTTACCCTACGATAAACAGATTGAACTTCACCATGACATTCATGATTTATGTAGAGAATATTTATTAAGATTATTAGGCTATCGTGGTGTGTACTTATTGTATTCGTCTGGTAGCAATACCGTTGTAACCATCTAAATAGCTATGTTTAAACAACTAGTCTACTCTTTGGTAGGTTTTGTTTATCCGCCAATCTCCGTCATAATCACGGGTTATTCAACTTCCCACTTAACCAACGAAAGAAAACCACAATGACCACTGCATTAGACACTCTCACCAAACGCTTAAGTTATATCGTGGGTGAAAGCATGGCGCATCAGCTTAAAAATGATGGGCTGGATTTAGATACTGACGCGATTGCACTCGCGATTAACGATGTAATGGCAGGCAATCCGTCACGCTTAACGGAAGCAGAAAAGCGCAGCACAGTTGAGCAGGTGCAAAAAGAGAGCCAAGAAAAACAAATGGCAATGCAGGCTGAGCAATCTGCTAAAAACAAAGTAGCAGGCGCAGCTTATTTGGCTGAAAATGCCAAGAAAGAAGGCGTAAGTACGACTGCGAGTGGCTTACAGTACAAACAACTGGTGGCAGGCAATGGCAAAAAACCAACAACAAGTGACCGCGTAAAAGTCCACTACCATGGCACACTCATCGACGGCACGGTGTTTGATAGCTCGTATCAGCGTGGCGAACCGATTGTTTTCCCTGTCACTGGTGTGATTGCGGGTTGGATTGAAGGTTTACAGTTAATGAACGTGGGCAGTAAATTTGAGCTGACTATTCCATCAAATCTTGCTTATGGTGCGCATGGCAGTGGACAGACAATTGGCCCTGACGCAACCTTGGTGTTTGAGGTAGAGTTGTTAGGTATTGAGTAAATAATTTTCTACATCACAAAAAAGCCTCGCAAACTTTGCGGGGCTTTTTTATTAACTATGTTATTGATTATATTTACATTTCACCCATCACGATTGAGCCTGCTTAACCAAACGGGCCATTGATGGAAATTCTGCATCAAAGATAATTCTAACCATTCGTTACTTAGTTAGAAGGAAGATGTATGCAGGACATGACAGGCTCGAATTACCACCAAACTGCTACGCAAAAATGGCAAGATAAATGCAGAGTTTGTTCAATCAATCAATCGTTGGTAGCGCTACCATACAGCGATGCAGCAAAAGTTGGCGATTATGAATTAGGTGCCACATTGGCAGCCATCAACGCCAACCGCGTGATTCGCCAGTTGTTAGAAGATACTAAATTTTATTAATCTGTCTTTATATCTAATTTGGTGGATTCAAAAACACCATATTAAGCATCGGCAAAATCCGATCTCTCGTTAAGTAAAGTTTGTTAATTAAGAAAAATTAGTATAAAAAAACCCCGATAAGGGGAAGGTATCGGGGTGAGAAGCGCCTTTAAAAACAAGGCTTCCGTTTAAGGGAGGAAATAACGGAACGACAACTTTCGCTATCTGTTTCTATGAGGGTTTTTCGACTGCTTTAGTTCCACCCAACACCAAAATTTAGCGATTCTTTTAGGCGCAAAGTCAAAGCCAGCTTTACCTAGCATGCTAAAATGCGAGTCATGACTATCGACACGCTCAGCCAAAACAACTTGCTTTCCGGCCTCAACAACAAACAATTGGAAGCCGTGACTCTACCGCAGCAATCAGCCTTGGTGTTGGCTGGCGCAGGCAGTGGAAAAACCCGAGTACTCACAGCACGTATTGCTTGGTTGATTCAAACCGGGCAAGTTTCTCCCACAGGTTTGTTAGCGGTCACTTTCACCAACAAGGCCGCCAAAGAGATGCTCACGCGTATCACCGCCATGTTGCCAATCAACACGCGCGGCATGTGGGTGGGCACGTTTCACGGCTTATGCAATCGACTACTGCGCTCGCATTATCGTGAAGCTGGCTTGCCGCAAACGTTTCAAATTTTGGATATTGCTGACCAACTTTCGCTCATCAAACGCCTAATGAAGCAGATGCAAATTGATGATGAAAAATATCCGCCCAAACAAGTGCAACATTTTATCAACGGCTGTAAAGACGAAGGACTTCGTGCGCATGCGGTAGAAGTCTACGACCCGCACAGCCAAAAAATGCGTGACATTTTTGAAGCCTATGACTTGCAATGCCAACGCGATGGCGTGGCAGATTTTGCTGAACTTTTACTACGCAGCTACGAGTTACTGGCGCGTGATGCCAATATCCGTGCACATTACCAAAGCCGCTTTCAATATATTTTGGTGGATGAATTTCAAGACACCAACAAATTGCAATACGCGTGGTTAAAATTGCTTACCAGCCCACAAAATAGCTTGTTTGCAGTGGGTGACGACGACCAAAGTATTTACGCTTTTCGCGGTGCGCGCGTAGGCAACATGGCAGATTTTCAGCGCGATTTTAACGTCCAGAATGTGGTGAAGTTAGAAGAAAATTATCGCTCGCACAGCAATATTTTGGATGCCGCCAACGCAATTATTTCGAATAACAGTAATCGGCTGGGCAAAAATTTATGGACGTCGAGCGGCGCAGGCGAGCCAGTCCGCGTGTACGATGCGTACAACGATACTGATGAAGCGCAATTTATTTTAGAAGAAATTAAGTCTTTATTTGCTGAAGGCACCAGTTTGGGCGAAATGGCACTGCTTTACCGCAGCAATGCCCAGTCACGCATTTTGGAGCAAGCCCTTTTTTCCGCAAAATTACCCTACCGTGTGTATGGCGGCTTGCGCTTTTTTGAGAGGGCAGAAATTAAACACGCGCTCGCCTACATGCGCTTAATCTCAAACGCCAATGACGACACAGCCTTGTTGCGGGTGATTAACTTTCCTGCACGCGGCATCGGTGCACGCAGTTTGGAACAATTACAAGAAGCCGCCCGCGCGCAAAATTGTAGCATATGGCAAGCGGCAACCAATAAAGTCGGCACTGGCAAGCTGGGCGCAAAAGGCATTGAAGGCTTTGTCGCGCTCATACGCCAAATGGTGGATCAAGCCTACGGCGTGAGTTTAGCAGAAATGGCTGAGCTTGCGATTTCGCAATCTGGCTTGTTGGATCATTACCAAGCCGAAAAAGAAGGCGAAGACCGCATAGAAAACTTAAAAGAATTGGTTACTGCCGCAGTGGCGTTTACCAACCAAGATTTTGGTAACCACCACAATGTGGACGGTGAAGGCGAGCAAGATTTGCTCACCCAATTTTTAAACCACGCGAGTTTAGAAGCCGGTGAACACCAAGCCACAGAAGGCAACGATTCCTTGCAACTGATGACGATACACGCCGCCAAAGGCTTGGAGTTTAAGGTGGTGTTTATTAGTGGCGTGGAAGAGGGGCTTTTTCCGCACGAACAAAGTTTATTTGAAAACAGCGGCTTAGAGGAAGAGCGTCGCTTAATGTACGTGGCTGTCACCCGCGCGCGGCGGCGTTTATATTTAAGCCACGCGCAAAGCCGCATGTTGCACGGCAAAGTGCGTTACGGCATTCCTTCAAGATTTTTGGATGAAATCCCTGAAAAATTATTAAAACACCTCAACAAAAAACCAGTGCCAAAACCTAGCTTTTACGGCCACAACACGCCAGACTACAACACATTGCCGCAGGTGATGACGAAAAAAAGTAGCGAACAAAAAAGCGCCATGCCGTGGAAAATTGGCCAACAGGTCAACCACAATAAATTTGGCAACGGCGTGATTGTGAGCTATGAAGGCAACGCGAACGATATGCGCGTACAAGTAAATTTTGGCAAAGAAGGCCTTAAATGGTTGGCGCTGGAGTTTGCCAAATTGACGCCAATTTAGGCAAAACACTGCTTTAAGAAAAGCTATTTTTCTATCGTAGTATATTCAATGCCGCCAACCCATTTGGCGACGAGGTTATAGACCAAAGCGCCAATCGCGGTAAAAACAAAACCAAAGATCAAATATAAAAATGGCATGATTAATGCCACACCATAGGAAGTTGGTGAAGATCCCGGCACCGCCATCCAAGTCAATAACATCAGGACAACAAACGGAATACTTAATACAAAATAAAGTATGGCAAATACTTTGGCAGTTTGCACTGGTGAAACATTGATAATTTGTTTTTTCATCACCTTCCCCTTGTTAAAAATTATGGCATTTTCACCAAATGATAATGGTCAAAAATATCGGCATAACTCGCATATAAGCTCGTCATCATGCTGGGGACGGCCAAAAACATGAGTAACATCACGGGGATAGCAACAAACATTCCCAAGCCTATCAGCAAAATCCCCACGACAAAGAAAAGTGTATATACCAAACCGTAAGATAAAAACGGCAGCATGTTTTTGCAACACGCGATCAGACTCAACTTCATGGCATCCAGCGCTTGCATATTATTCAGCACCACAAGGACAGGTGCAAACCAATAGGCCATTAAGATTGGTAGCACAAATAACAATGCGATTAACACTGGCAACAGCACGCCGCTCGCTTGCTCTGGTGTTAAATCACGTCCGTTTGCTAATAATTCTACAGACTCTTTATCCATCGCCAACACGACCAACACAGCCACCGCCATCAAACTCAGCATGTAAATACCACCAACGGCAATTAATTGGGAAGTGTTGCGTTTAAACCCTGCGAATAAATGGTTGATTTCCAAATCTTGCTCTTGCTCCATGGCGCGACAACCCAACATCATGCCCGCCGCAAATACAGGCGCCAAAAGCGTACTGGCAATCGAACCAATTATTGGAACCATCGATACTGGCAGCATGATCACAAAATAAATCACGAATAAAATCACCCACATCACCGGGTTTTCGCGGTACATGCGAAACCCAGCGACAATCCACTGCCAGCCATTGCTAAATGGCACAGATTTAACAGTTGGGGAATTTGAAGGTGTCATGATTTACTTTCCAAAAATCTTTAGCAAATATTCTAAAGTGCTTTTGAGCGCAATAACAGTATGCGCTTAAAATGTTCTGGGTCTTTAGCATGCGTCAGCTCCCCACTTTGCGGGAAAATCTGGTCATAATGGCGTGAAAGCCAAAAACGCAACGCAGCGATTCTTAATAAACCATGCCATGCCTGCTCTTCTTCAGCAGTAAACGGACGCACCATTTTGTAGGCTGTTAACATCGCGTGTAATCGGGTACGATCAAACGCGCCATTCGCTTGCACACACCAATCATTCACCGCAATTGCCAAGTCATAGGCCAACACGTCATGGCAGGCATAATAAAAATCAATCAAACCGCCAATTTTTTCGCCGTCGAACAACACATTATCGCGGAACAAATCTGCGTGAATGACCCCTGTAGGTAAATCACTTAAGTAAAGACTGGCCTGAAAAGCCAAGGTTTCTTGCAGTAGCAACTGATCATCAGTTTCTAAGTAAGGTAGCACTTTTTTTGCGGTTTCAAGTCGCCAAGCTTCACCACGCTGATTTGTGGAAGGTGCATACTCAAATGACTGCCCGGCAAGATGCATCTCTGCCAGCACCCGCCCGACCTCGGTACATTGCAACACACTAGGCGACTCAATATCTCGGCCAGACAAACAGCTGACCAGCGCGGCTGGTTTGCCGTTTAAAATATGCAAACTCTCGCCATGCTTATCTTGAATCGGTGTGGGGCAAGGGATCCCGTGCCTAGCAAGATGCCCCATGAATGCAATAAAAAATGGCAATTCTTCGATTTTATGATGCTCAAACAAGGTCAGCACATAACGGTTACGCCCAATATTCGCTTGCGGTGTGGCGACTTCACTTTGGGTGTAAACAAAATAATTGGTATTAGTAATGCCAGCAGAAATACCTTCTACTTCTATGGCTTGGCCAATTTCATAATATTGGAGCCAGTCAGCAACTTCGCCTAGGCTAACGTGTGTAAATACGGACATAAAGGGGATTAAATGAAATTAAAACGCGATGAACGCCTTCATTCATCACCTTAAGTTACTCTAAAATTAAAATCTAAAAATCGTCCATTTTGGAATAATCAATGGCGGATTAGGACCATCCATCAACCAGCCACCCTCTTGGTCTTCTTTATGCATGTAATAAGGCACGCCATGTGCGGGCGTCACTTTCATCATATAAAGTTGGCCGTTGATGCGATATTCTTCAATGGTTTCGCCATTTTTTTTAACAATAGTAATCTCAGGTTTTTCTTCATTGGTAATGGTTGGCGGCGCAACATCTTCTAAAGGTTCAAGATTTGGCGGCGGCTCTACAGCAACTGCACTGATAGAGGCAGTAGCTAATATCAACAAAAGACTGAAAGTTTGGGTTGTTTTATGCATATTGAACACCTTTAAAATTTGGCGATTAGCGATTTAGATTTTAACAAATTAAACCTTATCTTGCTGACTAGAATTATAAATAAAGCTGGATTCTTTCTTCCGCAGAAGAAAGTTTGAATCCCCGCGCTTCATAATGTTTAAAAATCGCCTCGACAATTTTTTTAGGCTCATCAATCAGTTGTATCAAATTTAAATCTTCCGGTGAAATCATTTTTTCATTCACCAACGTGGTTTTCAACCAATCCATCAGGCCGCGCCAAAACGGCTCACACACCAAAATAATCGGAATATTCAGCGATTTTCCGGTTTGCACCAATGTAATGGCTTCCATCAATTCATCCAGCGTACCAAAACCACCCGGCAGCACCACATAGGCACTGGCGTATTTCACAAACATCACCTTACGCATAAAAAAATGCTGAAAGCTCAAACTGATGTCTTGATAATCATTGCTGGTTTGTTCGTGCGGCAACTCAATATTCAAGCCAATGCTGGGCGCTGGCCCCGCAAACGCGCCTTTATTGGCAGCTTCCATAATGCCGGGGCCGCCACCAGAAATGATGCTAAATCCTGAATCAGACAATAATTTAGCAATTTCTTCCGTGAGCTTGTAGTGAGGATGTTCTGGTTGCGTACGCGCGCTGCCAAAAATGGAAACCGCTGGCGTGATCTTTTTCAGGCGCTCGGTTGCACCGACAAATTCTGCCATAATCTCAAACGCGTGCCAGGCTTCATAACTATCAGCATGGCCATTTAATAACGCAATTTGGTTGGAATCCGGTAATTTTTTTGTTTTCATTCAACTAACCCTACAATCGAAACTTATGACTAAGACCTTACTTCTCGTTGACGGCTCATCTTACCTGTATCGCGCCTTCCACGCCATGCCGGATTTACGTAACAGCAAAAACGAGCCTGTTGGCGCGATTCAGGGCGTGCTTAACATGCTACGCCGTTTGCATAAAGACTACCCTTCACAATACAGCGCCTGTGTATTTGATGCCAAAGGCAAAACGTTTCGTGATGATATTTACCCGGAATACAAAGCCAACCGCGCCAGCATGCCGGACGATTTGCGCGTGCAAATTGAGCCACTGTTTGAAACCATCCGCGCTATGGGCTGGCCGTTGATTGTTGAAGATGGTGTAGAAGCAGATGACGTGATTGGCGCACTCGCCAAGCAAGCGGAAAGCCAAGGCATACGCACCATTATTTCGACAGGCGATAAAGATATTTCGCAACTTGTGAACGAAAAAATCACGGTGGTGAATACCATGCGCGACGCCTTTCGCAAAACCGACGATATTTTAGACATTGCCGGCGTGACAGCTAAATTTGGCATTCCACCCACATTAATGATTGATTATTTAGTGCTGGTTGGTGATACCTCTGACAACGTGCCGGGCGTGGAAAAAGTCGGCCCAAAAACCGCAGTGAAATGGTTGCAAGAATATGGCTCGCTAGACAACATTGTCGCCAACGCCAACAATATAACAGGCAAAGTGGGTGAAAACCTGCGTGCCGCTTTAGATTGGCTACCGACTGCGCGCGCGTTGATTACCATCCGTTGCGACATTGGCATCCGCGAACATTTTGACGAGCTGATTCAGCAGGCGCCAGACAAAACCAAACTCGCCGAACTCTTTGATCACTTTGAATTTAGAAGCTGGAAGCGTGAGCTTGAAAATATGCCAGATGGGCAAAAATCAATGTCCACAACACCTACAGCCAATGTCATTCTGAATGATACGAAGAATCCAGAAAAATTATCCACGCAATACACACCAGTCACCACCCGCGCTTATGAAACCATTTTAACCAGCGCACAATTAGACATTTGGCTAGCAAAATTAAGTGCAGCCGAACTGATTTGCTTTGATACTGAAACTACTTCGCTTGACCCAATGAGCGCAAAAATTGTCGGCGTTTCATTTAGCGTCACCGTGGGCGAAGCTGCGTATATTCCGCTCACGCATGATTATTTTGACGCGCCAGAGCAACTAAAACTGGACGAAACCTTAGCCAAACTCAAACCCATTTTAGAAAATCCAAACCTTAAAAAAATCGGCCAAAATTTAAAGTACGACATGCACGTGCTAGCCAATCACGACATTATCTTGCGCGGCATTGCGCACGATACTTTGCTGCAATCTTACGTGTTAGAAAGCCACAAAGGCCACGGCATGGACGAGCTTTCTGAGCGTCATTTAGGCATCACGCCGATTAGTTTTGAAGAAGTCGCCGGCAAGGGAGCCAAGCAAGTGGGCTTTAACCAAGTGACGGTAGAAACCGCCAGCGAATACGCCGCGGAAGATGCTGACATCACCCTGCAACTCCACCACGCGCTGCACCCGCAAGTGGCGCAAGATGAAAAATTAAACTTTATCTACAGCCAAATTGAAATGCCCTCAATGGAAATTTTATTCACCATTGAGCGCAACGGCGTGCTGATTGATAGCAATATGCTGAACCGCCAAAGTAATGAAATTGGCATGAAGCTGATGGACTTAGAAAAACAAGCCCATGCACTCGCCGGCCAGCCTTTTAATTTAGGTTCGCCCAAACAATTGCAAGAAATTTTATTTGGCAAACTAGGCATTAAACCGACAAAAAAAACGCCTTCCGGCGCGCCAAGTACTGATGAAGACGTGCTGCAAGAACTGGCGCTGGATTACCCCTTGCCCAAAGTGTTGCTGGAATATCGCGGCTTGGCGAAATTAAAATCCACCTACACTGACAAACTGCCCAAAATGATTAACCCCAAAACCGGGCGCGTGCATACCAGCTACAACCAAGCCGTGGCGATTACTGGGCGCTTGGCGAGTAGTGACCCGAATTTGCAAAATATTCCCGTGCGCACGGCAGAAGGCCGCCGCATCCGCGAAGCTTTTATTGCACCAACGGGTAGCCACATTGTTTCTGCCGACTATTCGCAAATTGAGCTACGTATCATGGCGCACCTTTCGCAAGATTCCGGTATGTTGCAAGCCTTTGCCAATAACGAAGATATTCACCGCGCCACCGCCGCTGAAATTTTTGGCGTAGAAAAAAATGCCGTGGATAACGAACAGCGCCGTTACGCAAAAGTGATTAACTTTGGCCTGATTTACGGCATGAGCGCCTTTGGCCTTGCGCAAAATTTAAATATCGAACGCAGCGCCGCCGCCAGCTACATCGAGCGTTACTTTGCGCGCTACCCCGGCGTAAAAAATTATATGGAAAACACGCGCGCACTTGCCAAACAGCAAGGCTATGTTGAAACCTACTTTGGTCGCAGACTCTGGGTGCCAGAAATTAACAGCGCCAATGTGCAACGCCGCAACGGCGCAGAACGCGCCGCCATCAACGCCCCCATGCAAGGCACAGCCGCTGACCTGATTAAACTCGCCATGATCGCCTTGCAAAACTGGCTGGTGAGTGAACGCTTACAATCAAAACTCATTATGCAGGTGCACGATGAGCTGGTGCTTGAAGTGCCGGATGGTGAGTTGGAATTGGTGAAAAATAAGCTGCCAGAACTGATGCAAAATGTCGCGAAATTATCTGTGCCGTTGTTAGCAGAAGTTGGTGTGGGTAGTAATTGGGAAGGGGCGCATTAAGATATGAGAAGTTGCTGGGCTGCGTGTTTAGGAGATTGCCGTGAACACCTGACTAGAGAGCACTTGATATCTGCTTCACTATTTCCAAACGCAAAAAGTATATTCGTTCAAGGTTTTCCTTGGTGTGCTAACGAGCAAAAAGAGGTCGGCTTAGCTAACTTAACTTTAAATATACTTTGTAAGCACCACAATAATTCTTTATCTCCACTAGATACTGCTGCAGGTCATGCCTTTAACAATTTTGAGGTGATTTCAAAGCTTATATCAGAGGCCAATCAAAATAATTGGCGCTTCAAAATTAAGGAGTCGCATGTTAACGCTCTCTTGCTTGAACGCTGGCTTTTAAAAACCCTAATCAATGTTTGCTACAAAAATAATCAACTTATTGGCAATGGCATAGAGGTGGGTATCCCTGATAATAACTTAGTTAAAATATGTTTCGGAGAAAGTCGTTTTACTGATGGTGCAGGGATGTATATCTCAGCGAATGTCGGAGATAAAATGAGTTTCGGGTCTCGTCTAGTGTTGTCATCATTATTTGAGGAGTCTGAAAACAGAATTGTCGGGGCTATGTTTGAGTTTGCTGGCCTACTAATTTTCTTGTGGCTTTTACCGGAAAAATTACCCAATCACTTTAAATGGGTCAAAGGACTAGATTCAAAATGGCTTAATGTTCAACCAAGCAGACCTTTCAAAAAAATAAAATTTCAGATCCCCAGTGGTCATTTCCACACCCTACGCTTTAATTGGTAATAAAAACTAATGAAAACCTTCGGCATCTACATAATCAGTGACGAAATTTTCTCCGGCAAACGCCAAGACACCCAACACAGCTAGGCTTAGCGAGCCCATTTGCAGTGGATGGACGTGCTCGCCCTAATGTTTATTTTTTTGTGGCTGGCTTGGCTTTGCAGGGGTGATAAACGCAACAGGCACCACTACAGTTTTATCCTTCTTAGGTTTTTTGGTTTCTTTATTGCCGCGTTGCTGACCTTTTGCCATGATATTGCTCCTAAAATTGAATTGCGTACTTCATCATAGGCTGATGGCAAATTAAAGGTGAGTTATTTTGTTGGCTTGCTCTTGATTACTGCTTATTGATTGAATCTCGCATTTAAATTACCCGTAAAGCAATAGAACCTGCATACGTTTGCGCTTACAATCTTGCCCTTAATTTACGTTAAAATCGCAGCATGAAAACCTTCGGCATCTACATCATCGGTGATGAAATTCTCTCTGGCAAACGCCAAGACGCGCATTTAAGCAAAGTCATTCAACTCCTTTCCGCACGCGGCTTGCAGTTAAGTTGGGCAAAATACTTGGGCGATGTTCCTGAGCAAATTACTGGTTTGCTAAAAGCCAGCATGGCGCGTGGCGACATTGTGTTTAGCTTTGGCGGAATCGGCGCTACGCCTGACGACTACACGCGCCAGTGCGCGGCCGATGCGGCTGGTGTGCCGATTGAGCGCCATGCGGGGGCGGTGGCCAATATTGTGGCGCAATATGGGGAAGGCGCTTATCCAAAGCGCGTGTTGATGGCGGATTTTCCCAAAGGTTGCGATTTAATCCCCAACCCGATCAACCGCGTGGCAGGGTTTAGTATCAACGAGCATTATTTTGTGCCGGGCTTTCCTGAAATGGCGCACCCGATGGTGGAGTGGGTGCTGGAGACTTATTATTCACCCCTTTTCCACACCCAAGATTATTTGGAAGAGTCGATTGTGATTACCGAAGCTGGCGAAAGCGATTTGATCGATTTAATGCAAGTGATGCTAAAAAAATACCCCGAACTAAAATTATTTAGTTTGCCGCGCACAAACCAACGTCGCACGACCGAAGTGGGGATGAAAGGTACCAGTGCGCAAGTAAAGCTTGCAATGGAAGATCTAAAAGCGGGTGTCACAGCATTAGGTTATCCGTGGCAATAGTGTTTAAACAATTTCAAACATGATCAAAAAGCGAAAAAAATCGGCAGCCAAACACACTGCCACGCCAGATTTATCGTCAAATCAACCAAACTTTACGCCGCCGCGTTTTCGTCAATTTTTCCTGAGCCTGTTCGCCATTCAAGCATTGTTTTTGTTTTGGGCGATTGGCAATCATTTTATTCCTAGCGCAGATTGGCTTAATCTGGGTTTCAAAATCAATATTGCTTTGTGTGTGGTGTGTAATATGTTTTTTATTTATTCGGTTTGGCTCAACCCAAACGCACTGGACAGCACTCATTCCACATTTAAAAAATGGCTGGCCGTTTTATTTGCGCCGGTGCTGATTTATTTTTTAGGTTATTTCTCGATCATTTATGGCGTAGGGGATTTAATCACCCAAATAAAAAACCAACCCGCTATGAAGCAAGATGTGTTTGAAAAAAAATATGTAGAAACCAGAAAAGGCTGTGAAACGCGCCTCATTGGTGAGACGCTTAAAAACGGTTTTCCTAGATACTTTTGTGCCACGCCTGAAGTTTTTGAAAAGCTGCCAGCCCGTGTTGCAGTCGATATTCATGGTTTGCAAAGCCAGCTTGGCTTTCATTTACAATCCATTGAGTTTGATTGGTTTAAAACAGCTTTATTACCCGCATCGGATTAACCCTCATGGAATGTAGAGAACATTGCGGCGCATGCTGCATCGCACCTTCTATTAACAGCCCGATTCCCGGTATGCCAGGCGGAAAACCTGCAGGCGTTCCATGCATTCAGTTAGATGATAATTTTCAATGCAAATTATTCGGGAAGCCAGAGCGCCCCGCTTTTTGTGGTGGCTTACAGCCGAGCGAAGAAATGTGTGGTGGCGACCAGTTAGAAAATCCGCGTGAACATGCTTTTGCTTGGCTAAAAAATTTAGAAACGCTGACTAAGCCGAATTAACTTCGCGCATACCAAAAACCGCTAACAAACTCACGAGCGCCATCAAAGACATATACGCGCCAACCCAGCTTAGGCCACCTTGCGTCACCAGCGCTTGCGAAATGGTCGGCGCGAACGAAGCGCCTAAAATACCACCAAGTTGATACGCCAAACCAGCGCCAGAATAACGCACCGCTACTGGAAATTGCTCCGGTAAAAATGCACCCATCGGCGCAAAGGTAAAGCCCATTAAAAATAAAGCGAGCACTAGAAAAAAGGTGATTTGCCAAATGGATTGGCTGGCAAATAAAGGTGCAAGTGCAAACCCAGCCAATATGGCAGCTGCGCAGCCAAAAAAAAGTACAAGCCGCCGACCAAAACGGTCAGACAAATAAGCAGAAATCGGTGTTGCCAACGCCATCCACAACACTGCAAAGCACAACATTTGCAAAAATTGTAAGCGCGGAATGTGCAAGGTTTGCGTGCCGTAGCTTAAACAAAACACGGTGGCGGTGTAAAACAAGTTGTAGCACACACCCATGGCGAGAGCGCCAAGCAAAATAGATGTTAAGTGATTGTTTAATAAAAATTTAATCGGCAATTGATGGGTAGATTTTTGTGCCAATACTTTGGCAAATTGTGGCGTTTCAGCTAGCTTTACCCGCACATATAAACCCACCAACACCAGCATGGCGCTGGCAAAAAATGGGATGCGCCAGCCCCATACTTTAAATTGCGCGTCGGTTAAAAAAACGCTTAAACCTAAAAAACTTAGGGTTGCGCATAAAAAACCAATCGAAGGCCCGAGTTGCGGAAAAGTCCAGACAACTTAATTAAGTTGTCAATTTCACGTTATCTATCACTAAATATTACAATTCTTAATTGATTATAAATCAATTAAATTGACAGTTGCTTTGCATAGTTGAAACGCTTTAGAGCGTTTATAAGTTAGAGATGGTGAATCAGAAATATGCGCAATATAAATTTGTTTTAGATATTGAATATTCCAGTTAAAAGATTCACTCGTTATTATTTTAATAATAGCCATCAATAATTATCTAATATAACCCATAAATTGAACGAATGATTTATGAACAAATATGCCACCTAAATTTTACTGGTGAAATTATGCAAAAGGAGAAAAGGCAGCAATATCGCTAATACTTTAAAAACCAGAACCTGGTGAACAACAGATACCTTAATCTTCAAGATTACGAATTTGTAAATAATACATTTATAATTATACTAAGCTAATATAATGGGGTATGTAATGTTTGAACTAAAGACTATTGGGTTGTTTATCATTACTGCCATTGCAGAAATCATTGGTTGCTATTTGCCTTACCTTTGGTTAGTTCATAACAAAAGCCCTCTTTTGTTAATTCCTGCAGCAATTTCATTGGCTCTATTTGCTTGGTTACTCACCCTTCATCCTGATGCAGCCGGCAGAGTTTATGCCGCATATGGCGGAGTTTACATCTGTGTAGCAATATTCTGGTTGTGGGCTGTAGATGGGATTAAACCGACTAACTGGGATTTTCTGGGAGTTAGCGTAGCTTTGCTTGGCATGGGCATTATCATGTTCGCCCCTCGAAGCGCTTAATCAAAGCAACGCATCATTAACTTTTTTTCAAAGTTCGTGAAGCTATAACTAGTTACTACGAAAGGTAAATTTTTGAGATAGCTACGATACTGAGCTTCAGAAGTTATAGAGGCAAAGTGCACAAAAATTGCTATGTAACTTCTCAAAGAAACTGTAAAGACTTGATGTAGTAATGACCACGAAAGATGTTGAACACTACTGAGCCAGTTCTGTATTCGCTTTTTTAATGACTTGAATAGCTGCTGATATTCCAAGACTTGCCATAATCACGGCCACAACTAAATCTGGCCATGCACTACCACTGCCGAAAACACCTAATGCTGCAATCATCACCGCAGCATTGCCGATTGCATCATTACGACTACACAGCCATACAGACTGCATATTGGCGTCTCCTTCACGATACGCATACAGCATGATAGCAACGCTCACATTGGCAACCAATGCGAGCATGCCTATAATACCCATCGTATAAGGCTCTGGCATCTTGCCATGCATCAATGCCCACACTGCGCTAGCCAACACAAATAGACCGAATGCACCCATCGTTAGCCCTTTAAATAACGCTGCTCTCGCTCTCCACATCAAACTCATAGACAGCACTGCTAATGAAATACCATAGTTCATAGCATCTCCGAAAAAGTCAATTGCATCCGCCATCAATGATACTGAATTTGCATTGAAGCCACTTAGCACCTCGACTAGAAACATAGAAAAGTTAATAATCAAGGCAATCCAAAGTATCTTGCGATATTTTGGCGTAATATTTTGGATGTTCTGACAGTCTGAATCACAGCAATCTTTTGCCATCTTTAAGCTCCATTGTGAGTAAATTTACCATTAAAAAAATAAAGCATAAGAAGCACTAAACCCCCGAGGGGCTTCTGGCTGATCACCACTTCCGCCTGAGAATTCTAATTTTAACATTTGGGTTGGTTTTATACGCCATGTCGCACCAATAAGCCAACGTTCAAACGATCCTTCATTGGGACGATTGAGTGACTCCAGCCTTGTAATCCAATACCAGTCACCCTTAATGGGAACAGCTGTTTGGAGATAAGCACCACTTCCTCCCTCTTTCCCTTTTGAAGTAAAACGCTGAAAAACCTCTCCACTTATTTCTGTTCCAGATAAATTGGTAACGAAGTCTAAACCTAACATTCGATAACTTGCGCCAGAAACACCATTAAAAGCATCTTTTTCGCTAAAAGAAAGTAAAGAAACACCTATATCTGAATCACTTTTAACACTAAATCTAGCACCTCTTGTATGTTCAAATTTTAATTCATGATTATCTTGTTGCTGATCTTCAAGCAACTCTGTAAATAACTTATATTCAAACGCAACACTTTTAAAAGGCAAGGCACCATGTAGCGTAATTCCATTCGTAGCAATAGGAAATAATCGACTAGTAGCTAGCGGTCTTGAATTTGTCCAAACTAATGGGGGTGCTCGAAGTAAATTCCAACGGCTGTTGGGGGTAAGGAAACGACCAAACCTAAAATTCACTTTCTCTGATAAGTTGTAATCAAAATAGAGCCGTTCTAAATCAAGCTTGCTTTCTTTGCGACCATAGCGCTGATTATCGTTCCATGCTAAAGGCCTCTCAATTTCCAATTCACTAAAAAAACTTAGTCTACTAAGATTTGACCACGATATTAAAAGACTTAGTTCGTTTATTGCAGCTTCAGCTTCTGCATCTCGATGTAAGGTAATTGCAGCGCTAGAAAACCCGCCAACTTTTAACTGCTCATAGAATTTATTGTCTTCGCTAGCCTTGACATTCGTCATCTGCGTTAGGAGAAAAATAATAATGAGGTGTTTGTTCAAAGTGATTATTAGTGCAATTAGTGATTGTGGGAATGTTGCTTTAGCGTATTCGATTCATCAATGAATACGCATTCTTCAGCCTGATCACATAATTTGGTTTCGCATTGCAATGTGGTGTGTGTAATAGCAAACTTATCAGAAAGGCTAGATTGAATAGCGTTTATAAGCGTAGTCGATTCGACTGTTCCATCCATCAGAATATGCGCTGTGAGGCTATTTTTACCGCTTGTAATTGCCCATAAATGCAAGTCATGTAAGCTCACAACACCTTTTTGACTTAATATTTCTTTTTCCACTTCCTCTATATCAATACCAAGTGGAACGCCTTCCAAAAGTAGATTCAAACTTTCTTTAAGTAATATCCATGTTCTCGGCAAGACCCATAAGCCAATGCCAACAGCAACTAAGGTGTCCACCCAAGCCCAACCAGTAAAATAGATGACTATGCCGCCGACAATAACGCCGATAGACCCAACCAAATCACTCCACACTTCTAAGTAAGCCCCTTTAAGATTCAAGCTGCTGTCCTTACCAGCGCTTAACAATCTGATACTGATAAAATTGATCACAAGACCTAAGCTGGCAACCACCATCATGCCAACTGATTGCACTGCTACAGGGCTTTGAAAACGTTGCCATGCCTCATGCAGAATGTAAATTGCAACACCAAAAAGCAGCAATGCATTAAAGGTAGCCGCCAATATCTCAAACCGGTGATAGCCGAATGTCCTATATTGATCGGCAGGTTTTTTTGCTATTCTGACGGCAGCTAGGGCTATGCCTAACGCGGCTGAGTCGGTAAACATATGTGCTGCATCTGATAGCAGTGCAAGACTGTTTAACAAAAGTCCTGCAACAGCCTCTGCAATGAGAAACGTTGTGGTTAACGCAAAAGCTGCCCATAATACTTTCTCATTATGGGTACTGGGTAATGCGTGATTATGTTCTGCACTCATGTGTTTTCTCCAACCATTGTTGTTGAGTTTGATTTGGATTTGGGCTGATTAACCATTCGATACAACAATGGCAATACCAGCAATGTCAGCATCGTAGAGGATAAAATACCGCCAATAACCACTGTTGCAAGCGGCCGTTGCACCTCAGCCCCTGTGCCCGTAGCGATAGCCATTGGCAAAAAGCCTAACGAGGCAACGAGTGCGGTGATTAAAATAGGGCGCAGTCTATTCATACTGCCTTCTTGAATCGCAATGTCTAGCGGCTTGCCTTCGGCGATTAGGCTCCTAATAAAAGTAATCATGACCAGGCCGTTTAAGACTGCAACACCAGATAACGCAATAAACCCAACTCCAGCAGATATTGAAAGTGGAATATCACGTAAATATAAAGCGAGAACACCGCCAGTTAAGGCGAATGGAATCCCTGTAAAAACAATCAATCCATCTTTCAGGTTGTTGAACATCATATATAGCAAGATGAAAACGAGTAGAAGTGAGATGGGCACCACTATTTTTAAGCGCTGACTGGCTGATTGCAGTTGCTCAAAAGTGCCTCCCCAGTTAATCCAATAACCAGCAGGGATTTTTACTTCTTCTTGGATGCGTTGTTGCGCCTCTGCAACATATGAGCCAATATCTCTGTCTCTAACATTAGCTGTGACAACCACGTTACGCTTGCCATTTTCACGGCTAAATTGATTAGGGCCAGGAGCAATATCAATGGAAGCCACTTCACCAAGCTGTAAGTAAACAGGCATGCCGCTATCGTTGGCTATTTTGATGGGTAAGCGCTTAAAGCTATCCATATCTGTTCTCAGTTCTTCTGGTAACCTTACAACAATATCAAATCTACGATCCCCTTGAAAAACCGTCCCAGTTTCTTTGCCATTCATCGCGGTAGAAATAGCGTCTTGCACTTGGGATACATTCACCCCAAGCCTTGCTATTTTTTGGCGGTCGATATTGACTGTGAGAATCGGCAAACCTGTAGTCTGCTCGACTTTAATGTCTTCACCACCTTGAATTTTGGACAACACCTCAGAAATTTCTTTGGCTTTGTTGTTCATTACCTCCATATCATCGCCAAAGATTTTCACCGCTACATCACTACGCACGCCTGAGATTAACTCGTTAAAACGCATCTGAATGGGTTGCGTAAACTCATAGTTATTACCAGGCACAGTACTCACTGCTTTTTGAATTTGCGCAGTTAATTCATTTTTGCTTAAGTTGGGGTCTGGCCATTCTGATTTTGGTTTAAGCATAATGTAGTTGTCGGCTACATTGGGTGGCATAGGGTCCGAGGCAATTTCGGCTGTACCGATTTTGGCAAAAATCCTATCAACTTGTGGAAACGATTTAACCGTGTGCTCAAGTTCTTTTTGCATCTCTACGGCCTGAGAAAGACTAGTTCCAGGTATACGCAAAGCATGAAGGGCAATATCACCCTCATTCAAACTCGGTACAAACTCGCTACCCATGCGGGTAGTTAATAAGCCACTCAGCACCACCGAAGCAATCGCAAGCGTTAGCACCAATGCACCGTTGTTCATTACTTTGTTATAAATTGGCTGGTATCCACGCTTAGCCAAGCGAATTAAATACTGCTCTTTTTCATCCACTTTTCCATTAATAAACAGTGCAACCGCAGCAGGAATAAAGGTGACGGAAAACAACATAGCCCCTATCAAAGCAATCACCACAGTTAACGCCATGGGGTGAAACATTTTGCCTTCTACACCAGTTAACGCAAAAATGGGCAGGTAAACGACCATGATGATAAGTTGGCCGTAGATTAGCGGCTTTCTTGCTTCTTTAGCCGCCTCAAAAACTTCCGAAAAGCGTTCTGAACGTGTCAGTGGCCTGCCTATTGTGGCTTGCGCATGCGCAAGTCTGCGCATGCAGTTTTCTACAATCACAACTGCACCATCAATGATAATACCGAAATCCAATGCACCTAAACTCATTAGATTTGCACTTACTTTTGCAGTGGCCATGCCAGTGAAAGTAAATAGCATAGACAGTGGAATGACCAGCATTGTGATAATGGCCGCGCGAATATTACCCAGAAAAATAAACAGAATGGCTATGACTAAAAGTGCGCCTTCCAGCAGGTTTTTCTTAACTGTGTTGATTGCCTTATCAATAAGGATGGTTCTATCGTAAACCGTTTTAGCAACAATGCCAGCAGGCAATGATTTATTAATTTCTGCCAGTTTTTTTTCAACTGCAGCAGACACGGTACGGCTATTTTCACCCATCAGCATGAAAACTGTGCCCAGCACCACTTCTTGGCTGTTTTCAGTTGCGGCTCCGCTACGTGCCTCACTACCAATAATCACTTCTGCTACATCTGAAACGCGGATTGGTACGCCATTTTTAGCGCTGACCACAATATTACTGATGTCGACCATATCTTTTACTTGGCCGGGTACACGAATCAAATACTGCTCACCTGATTTTTCGATAAAGCCAGCCCCCATATTGG
>CAZAEN010000013.1:0-81770 GCA_964484105.1 uncultured Methylophilaceae bacterium
TTCTTCAATCGGGGAGCTTCGCAATGAGCACGACCAAGAAGCTACGGCTTGGGCCGCTGCCCAAGACCGAGAGCGTCAAGCTGACCTTCACGTGCCCGGCCAGCCTGAAAGCCGACCTCGACCGCTACGCCGCGCTGCACGCGCAGGCGTATGGCGAGGCGGTCGATGCAGAGAAATTGATCCCGCACATGCTGGAGGCGTTCATGGCGGGGGATCGGGGATTCAGGAAGGGCACGGCGACCCGGAGCGCGCCATCGAAGCCGACATGATGGCGTCACATACCAACGGCATCCATCGAACGCGCAGCCACCGGCTGCGCGTTCTTCATTCTGGATGCCGCCAAGCCTCTTGGGCTATGATGACGCGACAGGCCCGCCGTTCCTCGGCAATCCAGCACGACACGGTGCGATGCGGCTTTCTCTCCCGACGCTCTTATGTGGCTCCTAGCCGACGAAGCCGCGGTTCTGCAAAGCGGCCCCGAAAAGAGCTAACCTACTGTCCCATATACGGTTTCAAGCCCTGCGTGATTTGCGCGAAAGACTTGACACCGGCACTTTTTTGTTGCCTACCATATGAACATTAACCAAGAGTATTTGCTAGCGTATTCGATGCAACTGCGGCGAAATCTGTTTGAGTGCTTTTTCAGCCGCAAGGTAATCCGGAAATAATTGTTCGACCACCTGCCAAAATTTTTTGGAGTGGTTCATTTCTTTTAAGTGGGCGAGTTCGTGGCACACAACATAATTAATCAATGCGGGTGGCGCTTGTATCAATCGCCAATTGAGGCGAATTTCGCGTTTGCTGTTGCAGCTGCCCCAGCGTGTTTTAGCGTTTGATAAAAACAGTTGCGGAGGTTTAACGTCAAGCTTTGCGGAAAAAATTTCTAAGCGTCTGGCAAAATCTGCCTTTGCGGTTTGTTGATACCACGAAAAAATTTTTCTCGCCACCCATTGCTGGTTGTGGACGTGTGGCGCAGAGAGTTGTAATTTATTTTCAAGCAGCGTGAGACTCGCGCGCTTTTCTTCAATCAGCGTTAGCGCATAAGTTTGCCCGAGCAGCATCAAGGTTTCGCCATTTTTCCACGCAAATTCAGGTGGTTGATTTGCCCGTAAAGTGGCTAATTTCGTTTTTATCCAACCCGCTTTATCGAGAATAATCGCTTCAAGCTGAGATTTAAGAATGCGGTTCGGGGCATGAATCACCAAGCCGCTCGCTGTAATTTTTAGGCCGACAGTACGTCTGGCTCTGCGCTCAAGTTGGTAGTGTAAATCTTCGCCGGAAGGTAGGGTGAGCGTGTGTTGCATTCGTAAAATCAGGCTTCTAGCACTAACATTTCTTGCTTAATCCAAGCCTCCACTCGGGCATTCACTTCATCTGCCTTCATTGCACTCGCATCAAACGCCTCACCGATGCTCACTGTAATCACGCCCGGTCTTTTGATAAAACTGTTTTTGGGCCAGAATAACCCGGCATTATGGGCAACGGGTAACACGTTGGCTTTTGCGCCGCTGGCTAGCCATGCGCCGCCAATGTGAAATTTTCCTTGGCTCTGCGGCGCAATGCGTGTGCCTTCCGGAAAGATCACTACCCAAAAGCCTTTTTTTAGGCGCGCTTTGCCAAGCGCTACAAGCTGCTTTAAGGCTTCGCGGCCTGCACTACGGTTAATCGCGATGGGCGAGGTCATGGCAAGCCCCCAACCAAAAAATGGAATCCACAATAATTCGCGCTTCATCACAAATACAAGGGCGGGGAAGATTTGCTGAAACGCCAGCGTTTCCCACGCGGATTGGTGCTTAGATAAAATGACGCAAGGGTTTGTCGGTATTTTTTCTATCCCTTTGATTTTATAGGTAATATTGCACGTTACCTTTAACCACCAAAGCATGTTGCGCGCCCAAAGGCTTAAAATCTCATTGCGGCGCACTGGTGAAATGGGCAAGGTAAAAAGTGCCAGCGTACAAAAAATTGGCGTGTAAAGCCATTGGCCGATTGCAAAGAGGAGGGAGCGTAGAAAAAGCATTTTTTTAAATTTGTTGAAACCTTTATATGAAACGAAAAAAGATTTTTTTGAACTAGATGGTATTCACGAGTATAGAAATAACCTTTAATTACATAAATTCCATGATAATGCGTTGCGCGGCCTCATTCAAATCTTCGCAAATCCAAGTGTTTGCTGGCAAGGTTTTCTCTGTTTGTAGTGATGCCGCGAGCGTTTCATTGCCTTTGCCGGTTTTCACTAAAATCGGTTGGCAGCCTGCGCTGGCAAATGCTTGTAAATCTCGTAATGCATCGCCAACTGCAGCAACCTCGTTCAGCTCTACTGAAAAGCGTTTGCCGATTTCCTTAATCATGCCGGTTTTGGGTTTGCGGCAGCTACAATTTTCTTCAGCTGAATGCGGACAGTAAAAAACGGCATCAATGCGCCCGCCAGCCAGCGCAACTTCGCGGTGCATTTTATCGTGAATGTTATTGAGCGTGGCCATATCAAATAAGCCGCGGCTCACACCAGATTGGTTTGTCGCGACAACCACATGAAAGTCATACTGTGTTAGCAAGGCAATCGCTTCCAAACTGCCGGGAATCGGCACCCACTCAGCCGGGCTTTTGATAAAGTTGGCAGAGTCATGATTAATCACACCATCGCGATCTAAAATGACCAATTTCATAGTTTTACCTCGTCATTCCCGCGAAAGCGGGAATCTATTTTGAATCTAAATTTTAATAAGTCCAAAACAAATGGATTCCCACTTTTGCGGGAATGACGAAGCACTTATGTTAGCTCGCCAATTTTGATAAATCCGCAACGCGGTTCATGGTTTGATGCAAAGTTGCCAACAAACCAAGACGATTTGTCTTTAAACCTGGATCTTCTGCGTTTACCATTACGTTGTCAAAAAAAGCATCAACAGGCGTTTTCAACACCGCCAAGGCTTGGAGTGAAGCCGTGTAGTCACCCGCTTCAAATAACCGGTCAGCCTTTGGTTTTACCTCGGCAAGTGCTTGGTTTAATGCAATTTCAGCAGGTTCTTGCAATAAGATGGCATTTACTTTAGCTTTCACTTCGACTTCCACTTTTTTCAAAATATTAGCAACACGTTTATTGGCAGCGGCAAGGGCGGGGGCTTCTGGCAAACTGGCAAAAGTTTTCACCGCGGCTAATCTTCTTGGCACCTCTGAAAGTTGGTTCGGCACGAGTGATAATACGGCATCCACTTCCTGTGGGCTGTTGCCAGAATCCCGTAAATTAACTGCCAAACGATCAAAACAGAATTCTTTTACTCCAGAGCGTGCTTCTGGGTCGGTAATAAATTGCGAGAAAGCAATTTCCAGAACGACATCAAAAGAAAGTGCGAACTCGCAATCAATTAGCATTCGGATAATACCCAACGCTTGGCGGCGCAATGCAAATGGGTCTTTATCGCCAGTTGGTTTTTCGCCAATGCTAAATAATCCAACCAGCGTTTCCAATTTATCGGCGAGTGCAACCACCACGCCAACTTGGTTACGCGGGAGTGCATCGCCAGCAAAGCGTGGGCGATAGTGGTCTTCAATTGCATAAGCTATATCGTCAGCCAAGCCCTCGTGTTGCGCGTAGTAGCGCCCCATAATGCCTTGCAGCTCTGGGAATTCGCCCACCATATCGGTGAGCAGGTCGGCCTTAGAAAGTTTAGCGGTTTGAGCGACTTTTGCTACAAAACCTTCTGCACCAAGTTGCCCGGCAATCGCGCTGGCTATCGCTACCACACGTGCATTTCGTTCACCTTGGCTACCCAATTTATTGTGGTAAACAACTTTGCCTAAGCCTTCCAAGCGGCTTTCGAGCGTTTTTTTGCGGTCTTGGTCAAAGAAAAATTTAGCATCGGCCAACCGTGGGCGCACCACGCGCTCGTTGCCGCCAATGACTTTGCTTGGGTCAGCCGGGTTGATGTTGGAAACAATCAAAAATTTATTGGTGAGCTTGCAATTGGCATCTAATAGCGGGAAATATTTTTGATTCGCCTTCATGGTGAGAATCAAACACTCTTGCGGCACTGCTAAAAAATCCGTTTCAAATTGGCCGAGCAACACATTGGGGCGTTCTACCAACGCGGTGACTTCATCAAGCAGCGCTTCGTCTTCAATTGGGCTTAAATTTTCCTTCGCTGCCGCAGTCTTGAGTTGGCGGGCGATTTCAGTTTTACGTGCTTCAAAGCTGGCAATCACAGCGCCTTCATCTTTAAGCTGTTCAGCGTAGCTATCCGCATTTTGAATCTTAATCGTCGGATTTGTTGCTTCAAAACGATGGCCGCTGGTGATGTTGGCCGCTTTTAAACCAAGCACGCTGACGGGGATAATATCAGTGCCATGTAATGCCACCAAACCATGCGCAGGGCGGACAAAGTTGACGCTTTCCCAACCTGGGTTTTGCGTATTTTGGTGCAATTGGTAAGTCATCACTTTCGGGATTGGCAATTTTGCCAAGGTTTCTTCTAGCGCTTTTTGCAGTCCATCGGTTAAATTCGCACCAGCTTGTAGTACATCTAAAAACAAATTAAAGTTTTTTCCGTCATTCTCTGTTCTCAATCTTTTTATGGCGGTGGCGTTTTCTCCCAAGCTCTCTAATTTTTTTAATAGAGCCGGTTTTGCATTTTGGTAAGGATCAAAGCCCTCCTTTACAGGCTCAAAACCTACGTTAAAAGGCATAAGTTTTATAGCAACCTTTTTATCCTCAGCCTTACTGCTGATATTGGTCATATGCGCAGCCAAGCGACGTGGCGAAGCAAAGTTGGTGACTAATGTGTTTTCAGTGGTTAATCCTTGTGATTTCAGTGATTCAGACAAATGGCCTGCAAACGCTTCACCTAATTTCTTTAAGGCTTTAGGCGGCAGTTCTTCTACAAATAATTCAACTAATAAATTTTCAGATGATTTTAGAGTCTTCATGCTGCAGCTTTCTTGTTTTGTTCTAATTGTGTGAGGACTTCTTCTGCCCAGTTTTTAGGTGCCATGGGGAAGCCTAAGCGCGCGCGGCTATCTAAATAACTCGCTGCGACGCTGCGCGCCAAATTACGAATGCGGCCAATGTAAGCGGCGCGCTCCGTAACGGAAATTGCACCACGCGCATCAAGCAGGTTAAATGTATGTGCGGCTTTTAATACTTGCTCGTAGGCGGGCAAGGCAAGCTGATTTTCCATCAAATGCTTGGCTTGTTTTTCATGTGCGCCAAATGCGGTGAGTAAAAATTCCACATCAGAATGTTCAAAATTATAAGCAGATTGTTCTTTCTCGTTTTGCAAGAACACATCGCCATATTTCACGCCCGGTGAATATTCAAGGTCATACACATTTTCTACACCCTGCAAATACATGGCGAGGCGCTCTAAACCATAGGTAATTTCGCCGGTGATGGGTTTGCAGTTAATGCCACCCACTTGTTGAAAGTAAGTAAATTGCGTCACTTCCATGCCGTTGAGCCAGACTTCCCAACCCAAACCCCATGCGCCCAACGTTGGGTTTTCCCAATCGTCTTCGACAAAGCGGATGTCATTTTCTTTGAGGTTAAACCCCAGCGTTTCTAGCGAACCTAGATATAAATCCAAAATATTATCCGGCGCAGGCTTAAGCACCACTTGAAATTGATAATAGTGTTGTAGGCGGTTTGGATTTTCACCGTAGCGGCCATCCTTCGGACGGCGTGAAGGTTGCACGTAAGCGGCTTTCCAAGGTTCTGGGCCAAGCGCACGTAAAAAAGTGGCGGTGTGCGATGTGCCCGCGCCAACTTCCATATCGTATGGTTGCAGCAAGGTGCAGCCTTGTTTATCCCAATAGGATTGCAAATTTAAAATAATTTGTTGAAACGTGAGTGACATTTGATGCCTTAAATATTTTGGAATATTTTTAATTTAAATTTTTTCGGCTGAAAATTTGCCGAGCTTGATGTTTTGTTACGCAAAAACACATGCGCATGCTGATTTAAGCGCTAGATTTTACTTGTTTTTTCTACGCCATAACAGCGCAACGGTAATAAAAGCAAAAATGATAAACGGCCAATTGCCATAACGCACATAGGGCGTTGCGCCTTGGCGGCCTTGTGCTTGTGCGGTAAGCGTGGTCTGTTCGTCATGCGGGGCATGGGCCAGCAGCATACCGTGTTGGTCAATCACCGCAGTGGCGCCGGTGTTGGTGGCGCGCAGTACCATGCGGCCGGTTTCAATCGCGCGGGCTTGGCTAAATTGCAAGTGTTGGTTTGCCGCGAAAGATTTTCCATACCAAGCATCGTTGCTGATGTTCGCTAAAATGGTTGCTGCCGGTAATTGGCGGATAATTTCTTCACCAAACACGTCTTCATAACAAATATTCACCGCCACTTTTTGGCCAGCCAATTGCATGGGCGTTTGAAATTTTGCGCCACGCGATAAATCACTTAAAGGCATATTGAGCCAATCGCGGTAAATCCAGCCGAAGATCGTTTTGAGTGGGATAAACTCACCAAATGGCACAAGGTGGCTTTTTTGATAATGCTGCGTGGCATCCATCCCAAAACTGAGTGCGCTGTTAAAAAAAGCTTGAGTATTTGGGTGATATTCGACAATACCAATAATGACATTGCCTAAATGCATGTTGGCATGGCGAGTGACATTTTCAATCAATTTGCTATCTAGTTGGTGCGAAAGAATCGGCAAAGCGGTTTCTGGCAAAATGGTCAGTTCCGCGTGCGAATTTTTCAGCATGTCCAAATAAAGCGCGATGGTTTTATCTGCATATTCAGGTGACCACTTAATGGTTTGTGAAATATTGCCCTGCACCAGCGCTACGCTAAACGGTTTGCCGATGGGTTTTGTCCAATCAACCCATTTTAACAGGCTGCCAAAAACCCATAAAAAAATAAGTAAAACGATGCAGTTTCGCCTAGCCAATAATGGCAGTTTTCCAAAGAATATTGCACTAATCACCCCCGCGAATAACACGGTCATCAAGGTGACGCCATACACACCAATAACTGGTAAAAAACCGGCAAGTGGCCCAAAAGGTGCTTGCGTATAGCCGATGGTCAACCAAGGGAAACCGGTAAAAATCCAGCTGCGTGTCCAATCTGCCAGTGCCCAAAAAATGGCAATGGCGATTAAATGGTTAAGCGGATTTTTTTTGAATGAAAATGCCAATGCGCCAACCAATGCCGTAAAGCTCGCCATGAAAGCGCATAACAAAAAAGTGGCAAAGCCTGCCATGAGTACTGGCATACCACCAAAATCGTGCAGGCTGATGTAAATCCAATAAATGCCGAAGCCAAAAAAGCTGAGTGCAAAGATAAATCCTTGCCACACGGCGATTTTGAGGTTTTCTGCCGTTAACCAAAAAGCGGTGAGGCCTGCTATCGAAAAAATGCTTGCTGGGTAAAAATAATAAGGTGCAAAACCAAAGACGCTAATCGCGCCCAACATTGCTAAAAGTGAGGTTTGAAGAAATCTACTGCTTAGTATTGTTTGCATGGGCAGTATTGTACTTGATTTACAAAAAATAACGTTTTACCTGGCAAAAGTGCCGGAGGTTTTACACGGTTTTGATTGACAGCGTTGTTGCTAAAAACCTACTATTGCTTAGCTAATACAGTTAGCTTTTTAAAAATTTATATTGGGGACAAAAAATCATGAGCATGATGTCAGAATTTAAAGAGTTTGCCTTAAAAGGCAACGTGATGGATTTAGCCGTAGGTGTGATTATCGGTGCGGCGTTTGGCAAAATTGTGGATTCTTTGGTGGGCGACATTATTATGCCGATTATTGGGAAAATTTTTGGTGGCTTAGATTTTAGCAGTTTGTATGTTCCGCTGAACGGCCAAGAAATGGGCATGGCATTGGTGGAAGCAAAAAAAGCGGGGGCGGTGATTGCTTACGGAAACTTTATTACCATTGCGCTTAACTTTATTATTTTGGCCTTTATTATTTTTCAAATGGTACGCTTGATGAATAGCTTGAAAAAATCGGAGCCTGCTGCGCCAGTGGTGACGCCTGAAGATGTTGTGCTATTGCGAGAAATTCGAGATTCGCTCAAAAAATAATTTTTTGGTGAACTTGTTCTAGAAAAAGTAAAGGGCTTTAAAAGCCCTTTACTTTTTAAGAGCTCTTACATAATAGGTATTACAAAGGCGTGTCAAGTTGCAAAGGCATCGTGTTAACATCGGCCTCTGGTGTTTCCACTTCTTCACCGTTATGATTCAAAAACACGACTTGGACGACTTTGTCGTCAATGAAATCTAGTTCAGTCGTCGGGTAAAAGTTACCGTCTTCTGCTTTATTGATGTTGTGATACTGCCAAATTGAAGCAACTACACGATTAGTGCCTTTGATTCTGACATCATCTGCTTTCGATGGCTCACCAAAGTTCGCCACAATTTGTTCTTTTGTGAAGCCATCAATCGCATCCACAAATGCGCGCTCTTCGATTGGGATGGCAGATTTAGCAACCTCTTCCGCAAAAAGCGGTGCGGCAGATAGGCTGACCAATAAAGTTAAACCAGATATGACAGCATTTTTCAACATGATACATGCTCCTTTAAAAAAATCGGCGAGATACCAAGCACTTAATCAGTGCATCGACACTTGTTCAATACAACTTTAGTGTATGTTCAAAAGGTTTTTGTTCCTAGATTCCAAAAATAAAGAGCTTATGCCTCTAAATCAGCCTCTTCATTGGCTGGCTCAGTGACCGTGACTTGAAAACTATGTAAACGACGGCTATCTGCACGCAACACTTTAATGTGCAAGTTTTCTAAAGTCGTTTCGTCGCCACGTTTTGGCAAATGCCCAAACTGGTTGACTACCAAGCCGCCAATCGTCGAAAACTCTTCGTCAGAAAGCGCAGTGCCAATCACCTCATTAAAGTCAGCGATTTCAGTGAGCGCTTTCACGCGATATTGGTTCTCCGCTTGCTGGATAATATTATCCTCATCTTCGTCGTAATCGTATTCGTCTTCAATGTCGCCAACAATTTGCTCTAGCACGTCTTCAATCGTAACCATGCCAGCTACGCCGCCGTATTCGTCGACCACAATCGCAATATGGTTACGGTTGCTTCTAAATTCTTTGAGCAATATATTCAGGCGCTTTGATTCCGGTATGTACACCACTGGTCGCAACATATCACGCACTTCAAAATGCTCGCCTGCGTAATATCTTAGTAAATCTTTAGCAAGAAGAATGCCAATCACATCGTTTTTATTGTCTTCAATGACAGGGAAGCGCGAGTGCGCGGTTTCGATGACAAACGGGATAAATTTTTCAGGCGGTTCGGTGATGTCGATGACATCCATTTGCGAGCGCGGAATCATCACGTCGCGCACCTGCATTTCAGAGACTTGTAGCACGCCCTCAATCATGGCGAGCGAATCTGCATCCATCAGGCTATTTTCATAAGCGCCGTGCAGCAGGGTGATCAGCTGCTCGCGGTCTTCGGGTTCGTGGAGTAAAAAGTGACTTAGACGTTCTAATAAACTGGGTTTATGGTTGGATTTTTCCGACTCACTGGCCATATGTTATGCGGGTTAGGCATCCTTTGTAACGAGATGGGGCTAGCATACCGTAATTTTACGACTGTTGCATTTATGCGATGAAAATTAATCCAGTTGATAAGATATTTGTTTTGCTACGATAATTCAATAAAGCGATCTTCAATAAAATTCTTTTCAATTTTGGTGCGCAGAATTTCATTGGTGAGTGCATCCATATTTCTAATGAGGGATGTGCGCTCATCATTTATTTTCTTAATTTCATCTTTTAGCGCATTCACTTCTTCCAAGCTTTGAGCGGTCATTTCATTATTTTTTTTATTGAGAAGATCAATTTCACTCTGAAGTAAATTGGCCTTGCTTTCGGCGCTTTTTGCCCGCTCTCGCGTTTTAATCAGCATCTCTTGATAAGACTTGATGGTTTGTTCTTGCTCATTGGGGAGTTCAGTGTCTGCGACACCTGTAGCAGGGCTTTTTCGTATTTCCTTAGAGAGCCGATAAAGAATATCTTGTATTTTTGCAATTTCTGGTCTCAGTAACTGTTGATCAGCCATGATCTTTTGCATTGATTGCATATTTGAGTCTCGCCAACGAGGTATGTCTGACGGGGGTAACTCTGCTACATTTTCCACAACTGCAAAAGCTTGTGTAATGAGTTGTTCGATTTTTTTTAAGCTTGCTTCTAATTGTTGTTCAAAAGGACTATTGCTATCATCAGGTTTGGATATCGTCACTTTTTCGTTGAGATTTCGTTCCGCCAGTCGCTCAGCGATTGAAAACATGCGATTCAGCTTTTTACCTGCTTCGATGAGGTCATTGGTGCCACTTCTAATTTCTTTATAGGTTTTATCTTGGTCACTCAGTATTCTAAGCAGCATGTAAACTAGGAAAACCTGTGATCCTAAATTGATAATAATAGGCAGATTATAAATCAGACTATTAAATAGCAGGTCTAGATATTTCATTGTTGAACCAAGATAAACGTGATGATGCCTTCCCCGATGTTGGGGACTTCAAGTTTAAAGTCAGCCCTCCCTGCGTTTTCTTTTAGTACCACAGCGAGTCTAGGAAATGATCGGCTTAGAATGCTGGAACGCGTTAAACCAACTTTATCTTTTCCGGCTGGCATTTTGACAATGGGACCAATATCTTCCATCAGTTCGCGCGCTTTTAAAATGTGTTCATCTTTAAACTCACTGGACGATAAAAGACTACTGATTGTCTCGCTGGATTTGTTTTCGGTCGCGCCCCATAAAATTGCAACTGCGCGCATGTCCATAATTGCAATACCAGCCACGGGGTGCGCACTTCTGTTGAAACCGTACAAACCGATCAAATTGCTATCAGTTAAATCTTCCAAAGTCACTGGTTTGGCAGGGCTCAGTTGATAGGGGCGTTTAACAAAATATTTATCAATGATCTGTTTGCACTTTTCAAAATCAATGATTGAATCGACATCATTTTGTTGAACTGGGCGCTCTTTGGGCAATAGTTTGAGGACTGTCTTACAGAACTCTTCATCGGTAAATGGTTTGTTGATGACAAATGATGCGCCGCTCTGGTGCGATTGATTGATTTTGTCTTGATTTGCTTCGGTGGTCACAAATCCAATTAGCATGTCGCTACCATGGACTTGACGTACTTGTTGGCAAAATTCTAATCCGCTCATTTTTGGCATGTGCCAATCAGTAATAATCAGGTCTGGTTTAAATTCGTTCAGAATTTCCATTGCAATTTCGCCATCGCCCGCAATTCGGATCTCAACGTCTTCGTAGCCGCAAGACTCGATGGCACGACGAACGATGCTTTGTATTGCTCTACTGTCGTCAACCAATAGAAATCGAAAAGTTGAGTTTTTAGATGACATGTTAGATTCCGTTCAAAAGCTGACTGTTGTTTAAAAATAAAATGGTTAGAATGATTTGCCCGTCATGAGGTTTGTTGCTGGAGAAAGTAACGGTAAAAGATGAAGCGTGTTGCAACTCGATAAAATGTTCATGCGAAATTTCTTTTGGAATGCCAAGTTTGTTTTCGTCATCAAATGACAAGCCTCCACCGAGCACATTACATGACTCCTTACAAGCATCTAGAATGTCTTCTTCCGTTAATTTATCTTCGTCCATGTTAAACATGAAACTCGCTACTCTGACAGCCTCAGCTCTACTAATAAGCAAGCCAACGGCAATGGCACTCGTTGGGTTGTTATTCGTTTCACCAATCGGGATCACAATCGTCATATAGCGACGATCTGGCGCAGGTATATCATCTTTCAGCTCACGAAAAGTGACATCTGCTCCACTCAGGAATCTCCATGACTTATGGAGTCTTTCTGACATTTCGATTTTAGAAACAGAGTGCATAGAGCTATCCCAATTTTTATACTTGGAATTCTGCTATATCATGGATTGATTCAAATGCTAGATAAAAGGCGCAAAAATAACTTATTTACTATTCCGTCAACATAGTGTTTAGGTAACGAAATACTGGAAAAAAGTCGCTAAAAGCTGCTTTTAATTGTAGGGGTTAGGAAAGCCTAATTTTTTCAATGTTTCTATTTCAATAGATTCCATCAACTCGGCCTGTTTCTCAGCTTCATGGTCATAACCGTGCAAATGCAAAATGCCATGTACCGTTAAATGTGCAAAATGCGCTTCAATCGGTTTTTGTTGAGCCTGCGCTTCCTCAACCACCACTGGGGCACAAATAATAATATCCCCCATCAAGTGTGGCGCTTCGGTGAGCGGAAAGGTTAATACATTGGTTGCATAATCTTTGCCGCGATAAGCAAGGTTGAGTGCGCGACCTTCGTCTTTGTCAACAATTCGAATAGTGACTTCAGTCTCTACGCGCAACGCGGCTTTTGCCCACTTTAAAAATTGTTTCTTAGTGGGGAGTTCGGCTAAGCTACTTGCGTTTTGCAGGGTTAAATGAATGTTGGGCATAGTGAGCTTGGATTATATAATGAACGCATGGTGGACTTAAGTTTTCATTTTCAAGGGCTTTGTTGGCTTTGGCCGGGCAAAAAAGCCTCTTGGCATTTTATTAGCTTACCTAAAGAAAAGTCTGCTGAATTACAGTTTTTTAACGAAAACCTACACGAAAAGAAACGTGGCTGGGGTGCGGTGAGGGTGGTTGCTAGCATCGGCCAAACCACATGGCAAACCTCCATTTTTCCTGACAAAAAATCGGGTTGTTATATCTTGCCCATCAAAGCAAGTGTCAGGAAGGCTGAAGATTTTTCTGTAGGAAGCACTGTTCATGTCCACTTAAGCATTGATTTATGAGGAAATCGTGCGTGCAGAAATGTTAATCTTTTTGTTTTTCTTCGTAATTTTCATAGGCATTAATAATCTTCTGCACCAGCGGGTGGCGCACCACGTCTTGGCTTAAAAATTGTGTGAACGCGATGCCTTTCACCTCTTTTAGAATTTTTTGCGCTTCCACAAGCCCACTTTTTTGGTGACGCTGTAAGTCAATTTGCGTCACGTCACCCGTAATGACCGCTTTAGTGCCAAAGCCAATGCGCGTTAAAAACATCTTCATTTGTTCGGGCGTGGTGTTTTGCGCTTCGTCCAAAATAATAAAACTTTGGTTAAGTGTGCGGCCACGCATATATGCCAAGGGCGCAACTTCAATCGCGCCGCGTTCAAACATTTTGTTCACGGTATCGTAGCCTGCTAAATCGTACAAAGCGTCGTAGAGCGGGCGTAAGTAAGGATCCACTTTTTGGTTTAAATCGCCTGGTAAAAAACCTAAACGCTCGCCAGCTTCTACCGCTGGGCGCACCAAAATAATGCGTTTTACACGGTCACGACTCATGGCGTCCACCGCGCTCGCCACGGCCAAATAAGTTTTCCCTGTGCCTGCGGGGCCGATGCCAAAGGTAATGTCATGGTCTTGAATTTGTTGCAGATAATTCACTTGCCGTGGTGTGCGGCCATGCAAATCCCCACGACGGGTCATGAGTACCGGCATGGCGCTAGTGACTTCTTCAGGTTTGAGTTTGTCGATTTCGACCAAGCCTAATTGAATATCCTCAAGCTCAATCGGCTTTCTTGCGCGCGCGTAAAAATTCTCCAGCATTTGCACGCCCATGCGCATATTGGTTTGCGTGCCAGTTAAGAAAAAAGTATTACCACGGCGATTAATTTCGATGTCCAAGCCATTGGCAAGCTGGCGAATATTTTCATCAAGTGGGCCACACAAGTTGGCGAGTAAAACATTGTCTTCTGGGGTTAGGGTGATTTCCATTATGCACTCACAGTTTCGCTAGCCACAACTTCACCAGCAAGTCGATGTGGGTTGGAAACATCGGTAATTTTGACTTGAACAAATTGGTGAGTAAATTTGTTGTCGGCAGCAATATCGACGACACGACCATTATCGGTTTTTCCTGCTAATAAGTGAGGGTTTTTCCACGAGGGGCCATCAATCAGCACGCGTTGTATGGTGCCAAGCATGTTTTGGCTGATACATTTGCCATGTGCTTCGTTTTCAGTTTGTAATTGTTTTAGCCAAGCCGCTTTGGTTTCTTGTGGGGTGTCGTCTGTTAAATAACTTGCAGGTGTGCCAGGACGCGGGCTATACAAAAAACTAAAGCTATAATCAAAACCAATATCACGCATGAGTTTTAGCGTGGCTTGAAAATCCTTTTCCGTTTCGCCCGGGAACCCGACAATTAAATCGGTGGTAAACGTCATTTCAGGGTTAACGGCTTTTAGCTTACGAATAATCGCCTTGTATTGCAGTGCGGTATGGTTGCGCTTCATCGCCATCAAAATGCGGTCACTGCCTGCCTGCACGGGCAAATGCAACGTATTGGCTAGTTTTGGAATCGTTGCATGGCAATGAATCAGCCGGTCAGACATTTCATTCGGGTGGCTGGTGGTGTAATGAATACGTGCAATCTGCGGAATTTCTGCGATATATTCAATCAGCATTGCCAAGTCGGCTTCTGTACCTTCGTACTTAGCGCGATACGCATTCACATTTTGACCAAGCAACGTAATTTCTTTTACGCCTTGTTCGGCAAGTTGCGCAGCCTCCAGCAAAATATCTTGGAAGGGGCGAGAAAACTCTTCGCCGCGTGTGTAAGGCACTACGCAAAAAGTGCAATATTTGCTGCAGCCTTCCATAATGCTTAAAAATGCTGAAGCTCCTTCTACTTTGGGTGGCGGTAAGTGGTCAAATTTTTCAATCTCAGGGAAGGCAATGTCCACCTGCGGTTTATTTTCAGTTTTTTTTGCTTGAATCAACGCGGGCAAGCGGTGCAAAGTTTGTGGCCCGAACACAACATCCACGTATGGTGCACGCTGGATAATGGTTTCGCCTTCTTGGCTTGCTACGCAGCCCCCAACGCCGATGACGATGTTCGGATTTTTTTCTTTAAGCGCAGCGATTCTGCCTAAATGGCTAAACACTTTTTCTTCGGCTTTTTCACGCACCGAGCAAGTGTTGAGCAATATCACATCGGCTTCTGAAATGTCGTCGGTTTGTGTCATGCCATCATGTTCGCGCATTAAGTCCGCCATGCGCGAGGCATCGTACTCGTTCATTTGACAGCCAAACGATTTAATAAAAATTTTTTTACTTGCCACTTTTTTCTAGTCTACCCAAAGCAAATGTTGTTTTCAAAAATCAAGGGCGTTATTTTAGCTTATTTAGCTGTCTCAGGGTAAAATGCAGGTCTTTATCATCGTGTAATATTTTAAAAAACAAAAGGTTAGCGTTGCATGCAGTCTCTGCCAATTTTTATCAATATTCGTAAACGCCGCTGTGTAGTGATTGGTGGTGGCGAAGTGGCGCTGCGCAAAGTGCAAGCCTTGTTGAAAGCGGATGCGTATGTGGATTGTTACGCGCTCAATTTTTGTGAAGGTTTACAGGCGCTGAATGCAGCACAGAAAATTCAATGTGCACTGGAAAATTTCCAAGAAATTCAATTGGATGGTGCGTGTCTGGTTATTGCGGCAACCGATGATGAATTGGTGAATCAAGCGGTTTCTCAGGCAGCAATATTTAGAAATATTCCGGTGAATGTGGTCGATGCGCCAAAGTTGTGTACGTTTACCATGGCCTCGATTGTGGATCGCTCGCCCATCGTGATTGCGATTTCAAGCGAGGGCAACGCACCGGTGCTGGCGCGACATCTTCGTGCCAAAATTGAAACGATGTTGCCCGCCACTTATGGACGCATTGCTGCGATTGCCGGGGAATTTAGAGAAAAAGTCAAAGCTAAATTTTCAACGATTGAGTCACGTCGAGATTTTTGGGAAAATCAATTGCAAGGCCCTTTGGTTGAGCGTGTGTTATCTGGACAAGAAGATGCTGCACGCGCATTGTTACAAAAAACTTTAGATGACGCTGATGCGACGTTAACTCGTGGAGAGGTTTTTTTAGTAGGCGCAGGGCCGGGCGATCCGGATTTATTGACATTTCGTGCGTTGAGACTGATGCAAGCGTGCGATGTCTGTGTGTACGATAAGCTGGTGAGCCAAGAAGTGATGGAGTTGGTACGCCGTGATGCGGAATTGATTTACGTTGGTAAAGCGCGCAATCAGCATACGTTGCCACAAGAGGAAATTAACGAACTTTTAGCAAAATTGGCCTTGCAAGGCAAACGCGTATTGCGCCTAAAAGGGGGCGACCCGTTTATTTTTGGCCGAGGCGGCGAAGAAATTGAAACCTTGATGCAGCATGGCGTGCCTTTTCAAGTTGTGCCGGGGATTACTGCTGCCAATGGTGTTTCAAGTTATGCGGGCATTCCACTCACGCATCGCGATTATTCGCAATCTTGCTTGTTTATTACTGGCCATTTGAAAGCTGCAGCCAATGGGGAATTTGTGCTGGATCTTGATTGGCAGGCGATGGCGCGCCCACGACAAACCTTGGTGATTTATATGGGCTTGGTGGGCATGCAACAAATTTGCGAGCAGTTAATTGTCCATGGCGTGTCGCCAGACATGCCCGCTGCTGTGGTGCAGCAAGGCACAACCCAGCATCAAAAAGTAGTGACAGCGACACTGAAAGACTTGCATGAAAAGGTGCAAGCCGTACAAATTAAAGCGCCTTGTTTGACAATCGTCGGCGAGGTGGTGCAACTGCGAGAGAAATTAAACTGGTTTTACCCGATTAATAAATAGGTAAGCTTAGGCGTGCTTCCAAGCCGCCTTCTGGTCGGTTGATGAGTTCTAATTTTCCGTGATGTAATTTGGCAATACGGTCAGCAATCGCTAAGCCCAAACCACTGCCCCCTGCATTAGTGCGAGCAGAGTCTAAGCGCTCAAATGGTCGAAGTAATTTTTTTAGATGGCTTTCCGGAATGCCGGGGCCGTTATCAATTATGCTGATTCTCACCAAGCTGGCATAAATTCTGGCAACGACGCGCACCTCTCCCTTGCCGTAGATATAAGCGTTATTCACTAAATTATCGAGTAAACGCTGCATGCCGAGCGGGCGAATCGGGATAAAGTAAGTGGGCGCAAATTCCACAATCACATTTCTTCCTGCGCGGGATTGTCTTTCCTGCAGGCTTTTTAGCAGTGCGTTGATATCTTGCATTTGTGTCGGCTCGCCTTCTACGCCTTTCACAAAATCCAAAAATTGATGGATGATATTATCCATATCGGCAATATCTTCTACCATGCCTGTTCTTAGGTAGTTAGCTTGTTCCGGTAGCATTTCTACTGCCAGCCGTAAACGCGCGAGCGGGGTGCGAATGTCATGCGAAACACCGGCTAAAATAAGTGTGCGTTCAGCGTCTAATTCTGCTAACGATTCTGCCATTCTGTTAAAAGTATGACTCACTTCGCTCAGTTCGGTCATGCCATCTTCTGGCAATTTTTCCGGATGCTCGCCTTTACGAAGCTGGTTGGCAGCATCGACCAGTAAATTGAGTGGCCGATTAATTTTAGAAGCGAGTAAATAGGCGCCTGCCAACGAAAGGGTGAGTACGAGTGCGCCCCAGCCCAGCCACTGCCAAGGAAAAGGACGTTCGACATGAATGCGTGGTATGACCACCCAAAAATCATCTTGACCAATATTAAAGCTTACCCATAAGCCTTCAATGCCGTAGTGGTTGACAGTGATGATGGTTTCAACGCCCAATCGATCTCGAATTTTTTGTGCAACCAAGTTGACAAAAGGGTCGGCGGGTAGCGGTTCAATTTCCTCCATAAAGTCCGCATAATAAATGCGCACGCCTTCTTTACCGGTGATTTCAGAAAGCAAAGCTAGGCGTAAATTTTCTTGCGATGCGATGAGCGATGCGCGCGTGTAATTGACTACCGTAACTGCTTGCAACGCGGTTTGCTCTGCACGTGGTTCGCGCTCAAAATATTCAAAAATCTGCAAAGAAGCCACCTGCCCAATAGCCAATAATACGGCCATTAGCAGCATGGTGCGGGCAAGTAGCGTTTTAGGGAAAAAACGTGTTTTCAACGGTGTGAACAGATCAAAAACCTAGATGGCAATGCAACAAATTAATCGACTTCACCATCTGGAATAAACACATAACCAAAGCCCCACATGGTTTGAAGGTAGCGTGGGTGTGCTGGGTCTGGCTCGATCAATTTGCGTAAGCGAGAAACTTGCACATCGATACTGCGATCAAATACATCCAGTTCCCGACCTCTAGCCAACTGCATTAAGCGGTCACGGGAAAGTGGCTGGCGCGGATGATCAACAAATACTTTGAGTAGTGCGAATTCACCGCTGGTGATGGTGACTGGTACGCCATCTTTGCTTAAAGATCGCGTAGACGCGTTAAAAACAAAGTCGCCGATTGATACATTGTCGCTATTGATTGCTGGCGCACTTGGTTGCAGGCGCTCGTGTCTACGCAATACGGCGTTGGCTCTGGCTAATAACTCGCGTGGATTAAATGGTTTTGGTAGGTAATCATCTGCACCCATCTCAAGACCAATGATGCGATCAACCTCATCGCCGCGGGCGGTGAGCATGATGATTGGCAACATGGAGCCAGTGCCGCGAATGCGACGACAGATAGAGAGGCCATCTTCGCCGGGGAGCATCAGGTCGAGTACTAAGAGGTCAACGTCATTATTGGCAAGTGCGGTATCCATTTCTTTCGCATCGGCGACGACTTTTACGCTAAACCCTTGTTCGGTTAAGTAACGCTGCAATAACTCTCGTAAACGCACATCGTCGTCGACGACCAAAATTCTTTTAAGTTGAGGTGTAGTCATTTTTTATCCGTTTTGATTTCCAGATTTTTAGGAAACAAGGAATAAGGGATTAAGTGGCTGCGTGAGCGAGTTGCTGTGTTGAGGGGCACTCTCCATCAGGCGCCTTGCACTTTATCACGCGTACTCACTTATTCCATGTTTACTTTATTAGCTAGCTAGCCGCGCTAAAGTGTAAGCCTAGTTTCACTTAATATCAAATGCAATAGGTGGATGTTTTACGAAAAGTAAACTAAAACGCACGTTGTTCGTCATATGCTAAGTTGTTGGTACGAGATAACATTCTCTAGGTTTATCATGTGACTTTGGTGGCTTAGAATGTTTAAATAATCGTTTACAAATGATTACAATTTTGCTTTTGAATGAAACATTCGATTAACAATCCTATAGCATGATAGCCCCTCTAAGTTCAACTTAGACGGCAATTTTTGTTCAAGTTATTAACCCTTAAGAAGATATCACTTGCATTCATTGACCTATCAATTTTTGTTTCCCAAAAAATATGCACAGTGCATGTTGTGCATGTTGCTTTGTTTTTCCTCTGATGGCTTTCCTGCTGGCAAAAATATTCAGGTCGCCCAAAAAGTAGTTTCTCCTGCGGCCATCGACTCTGACGAGCAAATAGATGCAATGCAGCAAACGCTAGAGCTTAATTTTAGTCCAGAGCACCGAGAAAGATTGCGCAAAGCCTTAGAGGACTATGCGCGTTCTGTCGATCAGGACCACGACCAAATCGAGGCTAGGCGTCGCGCGATGCGTGAAAGTATACGAGAGCGTTTCTTTGATGCTGATCGTGACTTTGACAATACGATTGATCGCCAAGAGGCTACGGATAAACTTCCGCAGATTGCCCGACATTTTAATGCGGTTGACGAAAACCAAGATGGCTTAATCTCTTTAGAAGAGTTAGAAAGTGCGCAAATGCGTATTGAGGAGCGAAGAAGGGCTGCAGAGGCAAGCTTGGAGCTACAAAAGTCGCTGGAGTCTGATACGTTAGTTAATAACAGTACTGCTAAGCAACAGCGCAAAAACAAGCAAGCTGAGGGTGTGAACCGCAAGCAGCCACTTTAACGTTGGTAAGAATTTAAAAAAGCCGCTTTTTAAGCGGCTTTTTGTTTTTTACATTTAGTTTTATGCCGCTTGTTTGAATCTACCTTTAAAACCAATCAAGCATAATCCAGCCAATAGCATTAGCGAAGTGCTGGCTTCCGGGACGGCCGCTACACTTGCTGTGAATAACAACACGGTTCGACTATCGCCAGCGCCATCTTGAGCATATGCCAAAATATTGCCGCTCTCATTGATCGAAAACGCATCGGTAATGAGCCAGCCTGCATCAATGAGGGGTTGATCGAGTAGGCTAGTTAAATCAAAAATGTTGCCACTTGACCACAAAACGCCATGATAGTCGCCAGAGGCATCCGTGCTGTTACCCACAATCAGGCCAGCATTATTGATATCATACGCATTACTAAAGCTTCCGCCCAAGCCGCTCAATGTGTTCACGCTTCCGCTGCTCCAGAACACGGCGCTGTCGCCTGAAATGCCTACAATGGTTCCGCTATCATTAATTGCATAGGCTTCACCACTACCTAAATTGCTGACGGAGACATTGCTACCATCGTAGCTCCATAAAGTGGCTGAGCGATTTGCGCCATTCATTGAAAGTCCAACAATTTGGTTGCTAGCGTTGATGCCATAAGCTTCGCTTTCTGAATAGCCGCTTACACTACCTAAATCAATAATATTCGAATCGCTCCAAAGCGTAGCATGTGATTGTCCGGAAGTATTAAAGCTCCATCCAACCGCATTGCCTGTGTTGTTAATGGCAAACGCCTCACTATTTCGGCTGGCATCTATCCCTTTTAAATCCGTGGCATTGCCTGCGCTATCCCACAAAGTAGCATGCCAGTTTGCATTGCCGGCAAGCGTGCTCCAGCCGACGGTCTGGGCTGTGTTATTGGTGCCAAATGCCATGCCGGAACTTCCACCGAGTGTCGTGAGGCTTTGAGCGGCACTTCCAGTCCAGTAAACTGGATTAAAACTACCGCCCATACCGCCGACACCGTTGCTGTCGTTAAGCGCGCTTGAGTAAGCATAATTGCCAGAAGCATCTAAGTAGGCACTTAGGTCTAGCAGTTGATAAGCCGCTTGCGCTGGTATTGCGGCAAATAAACTGCCAACGAGGCTGAGAAGAGAAATGGTTTTTTTCATTGAATTCACACGATATGTCGATTTATAAAAATGGCAGGTTTTAATTTTGTTCTGAGTATTCTAACAAGAGTTTCTCACATCTATCCAATCAAATAACGATGTAAAATGCGCCTATAAAAAAACATTCATAAATTTGGTGAACTCCTTGCAAAAAAACTCCACGCCTGATGCAACGCCATTTGCGAACCATACGCCCATGATGCGCCAATATTTAGCGTTGAAAGCGCAGCATCCGGACATGTTGCTGTTTTACCGCATGGGCGATTTTTACGAGTTGTTTTTTGAAGATGCCGAAAAGGTTTCACGTTTGCTTGACATCACGCTCACGCACCGTGGCTCGAGCAATGGTCAACCAATCAAAATGGCTGGGGTACCTTATCACGCAGTTGAGCAATACCTAGCCAAGCTCGCCAAAATGGGTGAGGCGGTGGTGATTTGCGAACAAGTGGGCGACCCTGCCACGAGCAAAGGCCCGGTTGAGCGCCAAGTTTCACGCATTTTGACGCCCGGCACGTTGACTGACACAGCGCTGTTGGAAGAGTCGCGCGATTACCAATTATTAAGTATTTTTGCGGCGGATGGTCTATTGGGGTTGGCGCGGCTTAATTTGGCCTCTGGCAGTTTTGTGTTGGGCGAAATCGCTGTTGGTTTGCTCGCTCAGGAAATTGAGCGCATTGCGCCGACTGAAATTTTAATCGCCGATGATTTTACTCACCCGGCACTTTCGCAAATCAAGGCGGCTAAAAAACAATTAAGTCCTTGGCAGTTTGATGTTGAAAGCGCAACTAAAACGCTTACACAACAACTTGGCACGTATGATTTAAACGGCTTTGGCTGCGCCAATTTAAAACCAGCCATAGGTGCCGCGGGCGCGTTGCTCGATTACGTCAAACATACCCAACGCACAGCGCTGCCACATATCAATGCCATTTCAGTGGAAGAAACCAGTGCGTTTATTCAGCTGGATGCTGCGACACGCAAAAATTTAGAAATTGATGTCACCCTGCGTGGCGAGGCAAGTCCGACTTTATATTCTTTATTGAATACTACAAAAACGGCGATGGGTGCACGCTTGCTGCGGCGTTGGCTGCATGAGCCGTTGCAAGACCGTCATTTAGTGCTCAAGCGTCATCAAGCCGTTGGCGAATTAATTGCACAACAACAGTTTGAAGCGGTACATCACGAATTAAAATCGGTCGGCGATATTGAGCGTATCACTGCGCGCGTCGCGCTCAAAACGGCACGCCCGCGCGATTTATCTGGCTTGGCGGCCAGTTTGCACAAGTTGCCGCAAGTGCAGGAAAAAATTACCCATTTTTCGGCCAGTTTGCTGCAAACCTTAAACGCAAGCCTCACGCCGCCAAGTGAAGTTGTGCGCCTGCTCGCGGCTGCGATTAAGCCAGAGCCAAGCGTGGTGCTACGCGATGGTGGTGTGATCGCGGAAGGCTTTGATGCAGAATTGGACGAGCTGCGTGCGTTGCAAAATAATCACGGTGAATTTTTGCTGCAGTACGAAGCGCAAGAAAAAGCGCGGACTGGCATCCAAAACCTCAAAGTAGAATTTAACAATGTGCATGGCTTTTACATTGAAATGAGCCGCGCGCAGGCGGAAGCCGCGCCGCCAGAATATCGCCGCCGTCAAACGCTTAAAAACGTAGAGCGCTTTATCACGCCAGAGCTCAAAGCGTTTGAAGATAAAGTCTTGAGCGCAAATGAGCGGGCGTTAGCGCGCGAAAAATTGCTCTATGCACAAATTTTGGATGCGCTTGCGCCGCATATCGCCACACTGCAAATGAATGCGGGCGCGGTGGCGAGCCTAAATGTGTTGTGTGTCTTTGCTGAGCGAGCAGTGGCGCTAAATTATGTGGCACCAGAATTTTCTACCGAGCCTGGCATTGAAATCATCGCTGGCCGCCATCCTGTCGTCGAAAATATTACTCAGCAGGCAGGGGGCGATGTGTTCATTGCTAACGATGTCACTTTGAACCCATATCGACAACTTTTATTGATTACCGGCCCCAATATGGGCGGTAAATCGACCTTTATGCGGCAAACCGCGCTGATTGTGCTGCTTGCGCATTGCGGCTGCTACGTGCCGGCAACTTCAGTAAAAATCGGCGAAATTGATCGCATTATGACGCGAATTGGTGCGTCTGACGATTTGGCAGGTGGGCGTTCTACCTTTATGGTCGAGATGACAGAAACCGCCAATATTTTGCATCACGCGACGGAAAAAAGTTTGGTGCTGCTGGATGAAATTGGTCGTGGGACTTCCACTTTTGATGGATTGAGTTTGGCGTGGGCAGTGGCGAAGCAACTCCTAGAGAAAAATCGCAGCTACACGCTGTTTGCAACGCATTATTTTGAGTTGACGCGGATTGTGGATGAATTTAAACAAGCCGCCAATGTGCATTTGGACGCGGTGGAACATGGCAACCATATTGTGTTTTTGCACAAGGTGGAAGAAGGTGCGGCGAATCAAAGTTATGGGTTGCAAGTGGCGGCGTTGGCAGGGATTCCAAAATCGGTGGTGGCTGCAGCTAAGCGCAAATTAAATTTGCTTGAGCAACAACAAGTGGCGGCGCAGTTAAGTGATGTGCAGCCCGATATGTTTATGACGAGTGCGCTTGAGAAAGAAGAAAAAACACACCCGTTGGTGAGTGCGGTGGAAAGTTTACAGGTGGATGATTTAACGCCAAAACAGGCGTTGGATTTGTTGTATGAGTTGAAGGGGTTGCTTTAACTTGTTGGGTGTTGTCATTCCGGCGGAGGCCGGAATCTAGGGGTTTCATTTTCGCAATTGAGACTAGTCGGTCTCGCCCGACTGGCGAGATTCTTTTTCTTGCGTCGCCAAGAAAAAGAATCCAAAAAGAAGGCGACCTCTACCGCTTTTTTCCTAAGTTGAATCAAAAGTTTAGGTCGCTCGGGAAACTCAGGCGTGCCGCCTTCAAACAGCCCGAGCTTAAAATCCACTAAATTTTTACTTAAACTTAGGCGCGGTAGCAAGGGTTGGAATAAGCATAGATGTTGCGGTAGCATCTTACGCGTTTGAACAAAAAAGTGAGCGTCATGCCTTCTTTGTTATTAACCATTTGAATGGACGCGAGTAGGCGTTATTCCAGAGTTGGTCTTGTACTGCCACAATAAGGATGTCTTGCGTGGCATCTGAAAGAATTTTTTCTACGACTTCCTTTGGCACGAGGATATGATGCGACTTTCGTGCCGCAAGACACATCGGGCAACCATCTTTTATGGAGTAATTCGATAAACTAGCGTGACACCAACCTAGCCTACGAGGCCAACGTTTGAAGCGCCACAAATGTAATAGCTTTTCTTTTATACCTACTTTGGTATAGGGGTAGGCTAGACTAATGGCAGCAAGGTGAATATCGTGGGAAGACGTGTTCCTTATGACAATTGATATTCCGGATGTAGTTACGCCATCAACAGTATCCACACCGAAAAGTAGATTGACTTTAAATCGAGGTCTAGACTGAAGAACGTTCCAAAGAAAAACCACCGAAGAGAGAATGGCGGCATAGATTGCGAGAAAGTCAGTAATTTTCAACGTTTTCACTAATCCTTTTTATGCAACGCGCCGCCCTTGTACAACTAACGTAATTTAGAAATCCGAAGCTGATTTAATGATGATGCCCACCCGCGCCATGTACGTGGCCGTGGCTGACTTCTTCTTGTTTGGCTGGGCGCACATCTTTAATTGTGGCGGTGAAAATCATACGTTCACCTGCCCAAGGGTGGTTGCCGTCAACCACGACTTTGCCATCGGCAATTTCTGTCACAGTGTATAAAATCACGTCGCCGGTTTCGTCTTCACCTTCAAACTGCATGCCGACTTTTAACTCTGCTGCTGGGAATGCGCTGGCTGGTTCAATTTGCACGAGTTCTTCGTCATATTCGCCAAATGCGTCGTCTGGTTGTAAATCTACAGTCACCACATCTCCCGGGTTTTTGCCATGCATGGCTTCTTCTACTTTGGGGAAAATGTTGTCGTAACCACCGTGCAAGTATGCAACAGGTTCTTGGCTGGATTCCAGCACGTTGCCGTCAGCATCTTTAAGTTCGTAAGTCATATAAACAACGGTGTTCATGGAGATTTGCATGGTGATTTCCTAAAATCTTTGAGTAAAAAGAAGCTGCTAAAAATACAACTTTTTGAATTTTAAACTATTTGTGATGCGGGTGGTATGGCTGCGTTTCGAATGGCTTTACGCACTGAATAAGTTGCGCCATACTTAGCGCACAATCATGTGCTGACCATTGGGGAAAATAGAATGAATAATCAAACACCCGAAGTTGATCAACCAGAATCCAAAGGCAATCGCCGCCCACTTGCCACGCGTGAAAAAGCATGGGCAAAAAAATTAGCCCGTTTGATTGTGCAAAGCGGCATGATCCCCAACCAAATTTCTTTTTTGAGTATCATTCCCGCACTGGTTGGTGCTTGGTTGTTGATGTGCTATAGCGCTAACGCGCTCACTCCAACGGTTTTGATTTTGGTGGCGGTGTGTATTCAGCTACGTTTGTTGTGCAATATGTTGGATGGCATGGTGGCGATTGAAGGCGGAAAAAAATCGCCAGTCGGCGCGCTGTATAACGAGGTGCCAGATAGAATTGCTGACTCTTTATTTATCGTGGCGCTGGGATATGCGGTTGGCTTGCCTTGGCTAGGTTGGTTGGGTGCGTTGCTCGCCGCAAAAACTGCGTATATTCGGGTATTGGGCGGCAGTTTAGGTTTAGAGCAAGATTTTCGCGGGCCGATGGCAAAGCAGCACCGTATGTTTGTGATGACGTTAAGTTGCTTGCTCGCGGCGGCGGAGCTGACAATGTTTGGTAGCGCACATGTTTTACTGATTGGTGCGATTGTGATTGCAGTTGGCGCTGGCTTAACTTGTGTCACAAGGTTGCGCGCCATGTCTAAATTGCTCAATCAACAGGCGCAATAATGTTTGTAAAAATTATGCGTGCTTTGCTAATTGGTCTAGTGCGGCTGCTGGTGGGCGCTTATGCAAAATGGCAAGTGCCGCCTTCCAAAGCGCAAAGTATTTATTTCGCTAACCATAGCAGTCATTTAGATACCTTGGCGGTGTGGGCGGCGCTACCCGCTGACATCCGCAAAAAAACACGACCAGTCGCTGCCAAAGACTATTGGGGAACTGGGCGCATCAAGCAATTTTTTGCGCTGGATATTTTGAATGCTATTTTAATTGAGCGGAAAGTCAAAGCTGGTCAGCATCCATTGTTGCCATTATTTACAGCGCTGGAACAAGGTGATTCTTTGATCATTTTCCCAGAAGGCACGCGGCGCACTCATGCAGAGCCGGATGAATTTAAGCCGGGTATTTATCATCTAGCGTTAGCATTCCCGCAAGTTAAATTAATCCCTGTGTATTTAGATACATTGCACCGCAGCTTTCCTAAAGGCACGTATTTACCGGTGCCGCTAATTTGCACTGCGCATTTTGGTGAACCTACCAAAATGCTTGAAAATGAACCTAAAAAAGACTTTTTGACGCGTGCAAGGCATACTTTACTCACGCTTATTTCACGGGGAAATGCATCATGACGGCTGCACAACTATTGGTGGGGCTTGATACCCAAACCAAATTTTATTGGCTGATGGGTGGCATTGCGAGCCTGTTGTTGATAGCCTCGTTAGTTGGCGCGTTTTTACAAAAAAAATTGCAAACGTCAGCTGCGGATGAAAAAAAACAAAAAGTGATTGTCAATTTAATTGCGCGCGTTAACGCGTGGTGGGTGATGGTGGTGATTTTTGCCACGGCGTATCTTGCGGGCAAATTGGGGACAATTTTGCTGTTTACAGCGATTTCATATTTTGCATTGCGTGAATTTATCACGCTCACGCCAACGCGTCGCGGCGACCATTTGACGCTGTCTTTTGTATTTTTTCTACTCCTGCCACTACATTATTACCTGATCTACATTGAATGGTATTCACTGTTCACGATTTTGATTCCGGTCTACGCGTTTTTGTTTATGCCTTGCATCGCGGTGTTGGCGCAAGAGGTCGATTTTTTTCTTGAGCGCACGGCAAAAATACAGTGGGGTGTGATGGTGGCGGTGTACTGCATTAGTCACGCGCCAGCGCTTTTGTTACTGAATATTCCTGAGTATGAAGGCCAAAATGCGCTGCTACTTTTTTATTTTATGCTCATCGTCCAATTGAGTGATGTGCTGCAATACGTGTTTGGTAACTTGTTCGGCAAAACTAAGGTGGCACCGATTGTCAGCCCCAATAAAACCTTGGAAGGCTTGATTGGTGGCGGTTTAAGCACCGTTGCAGTCGGCGCAGCAATGTGGTGGATTACGCCATTTACGCCATGGCAAAGTGCGTTGATGGCTTTGGTGATTGTGATGATGGGTTTCTTAGGTGGGCTGGTGCTGTCAGCCGTCAAACGCAGTATTGGCACTAAAGATTGGGGTAGCATGATTGAAGGTCACGGCGGTATGATGGACCGCATGGATTCTGTGAGCTTTGCTGCGCCAATTTTTTTCCATTTAACGCGTTACTTTTTTACGCCTTAAAGCCTAGTGGTGTAACTTGCGCCAAACCCAAGGCGGCATCGGGTTTGACTCTTGCCACAGCCCGACTTTGTTTTGTTGGGCCATTTTTTGCGCTTGTAAAATTTCAAAATCACTTGAATATTTTGTATCAAACCATGCCAAGCCTTGCTCTGCTAAATATAAGCTCACATCAATATTGTTGCATTGCATGCGCCCCAAATAACGTTGATATTTATCCATGCCGGTGAGCCGTACAGTGACAAGTGTCTCTTTGCCTTTGCACAACTGCATCACTGCACGACGCGCTTTTTTTCCATAGGCTTGGTTGCGCTCTGGTGCGTCAATGTCTTTGATTCTTAACTTAAATTCGCCATCTGCATCTTGTAATTTGACGGTGTCGCCATCGTACACATATTTAAGTAAATAGGTTTGTGCGGCACTTGTGTTGGGGAAAAAGCTCAGCGAAAAAAGCAGGCTTAAAACGAGTTTGAACATGGGCTAATGCGGGTGGTGGCCGTGTTCGCGATCTAACAAGCTATAGTAATTGGAAGGCACTAGCACTGTGGGAATCGCTTCGGCGTCCAAATTGGGATGGTCTTTGCTGAAATGTAAGCCGCGGCTTTCTTTGCGTTCAATCGCGCTTTTTACTATTAATTCAGCCACTTGCAATAAATTTCTAAGCTCGATTAAGTCATGGCTAATTTTAAAATTGCTATAAAATTCGTGCACTTCATCGCGCAACATATGGATGCGGTGGAGTGCGCGACTCAAGCGCTTATCTGTGCGGACAATGCCTACGTAGTTCCACATAAAGCGGCGTAATTCATCCCAAGTGTGGGTAATCAGCACTTCTTCATCGGCATCCGTGACGCGGCTTTCATCCCAATAAGGTAACAGCGGTACTTTCATTTTTGGCTGCTGCAAAATGTCTTGTGCAGCCGCTTGGCCAAACACCAAGCACTCTAATAAAGAATTGCTGGCGAGCCGATTTGCGCCATGTAAGCCTGTGCAAGCTGTTTCGCCAATTGCATACAAATGTTGAATATCTGTCCGGCCTTGCGCGTCTGTCATCACGCCGCCGCAAGTGTAATGCGCGGCTGGCACCACCGGAATCGGCGTTTTACAAATATCAATGCCAAATTCTAAACAGCGTTTATAAATGTTGGGAAAGTGCGATGTAATAAACGCTTGCGGCTTGTGGCTGATATCTAAATAGACACAATCAATCCCGCGTTTTTTCATCTCAAAGTCAATCGCGCGCGCGACGACATCACGCGGCGCAAGCTCGGCACGCGGGTCGTGTTCCTGCATAAAGCGTGAACCATCGGGCAGCTTTAAGACACCACCTTCACCACGCACCGCTTCAGTAATTAAAAATGATTTAGCATGCGGGTGAAACAAGCAAGTAGGGTGGAACTGTATAAACTCCATATTGGCGACTCTACAACCTGCGCGCCAAGCCATGGCGATGCCATCGCCGGTGCTGACATCGGGGTTGGTCGTGTACAAATAGACTTTGCCAGCGCCACCCGTTGCCAGCACCGTATTTTGTGCTGCCATGGTCATCACCTTGCCGGTTTTGCTATTCAGTACATAGGCACCCAAACAGCGGTTGTCATCAGCAGGAAATTGACCCTCGCCGATATTTTCTTGCTTGATATTTTTGAGCTTGCTGGTGGTAATTAAATCGACCGCGATATGATTTTCCAGCAAGGTGATATTGGGATGCTGACGCACTTTTTCTGAAAGCGTTAATTGCACAGCATGGCCGGTGGCATCAGCCGCATGAATAATGCGCCGTTGGCTGTGACCGCCTTCACGCGTTAAGTGGTAACTATTATTATCGTCAGTGCGTGTGAACGCTACGCCTTGTTCAATTAACCAATCAACAGATTTTTTACCTTGTTCAGCCACCATTTTGGTGACTGCTTCATCGCATAAACCTGCGCCAGCAATCAGCGTATCTTGCACATGGGCTTCGATAGAGTCTTCGTCGTTTTGTACGGCAGCAATGCCGCCCTGCGCCCAATCGCTAGCCGCATCGTTGATCTCGCGTTTACTCACTACACACACTTTTTTGTCTGCCGCAACGCGCAGCGCAAGAGACAAGCCGGCGAGGCCGCTGCCAATAATCAGTACATCAAATTGCTGCATGGGGCGTATTTAAGTTAAAAGTGACGAAGCATACAAGGGAACTTATGCAAAATATGCGTGGTCGTAAGAGTGGTTTATTAAGAAAAACCAATGGTAATGTAGTGGCGGTTTTTTTTAAACAACTATTTCTGTAATAGATGAAGGGATGCGTCATGACAGTGAATCTAATGTTAGATGGTAGTCGTACGAGTCAGGCACAATTAAAAGTTGTTTCAAACACACTGAAAAGTAATGCCAACGCCTTGGAAAATTCATACAATAGCGCAATGGCATCGCACAATGACAAATCTTTGGGGAATGTAAATCAAGTGAATATTTCTGCGCCCGCTGGTACGCGTGAGGTAGATCACGAGCTAGTCCTGCTCGCGCAACGCGGGGATAAACGTGCTTTTGGCCTGTTGGTAGAAAAATATCAGCGCAAACTTGCACGCTTAGTGTCGCGTATGATTCGTGATCAAGCCGAAATTGAAGATGTTGTTCAGGAGTCTTTTATCAAAGCGTATCGCGCTTTGCCAAATTTTCGTGGCGATAGCGCTTTTTATACATGGTTGTATCGCATTGGTATTAATACCGCTAAAAATTATTTGGTTTCAATGGGGCGTCGCCCAAGCGTCACCACCGATATTGAAATTGATGATGCTGAAAACTTTGAAGATGGTGATGAGTTGCGCGTCATGGAGACGCCAGAATCTTCATTGATGACCAAAGAAATTGCGCAGACTGTGAATGATGCTGTGATGGCGTTGCCAGATGATTTACGTACTGCGATTACACTACGCGAAATTGAAGGCTTAAGTTATGAGGAAATTGCGACGATTATGCAGTGTCCAATAGGCACTGTGCGTTCGCGTATTTTTCGGGCGCGTGAAACAATTGCCACAAAATTGCGTCCGCTGTTAGATACCCCAGAACATAAGCGCTGGTAATTTGGCTTTTTTAGAAATTATTTCTTTTTTTAATGGTTAATATTTGTGTTGTATAGGGTTAGGAGTCAAGAATGAGCGAGCAGATTTCCACGCTTTCAGATGGTGAACTGGCTGAGGAAAATTTTTCGAGAGAGCTGCAAAGCTTGCTAGGGAATAAAAAATCTCAACAAGTTTGGCGTGACTATCAAACGATAGGCGATGCCATGCGCGGTGTGCCCTCGTTGCAAGACAATTTTACTGCGCGCCTCATGGAGAAAATCGAACTTGAGCCAACGGTGCTTGCACCCAGCGCGCTACCAAGAGCTAAGCAGCGTACTGCAGCGCATAAAAACACTGCCTTGCCTGCAGCGTGGTCAATAGCGGCCTCTTGTGCTGCTGTGTTGGTGGTTGGCTGGGCAATGGTGAATCAGCAATGGCAAGCCGCGCCGGAAGCAGGGTTGCAATTGGCGGCGACGCAAGCAGTACAACCTTCAACAATTTCAGTGCAAACCACATTAGATCAACGTTCAGTAGAAGCTTCCCAAGGTAATCCAGTTGCGCAAGCGGCAGATGTAAGAAAACTGTCTAAAACTGATTCACCTACACAACAAGTTGCAGTGGCAGGTATGGCTGTTGAAGAAGATGCGCCTATCGCACAACTAGAATATTTGGCGGCACATCACGCTTCAGCACCTTCCGCAAGCGCATACTATCTACAAACTGCTAGCTATTCAGAATGAAACCAGCCGTATCAATTCGACGCACTTGCTTGTTAGCGAGTGCGTTTTTTCTGGTTAGCGCCGCTTTTACGCCTCGCGTACGCGCTGAACAAGTGGAAGATGGTTGGCAAACGCTACAAAAAGCGGCGGTTGCTGCACATCAGTTAAGTTACCGCGGCATTTTTATTTATGAGTCCGGCCACCAAACTAAAGCGGTGCAGATCACCCATTTAAATAATGGTAACGGTGAGTATTCGCGCAATGTATTGCTCGATAGCTCGCCGCGTGAGGTGTTTAGCCAAGGGCGAGACCTAGTGATTTTTAACCCTAAAAAAGAAAAAATTATCATCCAAAAGCGTCGTGGGCAAAACTTGTTTCCGGCAATTTTACCTACTCAATTGGAGCATTTAAAGGCAAGTTATGCGCTTTATGAGGGGGAAGCTGATAGCGTTGCGGGCAGAGATGCGCGGCAGCTCATGTTGGTGCCAAAGGATAATTTTCGCCATCACTATAAATTTTGGGTGGATCAAGAATACGGCTTGCTTCTTAAATATTGCATGCAAAACGCTAAACAAGAGGCGTTGGAAACTATTGCATTTAACCAAGTGAATTTGATGGAACAACTGGATCTTCACTGGTTCCGCCCGCAAATTAATACCGGAAAAAACTATGAAATGGAAGATGAAATACCCACTGAAGACGCACCTGATGCGACAGGCACCTGGGTGATTCCTACTTTGCCAACCGGATTTAATAAAGTGGCGCAAATCAAATTGATGGCACATGGCAAAACCACACCAGTGACGCAAATCGTGCTGTCCGATGGTTTGGCTACGGTATCATTATTTATAGAGCCGGTACGCCAAAAGCAGCGCGTTGGCCACCACACGGTGGGCAATAATAGTTTTTATGCCCATGTGCAAAATGGTTACCAAATTACTGCCGTGGGTGAAGTGCCGCAAGAAACAGTCGAAAAAATTGCTGAAGCTGTGGTATTTAAAAAATAAGGGGATATGCAATTTATGATAGAAGAAAATGCAATTGTGACCGAGCAACTAGGCACGCAAGTGCGCTTGGTGATTGAGCGTCGCACTGCATGTGGTATTTGTGGGCAAACGCGGGGTTGTGGCAACGCGACTTGGGGCAAAATGTTGGGTCATGAAGATGTGACAATTAAGGTAGACAACGTGATTGATGCCAAAGTGGGTGAGCGCGTAGTGGTTGGCATTGAAGAAAAAGCATTTTTGAATGCGACATTTTTGCTCTACGTTGTGCCACTTTTTACGCTGTTTGCTGGTGCAGGTGTCGCGCAAACTCTTTTTAAACAAGATGTTTATGTGATACTGGGTGCGATATTTGGTTTGATGCTCGGCTTTTTTATGGTGAAAAAATTGACCAATGTACGCGGAACACGTACAGCATTTTTTGAAACGCTAACACAGCAGCCTTATGCTGTGCTGTTGCGACGTGGTGATGCAGCCCCTGCAGCTTGCCAGTCGTAATTTCAATTGTATTTTTTATATCTGAATTATTTCAACAGAAACGAGGTAAATAACGATGTTTAAACGTTGGGTCAGCATGACTTTATTGAGTGTGGCGATGTTTGTACAGGCTCCGGCTTGGGGGCGTGAACTGCCTGACTTTACTGAGCTTGCCGAAAAACATGGCGCTGAAGTGGTGAACATCAGTGTGACGCAAAACGTCCATGTCGAATCGCCTTTTCAAGGCATGCCGCAAGACGAAATGATGCAGGAATTTTTACGCCGGTTTGGCATCCCGAATATGCCGGGCGCGCCTGGGCAAGGCGGTGAACAGCCAGAATATAAATCAAAATCTTTAGGTTCCGGCTTTATTATCAGTGCCGATGGTTATATTTTAACCAACGCACACGTGGTAAATGAGGCGGATGAAGTGATAGTGAAGCTCACGGACAAACGCGAATTTAAAGCAAAAATTATTGGTGCAGATAAACGTACCGATGTGGCGCTGTTAAAAATTGAAGCGACCAATTTACCTAAAGCGACTTTAGGTGACCCGAATAAACTTAAAGTAGGTGAATGGGTTGCGGCGATTGGTTCCCCTTTCGGACTTGAATTTACCATGACGCAGGGGATTGTGAGCGCGAAAGGCCGCGCCTTGCCGCAAGAAAATTTTGTGCCATTTATTCAAACAGACGTTGCGATTAACCCGGGTAACTCTGGCGGCCCACTCTACAACTTGGATGGCGAAGTGGTTGGTATTAATTCGCAAATTTATAGCCGCACCGGTGGTTCAGTCGGTTTGTCTTTTGCCATTCCAATTGATGTAGCGATTGATATTTCTAACCAACTGAAAGCCAGCGGCAAAATTTCGCGCGGTTGGTTAGGCATTGCGATTCAAGAATTGACCAAAGAATTAGCAGAATCTTTCGGCATGAAAAATAACAATGGTGCGTTGATTGCGGGTGTAGAAAAAAATAGCCCGGCGGAAAAAGGTGGCTTAATTGCCGGTGATGTGATTACCAAATTCGATAATAAATCGATCATGACTTCCGCGGATTTGCCACGCGTGGTGGGGGCGACCAAGGCCGGAAAAATTGTGCCTGTCGAAGTCTTCCGCAAAGGTGGTGTGCAAATGCTCAGCATCGGTGTCGGCGAAATGCCGTCTGAAGGTAATGAAAATGCACAAAGCAATAAAACGCCTACTAAGCCTGAAGTGAATAAAATCGGCCTGACTTTAAAAGAGCTTACGCCAGCACAAAAGAAAAAATTGAACGGCAAAAATGGTTTGCTGGTGATTGACAGCGCAGGCCTTGCTGCGCAGGCTGGCATTCGCCGAGGTGATGTGATTTTGGGCTTAAATAATAGCGAAAGCCAAAGTGTGGAGCTATTTAACAAGCAAATCAATGCTGTGCCAGCTGGTAAAACGGTGGCGGTGTTGGTGTTGCGTGGGGATAGCACACTCTATGTGCCAATAAAAATGAACAAGTAATTTCAGCATTAAATAAAAAAGCCTACTAATTGTCTAGCCGTTCAGCAAAGGTGTGTAAAAATTAACGAGGATAGCAATATCCTCGTTTTTTATTGTAATGAAATATTTGTATCCAATTATAGAATTACTTCTGCAACATCTATTACAGTTATTTTTGCTATGATGTTTAAAATCTATTACTTGGGTGACACGCACATAATCTTGCAGTTTTTTGAGACGTTTTGAATTTTTCAAATAATATTGCGTAATACTAATTTGTACTTATAAATAAGTAATTGATTTTAAAGATGATCTCAAACAATAACTTTTAATAAATATCTAAATTAGATTATTTTCAAAACCATCAAAATCAAAATTTCAATTGTAGAACACTCTAAAAATACCAAGCACTTTTACTTGGATACCTACCACAAATACAAAAACAAAGGACTGCAACACTAGGATAGGGACTAAAGCATAATTGCTACAGCTATGTTTTTGGAATAGTTGACCTAAATACCCGTTACTTTTATTGGTATTCTGTATTTTATTGCTGAAGAAGAATTCATGCTGGAAATGAAAATCCTCTTTAGCATTCACTAAAGAGGATCATACGCCACTTCGTTTTAAATATTACACACCTTTGCGGAACGGCTAGACTAATTGTAGGCTTTTTTATTTGAGCGTGATGCCAGCAATCCCCGCCAATAGGCGAACGCCGCCGTATACGCACCAAGAAATCAGCCGCTGGTGAGTCGGCTGTTTTTTCCAATGATCTTGTGAAATTTCTACAGAGTCTTCTTGAATCGACCTTAAAATATCTGTGCGTAGATGTTGTGCCAGTGTTTTGTCTAGCACAAACACGTTGGCCTCGCGCGCCATCATTAAGCTGAGTGGGTCAATGTTTGATGAGCCAACCGTGAGCCAGTGCTCGTCAATCACCGCAACTTTGCTGTGCATATAGCTCGATTGATATTCATAAATTTTAATTTTTTGCTTCAATAGCTGCTCATAAAATGCGCGTGTCGCCAGCAAGAAAGAGTACTCCATTTGGCCTTGCAAAAGCAGTGTGACCTGAACGCCGCGTTGGCTCGCGGCGACCAAAGCACGGCGAAATTTTCTACCGGGAATAAAATATGCGTTGGCGATAATAATTTCTGACTTAGCTTTTTTAATGCCATCTAAATAGGCATTTTCAATATCACGCCGATGTAAAAAATTGTCGCGCAATACAAAGGCTGCGCGTATCCCAGCGTGTATTTCTGGTGTGTTGGATGTGGTTCGTTTTTGTTGCGAACGCGCTGGCTTTGCATGTAGCCATGCTGTGCGTTTCCACAGCGCATAAGCACTTTGGTGAATGGCCGGAATGAGTGCGCCAGTGATCCGCACGGCATAATCTTGTCGCGGCCCCGGGTTAGGGTGCTTTAAGGTGGGCATGTTGAAATCGTCTATGATATTAATGCCGCCGACAAAAGCGATAGTGCAGTCAATCACAATGACTTTGCGATGCATTCGCCGCAAGCGACTTTTTTTGAACGACCATGGCGAAATTTTGGGGCGGAAAAACATGACATGCACGCCATGCGCTTCCATCATTTCGACTATTTTTTTTGGTAAATCTTTGCTGCCAAAGCCGTCCAGCAACACATAAACATTGACACCACGCTGAGCCGCTTGTTGGAGCGCCTCGGTAATCCGATAGCCAGTTGTATCTGCCTCAAAAATATAGGTTTGCAAATAAATTTCATGCTTGGCGTTGACAATGTCAGATTCAATGGCGGGGAAGTATTCTGCGCCATTTTTGAGTAAATCAATATGGTTGCCATCAATAAAATGCGTCATGATTTCATCAAGGTGCTCGTTAAAATGGCGTGATCAGAGACATTTAAAAAATGTCTGCCTGCATGTACTTCACCATGTTGCACAGTAAAGCCGCGGACGTAAATGCGGTCTAGTTTTAGCATAGGCAACCAACTGGGAAAACTACGCGCATGGCTGCCGTGATGCTGAGTAAATGCTTCCTGCAAATGCAAATGCTGCGCAAAATTTCGGCCGACTCTTGTACTCCAATCATTAAAATCACCGGCAATAATCAGAGGGCTTTTTGGATCAATTTCTTGAGTGATGTAGGCTGCAATCTGTTGCAGCTGTTTGCGCCGCCAGTGCGCAAATAATCCCAAATGTACACATAAAGCATGTAAAGGCGTATCCCAACGCGGGATATGAATTTCGCAATGTAAAAACCCACGCTGCTCAATATGGTGGGCGGAAATGTCATTATTTTGGCTGTACGCGATTGGAAATTTTGACAAAATGGCATTGCCATGATGCCCGTGTTGGTATTCGGCATTTTTGCCATAAGCATGGTGCGGCCACTCTTGATGCGATAAAAAATGTAAAGGCCCCAACACAGGCCAAGCATCAAAGCGTTGGCGATGCCCGTGGTGACTTTCTCTGACTTCTTGCAGAAAAAGAATATCGGGCGAGATTTTTCTTAAAATATCACGTTGCTCGTGTAAAGCGAGTCGCGTATTAAAGTGCGTCACGCCCTTGTGCATGTTAAAAGTGGCAATGTTGAGTGTGCGATGCAATGATGTTTTACCTTTAATCGTCAGGCCAATTTTCATCATACACCAAAGATAATGACAAAATAATCAAGCTCTTGTAGTAAAATCACGCCTGTTGAAAAAGGCGCGGCAAGCGCCTTGACTCTTTTTAAGCGCTTAACAATTACACAATGAAAAATATCCGCAACTTTTCCATTATTGCTCACATTGACCACGGCAAATCCACACTGGCTGACCGCATTATTCAATTGTGTGGCGGGCTGGAGGCGCGTGAAATGGAAGCGCAAGTGCTGGATAGCATGGATATTGAGCGCGAACGCGGGATTACCATTAAGGCGCAAACCGCAGCGCTGCAATACAAAGCCAATAACGGTGAGATATATCAGCTCAATTTGATTGATACACCCGGGCATGTGGATTTTAGCTACGAAGTTTCCCGTTCGCTTTCGGCCTGCGAAGGCGCATTGTTGGTGGTGGATGCGAGCCAAGGTGTGGAAGCGCAAAGTGTGGCAAACTGCTACACCGCGATTGATTTGGGCGTGGAAGTCTATCCAGTCCTCAATAAAATTGATTTGCCTTCGGCTGACCCTGAGCGTGTCAGTCAAGAAATTGAAGATGTCATTGGTGTGGATGCGTCTGACGCCGTGAAATGTTCTGCCAAAACGGGTGAAGGCGTCCGTGATGTGCTGGAGGAGGTTGTTGCTAAAGTGCCAGCACCAAAAGGCGATGTGAATGCGCCACTCAAAGCCTTGGTGATTGACGCTTGGTTTGATAACTATGTCGGCGTGGTCATGCTGGTGCGCGTAGTCGATGGTGTGTTGAAGCCAAAAGAAAAAATCCGCCTGATGGCAACTGGCGCAGAATATTTATGTGAGCAAGTTGGCGTGTTTACGCCAAAATCCTTGCAACGCACGCAGTTAAGTGCAGGCGAAGTAGGCTTTATTATTGCGGGCATTAAAGAGCTTGCTGCTGCCAAAGTGGGCGATACCGTGACACTTTCTGGTAGGCCTGCCGCGCAACCGTTATCTGGTTTTAAAGAAGTTAAGCCGCAAGTGTTTGCTGGTTTGTATCCGGTGGAATCTAACCAGTTTGAAGCGTTAAGAACCGCGTTAGAAAAATTAAGCTTGAATGATTCAAGCTTGCAATTTGAGCCAGAAAATTCTTCAGCCTTGGGTTTTGGTTTCCGTTGCGGATTTTTGGGCTTGTTGCATATGGAAATCGTACAAGAGCGTTTAGAGCGCGAGTACGATATGGATTTGATTACCACCGCGCCCACGGTGATTTATGAGCTGCTGCTGAAAACCGGCGAAGTCGTGCAAATTGAAAACCCATCACGTTTGCCTGAGCCATCGCGTATTGAAGAGATCCGCGAGCCGATGATTGTAGTGAACTTGCTGATGCCGCAAGATTATGTTGGCCCGGTGATGACGCTTTGCAATAATAAACGCGGCCTACAACGCAATATGCAATACATGGGGCGGCAAGTGATGTTGAGCTATGAAATGCCGCTTAACGAAGTCGTGCTGGATTTCTTTGATAAATTAAAATCGGTCTCACGTGGTTATGCTTCGATGGATTATGAGTTTTTAGAGTTCCGCGCGGCAGATTTGGTCAAGCTCGATATTATGGTTAATGGCGAGCGCGTCGATGCTTTAAGTTTAATTGTACACCGCGCAAACAGTGTCTATCGTGGGCGTGAGTTGGCGGCTAAAATGCGTGAGTTGATCCCGCGGCAAATGTTTGATATTGCCATTCAAGCGGCGATAGGCGCAAACATTATTGCGCGTGAAACAGTGAAGGCGATGCGTAAAAATGTGCTGGCAAAATGTTATGGCGGTGATATTACGCGTAAACGTAAATTGCTCGAAAAACAAAAAGAAGGCAAAAAACGCATGAAGCAAGTCGGTAATGTGGAAATTCCGCAAGAAGCATTTTTGGCGATTTTGCGCGTTGAAGATAAATAATAGTTAAGAATAATCACTGGAAAAAACAATATGATGTTCGCCCTTTTTATGATTGTGATCCTGCTCGTCACAGGCTTCATTTGGCTGTTTGATGGCTTGTTTTTGCAGAAAAAACGCGCAACTGGTGCCAAAGAGCCAATCGTGGTCGAGTATGCCAAAAGTTTCTTCCCTGTGATTTTAATCGTGTTTTTGGTGCGTTCGTTCATTGTGGAACCATTCAAAATTCCTTCGGGTTCGATGATGCCAACACTGTTGGTTGGCGATTATATTTTGGTGAATAAATTTACTTATGGCTTGCGCGTGCCGTTAATTAACACAACCTTTATTGAAGTTGGCAAACCCCAACGCGGTGATGTGTTTGTGTTTCATTATCCGCCAGAGCCATCGATTGACTACATTAAGCGCGTCGTCGGTTTGCCAGGGGATAAAATTCGTTATCAAAACAAAGAATTAACGATTAACGGTGAAAAATTGCTGCGTGAATACATTGGCAATTATGATTATGTGATGGAAGGTCTTAACCTGATGACGGCGCATGAGTCATATGAAACGTTGGGCGAGGTCAAGCATCGTCTCTTAGTGCATGATTTTATTGGTCAATATGACCCGAGTGCGCTTGGCAGCAAACTTTCCGATGGTGAAGAAATTACTGTGCCAGCTGGGCAATATTTTGCCATGGGTGATAATCGCGATAATAGTGCCGACAGCCGTGTTTGGGGTTTTGTGCCAGAGCAAAATTTGGTCGGCAAGGCGTTTTTCATCTGGATGAATTTTAGCGATTTAAAAAATATGTTTAGTCCGGAAGGCAGAATCGGGACTAAAATCGAGTAGCGTTTTGTCGTTCAACCCACCTGGAGTCGAGTGAATGAGAGCTTTCAAGAATATGGCAGCAAAAATTAACAATCAACCAAGCACACAAAATGGCTCAACTTTCTTGGGTAATTTAATTGTGATTGCTGCAATCGCAATTTTTGGTTTGGTTGGCATGAAATTATTTCCCGCATATTCCGAGTTTTCTTCGGTAAAATCTGCTATTAAAGCCATGAAAGATGAACAACTTAATACGATGAGCAAGCAGGACATTAAGGCTTCGTTTGACCGTCGAGCGGTTGCAACCTACATCACAACTGTGACTGGGAATGATTTGAAAGTTGAAAAAGAAGGGCGCGAAACAGTGGTTTCTGTCAGCTATCAAGTCGTGAAACCGGTGATTGCTAACATTAGTGTGCTGGCAGAGTTTACTGCTTCCACGCGCGACTAGTCGTCTAGTTTTGGTCTATCAGCCGTGAGTACTATCGTTTCTCGTCTGCAATATTTTTTCAATAATCCGCAGCTTCTCACACAGGCGCTCACGCACCGTAGCCATCATGCAAAAAATAATGAACGCTTGGAGTTTTTGGGCGATGGCGTGCTTAATTTTATTATTGCCCATCAACTTTACTGCCGCTTTCCTGATCTACCTGAAGGTGATTTAAGTCGTTTACGTGCTCTGTTGGTGAAAGAGTCCACGCTTTGTGAACTGGCAAACCAGTTTGATTTAGGTGCAAGTTTGCGCTTAGGTGAGGGCGAAATGAAGAGCGCGGGTTGGCGCAGGCCTTCGATTTTGGCAGATGCGCTGGAAGCGATTATTGGCGCTGCTTATTTAGATGGTGGTTTTGTTGCAGCCGAGCAATGTGTGTTGCAATTTTTTAAGGAAAAATTAAACACGATCAACCCGAAAGTGATTGATAAAGATGCGAAATCTTTATTGCAAGAATTGTTGCAAAGTCGCAAAGTGGCATTACCGGTTTACACTGTCACCAATACCGCAGGTGAAGCGCACGCACAACATTTTGAAGTAAGTTGTGTGATTGAAAAATTTGCAGTGACAACGTTAGGTACAGGGGCAAGCCGACGCATTGCCGAGCAGCAAGCTGCGCAATTTGCGCTAGAAGCGTTAGAAAAAAATGGCATTCGCACGGTTAAAAAGTAGCCTAATATTATTGGAAAATTAATTGGAAAATACGGAAATAAATTTAGAGTTTAGATGTGGCACAGTGGCGATTGTCGGGCGGCCGAACGTGGGTAAATCCACATTACTTAACCATATTTTGGGGATGAAGTTAGCGATCACTTCGCGCAAAGCCCAAACCACACGCCATCGTCTATTGGGGATTCACACCACAGAAGATACCCAATTTCTATTTGTTGATACGCCGGGTTTCCAACAAAAACATTTAAATGCGCTCAATAAAACGCTCAATAAAACTGTCACACAAGTGCTGACAGAAGTGGATGTTGTCCTGGTTGTGATCGAGCCGATGAAGCTAGGCGAGGCCGATGAAACCGTATTGAAATTGTTGCCGAAAGACAAACCTGTGCTGTTGGTGGTGAACAAAGCCGACTTAATGGGCGACAAAAATAATCTGTTGCCCCTAATCCAAGACTTTGATTTACTGCACCCCTTCGCCGGCATTGTGCCTGTTAGCGCCAAGAAAAACTTGTATTTAGATGAACTCCTAGAAGCTACGCGTCAATTTCTGCCAGTGCAGCCAGCAATTTATGCTGAAGATGAATTGACCGATAAAAATGAGCGGTTTTTGGCGGCTGAACTCGTGCGCGAAAAAATATTTAGATTGTTGGGTGACGAAGTGCCTTATTCGGTTGCGGTGGAAATTGAAAAATTTGAAACGGTTAAAAATTTACGCCGTATTTTTGCCGCGGTGATTGTGGATAAAGAAAGCCAAAAACCGATGCTGATTGGCAAAGGCGGCGAAAAACTCAAACAAATTTCCACTGAAGCGCGACAAGACATGGAAAAATTGTTTGGTTCCAAAGTGTATTTAGAAGTTTGGGTCAAAGTAAAAGGCGGTTGGGCAGATGATGCTAGAGCGCTCAAAAGCCTCGGCTACTAAAAGGGCACTTCGCTAAGTCTGATGGTTTTGTATGACAGCGACTCAAGCCTCATTCGCGCACAAGGTTTCAAGCACGCAGGCCTTGCATCGCCAAGTCAATGAGCCAGTCTATGTGCTACATACCTACCCGTTTAAAGAAACCAGTTTAATTGTCGAATTATTTTCGCTGCGTTTTGGTCGCGTTACGACTGCCGCTAAAGGTGCACGCCGACCACGCTCTGCCATGCGCGGGATGTTGCAATCTTTTCAGCCCTTGGTAGCAACTTGGTCAGGAAAGTCAGAAATTAAAACCTTGCATGGTTTGGATTGGGCTGAAGGGTTATTGCTGCTCAAAGGCGATGCGCTGATGTGTGGCTTTTATTTGAACGAACTTTTATTGCGCTTGCTGCCGCGTGAAGATGCGCATGAAAATTTATTTCATTATTACAAAGAGGCCTTACGAACTTTAACAAAAGGTGAAGAGTTGGCGACCTCGTTGCGGCAGTTCGAACTTAAATTATTACAAGAATTGGGCTATGCCGTGCCATTGACGCATGACGAAAATGACGCAGACATTGTGCTGGATAAAGCATACTATTATTTGCCAGAACGCGGTGCGTGTCATCCGCAAGCGGAACAATTTGAGCGAAATGGCGTACAATTATTTGGCAAAACCTTGCTGGATATGCAAAAAAATCAATATGATGATGCCAAAACAAAATTGCAAAGCAAGCAGTTGATGCGCATGTTGTTATCGTATTATTTGGGTGATAAACCACTTTATACAAGGCAGTTGTTGATGGATTTGCAAGGGTTGTAATTCATGCTGAATTTTTGCGCATACTTTGTTATCGCGCCTTGCCGTACTATGTTTGTACTGTCTGCGGCGCTCTGCCGCGTCTGCGCTTCAATTGAGCATGAATTTGGGAAGTTGCTTTGGAAATACTAGAAGTAATTTTTGAAGTGATAGGGCATTTTCTTCATGGTGTTTTGGGAAAACTTGGAATGTCTTCAAGCAGAGCATCCAAAGTATTATCATGGACCGTTAAGCTTATTTTTATTTTGTTATTTGTTTTGTTTATCCGAATTGTTTTCGTGTTCAGCTAAGAGATTTAAATGATTAAACTAGGTGTCAATATCGACCACGTCGCCACCATTCGCCAAGCGCGGGGTACTAAATACCCAAGCGTGGTGCAAGCCGCTTTACGCGCAGAACAATCGGGCGCAGATAGCATTACCTTACATTTGCGGGAAGACCGCCGCCATATGCAAGACGCAGACATTTTTGCGTTGCGCCCGCTACTTCAAACCAAAATGAATTTGGAATGTGCCGTGACGGACGAAATGCTGGATATTGCGATTAAGGTTGCCCCGCAAGATGTTTGCCTCGTGCCAGAGCGTCGCGAAGAACGCACGACTGAAGGTGGTTTGGATGTGCTCACGCACTACGCGAAAGTGGAACACGCCGTTAAAAAATTGGGCGATGCTGGAATTCGTGTTTCTCTTTTTATTGCACCAGATTTGGCACACATTGATGCGGTGGTGAAAATGGGTGCGCCGGTGATTGAAATTCATACTGGCACATTTGCGGATGCCGAACATGAGTCTGAACAAATTGAAGAACTAAAACGCATTGAAAAAGCGTTGCATCATGCGCGAGACGCCAAATTAGTGGTCAATGCTGGCCATGGTTTGCATTATCACAATGTGCATCACGTTGCCCGTTTACATGGTTTTGAAGAATTGAATATCGGCCACGCGATTGTGGCCCACGCGCTGTTTGTTGGCTGGGATAGCGCTGTGCGCGAAATGAAAGCGCTGATGAAAGAGTTTGCACCGAAATGATCTTCGGTATTGGCACAGATATTGTCGAAGTTGAACGCATTGAGGATTCTCTCAACCAATTTGGAGATGCCTTTGCCAAGCGCATTTTGGCGGATTCGGAATTTGCAGATTATGAACACTCGCATATCAAAGCGCGATTTTTAGCCAAACGTTTTGCCGCCAAAGAAGCTTTTGCCAAAGCGTTAGGGACTGGCATTCGTGGAGCCGTGAGCTTTCGCAACATTGCGGTGACGCACGATGCGCTTGGACGACCGCTGTTGCAGCTTACAGAGAGTTTGCAGGCATTTTTAACGCAAAATCACATTCATGCTTCGCATATCAGTATCAGCGATGAGAAAAATTTAGCCGTTGCCTTTGTGGTGTTGGAAACTTAAAGCACTATAAATTTAGCCCTTTTGCCCTATATCAAAAGAGCGAGCTATTTTCTAGCGCACAATTTTGCAATCTTTTGCGGTTGGAGTTGAACATGGACGTTGATGTGGCGATAGTTGGCGCGGGGCCAAGCGGGCTATGTTTTGCCAGTATGTTGGCGGACACTGGATTAACCGTTTGCCTTATCGAAAAAAATGCTGAGGCCAGCCTCGCGCATCCTGCATTTGACGGGCGTGAAATTGCCCTTACACAAAACTCAGCTTCGCTCATGCGCCAATTGGGGCTTTGGCAACACATTCCTGCCGAAGCAATTTCAGTGCTACGCGATGCACAAGTTCTGAATGGCCCTTCATTGTTTGCAATGAAGATTAGTCATCGCTTAAGCGGTACTCAAGAATTAGGCTATCTCATTGCCAATCATCATATTCGCCAAGCAGCTTATCTTGTTGCAAAAAATCAGCCACACGTGACGCTGTTAACTGAATCCCAAGTGAAATCCATTGTGCCGGGAGGCACGGTTGTAAGGCTCAATCTCGATAACGACGCGCAGATTAAGTGTCGCTTATTGGTTGCGGCTGACAGCCGCTTTTCTGACACACGGCGCATGATGGGTATTCCGACCAGCATGCATGATTTTGGCAAAACTATGATGGTTTGCACCATGTCGCATGAAAAGCCACATCATCATATGGCTTGGGAGTGGTTTGATTATGGACAAACGCTGGCACTGTTGCCAATGAACAACCAACAATCTTCGGTTGTGATCACGTTAACAGCAGAAAAAATTGCTGAATTGATGGCGTTATCAGCGGCAGATTTTGCGCGAGAAGTCACCTCAAGATTTCAGCATCGCTTAGGCAATATGCAGCTTATCTCGACAAGGCACGCGTATCCGCTCGTGACCACGTATCCAAGAAACTTTGTTAGCAAACGATTCGCTTTAATTGGCGATGCTGCCGTTGGTATGCATCCGGTGACCGCTCATGGATTTAATTTTGGCCTGCAAAGCGCGCACAGCCTTGCGGCGCAAATTCGTGTAGCCAAGCAGGCTGGTAAAGATATTGCTGCAGCTGATGTGCTGACGAATTATGAAAATAATCATCGTGCTGCAACCAAACCACTTTTTATGGCAACACATGTTGTTGCCAAACTTTTTAGTGATGATCGTCTCCCAGCGCGCGTGGTGCGTAATATCGCGTTGCGTGTCAGCAATAGGATGTCGCCTTTTAAGCGAGCGATAGCCAAGTCTCTGACTGCAAAAATCTAAATTCACTGAATGTCGTACAGTTTGGCGCGTGTTTGAGCGTATTCACATCGTATTTAATTTGCTATATTGCCCGCCATGGATACAGGGTTTGATTTTTCTCGTCGATTTGGCGGCATTGCACGGTTGTACGGCGCGGCAGGTTTAGCCAAGTTGCACAAGGCACACATTGTGGTGGTTGGTATTGGTGGCGTGGGTTCTTGGGCAGCAGAAGCGTTAGCGCGTCACGCGATTGGCAACATCACTTTGGTTGATTTAGATAATATTGCTGAATCGAATTTTAATCGACAGTTGCATGCGGTGGATGGCAATGTAGGCAAGGCCAAAGTGACGGCGATGCGCGAGCGCATTTTGCAGATTAATCCAAATTGCCAAGTGCAGGAAATTGAAGATTTCCTAACGCCGGATAATATTCAACAGTTATTCAATTTTGCTTGTGATGGTGTGGTGGATTGCATCGACCAAGCCGAAGCCAAAGCTGCGCTCGCGCAATTTTGTAGTGAAAAAAATTTACCGATGGTGATGGCGGGCGGTGCAGGCGGACGGCTCGACCCCACGCGGATTCAGGTCGCAGATTTATCGCAAGTTAAAAATGATAAATTATTGGCGAAAGTGCGCACGATTTTGCGTGCCGATTATGCTTTTCCTAAAGGCAATAGTAATCCGAAAAAAACGACAAAAATGGGCGTGACGTGTATTTTTTCTGACGAAATTGCCCAAAAACCAGAAACGGCTTGTGCAACGGATGCTATTTCTGGACTCAATTGTGCCGGTTATGGTTCCAGTGTTTGTGTGACAGCGCCGATGGGGTTTGCGGTGGTGGCGCAACTATTGAAGCGAATCTTGAGTTAACTATTTTTCTGAGTGATTTCATTCACTTCAGCAAACATCTGACCAAAAATCGACTGTGCTTGTTGAATCACAAAATCTTCAAACGCATCGCTCGCGTTCGAGCGCTCTCTTTTTTGCGGCTTTACCACATACCAATCGCGCATAATCGGCGTGCCCTTGATATCTAAAACAACAAGTTGCTGGTTTTTCATTTCCTGATTGATTGTATGAATGGAAACTAGCGAGATGCCCAGTTCCGCAATGACCGCCTGTTTAATGGTTTCGTTGCCAGAAATTTCAATCCGCGTGGACGGGTTGAGGTGGTGACGCTGGAAAAAATTTTCCATAATATAGCGCGTGCCGGAGCCTTGCTCACGCGTGATGATTTCAACTTGGTTGAGTGCTTGCGGTGAAAGCGTTTTTTGATGTGCAAGCGGGTGTTGCGGCGAAGCGATAAATACATGTGGGTGCATAGCAAAACGCTTTGCGTGGCTCATCAATCCGGTAGGGGGTTTACCCATGATCGCCAAATCAATCTCGCCTTCGTGGAGTTGCTCAATGAGTTGCGCGCGGTTTTTTACATCGACTCGAATATGCACTTGCGGATATTGCTTTTGAAATTCCGCCAAAATAGTGGGAAAAAAATAACGTGTGGTGCTGACTACGCCAATTGTCAAGCTGCCTGCGTATGTGCCTTGTAAATCATTGAGGGCTTCTTGGGCTTGCTCTAAAGTGGTGAGAATTTTTAAGGCGTACACCAAAAATTGTTCTCCAGCCGCAGTCAGGCTGACGCTGCGGCCCTCTCGTCTAAACAATTTACAACCTAAATCCAGCTCCATTTCTTTGATTTGTTGCGAAACAGCAGGTGAGGTAATGTGCAAGTTTTCAGCCGCACGGCTAAAGCTCAGCAATTTGGCTGCGACGGTAAAGATTCTCAGTTGCCGAAGGGTGAGGTTACGCATAAAAAAATCTTAACGAAACAGAAATGGTTAAGTAAAGCTTAATTATAGGGCAAGAATATATTAATTTACGGTGATCGATGTTTTTCTTACAGTTATAGAATATTAAAAAAGAAGGCTGAGCATGCGTAGAAAATTAGTTGTTGGTAATTGGAAATTGCATGGGAGTTTGCATGCCAATCGTTTGCTGCTTTCAGCGCTTAAAATTTCTTTAAATACGACAATGCAGACAGATATTGCACTATGTTTGCCTTATATCTATTTATTTCAAGCGCAGCAACTCTTGCATGATAGTAGCATTGCTTGGGGTGCGCAGAATGTAAGCCAGTTTGAAGAGGGTGCTTATACTTCTTGTATTTCTGCGCAGATGGTGGCTGAATTTGGCTGTAAATATACGATTATTGGTCATTCTGAAAGGCGAGCGCTCAAACTAGAAAGCAATCAAGTGGCTGCGAAGCGGTTGATGAATGCGCTCAATGCAGGGCTTACGCCAATATTTTGCGTGGGTGAAACGTTAGAAGAGCGTGAAAGCGGCATTGCCGAGCATATCGTCAAAAACCAAATGCTCAATGTGGTGTATGGGTTGGATAATGTGCATTTTTCGCTGGCAAAAAAATTGAACATGGTGATCGCTTACGAGCCGGTTTGGGCGATTGGCACGGGTCATCATGCAGCGCCAGATCAAGCGCAAAACATGCATGCTTTTATTCGCGGGCTGATTGTGGAGCGCGATCCGCAATTTGCCGCTCAAGTCAGGATTATTTATGGCGGCAGTATGACGCCACAAAATGCGCAGGGCTTGCTGAGTATGCCAGATATTGATGGCGGGCTAGTTGGGCGTGCCTCTTTGACGGCTAAAGATTTTGTTGCGATTTGTCAAACGGCGGAAAAAATTACCGAAAGCGCGTATTTGTCGCCCAACGTGGTGTGTGCCCGTATTTGCTAGGCTCCTAGCATTAATATAGATCAAACAAAGCCGGAAATGGGTGCGTATTTTATACGCGCAAGTTTCACAAAAGTGTCACAATACACACGGTAAACTTTCATAAAATACGGTGTATGAAAACTCAAACACCAAAGCTGTTAGACCGAGACTTAAGCATTCTCGCCTTCAACCAACGCGTGCTTTCGCTAGCCGCGCGTGATGATTATCCTTTGCTCGAGCGCCTGCGGTTTTTATGCATTGTCTCCAATAATTTGGATGAATTTTTTGAAGTGCGTATGTTGCAACAGTTGCAAGCGGCACAAGAAAGTATTGGCAAGGGCTTGGTCTCCAAGCACACATTTGTTGCTGTCTCTGAGCAAGCACACGCCCTTGTGCAAAAGCAATACCAGCTTTTTAACGAAGTATTAATGCCCACGCTTGAAAAAGAAGGCGTGCAGCTAGTTTCTGGTGCTGTGCGGACAGAAGATCAAACCAAATGGGTGGCGCAATATTTTAAAAAGGAAGTTAAACCCTTGCTCATGCCCGTGGCGTTGGACCCTTCACATCCGTTTCCACAAGTCGCCAATAAGTCACTCAACTTTATTGTTGAGCTGGAATCCGAATTAGATGGCGAGCGCAGTATTGCTATCGTTCGTGTGCCGCGTGTTGTACCTAGGCTCATCCAATTGCCGGAAAGAATTAGCGGTAAGCAGCAATGTTTTGTCTCGCTGACCAGCGTGATTCGTTCAAATCTACAGCAGTTATTTGCCGGCAAAAAAATTGTGCATTTTTCACAATTTCGCGTCACAAGAAACTCCGATTTGGAGATTGATGAAGATGACATGAGTAATTTACGTACAGCACTGCGTGAAGAGCTTGCCCATCGTCAGTACGGCCGTGCGGTACGGTTGGAAGTGACTCACGAATGCCATGAAGAGTTGGCGGATTTTTTACTCACGCAATTTCATTTGCCAGCGCAAGCACTTTATCGCGTTAATGGTCCGGTCAACTTGGGGCGCCTCATTCAACTACCCGATTTAGCAGAAGGCATCGCACTTAAGTTTCCGCCATTTACCCCGCGCTGGCCTAAGACACTGTTAAAAAATGAATCCATTTTTGCGCAGATTAAAGAAAAAGATATTTTGATTCATCAGCCATATGAAAATTTTGATGCGGTGATTCAACTTTTAGAAGAAGCGGTGAATGATGAAAACGTGTTAGCGATTCGGCAGACTATTTATCGCACCGGTTCGGACACGAGAATTTTAAATTTATTGCAAGAAGCGGTGCGCCGAGGCAAAGATGTGTTGGTCGTCGTAGAGTTAAAGGCGCGTTTTGATGAAGAGACGAATATCAATTCTGCTGAAGCGCTAGAGGCGATCGGTGCGCAAGTGGTGTATGGCGTCGTGGGCTTAAAAACACATGCCAAAATGCTGCTGATTATGCGCCGCGAGTCCGGTAAGCTCAATTATTACGGGCATTTGTCTACTGGGAATTACAATCCGAAAACTGCCAGAATGTATACAGATGTCAGCATGATGACGGCAGATAACATCATGACGCGCGATATGGAATATTTGTTCCGTCACATTGCTAGCCAGGTGCAGTTGCCCAGAATGCGTAAATTATTGGCAGCTCCTTTTTTCTTGCATAAGCAGATGATTGCGCAGATTAAAGCCGCGATTGTGGCAGCAAAAAATGGTCAGTCAGCCAGCGTTATTATCAAAATCAACGCGCTTACTGATGTTGCACTGACGCAGCAACTGATTGCCGCGGGTCGTGCGGGCGTACAAATTGATTTGATTATTCGTGGCGCATGCATTTTGCCGGTTGATTCTGCTGGTTTGGATGGCCGCATTCGCGTGCGTTCGATTGTTGGCCGCTTGTTAGAACATTCTCGTGTGTTTTATTTTAATCTCAATGGCGAGGAAAAAATGTGGCTTTCCAGCGCCGACTGGATGAGCCGCAACATGATGCGCCGCGTAGAAATTGCTTGGCCGATTGAAAGTAAATCACATCAAGAACGTATTTTGCGCGAATGTTGTCACTTATATATTGCCGATAATCAAGATGCTTGGTTGTTGGCTGAACATGGAAATTATATTGCAACACGGGGTTTAGCGTTGAGCGAAGCCGAGCAGAAAGACGTGGAAAAAGTAAGCGCGCAACTCACCTTACTCAAACAGTATGCCGTTAACTAACATCATTATTTGGCGACATGCGGAAGCCGGGTTAGTTGCCTCAACGTGCCTTGATGCAGACCGCGCGCTGACTAAAAAAGGATTGGCTGATGCGCAACACATGGCAGCTTGGTTAAAAAAGCAATTGCCTGAAGATGTTCAAGTTTACTGTAGCCCCGCGCTAAGATGCAGGCAAACGGTCGATGCGTTGCTTACGTTGAACAAGAAAAAAACCTACCAAGTGGAATATACAGAACACCTGGCGCTTGAGAGTGATGTTGAAAAAATATTCCGTCATTTGTCAGAATCATTATGCGACACCGTTTTGTTGGTTGGTCATCAACCCCTGCTGGGTGAATTGGTTTCTGGCTTGCTTTTCGAGGCTGTTGAAAAATCGTTTGCCATTAAAAAAGGCGCAGTTTGGTGGCTGCGCCATCAGCAAAATAGAGAAGTGGCTGCCTTGTTAACATCGCCAAAACTTCAGGGAAAATTGGAAATTTTGACAGTGCAGCACCCTAAATTTTTTCAGTGATTATTTTTTCGGTCTACCGGTTTTAATGGCGGGAATCTTTGCCATGGTTGCTTTTAATTTTTCGTCATCCATGGCGGAAAGCAACATTAAGCCCGCGCGCAGTAGCTCACTTTTTTTTGCGGGTTGGCCAAGTTTAATCAGCTTATCTTTCAAAATATAAATTTGCGCATATTCAGCTTTGGGCATGGTAAAGCTGTCACGTTCCATTTTTAATTTGGGTGCTTTTTCTCTTTCTACTTTTTTGGCTTGGGTTTCGACAGGTTTTGCTTTGATTTCCGGTTTAGCCTTCATCACAGTTTTGTTGACAATAGGTGCCGGCACTTTTTTAGGTGCAGCTGCAATTGGTTTTACGGCGGATGTGGTTGCCTTTGTAGCAGATTTGGTTGGGCTGGTTGCCATGTCGCTCTCCTCAGGTAAGTGACGATAATAAAAAAACTGTATAAACAGTTTATATTATTTTTTGTAAAAGCGTAACCTTGCCAGAAGGTTGATTTAATCTAGCGTGATGTTGAATTGCCAAGACGTTTTCTGCCAAGCTATTTTTTCTTCTTCAAGCAGATAGTAAGACTGTGGAAAACGAGCAAACCAACTTTTTGGCAGCGTGAGTGTGAGCGTGTTTTTATGTTGTTGTAATTTAAAGCCGCGCAGGTTTGGCGTTTGTCGTGCGTGGCATAGAATCACGGCGAGCCGTAGCGCGATCAGTTGTAAAACAAATAGGTCGTCCGGAAACTGTAGTTGCAGTTTTTTAGGTTTACTGCGGTGGCCTGAAATGAGTAATCCCAAACGATATAGTTCCGTTTGTGAAAACCCCGGTGGCGCGGTGTGTTCTAGAATATAAGCCCCATGCAAATGTGCATCAATCGGTGAAATAATTGCACCAATTTCGTGCAGCATGCTCGCCCATTTTAATTTCATCACGTGGTTCTGCAAGATTTCTAGCGGCTGATCAGTATTCTCAATGAGTTTGTAAAATAATTTTCCGGAAATTTCGGTGACACGTTCGGCATGCGCTTGGTCGATATGAAATTTTTTGGCGAGGCGAAGCACGGAAGCGTGGCGCAAATCGTCAATATCGTGGCTACCCGCCACCATGTCATACAGTAAGCCGTGGCGAAGCGCGCCTTTTGCCACTTGCAGTGTGTCGATTCGGAGAAAATCAAATACGCCAAGCATTACAGCCAAGCCACCGGCGATCACACTTTTGCGGTCTTCTTTCAAGCCATTTAAACGCAATTTTTCAGTGGATTTTGCTTTGAGTAACTCCTCACGTAGCCAAATCAAGCCTTCACGGGTGATGGTGTCTGCGGGCCTGCCGTATTCTAATAAAATATCGGCAATCGCACCGGCGGTGCCTGAAGCCCCGTAAGCGACATCCCAGTGCCGCCGGTCAAAGCGGTGGCCTAAGGTCTCAAAAAACGATTCTGCGGCGATTTGTGCGCGAATAAAAGCGGTTTCATTGAAAGTTTGATCAGCAAAATGTTTGAGTGACCATGCAACTGAGCCCACGTGCAAAGAGGCTGTTTGCAAGACTTGAAAGCCTTGGCCGATAATAAATTCGGTTGAGCGGCCACCTATATCAATCACTACGCGCCGCTCGTCAGACTGTGGTAAAAAGCGACTGACGCCTTGGTAAATCAAGCGCGCTTCTTCCACGCCGGAAATAATTTCTACATCAAAGCCCAAGGCTTTTTTGGCTTGCTTGATAAAGACCTCGCTATTATTGGCTTCACGCAAGGTTTGCGTGGCAACCGCGCGCACTTGATTGGGTTGAAATCCTTGCAGGCGCTCGCCGAATCTTGCTAAACATTTCAGGCCACGTTCAATCGAGGCTGGAGATAAATTGCGCTCTTCATCTAAATCTGCGCCTTGTCTGACGGCTTCTTTTAAATATTCTACGCGTACAATTTGACCGTGGTCGAGGCGACCAATTTCTAAGCGAAAGCTATTCGAACCAATATCCACCGCCGCGAGCAAGGTTTGATCGGCATGCGTTGGCTGTTTGATGGGTTTGCTAGCTGTGTTGGGAGCGTCTTTCATTAACGACGAATTCAATAAGGAGATGTTGTTGGACATAATTTTTTTCCATTATAAAGTCTACATGGATTTTTTGACGTAACTGTTAAATTAAATTAAGTCGTTGGAATTGCATTGCATCTAAAAATCTCACAGAGTAGAATCCCGCTCGCAATTGGTTTTCTGTCATATGCGTCCAATCAGAGAGTTAGGGGAAAAGTCATGAGTCAATTTTTAAAAGTATTGTTGTTAAGTTTGGCATTGTCATTGAGTGTAACAGCATGTAAAAAAGCAGAAGAAGCTGCAGATGCAACCGCTGAAGCTGCGCAAGAGGCTGCAACGGCCACTACTGACGCCGCTAAAGACGCAGCAGAAGCAACGACCGAAGCCGCAAGTGATGCCGCTACGGCCACTACAGAAGCCGCAGCTGAGGCAAAAGAAGCTGCAGTCGATGCAGTACAAGCAGCAAAAGAAGCCGCACAAGAAGCTGCAAATTAGTTTTTTTGTTTTATCTTGAAAAAGGAGCGTTGTTGCTCCTTTTTTTATTGATTTGATGTGATTAAGCCCCTCTTAAAATGCCCCCGTTTTAAAGCATGTGTTAGTTGATTGTTTATTCAGGTTTTTTTCAAAAATTGTTCATTCATAAAAAGTAATATTTAAATTACTCAAGTTTTGTCTGATGACTCCGATACATATATGTAGTAGCGGGTAGGTTTATATTTTAAAAATTTGGCACGATTTGTGCTGATGTATATTCGAGAATCAACAAAACTTAAAAAGTGGTATTTTCTGGAGAGTTTGATGAGTAGTGTAACGTTTTTGGCAAGTGCGGTTTTAACGGTGTGCATATTGCATGCGGTTGACCAAAATATGGCTGATGCCGTTAATAAGGTTGGGTTGGATATTGATAATAATGTTGAATTAAATCAACCAGATAATGTGAAGTTTGAACGATTGATCAAACCCGTTGATGCAAAAATATTCACGCCGAATGCACAGGTATTTAACCCAAAAAAGGCTGATAGTTCGTTTACAAATCCTGAGCAAAATAAGCGCATTGTGGCTAAAAACACCAACGCCATTTGAAATTATCTCTTTACGGCTGTTAAGCCGCTGACTGAACTGTCGAAATCTCGACAGTTCTTGCCTCAAACTTCTCTTTTATGATGCTAAAACGGTAAAAACAGTGCCGTTGCAATATTCTGGATCACACGCGTAATCGTTCTCTGGGATTTTTCCGCCAAGGTGATGGCAAATAAATCAGTGCGACCAATGATCTTTCCAAACTCTCTTTCAATCGATAGATTTTTTTCCTGATCGTTAATTTCGTTGCTCAATAAATAAAGTTTGCCGTTTTTGTCTTTAGCGTTGGCAAGTTTCCAAGCAGCAATTTCTATATTTCTAGCCACGTTGTATACGTATTGCGGCTCTATTGCGTCAGTCACGTAAAACACATTTTTCCCGCCATGTGCCTTAAGTAACATGGTCTGCAGACCGACCACAAATGCAAAAACGCGATCCCCTTGATATTGCGGTTTGAAGGCTAAAAAAATGGCATCCGTACTTTGAAGATTGTCTAGCGAAGTAAATCGGTAGTGGTGTTCTTGTTCATGGTCAAAAATCTGGCTAACCATTTTTTCAGCGCTTTCAACTTGGCTTTTCTTAAGCTCTTGCGGATTGCGCTTGTAGAGTTTGAGCATGATGGTGCGCATGCTTTGTGTGTTTTCACGAATTTCAATGTCAGCCAATCGATCAAGATCATTTTTAATAAATTGACCAAACGAAGCTTTGTCTTGTTGCTCAGGGATTGGTTTTGTGGTGGTGGTGATCTCATCGCCATGCTGCGGCGTAGTTGTGCAAGCGGTAAAAAAGAGGGTGATTAAAAACGCAGTCCAAGCAGGCGTAAGCGATGGTTTAATTGGGTAACGCAATTGAACTCCCTCTCTCTTTCTTGTTTTCCGAGCAAAGCGGTGTTGAGAGATTCTAATCGGAGTCTATTGTTTTTGCTATGGCAATTCGGGCAGATGGAAAAACCGCGCTAAATGTGCTGCCGACATTCGGTTCACTTTGGATGTCTAGCCGCGCTTGATGGCGTATTAATATATGTTTGACGATAGACAGTCCCAAACCCGTGCCACCGTTCAAACGGCTGCGGCTGCGGTCTACCCGATAAAAACGCTCGGTGAGTCGATCTATATGTTGTGGTGCGATGCCGATGCCTTGATCGGTGACGCTAAACACACCCTCACCATTATTGACCGTCCAAGTGATTGTAATATTGCCGCCCTCTGGCGAGTAACGAATGGCGTTGCTGATTAAGTTTGAAAAAGCACTTTGAATTTCATTTTGTGCACCAATCAGGTTTATCTTTTCTGCCCGAATCGAGAAATGATGTTTACCAGCGCTTAGTCCTTCGGCATCACTATGTAACTGTTGGAAAAGTTGTGGCATATTAATGGTGATTTCATCTGGCGCTTGAGCGTTATTTTCAATTTGTGAAAGTACCAGCAAATCTTCAATTAAAAGTTTCATGCGCGTGGTTTGGTCCTGCATCATATTAAAATAACCGCGCGAGCTTTCAGGAATCGCGCCGTCAATGTCGGCCAAAGTTTCTAAAAATCCGGCGACTACAGTCAGAGGCGTGCGTAATTCGTGCGAAACATTGGCGATAAAATCGCGGCGCATTAAATCAATTTTTTCTAACTGGCTCACATCTCGACAAACGAGTAGTTTTTGCTTGGCACCAAAATCTACCAACTGGAGTTCTAAAGTGACCTCGGCATCTAACCAAGATTTAAGCTTCATTGGCTCAGTGTAATCATTGGCTTGTAAGTAATTGAGAAAGCCCTGTTGGCGCACTAAATAATTAATCGGCTGATGCATGTCTTGATCAAGATGAATGCCGAGCTTTTGCTCTGCTGGCTCGTTACACCATTCAATTTCATTGCGCTCATTCAGGACGACCACGCCATCGGGCAAAGCGCTGGCAGCACGACGAAAGCGATTTAACGCTAATGCAAGCTGGTTTTGGTTGCGTGCGTGTCGGCGATATTCTTGATAAAGCGAGGAAAAAATCTTGTCCCAACTGCCCTTGCCACTTGGGATATTCGTAACGACAGGATTTTTTAGCCAACCGGCAAGCTGGTCAAGCCAATAAAGGTGGTGAAAAAGTAAGAGTGTGAGCCCGATAATAAAGAGAATCAATGCGGTCGTTGTGCTGGTAAATAGACCAACAATCAGGCAAAAAAAAGCAAATAAGCTATAAACCCAGAAAGTTTTCCAGCGGATGTTTTGCACGGTATACGGGCTTTCAAAAAAGGTGATTAATTATAGCTAGAAAACCTTGAACGATTTTCAGCACAAAAATTAATTTTCTGAAAACCGGTAGCCAGAGCCACGTACCGTTTGGATTAAATTGTCATGACCAGAGTCTGCCAACGCAGCTCGTAATCGCTTGATATGCACGTCAACGGTGCGATCTTCCACAAATACATGGTCGCCCCACACTTTATCCAGCAATTGACTGCGCGTATGTACGCGTTCTTGATTCGTCATAAAAAAGTGAAGCAGCCTAAATTCAGTTGGGCCAAGATCAATGATTTTGCCGTTGCCCGTGACGCGGTGCGTCGTTGGATCTAAATGTAAACTACCAATACTAATCGGGTCATCGGTCATTTGTGGTGCGCGGCGACGCAACACCGCTTTAATCCGCGCGTTGAGCTCACGAGGGCTAAAGGGCTTGGTGACATAGTCATCTGCACCCACTTCTAATCCACGCACTTTGTCTAACTCATCGCTGCGCGCGGTGAGCATAATGATAGGAATCGCTTTGGTGTGCGTGTCCGATTTTAAGCGGCGGGCGAATTCAATGCCGCTCATGCCGGGCAGCATCCAGTCTAACAAAATCAAGTCAGGCGTGATTTCACGCATCAAATCCTGTGCAATTTCTACGCTTAATGCGCGAATCGGCGTGTGACCGGCTTGCGAAATATTCAGGGCTAACAACTCCTGAATCGCAGGTTCGTCTTCTACAACAAGAATATTGGCTGGCATAAAATTTCCTAAAAAATAAATAGTTATCTATTAAGAAATACTTTATGAATATTGTGTGTCATTTTGATGACAATTATTTAAGAGTCAAAATCGTTAAATTTAAGTTGTTACAAATTGTAAACGTTTGATTGAATCGCGCTATAATCGATCGAAAAAATTGTCACGTTAGTAGTCATTAAAACATAGAAAAGGGAAGGGTATGGCAGATTTTTTATCGAAAGAAAACACCGTCGCAAAATCTGGGTTCAACCGCTGGCTAGTGCCTCCAGCCGCACTTGCAGTTCACCTTTCTATCGGCATGGCCTACGGGTTTAGTGTATTTTGGAAACCATTAGGTAATGCCTTAATGGGACAAGATGGCGCGCCGCTACCTGCGTGTGCGGCAAACGCAACCACCTTCGCTGATAAATTATCTGGCACGGCCACGGCGCTATTTGCGAATGATTGCAATTGGACACAGTTTGATTTGGGCTGGATGTACACTTTATTTTTTGTATTTTTAGGCTGTTCCGCAGCGCTCTGGGGCGGTTGGTTAGAGCGCGCCGGCCCTAGAAAAGCTGGCTTGGTTTCGACCATTTGCTGGTGTGGCGGCTTGTTAATATCAGCTTATGGCGTGTTTAGCCATCAACTATGGATGATGTGGTTGGGTTCCGGTGTGATTGGCGGAATAGGTTTGGGATTAGGGTATATTTCACCGGTTTCAACCTTAATTAAATGGTTCCCGGATCGCCGTGGTATGGCAACAGGCATGGCGATTATGGGCTTTGGCGGGGGCGCGATGATCGGATCACCGCTCGCGACAAAACTGATGACGATGTTTGCAACCCCTTCTGAAGTGGGTGTATGGCAAACTTTTGTGGTGTTAGCTGCAATTTATTTTGTTGTGATGCTTTGCGGTGCATTGGGGTATCGTGTGCCGCCAACTGGTTGGAAACCTGCCAATTGGACACCACCGATTGCGCAAAAAAACACCATGATCGCTACGCATCATGTGCATTTAAAAAATGCGCATAAAACGTCGCAGTTTTGGTTATTGTGGATCGTGCTTTGTATGAACGTTTCAGCAGGCATAGGCATTATTGGTGCGGCTGCGCCGATGCTTCAAGAAACCTTCGGTGGCGCGCTGATTGATCAGCCGGATTTAGGCTTTGCTGATATTAAAAAAGAAGAGGCCTTAACGGCTGCCGCAGCTGCGGTGGGCGCTGGCTTTGTTGGGATTATTTCTTTATTCAATATTTTTGGTCGCTTTTTTTGGGCGACATCGTCAGATAAATTAGGCCGTCAACGCACTTACTATATTTTCTTTGTGCTCGGTGCCATCATGTATTGCGCTGCAACTTATGTGGCTGGGTTTAAATCATTGGCTTCATTTGTGGCCATTTTTTGCATTATTGCTTCTATGTATGGTGGCGGCTTTGCGACCATTCCCGCTTATCTAGCAGATATGTTCGGTACGCAATTTGTTGGCGCGATTCATGGACGCTTGCTCACCGCATGGTCAACCGCGGGGATTATTGGGCCAGTGATTGTCAATTATATGCATGATGTGCGCTTAAACGCAGGTATCCCGTTTGACCAAATTTATGCGCCGATTTTTGTTGTACTGGCATGTTTACTGGCGGTTGGTTTTGTTGCTAACTTTTTGGTGAAACCAGTTTCGGGTAGATATCACATGACAGACGCCGAGCTTGAACAAGAGCGGCAACTTGCCCATGAAAAAATGCAGAGCGAACAGGCTGCTGATACGACGGTTGCCACACATAAATCAAGTCAACAATTAGTGATTTTAGCGTGGGTGCTTGTGTTAATCCCGATTAGCTATGGGGTTTGGAGTACGTTGCAGAAAGCTTGGGTACTCTTCAGCTAGTTTAACGTGTCAAATGCGATAGATTTAGCGCTATTTGCTTAATGCGGTAAAATACGCCCAAATTAACGCTTAGGGGGGGGTGATGCGAGAAATAGAAAAAAATTTAAACGGTGCTGGCATGCGTGTTGGCATTGTGCTTTCAAGATTTAATCCAGATATTGGTGATGGTTTGTTAAGCGCATGTTCCGCTGAACTTGCCAAGCTTGGTGTGGCGAGTGATGCGATTACACTTGCCACCGTGCCCGGTGCGTTGGAGTTGCCTGTTGTTCTTCAAGAAATGGCATTGAGTGAAAAATTTGATGCCCTGATCGCTTTGGGTGCGATTATCCGTGGCGAAACTTACCATTTTGAAGTGGTGGCGAACGAATCTGCCCGCGGCATTTCAGAAGCACAGCTTAATACTGGCGTTCCGATTGCCAATGCTGTACTCACGACAGAAGATGACGACCAAGCGCTTGCACGCATGCATATAAAGGGCGCTGAAGCAGCACAGGTGGCGATTGAAATGGCCAATTTATTAAGAGCGCTTGCATAATGGCTGACGATCAAAAACCGGTCACAAGTTTATTGCCTGATGACGAACCTGTGAGTCAGAAAAAGAAAAGCTTGCCTAAAAAGAAAAGCCAAACACGCAGAAAATCGCGTGAAATCGCGCTAAAAGCGCTTTATCGCGGCATGCTCAATAAAACTGATTTAACGCCTGTTTTCAAGGATATGCAGGACGACCCAGACTATTTGAAGGCTGATGAAGCTTACTTTAAGGTGCTGCTCACGCAAGTGACTGAAAATTTAGCGGCAATTGACGCAAAAATTACCCAATTTGTTGACCGTCCGATGGCAGAATTAAGTCCCATTGAACACTCGATTTTACGTATATCTGGTTATGAGTTAATGTTTGACGCGACGATTCCTTACCGTGTAGTGATTAATGAGGGTGTTGAGTTGGCCAAATTATTTGGCGGCACTGACGGACATAAATATATCAACGGCGTGTTGGATAAAATGGCTGCGGATGTACGTAAAGAAGAATTTAGTCGCAGCAGGTAGTGGTCAGCGGATGACATAATTAGGTTTTTTTTAAAGGTTCAGTAGTCATCATGTAATTTTTCGCCCAGCAAGTTTTTCCTGTTTCTAGGAGACTTATGAAATTTTTCCGTAGTTTGGACGTTGTCGGTTTGAGTGATGTGGGTCGACACCGGACACGCAATGAAGATGCGATAGATTTTGATGTTTCACGCGGCATTATGGTGCTGGCGGATGGCATGGGCGGGCATCAGGCTGGGGATGTGGCAAGTGAATTGGCGGTGCTGAGCATCCTCGCAGATTTAAAACACACCTTAAGAAAAAGGTTCCGATTCAAGCGCATGTTGGCCGAGCGTGTCAAACCAAAGTCTTTTCAGGCAACACCACAGCCGCAAGATTATGAAGCGCAAAAATTGTTGAGTGCGGTTCAGAGTGCGAATAGCCTGATCTATCAAATATCACAAAATCAAGCGCAATTTTCTGGCATGGGTACCACGCTATTGGTCTCTGTGTTCACCAAAAATAAGCTCCATGTGGGCCATGTCGGTGATTCGCGCATGTACCGCCATCGGCAGCAAATGCTAGAACAACTCACCGAAGATCATTCGATTGTGCAAGCACAAATTAATGCCGGCTGGTTGCCACCAGAATATGCAAAAATTTCGGCGAATAAAAATTTGGTGACGCGAGCATTGGGGCTGGATGAAGAGGTAGATTTAACACTCAATAGTTTTGATGTTGCTTTAGGTGATAAATATTTGCTCTGCTCTGACGGGCTGACGGATGCGGTGCAAGACACGCAAATTTTAGCGATATTGAATCGACCGAATAAAATTGAATATCTTGCACAAGAGCTGGTAAAGCTGGCCAATAAACAAGGCGGTAAAGACAATATTTCGGTGATTCTAATTGAAGTGAGAAATCGTTTTTTCAGTCGGGATCGAAGGAAAAATACAGTGCTTCTTTCAAGTCGTCAGCCCAATGGGCTGATTCACTGGATGAAACAAATATTCTAAACCAACTGCACGGTTTGAATATTGCCATTTTCAACAGCAAAATAACTGCCTTGCTCGTACCAGTCACCCAACACGTAGCGTGTTGTCTGATGTTTGCCATGTTTGATCAGATGTATATTCGGGCGATGCGTGTGGCCGTGGATAAACATTGGTGGGAAATCAAATGCCTGTAAAAGCGCAAGCACTGCATCCGGATTCACATCCATAATTTCCATGGACTTTACCGCTTTAGCGGCTTCACTTTGCATGCGGATGTTGGCAATTTGTAATTTTCTCGCGGCTAAGGGCTGTGCTAAAAAATGCGCTTGCCAAGCAGGCTCTCGAAATTGTTGGCGCATGGCTTGGTAAGCTGCATCATCTGTGCAAAGCGCGTCGCCATGGCTAATTAAAGCAGTTTGTTGACAAAGTTGAATTAGCGTTGGATCTTTTAATAAGGTCACTTTTGCCGCTTGGCAAAAAGTATTGCCAATTAAAAAATCGCGATTACCGTGCATCAAAAATAGTTGGGTGCCTTTTTCACTGAGTTTGGCAAACGCGGCAATAATTTGCTGATGAAACAAAGTCGCCAAATCGTCATCGCCAGCCCAATATTCAAATAAATCGCCCAAAATATAAAGCGCTTGAGCACTTGACGCATCCTCATCTAGAAACTGTAAAAAACGCTGTGTGATTGCTGGGCGGGTTTCACATAAGTGTAGATCAGAAATAAAAAGCACACGACCTTGATGGTGTGTGCTTGGATGATTTTGCTGCTGTTGCATTAAAAAATTAAATACGGCCGGCTTTTTTAATCACAACATTTTCAACAGGTACGTCTTGATGGCCATTTTTGTTGCCCGTTTTTACTTGAATAATTCTGTCGACAACATCCATGCCTTCAACCACTTTGCCGAAAACGCAGTAGCCCCAGCCACTGCCGGTTGGTGCTGTGTGATTGAGAAAGTCGTTATTATTGCCATTAATAAAAAATTGACCGGTCGCTGAGTGTGGCATCGAAGTGCGGGCCATGGCGAGGGTGTAATGGTCATTTTTTAAGCCATTATTAGCTTCATTTTCAATCTGCTCTTTGGTCGGTTTTTGTGACATGCTTTCATCAAAACCGCCACCTTGAATCATAAAACCTTTGATGACACGATGGAAAATTGTGCCATCATAAAAGCCATCATCGACATAGCTTAAAAAGTTTGCAACAGTGATTGGTGCTTTTTCCGCATTCAAATCAATCACCATGTCACCAAAATTTGTTTCTAATTTAACCATACAGTTTCCCTTTTTTATTTTTAATAGAAGACTACTTCACCAGCTTAACGTTCTGAATCACAATCGGTGCTTGTGGCACATCACTATAACCGCCTACAAATCCGGTTGGGCTGATGCCGATTTCTCTTACTACATCCATGCCTTTTAAAACACGACCAAACACACAGTAGCCAATGAGTTCTGGTTCAGGGCCGCGATAGTTGAGAAATTGGTTGTTTTCTAGATTAATAAAAAATTGGGAAGTGGCAGAGTTTGGGTCACTTGTTCTTGCCATGGCAATTGTGCCAATGTCATTGGCTAGGCCATTGGCGGCTTCGTTTAAAATTGGTGGGTTTGTTTGTTTTTCGATCATGTCCGCAGTAAAACCGCCACCTTGAATCATAAAGCGACGAATGACACGGTGAAAAATTGTATCTTTGTAAAAACCAGAATTGACATATTTCAGAAAGTTTTCTACAGTCTTTGGCGCTTTGTCTTGATAGAGTTCGATGACAAACTCACCACGGTTTGTTTCAAATACAACTTGCGGGTTTGCGGCAAGTAATGAAGTGCTTGCGAGCATGGACAAACAAAATGTGGCAATGCTCAAATTTTTTTTAAATAGTCTTTGCATGTTTAGAAGATTTTATAACCGAGGTTGCAGATTATACACATTGCCGAGTAGATGGGTGTAGCATCTTAATGTATTAGAATATCGCTAAAGGGATGCAAAGTTCCACCGTAAAATCATTAATCATCATTTTTCTAATCTTCTAAATATTCAGATACTCAATGTTAAAACTCTTTAATACGCTTACGCGTGATAAACAAACTTTTGTCCCTATTCAACCCAATAAAGTTCGCATGTATGTGTGCGGCATGACAGTGTATGATTTTTGCCATTTAGGACACGCTCGCGTGATGGTGGTGTTCGATATGGTGTCGCGCTGGTTTCGCGCGAGTGGTTATGAGGTGACGTATGTGCGCAACATCACCGATATTGACGACAAAATTATTAAGCGCGCCAATGAAAATAATGAAACGATTGGTGATTTAACGCAGCGTTTTATTGATGCGATGGACGAAGATTCTGCCAAATTAGGCATTATTCGGCCAGATATTGAGCCTCGCGCCACTACGCATATTGATGGCATGATAGACATGATTGGTAAACTCATTGAAAAAGGCCATGCTTACCAAGCCTCCAATGGCGATGTATTTTATAAGGTGCGTAGTTTTAACGATTACGGCAAACTGTCAGGTAAAAGTTTGGAAGATCTACGCGCCGGCGAACGCGTTGAAGTCGATACTTTTAAACAAGATCCGATGGATTTTGTGCTGTGGAAGTCAGTCAAACCCAACGAGCCAAACTGGGATTCCCCTTGGGGCAAAGGCCGCCCCGGTTGGCATATTGAATGCTCTGTAATGAGCGGCAAGCATTTGGGTGAGCATTTTGATATTCACGGTGGTGGGCAAGACTTGCAGTTTCCGCACCATGAAAATGAAATTGCGCAAAGCGAGGCGGCGCATGGCTGCACCATGGCCAATTACTGGATGCACAATGGGTTTGTGCGCGTGGACGATGAAAAAATGTCTAAATCGATCGGCAATTTTTTTACCATTCGTGAAGTGTTGGCGAAATACGATGCTGAAGTGGTGCGCTTTTTTATTCTGCGCGCGCATTACCGCAGCCCTTTAAATTATTCTGACAAACATTTAGACGACGCCAAAGGCGCATTGACCAGACTTTACACTGCGTTGCGAGGGTTTGATGTGCAAGTTGCTTCGATAGATTGGAAAACCCCATCCGCTGAAAAATTTAAAACCGCGATGGACGATGACTTTAATACACCAGAAGCGATGGCCGTATTGTTTGATTTAGCCAATGAGTTGAATAAAACAAAGTCAGCAGAAACTGCACAGTTATTAATAAATCTAGCGGGGGTGATTGGTTTGTTGCAACGTGATCCGGAAGCGTTTTTGCAAGGTGAAACCACAAGTACGCTCGATGTGGGTGCCATGATCTTGGCGCGCGCAGAAGCTAAAAAAGCTAAAAACTTTGCTGAGGCTGACCGCATTCGTAAAGCGTTGACCGATTTAGGCATTATTTTGGAAGACACGCCACAAGGAACAATCTGGCGCAAAGCGTAACTAACGTTAAATATTGAGGGGAAAGTATGCAGATCAAACATGTTTGTTTTCAGAGTGGACTATTCAGTCTGCTGATGGCAGTTTCAAGCGTCACGTTCGCCGGCATGGAGATTCCCAAAGATTGGCCGCGCATGAAACCAGGCTACATGGAAATGCAGTCAAAGATGAGTGGACATCAACAAACCATGCACATGTGCATGACCAAAGAAGATTTAGAGCAGTCTGAGCAGAATGCGGCTAAAGAAAACCATTGCACCATTCAAAAAGCAACGCGCAAAGGCAACCAATTTTTTGTCGACATGGAATGCAAAAACCTAGAAGATGGCAAAAAAATGCAAATGTCTGTGGAATCCACGTTGATTTCTGAAAACGAGGCCACTTCTAAAATGCGTGCAACGCAAGACGGAAAACCGCTGTTTGCCGGGGAAAGTAAATTTAAGCGTATACGCGATTGCACCAAAGAGGAAGAGGCCAGAAGCAAGCGCATGGCAACAGGAAAAGCGACTTCAGACGATATGGCTGAGCAATACAAAGATTTGCTCGGTGGCGAAAATGGAGAAAAGCTAAAAGAGCTCTTGAAAAATATGAAGTAATCTGTGGTTGGTGAGCAGATTTTTACCTGAATATCTTAAAGGAGAATGTGATGAACCTAATTCAAGTTGAAAAACCATATGCTGCAAAACTGGCAAAACTAGGTGTTTCTAGCTGGCCGATTTGGACCAAAGAAGTGTCCACTTTCCCGTGGAGTTATAGCTCAATAGAAATTGCGTATATTTTGGAAGGTGAAGTTACTGTGACCCCGAAAAATGGTGCACCAGTGAGCTTTGGTAAAGGCGATTTAGTGACTTTTTCTACCGGATTAGATTGCACTTGGGAAGTGAAAAAGCCGCTTAAGAAACATTATCACTTTGAATAAATTGCTTTAAAAAAATTAAGTTAGAATAAGCGCTTTAAAATTTTTTGGGATCCTCTCACATGCCTGTAAAACTTAAAGCGCCAGAAGCAAACTCTTTATTGCCTGTCAAAGGCGTTCAATTGGGCTTTGCTGAAGCACACGTGCGTAAACCCAACCGTAAAGATGTCTTGGTGGTCACGCTAGCGCCAAATAGTAAAGTCGCAGGTGTGTTTACGCAAAACCGTTTTTGCGCTGCGCCTGTCACGGTGTGCAAGGATCACTTGGCGCAAAAATATGGTATTCGCGCGCTATTGGTGAACACGGGTTGTGCCAATGCTGGCACGGGGGAATCCGGTTTAAATGATGCAAAAAAAACCTGTGAAATGTTGGCCGAAAAACTTGGGCTGCAGGTGAATCAAATATTGCCATTTTCAACTGGTGTGATTCTAGAGCCATTGCCAGTGGATAAAATTGTGGCAGGTTTGCCAGCCGCGATTGAAAATTTAACCGAAGATAATTGGCTTAACGCGGCTGAAGCGATTATGACGACAGACATTGTCTCCAAAGGCACTTCGCGGCAAATTCACTTAGGTGGCAAAACCGTCACCATTACTGGCATTAGCAAAGGCTCTGGCATGATTCACCCAAACATGGCGACCATGCTGGGTTATATTGCGACTGATGCGGCGGTGAGCCAAAGCACTCTGGAAAAAATTATTCACCACGCCGTCAATAAATCTTTCAACTGCATCACGGTGGATGGTGATACCTCCACCAACGATAGCCTTATCATGATGGCGACCGGCTTGGCAGGTAATGCTGAAATGACTGAGCAAAGCGCCGATTTTGTTGCCCTGCGTGATGCGCTGACGGATGTCGCCATCGAGCTTGCACAAGCCATTGTGCGCGATGGTGAAGGCGCGACTAAATTTATGACCATTCTAGTGGAAGCTGGCAAAGATGAGGCTGAATGCCGCAAAGTGGCTTACGCGATTGCACATTCTCCACTGATTAAAACCGCATTTTTTGCCTCAGACCCAAACTTAGGCCGCATTTTGGCAGCGATTGGCTACGCAGGCATTTCAGATTTAGATGTCAACAATATGCAGCTTTACTTGGGCGATGTGTTAGTGGCTGAAAAAGGTGGGCGTGCAGTGAGTTATTTAGAAGAACAAGGCGCGGCGGTGATGAAGGAATCGGACATTTTAGTGCGTGTGGTGTTGAATCGTGGCGATGCGGATGTGACGATTTGGACGTGTGATTTTTCGTATGATTATGTCAAAATTAATGCAGACTATCGGTCATAAAATGCACATGCAAATGAACTACTTTGTTGTTTCGAGCAAAATTCAATTTGCCTGAGCATTTTCTGACAAATATATGCTCCATTTCCATGCCTACTGACTTTTGGGTCAGGTTTAAAACATGAATCAACTTGAACATTTAATTTCACGCGCTGAACAGCTGATTGGTCGTTTGGAGAGTTTGTTGCCAGCGCAAGCGTCTACTGTTGATTGGAATGCCATCGCTTGGCGCTGGGTGAGGCATGAGAGAAACGGTACGTTGCACGCCGTGCAGCATCCACATGTGATTGCACTTGAAAATATCCAGTTTGTAGAGCGTCAAAAATTGGAAATTGTGCGCAATACTCAACAGTTTTTACAAAATCTACCAGCCAACCATGTGTTGCTCACGGGCGCGCGCGGCACAGGAAAATCTTCGCTGATTAAAGCGTTACTCAATCAATTTTCTAGCCAAGGCTTGCGGTTGATTGAGGTGGAAAAGCAGGATTTAATTGACCTGCCAAATATCGTTGCTTTGATTCGCAATCGACCAGAAAAATTTATTATTTTTTGTGATGATCTTACTTTTGAAGCGCACGATGCCAGTTACAAAGCCTTAAAAGTGGTGTTGGATGGCTCGATTGAACACGCTTCTAGCAATGTGTTAGTGTATGCAACTTCAAACCGAAAAAATTTAATGCCGGAATATATGGCGGATAATATGCCGTCAAAAGATTTTGATGGCGAAATTCGCCCGAGCGACACAATTGAAGAAAAAACGGCGCTGGCGGAACGCTTTGGGCTTTGGCTTTCGTTTTACGCGTTTGACCAAGAAGAATACTTGGCGATTGCCGCGCATTGGTTAAGCACGTTCGGTCTACATTTTGATGCGGCAGCAGAAAAAGCGGCCCTTCAGTTTTATCACACACGCGGTGCGCGCAGTGGTCGTGTGGCCTACCAGTTTGCCAAAGATTACGCAGGGAAAATACAGCTGCAATCATGACAAACATTGTAGAAGTTGCTGTCGCCATTTTGCAAAAAGAAAATGGCGAGTTTCTCATGGCAAGCCGTCCAAATGGCAAAGGCTGGGCTGGCTGGTGGGAATTCCCTGGTGGAAAAATCGAGGCGAATGAATCCCCAGAACAAGCTTTAACGCGTGAGCTGCAAGAAGAGCTTGGCGTGACCCCTACAAAAATTCAATCTTGGATGAAGCGTCAATATGATTATCCTGCGACCCATGATGCAGAAGCGAGAACCGTCCTTTTACATTTTTATTTTGTGTTAAGTTGGCAGGGCGACTTAACGCCGTTGGAAGGTCAACGTTTGGCTTGGCAATCGGCGGGTAATTTAACGGTGTCCCCAGTGTTGCCTGCCAATGAACCTATTATGCAGGCATTGGCGAGCGGTTTACGCGATTTTTGATGTAAGACTAGGTATTTATTAAGGTGCTTCTTTTACTGGGGCGGTGATTGTTTGCTCTAGTATCTTGCCCGCACTATTTTTAAAACATAAGCGGAAACTGACTTTTTCGCCTGATTTAAGTGGCGCATTTAAATCAAATAACATTAAATGTAAGCCGCCTGGCGCAAGGTTAACGGGTTGATTTGCTTTCACAGCTAAACTTTCAAGCATGCGCATTTTCATCACGCCGTTTTGCATCGTCATGCTGTGCATTTCAACACTGCCTGCGCGCGAAGTTTCAGCATAGACCATTTCAACGTTTTCACTACTTTTAATCGTCATGTAAGCTGCGCCTACTTTTTGTCCGGGTGTTGAGGCACGTATCCAAGCGTTTTCAATCGCAATGTTTGCTTCAGCATATGCGTTAGAGGTCATCAAAAGTGAAAGAAAAAAGCAAAATTTAAATAAAGTTTTCATGGTTTTTTTGAATCCATTAATCAGAAAAAGGTTCTTGTGTGTCTGGAATGTCTGTTGTTGCAATTTTATACTCTTCATTCGCCCAAAGCCCTAGGTCGATCAATTTACAACGCTCGCTACAAAATGGGCGAAATTTATTTTCAGTAGAAAATTCTGAGAGTGCACGGCAGTTTGGGCAAGGGACTAAGCGTTTTTTTGTGGAAGGCATACAAGCGTTAAGTAAAAAAGATGGCGAGCGAGAAATTCCGCGAGCGTTAAAGGTTACATAAAGTCAGGTAAAACTGTACATCTTGTTCGAGTTTTTGAGGTTTTTTGGTGTTGTCTAACTGATGAAAGCGAATGTTGATGGCATATTTATTCGCGCTTACCTCTGGGAAGTAAGGTGCATCATCAGGGAGTTGTATCCGCAGCATTTGCGAAGGCTTATTGCCACCAAGCAGTTGATGAAAAACGCCAGCCGTTGCAATTTCGCTTTTAGTTTTACCGCTGCCGCGCAGGATGTGCAAAATAATATAAACGGCTTGTTGCACCGGCAGTAATGGTTTTAACCATACTGCTAAATCCTCACGCCTTTTGATGGCCGGCATCAACAGCCAATGCTGAAAAGAGGGCATATCAATTTTTGAAATGCCACCAGGAATCATGGTGCGCTGTTTAATGCTCATCAGCCATTCATTGACGCGCATATGTTGGCCGAGCTTGGTATTATCTTCTTGAATCTGCGTGGAAATTTCATCGATATCGCTGATGAGTAAGTCAATTTTTTCTGCTTCGATGATTTGCTTTTCTTTTAAAAGCAACATCACACTTTTTTGTCTTGCCAGTTCTTGTAGAAGGTCGAGTTTGATTTCTGCGCGGTCAACGACATCAACAAGCTGTAGCAACGACTGTAGTGCTAAGAAGTGGTGGTCTTCCTGCATGGAGTCAATGTTGTCGATGACGCGCGCAAATAAATCTTCCATGCGCAGCAGCGAGCGAACACGTTCGTTAAAAGGGTAGTCGTAGTCGGCCATTTTTTTATGAGTATTAAGAAAAAAATTACAGGCTTCCAAGCGTGTAATTTTATCTGATTGCATTATTCAATGAATTACAGGTAAGTGCAATATGCCTGTGCCAGATTCAGAAAAAATCATGTATTTGAGTAAGTTTTGATGAATTTTTCATGCAATTTCTTAACTTTTTGGCTTAACTCCGCAAAATCACCATTATTTTCGATCATTTCGTCAGCAAGTGCATTACGCACTTCGCGAGAAACTTGCGCGTTAATAATTGCCTGTACCTCGGATTCAGTGAGTTGGTTACGCGCCATCGTGCGGGAAGTTTGTAGCTTAGGTTCGCAATCAACGGCTAAAGTTAGGTTTGCAATATCTTCATATTGGTTCGTTTCAAACAGAAGTGGTACAACGACAATTTGGTAAGGCGGCAATTTTTTCTCGTTTTCTGCAAGCTGCCGCAGCGCTTCGGCGTGAATTTTGGGATGTAGAATGCGCTCTAGTGTGTGCCTTACTTCAGGCTGCCCAAATACGTGGGCGCGCAATTTAGCGCGATTCAGCACACCATTCGTGTCAATAAACGCTTGGCCAATTTTTTTTGCAATTTCCAGCAAGGCCGGTTGGTTGGGCGCGGTGAGCGCGTGGGCAATCACGTCGGTGTCTACAATCGGGATGCCCAATTGCGCGAATAATTTGGCGACCTCGCTTTTGCCTGAGCCTATGCCACCCGTGAGCGCAATAATCGTCATTTTGGCTAACTTAATCTTAAATTAAGGTAAGTAAAAGTGGGCAAGTTGCTCACCAAAAAATAATGCAGCCACACCGGCGATGGCTAAGTAAGGGCCAAATGGCATTGGGTTTTCTCGACCATGTTTTGAGAACAAAATCAGCGCGATGCCAATGACTGCGCCGCTTATCGAGGATAGTAAAATGACGGCTGGTAGTAATTGCCAGCCGAACCATGCGCCAATCGAGGCGAGCAATTTAAAGTCACCGTAGCCCATGCCTTCCTTGCCGGTAACCAGTTTAAATAACCAATAAATACTCCATAAACTCAAATAACCCGCCATGGCACCAATGACGGCAGATTGAAGATCAGTAAAGCCGGTATTTAGGTTAAATAATAAGCCTAACCACAAGAGTGGTAGCGTAATATCGTCCGGCAATAATTGCGTGTCTGCGTCAATAAAGGTTAAGGCAATAAGCGCGAAGGTGAAAGTTAGCGCAAACACGGTGCTGGCGGTGTAGCCAAATTTCCACGCAACTAAGCCTGCAATCGTAGCGGTTAGTAGTTCAATCAGCGGATAGCGTAGGCTAATGTTGGTTTGGCAAGCGCGACATTTCCCTTTCAACACTAAATAACTGATGACTGGAATGTTTTCGATTGCACTAATTTGGTGACCACAAGTGGGGCAGGCGGAGCGAGGTGAGGCGAGGGTGAACTTAATTTTTTCTGTATTTTCAATGCCTTGCAGTTCTCTGCATTGTTGGTGCCATTCTTGCTCCATCATTTTGGGGAGCCGGTAAATGACAACGTTTAAGAAACTTCCGACAGCTAAGCCAATCAGACTGACGAAGGCGATGAAAAAGGTTGGGTTTTGCTGTAGCAGTTCTGAAATCGGTTTTAGGCTCTCGAGCATAAAAATCCTTAAGTTTTAGTGAAAAAAATCGTTAATAACATTGAGTGTATGATTAAATGTGTAACAAGAACCCTCGTCGTCATTTTACTAAAGGTGAGGCTTGAATTTTGTATAGATTGCCCCAATTTTCGGTATAAGTGAAGCTTAAACAACGTTGAAATGTTGTCTTTGTTGTGAATTTAGGAGTAGATATGACAAATATTACGGATCAGTTAAATGGGATTTCGTTATCAGGGTTAGGGGATTTGCCAGCTGGCAACGGCTGGGACGATTTAATTGTTTGTCGCGTTGAGGTTGATCTGCCGAATTGGGTTTCAAAGTTGGCGGGTGGCGGGAAGTGGGAGGTTTATGCGGAAAATGAAGACGAACACTGCGTCAGTTTTGTGATGCGTGAAGAGTCTGCCAAAGCCGTTAAAAAAACCGAGCCAAAACTCGCAGAGGTCACGCTGTATCACAATGGCCATGCCACCGTAGATGTGGAAGGGAAATACTTGTTTGAGGGTTCGCTCGCCAATGGCGACCAAGAGTGCGCGCATCTGACGTACTATCGTGCAGATAGCGGAGAAAGAATTACCTTAAACTAATTAGAAATTCCTCAATACGGAGAACTGCGCCAAATTTATTAAGGAATCTTTAAAAGCTGAGCCCTTAAAGTTCTGAATTTGGGCGCAGGCTAGGTCAGCCTCTTTTTGAGCAAGGTTGCGGATATGTTCCAGTGCGCCAGTGCGTTCAACCGCTTTGAGTACTGCAGGAAGATGCTCAAGTCCGCCGTGAAGAATGGCTTGTTTTATGGCGAAACTTTCCTCGCTGCTGCCGTGGTGCATGGCGTAAATAAGTGGTAGTGTTGGTTTGCCTTCGTTAAGGTCATCCCCTAAGTTTTTGCCAATTTCAGTAGCGTTGCCACTTAAGTCTAATACATCGTCAATCAGCTGAAAAGCTGTTCCAATATGCATGCCGTAAGCAGCAAGTGCCTGTTCGTCTTGCGGTGAGGCGTTGCTGATAATTGCGCCAAGTTGCGTTGCGGCTTCAAAGAGTTTGGCGGTTTTGTAGTGGATGACTTGCATGTAGTCGTCATCTGACACTGTGTCATTGTGGATGTTTAGCAACTGCAAAACTTCGCCTTCGGCAATTGCGTTAGTGGTGTTGCTTAATACTTCCATTACGCGCATGTTTTGGATGGCGACCATCATCTGAAAGGCGCGCGAATAAACAAAATCACCCACCAGCACGCTGGCTGCATTTCCAAATAATGCATTGGCGGTGTGGCGGCCGCGGCGCTTGGCGGATTCATCTACAACGTCATCGTGTAGCAAAGTGGCGGTGTGGATAAACTCTACCACGGCAGCAATTTTGTGATGCGCAGCACTAATGTTGCCAAATAGCCCCGCTGAAAGCAGAACTAAAGCGGGACGCAATCTTTTTCCACCGCTATTAATAATATAATCAGCAATCTGATTTACCAGCGGTACATCAGAGTGCAAGGAGTTCTGAATCACAGTATTCACAGATTGCATATCCGCGCCAACGCAGCGCTGAATTGACTCTAGCGTGTTGGTGGCAGAATAGGCTTGTTCGGTCTGTGGTTGGCTTAACATGCGCGGTAGCACTGAAAGTTTTAAATTGACGGCATTTTAGCACAGCCAATTTTTTGGCGGCATCTCGGCTATTAAAAATCCCTGCTGTGCTTGTGCTGCATCGAGTGTGTTGTTTATTTTTGGGTTAGTAAAAAGACGAGATAAAAATTTGCGTTAGATAAATTTTTGCGTATAATGGCGAGTTCTTTGGAAAAGCGTAATTTAAGGCACAATCATGTATGCAGTAATCAAAACAGGCGGTAAACAATATCGCGTAAACTCAGGCGAAAGAATTAAAGTTGAAAAATTGGTCGCTGAAGTGGGTGATACCGTCACTTTAGATCAAATTTTGATGGTCTCTGATGGTGAAAAAACAACTATTGGCTCACCGATTGTGAAGGGTGCGAGTGTCAAAGCAACTGTGGTTTCACATGGTCGCGGTGACAAGGTGATGATTTTCAAATTCCGCCGTCGTAAACATTACCGTAAAACACAAGGCCATCGCCAAAGTTTTACTGAAATTAAAATTGAAGCGATCAAAGCTTAATTTATCGTTCAAATAGTTTTAAGGATTAAATAAAATGGCACACAAAAAAGCAGGTGGTAGTTCACGTAACGGTCGCGACTCACAGGCCAAACGTTTGGGCGTGAAAGCTTTCGGCGAGCAATTCGTTTCAGCTGGTAGCATTATCGTTCGTCAACGCGGGACTAAAATGCACGCGGGCGAAAACGTCGGTATGGGTAAAGATCACACTCTATACGCGAAAGCGGATGGAAAAGTGACTTTTGCGGTTAAAGGTGCATTAAAACGTCACACTGTAAGCGTTGTGGCTGCCTAATTTTATTCCATCGCTTAAAAGCCTCATCGTTTGATGAGGCTTTTTTGTTTGATACACTGTCATTATGAAATTTATAGACGAAGCAACCATTAAAATATTCGCTGGCGATGGCGGCAACGGCGTTGCTACATTTCGCCGCGAAAAATATGAACCGATGGGCGGCCCGAACGGTGGTGATGGCGGGCGCGGTGGTTCTATTTTTGCTGAGGCGGATCGCAATATCAATACCTTGGTGGACTATCGCTACACGCGCTCTTTCCGTGCGCAGCGTGGTGAAAATGGCCGTGGCTCAGAGTGTTACGGTGCCAAGGGTGACGACATGGTGTTGCGCGTTCCCGTTGGAACCGTCGTTACTGACAAATCTACCGGTCAAACCATGGTGGATTTGAGCGAACACGGCCAAAGGGCGTTGCTTGCACAAGGCGGTAAAGGCGGCTTAGGTAACGTGCATTTTAAATCCAGCCTAAACCGTGCGCCTCGCCAATGTACTAAAGGTGATCCGGGCGAAGAGTTTGAGTTGTATTTAGAGTTAAAAGTGCTTGCTGATGTCGGCTTGCTAGGCATGCCTAACGCTGGGAAATCGACTTTTATCCGTTCTGTTTCAGCGGCGAAACCCAAAGTGGCCGATTATCCATTCACAACCTTGCACCCTAATTTAGGCGTGGTTCGTGTGGATGCAGAACGTAGTTTTGTGATTGCTGACATTCCCGGCATTATTGAAGGCGCGGCTGAAGGTGCTGGCCTTGGGCATCAGTTCCTACGCCATTTGCAGCGCACTAGTTTGTTGTTGCATTTGGTGGATATTGCACCATTCGATGAGGCTGTTGATCCTGTTCACGAAGCCAAGGCGATTGTCGAAGAGTTAAAAAAATACGACCAAGCGCTTTATGAAAAGCCACGTTGGTTGGTGTTGAATAAAATTGATATGTTGGAAAATCCGCAAGCTGTTGCCGCCCAGTTTGTCAAAGAGTATGGCTGGCAAGGGCAGGTTTTTGCGATTTCTGCGATTACTGGCATTGGTTGCAAAGAGCTTACGTACGCCATCATGGCGCATATCGATGAAGCCAAACGTTTGAATCAAGAAGAACCATCGACAGATGAGCGAGCAACATAAATCTCTTTTGCTTGAAGCCCAAGTGATTGTGGTCAAAGTAGGCTCAAGCCTTGTGACCAACAACGGTAATGGCTTGGATCAGGGGGCAATTGCTGCTTGGGCAGCGCAAATTGCGGCGCTTGTTAAACAACGCAAACAAGTCGTGTTGGTATCTAGTGGTGCGGTTGCAGAAGGTATGCAGCGCTTGGGTTGGAAAAAAAGACCAACGGAAGTGAATGAACTGCAAGCGGCTGCCGCGGTTGGTCAAATGGGGTTGGTGCAAATGTATGAAAGCTGCTTCAGCCAACATGGTTTGCATACTGCGCAGGTGTTGCTGACGCATGAAGATTTGGCGGATCGCAAACGTTATTTGAACGCACGCAGCACCTTGCGTACGCTTTTGAATTTAAATGTTATCCCGATTATTAATGAAAACGACACAGTGGTGACTGACGAAATTCGCTTTGGTGATAACGACACACTGGGTTCGCTGGTGGCGAATTTGATCGAGGCAGATACGCTGGTGATTCTGACGGATCAGCAGGGATTGTATTCTGCTGATCCGCGTAATAATCCGGATGCGGTATTTATTCAGCATGCGATTGCTGGCGATACTAGCTTGGAAAAAATGGCGGGCGGTGCAGGCAGTAGTGTTGGTACTGGAGGAATGCTCACTAAAATTTTGGCGGCCAAGCGCGCTGCAAGAAGTGGTGCGAGTACTGTGATTGCATCTGGTCGCGAAAATAACGTGTTGGTACGACTTGCCGCAGGTGAAGCCATTGGTACGCATTTGAATGCGACTGAGATGAAGATCAATGCGCGTAAGCAATGGATGGCGGACCATTTACAATTGCGTGGTAAGCTAATTTTGGATGAGGGTGCGCAAAAAGTGATCGCGCATGAAGGGAAAAGCTTGTTGCCAATCGGCGTGGTTGCTGTCGATGGTACATTCGAGCGTGGTGAAGTAGTGGCTTGTTGTGATGAGCATGGCAAAGAAATTGCGCGAGGTTTGGTGAATTACTCCGCGAACGAAGTGCAACGCATTATGCGTAAACCCAGTGCGCAGATTGCAAGTATCTTGGGTTACGTGGAAGAAAATGAGCTGATACACAGAGATAATCTGGTTTTACTTTAAATTAGACAATCAACATTTCTTAAATTGTTAAGGAATTCAAGTATGACGGAACAACAGCCTTTAGTGGCGATTATCATGGGCTCAGACAGTGACTGGCCAACCATGAAAGCGGCTGCACAAATGTTGGCAGATTTTGGTGTGCCTTATTCTACACAAGTAATTTCTGCACATCGCACCCCAGATTTAATGTTTAGTTTCGCAGAAAATGCGGCAAACAATGGCTTGCAAGTGATTATCGCTGGCGCAGGCGGCGCGGCACACCTGCCCGGCATGGTTGCGGCAAAAACCACATTACCTGTGTTGGGTGTTCCAGTGGTTTCCAAACATTTGCAAGGACAGGACTCTTTGTTATCTATTGTGCAAATGCCCAAAGGGGTGCCAGTTGCTACGTTTGCGATTGGTGAAGCTGGTGCGGCGAATGCTGGGTTGTTCGCGGTGTCAATCTTGGCAAATCAGGATGCTACATTATTTGAAAAATTGCAGGCTTTCCGTCAAAAACAGGTGGAAAAAGTCAAAGCCATGAAGTTAGATTAATACTCAACATAATAACTGGTGAAGAAGTGATGGATTTGTCGAATCAAAAAAATGTAATTTTGCCGCCTGGGATGTTGGGCATGTTAGGTGGTGGTCAATTGGGCCGTTTTTTTGTGATTGCTGCGCATGAAATGGGTTACAAGGTCACTGTGTTAGACCCTGACAAAAATAGCCCAGCAGGGAAAATTGCCGATGTGCATATTTGCGCGGCATACGATGACCAAACTGCGCTGGTACAAATGGCGCGTACTTGTCAGGCAGTAACAACGGAGTTTGAAAATGTGCCGTCTCTCACGCTTTCAACCTTGGCTGAAAAAGTCACTGTTCGCCCTTCAGCGGCCAGCGTGGCGATTGCCCAGCACCGCGTGAGCGAGAAAAATTTTATTAAAGCCGCAGGCTTGCCTGTCGCCCCATTTGCAACCATTAATATCGCGGCAGATTTACCAGACGACAAGAGTGGACTTTATCCAGCCATTTTAAAAGTTGCGCGTTTTGGTTATGACGGTAAAGGCCAAGCGCGTGTAAAAAATCAACAAGAAGCGCAAGCGGCTTTTGCCGAATTTTCTAACAAAGAGTGCGTGTTAGAAAAAATGCTGAATTTAGATTACGAGGTTTCAGTGGTGTTGGCGCGCGATGCACATGGCAATGTAGCGATTTTCCCAACGGCAGAAAATCGCCACTTAAATGGTATTTTAGATATCTCCATCGCACCTTCGCAACAAAGTGAACTGATTAACCAAGAAGCGCAAAAACTTGCGTTGCAAGTGGCAGAAAAGCTCAACTACATTGGCGTGTTGGGCGTAGAATTTTTTGTAGCCGAAGGGCAATTGTTGGTGAATGAAATCGCGCCACGTCCACATAATTCTGGGCATTACACGATTGACGCTTGTGTGACTAACCAGTTTGAGCAACAAGTGCGTGTGCTAGCTGGTTTGCCATTAGGTAGCAGTTTGCAACACTCTAATGCAGTGATGGTGAATTTGCTGGGCGATATTTGGCCAGAAAATGCAGTGCCAGATTGGCAATTAGCGTTTAAGGAAGCTGATTTAAAAATGCATTTGTATGGTAAAGAAACTGCGCGTCCAGGTCGGAAAATGGGGCATTACACTGTCATTCATCAAGACCAAGGTGTGGCGGTACAAAAAGCCTTACAGGTAAGAAAAAATTTTGGTGTAGGCGAATAATTTTTTCTTCATCACACGCTCTAGGCAACAAAAAAGCCGAGTCAAACTCGGCTTTTTTGTTGCGGAAATCAGCTAATCAATTAAGCCATTGCTTTCACGGCAGCATTTAAGCGGCTTTTATGACGCGCTGCTTTATTTTTATGAATGATTTGTTTGTCAGCAATACGGTCAATCACGCTCACATTTTCTTGATAAGCTTTAGTCGCGGCAGCCTTGTCACCAGCCTCTACCGCTTTGATGATTTTTTTAATCGCTGTACGCAAAGTAGAACGCAAGCTCGCATTATGAGCGCGTTGCTTCACTGCTTGACGAGCACGTTTTCTTGCTTGTGCGGTATTTGCCATAAATGTTTACCCTAATAAAAGCTATTCAAAATACGAAGCCCGCAATGATAGCCATTTTTTAGAACGTTTGCAAGAAAAAATATGATATGTTTGCTCAGCGCTGCTTTTGGCAATTTGGTAGATGGTTGCCCGTGCTAAAATAGCGCGCGAAACTCACTAAAAAGATTCTTTTCCACTTTATTAACTAGCCATTTTACCGACCATGAATCTTCTCAACGCACTCGCTAAAGTGGGCAGTATGACTTTTTTATCGCGTATTCTGGGTTTTGTGCGCGATACCTTAATTGCTCGGGCTTTTGGGGCGAGCCTGATGAGCGATGCCTTTATCGTTGCGTTTAAAATTCCTAATCTATTGCGCAGAATTTCAGCTGAGGGCGCGTTTAGCCAAGCATTTGTGCCGATTTTGGCCGAATATAAAAGCCAACGTGGTTTTGACGAAACTAAAACCCTAGTTAGTCGTGTGGCCACGTGGCTGGCGCTTATTCTAATTGGTGTGACCTTGCTAGGCATGCTTGCCGCGCCGTTCTTGGTGAGTGTGATTGCGCCGGGATTTACAAGTCAGCCAGACAAAATGCAACTGACAGTTGAGTTACTTCGCATCACATTCCCGTATATTTTCTTTATTTCACTGGTTTCCATGGCAGGTGGCGTTCTCAACACCTACAATAAATTTGGCATTCCTGCCTTCACGCCAGTTTGGCTGAATGTCGCGATGATTGCCGCCGTGCTGTTTTTTGCAGATTTTTTTGCTGAACCAGTCAAAGCGCTCGCGTGGGGAGTGTTTATCGGCGGCTGTTTGCAATTATTCTTCCAAATCCCCTATTTAAAAGAAATTGGTTTGTTGCCCAAGCTGGATTTTCATTGGCAAGATGAAGGCGTGTGGCGAATTTTAAAGCTGATGGGGCCGGCGGTATTAGGTGTGTCAGTTGCGCAAATATCATTGATTATTAACACAATTTACGCTTCATTTTTAAAAACTGGTAGCGTGAGTTGGCTTTATTATGCCGATAGATTGATGGAGTTTCCAACCGGTGTGTTGGGTGTGGCACTCGGCACCATTTTACTGCCAAGTTTATCTAAAGCATTCTCATCTAAAAATGAGCAAGAATATTCTGAGTTACTGGATTGGGGTTTGCGACTCACATTTTTACTCGCCGCCCCAGCGGCTGTGGCTTTGGCTGTATTGGCTGTGCCACTTGTTGTCACTTTGTTTTTTTATGGCAAATTTAACCCCAATGATGTGTGGATGACGCAGCAAGCGCTGATCGCTTACAGCGTTGGTTTGCTTGGGCTTATTTTGGTCAAAATTTTAGCGCCCGGATTTTATTCGCGCCAAAATATTAAAACGCCAGTCAAAATCGCCATTTTTACACTGCTGTTAACACAAGGCATGAACTATATTTTTGCATTCTGGCTAGGCTTAAACCATGCTGGGCTTGCGCTGGCAATCGGGTTAGGTGCTTGCTTTAATGCCGCACTGCTTTTTTATCAGCTCAAGAAAATGGAGCTTTACCGCCCGCAACCAGGTTGGTTGGTGTTTTTAATCAAATTGGCAATGGCTTTGCTGGTGATGGCGGCAGTGATTTTTTATGTGATGGGTGATGCAAATGCGTGGCTAAATTACACGATTTTTGAGCGGCTGTATTGGATGGCCTTGTTGGTGAGTGTTGGCGCTGCCAGCTATTTTTTAACATTGTTTTTGTTAGGCTTTCGCCCGCGTGATTACATCCGCAAGGTGCAAAAATAATGCGTATTTTTCGGCATTTTCCCAATCAACCACGAGCGCCATGCGCACTTGCGATTGGCAACTTTGATGGCATGCATTTGGGGCATCAAGCCTTGTTGAGCAAGCTTGTTGCAATTGCAGAAGCAAAACAGTTAGCGCCGGCGGTCATGACCTTTGAACCGCATCCTAGAGAGTTTTTTGCACCGTTAAATGCGCCAGCACGCTTGTGTAATTTGCGTGAAAAATTAGAATATTTTAAAGCAGCGGGCATCCAAAATACTTTTATTTGCAAGTTTAATCAGCGGTTTGCCGGCCTATCAGCTGAGGCTTTTATTTCGCAGCTGCGTCAATTGAATGTTCATGCCATTTTGGTGGGCGAAGATTTTAAATTCGGTGCCAAACGCCAAGGCAGCATTGCAGATTTTATTCAACATGGCTTTGATTTAATTGCTATGCCGCGTGTGGATTTTAACAGTGAGCGCATTTCTAGCACGCGGGTGCGCGATGCGCTTTTTTCTGGCAATTTAAATTTAGCCAGCGCGTTATTGGGCAGGCATTACAGCATTAGCGGCAAAGTAGTGCATGGGGCTAAGCGCGGGCGACAATTAGGCTTCCCCACGGCCAATGTGCATATGCGCCACGAACGGCCTGCCTTAACGGGCGTTTATGCAGTAGAATTAGACGGTTTGCCAGCCGTGGCAAATTTGGGCGTGCGCCCAACCATACAAGGTGTGCCAAAACTCATGCTAGAGGTCCATGTGCTGGATTTTTCTGGCGATTTGTATGACCAGCATGTGCATGTGGAATTTTTGCAAAAAATTCGCGACGAACAAAAGTATGCAAGTTTAGACGCACTTAAAGCGCAAATTGCGTTAGATGTTGAAGCCGCAAGATATTTTTTTAAGACAGTAAAATGACAGACGACAATAAAGATTCAAAATACACACTTAACTTGCCAGAAACCAGTTTCCCTATGCGCGGAGACTTGGCAAAACGCGAGCCTGCTTGGCTTAATAATTGGCAAGACCAAAAGCTTTATCAAAAAATTCGTGCCGCCCGCAAAGGCGCAAAAAAATTCATTCTGCATGATGGTCCGCCGTATGCCAACGGCGATATTCATATCGGTCATGCCGTCAATAAAATCTTAAAAGACATCATTATCAAATCCAAAACCTTAAGTGGTTTTGACGCGCCTTATGTGCCAGGTTGGGATTGCCACGGCTTGCCGATTGAATTGGTGGTCGAAAAAAATCACGGCAAAAATATAGACCCAGCTAAATTCCGCGAATTGTGTCGCGCCTATGCCGCTGAGCAAGTGGAAAAACAAAAGAAAGACTTTATCCGCTTGGGCGTGTTGGGCGATTGGGATAAGCCGTATTTAACGATGGACTACAAAACCGAAGCCGACATCATGCGTGCTTTGGGCGATATTTATAAAAACGGCTATTTATACCAAGGCTCAAAACCTGTGCATTGGTGCGTGGATTGCGGTTCTGCATTGGCTGAGGCTGAGGTGGAATATGAAGATGTCAATTCGCCAGCGATTGATGTGGGTTTTAAGGTTGTTGACAATGCGGCTTTAAGCAAAGCGTTTGGCGTAGAGGTGACGGGCGATGCTTATGCAGTGATTTGGACGACGACGCCTTGGACGTTGCCAGCTAACCAAGCGGTGAGTGTGAATGCAGAACTATATTATTCATTAGTGAAAACTAATAAAGGTTATATAGTTTTGGGTATGGACTTAAGGCATGATTGTTTATCAAGGTATGACATTTCAAACGTTGATTCTAACTTTGTCCATAGTTGCAAAGGAGATGCGCTTAAAGGCTTGATGTTGCAACACCCTTTCGATAACCGCCAAGTGCCTATCATCTGCGGCGATCACGTCACCACCGATGCGGGTACAGGGTTAGTGCATACCGCTGCTGCACACGGTAATGATGACTGGTTGGTGATGCGTGCCAACTTCCCGAATGAAAATCCACGTGTGTTGATGGGGGGCGATGGTAAGTTTTTCACTAGCGATTTAGTCGAGTTTGAAGCCATTCGCGGCCTAGACCGTAAAGAAGCCAATAAAGTGATTTTGGCGAAATTGCAAGAAAATGGTGTGCTGTTTGCCTCCGCACGTTTAAACCACAGCTTCCCGCATTGCTGGCGCCATAAAACGCCACTCATGCAGTTGGCGACGCATCAATGGTTTATCGGCATGAACGCTGTGGGTAAAGATGGTAAAGCCTTGCGTGAGCATGCAAATACTGCGGTGGACGCAACGCAATTCTTCCCAACTTGGGGTCGTGCACGTTTAGAGGCAATGATTAAAAACCGCCCTGATTGGTGCGTATCGCGCCAACGTAACTGGGGCGTGCCGATGCCTTTATTTGTGCATAAAGAAACGGGTGAGCCACATCCAAAAACTTCTGAGTTGTTAGAGCAAGCGGCATTGTTGACTGAGCAAACTGGCGTTGAAGCTTGGTTTAGTTTAGACGGTGATGCTTTCTTAGCCAAACATGCGCCGGAAAATGCTGAGCAATACAAAAAAGTGACGGACACTTTAGACGTGTGGTTTGACTCTGGCAGTACGCATGCGGCGGTGTTAAAACGCCGTCCTGAACTCGCTTTCCCTGCGGATTTGTATTTGGAAGGTTCTGACCAACATCGCGGTTGGTTTCAATCGAGCTTGTTGACGGGTTGTGCTATTGATGGCCGCGCACCTTACAACGCCTTGCTCACGCACGGTTTTGTGGTGGATGGCGCAGGCCATAAAATGAGTAAATCTAAAGGCAACGTGGTTGCGCCACAAAAAGTGATGGA
>CAZAEN010000014.1:0-67809 GCA_964484105.1 uncultured Methylophilaceae bacterium
TCTACCGTTACACATTGGCCGGTACTGAAGTATCAGCTTTGTTAGGCCGTATGCCATCAGCGGTGGGTTACCAACCTACACTGGCGGATGAAATGGGCCGTTTACAAGAGCGTATTACCTCTACTAAAGTGGGTTCGATTACATCAATCCAAGCGGTTTATGTGCCAGCAGATGACTTGACTGACCCATCACCAGCCACCACATTCCAACATTTGGACTCAACCGTGGTTCTGTCACGTGACATTGCTTCTTTAGGTATTTACCCAGCGGTTGACCCCCTTGACTCAACATCACGTCAATTGGACCCATTAATTGTTGGTGAAGAGCACTATAACGTAGCCCGTTCAGTGCAATCAACACTACAACGCTATAAAGAATTGCGCGACATTATTGCGATTTTGGGTATGGACGAATTGTCACCAGAAGATAAATTAATTGTTGGTCGAGCACGTAAAATCCAACGTTTCTTGTCACAACCATTCCATGTTGCTGAAGTGTTTACTGGCGCGCCTGGTAAATACGTGCCATTAAAAGAAACCATTAAAGGTTTTAAAGCGATTGTAGCTGGTGAGTATGATCATTTGCCTGAGCAAGCGTTCTATATGGTGGGCGGTATCGAGGAAGCTGTAGAAAAAGCGAAGACACTCAATTAATTTATCGCTACATAGCGGCGTTGCATGGGGTTCGCTTCCTTGTGGCACTAAATGTATTGCGTGCGTAGCTGAGCTCCATGCGCCTTGCTCTGTTTACATAAATAAATTAAGTGGTGAGTTGAAAAGAGAAAATAATGGCAAATACTGTTCATATCGATGTAGTCAGCGCTGAAGAAAGCATTTTTTCTGGTGAGGCTGAGTTTGTCGTAGCGCCGGCAGGTGGCGGTGAAGTGGGTATCTACCCTAACCACGCGCCGATGATTACAACAATCAAACCCGGTGCATTACGTATTAAGCAATCTGCAGAGACAGAAGAAACGCTGATTTTTATCTCCGGAGGCATGTTAGAAGTCCAACCAGGCTTGATTACAGTGCTAGCTGATACTGCGATTCGCGGTCACGATTTAGATGAAGCTAAAGCAATTGCGGCCAAGGTGGCTGCGGAAGAGGCGTTGAAGAATCGGGCTTCTGAAATTGATTACGCAGCAGCACAAGCAGAGCTGGCTGAAGCAGTGGCACAGATTCAAGCAATTCAAAAATTGCGTAAATCAGTCCACTAAGGCTTTTTCTAGTGATAAAAACAAGGTGGCTTGCGAGCCGCCTTTTTTGTTTCTGAGATAAAATAACGTCATGATAGACTTAAATATCGTAATTCTCGCTGCAGGCAAAGGTACGCGAATGCGTTCAGATTTGCCGAAGGTGCTTCATTCTATTGGAGGCAAGCCGATTTTGCACCATGTGGTTGACGCTGCACGCCAACTCAACCCCAAAAGCATCGTTGTGGTGTATGGATTCGGTGGTGAAATCGTGAAACAACAAACCCCTAGTGAAGACTTACAATGGGCGATACAAGTTGAACAGCTGGGAACTGGCCATGCTGTACAGCAGACACTTTCTTATTTAGCTGAAAATGGCAAAACACTGATCTTAATGGGCGATGTGCCATTAGTGGATGTAAATGTATGTCGCGCAATGCTCACGCAGGCAGATCAACATTTAGTGGTGCAAACCTTTATTAAACATGATCCGACCGGTTATGGCCGCATTGAACGTAACGCGCAAAATGAGGTTATTTCTATTGTTGAACATAAAGATGCAAATGAACAACAACGTGCTATTCAAGAAGTCAATACTGGCATTATGGCAATGCCGAATGCAAAACTACATTCATGGTTAAGCAAAATCACCAATCAAAATGCTCAGCAGGAATATTATTTAACCGACATTATTGCGTTATCTGTCAGTGAAGGCTGTACTGTTTTACCGCATGTGGTAGATGATGCATGGACGGTCACCGGTATCAATTCTAAGCAGGATCTACAAGATATTGAGCGTGAATATCAGCGCCGTCAGGCAACGAGGCTGATGACAGAGGGGGTAACACTTCTTGATGCAAACCGCATTGATATACGTGGCAAGCTAACTTGCGGTCGCGACGTGATGATTGATGTGAACTGTGTATTTGAGGGTAATGTAACTTTAGAGGATCAAGTGCAAATAGGTGCCAATTGTGTGATTAAAAACGCGGTGATTGCACGGGGTAGTAAGATTGCTGCTTTTACCCATATTGAAGATGCAATCGTCGGTGAAAATAGCAGTATTGGCCCATTTGCAAGGCTGCGCCCCGGTACTGTGTTAGCTGATGATACGCATATTGGGAATTTTGTCGAACTCAAAAATACCCAAGTGGGCGTGGGTAGCAAAATTAATCATTTAAGTTATGTAGGCGATGCTAGCATTGGCGCCCATGTGAATATTGGTGCGGGGACGATAACTTGTAATTATGATGGTGCTAATAAATTTAGAACGGTAATCGAAGATTACGCCTTTATTGGCTCAGATACGCAATTGATTGCGCCAGTGACAATCGGACAATATGCAACGATTGCTGCTGGGTCAACCATCACCAAAGATGCGCCGGCAGATGCGCTCACATTGTGTCGTGCGCGCGAACAAAAATCCGTTATAGGATGGAAGCGCCCGCAAAAAATTAAGAAAGAACATTAATTATGTGTGGAATAGTTGGGGCAGTATCGAATAGAAATATCGTCGCTACTTTGATAGAGGGGCTTTGTCGATTAGAGTATCGCGGCTACGACTCTGCTGGCCTTGCCGTGATTAGTCATGACGCTATCGAACGCGTACGCGCCGTAGGACGCGTCAAGAATATGACAGAAAGAGCGCAGGCTATGCAGCTAAACGGCTTAGTCGGTATCGGCCACACGCGTTGGGCAACCCATGGCGGTGTGACGGAAAGTAATGCGCATCCACATGTATCTAATGATGAAATCGCTGTGGTGCATAATGGAATTATTGAAAACCACGATGCAGAACGTCAGCGCTTACAGGCGCTTGGCTATGTCTTTACTTCACAAACCGATACGGAAGTCATTGCCCATCTTATCCATTATTTTCACGCACAAGGCTTAAGTTTATTAAACGCCACACAAAAAGCCAAGGCTGAGCTTACTGGTGCGTTCGCGATTAGCGTGATTTCATTGAAAGAACCTGATCATATGGTTGTGGCGCGACAAGGTTGCCCACTGTTGATTGGGTTGGGCGAAGGTGAAAACTTTATTGCCTCTGATGTTTCGGCAGTGCTTTCCGTGACCAGAAGCGTCATATATTTGGAAGATGGCGACACTGCAGATATTCACCGTGAAAACGTACAAATTACGAATGCGCGTGGTGATAAAGTTGAACGCAAAATCCACATCAGTGATGTTTCATTGGCGAGCATGGAATTAGGCCCTTACGCACATTTTATGCAAAAGGAAATTCACGAGCAGCCCCGTGCATTGACCGATACGATAGAAGCGCTGATAGATGACCAAAACTTTTCTCCGGCATTATTTGGGGATAAAGCTGCACAAATTTTTGACGAAGTCGACAGTATTCTGATTTTAGCGGCAGGCACCAGTTTTTATGCTGGTTTAACGGCAAAATACTGGCTAGAAAGCATTGCAAAAGTTCCGACGCAGGTAGAAATTGCCAGCGAGTATCGCTACCGCGAGACGATTCCTAATGCTAAACAACTCGTGGTGACGATTTCGCAATCAGGCGAAACGTTAGACACTATGGAAGCGCTCAAACACGCAAAATCACTTGGGCACAGATATACACTGGCGATTTGTAATGTGCAGGAAAGTGCCATTCCACGGGCTTCAGATTTAATTTTCTACACCCGTGCCGGGGCTGAAATTGGTGTTGCTTCCACCAAAGCATTTACCACACAATTGGTTGCGCTGTTTACCTTGGCAGTGACGTTAGCGAAACAACGCGGTTTGTTAAACCAAACTGCCGAACAATCATATTTGGTTGCCTTGCGCCAGTTGGCGGGTAGCGTACAACACGCACTGAATTTAGAGCCACAAATTCGTGAATGGGCAAAAAGTTTTGCCAACAAACAGCATGCCTTATTTTTAGGGCGAGGTGTACATTATCCAATCGCGTTAGAAGGCGCATTAAAACTCAAAGAAATTTCGTATATTCACGCTGAGGCTTACCCAGCTGGTGAGTTAAAACATGGTCCGTTGGCTTTAGTTGATAGTGAAATGCCGGTGGTGGTGATTGCCCCGAATGATACGCTGCTAGAAAAAGTAAAATCCAATATGCAAGAAGTGAAAGCAAGAGGCGGCGAGCTATTTGTGTTTGCAGATCTAGACAGCCACTTTACTGAATCAGAAGGTGTACACGTGATTCGTACGCCGCGTTATGTTGGGATCTTATCGCCGATTTTGCATACGATTCCCGTGCAGTTGTTGGCCTACCACACCGCACTGTTAAAAGGCACAGACGTAGATAAACCGAGGAATTTGGCGAAAAGCGTGACGGTAGAGTGAAGATAAAATTAATGAAGAACGAACACAAAAACAACTTTGGATTTTTACGCTTGCTACTAGCTACGCTGGTCATCGTGTCACATTCGCCAGAAATAATTGATCAAAATAGAAGTCGTGAAATATTAACCAGTATATTTGGCACAATCTCTTTTGGTGAGTTGGCCGTAGATGGTTTTTTTCTAATCAGTGGCTATTTAATTTTGAAAAGCTATTATGCAAGTCATTCAGTAAAAGACTATTTCTATAAACGTATTTTGAGGATATACCCAGCATTTGTAGTTGCGTCATGTATATGTTTATTGATAGTCGCACCAATATATACAGGCCTAAATCTAACTGAGGTTATTTCTCCAAATGAATGGCCTAAGCATATATTTGGGATGCTTACATTAGCAATGCCAAAACTTGAGCATTATCCATATATTGCCCTAAATGGGTCGATGTGGACTATCTGGATTGAATTTATGTGCTATGTAAGCATCCCAGTATTTTACTTTTTAGGATTACATAATAAAAAGATGTATTTATTATCTCTTCTTGTAGTAGCTATTATCTATCTATTTACACAGATTACGAACTGGAACTTATGGCTACCCTATGTCGGATTGGACTTCCATCATTCTACGAGGCTACTAGCAGCCTTTTTGGTAGGTGGTGTTTTTCATCTATATCAAGACAAAATTGAATGGAAATACACTTATTCATTGCTAGCATTTATTGGGTTACTTATTAGTTTACATTTTAGAGTTTTTGCTGAAATAGGTTTGTTTATATTCGGTGGTTATTTGCTGTTTAACTTTGCGTTAAATTATAAAAATAAATTTCTAAATAGCATCGGAATGAAAACAGACATATCATATGGAGTCTATTTATACGCTTGGCCAGTGCAAATTTTGATATTAAAATATGCACCAACTATCAATCCCCATGTAATGACTTTATGGACGATATGTCTAGCGGCGACTTTAGGTTATTTAAGTTGGATTTTTATTGAAAAACCTTTTATCCAATTAAAGAAAAAAGTAGCCAGTACTAGGTGAAGTTGAAAGGGAGATTGAGAGTTATGACACTTTTACCTAGCTACTTGTCAGCAGTGTAAGGGTTAATAAGGTCGTTGACTAGTAGGTGCAACACCTCGCGCATTTGTGCTTCACTCACTTCCATCAGCAAGCCGTCTTCTAGTGCATCTTGCGCAATTTGTTTGATTTCATCAAAGTTTTCCGTCATGACTTTGACCTTTTCAGTGCAGGAAACCACGCTACCGTCGTCGCGTAACCAAATTGGCCATTTTTTAGACATGGTTGAGTCTCTCCAACTTATGCAACAATTTTGTCATGGCATGTCCGCGGTGGCTGATGCGGCTTTTAATCTCAAGCGGTAATTCTGCAACAGTTTTTCCGGTTTTATTATCTAAAAAAAGCGGGTCGTAACCGAAGCCATCCGTGCCACGAAATTCTTCTAAAATTTCACCATCCCAAGTGCCTTCAGCAATCAAAGGTTCTGGGTCGTTTGCATGTCTGACGAGTACGATCACACAGTAAAAATGCGCTTGGCGATGCTTGACGTCTTTTAAAACGGCTAACAATTTTTCATTATTGTTAGCATCAGACTTTGGCTCACCTGCATAGCGCGCAGAAATCACACCTGGCGCGCCCTGTAAAGCATCTACACATAAACCTGAGTCATCTGCCAGCGCTGGTAAGCCAGTGATTAAACTCGCGTGGCGCGCTTTAGCAAGGGCATTTTCAATAAATGTACAAAAAGGCTCTTCACATTCTGGAACATTGAAAATGGATTGCGGAACGACTTCAATCGCGAGCGATGCAAGCAAATGTTGCAGCTCTTTGAGCTTGCCTTGATTGCCGCTGGCGATGACAAGTTTGTTAAAAGGAAGCGCCATCACTTAAAGACCGAGCGCAGTATTTTGCTTAAAAGTAAGTGCTTCAATGCCAAGCACGGCTAAGTTCAGCATTTCATCCATCGTTTCACGACGGAAAGGTTCGCCCTTAGGCTGTGCCTTGAATTTCTACAAAGCCACCATTGCCAGTCATCACCACGTTCATGTCGGTATCGCAGTCAGAGTCTTCAATGTAATCCAAATCTAACACGGGCGTGTTTTTATAAACGCCGACAGATACTGCTGCAACAGAATCTTTGATCGGATTATCAGCAATTAAATTATTTTGTAAAAGGTAATTCACTGCATCACACATTGCAACATAAGCGCCGGTAATGCTGGCGGTGCGCGTGCCGCCGTCAGCCTGAATTACATCGCAGTCAAAATGGATAGTGCGTTCACCTAGTTTTTCTAAGTCGATTACTGCCCGTAAACTTCTACCAATCAAGCGTTGAATTTCCTGCGTGCGTCCGCTTTGCTTGCCTTTGGCCGCTTCTCTATCCATGCGGCTACCGGTTGAACGAGGCAACATGCCGTATTCGGCTGTCACCCAACCTTGACCTTTGCCTTTTAAAAAGCCGGGGACTTTTTCTTCTACGCTGGCAGTGCAAATCACATGGGTATCGCCAAATTTAATTAATACTGAGCCTTCAGCGTGCTTGGTGTATTGGCGAATGATTTCAATAGTTCTGAGCGCGTCGTTGGCACGCCCGCTAGGTCTCGTTGTGGGTTGCATAAACTTCCTATGCGAATATAAAAATTAGATTAAGAGTCCTTTGTACGGATAGTCGAGCGTAGTGAAGACAAGGCGGAAATTAGTAAAAATACCACCGTTTAAATAGTTTAAACGTGGATTTTGAGCTAATTTTGAACTATGTATTCAGATGCGCAGACATTCGTACAAAAGTCACGCAGATTATAAGCGATTGGTCTTAATTAGTGCTTCGTGAATTTCAGCAATCGTTCGTTCAATTTCGTCTTCACTGATTTCGCTACTTAATAAACCGTCTTCAGTGGCGGAGTAGGGGTTTGCCAAACCGGATTCGTCACTTTGCTCGTTGGCGTTTGGCGGAATAATCATGATGGTTGTTGTTTCACCCAGTGGCATGCCAACGGTGGAAACAGCCAAATCACTATTTAACTTATCGCCCCATTGCAAACCAATCGCAGTCATATTGTCACCTTGTTCCGGCGTAGCACAAAGTTCAGCCTCATCTAACAATTTGGTGATGTTATGCGAAATAATATTACCGCTCAAAATTTGTTTGATCTGCTCGTCAGTCAACGCGCCCCACACGCCATCGGTGCATAGTAAAATCGTGTCGCCTTCTAACAGCTCTTGATGCTCAGCAAGCTCAATTTTTGGGGATTCATCGCCACCCAAGCAGCTATAAATTTTATGGCGATACGGGTGGTTACTCATTTCTTCTTTGCTAATCATGCCCTTGCTAAACAAAGATTGCACCATGGAATGATCTTCGGTGCGATAAAGTAAATGCCCATCACGAAAATGGTAAAGTCGCGAATCCCCCACATGGGCGCAATACAACATGCCAAATTGTACAATCGCTGCAACAATCGTCGTGCGTGGCGATTCTAGAAGTTCGTTCGCCTGCGTGTGTTGCTCAATCATGTCGTGCGTTTGCTGAATGTTTTCAATCAAAAATTTTGCCGGATTGGCTAGGGCGGGCATGGCTAAGCGTTGAAAAGCCTCAGCAATGGTTTTAACAGCTATTTCAGCCGCCACTTCGCCAAATTGGTGGCCGCCCATGCCATCGGCGACGACCAACAGCAACGCATCTTTGCTATAAGAATAAGCCAGTCTGTCTTGATTAATGGCGCGTGGGCCGATACGGCTATTTTGAAAAATCGTAAACTTCATTGTGATAAATTTGAAATAGTGTTGTTAAATGCGCCAACAATTTTTTGGACTAAATTTGGTTTTCGTTTATGTGAAGATTGGGTTGCGTTCAATAGTTTTTGCAGTGCATGCAAGCTTTGTGGGCGTTTGAGATGATCCAAACTCATGCATTGATCAATAATTTCTAATAATGTAGCAGAAAATTGATCTTTACCAATTTTACTTGCCGGTACAAGCAAATCATTTTTCACACGTTGATCAGCCGACATTGGCGCTGCGCGCACGATGCAAGAATACATTGTTGCACCGATGCTATAAATATCGCTCCAAGGTCCGAGTAATTGCCGATCCAAATATTGTTCAGGTGGCGCATATCCTGGCGTAAAGCTGGGGGTGATACGGGCTTGCGAAATATGCAAAATTTGCCGCGCGGAGCCAAAATCCAGCAGCACCGGTGAGCCATCCATGCGGATATAAACATTCGCGGGTTTAATATCCATATGCAATAATTTTTGCGTATGCACTTCGCGTAAGCCGTTAGAAAGCTCCGTAAATACTTTACGGATAAATTTTTCGGAAACTAATTCTTCTTGCCCCAAAATATACTCTTGTAATGATTTACCGAGCTCATACTCCATCACCATGTACACTGTGTCATTAGCGCGAAAAAAATTCACTACGCGCACGATATTTTTATGCTCGATTTTCGCGAGCGCTAAGCCTTCATCAAAAAAGCATTTCATCCCGTGTTTAAAGAGTTGCACGTTGTCTGGCGAGGCCTGTATGGTCGAGCCCTCTACGCGCAACGCGATAGAAGTTGGCAGATATTCTTTAATCGCAACGGTATTATTATTTTTATCGCGCGCCAAGTAGACAAAGCTGAAACCACCGGAACTCAATACCTTGATGATTTCGTAGTCTTGCAGTTTGTAGCCGACTGGCAGGGATAAGTTTTTGGTGGTAGCCACGTTAAATAAAATCTAAAAATTGCGAATAAGTAATTTAATCATTATATTTAAAGTAATATAGCGCGAATTAAATTGTATCAAAAGCAAGATTAGAGGACATTTAAACGACTTGATGTCGGTGTTTAACATCCTCAGTATGATCAAGACAGGAAAATTGTATGACTTTTAGCATGACAGGTTATGCTGCGATCGCACAGCCAATTGAAAATGCAACGCTGACCATAGAATTACGGGCGGTCAATAGCCGCTATTTGGACTTATATTTTAAGCTGGATGATGCGCTTAAAAACTTAGAGCCTGTGTTGCGCGAGCGGATTGCAGCGAAGGTCAACCGTGGCAAACTTGAATGTAAATTGAACTTGATGCCACAAAATCAGGTCTCCGCTTCGCTACAAATTAATCAAGAAATCTTGCAGCAATTATCAGATGTCAGTGCGTACATACAAAAAAAACTTCCACAAAGTGAGTTTTTAAGTGTTGGTGAAATTTTACGTTGGCCGGGTGTGTTGACTGGGACGGAGATTTCAACAGAGACGCTCTCACAAGCTGTAGAAAGTCTGCTCGAAACGGCATTGCAAGACTTTAATGCTTCACGCGCGCGCGAGGGTGAAAAGTTAAAAAGTGTGATTTTAGACCGTGTGGCTCAGATTGAGCAGCTCGTTGAAAAAGTCAAACCGATGATGTCAACGCTGGTTCAAGAGTATCGCAGTAAATTGGAAGCGAAATTAGCCGATGTAATGAAAACGTTAGATGAAGAACGTATCGCGCAAGAGCTGGTGTTATTTATACAGCGTGTGGATGTGGATGAGGAACTTTCGCGGCTCTCAACGCATGTGTCAGAGGTGAAGCGTATTTTGAACCAAAACAGCCCAGCTGGTAAGCGGCTCGATTTTTTAATGCAGGAGTTGAATCGAGAAGCCAATACCTTGGGTTCAAAGTCGGTTTCTGTGCAAACTACGCAGGTCTCGATGGAGATGAAGGTTTTGATAGAACAGATGCGAGAGCAGATTCAGAATATCGAATAATTTGCACCAAATTGAAAAAGTATAAACGCACCAATATGGTGCGATTTTTATTTTAAACTAATAATATTTTTCTATCTTATTGTTTTTATTTTATTTTTTAATCTGGTACACAGCTTGCTTAAAGTTTAGTATATCCATAAAAAGTGCAAGGTTAAACAAATGCAGCAATCTGCCAAACAATTTTTCGATGAGATGAAAATCCATGGTGACGATACGCGCGCCATCTATCAGGCTTATGACCGTTGGTTAAGCAATATTTCTATTCAGCAGTTGGCGGCTAAGCGGGCTGAAGCTGAAGTATTATTTAGACGGGTCGGCATTACCTTTAATGTGTACGGTGAGGCCGATGGTGCTGAGCGCTTGATTCCTTTTGATGTGATTCCGCGTTTGATTTCAGCCAACGAGTGGGACTATTTGTCTAAAGGGGCGGTGCAGCGCGTCCGTGCGCTCAATATGTTTTTACATGATATTTATCATGATCAAGAAATTATTAAAGCGGGGATTGTACCTGCGAGCATTTTGGCAAACGCACAATTTCGGCCAGAAATGTTTGGTGTGAATGTGCCTAATCAAGTCTATGCGCACGTCGCTGGCGTTGATCTTGTCCGTACGGGCGAATCGCAATTTTATGTGTTAGAAGATAATCTGCGCACACCGTCCGGCGTTTCGTACATGCTTGAAGACCGCAAAATGATGATGCGATTATTCCCGGATTTATTTAGGCAATATTCGATCGCGCCTGTAGAACATTATCCGCAAGTGTTACTCAATAATTTACGTTCAGTGGCGCAGACCAATGAGCAAGACCCTACGGTGGTATTGCTATCACCGGGTGCCTACAACAGTGCTTATTTTGAGCATGCCTTTTTGGCGCAGCAAATGGGCATTGAATTGGTGGAAGGGCAAGATTTATTCGTACGAAATAATGCAGTTTACATGCGCACCACACAAGGACCGCAGCGCGTAGATGTCATCTATCGCCGTATTGATGATGAATATTTGGATCCATTAGTCTTTAAACCGGATTCCATGCTCGGGGTGCCTGGCTTGCTTTCTGTGTATCGCAATGGCGGTGTGACTTTGGCGAACGCTGTTGGAACGGGCGTTGCCGATGACAAGGCCACTTATGTCTATGTGCCGGAGATGATTAAATTTTACTTGGGTGAAACGCCAATTTTGCAAAATGTACCCACTTACCAATTAAGCAAAGAGGATGATTTGGCTTATGTGTTAGCGCATTTGCCGGAATTAGTGGTGAAAGAGGTGCAAGGTTCCGGCGGTTACGGCATGTTGGTGGGGCCAGCCGCCAGCAAGCAGGAAATTGAAGAATTCCGGCTACGTATTATCTCGAAACCGAGCAATTATATTGCTCAACCGACTTTAGCGCTTTCAACCTGTCCGACCTTGGTTGAGCAAGGTATTGCGCCGCGCCATGTCGACTTGCGACCATTTGTACTTTCCGGTAAAACGGTGAGCGTAGTGCCGGGTGGCTTATCGCGTGTTGCGCTCAGAGAGGGTTCGCTGGTGGTGAACTCATCACAAGGTGGTGGCACCAAAGATACCTGGGTATTAGAAGGTGATGAGCATGTCGATCAATCCGTTTGGCAAGAAGTCATGGCGAATTTGCAGCCAAAAGCGGAGGTTTTATGTTAAGCCGAACTGCAGATAATTTGTATTGGATGGCACGTTATATTGAGCGCGCAGAAAATGTTGCGCGCGTGCTGGATGTGACTTACCACATGTCGCTACTCCCTTCCGATAGCAGTAATGAATTTGATTTATGGAATGCGGCCATTGATATTTCCGGCATCCGTCAAATTTACGATCAGCATTATTCAGAGATCAATGCAGCAAATGTCATCAAGCATTTGGTGATGGATGGTGATAATCCTTCCAGTATTTATAGCGCTTTGCGCAGTGCGCGTGAAAATGCTCGTGCGGTGCGCGTGGCGATGACCAGCGAAACATGGGAAAACATGAATTCCTTGTGGTTGGAGTTTTACCAGTACAGAAAGCGGGATTTAACTCAAGCTGGGTTAGGCGAGTTTTGCGAATGGGTAAAAGGGCGCTCGCATTTGTTTCGCGGTGTATGTTTTGGCACCATGTTGCGCGATGAGGCTTTTAGTTTTGTGCGGCTGGGCACGTTTATGGAGCGCGCTGATAATACTGCGCGGCTTTTAAATGTGAAATATGACTTTTTGCTTTCATTGCAAGATGCGGAAACAAAAACGGTAGATTATTACGAGTGGAGTGCGGTGTTACGTTCCGTTTCCGCGTTTCAAGCCTACCAAAAAATTTATAGCGATGCGATTGACCCGGTAAAAGTATCGGAACTGTTGGTGTTGCGTCATGATATGCCGCGCTCGCTACATGCCTGTTATGACGAAATTATGCCGATTATTGAGCAGGTGACCGGTGCGCGTCAAACCGAAGCCAAGCGGCTAGCGGGTGAACTGCACGCAAAATTGCATTATGGAAAAATGTTGGATATTTTCAAATATGGCCTCAGTGATTTTCTCGACGAATTTATTCGCGCCAATCACTTACTAGGTGATGAAATCCGGCGTAGTTTTTTAAGTGCAACCGCTTAACGTTGGGGTAAATGCATGCGGCTTAATATCGAACATCAAACACAATATGTCTATAGTGAAATGGTGCAATATACCATTCAACAATTGCGACTTACACCTAGAAATGGCTTGGGGCAACATGTCAAACGCTGGGATATTAAAGTCAATGGCCAGTTGCATGCATTTGAAGATACTTTTGGCAATCATACTCACACGCTGGTGATCGACCAACCGCATCAGGAGTTATTAATTTCAGTCAGCGGTGAGGTAGAGACCGGGGTGGAAAGTTTAGCCTCACATCAGCCATTACCCGTTGCACTTTTTTTGCGTGATACCCCGCTGACGCAAGCGGATGAGAAGATGAAGGCATTTGCGTTTTCGTATGCTAATCGATCGTTAGAAGAAATGATGCATGGCTTGCGTGAAAAAATGCATTACATCAAAGGGGTGACGCAAGTGGATACGCCAGCCGCTGACGCGTTTCAGTTGGGTCAGGGCGTTTGTCAGGATCATGCCCATGCATTTATTGGCTGTTGTCGCGCACTAGGGTTGCCTGCGCGTTATGTTAGCGGCTATTTGTTTACCGAGGATGGTAGCTTAATGCAAACCCATGCTTGGGTGGAGGTTTGGCAGAACGATACATGGCAAAGTTTAGACGTTTCTAATGGCATACGCGTGAATGAAAGTCACGTTAGGTTGGCAACGGGATTGGATTATCGAAGTGCAAGTCCGGTCACTGGTACCCGCTTAGGCGGTGGCGTGGAAGGCATGTCAAGTTCAGTAACCGTCAATCAACATGCATTGCTCACTTTTGAGCGACGTAAATTGTTGAGTACGGATTTGCTTCAGCAAGCGCAAGTGGCGCAACAATAATTTCATGCAAAATTCACACATGGTATGATATGAGCTTATCGTTAAAACTTTCATGTCATGACTTATTGTGTGGGAATTTTGTTAGAGCAAGGCTTGGTGCTTGCTTCTGATACGCGCACCAATGCTGGTGTTGATCAAGTGGCTGTTACACCAAAAATGCATGTGTTTGAGCAAGCTGACGAGCGGGTGATCGTGCTACTGACAGCCGGTAATCTTGCTATTACACAATCGGTTGTGAATGTGCTGCGTGAGCAGCTTAGCCCCGCAAAAAAATCTGCCAAGCAACGGCATCTTCATAATGTCACTTCAATGTTTGAAGCAGCCGGCGTTGTTGGCACCGCCATGAGAAGCATTTACGAGCGTGAAGGAGATGCACTAAAAGACCATGGCGTTGAATTTAATGCCAGCATTTTGGTGGCAGGGCAAATCAAAGGTGAGCGACCACGGATATTTAATGTGTATGCGGCCGGTAATTTTATTGAAGCCACGCCAGATACACCCTATTTGCAAATTGGCGAGACCAAATACGGCAAGCCAATTATTGACCGTGTGGTCAAAAATAATACAGCATTGATGGACGCAGTGAAGTGCGTATTGATTTCGTTTGACTCTACCATTCGTAGCAATATTTCAGTTGCTGCCCCCATTGATCTAATGATTTATCGCACCGATAGCCTGCATGGACGTTGCCGTGAGCGGATTACAGAGCAAGATCCGTATTATGCTTCAGTGCGCAAAGGCTGGGGCGAAGGACTAAAAGCAGTGTTTTCTTCTTTACCGAATCCGGAATGGTGTGCGTAAATGACCAAAGGAAATTTGTTGATTATTTCCGCCGCTTCGGGCGCGGGTAAAACCAGCTTAGTCAAAGCGCTATTAGAAAAAGACGCAGAACTTAAACTCTCGATTTCTCACACTACGCGTGCGCCACGTCCGGGCGAGCAAAATGGCGTGCATTACTACTTTGTAGATGAAGCAGCATTTTTAGATATTTTATCGCAAGGTGGCTTTTTAGAAAGCGCCCATGTGCATGGTGCGCATTACGGCACATCGCAGCGTGTGGTGAATGAGACGCTTGAAAGTGGCAAAGATGTCATTTTAGAAATTGATTGGCAAGGTGCTGAACAAGTCCGTCGTGCGTACCCCAATGCAGTGAGCATTTTTATTTTGCCGCCATCGATAGAAGTGCTGGCACAGCGCTTAACTTCTCGCGGACAGGATAGCCAAACCGTGATTGACAAGCGCTTGGCAGCCGCCCGCTCAGAGATGGCGAATTTAGGTAGCTACGATTATGTTACAATAAACGATGATTTTGAGACGGCGTTGCAAGATATTCAAGCCATTGTGCGTGCCGCTCGGTTAACAACGGCGGCGCAACTTGCGCGACATGCAACCTTAATTCGCTCTCTCACTTAACTATTTCAACATTTAATCGCAGGAAGAATTTTTATGGCGCGTATTACCGTAGATGACTGTTTGGATAAAATTCCGAATCGCTTTCAATTAACCTTGGTGGCGGCTTATCGAGCGCGCCAATTGCATAATGGTGCAGAGCCGCAAGTGAATGTGCAAAATTTGCGCGATAAATCTACCGTTCTAGCTTTACGCGAAATTGCGGCTGGCAAAATTGGCGTAGAAATTTTGAAACAAAAATATTAATTTCAGCGCAGTAGTTTATTGAAAATGCTTTGCTAAAATTTTGGTAAAGCATTTTTTGCCGTTTTAAGTTGTCCATTGGATGTGAGTGAAACCGCTCACATTTTCTTTTCCTCAGGATTTAGGTGTGAACGTATGCCGTATTTTCCGCCACATGCTAAGTTGGATTACAACGCAGAGCCATTGCTGCCTGCCGACCATGAGGATTCCCCACTTACCACGCGCTTAAAAAAATATTTAAAACCCAAAGATATTCTAAAAATTTGGGAAGGCTATCGTTTTGCATTTATTGCGCACGATGGCGTAGTGCGTAAAACCGGGGAGCCTTACATTACCCATCCTGTGGCGGTCGCTTGTATTTTGGCAGAGTTACACATGGACATGCCAACGATTATGGCGGCGTTGTTGCATGATGTCGTGGAAGATACGCCGACGACGACCGACGAAATTCGACAACATTTTGGCGCGCAAGTGGCGGAGCTCGTCGATGGATTGACCAAGCTCGACAAAATTGAGTTTGAAAGCGCTAGCCAAGCACAGGCGGAAAATTTCCGCAAAATGATCTTGGCGATGAGCCAAGATGTGCGGGTGATTTTAGTCAAACTTGCAGATCGTTTGCACAATATGCAAACACTGGAGGCGATGAAGCCGGAAAAGCAAAAGCGCATCGCCAAAGAAACCTTAGATATTTATGCGCCGATTGCGAACCGACTTGGCCTGAATGCGATTTATCAGGCGCTGGAAGATTTAAGCTTTCAATATCTTTACCCAATGCGTTTCCGAGCGATTTCCAAGGCGGTTAAAGCTGCGCGTGGTAATCGTAAAGAAGTCATTAGCAAAATTTTAGATGCTGTTCAACAGCAACTTAAAAGCCACCACATTGAGGCGGAGGTCACAGGGCGCGAGAAACATCTTTTTAGTATTTATAAAAAGATGACACTGAAGGCGACATCGTTCGATCAGGTCTACGATATTTTTGGCTTTCGCGTGATTGTGAAAGATTTAAGCCATTGTTATTTGGCGTTAGGTGCTTTGCATGCCCTTTATAAGCCGATTCCCAGTAAATTTAAGGATTATATTGCGCTGCCTAAAGCCAATGGCTATCAATCACTGCACACAACATTATTTGGACCCTTTGGTACGCCGATAGAGGTCCAAATCCGTAGCAAAGAAATGCACAACATTGCCGATGCGGGCGTGGCCGCGCACTGGCTTTACAAAACCAATGATGCGCAATTAACTGCATTACAGCAACAAACGCACCAATGGTTGCAACGCTTATTGGATATTCAAAGTGAGAGTAGTGATTCGCTTGATTTTCTTGAGCATTTAAAAGTCGATCTTTTCCCGGACGAAGTGTATGTATTTACGCCAAAAGGCAAAATTTTAGCCTTGCCCAAAGGTGCAACGGCGGTGGATTTTGCCTATGCGGTGCATTCTGACATAGGCAATTGCTGTGTGGCCGCGCGGATTAATCAGGAGCTTGCACCACTGCGTACCGAATTACAAAATGGCGACCATATAGAAATTATCACTGGTGGCTTGGCCAAGCCGAATCCGGCATGGCTTAATTATGTGATTACAGGCCGCGCACGGGCGCATATTCGTCACTTTTTAAAATCCCAGCAATCAACGGAATCCAAACAAATCGGTGAGCGCATGCTGAATCAAGCGTTACGTGCTTTGCATGTGGAGCCACACCAAATCACAGACACGCACTGGCAAAAATTGGTACGAGATTATGGTGTAAAAAACAAAGCGGATATTTTGGTGGATATTGGTTTAGGCAAACGTCAAAACGTGATGGTTGCGCATCAATTATTGGCCATGACCGATGATCATGCAGAAAAGCACACCAAAATGCCTGCACAAACATTGGATGTGATTACGATTCGTGGCACTGAAGGCATGGCTGTGCAATTTGCAGCGTGCTGCCGCCCGATTCCTGGTGACCCGATTTTAGGATTTATCAATAAAGACAAAGGCTTAATCATCCACACCCACGATTGTCCAAGTGTGCGCAAGTTCAAATTAGACCCTGACAAATGGTTAGATGTTGAGTGGGAGCCTGAAAGTGATCGGCTGTTTAAGACCAATCTAATTTTATCTGTGGCGAATCAGCCGGGCATGTTGGCAAAAATTGCCGCAGGCATTGCCAACGCCGGATCGAATATCGACAACGTGAGCGTGGAAGAATCAGACGGTAGTGCTTACGCCAATGTGTACTTTACAGTGCAAGTGCGAAACCGTCTGCATTTGGCTGATTTGATGCGGGGTTTAAGAAAAATCCCGGATGTGGTGCGGATTAACCGAGCAAAAGGTCAGCAACAAGGTGGCCTTACTGGCGCTAAACAATAACCACGATAGTTGTTCCGTCATGGCAAATCTTTCTGACATTCAGGCCATAAGCAAACCACTGTTGGCAAATTTGCAAAAATTAGGTTTGCGCACCACACAGCAGTTATTGTTACATTTGCCGGTTCGCTACCAAGATGAAACCAAAATCACGCTGATTCGAGATTTACATTTGGGCGAAGCCAGCTTGGTGCAAGGTGAAATTGTTCACGCAGAAGTGAGTTATCGCCCAAGAAAAGCGCTGATTGCGAGGTTGGATGACGGTTCTGGTCAACTCACCATTCGCTTACTCAATTTTTATCCAAGCCAGATTGCCACGCTAAAAGTGGGCGCTCACTTGCGTTTATTTGGTGAAGTGCGCCATGGTTTTTTTGGCTATGAAATGGTGCATCCCACGATGAAAAAAGTGGACGCAGATGATGCCCTTGCCGAAAAACTTACACCGATTTACCCGACAATCGCCGGACTTACCCAAGGGCAACTACGTAAGGCAATCAAATGGGCATTTGACCATGCACGCAGCAATGACGAACTTGGCGAAACCTTGCCAGTCAGTGTTTATCAGCAGCATCAGTTTCCTAATTTTTACTCAAGCCTGATTCACCTACATGCACCAGCACCAAGTGAAAATTTAGCCGCCTTAGAAGACAAATCGGCCCCTGCTTGGCAACGGCTAGCCTACGATGAATTGTTGGCGCAACAGCTTTCAATGCGTCAACATTATGTAAAACGTTACGCTGAACGTGCTCCGCAATTTGCGCCTTCAAAAAAGTTGGTCAGCCAATTAATAAAAAGCTTACCTTTTCAACTCACGGCGCCACAACAAAAAGCGGCGATAGAAATTCAGCAGGATTTAAATCAACCCTACCCGATGCAACGCTTATTACAGGGCGATGTTGGCGGTGGTAAAACGATAGTTGCTTGTATGGCGGCTTTACAATGCATTGAACAGGGCTACCAAGTGGCAATGATGGCGCCGACCGAAATTTTGGTGGAGCAGCATTTTCGTAAAATGACGGATTGGCTGGCGCCATTGGGGATAGAAATTGCATGGTTAACAGGTAGCCAAACAAAAAAAACGCGCGAAGAATCTTTGATGAAAATCGTGACAGGCCAAGCATTACTGGCGGTTGGTACACACGCATTGTTTCAAGAAGACGTACACTTTAAACATTTGGGACTGGCGATTATCGACGAGCAACATCGTTTTGGTGTGCAGCAACGCTTAGCGCTCAGGCAAAAAAGTCATTCGCATCAAAATAGTCAACATTGTCATCAACTCATGATGTCAGCCACGCCTATTCCGCGCACTTTGTCCATGAGTTATTATGCTGACCTAGATGTTTCCATCATCGATGCTTTGCCGCCTGGGCGCACACCGATTATCACTAAACTGGTTTCAGAAAAGCGGCGGGAAGAAATTTTGGCGCGGGTGCGCGCCGCTTGCCAACTGGGGCAGCAGGCTTATTGGGTATGCCCGCTGATTGAAGAATCCGAAGCGCTGCAACTGGTTACTGCCAACGAAACCTATGCAACAATTCAGGCCGCTTTTCCGGAATTAACGGTTGGTTTATTGCATGGGCGGATGAAGCCAGCGGAAAAACAAGCAGTGATGGAAAAATTTAGTGTGGGAGCAACACAATTATTGGTTGCTACCACGGTGATCGAAGTCGGTGTCGATGTTCCCAATGCCAGTTTGATGATTATCGAACACGCAGAGCGCATGGGCTTAAGCCAGTTACATCAGCTGCGCGGCCGTGTTGGTCGTGGCGCTGCTAAAAGCACCTGTATTTTGTTGTATCAACATCCATTGTCTGAAGTGGCACGCACGCGACTTAAAGTGATTTATGAAAGCACCGACGGCTTTGCGATTGCTGAGGCGGATCTGCAAATTCGGGGGCCTGGTGAGTTTTTGGGCGTGCGGCAAAGTGGTGTGCCGATGCTGAAAATTGCAGATTTACAACGCGATGCACATCTACTTGAATCGGCAAAAAAGCAAGCAGATCAATTATTAAAAGAAAATTCAGCAGCAGTTGCGCGTCACCTCAATAGGTGGATGGCCAATGGCAGTGATTACATAAAAGTATGACAATCAAAAACAAACGAGCCAGTCATGCTGACCGCTGGTTAAGAAAGCCACTTTTGAGTGGAAAAATGAAGCATTGGTTGAAAGATAGCCAGTCATTGACAATGCGCTTACAGCAACGATACGAAAAATTTCAGGTGCAGCCACTTTGCGTGACCTATGCTAAAGCCTATGTGGATGAATGCGCGATACTCGATATTCCGTTGCGCACATGTGTTCTCAAACGGGATGTGTTTTTGCGGGGCAATGGTCAAACTGTGGTGTTTGCACACAGCGTGTTGCCCAAGAAAATTTTACGCGGACGTTGGCTAGGCCTGAAATCGCTAGGTACTAAACCTTTAGGCGCTGCACTTTTTGCAAATCCGCGAGTGTGGCGTACTGAGTTGCGCTATAAAAAATTGAGTCGTCAGCATCTACTAACAAAATCTTTGCGGCAATATATGAAAGATGCGCCCAATTTGTTATGGGCAAGGCGCTCGGTGTTTCGTTACCATGGCGCAGAAATGATGGTTACCGAAGTTTTTTTACCTACGATAATGAGTTCATGAACGCGCAAAAAATACAGGCTTATGTGCAGCTGGCACGGTTGGACAAACCCATCGGTATTTTTTTGCTGTTGTGGCCGACCTTGTGGGCGTTATTGATTGCTGCAAACGGGTATCCAGGTTTAAAAATTATCTGCATTTTTGTGTTGGGTACCGTGCTGATGCGCAGTGCCGGTTGTGTGATGAATGATCTTGCAGATATGCGCTATGACGGATTTGTCGCACGCACAAAAAATCGGCCCTTAGTCAGCAGTAAAGTGACAAAAAAAGAAGCCATTTATTTTGCAGCCTTTTTAAGTTTGATAGCTTTTAGTTTGGTGTCCATGACCAACTGGATGACTATAAAACTTTCTTTTGTTGCACTATTTCTGGCTGCAAGTTATCCGCTAACAAAACGTTTTTTTAGCTTACCGCAGGCCTATTTAGGCATTGCTTTTGGCTTTGGCATTCCAATGGCGTTTGCAGCGGTTCAAGGTGAGGTGCCAATGACTGCATGGTTGTTGTTGATTGCAAATACTTTTTGGGCGTTGGCGTACGATACCGAATATGCCATGGTGGATCGGGAAGATGATTTAAAAATAGGCATTCGATCCTCGGCAATTACTTTTGGGCGATACGATGTTTTTGCTGTTATGCTGTGTTACTTACTCACGTTGATATTTTTAACCTTTGCAGGTTTGCGCGCAGGATTAGCTTACCCTTACTATTTTGGTGTTTTGCTTGCCGGTGCTGTTGCACTAAAGCATTATCAAATGATTCAACAAAGAAACCCCGAACGATGTTTTAAGGCGTTTTTAGGAAATACATGGTTTGGTTTTGCCATATTTTGCGGTTTGATTATTTGTAATTTTGTCTAATTTGCAACATTTAAAATTTAAAACCGGTAAACACAGATATTTTTCGATAAATATTTGACAAGCAACCTTTATTCGACATAAAATCCGCCTCTTAAATTTTTTTGTATTAGATTAAGACGATGAAAACCTTCTCAGCAAAATCCCATGAAGTTAAGCGCGAATGGTTTGTGGTAGATGCCACAGATTTGGTATTGGGTCGTTTAGCTAGCGCCATTGCACATCGTTTGCGTGGCAAACATAAAGCCATCTATACCCCTCACGTTGATACAGGCGATTACATCGTTGTGATTAACGCGGACAAAATTAAAGTGACTGGCGACAAAGCCGGTGACAAGTTGTACCACAGACACTCTGGTTACCCAGGCGGCATTAGCACTACAACATTTGCAAAAATGCAAGACCGTTTTCCTGGTCGTGCATTAGAAAAAGCGGTTAAAGGCATGTTGCCAAAAGGTCCATTGGGCTATGCCATGATCAAAAAAATGAAAGTTTACGCTGGCGGCACACACGAACACGCGGCGCAACAACCAAAAACGCTGACAATCTAAAGAACACTTAAAGGTCAATTAACATGATTGGTAAATATAATTACGGTACTGGTCGTCGCAAAAGCTCAGTTGCGCGCGTATTTTTGAAGTCCGGTCAAGGCAATATCATTGTCAATGACAAACCAGCTGATGAGTACTTTTCACGCGTGACTTCACGTATGATTTTGCGTCAACCATTAGAGTTGACCAACAATTTGACGAGCTTCGACATCATGGTTAACGTGATTGGTGGCGGTGAGTCTGGTCAAGCGGGTGCGGTGCGTCATGGCATTACCCGTGCTTTGATTGATTTTGATGCGAATTTGAAAAGCGCGTTGTCAAATGCAGGCTTTGTAACTCGCGATGCACGTGAAGTTGAGCGTAAAAAAGTTGGTTTACGCAAAGCGCGTCGTCGTAAACAATTCTCCAAACGCTAATATTATTTGGCGCTTGGTTTGGAAAAAGGTCGCGAATGCGGCCTTTTCCTTTTTCTATTCCGCTAAATTATTTAAGAGTATCTGAAAAGTGGTATAAAATCAGCCTGTTAGGGTTTTGATCTGCTGTAAATGGTTCAAAGAAAAATGGCAAACACAAAAAAAATTAAAGTAGGCATTGTTGGGGGAACTGGTTATACCGGTGTTGAATTGCTACGTTTGTTGAGCATACACCCGAATGTCGCATTAAAAGTGATTACGTCACGTGGGGATGCCGGTCTGCCTGTGGCAGACATGTTTCCGAGTTTGCGTGGCTTTGTGGATTTGGTTTTTTCTGATCCGGCACAAGCAAACCTAACAGATTGTGATGTGGTGTTTTTTGCAACGCCTCATGGCGTAGCCATGAGCCAGGCAAAAGAATTGCTCAATGCTGGCGTGAAAGTGATTGATTTGGCGGCAGATTTTCGTTTACAAGACACGGCCATTTTTGAAAAGTGGTACAAAATGCCACATAGCTGCCCGGACGTTTTACAAAATGCGGTTTATGGCATTCCTGAACTTTACCGTGAACAAATTAAAGTTGCCAGTGTGATTGGCAACCCTGGGTGTTATCCGACAACAGTGTTACTTGGCTTAGCTCCGTTATTAAAAAATAGCTTGCTGGATTTTACAGCGCCGATTGTTGCGGACTCTAAATCTGGTGTTTCTGGTGCAGGTAGAAAAGCGGAAGTGGCAACGCTGTTTGCCGAGGCAAGTGATAATTTAAAAGCTTATGGTGTGGGTGGTCACCGTCACCACCCAGAGATATTGGCGCAACTGAGATCATTATCTGGCCAAGCGTCGCTTCAATTAATTTTTGTACCGCACTTAATCCCGATGATTAGAGGCATGCTCTCAACTATTTATGTCAAATTAAATTGTGCGGTGGACACCACAGCGCTTCAGGAAATGTTTCAAGCGTTTTATGCTAATGAACGGTTTGTTGATGTGATGCCATCCGGCAGTTTGCCGGAGACGCGCTCCGTGAGAGGCGCTAATCAAATTCGCATCGCATTGCACCCGCAGCCTAATCAGTATCTAACAATTTTGGTTGTACAAGATAACTTAGTAAAAGGTGCGGCAGGGCAGGCGGTACAAAACATGAACATTATGTTTGGTTTGGATGAGCATTTGGGTTTAAAAGTCTTACCATTGCTGCCCTAGAAGAAGATTGGAATGAAACCGGTTAAAAGACGAATACGCAAGCATTTTGGATTGACTGCCAAGCAGGTGGCGGTGCGATCTAAGCGGCCATGGTATTTTCAATGGTTAATTTGGAGTTGCCTGATTGCGATAGGGTATGCGTTGGCTTATTGGCAGCTTAGCTTTGACCAAGAGCAGTTTTCACAGTTGTTAGAAGAAAATCAAGTGCTACAAACCAAGTTGATCCAATTGCAGAAAGAAGTGCAAATTAAACAAGCAGCGCAGGCAAATTTACAAAAAGAGTTAACTCAGATTCAAGATGAAAATATTCAAGTAAAGGAAGAGTTGCTCTTTTATAAGAACATGGCTGGTGCTAAAAAGTAGAAAGCTAAAGTTATCATAAAATCGCACGATAAAAAGACACTATTTTCAAAAGGCTAACTCCATGTTTTTCAAAAAAACAAATATCGTTCAAAGTACAATTGATACATTGATTGGCGCAGAAACGCGCATTGAAGGTAACTTGATATTTACAGGCGGATTGAGGATTGATGGTGCAGTGTGTGGGGATATTTCTGAATCCAATATCAACCCCGGAACAGTCATTTTGAGTGAGCATGGCGCCATAGAGGGTAGTGTGACTGCCACAAAAATGGTGGTGAATGGTAAAGTTATCGGCCCTATCCGTGCAAATCAGTTTATCGAACTTCAGTCAAAAGCACATGTCACAGGCGATGTGTACTATAAGTCGCTTGAGATGCATACAGGCGCGGTTGTGGAAGGTCGCCTTATTTATTTGGGGACTGAAGCTGAGCAAGTCGAAAAACTAACAACATAGACGTTCGTGCAGTGAGTTGACCGAAGTATGTTGCAGTAGGATAATGGTTCTTTGAGGTTTTTAGGAGTTTAATAGCATGGCAGACACACAAGCAGTGAGTGTAGCGGTTCAGGATATTCCTTCACCGTTAGTTTTTACCGACAACGCGGCAAAGAAAGTGAAGGAGCTGATTGAAGAAGAAGGTACGCCGGATCTTAAATTACGGGTATTTGTGAGTGGAGGTGGCTGTTCAGGCTTTCAGTACGGCTTTACTTTTGAAGAAGAAGTAAATGATGATGACACCCAAGTGCAAAAAGACAACGTAACTTTGTTGATCGACCCGATGAGCCTACAATATCTAATGGGTGCAGAAATTGATTATCAAGACAGCTTGCAAGGTTCGCAATTTGTCATTCGCAACCCGAATGCAACGACCACGTGCGGTTGCGGTTCTTCGTTCTCGGTTTAGTCGCTTTAGAACATTCGATGTAAAAAAGCCCGCTTTTTGAGCGGGCTTTTTTATTTACAAAACCACTTAAACGTCTAGTTGGGGACGCGTGGAATCTGGCCAATCTAAATGGAAGAATTGACCGCGTGGCTGATCTTTACGCTCGTAGGTGTGTGCGCCAAAGTAATCACGCTGACCTTGTAACAAGTTTGCTGGCAAATCAGCACTACGGTAACCATCGTAATAGGCTAACGCAGCCGCAAAGCCTTGTGCGGGAATGCCGTTTGTCACTGCAAGTGCAATCACTTTACGCCAGCCTGCTTGGCCTTCGTTTAATGCTGTGGTGAAGTAAGGGTCAAGCATCAAATTTTTCAGGCGAGAGTTGCGTGAGTATGCATCCGTGATTTTTTGCAAGAAACGCGCGCGGATAATACAACCACCACGCCAGATTTGTGCGATCTCACCAAAGCTTAATTTCCAGTTGTAAGCCACTTGTGCTTTATCCATGAGTTGGAAGCCTTGCGCGTAAGCGCAGATTTTGGAGCAATACAGCGCATTTTTAATGGCTTCAATCGTCGCAACTTTATCTTTTTCTGAAACTGCCACAGGACCTTTCAGGATTTTGCTTGCCTCTACACGTTCTTCTTTCAAGCTAGAAAGCGCACGCGCATATACGGCAGCAGCAATCGCGTTTGCTGGTGCGCCAAGTTCGAGCGCATTTGCTGCCGTCCATTGGCCCGTGCCTTTTTGACCAGCAGTATCCAAAATTTTATCAACCAGGAAGCCATCACCAGCGGGGTCTTTTTGTTGCAGAATATCCGCAGTAATTTCAATCAAGAAGCTAGAAAGCTCACCTTTATTCCACTCGGCAAATACTTTGCCGATTTCATTCGCTGGCATGCCAAGCAGATTTTTCATGAGCCAATATGCTTCACAAATCAGTTGCATGTCAATGTATTCAATGCCGTTGTGGACCATTTTCACGTAATGACCAGCACCATCTTGGCCGATATATTCAGCACAAGAGAAGCCACCCACCACAGGCTTACCAGGTTTGCCGCCTTCTAAAGGTTCGCCGGTTTCAGGGTCCACTTTCGCGGCAATATCACGCCAAATCGGCTCTAAACTCGCCCACGCTTTGCGTGTACCTGATGGCATCAATGAAGGGCCAAAGCGTGCGCCAGTTTCGCCACCAGAAACGCCAGAGCCAATAAATTCAATGCCTTTGGCTGCTAGCTCTTTTTCACGGCGGATGGTATCGGTCCACAATGCGTTGCCACCGTCGATGATGATGTCGCCTTGCTCTAAGAATGGGAGTAATGCGTTGATGGTTACGTCAGTCGCGCTACCAGCTTTTACTAACAACACAATTTTACGTGGACGTTTAATGCTTAAAACGAAAGAGGGTAAATCAGCATAACCAATAACGTTCTCGTGAGAGGGCTCATGTTTTTTGCACTCTTCGATAAAGTTGGTCATTTTTTTTGTGTCGCGGTTATAAACCGCAATGGTATAACCGTGATCAGCGATGTTGAGGGCTAAGTTTTGCCCCATCACGGCTAGGCCAACAAGGCCAATGTCTGCATATTTAGATGTCATCGTTCTTCTCTTTTGGAGTTGTTAAATGAAAAAAGGGGTTCGGGAGCGACATTATAATTAAGTTTTAAGCCAATATCTTAATTATTTGGAAAAGCGTAAGACTCATGGAATATTGCGCTTTTTGTAGCGTATGTTGTGAAAATGCGAAGAAGCATCAAGTAAATGAAATTAAAAATCAATTTTATGAGCGTTAGCCTTGAATATAGTTCTCTAGTTGTTGAATTAATTCTTTTTGGTAAGCAATGGTTTCTTTCACTAAATCACCAATCGAAAGCACGCCAATTACTTTGTCATCTTCAATTACTGGCAAGTGGCGGATGCGTTTATCTGACATCAGTGACATTGCAAATTCGACGCTGTCAGAGGGTTGTGCAACCAACACTTTGCTAGTCATGACTTCACTGACTTGCGTGTTTTTAGAAGATCTACCTTTTAGGATGACTTCGCGTGCGTAATCACGCTCTGAAAAAACGCCTACCAGTTTATCGTCATCAATGACGATCAATGCGCCGATTTTGTACTCAGCCATGATCACCAGTGCATCAAAAACGGGGCGATTCGATGCAATCGAAATAATTTCTTTGTATTTTTTTTCATTGAGTAATTGTTGTAGTGTTTTCATTGCATGCTCCTCAGGCGTTAAATGGTTGATCGGCAACTGTAGGTAAAAATATACACCTTATAATAGCAACTGCAAATCATCGGAAAATCACATGCAATCTCTTCAAAATTTTAAAGCATATTCGGCATTGTTGGTTTTTACCTCCATTTGGGGCTATAACTGGGTCGTGATGAAAACCGCGTTGCAATTTTCAGGACCATTTCAATTCGCAGCGATCCGAATCTTCTTTGGTGCGCTGGTGTTGTTTGCCGTCATGTATTTTACAAAGCGTCCGATGGGGTTGAAGAAATTGCCTACAATGGTGTTGCTTGGATTGCTGCAGAATATTGGCTTCACCGGTTTGTTAATGTGGGCGTTAGTAGAGGGTGGTGCGGGTAAAACCGCTGTACTTACTTATACCATGCCTTTTTGGGTGCTAATTTTGGCGTGGCCAATGTTAGGGGAAAAAATCCAAGGTTGGCAGTGGCTGGCGGTATTTGCTGCACTATTCGGGATGGGATGTATTTTTGACCCTTTGCATATCAAAGCGGATGCATTTAGCATGCTGTTGGCGCTTTTTTCAGGCGTTTCTTGGGCGTTGTCGGCCATCATTTCTAAAAAACTTCATCATGAGTACCCTGCGTTAGATTTACTCAACTTAACTGCGTGGCCGATGTTGCTCGGGTCTGTGCCGATGATTGTCATTGCGTGTTTGGTCCCAGCGCAGGTAATTCAATGGACGCCCTATTTTATCGGCGCGGTATTGTATAACGTGTTGCTTGGCGGCGCTTTAGCTTGGGCTTTGTGGCTATATGCGCTTAAAGCATTACCTGCAGGCGTTGCAAGCATGTCATCCATGCTGGCGCCAATTATTGGTGTGGCAGCGGCATGGATACAGCTTAATGAAGTACCTTCAGACATGGAAATGCTCGGTATGTTGTTGGTGATATTTGCGCTGATGCTCATTACAATCATCACCATCCGCAAACATCAGGAAGTCGATGTGGCGCAAGGGCAAGAATAATATTGGCGTATGCTAAAATGCGGCGTTAATTATGTTTAAAAATGAAATTGAGGAACTCACATGGCAGGGCATAGTAAATGGGCCAACATTCAACATCGCAAGGGTCGGCAAGATGCCAAGCGTGGCAAAATTTTTACCAAGCTAATTAAAGAAATTACCGTGTCAGCCCGTATGGGTGGTGGCGATACCAGTATGAATCCACGATTGCGCGCAGCGGTTGCTGCAGCCAAAGAAGAAAACATGCCTGCAGATAACATCACACGTGCTATTAAAAAAGGTACGGGTGAATTAGAGGGTGTGAACTACGAGGAAATTCGTTATGAGGGTTATGGCATTAACGGCGCGGCGATTATTATTGACTGTCTAACTGACAATAAACAACGCGCGGTGATGGAAGTGCGCCATGCTTTAACCAAAAATGGTGGCAATTTGGGTACTGACGGTAGTGTGGCTTTTCTATTTAAACATTGTGGACAATTAGTGTTTGAGCCAGGTGCGTCAGAAGATGCCGTGATGGAAGTAGCACTAGAAGCTGGCGCAGAAGACATTATTACTGATGAAGATGGCAGTATTGAGGTGATTACCCCACCAACAGACTTTGTGGCAGTGAAAGAAGCACTAGAAGCAGCCGACCTCAAGCCAGCGATGGCGCAGGTGACGATGAAACCACTCAATGAGGTGGAATTTACTGGCGATGACGCAGTAATAATGCAAAAAATATTGGATATGTTGGAAGATTTGGATGATGTACAGGATGTTTACACCACGGCCATCATTGAAGAATAAAAAATGAAAACAGTGTCGTCATGCTTTGTTGCGGGTTCAATTTTATTCGATTACATACAAAACGTATGCGCATTCATAAAATTGAGCGCGCGCCTTGTCTGACTTAACGCTTTTCATTTTTTGGTGAGGTCAATTGGCTGTTATTCGTATTCTTGGTATCGATCCCGGTCTACGCGTCACAGGTTTTGGCGTGATTGAGTCGCGCGATAATAAGCTGAGTTATGTTACGAGCGGCGTGATTAAAACCGCGGCGGCTAAGAAGAGTACCGTAGCGGGTGAGGATGATAAAGAAGAATTACCCGCGCGTTTAAAAGTGATTTTAGACGGGCTTTTTCAGGTAATTGAAACTTACGAACCTAACCAAGTTGCAATTGAAAAAGTGTTTGTGAATGTGAACCCGCAATCAACCTTGTTGTTAGGGCAAGCGCGTGGCGCAGCGATCAGCGCAGCGGTCATCAAACATTTATCCGTGGCGGAGTATACTGCCTTGCAAGTGAAACAATCCGTGGTGGGCAATGGTCACGCCAAAAAAGAGCAGGTGCAAGAAATGGTAAAACGTTTGCTCAATTTGCCCGGTGTGCCAAGTCCAGATTCTGCTGATGCTTTGGCGTGTGCAATTTGCCATGCGCATGGTGGGCAGGGTTTAGGGAAATTAGCGACGGCGGGGTTTCGCGTTAAAAATGGACGGCTGATTTAATTCATTCTTTCGTCTCGATACTGCGTTGCAATTTCAATTATTCAGTTACATACCAAATTCTATGCTCCTTAATATAATTAAATTTGCGTGTTGTCTCGCTTAGATATAATGATTTTCTTAGGTACTTAAAAGTCAGATTATGATTGCCCGTCTAAATGGAAAACTCATCGAAAAATCCCCGCCCTTCATCGTGGTGGATTGCCACGGTGTCGGCTACGAGGTTGAAGTGCCGATGAGTACGTTTTATCAGTTGCCTGAAGTTGGTCAGCCGGTGCAATTGCTCACGCATTTTGTGGTGCGTGAAGATGCGCAACTTTTATACGGTTTTGGTAGTGAGCAAGAAAAAAATACTTTCAAACAGCTTTTGAAAGTGAATGGTATCGGCGCAAAATCTGCGCTTTCTATTTTAAGTGGCATTAGCATTGATGATTTAACGCATGCTGTCAGCCAACAAGAAGTCGGCATGCTCACGCGCATTCCCGGTATCGGTAAAAAAACAGCTGAACGATTGTTGCTCGAGTTGAAAGATAAATTTGTTGTGACGGGTTCAACCAACGCGCAGCCACAGGCAAAATCTGCTAGCCATGATATTTTGAACGCACTGGCAGCGCTCGGCTACAATGAGCGTGAGGCGAGTGCGGCGGTAAAATTGTTGGATAAAGAAATTTCTGTCACCGACGGCATCAAGCAGGCCTTAAAACATTTATCTAAATAAAAGGTGCGTATGCGAAACATATTTTTGTTCATGCTGGGCGTATTTATAACGGCTTGTGGTCAGCAAACACCAGAAGTGACGATGGAAAATGCGCGGATGGCAGCGCCTGTGACCAAAGTGGCTGCAGATGCGGTGCTGGGCGGCGCGGAACAAAGCATGACAGAAGTCAGTGAGCCGCAGTTAGCGTCAGCAGATGTTAAAAAATACATCGCGTTGCGCCATCACTTGAATGTCGAAATGCCTGCCGAAAATATGCAAGCAGACTTTGATGCTGCATTGCAACATTGCGAAACGCTCAATTGCCAAATTTTATCGGCAAATTTTGTCAAAGAAACGCCATACAGCCTGCCGTCTGCCAGCTTGAGTGCGCGCATTCCGCCGCGCAATGTGGAGATTTTTTTGAGCGGCCTTGCTAAAAGCGGCGAAATTATTCAGCACATGCGTGAAGCCGAAGATAAAACTAACCAAGTGGTGGATACCGATGCGCGCATCAAAAACTTAACCGAATTGCGTGACCGCCTGCGTGCGATGTTGGCTGATAAATCTGCAAAATTTAAGGATATTATCGACGTGGAGCGCGAGCTTGCCAATACACAAAGCCAACTCGATAGCCTTCAAAGTATCAGAAAAATATTAAGTTTAGAGACCGACTTTGTGGCGTTGAATGTGAATTTTTCTGCCAAACAAGGCATTACTGAGCAAGGTTTTTTTGCCCCAGTTGCGCGTGCATTGAAAGAAGCTGGTCATGTTCAGATGGAAAGTCTCGCGCAAGTGATTACCTTCGTGATGACTGCCATTCCGTGGTTGCTGCTCGGGATTCCGCTGATTTTGCTCGCACGTAAATTTTGGCAAAACCTTAAAAGTAAGTTGATTAAACCTTAAAATTTAACCTTAATGATCGAAACCGATAGACTCGTTGCCCCTGCCACTAACAGCCCGCAAGAAGAAGCGCTGGAGCGTGCGCTTCGCCCAAAATTATTAGAAGAATATGTCGGGCAAGAAAAAGCACGTGGTCAGTTAGAAATTTTCATCAGCGCTGCGCGTGGACGTAGCGAGGCGCTAGACCACGTGTTGCTATTTGGCCCGCCCGGATTAGGAAAAACCACGCTTGCGCATATTATTGCCAAAGAAATGGGGGTGAATTTGCGCATGACTTCCGGCCCGGTGTTGGAGCGCGCGGGGGATTTGGCTGCGCTGCTCACCAACCTTGAGCCGAACGATGTATTGTTTATCGACGAAATTCATCGTTTAAGTCCGGTGGTTGAAGAAATTTTGTATCCGGCGATGGAAGATTATCGCTTGGATATCATGATCGGCGAAGGTCCTGCAGCACGTAGTGTGCGGTTAGATTTGCCGCCGTTTACCTTAATTGGTGCCACTACACGGGCTGGTATGTTGACCAATCCGTTGCGAGACCGGTTTGGGATTGTGGCGCGGCTAGAGTTTTATACAAACGAGGAGCTTGCAAAAATTGTGGCGCGGTCTGCTAGTTTGTTAGAAGTGAATATGCAAAAAGCTGGTGCGTTTGAAATCGCTCGCCGTTCGCGTGGCACACCAAGAATTGCCAACCGGTTGCTGCGTCGTGTGCGCGACTACGCGCAGGTGAAATCAGATGGTGTGGTAACGGATGTGATCGCTGATGCTGCCTTAAGAATGTTGGATGTCGATCAACAAGGGTTGGACGTGATGGACAGAAAGTTATTGCAGGCAGTGCTGGAAAAATTTGGCGGTGGCCCAGTTGGGTTGGATAATCTTGCCGCAGCGATTGGCGAAGAGCGCGATACGATAGAAGACGTGTTAGAACCTTATTTGATTCAGCAAGGGTATTTGATGCGCACGCCGCGCGGGCGGATTGCAACCGTACAAGCGTATCAACATTTTGGCCTTAAACCTCCGGCACAAAACCCCAATAGTGATTTGTGGGATGCCGCTTAATTTTTATGTTTTCCTTTCCGATTCGCGTTTATTACGAAGATACTGATGCGGGCGGCGTGGTGTACCACAGCCAGTATTTAAACTTTATGGAGCGTGCGCGTACTGAGTGGTTGCGGCATTTTGGGTTTGAACAAACGTGGTTAAAAAATGAACTGGGCGTGATTTTTGTCGTCACACAAGCCGAGATCAACTTTAAAAAACCGGCGCGCTTTGATGATTTGCTAGAAATTCAATGTCAGCCAATCAAAATTGGTTTTTCTAGCATTAACTTCGAGCAAGCTATTGTGAGACAGGCACAGGTGTTAATTGATGCTAATATCAAAATTGCTTGCGTCGCCGCAGACACCTTCAAACCGGTGACGATTCCGCGTTTGGTAAAAGAAAAAATATCCTCATCTTTAAATCTTAATTAAAAAACAGGAGTTGCCATGGCCACAAGTGTTGCCAGTGATATGTCTATTTATTCCCTCATTGTGGGGGCCAGTTTGCCTGTGCAAATTGTCATGATGATTTTATTCATGACTTCGTTGGTGTCTTGGTGGTACATTTTTATCAAAGTGAGCGCGATTCGCCGTGCTGAAAGTAATGCAGAAGCGTTTGAAAGTACTTTTTGGACGGGTGGCGATATGAATCGCCTTTATCAGGGACTCTCTACTGGGCGTCGCAGACCACAAGGCATGGCCAGCATTTTTGAAGCGGGATTTAAAGAATATGCTCGCCATAAACAACAAGGTCGCATGGAAATTTCTGATGTGATGGAAGGCACGCGCCGTGCCATGCGCGCAGCCTTTAACCGTGAAGTAGACGAGTTAGATGCACATTTGCCGTTTTTGGCTTCTGTGGGTTCGGTGAGTCCATACATTGGTTTGTTTGGTACTGTCTGGGGCATTATGAATGCGTTTATGGGGTTGTCAAATGTTGCGCAGGCGACGCTTAGCCAAGTTGCGCCCGGTATTGCGGAGGCCTTGATTGCGACTGCCATTGGTTTGTTTGCGGCGATTCCAGCAGTGATTGCTTACAACCGATTTGCCACCAGTGTCGATAGACTTTCAATTCGTTACGAAAGCTTTATGGAAGAGTTTAGTAATTTGTTGCAACGCAAATCTTAAGGGGAAAGTGTGATGTCACGTACCCGTAAACGCCGTCTAATGAACCAAATCAATGTGGTGCCATATATTGATGTCACATTGGTGCTATTGGTGATTTTTATGGTCACCGCACCGATGACAAACCCCGGCGTGGTGGAGTTGCCGAAAGTCGGTCATGATCTTCAACAACCAAAAGCACCGCCCATTGTCTTAACCGTTAAACCGGATGCATTGGTCGAAATAGAGGGCAAAGCGCTCGAGAAAGATCAATTATTACTGACGATCAGGCAGCAGCTTGAAAAAACGCCGGAACGCTCGGTGGTGATTGCCGCGGATAAAAAAGTGATTTATGAAGATGTTGTGCAAGTGATGAACTTACTTAAGGTCAATAAAATTGACAAAGTTGGCTTATTGTTGGCACCTAATCAATGATCGTTGGTCTATAGTTTTTTATGCAACATACAATCAACACTAGCAATCGATTTGACGAAATTAAAGCCGGCATTCTTTCTCTGGCTGTGCATGCAATCTTGATTGCGCTTTTGTTTTTCTCGTTTAACTGGAAAAGCGCAGAAGTGAATCCTGTGGCTGAAGTGACGTTATGGGAGAGCGTGCCACAAGTAGTGCCGCCGGAAACTGTAGCGCCCATCACGCCACCAGTTGAAGAAATAAAACCTGAGCCGGTAAAACCAGAGCCTGCACCTATTATTAAAGAAGACGTGGCCGAGCAGCAAGACATTGCGCTGGAAAAGAAACGTGAAGCGGAATTAGAAAAAAAACGCGATGAAGAAAAGCGCAAAAAATTAGCGGATGCTGAAAAAAAAGCCAAAGAATTAGAACAAAAGAAAATGCTCGCAGCGCTTAAAAATGATCTGAATAAAGATGCGCCGGAAGAAAACACGCTGAAAAAAGCGCAGCAAGATGCCTTGAAAAAATTGCAACAAGATGCCTTGGCGGAAGAAAGTGCGGAAAATGCGCGTGAGGCAAGTGCATCGGCTGCAAAAAATGCAGGTGAAATTGATAAATATAAAAATAAAATAACCGCAAAAATTCGCGGCAATGTGAACAAAACATTGTGTGGGAGCGGTAATCCTGAGCTTAAATTTGAAATTGGATTATTGCCAACCGGAGAATTAACTGGCGTTCCTGCGTTGAAAAAATCAAGTGGAAATGACGCTTGTGACGAGGCAGTGGAGCGCGCGATAATGGCCTCGGAACCATTGCCTGTGCCACCAGACGCGGGCCTCTTTTCAAACTTTAGGAACTTGAAGCTAACTTTCAAACCTAACGAATAATCATTTGAATCAATCGATTCAAAATGTTTCTTAATGTAACAAAGTGTAATTTTTACTGGCGTTAAAACAGACTTACAGTAAAATTTACATTTGGTTTCCATAACAACCTATTGATTTCAATTAAAAATTGCCTATGAAGAATTTAAAAAGAGTCTTTTTTGCAGCCGTTTTAATGGTTTCAAATATTGCTTTCGCAGCGTTGGACATTGAAATTAGCGGTGGCAGTGCACAGCAAATTCCAATCGCAGTGCTGCCATTTGGTGTGAAGGGCGAGCTAAAAGAGCAGAATATCAATGCGATTGTGGCTGCTGATTTACGCAGGAGCGGGTTGTTTAAAATTTTGGAAACTGGTGGTATGGCGGAATTGCCAACAGATATTGGTCAAGTAAAGTATCCGGAATGGCAAGCGCTGCAAGCGCAAGCAATAACTGTGGGAAAAATTGAGTCTGTTGGCGGTGGCCGATTAAAGATTAGCTTTCAATTGGTCGATATATTGAAGAAATCACAAATTGTAGCGATGGAATATGAGGTTGCACCGACACAATACCGTATGACGGCACATAAAATTGCTGATGTGATTTACCAAAAATTGACTGGTGAGTCAGCAATGTTTGCAAGCAGGATTGCTTACATCAGCAAAACAAAAGGGCGCTATGCCTTGCAAGTGGCGGATGTAGATGGCGAAAACCCGAAAACGGTGGTGTATTCTAAAGAGCCGATTATTTCGCCTGCTTGGTCGCCCGATGGCACTAAGATTGCTTATGTATCTTTTGAAAAGAAAAAACCAATTGTCTATGTACAAACTTTGACGACAGGGCATCGGTTAACGTTGGCAAGCTTTAAAGGCAACAACAGCGCGCCTGCTTGGTCGCCTGACGGTAAAAAATTAGCGGTTGTATTGACGCATGCCGCAAACTCGCAGATGTACACCATCAACGCAGATGCGAGTGGCTTAATGCAAGTGACCAAAAGTAACGCGATTGATACAGAGCCTGTTTGGTCGAGAGACGGACAAACGATTTACTTTACTTCTGACCGTGGTGGCCGTCCACAGATTTATAAGGTTTCCGCCACCGGCGGTGATCCCCAACGGGTGAGCTTTGAGGGTGCGTATAACGTGAGTCCAAAAATTTCACCAGATGGCAAGTTTTTGGCGATGATCCGCAATGATGGCGGGCGTTTTAGAGTGGCGTTGCAAGATTTAAGCAACGGACAAGTGCAATTGTTAAGTGAAGGGTCGCAAGACGAATCGCCAAGTTTTGCGCCCAATGGTCGCGTGTTGTTGTATGCAACGCGTAATAGCGGCACAGGCGCATTGGCAGCTGTTTCGGCAGATGGTCGCGTGCGACAAAAACTGAAAGAATCAGGGGGCGACATCCGTGAACCGGCGTGGGGCCCGCTTTTGAACTAGTGTTAAGCAAGTAATTTTAGAAGTATCTATCGTTTTTTTTAAGGAGAGTGAACAAATGAAAATTAATAAAACCTTAGTAAGCAGCCTCATGCTTGCATTGGTATTAACCGCATGTAAAAGCACACCAGTGGCTGAGCCAACCCCTGTAGAAGATAAATCAGCAGGCCAAACAACTGCGCCAGCAGCCAATACCGGCGCTGACACTTCAGGCATCAAAGAAGTGGCGATTGACGGTAATGCAAGCAATGGTTTAAGCCCATTAAAAGACCCAAACAACATTTTGTCAAAACGCAGCATTTATTTTGATTTTGACAGTGATGCTGTGAAAGCTGAATTTAGACCATTGATCGAAGCGCACGCTAAATATTTGTTGGCGAACAGCGGTGCTAAAGTGATTTTGCAAGGGAACACTGACGAGCGCGGTACACGTGAGTACAACTTGTCATTGGGTCAACGTCGTTCAGTGGCTGTGAAAAAAACTTTGAATTTGTTGGGCGTGAATGATTCACAAATTGAAACAGTGAGTTATGGTGAAGAAAAAGCCACCACCGGCTGTACCAACGATGATTGCTACCAAACCAATCGTCGTGCAGACATTGCTTACGAAAACGAGTAATGATTGATAAAAGCGCCTCACAATGGTTGTGGGGCGTTTTTTTCTTGGATAAAGCTTATGATGAAAAAACTGCCATTTTTGCTACTTTTTTGCACGACTTTGACGGCGTTGAATCCTGTTCATGCCGCATTATTTGACGATAAAGAGGCGAGAAAAAAAATCTTGGATCTTGAATCCACGGTACAAACGCAAAATCAAACAACGCAAAAATCGCTTGATGACCTAAAAAAAAATCAGCAAGCATTAGAAGCGATTGTTAAAGGCCAAGGCTTGGCCGATATGCTTAACCAATTAGAAGCGATGAACCAAGAAATCGCGCGCTTAAAAGGTGAACTGGAAGTTGCCAATCACACCATTGAAGCTTTGCAACAAAGACAAAAAGATTTATATGCCGATACTGATACGCGTTTACGTAAGCTTGAGGGTGCGTTGATCGAAGCGTCGCAGGCGGAAGCCAAAACGGAAGAGAAAACCACGGCAAGTGTGACAGAGGAAAACGCTGCATCAACCAATTCTGTAGCGCAAAATACGCAAGAATTACAAGCCTTGGAAGCAGCGAATACGCTTTCTAAAGAAGCAAAACACAAAGAGGCGTTTGCCGCTTACGATAAGTTTATCAAGGATTTTCCAACCAGCGCGCTCGTTGCAGATGCGACATATGGCTTAGGATTTTCACAATATTCACTTAAAAATTATAAATCTGCCATTGCGACACAGCAAAAATTGATCGATGCCTACCCCAATAGTAATAAAGTGCCGGAAGCGTTAATGAATATGGGTAACAGCCAAGTGCAACTTGGAATGGTGGCGGCTGCAAAAAAATCATACAAAATGCTGATCGAGAAGTTTCCTAATCATGCCTTAGTGCCAACCGCGCAAAAACGGTTAAAGCTGATGGAAGGAATTAAATAAGGTTGGTTGTTTCTAACAATATTAAGGGAGCGGTGCGCCAACAACATTCGTTGGCGCTTTTGTTTTGATGGCGGCAGACACATTAAAAATTTACGAAATTTTCCACTCGTTGCAGGGTGAATCTACGCGCGTTGGTTTGCCCACAGTGTTTGTGCGCTTAACCGGCTGCCCCATGCGTTGCGTGTATTGCGATACTGAGTATGCGTTTAACGGCGGTGGCCATATGAAGCTAGACGAAATACTGCAAAAAGTGGTTTCGTATGGTGCGCACTATGTGACGGTGACAGGCGGTGAGCCGTTGGCGCAGAAAAACTGTATCCCGTTACTCAAGATGTTGTGCGATGCAGGTTACAGTGTTTCTTTAGAAACTGGCGGTGCGTTGGATATCTCTGCTGTGGATGCACGCGTGTCGATTATTTTGGATATTAAAACACCCGGTTCTGGCGAAGCGCAAAAAAATCACTGGCAAAATTTGGCTTTATTAAAAACCAACGATGAAGTGAAATTTGTGCTGTGTAGCACCGATGATTATGCTTGGGCAAAAGAGGTGCTTAAAAAACATGCGTTGGCAGAAAAATGTACCGTGTTATTTTCGCCAGTGTTTAAGCAAGTGAACCCAACTGAGTTGGCAGAGTGGATATTAAAAGACCAGTTGCCGGTGCGCATGCAGGTGCAATTACACAAAATTTTATGGGGCGAAACGCCTGGGAAATAAATGAAGGATGCGACTAAAAAAGCGGTAGTTTTGTTGTCTGGCGGGTTGGATTCAGCGACTTGTTTAGCCATTGCGCGTTCGCAAAGTTACGCCTGTTATGCGCTCAGTTTGGATTATCACCAGCGCCACCGCGCGGAGTTAGACGCTGCTAATAGTATCGCCAATATTTTGGGTGTGGTGGAGCATAAAACCGTATTGTTAGATTTATCGATGTTTGGCGGTTCCGCGCTGACGGATGATTCTATTCAGGTACCGGAAAAGGCTTCTACCGGGATCCCCGTAACCTATGTGCCGGCACGTAATACCATCATGCTTTCCTTGGCGCTTGCATGGGCTGAAGTGTTAAAGGCGCAAGATATTTTTATTGGTGTAAATGCGCTGGATTATTCAGGTTATCCGGATTGTCGTGGCGAGTATGTGACTGCCTTTCAAAATATGGCTAATTTGGCGACTAAAAGTGCGGTTGAAGGGCAAACCATTACCATTCATGTGCCGTTGATAAATCTTTCCAAAGCTGACATTGTCAAGTTGGGGACTGCGCTGGGCGTGGATTATGCAAAAACGGTTTCTTGTTATCAGGCTGATGAACATGGTCGCGCATGTGGTGTGTGTGACTCTTGCCGTTTGCGTAAAGAAGGCTTTAGGCAGGCGAATTTGGTTGACCCAACGCATTACCGTACATAATCAAAAGGGAATCCTTTTGAATTGGCAAAAAAAGCTTGTCAATCAATGGCGTTATCAGGTAAAATCCGCGGCTTTCTGCGATAAATTTCAATTTTAAGAGAACAAATCTATGGTCATTATTCGTTTAGCCCGTGGCGGCGCGAAAAAAAATCCTTTCTATAACGTGGTGGTAGCAGATTCACGTAACCGTCGTGATGGCCGCTTTATTGAGCGTGTTGGTTTTTACAATCCTTCAGCAAAATCTGGCGCTGAATCACTCCGTTTTGACAAAGAGCGTGTGGCTTACTGGCAAAGCAACGGTGCACAATTGTCTGAAACTGTTGCACGCTTGGTGAAATTCCACGCAAAGGGTCCTGAATTCGCAGTGGCGGCAAAGGTTAAAGATGCAGCGAAAGCGGAAGCAAAAAAAACAGCAGCGGTAGTAGCAAAAGCGGCTGAGGCTGAAGCACCTGCGGCAGAATGAGCTAATCTACTCAATTGATTGTTGAGTGGAAAGCGAAAAAGCCAGTATGGTTGTAATGGGGCGCGTTGTGGCGCCCTATGGCGTTTATGGTTGGGTTAAGATAAAGCCGGATACTGAAGAACTTGACGGGCTGTTTGGCTACGAGACGTGGTGGCTGGGTAAAGAAAACCAGTGGCGTGAGGTGGATGTTGAAACAGCCAAGGTGCATACCGACGTGTTGATTGTGAAGTTGGCTGGGGTGGATGACCGCGATGCGGCATTAGCCTTAAAAGGTCAGCAAGTTGCAGTTCCAAGGGCGGTGTTGCCCGATTTGTCTTCAGAAGATGAATATTATTGGTCGGATCTGATCGGCTTGCAGGTCATTAACACTCAAGGCGTGAAATTTGGTCTGATTGTCGATGTGTTTGAAACCGGCGCGAATGATGTGATTGTCGTGCAGGCGCAACAAGATATAGCGCCAGCTGAATTAAAAATGACAAAAAAAGCTAAGCCAGAAGAAAAATTACTGCCTTTTATCGCAGATGTAGTTTTAAAGGTGGATTTACAAAATAAAAGCATGCTGGTGGATTGGGATGCTGATTTTTAGCCTAAGCGTTGCTAAAAATAAAAATTGAATATTAGGAAAAATAGGATGGCGTTTGAGTTTGATGTCATTACTTTATTTCCAGAAATGTTTGATGCCATTCAGAATTTTGGTATCACGCAGCGTGCGTTTAAAGAAAAACTTGTCAGTTTGACGCTATGGAATCCACGGGATTTTACCCAAGATGTACATAAAACAGTGGACGACAGACCGTATGGCGGTGGGCCAGGTATGGTGATGATGGCTGAGCCTCTCACAAAAGCGTTAACTGCAATAAAAGCGCGGAACGCAAAAGAGCAGCAATGGGTGGTGCATTTATCGCCAGCGGGAAAAAAAATAGATCACCAAAAAGTGATGGAGTTGGTGAATCGTAGGCAGCTAGTTTTATTAGCGAGTCGCTACGAAGGTGTTGATCAGCGTTTTATTGATCAATACGTAGACGAAGAGCTTTCGATTGGTGATTATGTGCTAAGTGGTGGTGAGCTGCCGGCAATGGTGTTAATTGACGCGATTGTGCGTCAGTTGCCGGGTGCTTTGGGACATCAAGATTCGGCGCTGGAAGATTCGTTTGTGGATGGCTTGTTGGATTGCCCGCACTACACAAGACCTGAAATTATTCAGGGAAAAAAAGTGCCGGATGTGTTGTTATCCGGACATCACAAAAAAATTAAAGCATGGCGTTTAAAAGCGTCATTGCAAAAAACCCGGGATATGCGTCCCGATTTATTGGCCGTAAGGTCGTTGACGAAAGAGGAAGTTCGGCTGCTTGATTCGCCTGATATTGAGTAAATAAAAGGTCAGAGTTAAAAGCAGGAACAAATTTCTTCATAACTAAAAGGAACCGCTTTAGGGAAACCGGCGGATAAAAAGATGGCAGATATTCTTAAAATGTTGGAGCAGGAAGAGATTGCGCGTTTGGGCAAAAAAATTCCTGTCTTTGCACCTGGCGACACCGTTGTGGTTGGTGTGAATGTGGTGGAAGGTAACCGTAAACGTGTGCAATCTTACGAGGGTGTGGTAATTGCTAAACGTAACCGTGGTTTAAATTCTTCTTTCATTGTGCGTAAAATTTCTTCAGGCGAAGGCGTTGAGCGTACATTTCAGACCTACTCTCCATTAATCGCTTCGATTGAATTGAAGCGTCGTGGTGATGTGCGTCGTGCAAAACTTTACTACTTGCGTGAGCGTTCAGGTAAATCTGCTCGTATTAAAGAAAAGTTGGTTGCACGCGACAAAGAAGTGATGGCGCCGGAAGTTAAAGCTTAGTTTTCGATTCACCCAGTCTTAATAAAAAAAGCCCCTAGCATGGGGCTTTTTTTATTAAGTGTAATAGTAATTGACTACCAAAATGATAATTGTTATCATTTGCATAAATGGATGATGGAAAATATTGATATGGGCATGGATAAAGTGAGCGGCAGCCTTGGTCAGCAGGTGAATATCAATCACCAACCGATTGATGTGCCTAAAATTATCAGTAGTGAAATCTTGTTTTCAGGGCAACGCGAGTTAACGATTCAGCACATGGGTCAAATTTACCGTTTACGCCAAACGCAGCAGGGCAAGCTCATCTTAACCAAATAACACAGCATTTTTACTTAATTACCGTGATAAGACATTTAAAACTGGTTATAGATGCGCCTCAAATGGGTGAAACAAGCTTGTCGGCAAGTGCATTAAAGACTTTTACTGTGAAAAGCTTAAAAGAATCTTTGGGTGCTGTGCCACTTAAGCGCTTGTCAATCGATGGGTTGGCAGAAGTAAAAAGAAATCCTGTGTTGGCTTGGGTTGTTGTCGGGCTTGCGCACGCGCTAATGATCGCCAGTATTTTGTTTTTGAAGCCACAAGAGATTGAAAAAAAAGAGGAGCCAAAGCCAATATTGGTGAGTTTGGTCAGTAGCCCAGCGCCTGAACCTGAGCTTGTGCCAGTTGTACCACCGCCCCCCCCTCAAGAAATCAAGCAGAAAAAGCCTGTAGATAAAAGAATTTCTAAAAAGATAGAACAACAACAGCCGAAACCCGTTCCACAAGTGCAAGAGCAGGTGGTTGAGCAACAAGTGATCCAAGAAGTGCAACAAGACATTTTGCAGGAAGCAAAGGCCGCCAATATTGTTGAAACACCGAAAATGGTTGTAAAAGAAGAGCCCAAACAGACGCAACCAGAACCTGTCATTGAACCGCCGCGTTTTGGTGTGGCATATTTGAATAACCCAGACCCAATATATCCAAGAATGTCGAACCGACTAGGAGAAGAGGGGCGCGTGCTATTACGTGTGTTGGTTTCGGTGGAAGGAAAGGCTGAAAGTGTTGTTCTTGAAAAAACCAGCGGCTATGAGCGCTTGGATAATGCGGCGATTGATGCGGTGAAAAAGTGGAGTTTCATCCCCGCCAAAAAGGGCAAAGAAGTACTCAGCGCTTACGTGTTAGTGCCGGTGAAATTTACATTGAATTAATTCGAGTTAAAAGTTTTAAAAATTAGAAAGGTGGGTTATGCAAAGTACAGTCGAGTTTAATAGTTTAACGTTTATTCTAGAGGCTGGGCCTGTGGCGATTGCCGTTGCCATTATGTTGTTGCTGATGTCGCTGGTAAGCTGGTACGTCATCGTCGTGAAGGCCGTACAAATTTATCAAAAGAAAAATAGCACGCAAAGTTATCTAGAAAAATTTTGGGTGGCATCTACACTAGGTCAAGCGCTGAAGTTGGAGGGTGAAAATATTTTTGCTGAATTCGCCAAAAAAACTGTGCGTGCAGCTGAGCATTATCAGGCACATAGCAATCAAAAAGTAGCAAGTGGTGAAAGTGTGGAAATCAGCAAAGACGAATTTTTGGCGCGTACGATGAACCGTGCCATTGTGGAAGAGGGTGCGCGATTAGAACATGGGTTAACCGCATTAGCATCAATTGGTAGTGTGGCGCCATTTGTCGGTTTGTTCGGTACGGTGTGGGGGATTTATCACGCATTGGCGGCGATCAGTTTAAGTGGTCAGGCGACATTAGATAAAGTGGCTGGCCCAGTTGGTGAGGCGCTGATTATGACAGCCTTTGGTTTGGCGGTTGCGATTCCTGCGGTGTTGGCTTACAACGCATTTTTAAAAAGTAATCGCGCACATCAAGCGGCGCTTGAGCAGTTTGCCCACGAGTTGCATATGCTGTTAATAACCGGCGCTGTGATGAAAAACAATGTGGCGCGCGAAAGCGTGAGTAAAGAAAGTAATTTGCAAGTCGTCGAGGTGTCAGCATGATTGGCTCAGGACATGGCGTAGGCGCTGGCCAAAATAGTGCGCCGATGTCAGAAATTAACACGACACCACTCGTGGATGTGATGCTGGTGTTGCTAGTGATTTTTATCATTACTGCACCACTTTTAACGCATTCGGTACGAATTGATCTACCCAAAGCCTCTAGCCAGCCAGTGATTGAAAAGCCGGAAATTATTACTATTGCCATTGATGGCGATGGAAAAATGTATTGGAACGATGTGCCGTTGGTGGAAGGTGAGCTAAACGTAAAGTTGGCGCAAATCGCGCAACAAAAACCGGAGCCAGAACTGCATATTCGTGCGGATAAAGAAACACGCTATCAAATTTTGGCAGAAGTGATGGCCGATGCACAAAATGCCGGTGTTACAAAGTTAGGCTTTGTGAGCGAGCCGCATTAACTTTATTAAGTTAAAAAACCTTATGACACATAACGCAATTAAAAACTGGGCGTGGATACATAAATGGACGAGCTTAATATGCACGCTTTTCATGTTATTGCTTTGTGTCACTGGTTTGCCGCTCATTTTTAGCCATGAAATTAACCATCTACTTGGTAAAGAGGTTGAGGCGCCAACCATGCCGGAAGAAACACCTGATGCCAGTATGGATGATGTATTGGCAAGCGCTAAAATGTTGTATCCCCAGCGTGTTGTGCAGTTTGTGTTTCGCGATATTGATGAGGACAAACTTTGGACGGTTAGTTTAGGTAAGACAGCCATCTCTGAAGAAGATACCAAATTTGTCACTGTTGATGCGCGTACAGCAAAAGTGCTACAAGAACCCAAGTTTAATGAAGGGTTTATGTATGTGATGTTTAAGTTACATGTCGATATGTTTGCTGGTCTTCCCGGTATGTTGTTTTTGGGCTTGATGGGTTTGCTGTTAGTGATCTCGATTATTTCTGGCGTTGTGTTATATGCGCCTTTTATGCGAAAACTTGAATTTGGTGAGATTCGGCGTGACAAAACCCCCAAACTTAAGCGTTTGGATACGCATAATTTTTTGGGTGTGGTGACATTGATGTGGGCGTTAGTCGTCGGTACGACTGGCGTGATCAATACTTGGTCGGATTTGCTCATCAAATACTGGCAGTTTGATCAAATGAGCGAAATGATCGCGCCTTACAAAGGTTTGCCGCCACCCACGCAATTTACATCTTTGCAGGCCTCGGTAGACGCGGCGCAAGCGCGTGAACCGGAGATGAAAGTGGGGTTTATCGCCTTTCCTGGGAGTACATTTTCTAGCGCACATCATTATAGCGTGTTTATGCGTGGCACTTCTCCGGTTGAAGCGCGCCTGTTTAAACCGGTATTGATTGATGCAAAAACTGCTCAAGTGACCGATAGTCGAGAACTCCCGTGGTATTTGACAGCATTGCTGGTTTCGCAACCTTTACATTTTGGTGACTATGCGGGCATGCCGCTCAAAATCATCTGGTTTATTTTGGATATTTTTACCATCATCGTTTTATGGACAGGGCTAATGCTGTGGTGGAAAAAGCGCAAACAGTATGTGCCCGATATTCAAGCAAGAATCAAACTGAGCGAAGCCTATTAAGCTGAGTATATTTAAATGGAGACGCATATATTTATGCAAAGTAAAAACTTGAAGCAAATTTTTAAATGGCCAGCACTAATTGGCTTGTTAACAACTTACGGCCTAATTGCAGCACTGATCGATGATGGCGGTAGTTGGGAGAGTTTCGCAAATTTAACGTTATCAATACCAGTCGCGGTCATCATCTATTTTTACTGGATAAAACAATAAAAATACTTTTCTAATCATTTTAGCCAGCTAGGGCGCTATCAGTGCCAGTAGCCAGCCAATTAAATTTATTAATTTTTGGGGGTTATTGTGCAAGCTTTTTCACAACAAGTATTTCTACAAAAACGAGTTTTAATTGCTGCAGTGCTTGCAGCATTGCCATTTATCGCAGTTGCAGAAGAGGAGACGCTACCGGAAGTTAGCGTACAGGCTGAGGCAACTAAAAAACCAACAAGTAGCGAAGAAACAAAATCTTATACTGTTGAAGAAACAACTTCAGCAACGCGCTTAAACACTTCTATTCGTGAAACGCCACAATCAATTTCTGTCATTACACGCGAGCAACTTGATGACTTTCGTGTATTAACCGTCAATGAGGCCTTGCAGTTTGCCACAGGCATTAAAGTTGAGCAGTTTGAGACTGATCGTTCTAATTACACAGCGCGTGGCTTTGATATTACTAATTTCCAGATTGATGGTTTGAGTACGCCGATTACTTATGGCACGCAATATGGCGATTTGGATGTTGCCATTTTTGATCGAATAGAAGTGTTGCGCGGTGCCAATGGTTTGTTAACTGCCACAGGTAACCCTTCCGCTACTATCAATTTTATTCGCAAACGGCCAACTAAAGAATTTCATGCTGAAATAGATGTGTCATTGGGTTCCTGGGATAATCGACGTTTAGATGGCGATATTTCAGGTGCGATAAACGCAGATGGTAGCGTGCGTGGGCGCTTGGTCATGGTACATCAAGACAAAAATTCCTATCTTGATCGATACAGTAACGAAAAGAATGTTGCTTATGGCGTGATAGAGGCCGACTTAACGCAAAATACGACCTTCTCTATAGGTCACTCTTTCCAACAAACTGATTCTGATGGTAACAACTGGGGTAGCCTGCCATTGTTATATTCTGATGGTACTAAGCGGCATTACAAAGTGTCTGACTCCACGGCACCAGACTGGAGTTACTGGAATGTGGATACCAATATTACTTTTGCAGAGCTGACGCACAATTTTGACAATGACTGGAAAATTAAGGGGCAGTTGACGCATAAGGTTTCTGACTCAAAAGCACGATTACACTACATTTACGGTAACGAAGACCCTGCAACTGGATTGGGCTTGTTTAGTTACCCAGCTATGTATGACACGCATACAGAAGATAACGTGGCAGATATTTATGCTAACGGGCTATTTGCACTTTTTGGGCGTGAGCATGAGTTAGTGGTGGGTGTGACATGGAGCAAAGCAGATGCAGTTGATTACTCTCGTTTTGGGACGATCGGCACGGCGTTGGCGAGTTTTGAAAGCGCCGCAGACTTTCCTTTGCCAACTTACGGCGCAGAAAGTAAATCTGCTGACTTTACGACCAAATCAACAAACACGTATGGTGCGATTAAGTTCAACCCGACAGATGATTTAAAAGTCACAATGGGTGGCAGCTTACTGAGTTATGAGATGGAGGGCATCAGTTATGGTGTACCGCAGGATGCCGATGAGAGTAACAAATTTATTCCCTATGTTGGCGCAGTATATGACTTGAATGATGTTCACTCACTCTATGCAAGCTACGCAGGTATCTATAAACCACAAGCAGAATTAGGCGCCGATTTAAAAGTATTGGCACCACTCAAAGGTAAAAACTATGAGGCTGGTATAAAAAGTGAGTGGTTTAATAAATCATTAAACAGTACGTTTGCCTTATTTAGGACTGAGCAAGAAAATCAACCACAACAAATCGGCAACATAGGTGCAACATCGATTTATGATGGCATAGAAGCAACAACCAAAGGTTACGAGTTTGATGTTTCAGGTGAAGTTAACGATAACTTAAGTATTAATGCAGGCTACACACGTTTGATGAGCATTAAAGGTGCCCAGGATCAAAACGTCAATCCCTATATCCCAAGGCATCAAGTTCATGTGTCAACGGTTTATAAAGTGCCTTTTGTCCAAAATTTAAAAGTCGGTGCAAGTGTTAACTGGCAAAGTGATGTACATGTAGATATAGGCACGGTGCGTTATGTGCAAGATAGTTATGCTGTTTTAAACCTGATGGCAAACTACAAAATTGACGACCATTGGAGTGCGGCTGTCAATTTGTATAACGTGACAGACGAAAAATATTTACAAAGTTTCAGATGGGCGTATGCAGGTCAAGCAATGTACGCCGCACCATTTAGTGGGTTAGCTACACTGACTTGGAAGTATTAACGCATTAACTTTAGCTGTACGAAAAAGCCGCTCCTTTAAAGAGCGGTTTTTTTACAAGATTAAATTTACTTGATTTTGTTAATGATAACTATTACTATTATCAAAAAATAAGTGCAAGCCGTCGAGATTTTCTCCAGTAGCCAGCCAATTTTAGATTTTTTTAAAACGTTGAATGGGGAAAGTTGTGGATCAATTTAGGAAAAGTTCGCTCGCGGCGGCGCTCATGCTCGCATTTCAAGCAACACATGCAGCAGAAACACAAACAGCTGAAGTTGCTAAAGTGGATGAGCTAGAAGAAGTTAAAGTAGAAAGCTCAAAAGAGGTTGAAGTCAAAGGCTACCAGGCGACTAAAACCCGTGTGGGTAAAACAGTGCAGGACCCACACGATGTTCCACAAGCAGTCACAACGCTTACTAAAGAGCTATTGCATGATCAGCAAATAAGTTCTTTGCGCGATGCGCTACGCAATGTGGCGGGGTTGGCTATTAATGCTGCAGAAGGTGGCCGTGCTGGTGATAACTTTATGTTGCGTGGTTTTTACACCTTTGGTGATTTGTACTTAGATAATATGCGCGATACGGCGCAATATAACCGTGAAACCTTTAACCTTGAGCAAGTCGATGTGTTGCGTGGTTCTGCGGCGATGTTGTTTGGGCGAGGCCAAGCCGGCGGTGTGATCAACCAAGTGTCAAAAATGGCTGAGCTACATGATGAGAATGTTGTCACAGGTAGTCTAGGAAATTACGACTACCATCAATTCACCGGGGATTTTAATAAAAAAATTACCGATACCGCGGCGATTCGAATCAATGTGTTTGATCGTCATGAAGAAATCTTCCGTAAAAATCCAACCACAGGGGATCATCCAGAGTTTGATCGCAAAGGGATTGCCGTAAGCTTTGGTGCGGGCATTGGTACTGAAAATGAGTTTTTCTTAAATCATATTTACACACAAACCCGGGATGTGCCTGATTTTGGTGTGCGATTTGACAACAAACGCCCAATTAATAATGGTAGCAATGGACGTACAGATAAAACCTTCTGGGGGAGTGAGGATAATTTCGACGATAGCGATACCCGCATGACAACCGGTATTTTTACGCACAAATTTAGCGAAGATACACAGCTGAGAACACAGTTACGTCATGCAAGTTATCAGCGTGGTTATTGGGCTAAGACCCCAGCTGTAACACTGCCAGTTGAAAATAATAGTGTTGGTGGCAATGTCACTCGTAAAATGGATTATGAAACGGTCAATTTGCAGACAGATTTCAGTACCAAATTTGATTTGGCAGGCATGAAGCATGAGTTTGTCAGTGGGGTTGAGTATCTCAAAGAGGATTCGTACAGAAGTGCATTAGCACCGATAAACCCGATAACCGGACAGCCATATACAGTAACTGGCGCGGCACTAACAGCTGCCATTGCAGCCAATGGTGTGACTTACAATCGACATATTGCTTCATTGACGGCGACGCCAGTTGAGTTTGATGCAGATAACTACGCTGCGTATGTGCAAGATACCATTGAGTTTATCCCGCATTGGAAGGCGACTTTAGGCATGCGTCGCGATGAAATGCGTGCAAACTACTCAAGCACAACATCACCAAAATTAAGCTATGGTGAAAATAGCTATCGTACTGGCTTATCATGGCAGCCAACAGCCGATAGACATTACTATGCAGCATGGAGTGATTCTTTCAGCCCAACGGCCGATTTATATCAATTAACAGTTGCACCACAACCACCTGAAAGAAGTAAAACGTTTGAAGTTGGTTCAAAATGGCTATTTTTAGATGGTGATCTTGCCTTCCGTACGGCATTGTTTACCAGTACAAAATACTGGGAACGTAATACTGATCTCGAATCAACTGCCGCGATCTTGACCAGAAAACGTCGTACCAATGGTGTGGAGTTTGAACTTACTGGCAAAATTACTGATAAATGGGATGTGTTTTTTGGTATGGCTTTGCTGGATGCGAGAATCTTGAAAGTGGCACAAAATATCAACGCTACTACGGGCGTAATCACTACCGCGGATGAAAGGTTTGAGGGCCAAAGAGCAAGAAATACGCCGATTGGTACGTTTAACTTCTGGACAACCTATGCTGTTACACCCGCTTGGAAAGTGGGCGGTGGTGTAGAAGCCAAAGGTGAGCGCTATGCGTATGTGCCATCAACGGTAGCCGGGACAGCGACAAATGCACTATTTATAGATGGTCACTTTAACCCCAACGCAGCGCCGGGATATGCACGTGTAGATGCGATGGTGGCATACGAGCAACCAAAATGGGCGGTGCGCTTAAATGTGAAAAACTTGCTCAACAAAGAGTATTACGATGCGGTGTATGACAACGGTGGCCTTGTATTACCGGGTAACCGTCGTCAAGCGATCATCACCACAGAATATAAGTTCTAGGAGCAAAATTGTTAATCAAGCTGCCTCAAGTTTTACCTAAAGAACTTGTCTCAGAAATTCAGTCCGCCCTGAGAAATGCGGACTGGATAGATGGTCGAGTGACCGCGGGTACGCAGGCAGCCGTGGTTAAAAATAATCAGCAGTTAGCTGAAAATTCACCGCTGTTGCACAAAATCCGAAAGGTCGTTTTGCAAGCCTTGCAGAACGACCCTTTGTTTTTTTCCGCCGCCTTACCTAAAAAAATTCTCCCACCTTTTGTGAACCGTTACTCGGGCAGCACAAATACTTATGGTTTTCATGTCGATAACGCCATGCGTTATATGCCAGATGGCAGTGACTCTGTTCGGGCTGATGTTTCTGCCACCTTGTTTTTAAATGATCCGTCGGACTACGATGGCGGTGAATTAATTATTCAAGATGTGTTTGGCGAGCAAACTGTTAAATTGCCCGCTGGTTCGCTGGTGGTTTATCCGTCTTCGTCGGTACATGCAGTTTCGCCAGTCACCCGCGGTGAACGCATTGCCTGTTTTATGTTTATCCAAAGTATGGTGCGCGACCCATCCAAACGTAGAATACTGTTCGACCTAGATATGTCGCTAGTGAAATTGCGTCAACAAATTGGTGAAAGTGCTGAAGTGGTGAGTTTAACGGGTGTTTACCATAATTTGCTCAGGCAATGGGCTGAGTAGTCTTTTAAAGTTAACACTATGCAACAACATTTGTTAGATACGTATCAACGCCAAGCAGAATCAGCTCTCGCGCCAGAAATTTGGCAGTATTTAAGTGCAGGCAGTGGACAAGAGAAAAACCTCGCCGATAATCTTAGCGCTTGGCAAAATTTCAAACTCATGCCGCGGCCTTTGCAACCTTTAGTCTCAGCTAATACAAGTTGCACCATGTTTGGTGAAACTTGGTCGCATCCATTTTTGTTGGCGCCCATTGCCTATCAGAAATTATTTCATATGCAGGCTGAAAGCGGCGTTGCTATGGCGGCCAATGCGCAACAAGGCCAAATGTTGGTGAGCTCACTGGCAAGCCAGCCGCTAGAAAATATCATTGAAGCAGCTCAGCAGCCTTTGTGGTTTCAGCTCTATTGGCAAGGCGATCGTGATGCGACTTTACGTTTAGTGAAACGGGCGCTGTTTTGTGGCTACAGTGCCGTAGTGTTTACGGTAGACGCGCCAGTCAAGCAAGCGCTAATGACCTTGCCAGACAATATTCAGGCCGTGAATTTAGAGCGTCCACTCAAACCCAACGCGATTACCGAAGGCCAAAGTGAAGTGTTTGATGGCTGGATGGCACAAGCCCCGACTTGGGCAGATGTTGATTGGCTCAGGCAGCAAATCAAGGTGCCGTTGTTACTCAAAGGCATTTTACATCCTGACGATGCGCTTGAAGCGGTACGCTTGAGTTGTGATGGCATCATCGTTTCCAACCACGGTGGCCGCGTGTTGGATACCACGCCAACTGTGCCGGAAGTACTGCCTATCATTGTAAAAGCAGTTGGCAAGCAAACAAAAATTATTGTCGATAGCGGTATTCGTAGCGGCCAAGACGCGTTTAAAGCGTTGGCACTAGGCGCAGATGCGGTGTGCATCGGCCGGCCATACATTTGGGGCTTGGCGACTGAAGGCGCGATTGGTGTTGCCAAAGTTATCCGCGTGATGCGTGACGAGCTAGAAATTACCATGGCGCTCACGGGCGTACGCTACTTGCAAGCCATTAAAAATGTTCAACTTTATTAAGGATACAATATGAAAAAAATCTACTTCGCGCTTAGTTTGATTGGCTTAAGTGTGTTGCCACAACTGGCTTCGGCCTCTGCCAATTGCCCAAGTTACCCAAAAGAAGATTGGGCATCTGAAGAGACCTTAAAAGAAGGACTGGCGGCTGAAGGCTATACCATTAAAAAATTTAAAATTGATGGCAATTGCTATGAAATTTATGGCCGCAATAAAGAAGGCAAAAAAGTCGAAATTTATTTTGATATGAAAAGCTTGGAGATTATTAAAGCTGAAATTGAAAAATAAATTTTCCACATGGCAAATTCTGCTTGGTCAATCACAGTTAAACTTACCCACTGGTTGGTAGCGCTTGCAGTCATTGTGAATTTTTTTAACGATACAGGTGTGGCGCATCGGCTCATAGGCTATGCTTGTTTTTGCATTGTGTTAATTAGAATTCTGCATGGGCTTCTCCCAAGTGTGCCGCATTCTTCTCAATTTTATTGGCCGAGTGTTAAGCGTATTCAACACCACATTACTGAAATTCAACAGCAAAAATTTTCGCATGAAGTTGGTCATAATCCGCTGGGCCAATGGGCGGTGTATGGCATGTGGCTGCTTATTTTTTTGCTGACTGCCACCGGTTGGTTAAGCCGTACCGATGCTTTTTGGGGCGAAGATTGGCCAGTAGATTTGCATGCATTATTCTCAACTTTGCTACAAGCGTTGGTGCTATTACATCTGGCGGCGGTTGTGTTGATGTCGCGTTTACAAAAACAAAATTTGCTTAAGCAAATGATTTCAAGCAAAAAATCTAGCTAAACTGTTTTAAGAAAACGGGTGTGATTTCAATACTGCCAGCTTCGCTGCTAATAAAAAATTGGCCATCTTGAATATTGCAACTCACCTGCATGTTTCTTGTGCAAATCGCATTAAGAGCTTCAGTTTCAGGTAAGTTAATCACACACAAATTGTTCAGTTTGAGTAGCGCTTTGCTATTTTGCGCCCACCACATTTCTGCAACGCGGCCGCCGTATAACACGACTGCTACTTGGTTAGATTTTCCGCAGGCCTTTTTAATATCACGTTCGCTGGGCAAGCCGACGTCTATCCATAATTGAATCGCATCGGTTAAATCTTTTTGCCATAAATCAGGCGCGTCATCTTCACTTAAGCCTTTACCAAAAGTCAGCGCTTCGTCAGCAAATAGCATAAAAGCCATCAGCCGCACCATCAAGCGTTCCTCGGTTTCTGATGGATGCCGCGCCAGCGTTAAACCATGTGCGGCATAGTAGTTTCTATCCATATCCGCAATGTTCAGCTCAGCTTTATAAATGGTTGATTTAAGTGCCATAAAAATGTTCAGCAAAAATTAAGTTTGCGTATGTTACCAGTGTTACTTGGCAAAGCAGAAAGTTTGTTGTTGGGCTTTGAATCACGCTATTCACAATTGATACGCTATCCAGTAAGCTAGTACGCTTTATCGTTAAGTAAAGCAAAATAATGGCCCAATATGTCATGTCCATGCTCCGCGTGAGCAAAATTGTCCCGCCAAAACGGCAAATCATCAAAAATATTTCGTTGTCATTTTTCCCGGGGGCAAAAATCGGCCTGTTGGGTTTAAACGGCTCTGGTAAATCCACTGTGCTGCGGATTATGGCTGGCGCGGATAAAGAGTTTGATGGTGAGGTGCAATGGCAGCCAAATATTTCGATTGGTTATTTGCCGCAAGAGCCAGCGCTAGACCCCAATAAAACCGTGCGCGAAGAAGTGGAAAGCGGTTTGGGCGCGGTGATGGAAGCCAAACAAAAATTGGAAGAAATTTATGCAGCCTACGCTGACCCAGATGCGGATTTTGACAAACTCGCTGAAGAGCAAGCCAAGTACGAAAATATTATTGCCGCCAGCGGCAGCGATGTTGAGCAACAGTTAGAAATTGCCGCCGATGCATTACGCTTGCCGCCGTGGGATGCGAAAATTGCCCCGCTTTCTGGCGGTGAAAAACGTCGCGTGGCGTTGTGTAAATTGTTGCTTTCACGCCCTGATATGCTGCTACTTGATGAGCCGACCAACCATTTGGACGCGGAATCCGTGGAATGGCTCGAGCAGTTTTTAGTGCGCTTCCCCGGTACGGTGGTGGCTGTCACGCATGATCGCTACTTTTTAGATAACGCCGCCGAATGGATTTTAGAGCTAGACCGTGGCGAGGGTATTCCATGGAAAGGCAATTATTCTAGCTGGCTAGAGCAAAAAGGTGACCGCCTCGCGCAAGAGCAAAAACAAGAAGATGCACACCGCAAAGCCATGAAGCAAGAGCTGGAATGGGTGCGCCAAGGCGCTAAAGCACGGCAATCCAAAAGTAAAGCAAGGCTCGCGCGCTATGAAGAAATGTCCAGCGTGGAATATCAACGCCGTAATGAAACACAAGAAATTTTTATCCCACCCGGTGAGCGTTTAGGTAATCAAGTCATTGAATTTAATGGTGTTTCTAAAGGCTTTGGTGATTGCTTACTGATTGATAATTTATCTTTCACTATTCCGGCGGGTGCCATTGTCGGCGTAATCGGCCCTAACGGCGCGGGTAAATCTACTTTGTTCCGCATGTTGCAAGGCAAAGAGCAACCCGATAGCGGCGAAATTATCATTGGTCCAACAGTAAAACTCGCCGCGGTTGACCAAACGCGCGAAGGCTTGGACAACGACAAAACCGTGTTTGAAGTGATTTCCGGCGGCTTGGATATGTTAAGCGTGGGTAAATTTGAAATGCCTAGCCGCGCTTACATTGGCCGCTTTAATTTTAAAGGCGGCGATCAGCAAAAAATTGTTGGTCAACTTTCTGGTGGCGAACGTGGGCGTTTGCACTTAGCCAAAACCTTAATTTCTGGCGCCAACGTGTTGCTGCTAGACGAACCTTCAAACGATTTAGACGTAGAAACCTTGCGCGCCTTGGAAGATGCTTTGTTAGAATTTTCTGGCTGCGTGCTAGTCACCTCACATGACCGTTGGTTTTTAGACAGGATTGCCACGCATATTCTCGCGGCGGAAGGCGATTCGCAATGGACATTCTTTAACGGCAACTATCAAGAGTACGAAGCCGACAAGAAAAAACGGCTGGGTGAGGAGGGCGCAAAACCCAAACGGATTCGCTATAAACCGATTACAAGATGATAAGCCGATTACGTTGTTATCACGCCTTGCCGTAATACAGTACTGTCTTCGGCGGGATGCCTAGTACTCGGCTTATTTGAGGTGTTTTTAATAAATGAAATATCTACCAGCTTTTTTAATGACGCTTTTGATGTTGATATTTCCGTTTTACGAGTGGAGTCAATTTCATCCCGTCACCTCATACGCGGTGCCAAAATATGAGGATTTAAGGTCATCCACCGGAGTTATCAAATATCTACCACTAGCTGCGAGCGGAGGTAGAGGAGAATTACAACACTATGTAAAGTTGGTGGTTAATGAAAAAAATGTTCTGAAACTTAAGTGTTTTATTCACGCTCAGCAAGGTAGAGGCTCAAGGTGTGATTTAGATAACACAATCAAAAATCCAAAAAGCTACAAGTTAGAAACACAGTTTAAAACGGTTAGTATCAAGTGGATGCCTGTTGAAGAAGAGCACTACCAAGGCGTTATCTACGAAATCTCACAAGATGGCAAGGTGTATTTTTCTTATCAAAACGCTGTAAAAAAATATACTTTGGAACATAATCGCAACCAAAATAGGAAGTTTCCTTTAATTAATGTATTTCTAGCCATCGGATTACTAACATGGATTTTGGTGAAGATTTTTCGAGAAAGAAAAGCTAAGAAATAACTAAACTTACCTTCTCGGATGATGTTTTTCATGCAACCGATTCAACAGCGCATCACGACAAGGCATCGCCAGCCTTCACCTAACTTATAGCTCGGCTTATTTGCAAAGCCATATAGACTAATTTACCTAGCGATTTTTGCAACCATTGTTCTTAGCCAATCGGGCCATTGTTTGCCACTGTCTATTTATTTATTCTGCGAGTGAGTCTTTTTAATGTGGTATCTCCACGCTCAGCATAGTAAATAATAAAAATGGAAGTACGGCAATGAATAAAAATGGTGGTTTTGTCATTAGATGGTATGGGATTGTCTTGTTGTTCGCGTTAGGTTTTGCAGCTTATAGCTTAATGTATCCGGTGAAGTACGGTTTAAGTTATTTTTTAAGCTACTCGAATGAGAAAGTCGATAGTAAATTAACAGCAGAATTTGCCAACAAGCTTTTAGACGCAGGCATTGTTGAAATTAAAAATGGTAGTTCTTTGGTTAAGTCGCAATCTAAGGTGACTTTTTATATGGATTACACCAAATACTCCAAAGAAGATACTTATCGCAAAAGCAAGCTCAAGAACGCTTGGATCACGTTTGATGGTAAAAAGATCAAATTTGTCGGGGAGTTAAAGCTGTATTATTTAACCCCTTATACAAAGTATGATCAGTACGATGCTGGCTATTTAGCTGGCAAAGAGGCTATTCAGGCGGCGCTTGCTCATATTGGTGATATTAAGCATCATGTTACTAGAGATTTGATCAAAGTGAGTAAGCAGAAAAATGCATGGGACAATCTGCCGAATACATAGTGCCTTACCCGCGCGGGTGATGCTTTTCATGTAGCCTCTTCAACCTTTCCCGCGCTACATGCGTGTAAATCTGCGTGGTAGAAATATCTGAATGCCCAAGCAGCATTTGCACCACGCGTAAATCGGCACCGTGGTTGAGTAAATGTGTGGCAAAGGCGTGGCGGAGCACGTGCGGGGAAATATGTTTTTTAATCCCCGCCATCAAGGCGTAGCGTTTAATCATATACCAAAACATTTGGCGCGTCATGGCTTCGCCGCGGTTGGTGACAAATAGCGCATCGGTAATTTGCTCTTTTAAAATATTGCCACGCGCCTCTTTTAAATATCTGCTTATCCAATCAACCGCTTCTTGCCCCATGGGCACTAGCCGCGTTTTGCTTCCCTTGCCGGTCACGCGCACCACGCCTTCGTTCAAACTCACTTCAAATACTTTAATGCTCACCAATTCAGAAACGCGCAAGCCGCAGGCGTATAAAAGTTCCAGCATCGCGCGGTCACGTAGGCCGGTGTCTTCGTCAATATTCGGCGCGTTAAGTAAGTCGACCACTTCTTTTTCATTCAAACTTTTGGGCAAACTGCGCGGCATTTTGGGCGCTTCAATTTGCAGTGTAGGGTCAACGGTGATTTTATTTTGCGCTAACTGATGCCGATAAAAACGGCGCAAGCTGGCAATAAGTCTGTTCAAACTGCGTGCTTTTAAATGTGAAAATTTATCCGCTAAAAAATTTTGAATATCGGCGTGAACCACGCCAAGCAATGGTTTGTCTTGCTTAGCGAGCCAAATCGCAAAACTGTTTAAATCTAGGCGATAGCTCGCGAGCGTGTTTTGCGATAACCCGTCTTCTAACCAAAGATTGTCAATAAATTGGTCTATCGTGTCTATGGCTTCAGGTGTCAGTTTGTGCTCACTCACATGTGATACCTTCATGTTTGAGTAGCCATTTTTTGATGGCAAGGCCGCCGTCTGCGCCTTGCATAAATCCGCCCAAGCCATTTTTTGCTACCACTCTGTGGCACGGCACTAAAATCGGTAGCTGGTTTGCCCCGCAAGCATTGGCAACAGCGCGCGGGCCAGAGCCGATATTTCTAGCAATTTCACTGTAACTACTTGTTTTACCGACTGGAATTTGGCAAATGGCCTGCCAAACTTTTTTTTGAAATGCCGTGCCAGTTTGTGATGTTACACGGTCAAAATCTAAAGTGAATATTGTGTTTTTATTCTCAAAATAGCGTTCTAGTAGCTGTGATATTTGCTGAATTTTATCGGGTACAGGCAAACTATGATGCGAGTCTTCAGTTTTTTGGTTGGACAAAATAACGACGCATGGTTGACCATTGCTCTGTTTGAGCAAAATGCTGCCAAAAGGCGCTTTCATCGTAAAAGAAGATTGCATGGAGAACCTCCTTAAAACTTTAAAATTCCAACGGGTCAACATCGACCGACCAGCGCACTTTGCCTGCCAATGCGTGTGACCGCAGCATGCTCACCATATTTTTTAGCACATGTTGTAACGCGCCACGCGAGGGTGATTGCAATAGCATATGCGCGCGCTCCATACCTTTCATGCGCTCCATTTGCGGGCGCACAGGTTCATACACGGTCACTTGCTGATGTTGCAAATACGCTTCAGCAAAAGCGGCTTCTAAAAATTGCATCACCATTGTAAATCGGTTCGCTTCGGCGCGTAACAGCGCGGTGTACACAAACGGCGGGAAATTCACAAGCTGTCGACCTTCTAACTCGGCGTTAGCAAAATCCACATAATTTTGTGTGCGCAAGGCATTAAACAGTGGATGGAACGGAAACTCAGTTTGAATTAGCACCTCACCTTTTTTATCTGCTCGCCCGGCGCGCCCGGCCACTTGCATGAGTTGCGCAAACAGCCGTTCACTCGCGCGAAAATCCGGGCTATACAAGGCTTGGTCAGTATCCACAACGCCGACCAGCGTTAGATTAGGGAAATCATGGCCTTTGGCGAGCATTTGTGTGCCAACCAAAATATCGATTTCTTGGTTGTGTACGCGGTTTAATATGTCGACCAGCGCATTTTTGCGTGTGGTGCTGTCGCGGTCAATCCGCGCAATCCGCGCTTCTGGGAATAATTGCGCGAGCGTTTCTTCTAGGCGCTGCGTGCCTAAGCCGGTTGGGTGTAAATCTGGGTTGCCACAGCTTGGGCATTGCAAGGGGATTTTTTGCTCAAAATTGCAATGATGGCAGCGCAATTTACGGGCGTTTAAATGCACCACCAAACGGCTACTGCAACGTGTGCAAGGCGCTATCCATTGGCAAGCGCTGCATAGCAATACTGGCGAGAATCCACGGCGGTTCATAAAAATCAAGCTTTGTTCTTTACGAGCAAGGCGTGTGCGTAAAGCTTGTAGTAATTGCGGCGTAAACCCTTGCTGTAAATTGACTTTGCTGGTGTCCACACAGTGAATTTCTGGCAGTTGCGCGGCGGTGACGGCGCGTTGATTTAACGCGACATATTGATATTTGCCGGTGTTGACGTTGTGCCAAGTTTCAAGTGACGGTGTGGCAGAGCCTAAAATGATTGGGATATTCAGATTTTTTGCGCGCATCATCGCCACATTGCGCGCGTGGTAGCGCATGCTGTCTTGCTGCTTGTACGAAGCATCATGCTCTTCGTCGATGATGATCATTTTTAAATGAGGCATCGGCGTAAACGTAGAAAGGCGTGTGCCGATGACAATCTGCGCATCACCAGATTGCGCAAGTTGCCAGTGGAGTAGGCGCTCACTTTCACTTAAATTACTGTGTAAACTGACCAGTAAAAAGTTAGGAAAACGGCTTTTAAAACGCGCCTCCAGTTGTGGTGTAAGGTTGATTTCTGGCACCAGCACAAGTGCCTGAGAGCGAGTATCAGCGCGGGTTTCACCAGAAAATAGAGCTTGAATCAACCGCATATAGACTTCGGTTTTCCCGCTGCCGGTAATGCCGTGCAACAACCATGGTGCAAAATTATCTTGCGCTAAAATTTTATCAACCGCCGTTTGTTGTTCAGCATTAAGTGCAGGTAATTTTGGTGGCAAATTTGTTTGTAAGTTGGCGCTTACTAACATTTTATCAGCGACAACAATGCCGTCAGTAATCAAGACTTGTATGGATTTTTTTGCGGTGGCTGAAATCGCGCTCAGGTCAGTGTCCGTTAAAAATGCTTGTGTTTGTAACGTTTGAAAAAGGCGCCGTAATACTTGCTGGCGTTTTCCAAATTTATCAATTGAACATTGTTGGCCCGCCTTGGTTAGGCGATAAATAAAACGTTCGCGGCTTTTTGCAGGTTCAATTTGTTTTAAGCGCGCGGGCAAAATAGAAAGTAGCGCCTGCCCGAGCGGATAGTGATAATAATCTGCGCTAAATTGAATTAAATTAAGGGTTTGTGCATCAATCGGTGGTTCGTCTTCAAAAACTTTAATCACCGATTTTAATTTTTCGGCTGGGATATTCGTCTCATCAGCGCTGCCTATGACGATACCAACCAGTGCTTTACGCCCAAAAGGAACCAGCGCGCGTTGACCAAGCAGTGCTGGCTGACCATTGCTTGCGTAGTCAAACAAGCGGTCGAGGGGTACATCTAAGGCAACTTTTAAGATGGTTTTTTGCAATTTCTGACGCAATTCAACGTTGGGCGAGGGATTATGCGTGTAAGTCCTACAGAAAAAAATATGCCAGTAGGTTAAAATACGCGTTTTATTGAATACTACAGTGAAATTGTTTTGAAAACACATCTTACGCAATTATTGCAAACGGCGGCAAAAGTGGTCGCGCCGGATGTCAATGATCTTCCGATTGTACTAGAGCGCCCGAAATCTGCCGAGCATGGCGATTTCGCAACGAATATTGCGATGCAATTGGCCAAAACGCTCAAGCAGAATCCACGAGCGATTGCCACGCAAATCATCAATGCCTTACCGCAAAGTGCCTATGTTTTAAAAACAGAAATTGCCGGTGCTGGGTTTGTTAATTTTTTCTTAAATCCTGCTGCACATCAAAAAGTGGTGAAAGAAATTTTTGCTGCTGGTGAGCAGTTTGGTTGCAATGCGTCTGGAAACGGTAAAAAAGTGCAGGTGGAATTTGTGTCCGCTAATCCAACTGGGCCTTTGCATGTGGGGCATGGGCGCGGCGCGGCGGTAGGCGATTGTATCAGCCGTTTGTTAGCGGATAATGGTTGGGATGTGACGCGCGAATTTTACTACAACGATGCGGGTGCGCAAATTGATAACTTGACCATTTCGGTCAAAGCGCGTTGTGAAGGCTTAATGCCTGACCATGAAAGCTTCCCGGTAGATGGTTACCGCGGCGAATATATTCAGGAAATTGCCGATGCGTTCTTAGCCAAACAAACTGTGGTGGCAGATGATATGACGTTCACTGCGAGTGGCGACGTGAATGATTTGGAATCCATCCGGCATTTTTCAGTGGCCTACTTGCGTCATGAGCAAGATTTAGACTTGAAAGCGTTTCAAATCAAATTTGACGTGTTTTCATTAGAAAGTGCTTTATATACCGAAGGCAAAGTTGAGCAAACCGTACAGGCGCTGATTCAAAGTGGGCATACCTACGAACAAGATGGCGCTTTGTGGTTAAGAACCACGGATTTTGGCGATGACAAAGATCGCGTGATGCGCAAAAAAGAAGGCGGTTACACGTATTTTGTGCCAGATGTTGCCTACCATGCCGAAAAATGGCGCCGTGGGTTTGTGCGTGTGGTGAATGAACAAGGCGCTGACCATCACAGCACCATCACACGGGTGCGTGCAGGGTTGCAAGCGCTCAATGTGGGCATTCCGAAAGGTTGGCCGGATTACGTGTTGCACCAAATGGTCACGGTGATGCGTGGTGGCGAGGAAGTGAAACTTTCTAAACGCGCCGGTAGTTATGTGACGTTGCGTGATTTAATTGAAGAAGTTGGTTGTGATGCTACCCGTTATTTTTTAGCGGCGCGGCGGGCAGATTCACAATTGGTGTTCGATATTGACCTTGCTCGTGCGCAAACCAATGATAATCCCGTATTTTATATTCAATACGCCCATGCCCGCATTTGCAGCGTATTAGCGCAATGGAATGGCGAAACCGAAAGTTTAAAAAATGTAGCACTTGCACCTTTAACAGCGCCACACGAAATGGCGTTGATGCAACGGTTGGCGGCCTATCCTGAAACAGTTGCCAATGCCGGAGCCGATTTGGCGCCGCATATGATTGCGAATTATTTGAAAGAACTAGCGGCGGATTTACATAGTTATTACAACGAATATAAATTTTTGATCGACGATGAAGCGCTAAAATTGGCGCGGTTAAGCTTGATTTTAGCCACGCAGCAAGCACTGAGAAATGGCCTCAGTTTATTGGGTGTTAGCGCCCCAACCAGAATGTAAGGATCCGCAATTATTATGAGTCGAGATTACAAACCACGCGCAGAAGATAAAAATACCGGGAACCAAAACCCGTTTATGACGGGTCTGATGATTGGGTTTTTGTGTGGCGTGATCGCATCGCTTGCCTTAGTGATGTTTATTAAAGGCAAAGAAAGCCCGTTTGCGGTGCAAAATACGGAAGCGCCTTCTACGCTTTCTGAACGCATACAAGAGGATGCGAAAAAAAGTATGCAGGCTGCAGCAAAACAGGAAAGCCAAGAGAAAACCCAGTTTGATTTTTACACCATTTTGCCGGGCGCGGAAAGTAAAGTAACCGCGGAGGAAGAGCGCCAGCTTGTGCAGCAAGAAACACCTCAAGAACCAGTGGAAAAAATCTACTATTTGCAAATCGGGGCATTCCAAACCGAGAAAGAAGCGGACAATATGAAAGCAACCTTGGCCTTACAAGGCTTTGAAGCAGTGGTGCAAACTGCAGAGATTCCAGAAAAAGGCACTTGGCATCGCGTACGCGTCGGACCGTTAAAAAGTTTGGATCAAATCAATCAAACCAAAGAAAACTTATTGGCGAATGGCTTTAAGTCAGACTTAATTAAGGTAAATAATTAGTTTGTCAGCGAGATCGGTGTAGATACGTTATTAAAAATGCCGAAAAGCATTAGGGCAGTGATACCAACCAAGCAAAGGATAAAAAAATGCGTTTTTATGCAATGAAAAAAATGTTAAGTAGCTTTCTAATGGCAACGTTTATCGCGGGTTCTAGTGCGCAAGCGATTGCGGCTGAACCAAAAATGGGCGTTGAGTTTGATAAAACCGCGCAAATGATTCCAACTGAAAGTGGAAATAAAATTGAAGTGGTCGAGATTTTTTGGTATGGCTGCATCCATTGCTACCAAATGGATCCAACCCTAGAAGCGTGGGCAAAAAAATTACCTGCAGATGTCGTGTTTAAAAGAATGCCAGGGTTGCCACAACCAAGCTGGGAGCCAATGGCAAAGACATTTTACGTCATGGAAGATTTAAAAGTACTTGATAAATTGCACCCAAAATTATTTGAGGCAATTCACGCAAAAAATGGTAATAAAAAAATTGCCATTGACGAAAAGGAGGCGATGAATTGGGTTGCCAAGGAAGGCGGCATCGAGATGGCAAAAGTTGAAGCGGCTTACAATTCATTCTCCATGAAAAATCGTTTGGCGCGTACAGCGCAATACTTCCGTGCTTCCGGTGCGACTGGCGTGCCAAGTTTGGTGATTGATGGCCGCTTTTTAACCTCTAGCACCATGGCGGGCAATAATGAGGCCGCACTTAGAACGGCCGATTACATTATTGCTAATGTTCGCAATGACAAAGCAAAAGCAGCAAAAAAATAATTTTCTCTCAATAACGCTCACTTAAGCGCTGGGTGTATCGTATGAATATTTGGATCACCGGCGCTTCTAGTGGCATTGGTTACGCACTTGCCATAGCGTTTGCAAAACAATTTAGCGCAAAGCCAGCGACCATGGGTTTAGTCGGTCGCCGCCTCGCTCCCCTGCAAGCCTTACAAGCCAAGCTCAAAGACGAATTTCATGTCACCTCAGCGATTTATGTATTAGATGTGCGCGACAGTATGGCCATGAAAAATGCAGCAAACGATTTTATACAAAAATTCGGCGTGCCCAATATTGTGGTTGCAAGCGCGGGTGTAAGTCGCGGCACGCTGACAGAGTTTGCCGAGGATATTTCGGCGTTTCAGGCGGTGATGGATACCAATGTGATGGGTATGGTGCATACGTTTCAGCCATTTATTGAAGGTATGAAACAACAGGTTTTGTCAAAGCAGTCAGCGCAATTAGTGGGCATTGCGAGTTGTGCTGGGATTCGCGGCTTGCCCGGGGCGGGCGCATACAGTGCAAGCAAGGCTGCGGCAATCAGCTATTTGGAGAGTTTGCGTGTTGAAATGACCCAGTATGGGATTGCTGTCACCACCATCGCGCCGGGTTATATTAAAACGCCTATGACGGATGTGAATGAGTATGCAATGCCATTTTTAATGGATGCAGATAAGGCAGCTAAGAAATTTGTCGAAGCTATTCTGGGTAAGCGTCGATTTGTCATTGTTCCGTGGCAAATGGGGGTGGTCGCCAGAGTCATGCGCATGATTCCGCCATATGTTTGGGATAAAATAGCGAGTCGTGCGCCACATAAGAAACGGTTTGAGGACTAACGAGAATGATTCATTAAGGAGTCTCTTTGCCAAGATCGTACGCGGCGGGCTCTCTTTAGTAGCGTTAAATTTTTAAATAGGCTGAATCTTCATGGATTCAGCTGTGCGTGTGTCCTTAGGCAGGAAACTTTATCAAGATGAGTCGAATCGCGGTGTTCAATCAAAAAGGCGGGGTTGGTAAAACAACTACCGTCATGAACCTTGCCGCCGCCATGCATCAGCATCGGTTAGATCCCTGTGTGATTGATATGGATCCACAAGGGCATTTAACGCATATTTTCCACAGAAAAAATTTCTCGGTAGAGGAAAGTCTTTTCTCGTTTTACCAAGATAAATCTAGCTTAGAGGCGCTGATGGTGCCATGGGAAAATGTTGGCAAACTAATCCCTGCACACAAAGAACTGATCAAGCTCGATTCAATTTTCGGTAAAGGGGTCACCATTTTGAATAAACTCAAAATGGGGTTAGAGCAACTTGAAGAAGCGTCTGGTTCACGCCATGTGTTGATGGATTGTTGCCCGTATTTGGGTGTGCTTTCACTTAATGCAATTTTTGCGGCTGATTTTGTATTAGTGCCGATAGCCTCGGATTATCTCTCGTTTCAGGGGGCAATTAATGTGGAAAAAACATTACAGGCTTTAGAGCAGGTGTTAAAAAAGCGCGTCAATCGACTATATTTATTAACGCGCTATGATCGCCGCCGCAGTTTGAGTGGCGAAATAGAGAAAATGGCGCGAAAATTTTTTGTGAACGAACTGTGCAACACGACGATTTCTGATAACGTGGCCATCGCGCAAAGCCCACAATACCATCAAGATATTTTTAGTTACAGCGCTAAAAGTGCAGGTGCGCATGATTATCACGCGCTTTATTTTGAGTTAGTCAGTGCAGGATGGATCGGGAAAGTTAGCTAGATTGCTCGTGTACAATCAAGTTAAGCACGTCTTCAAAGCTAGGGAAGTTACCAAGTTGTTGGTTGGTGTGAGAGATGCTGATAATCTCACATTTGACATACATTTGTTTTAAAATATGCTCTGCTGCTTCTAGCGATTCTGCGGCAATCTGCAAATTTTCTACGAGTACCCCATTTTTGGTACGGATTCTGAAAATGTATTTGGATAAAGGTATCGGCTGCATGTGCTGTACTGTTTGCTATTGCTTCTTCTCGGTTTTCTGATTCAATCCGACAGTTTTACTGTTGATTTCTAGTAAGTTCACCACGTCACCCAAAATATATGCAGCCTCTTTTAACAAAATATCAGATTCGTTTTTGTTTTCTTTTTCACTTTCCAATTCATTTTTAAGGTTGCGTTCATTCGCTTGCAAGCCGTCATCTTGTAGGTTAAGCGCCTTAATAGGCGATTTGTTAGCAAGATTCGATTTTTCCCGCTCAATCATTTTTGCTTCTAACATTGCGCGCTCTTTGCGGCGCTCAGCTTCATTGAGCGTAATCGACGTTTTTTTGCGTTGATTATTAAGCTCATCGATATCCTGCCGTAAGAACTGAAATTCCAAGTTGCGGCTGATGCGATTTTCATGCTGCGTTGTAAGCTTGGGGATGATGGGCTTAAGGTCATTCAATACGGCAAAATTGGCAGGCTTAATACTTGTCCAAGGCAAAGCGTTTTCGTAGCTTGATTCGCCAAAATTTATAACGTCGTTCATGGAAGGAAGGCTAATGTCTGGTTGGACGCCGCGCAGTTGAGTTGTACCGCCATTGATGCGGAAAAATTGTGCTACAGTCAATTTGACTTCGCCATATTGAGCAGAGTCGCTTTTAGAAACGCGATCTAAATTTACGATTGATTGCACCGTGCCCTTGCCGTAGCTTAGTTCACCTAAAATTATGCCACGGCCATAATCTTGAATCGCCGCCGCAAAAATTTCTGAAGCCGATGCCGATGCCCGATTAATCAACACGCCCATTGGACCATTCCAAATCACACCGGGGTTTATATCGTTATCCACCTTAATGTTGCCATCCACATCCCGCTCTTGCAGCACGGGGCCTTGGTCGATAAAGAGACCGGTAAGTTCAATGGCTTCGTCTAAAGAGCCGCCACCATTGTCTCTTAAGTCAATCAACAAGCTGTCGACTTGTTCTTTTTTAAGCTCGTCCACCAAACGGGTAACATCACGGGTGGCACTTTTGAAGTTTTTGTCACCTTTTTGTCGCGCGGCAAAGTCTTGGTAAAAAACCGGTAAACTAATCACGCCAATTCTGCGAGTGATGCCAGCGTCTTTAACCTCAATGACAGATTTTTTTGCTGCTTGTTGTTCAAGGTTGATTTTTTTTCTCACTAACACAACGCGCTTATGGAGGCCATCCAAACCCGCGTCGGCCGGTAGAACGTCAAGTACAACGGTTGATCCTTCTGCACCACGAATTAAATCCACAGTGTCATCCAAACGCCAGCCAATGACTTCCACAAATGGCACACCATCGCCCTGTGCAACGCCAACAATGCGGTCGCCCACTTTTAGTTTGCCGGAAGTTGCCGCTGGCCCACCCGTGACAAGTTCGCGAATGACGGTGTATTCATCTTTGTCTTGCAATACCGCCCCGATGCCAACTAATGACAAGCGCATCGAAATATTAAAGTCTTCCGCGGCGCGTACACCAAAATAATTGGTATGTGGATCAATCGCCATGGCATAAGCATTCATAAAGCTTTGAAAAACATCATCACTTTTGATTTTGTTAAGGCTGGCTAATGAGTTATCGTAACGTTTTGTCAGCGTTTCAACGATGTTTTTATCATCTTTGCCCGCAACTTTGAGACGTAACCAATCGTTTTTCACACGTTTTCGCCAAAGTTCGTTTAAATCTTCGGTAGATTTTTCCCAAGGCACATTTTCACGTACGTATTGGTATTGCTCTTTCACTTCAAAGTTGAACGGCTTTTTGAGCAGGGATTTCGCGTATTGAATACGCTGTGTAACGCGCTCACGGTAAAGATTGAAAATGTTGAAAGGAATACTTAAATCTTCCTCGAGCAAAGCGTTGTCGAGCCGAGTGCGAGCAAAAGTAAATTTATCGATATCTTCTTGTGTGAAAAAAATGTGTTCAGCATCTAAAGACTTTAAATAGTTATCAAAAATCTTGTTTGAGCTGATGTCATTCAGCTTGATGGGTTTGTAGTGATATTTGGATAAAATTTCTGCGGACAAATGAGCAGCTTGGGCTTGTTGGCTGAGCGGTTTGAGTTGGTAGGCAGGGCTGAGCGGAATAGCCTGCATCGCTTGCGTCGAAAGAAAAATTGCCAACCCGATTAATAACCACTTTTTCATGCAAAATCCTAAAAGCTAAAGTAAGTGCAATGCGTGGTTTAATTGAAAAACCACGCATTTAATGCTCTTTACTAATTCTAATGCTAAGTGTCTCAATATAAAAATGATTTTGCACTATTTTGTCTGGTTAACCGTTGGTAAATTCTCTGCTAAGCATATCTTGAATTAATTCCAGCCGGACTAGTGGGCTGTCCAACTCTAACAGGCGCTGTTTTTGAATCAGTGACATGTTTAAAATTTCACACCAACGATTGGCAACCCAAGCGCAGTCTTGCAGTTTATAGGGTTTTGCGATGGGAAGTTCAAGTTGCGAGATGTCGTCATCGCTTAAAGCATGAATAATTTTTTGCAAATGTTGTCGTGTTGACTTTAAGTCATCTGGAATAGAAACATCTGCCTCTTCAGGTAAGTCTTCCACTTCGGCAATCCACAAACTATCCGCATTTTGTCTTGCAGAGTGAATCATAAACTTTTGATGGCCGCGGCATTCAATATTGATGAGACCAAGGCATGTCACATCTGCATCAACAATGCTGAAATTTGTCCCTACAGATGCGAAAGGAAATCTGGGGTTTAGGTGATTGCTAGCAGACAAATTAAGGTGAGTTTCCGGATATAAAGCAACTACACCAAACTTGGCGTTATTCCTCAGGCACTTGCGCACCATGTCCAGATAGCGTCTTTCAAACACCTTAAGTGACAGCGTGCTGCCGGGGAAGGCGACGGTATGAAGGGGAAACAAAGGTAACGAATAACTTGACATCAATATCCAACCATTTCTAAAACAATCAAGATAAATCACACGCAAAGCGCATGTGTGATTGCATCATAATCAGGCGGGTGTGGGGCGTCTATGGCCCAATTGGCTGAGTTTTCATGTGGGAAGGGTGGTTGGGGTGGCTGATGGGGCTCGAACCCACGACAACTGGAATCACAATCCAGGGCTCTACCAGCTGAGCTACAGCCACCATAGAAACCAAAAGCGCTTGGCCTGCCCGACAGGAATCGAACCTGTAACCCCCAGCTTAGAAGGCTGGTGCTCTATCCGGTTGAGCTACGGGCAGATGTTTGGTTACATTGATTTAAAAAATCGGGCAGAACAATTTTTTATTGTTTTAGCTGTTAGGTCGTTAACAACTAAGAAATTTGGTCGGCGTGGAGAGATTCGAACTCCCGACATCCTGCTCCCAAAGCAGG
>CAZAEN010000015.1:0-65362 GCA_964484105.1 uncultured Methylophilaceae bacterium
AGCGGACTCATAATCCGTTGGTGCTGTGTTCGACTCACAGAGGGGCCACCAAAAAGTGCGGATGTAATTCAATGGTAGAATGCTAGCTTCCCAAGCTCGATACGCGGGTTCGATTCCCGTCATCCGCTCCAATTGATTGATTTTCCGGTAAATACTTATGGCCAACCAAACACCTCCCACGGTTCTCACGTTTGCAGGGTCTGACCCTAGCAGCGGTGCAGGATTACAAGCGGATATTCTTACTTTCGCCAGCATTGGTTGCATGCCACTCTCTGTCGTCACCGCGATTACTGTTCAAGATACAGTAGGCGTAGGCGGTGTTTTGGCGATGGATGCAGATTGGGTAAACGATCAAGCTAGAACTATTTTAGAAGATATTCAGGTTTCTGCTTTCAAATTAGGTCTACTGGGCTCGGTTGAAAATATTACAGTCATTGCAGAAATTATGGCCGACTACCCTGACATTCCGCTACTCATTGACCCGATTCTGACTTCTGGGCGTGGTGATGATTTAAGCAATGATGAAATGATGGATGCGATGATGGAGTTACTTTTTCCGCAAGCCACGCTCATCACGCCAAACAGTATCGAAGCACGCCGTTATGCGTTGGCTGACGATGAAACAAACCATATTTCTTTAGATGAAAGTGCTGCACGACTATTAGCGATGGGGCCAGAATATGTACTCATTACCGGTACCCATGAGCGTACCAGCGCTGTGATCAACACTTTATACGGTGAAGACAATTTTGTTAAATCTTATGAATGGGAACGTTTGCCCGGGAGTTACCATGGCTCAGGTTGCACACTCACCAGTGCAGTCGCTGCCTGTATGGCACACGGCTTATCCGTAGAGGAAGCAGTCACTGAGGCACAAGAGTATACGTGGCAAACACTCAAACACAGCCATCGTATTGGCATGGGTCAGTTTATTCCGGACAGAATGTTCTGGGCGCGAGACGAAGAAGAGTCTGAAGATGTGCAACAACATTCTGGCTCCAAAGCACATTAGCTATTTACCGCTGATAAACAAAAAGTCTTTACTATTTTATTTTGATTGAAAGCCCATATGATGACCTCATCGAATCAAACGCTTTTTGAAAAATCGCAACAGCTAATTCCCGGTGGTGTCAATTCGCCGGTACGTGCTTTTCGTAGCGTTGGTGGTACGCCAATTTTTTTCAAAAAAGGTTTAGGTTCAAAATTATGGGATGTCGATGGAAAGGAGTACATCGACTACATCAATTCTTGGGGGCCAATGATTTTAGGTCACGCGCATCCCGAGGTGGTTGAGGCTGTGCAAAAAGCCGCCGCAAATAGCTTATCGTTTGGCGCGCCCACCGGGCTTGAACTTGAAATTGCCGAACTCATCAACAAACTGGTACCGAGCATGGATCAGGTGCGCTTGACCAGTAGCGGGACTGAGGCCACCATGAGTGCAATCCGCACTGCGCGAGGATTTACCGGCCGAGATACAATAATCAAATTTGAAGGTTGTTATCACGGCCATTCTGACAGCCTGCTGGTAAAAGCTGGCTCTGGATTGTTAACTTTTGGTGAGCCTGATTCCGGTGGCGTCCCTGCAAGTGTTGCAAAACACACAATCACGCTTGAATACAACAATGCAGAGCAATTGCATGATGTATTTAAAGAAATGGGCGACCAAATTGCCTGCGTCATCATTGAACCCGTTGCCGGCAATATGAATCTCATCGTGCCTCATATGGCGTTCTTGCAAACCCTGCGTACACTTTGCACAAAACACGGCACTGTGTTGATTTTTGACGAAGTAATGACTGGCTTCCGTGTTGCCCTAGGCGGCGCACAGGCGCTTTACAGCATTCAACCGGATATGACTACGTTAGGCAAAGTCATTGGCGGCGGTATGCCCATGGGGGCCTTTGGTGGCCGCAAGGACATCATGCAATGCTTAGCGCCTTTAGGTAAGGTGTATCAAGCAGGTACATTATCTGGAAATCCGGTTGCTGTTAGTGCTGGGCTTGCGACACTTAAATTAATTCAAGCGCCAAATTTTTATGAAAAATTAACCGCGCAAACCAAAAAGTTAGTGGATGGATTAGTCTCCGTTGCCCAACAAGCAAATATTCCATTTAGTGCGCAATCCGTCGGTGGCATGTTTGGCTTGTATTTCTCTAGCGCATGTCCAACCAGCTACGCAGAGATTATGCAGAACAATGATAAAAACCGCTTTAATCAATTCTTTCACCACATGTTAGACCACGGCATTTATCTTGCACCTTCTGCGTTTGAAGCGGGCTTTGTCTCTGCCGCGCATAGCAACCAAGATTTGGATACGACATTTAATGCAGCAAAAGAGGCATTTACTGCATTAAAAGCTGCGTAGCTAATTGAATTTACAAATATTTAACGGTATTATTGAAGGTTCCGCTAAGTATTTTGTAATTGAATTTTTGGGCAGAAATTATGCAGGCCGTAAATACAGAAAAAACTCCACCGCAAACAACACAGGGCAATGCTGCTAATGCCTTTTTAGCACCAAAATCTCAAGGTCTATACCACGCCAAGCACGAGAAAGACAGTTGCGGCGTGGGCTTTGTTGCGCACATCAAAGGCAAAAAAAGTCACGACATTGTGGCCAAAGGCTTAGAGCTTTTAACTAACTTAACACATCGCGGTGCGACAGGTTATGACCCAAAATTAGGCGATGGTGCGGGTTTGCTGATGCAAATGCCAGACACCTTTATGCGTGAAGAGGCGGCCAAGCTAGACATGACTCTGCCCAAGGCGGGTGCGTATGCGGTTGGTCAAGTATTTCTCCCGCAAAATGCCGACAACCGCGCAAAATGCGAAGCTATTTTTGCAAAAATTATTGCAGAAGAAAATCAAACTTTGTTAGGTTGGCGCGATGTGCCAATCAACAACGGCAACATTGCTGATGCTGCGCGCGCCGTTGAGCCAGTCATGCGCCAAGTATTTGTGGGTAGCAACGCAACTGACAGTAATGTGTTTGAGCGCAAATGCTTTGTGATCCGCAAACGGATTGAACATGCCGTGCGTACACTGAATTTACAAGATAACGCGCAATTTTACATACCTTCTTTTTCTTCTCGCACCATTGTCTACAAAGGCATGTTGCTGGCGAACGAAGTTGGCGTTTACTACAAAGATTTAGCTGACGAGCGCGTAGTTTCAGCGTTAGCACTGGTGCATCAGCGCTTTTCTACCAACACTTTCCCAGCATGGGATTTAGCGCATCCGTTCCGCATGATTGCCCATAACGGTGAAATTAACACGGTTCAAGGCAACGTCAACTGGATGACGGCGCGTCACGAAACAATGAAATCTACAGTAATCGGCGAAGATTTAGAAAAACTATGGCCGCTGATTGCCGAAGGTCAATCAGATTCTGCATGTTTTGATAACTGCTTAGAGCTACTTGTTGCGGGTGGTTACAGCCTGCCGCACGCCATGATGATGCTAATCCCAGAGGCTTGGGCTGGCAATCCACTGATGGATGAAGATCGTCGCGCATTCTACGAATATCATGCAGCATTGATGGAACCATGGGACGGCCCAGCCGCCGTGGCATTTACTGATGGCAAAATGATTGGTGCCACGCTGGATAGAAATGGGTTACGTCCCGCACGTTACCTTGTGACGGATGATGATATCGTCATGATGGCCTCAGAAATGGGTGTGATTACTTTTCCACAAGAAAAAATCGTCAAAAAATGGCGCCTGCAACCAGGCAAAATGTTACTGATCGATATGGAGCAGGGTCGCATCATTGATGATGAAGAGGTAAAAAAAGAGTTGGCGAAAGCCAAGCCTTATCAGCAATGGATTGAGCAAACCCGCTACCACATCTCCAATTTACCCAGTGTTGGTCAAGGTGAAGCTCACCTCAATGCCAGCTTACTAGATGCACAACAAGCATTTGGCTATTCACAAGAAGACTTGAAGTTCGTACTTCAGCCGATGATTGACAACGGCGAAGAAGGCGCTGGCTCAATGGGGAATGATGCTGCCTTGCCTGTACTCTCTAACAAAGCTAAAACGCTGTACAACTATTTCAAGCAATTGTTTGCACAAGTCACCAACCCACCGATTGACCCAATTCGTGAGGAGTTGGTCATGTCCTTGGTGACTTTCATCGGCCCTAAACCAAATTTATTAGGTATTGACGAAACTAATCCGCCATTACGTTTAGAAGCCAGTCAACCAGTGTTGAGTTTGGCTGGTTTAGAAAAGCTGAAACAAGTTGAATCCTTGACCAAGGGCCAATTCAAATCGGTGGTGCTTGACATCACTTATGATGCCGTCTTGGGCAAAGCAGGTATGAAACAAGCTTTAGATGCATTACATGACCAAGCTGAAAAAGCTGTGAAAGATGGCTTTAACATTCTCATCCTGTCTGACCGCGCAATGTCTGCCAAACGGGTGGCAATACCTGCGCTACTTGCGTGTTCTGCCACACATGAATTTTTGGTCAAAGCCGGATTACGGACCAGCACAGGCTTAGTCATCGACACCGGCTCTGCGCGCGAAGTACATCACTTCGCATTGTTGGCCGGCTATGGCGCTGAAGCTGTCTGCCCATGGCTGGTGTATGAAACCATGAAATCCATGACCAGTGACGTTGAAAAAGCCGGTAAGAATTTTGTCAAAGCCATTGGCAAAGGCTTGTACAAAGTCATGTCCAAAATGGGTATTTCCACATATCAATCATATTGCGGCGCACAAATCTTTGAAGCGATTGGCTTAAATACTGCATTTGTGAACGATTATTTCACAGGCACAGTCAGCCAGATTGAAGGGATTGGTCTAGCAGAAGTTGCTGAAGAGACTGTACGCTTACACACGCAAGCTTTTGGCAGTGATCCAGTGTTGTCAAACGCGCTAGATGCCGGAGGCGAGTATGCCTTCCGCGTACGTGGTGAAGAGCATATGTGGACACCGCAATCTATCAGTAAGTTGCAAAATGCGACACGTACAGGTAAATACGAGACTTACAAAGAATACGCCGCCTTGATTAACGACCAAACGCGTCGGCATATGACATTACGCGGCTTGTTTGAGATTAAACCCGCTGGCACGGCGATCCCGCTGGAGCAAGTTGAGTCTGCTAAAGAAATCGTGAAACGTTTTGCGACCGGTGCAATGTCTTTGGGTTCTATTTCAACCGAAGCGCACACCACATTGGCGATTGCCATGAACCGTATCGGCGGTAAATCTAATACCGGCGAAGGCGGCGAGGATGCAAAGCGCTTTATACCAGTTGCAAAAGATACCGATACCGCGCAAGTATTTGGTGCAGATTTAATTGAAGCTACAGTGAATTTAAAAGCAGGCGACTCTATGCGTTCGCGCATCAAGCAGGTAGCTTCTGGCCGCTTTGGTGTAACAGCGGATTATCTGGCTAGTGCAGATCAAATCCAAATCAAAATGGCGCAAGGCGCTAAACCTGGCGAAGGTGGTCAATTACCTGGCCATAAAGTTTCCCCTTATATAGCCAAATTACGCTTCTCTGTACCGGGTGTGGGCTTAATTTCTCCACCGCCGCACCACGACATTTATTCGATTGAAGATTTGGCACAACTGATTCATGACCTAAAAAATGCGAATCCAAAAGCATCTATTTCTGTGAAATTAGTATCAGAAACTGGCATTGGCACCGTCGCAGCAGGTGTTGCCAAAGCCAAGTCTGACCATATTGTGGTGGCTGGTCATGACGGCGGCACCGGTGCATCGCCGATTTCTTCGATCAAACATGCAGGCACGCCGTGGGAATTAGGCTTGGCGGAAACGCAGCAGACTTTAGTACTTAACCAACTACGCGGTCGCGTCATTGTGCAAGTCGACGGCCAAATGAAAACTGGCCGAGATGTGCTGATTGGTGCGTTGCTTGGTGCAGATGAGTTTGGGTTTGCAACCGCGCCATTGGTGGTTGAAGGTTGCATCATGATGCGTAAATGTCATCTCAACACTTGCCCAGTTGGTGTGGCAACACAAGATCCTGAGCTACGTAAAAAATTCACAGGGCAGCCTGAGCATGTGGTGAATTATTTCTTCTTTGTTGCTGAAGAAGTGCGTGAACTCATGGCCAGCATGGGTATTACCAAGTTTGATGATTTAATTGGCCGCGCCGATTTGTTAGACATGCAAAAAGGCATAGATCACTGGAAAATAAATGGCTTAGACTTTGCTAAAATTTTCCATCAGCCTGATATGCCTGCCACAGTGGCACGTAAAAATAATGATGTGCAAGACCACGGATTAGTCAACGCATTGGATAACAAACTCATTGAACTCGCAAAATCAGCGTTGGAAAATGGTGAGAAAGTTGCGATTGACATCCCAATCACCAATACCAACCGTACTGTGGGTACCATGCTTTCGCATGAAGTTGCCCGCCGTTACGGCAACGCTGGGCTACCGGATGGTACGATTAGCGTTAAATTTACCGGTACATCTGGTCAAAGTTTTGCTGCTTTCCTTGCCAAAGGCATTGCCTTTGAGTTGACCGGCGAGGGCAATGATTACGTGGGTAAAGGCTTATGTGGTGGTCAAATTATCATCAAACCACCGTCAACCTTCCGAGGTTTGTCATATGAAAATATTATTGTCGGTAACACGGTGATGTACGGTGCCACCACCGGCAGCAGCTTCTTAAGCGGCGTGGCGGGTGAGCGTTTCTGCGTGCGCAACTCTGGCGCAACTGCAGTGATTGAAGGGGTGGGTAATCACGGTTGTGAGTACATGACTGGCGGTACCGTTGTCGTTTTAGGTCAAACCGGCCAAAACTTTGCGGCGGGCATGAGCGGCGGTATCGCTTACGTTTACGATATCGACGGTCAATTTGCAAAACGCTGCAATATGAGCATGGTCAGTCTAGAAAAAGTGGAGGCAGCTGAGGCTGATGTTGGCAAAGTACAACATCTTGGCCAACCAGATGAGGTCACACTTAAAGGTTTGATAGAACAACACGCAAACCTAACGGGGAGCCCTCGTGCCAAAGAAATTCTGGTTGACTGGCCAGCAGCGCGTTCCAAGTTCGTGAAAGTATTCCCTAACGAATATAAACGCGCACTGACCGAAATGGCTGCTGCTTCTGCCAAACAAGCTGCTTAATCGCTTTTGTTAATAAAAAACCCCCGCTTTATGCGGGGTCTTGTTAAGTTGTCAGCCACGATGGCCTGACGAGGAAGAGATGGTTTCACATGGGTAAAGTTACAGGTTTTATGGAATTTGACCGACTGGCTGAAGAAAATCTGCCAGTGCCTGAACGCGTCAAGAACTACAAAGAATTTGTTCTACATTTAACAGATGATCAAGCCAAACAGCAAGGGGCACGCTGTATGGACTGCGGCATTCCATTTTGTACTACAGGCTGCCCGATTAACAACATTATTCCTGACTGGAACGATCTCGTTTATCACCAAGACTGGCGCAGCGCAATTGATGTACTGCACTCGACGAATAACTTCCCAGATTTTACTGGTCGCATTTGCCCAGCTCCTTGTGAAGCCGCTTGCACCTTAAACATCAATAACGACGCAGTTGGCATTAAATCTATCGAGCACGCGATTATTGATAAAGCTTGGGAAAATGGTTGGGTAACGCCACAAATTAACCCCAATAAAACTGGCAAAAAAATTGCGATTGTTGGTTCGGGACCAGCAGGTTTAGCTGCGGCACAACAGTTGGCACGCGTAGGCCATAACGTGACCGTATTTGAAAAAAATGACCGTATTGGTGGTTTACTACGTTACGGCATCCCTGACTTTAAACTCGATAAATCTAATATCGAACGCCGTATGGCACAAATGGAAGCTGAAGGGGTTACTTTCAAGGTAAACCAACATGTTGGCGAAAACGTCAGCGCAGCAGATTTAGAGCGTGATTTTGATGCCGTGGTTTTGGCAGGCGGAGCTGAGTTGCCTCGTGATTTGCCAGTGCCAGGTCGTGAGCTTGATGGTGTTCACTTCGCTATGGATTTCTTAACGCCAAACAACAAAATGGTGGCTGGTGACAACGTGCCTAACCAAATCAAAGCAACTGGCAAGCATGTGGTCGTCATTGGTGGTGGTGATACTGGCTCTGACTGCGTTGGCACTTCGAATCGCCACGGCGCTGCTAGCGTAACGCAATTTGAACTCATGCCGCAACCACCGGAAAAAGAAAACAAAGCGCTTGTATGGCCAAACTGGCCACTTAAAATGCGCACCTCTAGCAGCCATGAAGAAGGCGCAGCACGTGACTGGTCTGTGACCACCAAAATGCTGAAAGGCGAACATGGCAAAGTGACGCATTTGGTGGGCGCAAAAATAGCGTGGAAAGATGGCAAAATGTCTGAAATTCCTGGTACGGAATTTACTATTCCCGCTGACTTGGTATTTTTGGCGATGGGCTTCGTTTCGCCCGTACAAAAAGTGTTGGATGCCTTTGGCGTGGAAAAAGATGCACGCAACAACGTAAAGGCTACCACTGATGGCGAAGGCTGCTATAGAACAAACAAGGCTAACATTTTTGCGGCGGGTGACATGCGCCGTGGTCAATCGCTAGTGGTGTGGGCAATTCGTGAAGGTCGTCAATGTGCGCGGGAAGTCGATGCATTTTTGATGGGCTCTTCAGTATTACCAAGATAATAGATTCAAATCAAAATAGCGATTTAAAATAGGGGGTACGATGCGCGTATCCCCAAATTTTTTGTGCAAGCCAACATGACTACACTACAAAACGATACTTTTTTACGTGCGCTGATGCGCCAACCCACTGAATACACCCCAGTTTGGATGATGCGCCAGGCAGGGCGTTATTTGCCTGAATATCGTGAATCACGTAAAACAGCGGGTAGTTTTATGGATTTATGCAAAAACGCACAATTTGCCACCGATGTGACTTTGCAACCACTAGACCGTTACCCAGCGTTAGATGCTGCGATTTTATTTTCAGATATTTTGACAATACCAGACGCAATGGGATTAGGATTATCGTTTGAGGCTGGGGAAGGGCCGAAATTTGAGCGCACTCTGCAAGAGGAAGCGGATATCCTTAAGCTAGAAATCCCCGATATGGCCAAGCTACAATACGTGTTTGATGCAGTTAGCAGCATCCGTAAAGCGCTGAATGGTCGTGTGCCACTGATTGGTTTTTCTGGTAGCCCGTGGACATTGGCGACTTATATGGTGGAGGGCAAAGGCGGTACGGATTTTCTCGACACCAAAAAAATGGGCTATGCGAGACCAGAATTGTTACATCGCATCCTAGACATTACTGCACAAACCGTTATCCAATACCTTAACGCGCAAATCGGAGCTGGCGCGCAAGCGGTCATGATTTTTGACTCATGGGGCGGTGCATTATCGCACAATGCTTATACTGAATTTTCGCTAAATTACATGCAAAAAATTGTGGCAGGCCTCACTAAATCAGCTGAAGGTAAATCTGTGCCTAGTATTGTGTTTACCAAAGGTGGCGGTTTGTGGTTAGAGGCGCAAGCTGCCATTGGTGCTGACGCGCTGGGGCTAGATTGGACGATTGATATTGGTCAAGCACGCGCCCGTGTTGGTGACAAAGTAGCATTGCAAGGCAATATGGACCCAGCGATTTTGCTAAGCTCCCCCGCTGCAATTGAAAAAGAAGTTGCCAGAATTTTGGCAAGTTATGGCAAGGGTGACGGACATGTATTTAATTTGGGCCATGGCATTACACAATGGACGCCACCTGAACATGCCGCCTGTATGCTGGAAGCGCTTCGCAAATTAAGCCCACAGTACCACCAATAATGGTATTGATGTTCGCGCAACATCGATGATTCCGATTATCCCTACAGAGTCTCTGCAATCGCACAACCTACAAGCGCCGCTGCAAGGTGGCATTACTTTATCAGGGTTAAAAAACCCACCACCGCTTTCTTTGTATATTCACATCCCTTGGTGCGTGCGCAAATGCCCGTATTGTGACTTTAATTCGCATGAGTCAAAACAGGAAATTCCTGAAGCAGACTATGTTCAGGCGCTGATTGGTGATTTAGAACAAGCCACACCACTCATTTGGGGGAGAAAAATTCACAGTATTTTTTTTGGCGGCGGAACACCAAGTCTATTTTCTGCCAGTGCTATTGACCAAATTTTAAGCAGTGTGCGAGCGCTCACTCCGATAGAATATGATGCAGAAATCACGTTAGAAGCCAACCCCGGCACAGTGGATAGTGCGAATTTCCTTGGTTACAGAGAAGCAGGTGTCAATCGCGTTTCTTTGGGCATCCAAAGTTTTAATGACCGTTATCTCAAGGCCCTAGGTCGCATACACAACAGCAAGCAAGCACTTACATCGATTGAGCTCGCTTTAAAAACTTTTGAGCGCGTGAATTTAGATGTGATGTATGCGCTGCCAGAACAATCCCTCGAGGACGCGATTCAAGACGCAAAAACTGCTTGTGCGTTGAATCCAGCGCATTTGTCGTTTTATCACCTCACACTTGAACCCAACACGCCATTTCACCGCACGCCCCCCAGCCTGCCAGACGATGATTTGAGTGCAAGCATGCAAGAAGTCATTGAAGAAACGTTGGCACAGCATGGCTATGAAAATTACGAAACGTCGGCCTTTGCGCAAGTTGGCAAGCAATGTAAACACAACCTTAATTATTGGACGTTTGGGGATTATTTAGGCATTGGCGCGGGCGCGCACAGCAAACTCAGCTTTCACGACAAAATCATCCGTCAAATGCGCCACAAACACCCAAAACGCTATATGGAAAATGCCGAAAATGGCGCGGCGATTGACCAAGAATGGCAAATTGCGCAAAAAGATTTAGGCTTTGAATTTATGATGAACGCCATGCGCTTAACCGATGGTGTGCCGCTGGATTTATTTCAACAGCGCACCGGCTTACATTTTTTAAGGCTACAGCGCGGCATTAAACAAGCGCAAGCCAAAGGCTTGCTTCATATTGCAGATGAAAAAATGCAGCCAACTCAACTAGGTAAGCGTTTTCTAAACGAATTATTGACGATCTTTTTAGATTAAGAAAGCGCAGCTCTAACACGCGCGATGGCTGCCTTTACCTGCGTTGGCGCCGTGCCGCCAATATGGTTGCGGCTGTTAAGCGAGCCTTCTAGCGTGAGGACTTGATAGACATCGTCAGAAATTTCTTTGGCAAAGCTTTGTAATTGCACTAAGGGTAAATCACTTAAATCCACTTTTTTGTCCACCGCATAACGCACTGCCAACGCGACCGCCTCATGTGCATCTCTAAATGGCATGCCCTTTTTCACGAGATAATCGGCTAAATCGGTTGCAGTAGCAAAGCCTTCACTGGCGGCTTTGCGCATGGCTTCTTTATTCACGGTAAACCCTGCTTTCACAAGCTTGCCATTTTCAAGCACTGGCAACCGGAGCATGTCCGCGTAAATTTCCAATGTCACCAACAAAGTCTCGGCGGTATCAAATAGCGGCTCTTTATCTTCTTGATTATCTTTGTTGTAAGCCAACGGCTGGCTTTTCATCAAGGTGAGGAGCGCCATTAAATGCCCATACACACGTCCAGATTTGCCGCGCACCAGTTCCGGTACGTCCGGATTTTTTTTCTGCGGCATAATCGAAGAACCAGTACAAAAACGATCTGCAATATCAACAAAGCCAAACCGTGGCGAGCTCCATAAAATGAGCTCTTCCGAAAGACGTGATAAATGCGTCATCACTAACGAAGCAGCAAAGGTAAATTCAATGGCAAAATCGCGGTCTGAAACGGCATCCAAAGAATTTTCACATATAGCATCAAAACCTAAGATTTTTGCGACCATTTCACGGTCAATCGGGTAACTCGTACCTGCCAGCGCCGCCGCACCCAAAGGCAAGCGATTAATCCGTTTACGCGCATCCGCAAAACGCTCGGTATCACGTTTTAACATTTCCACATAGGCGAGCAAATGATGACCAAAAGTGATTGGTTGCGCCACTTGTAAATGCGTAAAGCCTGGCATCACGGTATCAAAGTGTGCTTCAGCCAAATCCAACAAACTCAATTGCAGATTTTTTAAGGCGGTAATGACATCATCCGTGGTTGCGCGTAACCACAAACGCACATCGGTCGCCACTTGGTCATTTCTACTTCTACCTGTATGTAAGCGCTTACCAGCATCGCCAATTTTGTCAGTGAGGCGTTTTTCGATATTCAGATGCACATCTTCTAGATCGAGCAGCCACTCAAAATTACCGGCCAAAATTTCTTGGCTGATTTCACCCAAGCCTTGCTGAATCGCGACGACATCATCAGCACTAATAATTTTTTGCGCACCCAACATTTGTGCGTGCGCAAGCGAGCCTTGAATATCAAATAAGGCTAATTTTTGATCGAAAAAAACCGAAGCCGTATATTTTTTCACTAACTCTGCAACAGGTTCGTTAAAGCGCCCAGACCACGCTGCGTGTTTTTGATCTAACGAATTTGGCTTTTTGGATGAAGTTGACACAGTTATAAAATCTTTCTGGGGACAAAATTAGCGCTTATTCCACCGCTTTTTCGACACTATCAATCGATGGCGCGCAATTTATCATTAAAAACATGTTGTTAGTTATTTTTTTGCGAAGCCAAGTATAAAACAATTTCGCCTATTTTCCACCCAAATATCAACACTGTTTAGGACTAAAAATTCTCTTCAACATGCGCCAACGGTTACGTACTCCCAATTTTCAAAATATTGGCGTGATTTTTAGAACGCTACTGTTAGCGAACGCGATATTGTTGCTAATGGCTTTCACACAAACGCAATCTTTTGCCGATTTCTTTGCTTTAGTTCTGCAATATTCCAGCATGACTCAACCGATTTTATTTTTGTCGATTTTATTAGCATATGTTGTCATGTCGTTGTTGCGCGGCTTTCGCTACTTGCCGGCGGCATTGGTGCTGTACGCTATCACTTTGTTTAGCACCGTGTTAGTGTGGAATTTATTTGACCGAATTTTAGTTTTGGAGCACCTCCCTGATTTATTTAAAACCCTCACGCTTGCTACTTTGCTTTTTTTAACCATTCTCTATTATTTTTTTCTGCTAGATAAAGCCTATTCACCAGCCACTCAAGAAGCGAGAATCCAAGCCTTGCAAGCGCGGATTCGACCACATTTCTTGTTTAACAGTATCAATACCGCGCTTTCACTGATTCGCCAGCAACCCAAGCAAGCCGAAACCGCGTTAGAAGACATGGCCGATTTATTCCGCGTGTTGATGGCTGATAATCGCGATTTAGTGCCACTTTCTCGAGAAATTTCGCTTTCCAAACAATATTTGGCTTTAGAAAAATTACGCTTGGAAGAACGTTTACAGGTGGAGTGGCACGTGGCGACAGATTGCAACAACCACTTGATTCCACCGTTAATTTTGCAGCCGTTATTGGAAAACGCGGTGTATCACGGCATTGAACCACTGGTTGCGGGCGGCAAAACTCTGATTGAAATTACCAATCAATCAAATTATTTATATATTGTCGTCACCAATCCGTGTCCGAGAAAAAATCGCCTACAACAAGGCAATAAAATGGCACTTGGTAATATTAAAGAGCGGCTTTTACTGCATTTTGATTTAGAAGCGTCTTTAGAAACCAAGCAAACTGAAGCACTTTATGAAGTGCGCATCCAAATCCCGCTGACTTCAAACACGCATTCTTCATAAAAAAAGGATATTTCTTGAAACCTGTGATTTTAATTGTCGACGACGAAACACCTGCAAGAAATCGCTTGCGGGCTTTACTCGCCGATTTAAATATTATAACAGAGGTTTTAGAAGCCAAAAATGGGCTGGAAGCCATTGCAATTGCCGAAGAAAATGCTGTCAGCTCGGTGTTGCTCGATATTCGCATGCCAGAAATGGATGGCTTGGAAACGGCGCTGCATTTAAACAAACTTTCACCTGCGCCCGCGATTATTTTTACGACTGCTTATGATGCGCACGCTTTGCAGGCGTTTGATTTGAACGCCATTGATTATTTGCTGAAACCTGTCCGCGCCGAGCGTCTGAGCCTCGCGCTGGGAAAAGCCCGCAGTTTAAAATCCAGCCAAATGGAGGCCTTGCAACCGCTCGCAAGTACGCCCAAACACATCAGCATCAACGAACGCGGCCGTATTTTGCTGATTCCTATCGAAGACATTGTCTATTTTCGCGCCGAGTTGAAATACATCACTGTACGAACTCTTAACAAAGAGTATTTGTTGGAAGATGCGTTGATGCGCCTAGAAAATGTTTTTGCCAACCAATTTGTACGTTGCCACCGCAATTGCTTAGTCGCCAAAAAATTTATTCAAGGGTTTGAGAAAAGGCAAATTGAAAATACACTGGCTGAAGACCATTCTCACAATCAAAAAGAGAAACAATGGGTAGTATTGCTCAAGGGCTTAGATGAATTAATCCCCGTGAGCCGCCGCCAGCAACATATCGTCAAAGAACCGCTTGTCTGTTAGGGCTTATGTTAAAATCTGCGTTGAATATTTTTTAACAAAGCACTTTCATGAATACCGCCAGCCCAGCCCAAAACCCACCTAAAAAACTTGTGATTGCTTCGCGCGAAAGCGCCTTGGCGATGTGGCAAGCCAAGCATATTCAGGCACGTTTGCAGGCTCTTTATCCGCAAACAATCGTTGAAATTTTGGGGATGACCACCACCGGTGACCAAATTTTAGATACGCCACTGGCAAAAATCGGCGGCAAAGGTTTGTTTGTCAAAGAACTAGAAACCGCATTAGCTGATGGTCGGGCGGATTTAGCCGTACACAGCATGAAAGATGTGCCCATGAATTTACCTGCGGGCTTTATGCTCGCCGGAACGGGCGAGCGTGAAAATCCACGGGACGCGTTTGTCTCAAACCAATATGCGCATTTAGAGGATTTACCACACGGGGCTATTGTTGGCACTTCGAGCTTAAGAAGACAAAGTCAGCTGAAAGCGCGCTTTCCTCATTTACTGATTGAGCCACTGCGTGGCAACTTGCAAACCCGCCTGCGCAAGCTGGATGAAGGACAATATGCTGCGATTATTTTGGCCGCTGCAGGGTTGATTCGCCTCAATTTAGGCGACCGGATTCGCAACACCATCTCACCTGAGCAAAGTATTCCTGCCGTTGGGCAAGGTGCTCTCGGCATTGAAATTTGCGCCAATCGCCCAGAACTGCTGGCTTTGCTTGCACCGCTTAATCATACTGAGACTGAATTTTGCGTGCTTGCAGAGCGTGCGATGAGCCGCGCACTGGCTGGCAGCTGTACCGTGCCGCTTGGCGCTTATGCAACCTGTACGCAAGAGGTCATTCAAATAACAGGTTTTGTCGCTAGCGTGGATGGCAAACAAATGATTGTTGAAACATTAAGCGGGCCATGTGTTGATGCAGAACATTTAGGTCAACAACTTGCCGCGCAACTCCGCTCGCGTGGTGCAGACAAAATTTTGGCATCTCTTGGCTAAACGGATGATGCCGAAACCACTGTCAGGATTTGGCATTGTCATTACCCGGCCGCAAGATCAAGCGCAAACCTTAGGCAAATCCATACAAACAGCTGGCGGTGAAGCTTTTTACTTCCCGCTAATTGAAATCACCGGTTTGGAAAACTACAGTACTTTTGAACAAACGATTGCGCAACTTGATCAATTTGATTTAATTATTTTTATCAGTAGCAATGCCGTACAAAATGCCATGCCGCGCATGCAAAAGCAATGGCCTAAGCGGCCTGAAAAATGTACTTTTGCTGCCATTGGCCCAGTCACAAAACAAGCACTTGAAGATTTTGGTGTTGAACGCGTCATCACGCCTCAAGGGCGTTTTGATAGCGAATCACTACTCGCGCTGGAAAACATGCAATATATGCAAGGCAAAAAAGTGCTAATTGTGCGCGGCGTCGGTGGGCGCGAGTTATTGGCTAAAACGCTAGAAGCGCGCGGGGCGGAAGTACAATTTGCCGAATGTTATCAACGCATCAACCCGCAAAAAGATCTGGATTTTTTACTAACACTTGCACACAAAAAAACCTGCCACGTCATTGTGATGACTAGCTCAGAAGCCATGCAACATTATTTGACCATGCTTGAAAGCTTAAGCGAGGCGGACTATCATCTCTTGCAGACGGTAAATATTTGCGTAAACCACGCCAGAATTGCAGAACATCCGTTGCTTAAAAATTTTAATGTGCATATCGCCAGCACCGCTGGCGATGCCGCCATGTTGGATTGCATCACGAAAGTGCTGACATTGCCATGAACCCAAATGAAAACGTACCCAAGCAAGAATCTTTTATCGCCAAAGCAGCGTTTATTTTGACGTTGCTGACGCTTTTGCTGCTGATTTGGTTTTGGTTAAGTAGCCAGCAACATTTCCAGTCGATTGAAAAATCTTTAAGTAAAAAGCTGGAGCAAAGCCAATCCGTCAACCAGCAAAGTTTAGCGCTGGCCAAGCAAGCGGAAGAGCGTAGCGCCAAAACGCAGGCGCAAACAGTCATCATTGCAGAAAAATTAGCAGAATCACGCGACCAGCAAGAAGTGTTACAAACCTTATATAACCAATTGGCTGAAAACCGCGAAATGACGGCGATTGCAGAAGTCGAGCAATTGGTGACGATAGCTAATCAGCAACTGAAACTCACCGGCAATATTAAATCTGCCCTGTTGGCACTTGAAGCGGCTGACCAACACTTGGAACCGCTGCATTTGCCACGGGCCACGCAACTGCGCCAAACTTTGGGCAATGAAATTGATAATTTGCGTAAACTGCCGCAAATTGATCCGGTTGAAATGACTGCACAAATTGAAAGTGTGGCGACCTTGTGTGCGGATTTACCGCTGATTAGTGAGCACGAGCCGGTATTGCCCAAAAAAATTGCACAAGCCGAAACCTTACGTGCCAGCCATTTAAGCCGCGTGCAGGCATTTTTTTACCAAATTTGGGCGGACATTCAAAATTTGGTTACGGTTGAGCGCATTGATCGCCCACAAGCACCGTTACTTGCCACTGAACATCGTTTTTATTTGCGCGAGAATTTAAAATTACGTTTGTTGAGTGCAAGAATTGCCTTATTGCAACATGACGAGAAAAGCTATCAAGCGGATTTGATATTGGTGCGCCAATGGCTGCAACAATATTACGATACGCAGCATCCCAATGCGGTAAAAGCGTTGAAATTATTAAATAGGCTGATTGAAAATCGTGTCAGCTTGATGCTTCCAGAATTAACCGAGAGCTTAAACGCAATTAATCGCTACAAGTTGAGCCTTGAAGCTCCACAATAGTTTCTGATTAGCCATGACATTAAAACGCAAAATTTTTTGGACGCTCGGGCTTTTTTTATTGCTCGGGCTGACTATTTGGCTCTTAAGTCATAATCAAGGCTATGTGCTGATCGTGCGCGCACCGTATCGCATACAGTTTTCGTTCAACTTTCTGCTATTTTTAATCGTGCTGATTTTTGTGACGATACACTATGGCTTACGATTACTACACTTTTTACGATTATTCCCTGAAAACTGGCGTAAATTACAATCGCAAAAACGCCTCCAAGAAAGCCACACCGCACTTGTAGAAACAGTAGATGCACTAATGAAAGAAGATTATTTGCTCGCAGAACAAACCGTTAAGCTCGCTAACCGCTTACATGAAAATGCCTTGCTGAGTGAGACGGCTAATAAGTTGGTTCGTAAAAATTCAGGGCAACAATAACCCGAGAAATTTTCTATGGTGAAGGTTTTGCGTAGCTAAACGCATCCGAATAAAAGTCCTCTTCTGCCAATCCCGCCGTGATAAACGCTTTGTGCGCTGTTTCCACCATGGCTGGCGCGCCACAGCAATACACTTCATAACCCGCCAAATTACCAATATCATCTAACACCGCTTGATGTACCAAGCCAGCACACCCTTGCCAGGCGTCTTCTGGCAAAGCATCAGACAATACTGGAATAAATTGAATATGCGGATATTTCGCTGCCCATTCGGTTGGCAGTGATGCCATATATAAGTCTTTAAGGCTACGCGCGCCCCAATACAAAGTCACTGGACGCTGCATATTTTCATGTAACATATGCTCAATAATGCCTTTGATCGGCGCAAACCCTGTACCACCTGCGACCATAATGATGGGTTTTTCACTTTCTTCACGCAGATAAAAACTGCCCAGCGGCGCTTCTATCCTTAAAATCGTTTTTTCTGGCATTTCATTAAACACGTATTCTGTGAATTGTCCGCCCGGAATCAGACGCAAATGTAGCTCTAACAACTGGTCAACATGTGGTGCATTTGCGAGTGAAAATGCGCGGCGTTTACCGTCTTTTAATAAAAATTCTAAATACTGTCCGGCCTTAAATTGCAAACGCTCGCTGCTTGGCAGTTTTAAGTAAAGCGCAATTACATCGTCACATAGCTGCACTTTTTTTTCTACCCGCACTGGTAAAATGCGCGCGGGGATTAAGTCAGATTGAATTTCGCGACAATCAATAGTTAAGTCCGACAATGGCCGTGCGCAGCAAAAAAGCGTTTTGCCAGCGGCCTTTTCATTGTCTGAAAGTGCCCCGGAAGCGTATTCACCATGATCGACCACGCCTGAAACGACCGTGCCCTTGCAGCTACCGCACGCACCGTTTTTACAGCCATAAGGTAAGTTAATGCCCGCTTGAATCGCGGATTCTAAAATCGTTTCATAGGCTTTTGCGCTGTATTGTTGTCCACTGCCTTGCAGCGTAATTTGATAACTCATATAAAAATTCTTAAATTATTCGCGTCACTATTTTAATTGAGATTGCTAATCTTCACGGCGGAACTCGCCCTCAATCACATCTTCATTCGCTGCTTCTGGCGGTGTCGTGTTGGTTGACTGCACGCGCGGCGCAGGAATCAACAGTAGAATCGCGGCAATCACATCGGTCATCACGCCCGGAATCATTAATAACACGCCTGCGATAAAAATGCGTGCGCTGACAAAAATATTTTTAATCGGGTGTGCGCCTTGTATGAGGCCTTGCATTAAACGTGCAGAAAATAAAGCTTTTTCTTCGCGAATTAAACGTAAGCCAAGGTAAACCATCGCGACTAAGTAAAACAACACTAAAATGCCGTATTGTTGGAACAGCTTTACCAATATCCAAATTTCAGCCATTGGAAAAGCCAGTAAAAGAATCCATAAAAATAAACGCATGCTAAATTATCCGTAGAAACGAACCTAAACGCTGTTGTCGCCATCTTAAGTTTTGAAAGACATTGGCGAAAGCGGATTGTTTCATAAAATTGGCAGAATTTGATACTCTATTTGGGGCTTGATCGTGCAAATTGCAAGCTTTTACAAACACTAAACGATACAATTCAGTGAATTTTTTATTTGTGCCTCGCTTTTTGGAATCACTTGATGAGTTTGATTAAAAAAATTTTGTTAGCTATGTTGTTTTGTGCTGTTTTTCTGCAAGTGACGCATGCAGAAAACAATGGTATTGCATTGTTTACCGATGATGAGGACGCTGAATTTTTATCGCCGGATGACGCTTTTAAACTCACGATTGCAGCGCTTGACCCCCAAACCTTAGAAGCGCAATTTAAAGTTACCCCCAAGCATTATCTTTATAAAAATCGCATTAAATTTGAAGCGACTAACGTTGACGTACAAAATGTCAACTTACCTAAAGGTGAGATGAAAACCGATGCAAATTTTGGTGAACAGGAAGTATTTCATCATGATTTTGCCGCTAAAATTTTGCTGGATGCACCGCAGCAAAAAAATGTGACGCTCACTGCAACCTATCAAGGCTGCAGTGAAAAGGGCTTATGTTATGCGCCAATCAAAAAAACCTTTAATTTAGCGCTCCCCTCAACACAAAATAATGCACAAAACAACGCTGTTAACTACAATGAAGATTCTTCCGATGCAAGCACCCGCATTTTAAAAACCGGTAATTTATGGCTGATTGTCAGTGGATTTTTTCTTGCCGGTTTAGTGCTATCGTTCACACCTTGTGTGTTGCCGATGATTCCAATTTTGTCCGGCATCATTGTCGGCCGACAATCAAGCCAGCAACCTGCGTCTTCTCTGCACAATTTTTTACTCTCGTTGGCTTATGTTCTTGGCATGGCGTTAAGCTACACGTTGGCGGGCGTTGCTGCTGGGCTTTCTGGCACCTTGATTAGCCAAACACTCCAAAATGCTTGGGTGCTTAGTAGCATGGCTGCACTATTTGTGCTGTTGGCTTTTTCAATGTTTGGTTTTTATGAGCTGCAACTCCCACAATCATTTGAAGAAAAAATGCTCGGCTTCACAAATCGCTTTAAAGGCGGAAAGTTTGTTAGTGTATTTATCATGGGCGTGCTTTCAGCTTTAATCGTCAGCCCCTGTGTGGCCGCGCCTTTAGCTGGCGCGTTGATTTACATCGGCCAAACACAAAATGTGTTATTGGGTGGGTTAGGATTATTTGCGCTCGCCATCGGCATGGGCGTGCCTTTGTTAGCAATCGGCGCTTCTGCCGGGAAAATTTTGCCTAAAACCGGCGCTTGGATGAATAGCGTGCGCAACTTTTTTGGCGTACTTATGTTGGGAATGGCGGTTTATATTGTTTCACCCGTGATTCCTGCCAGCCTACAACTGGGCTTATGGGCAGCCATCGCAATTATATGCGCGATTTATTTAAACGCACTGGATGCGCTGCCAACGCACCATCAAACCATTCAAAAATTTTGGAAAGGCATCGGACTTATTTTGCTGGTCTATGGCTTGGCCTTGTTAGTAGGCGCGCTTTCCGGTGGAAAGTCACTTGTGCAACCATTAGGACATTTGACTTTTTCTGCGAACACAGCACAAAATCAAACGCACGCTTTGCCATTTGAAAAAATTGCGAGCATTTCAGCGTTGGAAGAAACCTTGAAGAAAACTGGTGGTAAACCTGTGATGCTCGATTTTTATGCAGATTGGTGCGTGGCCTGCAAAGAAATGGAAAGCTTCACTTTTTCAAGCAGCAACATTCAAAACCTGCTAACAGGCACTGTGTTGTTGCAGGTAGATGTCACGCAAAACACCGAAGAAGACCAAGCATTATTGAAGCGTTTTGGTTTGTTTGGCCCACCGGGCATTATTTTTTTCAATGCGTCCGGACAAGAACTCACCAGCATCAGAACGGTTGGCTTTCAAAATGCTGAGCGCTTTGCGCAAACCCTGCAATTGCGCGATCAATGTTTAGCACCTTCCGCACAAGAAAAATTGCTGACATGCTGAAAAAAATTGGTAGTAGCTTGATTTACCTTGCCTTAATGATAAGTCTTGGTTTTTGTATTTACTTTTTTTTCTTGAATCCACACCAAGTGTTCTTGAATGAACCGCAGAATAATAGTTCAACAGAGCATTTTTTCAGTTCTCAACTCACAGATGTAAATGGTCAAGCACACGCGCTGAATCAATTTCAAGGTAATATTTTGGTGGTGAATTTTTGGGCAACTTGGTGCGCACCCTGCCGCGAAGAAATGCCAGAACTTTCGCATTTCTACGATACCTACAAAAATAAAAATGTCGTTGTACTGGGAATCGCGATTGACGAACCTGATGCAGTCAACACCTTTCAAACTGAAACACCTGTCACTTACCCAATTTTTACCTCAGAAAGTGAAGGCATGCTGCTGACCGAGAGCCTTGGCAATCACAAAGGCGTGCTGCCCTTTACCTTGATCATCGACAAACATGGCAATATTGCTAAAACCTTTTTCGGTAAGGTAAACTTTTCGATGCTATCAACTGAGATTCAACCCCTGATAGCACAGTAACATGTGCGCCGAATAAACCATAAAAACGGCTCTCGTTTCGTTATATAATCGGCAATTTCTGCATAACTTGCTGGACAAATCCGGTTAACTTCGTCAAACTTGCGGAACTATAAATTTGCCGTTTTGACGGTTTTTAATCACTTTTGCGTATGGTAGATCAATCCATTCTTGTTTTGCATGGCCCAAACCTCAATTTGCTGGGGTTACGCGAGCCTAACCATTATGGAAATCAAACCCTAGATGACATTAATGCGGCACTTAATGTGCAGGCCGATAAAGCGGGTGTACACTTGGAGACGTTTCAAAGCAACGCTGAAGCGGAACTTGTTGGTAAAATTCAGCAACTGGCAAAAAACCCTGTGGGATTTGTCATTATTAACCCAGCAGCATTCACCCACACTTCGGTTGCAATACGAGATGCTTTATCGGCCGTAAAAGTCCCGTTTGTCGAAGTACATTTATCTAATATTTATGCGCGAGAAGCATTTCGCCAGCATTCATATTTCACTGACATCGCCATTGGTGTCATTAGCGGTTTAGGCGCGCAAGGGTATTTTTTGGCACTTAACTACGCCATTGAATATATCAATCGAAAATAATTCGTTTTTTTGCACATCAAAACATATAGTTTTGACCGTTTTTTGGAGGGCATGATGGATTTACGTAAACTTAAAAAATTGATCGATCTTGTTGAGGAATCAGGGATTTCTGAACTGGAATTGACAGAAGATGGAGAGAAAGTACGCATTAGTCGTAATTTTTCAACGATGCCTGCGCAACCTTATGTGAATTATGCACCAGCACCGATGCAAGCAGTTGCCGCGCAAGCGCCTGCTGCGACAAACTCTGCTGAGAAACCAGCACCCGAAGTTGAGGAAGGCCATGTTGTTAAATCTCCGATGGTTGGGACTTTTTACGCTGCTTCGTCCCCCGATGTTGGCGCTTTTGTGAAAGTAGGCGACACCGTGGCCGTTGGTGACACCTTGTGTATTATCGAAGCCATGAAGCTTTTGAATGAAATTGAATCTGACAAAGCTGGCATTGTGAAAAAAATCTTGGTCGGCAACGCCGAAGCTGTGGAATATGGTCAACCATTATTCGTCATTGGTTAATTTCAAGGTTTAAATTCAGGAAACAAACACCATGGCTATGTTTGATAAAATTTTAATTGCCAACCGCGGTGAGATCGCTTTGCGTGTGCAACGCGCATGCCGTGAGCTTGGTATCAAAACGGTTGCAATTCACTCCGAAGCAGACCGCGAAGCAAAATATGTGAAGTTAGCTGATGAGTCTGTATGTATTGGCCCGGCCTCCTCAACTCACAGCTATCTCAATATTCCTGCGGTGATTAGCGCAGCTGAGGTGACGGACGCGCAAGCGATTCACCCAGGTTACGGCTTTTTATCAGAAAACGCAGATTTTGCTGAACGCGTGGAGCAAAGCGGCTTTGTCTTTATCGGTCCACGCGCAGAAACCATCCGCCTAATGGGCGATAAAGTTTCCGCCAAAGAGGCCATGCGTAAAGCGGGCGTGCCTTGTGTGCCTGGCTCTGAAGGAGCGCTCACTGACGACCCAAGCGAAACCATTAAAGCAGCTAAACAAATTGGCTATCCAGTCATTATTAAAGCGGCTGGCGGCGGTGGCGGTCGTGGTATGCGCGTTGTACATACTGAAGCTGCGCTTATTGCTTCTGTGAACATGACTAAACAAGAAGCGCAAGCGGCTTTTGGTAATCCAACCGTTTACATGGAAAAATATTTGGAAAAACCTCGTCATATTGAGATCCAAGTATTGGCTGACCAGCACGGTAATGCTGTCTTTTTAGGTGATCGCGATTGCTCAATGCAGCGCCGTCATCAGAAAATTATTGAGGAAGCGCCTGCTGCACTTTTAAACCCAAGACTAAGAGACAAAATCGGCGAACGCTGTGCAGATGCTTGCCGTAAAATTAATTATCGGGGCGCAGGTACTTTTGAATTTTTATACGAAAACGGTGAGTTTTACTTTATTGAAATGAACACGCGTTTGCAGGTAGAACATACGGTCACGGAGATGATTACCGGTATTGATTTAGTACAACAACAAATTTTCGTAGCTGCTGGTGAAAAATTAAAAATTCGTCAAAAAGATGTAAATCTTCGTGGCCATGCCATTGAATGTCGAATTAACGCCGAAGATCCTTATACCTTTGTGCCATCACCAGGAAAAATTAACCGCTTCCATATGCCTGGTGGCCCTGGTGTGCGCGTAGACACCCATGTGTTTGGTGGCTATACAGTGCCACCACACTACGATTCAATGATCGGTAAATTAATTACTTACGGTGACACACGCGAGCAAGCGATTGCTCGCATGAGCATTGCATTATCAGAAATGTACGTAGATGGCATCAAAACTAATATTGAATTACATCGTGATTTAATGGCAGATGCGGCTTTCCATCAAGGTGGTACGAGCATTCACTACCTTGAACAAAAACTGGGTATTAACGGTAAGTAACGCCGTTTTAGACCATGCATTGGATTTCTGTTGTTGTTCAAGCACAAGAACATACTGCTGAGCGCATCAGCGATGCGCTGATTGAACTCGGTGCGCTTTCAGCCAGCATTGAAGATGCTTTGGCTGACACTGAAAACGAACAGGCGATTTTTGGTGAGCCTGGCGACCCACCGCCGGGCATCTGGCAAAAAAATCTTGTCAGCGCAATGTTTGAACAAGAGGCAGATATTGACGCAGTGATGCGAACACTGGGGGAAAAAACCCAGTTAGGCAACTTGGCCTACCACACCCAAATCATAGAAGAGCAAGATTGGGTGCGAGCGACACAATCCCAATTTAATCCGATACAAATTTGTGAGCGACTGTGGATTGTCCCTACTTGGCACAATGTGGTAGATCAAAATGCGATCAACATCACGCTAGATCCCGGACTAGCATTTGGCACGGGCAGCCATCCAACCACGCATTTATGTCTGGAATGGATGGCTCAACATATTCAGCCAAATCAGACTGTGCTGGATTATGGTTGTGGCTCCGGCATTCTGGCGATCGCCGCAAAAAAAATGGGCGCAAAACATGTCACCGGCGTGGATATTGACCCTCAGGCTATCGAAGCCAGTTTATTCAACGCTCAACAAAATCAAGTCGAGATCGATTTTTATCACGCAGAACAATTTTCCCAAACGCAAACGTTCGACATTGTTGTCGCCAATATTTTATCCAGTGCGCTGATGGTATTGGCACCGATTCTTGCTAACGCATGCTGCCAAGGCGGAAAAGTTGCGCTTTCAGGGATACTTGAAGAGCAAGTCGAAGCACTATCCACGCGTTACGCGCAATGGTTTACAATGGAAGCACCTATCACCAAAGATGGTTGGATACTGCTTACAGGAACTAAAAAATGAAATCCGTCACTACTTGCCCAAGTTGTCAGACACAGTTTTTAGTCACAGATGATCAATTAAGCCAATACAATGGCAAAGTCCGTTGTGGACATTGCTTAAATGTTTTTAATGCCATTGAATATATCAAGGTTGATGCATCGCCAAATGATGCTCCTATTGAAACTTCAACTGTTCCAGAAGATGGAAGTATTTTCCAACCAGAACTAATAGAAGAACAGGTTGCAATTACCACTTCAGAAGCGTCACTAGGCTCTGCCGAACCTGATTCCTTGCTAGCCTCTCAACTTGCAGATTCAGCTGAGTTTAACGAAGCATTAGTGGCACCAGCAGTTGAAAGTATCGTAGAAGAGCATATTGAGCAAACCGCCAGCGATGGTACGCCTTCAAAACGTGAAGCTTTATTGAAAGAGTTGTTTGAACAGGCTAATTTACCACTTGAAGAAGTCAGCAACGTCTTGCCTGAACGCGAAGAGCACATTGCGGAACCAACCTTCAATGAAAATGAACCCGTTGCGCTCGACCAGAAAAACTACGAGGAGGCGATGCGTGAAATCAACGCATCTGAGGCAAAACCTGAGTATCAATATTATCTAGAAGAAAGAAAAACAGCATCGCTGGGACTGATCTTTCTTGGTGTAGCGTTGATTTTGGCAGCATTTTTACAAGCCGCATTTTTTTACCGTCACACCATTGCAATGCAATTTCCAGAATTCAAACCCAGTCTAGTGCGTTTGTGCAATACCTTGGGCTGTAAAATCAATCTTCCCCAAGAGATTCAATATTTTTCGATTGATGACTCCACCATTGAAGAAGATTCCAGCCATGCAGGCGTCATTCGTCTTTCTAGCACTATTACTAATCGCGCTGAATTTAATCAAGCTTTTCCTAATTTAGAAGTGACGCTGACTGACACGCAAGATCATCCCAAACTCCGTCGGATTTTTAAACCCAGCGAATATCTCACCAAAGAATACCATTTGGAAGAAGGCATCGCCTCTGGCGACTCCATCACCATCAATATGCCATTGATGGCAGATGAGTTTAAACCAGCTGGCTTCCGCCTGCTAGTTAGCTATTAGTTTTACTGCTCAACATTTGCAAACAATCTGAGGTTGTTTGTCGAATAGAGTCCGCCAAACAATGGATGGCTGATTCACGTGCGTAGCTTTTACGCCAAGCCAGTGCAATTCTTCTTACTGGAACGGGTTCTGCAAACGGAATCACCTTCAGTAACGGATTCAAATAGCGCTCGGTTGCTGCGCTACATGGCAATACGGTAATCCCCAAATTAGAAGCCACCATATTGCGGATGGTTTCTAACGAGTTACCCTGCAATACCTGACCCTTACGCGATAAATCCGGACAAGCCTGCAAGACTTGATGACTGTAACAATGCCCACTATTGAGTAACAGCACATTCTCCTCTGCAAGTTCATCAGCATGGATTTTTTTTCGCGTTGCCCAAGGATGTTCCGATGGCACCACAACAACATATTTTTCATCATAAAGCGGCATAATATTGATACCACTGACTTCAAATGGTAATGCGATAACAGCGGCATCTATCACGCCATTTTTTAATTGGGTTTCCAAATGCGCAGTAAGATTCTCTTCAATCTCTAATGGCATACTGGGTGCATTTTTACGTAAAATCGGGATGATTTCTGGCAACAAATAGGGGCCAACAGAGTAAATAAGGCCTAACCGAAAAGCGCCATCTAACTGATTATTGCCCTGCTTAGCAATTTCACGAATCTGCGCGACCTCTTCAAGCGCCTTGATGGCCTGCGTGATAATTTGCTCACCTATCGGCGTTGGACTTACATCCGATCGGCTACGCTCAAAAATCAGCACGCCTAAATCATCCTCCAGCTTTTTAATCGCCAAGCTTAGTGCCGGTTGACTTACATAACATTTATCTGCCGCGCGCCTAAAGTTACGCTCTTTTGCCACTGCAATTACAAACTTCAGCTCGTTCAACGTCATCTTTATTACCCAAGAACACTATATGATAAAAATTATATATCAAAATATTTTGAATATTCAATTATACATATCATAAAAATGAATTTAGTATGCCTTATACAATCACAGGGTATTAGAAAGGGGCATACAATGGTTAGAAATGTAAGGTCTAAGCATGACTCAGCGACAAGTTTACTCATGAAAAATTTTTTAGAAATATTAGCAGGATATGCATTAACGCATTAGCGTTAGTTTATCTTCAAAAGTAGGATGAAAAAGATCATTTTCTTCGTTCTTTATTCTTAATTATTTTTTAACCACACTTCATCACTTACTCAATCTAAATGCTTTTCATTGCATAAACAAACGAGGAGTTTAAAAATGGAAAACCAAACAAATAATTCTGGCAAATGCCCAGTCATGCACGGCAGCGTTACTGCAAGCGGCAGTACAAATATGGCGTGGTGGCCTAAAGCGCTTAACTTTGACATCTTGCATCAACATGATCGCAAAACCAACCCAATGGGTGCAGATTTTAACTATCTTGATGAAGTGAAAAAGTTAGATGTTGAAGCACTTAAAAAAGACTTAAAATCACTGATGACTGATAGCCAAGAATGGTGGCCTGCTGACTGGGGTCATTACGGCGGGTTAATGATCCGCATGGCTTGGCATGCGGCGGGTACTTATCGTACCGCTGATGGCCGTGGTGGTGCTGGCACCGGAAACCAGCGTTTCGCTCCATTGAACTCCTGGCCTGACAACGTCAATCTAGACAAGGCGCGCCGCCTACTTTGGCCTATCAAGAAGAAATATGGTAACAAAATCAGTTGGGCTGATTTGATTATCCTCGCTGGTAATATCGCCTATGAATCCATGGGTCTTAAAACGTTCGGCTTTGGCTTTGGCCGCGAAGATATTTGGCATCCAGAGAAAGATATTTACTGGGGCTCTGAAAAGGAATGGCTCGCACCAAGCGATAATCCGAATAGCCGCTATTCAGGTGAACGTGATTTGGATAACCCTCTTGCCGCTGTGATGATGGGACTTATCTATGTCAATCCGGAAGGTGTAGATGGCAAACCTGACCCGCTCAAAACCGCACAAGACATGCGCGTCACCTTTAGACGCATGGCGATGAATGATGAAGAAACCGTGGCATTGACCGCTGGTGGACACACTGTGGGTAAAGCGCACGGTAATGGTAGTGCTGCTAATCTGGGCGCAGCGCCAGAAGGTGCTGAAATTGAAGAACAAGGCTTTGGTTGGATCAATCATGTCAGCCGTGGTGTTGGTCGCGACGCGGTGACTAGCGGCCTAGAAGGTGCGTGGACAACCAACCCAACGCAATGGGATAACGGCTACTTTAAGTTGTTGTTTAACTATGACTGGTGGTTGCAGAAATCGCCAGCAGGCGCATCGCAATGGGAGCCAATCAATATTAAAGAGGAGGATAAACCGGTAGATGTGGAAGATCCATCGATTCGCCGTAATCCGATCATGACCGATGCAGATATGGCACTGAAATTTGACCCGGAATATCGCAAAATTGCTGAGCGATTCCGCGATGATCAGACTTATTTCTCCGAAACATTTGCGCGCGCTTGGTACAAACTTACCCACCGTGACATGGGGCCAAAAGCGCGTCACATTGGCCCAGATGTACCGAAAGAAGACTTGATTTGGCAAGATGCGGTGCCAGCAGGCGGTAAAGATTACGATGTCGCTGCTGTGAAAGCCAAAATTGCGGCAGCAGGCATTTCTATCAGCGATATGGTCGCCACTGCCTGGGATAGCGCGCGTACTTTCCGTGGCTCTGATTTCCGTGGTGGGCCCAACGGCGCACGCATTCGCCTTGCCCCACAAAAAAATTGGGAAGGTAACGAACCGGAAAAATTGGCTAAGATTCTAGCGAGCTATGAAAAAATTGCTACAGAAACGGGTGCAAGTATCGCTGATGTGATTGTATTAGCTGGTAACTTTGGAGTTGAGAAGGCGGCAAAAGCGGCAGGATTTAGCATCAACATCCCTTTTGCAACAGGACGCGGCGATGCAAGCCAAGCACAAACTGATGTGGATTCATTTGCAGTGCTTGAACCGTTAGCAGACGGTTTTCGTAACTGGCTGATGAAAGACTTTACGCCTAGTCCGGAAGAGTTATTGTTGGATCGTGCGCAATTGATGGGCTTAACAGCTTGCGAAATGACCGTTCTCATTGGCGGTATGCGCGTGATTGGCACTAACCATGCTGGTAGCCAACATGGTGTGTTGACTGACCGCGTGGGTGCATTGACAAACGACTTTTTCGTGAACTTAACAGACATGGCCTACACTTGGAAGCCAACCGGTAAAAACTCATACGAAATTCGTGACCGAAAAACGGGCGTAATTAAATGGACAGCAACACGTGTTGATTTAGTGTTTGGTTCTAATTCGATTTTGCGTGCTTATGCAGAAGTGTATGCGCAAGACGATAACAAAGAGAAATTCGTGAATGACTTTGTTGCTGTTTGGACTAAAGTGATGAACGCAGACCGTTTTGATTTGAAGTAATCCTCATAAAAAAAGGCACTTTTTTAAGTGCCTTTTTATTACTTAACAACCTAAATCCATACGCGGAAAACACCGCGTATTATTTATCCGTTGTCCGTTTCAGTGGCTTGAGGTGGATCAATCAACGCCTTCATACTCAAACGTACACGGCCTTTTTCGTCTGCTTCAATGACTTTCACTTTCACCACATCGCCTTCTTTTAAGAAGTCACTCACCGCATTCACGCGTTGATGGGCGATTTGTGAAATGTGTAATAAGCCATCTCTACCCGGCATTAAAGTCACAACTGCACCGAAATCTAAAAGTTTAATTACGGTACCTTCATATACATTGCCAATTTCTACTTCAGCCGTGATTTCAGCGATACGACGCTTCGCTTCTTCTCCTTGCTCAGCGCTGGTACAAGCAATTTTCACGGTACCATCGTCATCAATGTCAATGGTTGTTCCCGTTTCTTCGGTTAAAGCACGAATCACCGCACCGCCTTTACCAATCACATCGCGAATTTTCTCCGGATTAATTTTCATGGTAATGATACGTGGTGCAAATTGTGACATCTCAGTTCTTGCACCTTCCATGGTTTGTTTCATCAAACCTAAAATATGCGTGCGTCCTTCTTTGGCTTGCGCCAAGGCAACTTGCATAATTTCTGGCGTAATACCGGTAATTTTAATGTCCATTTGTAAAGCAGTGATGCCATTATCCGTGCCGGCCACTTTAAAATCCATGTCACCCAAGTGATCTTCATCGCCTAAAATATCAGTCAATACTGCGACGCGGTTACCTTCTTTAATCAAACCCATGGCGATACCAGCCACATGTGCTTTCAATGGTACGCCCGCGTCCATCAACGCTAAACTACCACCACACACTGAAGCCATCGAACTAGAACCATTGGATTCTGTAATTTCAGATACCACACGCATCGCGTAATCAAAGTCTTCTTTTTCTGGCAATACGGCAATCAACGCGCGTTTAGCCAAGCGACCATGGCCAATTTCACGGCGTTTTGGTGTGCCAACGCGGCCAGTTTCGCCTGTTGCATATGGTGGCATGTTGTAATGCAACATAAAACGGTCGTTATATTCGCCTTGCAACGCGTCAATGATTTGCTCATCGCGGCCTGTACCTAAAGTCGCTATGACCAACGCTTGTGTTTCGCCGCGGGTAAATAAAGCAGAACCGTGGGTACGTGGTAATACGCCTGTGCGAATCGTAATCGGACGCACTGTGCGTGTATCACGGCCATCAATACGTGGTTCACCATTCAAAATTTGGCTACGTACAGTTTTCGCTTCCAAATTGAAAAATTCACCTTTAATTTTATTCGCTTCTAGCGTTGAAGTTTCTTCAGTAATTAACTCGCCCAATACGCGGTTTTTAATTTCGTCTAATTTTGCTGAACGCAAACCTTTGGCTTTGATTTGAAAAGCTGCATTCACATCTGCAGCTGCCAATGCCGCCACTTTCTTTGCTAAAACAGTGTCTGGCTCAGGTGCAACCCAATCCCATGCGTCTTTGCCAGCTTCTGCTGCCAATTCATTAATCATTTGGATCACAGGTTGCATGGCTTCATGACCAAACACAACCGCCCCTAACATCACTTCTTCTGACAACTCTTTCGCTTCTGATTCCACCATCATCACCGCAGTTTCTGTTGCAGCAACCACTAAATCTAATTGCGTTTCTTCTAGCTGCGCTTTGGTTGGGTTAACAACATATTCATTGTTGATATAACCCACGCGCACTGCACCGAGTGGGCCAAAAAATGGAATACCAGAAATTGCCATCGCAGCTGAAGCACCAATAATGGCCGGAATATCTGCATCGATTTCAGCGTCGGATGACATTACCGTTGCGACCACTTGCACTTCGTTATAAAACGCTTCTGGAAATAATGGACGAAGCGGACGGTCGATCAAACGAGAAGTTAAAGTTTCTTTTTCGGAAGGACGGCCTTCACGCTTAAAGAAGCCTCCTGGAATTTTACCGGCCGCATAGGTTTTTTCCATGTAATCCACAGTTAATGGGAAAAAATCTTGGCCTTCTTTTACATCTGTTTTACCAACCACAGTGACTAACACAACGGTATCACCATAGCTCACCATCACCGCGCCATCGGCTTGACGCGCAATTTCACCCGTTTCAATTGAAAGCGTATGTGCGCCAAATTGAATACTTTTTTTCACAATATTAAACATGTTTTCCTCTTTTCACTTTAATGCACATTATTCACATCCCAATAATGCGCGAACAATATTACTACTAAATTTTTACTACTCAACAACTTACAAACTAAATCACAACTATTTTCAGCAAAAAATCAGCGTACTAGAACAATTTTGCACAACCCAAACAAAAAAAGCCGAGGTACTGTTTAACAGCACTTCGGCTTTTTAAATTATTTTTTGACGAAAAAGGCCAATAAAATAACGTGTAATTTTAAAAATTACTTACGGATACCTAAACGACCAATCAAAGTTTGATAGCGTTCTTGGCTCTCGCCTTTTAAGTAATCCAACAAGCTACGACGTTGACTCACCATTGCCAACAAGCCACGACGGGAGTGATTGTCTTTTTTGTTGGATTTGAAATGTTCGGTCAAATAGGTGATACGTGCGGTTAATAATGCCACTTGTACTTCTGGGCTTGCTGTATCGTTTGGTGCGCGTTGAAAATCTGCAACGATTTTTGCTTTGTCTTGTGCTGTAATAGCCATCTTTAAATTTTCCTATGAGTTAGCGTCAATGTAAAAGCAGAACACCCGCTTAAACATTCAATTTACGAGCCGAGCATTATAATGGATTTTTTTGTTGAAACAAGTAAATTTGTTAATTATTTCAATGGGTTTAGCTTAATTTCTTTAAACTTTCTAAAGCCGCACCAAACGTTTAGGAAACATTTTGCCACTTTCTAATTGGCATAAACCTAAAAAATGGTTTTCTTCGTCATAAGCGCGTACGTCACTTGAGGCAGTTTGATGATTAACTATCACCGTTTGCCCTTGTTTTAATCTAAAAACACAAGATTCGTCGAGTTGAATGGCTGGAAAATGTTGGATTGCGGCATCAACTGGGAGTAGGAAATCTTCGAGCGGCGTATTTTGTGAAGTTTTTTCGATTAATTTTTCTAAAGTAATCGCTTGCGTAATTTCAAAACCAGCCGTTTCTGTACGCCTTAAACCGATTAAATGCGCACCGCAAGCAAGCGCATTACCAATATCTTCCGCCAAGGTACGAATATACGTACCTTTGCTGCAAGTAATTGTAATCGTCGCTACATCATCAGAAAAATTCTCTGCTGAAATTTTATAAATGGTAATTTTTCTGGCTTTTCTTTCAACTTCCACACCCGCGCGTGCATATTCATATAATGCTTTACCTTCAAACTTTAATGCAGAATGCATGGGCGGGATTTGGGTAATTTCACCCAAAAATGTTTGGCAAGTTTTTTGTAGCGTAGCAAAGTCAAACGTCACTGGTGCTTGCGTGAGCACCTCACCTTCCGCGTCACCAGTGGTGGTGGTCTCTCCAAATTTTACCGTTGCAATATAGGTTTTATCTGCATCTGTAACATATTGAGCAAATTTAGTGGCTTCGCCAAAACAGATGGGCAGCAATCCTGTAGCGAGTGGGTCTAGCGTGCCAGTATGACCAGCCTTAGCTGCCTGAAAAAGCCACTTGACTTTTTGCAAGGCTTGGTTAGATGAGTAATCTATGGGTTTATCGAGTAAAAAAATCCCATCGATATTTTTTTTGATTCTTTTTGGCTGCAAAAGAATAGGCTTTAAGAAAAGAGGTTATTTTGGGGGATTTAATGCTTCGTCAATCAATTGCGACATTTTCGTACCATAGTCAATCGAAGTATCGTACACAAAATGTAGCTGCGGCACTGTCCTTAACAACATGCGTTTAGCGAGTTGTGTGCGCAAAAAACCAGAAACTTTTTCTAACCCTTGTTGAATCTTAGGCTGCGTTTTAGCATCAAGCGCACTTACGCTGTAAAAAATTTTGGCATGTGCCATATCGCCAGTGACTTCCACTGCTGTAACCGTCACATGACCAACTCGCGGGTCTTTCACCTCAAATTGCAGTAATTGTGCAATCTCGCGCTGCATTTGTTCTGCAACGCGATGACTTCTTGAAAAATCTTTTGCCATTAAAGTTTACGTGCCACTTCAACGATTTCGTACACTTCTAAAATATCGCCAACTTGAATGTCGTTGTAATTTTTGAGCGATAGACCGCATTCAAAATTATTTTTGACTTCCTTAACATCATCTTTAAAGCGCTTCAAGGAATCCAACTCACCCGTATGAATGATGACGTTATCGCGCAACAGACGTATTTTCGAAGTACGTTTGATCATGCCGTCTTGTACATAACAACCGGCAATCGTGCCCACTTTTGAAATCGTAAATACTTCACGGACTTCAACGGTACCAATCATGTTTTCTTTTTGCTCTGGTGCGAGCATGCCGCCCAAGGCCGCTTTAATTTCATCAACCGCTTCGTAAATAATATTGTAGTAGCGAATATCGACACCTAACGATTCAATCAATTTACGCGCACCAGTATCTGGACGTACATTAAAACCGATCAAGACCGCTTTTGAAGCGGCGCTTAAGTTCACATCAGATTCACTAATCGCACCAACTCCTGTGTGGATAATATTTACCTTCACTTCATCGGTTGAAAGTTTTTGCAAACTTGTTGCCAAGGCTTCATAGGAACCTTGTACGTCAGATTTAATAATCAGGCTGAGCGTTTGCGCAACATTTTCACCCATTTGCTCAAACATATTTTCAAGTTTTGAAGCTTGCTGTTTGGCCAGTTTCACATCACGGAATTTACCTTGACGGAAATTGGCAATTTCACGTGCTTTACGCTCGTCGTTTAAGACAATCATTTCTTCGCCCGCGCTTGGCACATCAGACAACCCTAAAATTTCTACTGGGATAGAAGGGCCTGCCTCTTTCACATCACGACCTGTTTCATCAAGCATCGCGCGGACTTTGCCGTAAGTTGTGCCGGCCAATACCATATCACCGCGTCTTAAAATACCCGACTGCACCAAAATCGTTGTGACTGGGCCGCGGCCTTTATCCAAGCGTCCTTCAATGACCATGCCTTTGGCTGGTGTATTTTTAGAAGCCTTTAACTCTAAGACCTCAGCTTGTAACAAAACTGCTTCCAATAGATCATCAATACCTTGACCGGTTTTTGCGGAAACCGCCCTAAACATGACCTCGCCTCCAAAATCTTCTGGCACCACCTCTTGTGATACCAACTCCATTTTGACCCGCTCCGGATCGGCACCTGGCTTATCAATTTTGTTAATCGCAACAACTAACGGAACGTTCGCTGCTTTGGCGTGATGAATCGCTTCAATGGTTTGAGGCATCACACCGTCATCTGCGGAAACAACCAGAATCACCACATCGGTCGCCTTTGCACCTCTGGCGCGCATCGCGGTAAACGCTTCGTGACCAGGTGTGTCCAAAAAGGTCACCATACCACGTGGGGTTTCTACATGGTAAGCGCCAATATGTTGCGTAATCCCACCAGCCTCACCTGAAGCCACGCGAGTACGACGAATATAGTCAAGCAACGAAGTTTTACCGTGGTCTACATGGCCCATCACGGTAACAACTGGAGGACGAGACTCTAAAATGGCTTCTTCATGAGCGGTTTCTTCGAGAAATGATTCCGGATCATTCGCCGCCGCCGCTTGCGCACGATGCCCCATTTCTTCCACCAAAATAATCGCCGTTTCTTGGTCAAGCACTTGGTTAATCGTCACCATCATGCCCATGCCCATCAACACCTTAATTACTTCGCCGGATTTTACCGCCATTTTGTGCGCCAATTCGGCAACTGTAATGGTTTCTGGCACTAACACATCATGAATAATCGCTTCTGTTGGTGCTGTAAATCCGTGTTCCTGCTCATCATCGTGATGCGATTTATGTTTACCTTTTGGCGCGCGCCAACCCATTTTTCCAGAAGCACTCGGAGCATCTCCTCGCGTTTTCAATCCGCGTTTTTTGTTTTCTGCTTCATTCCAATCGGTATTGTTTTTAGTTTTTTTTCCGTCTTTATCTTTGGCTGGTTTTGCTACACCATCTTTAGCAGCTGGCTTATGTAAGGTGCCCTCGGAAAGATTGCTAGCTTTCGCTTTTTTCTGCTCTTCTTCTTGTTTTTTGGCCTCTTCTTCTTGGCGGCGTTTTGCAAGCTCTTCTTTTTTGCGTTTGTCCTCAGCTTGTAATGCTAACAAAGCAGCATGTCGCTTGGCTTCTTGCTCACGCAAAGCTAACTCTTCATCGCCTAATAAGTCACGACGACTAATCGTTGGTTTAGTGACTATCGGTTCTGCCTCTGTGATTTTCGCTTCAGTTACGGGCGCGCTCGTAGCTTCTTCAAGCGCTTCGGCAACCTCTACTGGTTGCGTTTCTAAAACGTTTAACTCTTCAATATTTGGCTCGACTTCTTGTACGACATCTTCTAGCGGTAAGCTTTCTTCTTCTGTTTCTGATTTTTGTATATCCGCATCTAAGGTCATATCTTTTTGTTCAAAGACACGTTTTTTACGCACTTCTACCTGAATCGTGCGTGCTTTACCGCTGTTATCCGTTTTTTTAATTTCGGTACTTGATTTTCTAGTGAGTGTAATTTTGCCCTTAGGTGCGGTACCGTGTTCTTTGCGCAAATGCTCCAATAGAGCAGCTTTATCCTGCTCGCTTAATTGGTCGCTAGCGCTGGTTTTATCTACACCCGCACTTTTTAATTGCTCCAATAATAATGCTGTTGGCAATTTTAATTCGCCAGCAAATTGCTCTACAGTGATTTGCGCCATTTTCTACTCCGGTTTTTTCTCTCTTGGTTTGTTACGTGATATTGAATGAATATCCGTTATTTAAACCAAGGTGCTCGCGCTGTCATAATCAGCGTTTTCGCACGTTCTGCATCCATATTCGTCAACTCTACCAACTCATCGATCGAAAGTTCCGCCAAATCATCCATGCTCGGGATGCCTTTTGAAGCCAGCAAATGTGCGGTTTCCGCATCCATGCCTTCCATATTTAGTAATTCATCCGTTGCTTCTTGAATTTTTTCTTCATTCGCAATTGCTTGGGTCAACAATGCTGCTCGCGCACGTTTACGCAACTCTTCAACAGTGTCCTCATCAAACGCTTCGATTTCATTCATTTCTGCCAGGGGTACATAGGCAATTTCTTCCAAAGTGCTAAATCCTTCTTGCACCAAAATTTCTGCCACTTCTTCGTCAACGTCTAATTTTTCCATAAAGAGTTTGGACACATTGGCAAACTCTTCCTCATTTTTTTGCGCAGCTTGATCAACCGTTAAAATATTAATTGCCCAACCAGTGAGCTCGGACGCCAACCGTACATTTTGTCCATTTTTGCCAATCGCTAACGCCAATTGGTCCTCTTCAACCACCACATCCATGCTGTGCGTATCTTCATCGACCACAATGCTTGAAACTTCTGCCGGCGACATCGCATTGATGACAAATTGTGCTGGCTCCATGCTCCAAAGCACAATGTCCACACGCTCGCCAGCTAACTCGCTAGTAACTGCTTGCACACGAGAACCACGCATGCCGACGCAAGTACCAACTGGGTCAAGACGATGGTCGTTCGCTTTGACTGCAATTTTTGAACGCAAGCCAGGATCACGCGCAGCGCCACGAATTTCCAACAAACCTTGTTCGATTTCCGGCACTTCCAACTCAAATAAACGAATCAAAAAGTCCGGTGCAATGCGTGAGAGGACCAACTGAGGGCCGCGACCAGTACGCGCAACGTTAACGAGATACGCCCTTACTCGATCACCCACGCGCAGATTTTCTTTCTGGATCATATTTTCGCGGGGCAACACCGCTTCCACACGGCCAATCTCAATGATGGCATTGCCTTTTTCCATGCGCTTGATCACCCCTGTGACTAGTTTTTCGTCACGCGCCAAAAAATCAGTTAAAATTTGTTCGCGCTCGGCTTCTCTGACTTTTTGCAGAATCACTTGTTTTGCTGTTTGTGCACCGATACGACCAAACTCAATGTTTTCTAAGGGGATTTCGTAATAATCTCCAATAGTTAACCCTTTGGCATGCTCGCTCTCTTCGTCAATTTGATACGCTGAATTTTCTAATAGATCATATTCCACGTATTGCCAACGGCGGAATGTAGAATAATCACCTGTTTCACGGTCAATTTGTACGCGAATATCTGCATCATCATGATGTTTTTTCTTCGTTGCTGAGGCAAGCGCGGATTCCAACGCCGTAAATACGACCTCTTTTGGAACATTTTTTTCATGTGCCAAAGCATCTACCAATAATAAAACTTCACGACTCATCACAATTCTCCAACGCTAATTTATGCGACTCTATTCTTAAAAAACTGGGCTTAAACGCGCTTTTTCGATATTTTCTAGCGCCATTTTATAAACTACACCTTCAAACTCCAATAGCACTTCGCCGTTTTCCACACCATTTAAAGTGCCCACAAAAGTTTTTCTCGGCAGGCTGGTTTCGGTCACGTTTTGGCCTTCTTCCTTGATACCAACTCTTAACTTGAGTTGCACACGCTCCCCTGCAAAGCGCATAAAATCTTTTTCTTTTTTCAATACACGATCAAGCCCGGCGGACGAAACCTCCAAACGGTCATAATCGACATCATTTTCAACAGCAAGCACATTCCCGAGCTGGTTACTTACCAACACGCAGTCATCAATCGTCACACTATCTTTATTACTGCTTGGGTTTAATTTATCAATAAACACGCGTAGCAATTTGCCACGGTTGGATATTTCTAAATCCACCAGCTCAAAATCTAATTGTGTCACTGTTTTTTCAATGAGCGCATGCAAATCTTGCATGGAATTTTTCCCTAATCATAACCCTGAATATTTGTGTTAGCCCCTCGCGGGCAACTAAGCACAAATAAAAAATGGGCGCAACGCCCATCAAATCGGTTCGCATTGTACCAATAAATTCAATGAATTGGAATCACCCGTTTCCAACCCATTAAATTTATAGTGTCAAGCGGCTGTTTTTAATTCTTAATTTTTGTTTTACTTTTGTTTTGTAGGTTCTCTGTTGATCTTCAATGTTGTAGTCATATAAATCAACAGATTAAAAAACATCAAAAGGAATATTAAAACGCAGTTCTCATTTTAGTTTAAAAATCCTACATTTTCCCATCTTTAGTATTACCTAAAATAAGGATTCAGCAGAGTCAAAATTAACTTGCGGCACAATCTTTTTAATTATTTCAATTACCTCATCTGTAATCATTCCATCGTCTGCCTCATATTTAGGAGCTTGGTTTACCGATGTATTTTCTGTATTCAACTTTTCTGCATCATTGTTACTCATCAATTATTACTCCCTAATAACCGTTGGATGATAGTTTCGGCAACTTCACCAATCTAACTAATATTAGCTAACAAATGCACATGCATGTATATAAGGCATAAATCATGCATTTTGATTCGTTATATTGCGTATCCCTCTTAGTTAAAAAACGAGGCTCCAAAGAGCCTCAATATTAAAGTCTAAATTTTAATACGAACCTAAAATGAAGAAAAATGAGAAAAATTAAGTTTTAGGTGAGAACCTACACATGTTTAGACATCTAAAGAACTCACATTGAGTGCGTTGCCTTCAATGAAAGCACGTCTTGGCTCCACATTGTCCCCCATTAAAGTGGTGAAAATTTCATCCGCACCTATCGCGTCTTCAATTTGCACTTTTAATAAACGGCGCACAGTAGGATCCATAGTGGTTTCCCACAATTGTTCTGGGTTCATTTCACCCAAGCCTTTATAGCGTTGAATATTCAAGCCTTGTTTTGCTTCTTCTAACAACCAATCTAAAGCGTGTTTAAATGTGGTGATAGATTGCTCTTTTTCTCCGCGCTGAATTTTGGCGCCTTCACTCAACAAGCCTTGCAACATGGTCGACATTTTACTGATTTGTTTATAGTCACCAGAGCCTAAAAACTCTTGATCAATACGACATGCTTGCAAATTGCCATGCACGTATTTATTCACTTCTAAGCGATATGCTTCAGTCTCTTGATCAAAACCAACGATCACTTCACTACCTTGGCTACCTAAAATCGGGCGTAATTTTTCCGCAGCCTTTTCGGTTGAGACTTGATCTGCGAGGCTTATTTCACCTAAATCTTGTATCGCACGTAAGACGCTTTCGTCATATAACATTGAGATTCGGCGAATAACGGCTTCAGTGAGCACCATTTGTTTGGCAATTTCTGCCAGAGGTGCGCCGCTAATGACTTCTCCCTCTGTTTTCGTGTGCAATTGTGCACCTTTGAGTGCTGACTGCAGTAAGTATTGATCCAACTCTTGTTGATCTTTTAAATAACGCTCATCTTTACCCTGTTTAACTTTGTAAAGCGGCGGTTGGGCAATGTAAACATGGCCACGCTCAACCAACTCTGTCATTTGGCGATAGAAAAACGTGAGGAGTAGGGTACGAATATGCGCACCGTCCACGTCTGCATCGGTCATGATAATAATGCGGTGATAACGCAATTTTTCCACATTAAAGTCTGCTTTGCCGATGCTCGTCCCCAACGCTGTAATTAATGTAGCAATTTCTTGCGAGCCTAATAATTTGTCGAAGCGGGCTTTTTCCACGTTCAAAATTTTACCCTTGAGCGGCAAAATGGCTTGGAACTTACGATCACGGCCTTGTTTCGCTGAGCCCCCTGCAGAATCACCCTCAACAAGATAAATTTCACACAAAGCGGGATCTTTTTCTTGGCAATCGGCTAATTTTCCAGGCAGCCCCATGCTATCCATCACGCCCTTACGCCGCGTGATTTCACGCGCTTTTCGTGCGGCTTCACGTGCGCGGGCAGCATCGACTATTTTTCCGCAGATAATTTTGGAGTCGCTTGGGTTTTCTTCTAAGAATTCTGCAAGTTTTGCAGAAACAATTTCCGAAACGACCGGCTGCACTTCACTAGAAACCAATTTATCTTTGGTTTGCGAGGAGAATTTTGGGTCAGGCACTTTCACAGAAAGCACACAGGTAATGCCTTCACGCATATCGTCACCTGTGGTTTCAACTTTGGCTTTTTTTGCAATTTCATTTTGCTCGATATATTGATTCAAGGTTCGTGTCATCGCTGTCCTTAAACCAGTCAAATGCGTACCGCCATCGCGCTGTGGAATATTATTGGTAAAGCATTGTACGGTTTCTGAGTAGCTGTCATTCCATTGCATGGAGACCTCTACCGTCATACCATCTTTTTCACCTACTGCATAAAACACTTTTGGGTGCAGCACACTTTTGTTCCGGTTCATGTACTCCACAAAGCCTTTTACACCCCCAGAATAAGAAAAGTTTTCAGATTTTCCGGTGCGTTGATCAATCAACTCGATTTTTACGCCATTATTCAAAAATGAAAGTTCGCGAATACGTTTGGCTAAAATTTCAAAATGAAATTCCACCAAAATAAAGGTTTCTACAGAAGCTAAAAAGTGCACTTCTGTTCCGCGTTTTTCTGTTTTTCCCGTCACTGCCAAAGGTGCTTGTGGTACACCACGATGGAATTCCATTTGATGGACTTTACCGTTACGGTAAATTTTTAAGCGCAACCAATCTGAAAGGGCATTGACTACAGAGACGCCCACGCCATGCAAACCACCAGATACTTTGTAAGAGTTTTGGTCAAACTTACCGCCTGCATGCAACTCTGTCATCACAATTTCTGCTGCGGAACGTTTTGGTTCGTGTTTATCGTCTTCCTTAACATCCGTAGGAATGCCGCGCCCGTTATCGGAAATACTTATCGAGTTATCCGGATGGATAATGACTTTAATGTCGTCACAATGACCAGCCAGTGCTTCATCGATGGCGTTGTCAAGCACCTCAAACACCATGTGGTGTAAACCAGAGCCATCAGAAGTATCACCAATATACATACCGGGGCGTTTACGCACCGCATCGAGACCTTCTAAAATTTTAATACTGTCTGAGTTATATTCTTGTGGCTGTGCCATAGATTCTTCTTTTAAATTAAAGTGTTAACTAATATTAGTGTCTTAAATGCGCATTGGCATCACGACGTATTTATATTCAGGTTTATTCGGTAAAGTAATCAAGCAACTACTATTGGCATCCGCGAATGAAAATACGACGGTTTCCTCACTTGCGTTATTGAGTACATCAATCAAGTAAGTCACATTAAATCCGATGTCCAGCGCATCGCCTGCGTAATCTATTTCTAATTCTTCCTCTGCTTCTTCTTGATCACTATTCGTGCTGATTAATTTTAGTAAATGCTCGTTCAGCACAAGGCGTATTCCGCGATATTTCTCATTCGATAAAATCGAAGCGCGTTGCATGGCCAATAAAATATTTAATCGATTTGCTATGAATTGATTACGATGCCCAGTTGGAATCACGCGATTATAGTCCGGAAATTTCCCATCTATCACTTTTGAGATTAGTTTGATATTGGTAAAACTAAAATGAATTTGCGCTTTATTAAACTCAATCTCAATCAACTCTTCGCTGTCATCTAACAACTTGACCAACTCTAACACAGTTTTTCTTGGCAGGATGACCTCTTGTTTTTCATACACCTCTGGCAATTCGACGGAGGTATAACTTAGACGGTGACCGTCCGTACCGACCACTTTTAATAAATTATTTTCCACTTCTAACAACAAACCGTTGAGGTAATAACGGATATCTTGTTGCGCCATGGCGAATTCCACCTGTTTCAGTAGTGCTTTAAAGGTATGTTGACCAATTTGTATTTTTGTACTGGATTCTTGTGTTTTGCTCAGTACTGGATAATCCACCGCAGGCAAGGTTTGTAAATTAAAGCGGCTTTTACCTGCCTTTAAAGTTGCGCGACTCTCTGTTGTATTGATATTAATTTCAGCGCTATCAGGTAAGGAACGGCAAATATCCAATAGTTTTTTAGCTGAAATTGTTGTTGCTGATTGCTCTTTGCTTGGATAGTCAATACTTAGTGAAATTTGCATTTCCAAGTCTGTTGCTGTTAGCTCCATTTTGTTTTCTTTGGTTTCCAGCAATAAATTGGAAAGGATAGGTAAGGTGTGTCGTCTTTCCACAATACTGGCAACAGCAATCAATGGTTTTAATAACGTTTCTCGATTAATGTGGATATTCATTTATTTACCTAAATAATATATATATATTTAATAACAATAATAATGTTGATCAAACTTGTGGATAACGATAAAAAAATTCTTTAAAACATATACTTCAACCATTTTTTTCTTTCTTGATATGTGGTTATTTTAATGTGGACAAATTGTGGAGAAATTTAGCTTTTTGTGTATTTCAGTACTTATTCAATTTTTATCCACAGTGTATTCACAATGGTCTTTGGTCTGAATTAATCCCTGATGACTTGAATCAAAAAACCAATATCACGCGTGAATCTCGGATCAGTTTGTTTGAGCAAATCAACCTCTTCGCATGCGTGCATCACCGTCGTGTGATGGCGACCACCAAAAGCTTCGCCAATTTCAGGAAAGCTGTGATTCGTTAGCTCTCGTGATAATGCCATTGCAATTTGCCGGGGTCTTGCAAAATTACGCGTACGTTTTTTGCTATACATTTCCGCGACTTTAATTTTGTAATAATCCGCCACTGTTTTTTGAATATTTTCAATGGTGATCTGCCGACCGCGTACCGCGATCAAATCGCGTAAGGCATCTTTAGCAAGATTTACATCAATTTTATTACCGGTAAATTTTGCCATGGCGATAATTCGATTTAGCGCGCCTTCTAGCTCTCGCACGCTAGAACGAATTTGCTTGGCTACAAAAAATGCCACATCTTCAGGCAGTTGTAATTTCACAATTTCCGCTTTTTTCATCAAAATCGCTACGCGCATTTCTAATTCAGGCGGTTCGACAGCGACTGTTAAACCCCAACTAAAACGCGTTCTGAGGCGTTCATCAACATCGGTAATTTCTTTTGGATACGTATCACAAGTGATCACGATTTGCTTTTTTGCTTCAATCAGCGAGTTAAAGGCATAAAAAAACTCTTCTTGAGTCCTTACTTTTTTGGCAAAAAATTGAATATCGTCAATCAGTAGCAAATCTAAAGAGTGATATTGACGTTTGAATTCGTCAAAATTTTTATTTTCGTAAGCTTTAACCACATCGGAAACGTACTTTTCCGCATGTAGATATTTAATGCGAGCTTCTGGGTGGTTAACGCGCAACTCATTGCCGATGGCTTGCAATAAATGTGTTTTACCCAGCCCAACGCCCCCGTAAATAAATAAAGGGTTATAGGCATTTCCTGGGTTTTCTGCGACTTGAATTGCAGCAGCACGGGCTAATTGATTGGCACGACCAGTCACATAGTTAGCAAAATTAAACGCAGTGTTGAGGCCAGATGGCTCATTATTTTTCTTGTGGATAATTTTATTCAGCGTCGCAATTTTTTCTTGGATAGGCAAGTGCTTAACGCTGACGTCTTGTTGACCCTGAGGTTCACTCACTGTACCTTTTTTAATGGAGGCAGCTTGTAAGGGTTGTGTTTTTTGTTCTTGCGCCAGGGTTTTATCTGCAATCAATACATTAATTTGTACGTTACCTAAGCCTGTATCTACAGCAAATAATTCGATTTTTTTTATAAATCGATCTTTTACCCATTGCATGACAAAGCGATTCGGCGCGTAAAGGTCAAGTTTTTGACCGTTAAAATCCGATTGAAGAGGTTTGATCCACGTATTAAATTGTTGTGCCGAAAGCTCTTTTTCAAACATGCTTAGGCATTTTGGCCAAAAATTATCCATGAAACTTTTTTCTACCTTAAGGAAACGACTTACCGGAAAATATCCACAGCGAAATTTCCGATTTTGTAAGAATTGTTTTATTCCCCAGCATTTTAACCCGATTAAGCTAACTTATCCACAAGCTCACAAAACTCACTTTATTCATGAATAGAAATTTTTTTAGAAATATCAAAAAGAATGTTTGCATCAACTAAAAAAGTTTGCGCAGAATAACGATAAAATAGGTTGAAATAACAAATAGTTATTGACATAAAGCGCAGTTAAATGATTAAATGATCGGCTTTACAGAATATATCAGTTGGAGAATTAAATGAAACGTACATACCAACCATCAAAAACACGTCGTGCGCGTACACATGGTTTTTTGGTGCGTATGAAAACCAAAGGTGGTCGCGCAGTCATCGCAGCACGTCGCGCAAAGGGACGTAAACGTTTAGGTTTGTAACTACTGCGCCTTGAAGCTCAAAAGAATTTGGGTTTTGAGTGCGTATAAAACTTATGACAAGCTTGCCAGGTGATCAAAGCACAAAAGCTAAAAAATCATACCGGCTGGTCAAGCTCACAAAAACGGATGAATTTTCATCCGTTTTTGATTTTAGACGGCGCATAAGCACAGAGCATTTGGTGTTACACTTTAGACCGAATCAGTTAGGCTATGCGCGCTTAGGGTTGGTTGCAGCTAAAAAAGTTGCCAAACAGGCAGTAGCCAGAAATTATATGCGTAGAGTGATGCGTACATTTTTCCAGATGCATCAGCCCTCATTGCGTGCTTGCGATTTAGTCGTCCAAGTGCGAAAAAAATTTGGTCATGCTGAGTTTTCTAGTGTGCAACAGCAATTTAACCATTTAAGCCAAAGGTTAGCTTTACAATATGACCGTGATGTTAGTATATCTTCAGCGTCAATCGAATCGAGAAGATCATGACATGGCTGACTAACGCCTTGGTACTATTGATTAAAGCGTATCAGGCTACATTAAGCCCTTACTTTGGTCAGCAATGTCGTTTTGCGCCAACTTGTTCACAATATGCGATTGAAGCACTACAAAAACATGGTTTTTTTCATGGTATTTTTTATGCGGTAAAACGTTTATTGAAATGCCACCCTTGGCATGCTGGTGGGCATGACCCAATTCCTTAATTTTTCATTTTTCTCGTAACTCTATTAATATCAATTAAAAAATCATCATGGATACAAAACGTTTAGTGTTATTTGTTATTTTTTCGATGTCGATTCTCATGCTTTGGGAGGCTTGGCAACGCGAGCAAGCACCAAAAACAATTGAACCACAAGTGGCTGCAGCACAAGTACAAGATACGAGTATTCCTGCACAACCAACAGAAACAGCCGTAGATACTATGGTTGAACCATCGGCGCAGCTCGCTAATCAGCAACGTATCAAAGTGAAAACTGATGTATATGAAGCAGAAATTGATACCACAGGTGGTGATTTAAGAAAACTCACTTTGCTGAAACATCGCGCGGTAGACAGTGATGCAGAAAACTTTTTGTTGATGGACGATGCAGCCAACCCGATGACTTATGTTGCGCAAACTGGTTTATTGGCTAAAGGCGTCGACTTACCTAATCATAAATCTGTGTTTACTACGTCCGCGACAGATTATCAATTAGAAGAGGGCAAGGATGCTTTAGAAGTACGTTTAAACTGGTTGGGCGGTGACATTAGTGTTGATAAAGTGTACGTGTTTCATCGCAATAGTTATGTGGTGGATGTGAATTATGAAATCAAAAATAACACATCAAGTGCTTTAAGCCCTTCTGTTTATTATCAGATCCTGCATGATGACCAATCTAATCAAGGCTCAGCCATGATGCCAACGTTTACAGGGACATCCTATTACACGGAAGAAACAAAGTTTAAAAAAATACCTTTTTCTGATATGGAAAAAGAGCAACTTAATCTTTCTAGCAAAGATGGCTGGATTGGATTATTGCAGCATTATTTTGTTGGTGCGTGGATTCCAAAAGATGGCCAAGTACGTACTTTTTACACAAATCAAGTGAATGAACATTTATACGCGATGGGTGCTAGAAGTGCTTTGACGACCATTGCACCGAATAGCAGTATGACAGCCCCGGCACGTTTGTTTGCGGGCCCACAAACGAAAAGGGATTTGGATGCAGCTGCACCTGGTCTTGAATACACGGTTGACTATGGTATTTTGGGTTTTGTTGCGAAGCCCTTATTTTGGTTGTTATCAAAAATCCATATGCTAGTGAACAACTGGGGTGTGGCAATTATTATTCTGACGGTGTTTATCAAACTAGCCTTCTACCCGTTGTCAGCAAAAAGCTATAAATCCATGGCACAAATGCGTGAGCTTGCGCCAAGATTGCAAGCCATGAAAGAGAAATATGGTGATGACCGCCAAAAAATGCAAATGGCAATGATGGAGCTTTATAAAACAGAGAAGATTAATCCAATGAGTGGTTGCTTCCCAATTTTGATCCAAATTCCTGTTTTTATTGCACTTTATTGGATGTTGCTTGGCTCAGTTGAGTTACGCCATGCGCCGTTTTTTGGCTGGATTAAAGACTTGTCAGCGATTGATCCATACTACATTTTACCACTGCTAATGGGCGCAACCATGATTATTCAAACGTTTTTGAATCCACCACCAACGGATCCGATTCAAGCAAAAGTGATGAAAATCATGCCAGTAGTATTTAGTGTTTTCTTCTTTTTCTTCCCGGCAGGCTTGGTACTGTACTGGTTAGTCAATAATGTATTGTCTATTTGGCAACAGTGGTACATCAACAAATCTATCCATGCTGAGGCCTTAGCCAAAAAAGGGCATGCAAAATAATCGCGATACTATCGCAGCCATTGCCACCGGTACGAGTGCTGGTGGCATTGGTGTTGTTCGTATTTCAGGCAACTTAAGTTTATCTATCGCGCAGGCGATTTTATGCGTTACCCTTAAGCCGCGATACGCGCACTATCTTGGTTTTAAGGATGCACATGGTGAACTCATTGACCGTGGCATTGCCATTTTTTACCCCAATCCACATTCATATACTGGCGAAGATGTGCTGGAGCTGCAAGCGCATGGGGGCATGGCGCTTTTACAAATTTTATTAGCGCGATGTCTCGCTTTGGGGGCAAGGCAAGCAAACCCAGGCGAGTTTACTGAACGAGCTTATCTGAATGGTAAGTTAGATCTTGCCCAAGCTGAAGCTGTGGCTGATTTAATTAATGCGTCAACGATAGAAGCGGCTAAAAGTGCATCGCGCTCCCTTTCAGGCGAGTTTTCCATTGTCATTCACGAGGTTCTTCAACAACTGATAGATGTTCGTTTATTTGTGGAAGCCTGTTTGGATTTTCCTGAAGAAGAAATTGATTTTATTTCTCAAGGCCGTGTGAAAGAAAAAATTAGCGCGGCACAAGTGGCAGTTGAAAAAGTATTTAATCAAGCCAAGCAGGGCGCTTTGTTGCGTGATGGTTTACATGTTGTGTTAATCGGTCAACCGAATGTGGGTAAATCTAGTTTGCTAAATGCTTTGTCCGGTGAAGAGGTTGCCATTGTCACCGCAATTGCCGGGACGACGCGCGATACAATTAAGAGCGCAATTCAAATTAACGGCGTGCCTTTGCATGTGATTGATACCGCTGGACTGCGTGAAACAGAAGATGAAGTGGAAAAATTTGGTATTGCTAAAACTTGGCGAGCCACAGAAACGGCCAATATCGCATTAATTTTAGTTGATTCAACGCGCGGCATTACCGAGAATGAAAAATCGATTTTAGACCGCTTACCGCACGAAATTGCAAAAATCTGGGTGCATAATAAAATTGATCTTGCCAAAGAGCGCCCAAAAATTGCAGAATTTTTAGGTCAAGACCAGCAATCTGAAACGCATATTTTTATTTCTGCTAAAACTGGCTTGGGGCTTGACCTTCTTAAGCAACACCTGCTCCAACGCGTTGGTTTTTATTCCACCGGTGAAAGTGTGTTTATGGCGAGAACCCGTCATTTAAAAGCATTGGCATCTGTGGACAAGTATTTACAAGAGGCACTCAATCAAATTGCATCAGCCGAATTAGTTGCTGAAGAATTAAGATTGGCGCAAGAGGCTTTAAGCAGTATCACCGGCGAATTCACGCCAGATGATTTATTGGGTGAAATTTTTAGTCGATTTTGTATTGGCAAATAAAAAAGGCTGCCAGATGACAGCCTTTTTTAATATTCACATTTAACCAAATTGCGATAATTTACCAAACTTTTCAGCTAATAAATAATAAAAAGCCAGTCTTGATTTAAAACGGTCTTCTTTCATGGTCGCGCAGATACTATCAATAGCGGCATCTAATTCAGCATCTGAGGCTATCAACCCAAGTTTTTTCTTTAAGAAATTTTCACGAACTGTATTTTTTTCGCTTTCGTCACCGCAGGATACGAATTGCGAATCCTTATTTGAAAGTACTAACGCGTAATTTTTCGCCATCGCGTCCAGCGCTGCAGTGTTGACGCTGCTGCTATATTTTGCAACGGTTGCTTTGTGTTCTTGAATATCCGCCATCATTTTCTCCATTAAGATAATAAAATTAAATGACTTACTTTTTGGTTATTATGCAGAGCTTTTGAGTCTGAAAGCTACTCAAAGCCGCTATGCACACTATGGCGTATATCCCATGGTCCGTCAATAATTTGGCTGGGACTAAACTGTTAAAGATGATTGTTATTTAACCTTCGCGCTTTTTAATATAAAACGTAAAGATGTCGTTTTCCGTGATCAATTCTAATAATTCATGTCCAGTTTGTTTACAAAATGCTTGAAAATCTTTGACTGCACCGGTATCGGTTGCTGCGATTTTTAATATTTCTCCTGCGTTTAGTTCACTCATCGCTTTTTTGCAACGCAAAATAGGAAGTGGGCATTTTAGCCCGATTGCATCAACTTCTTTATGATATAACATATTGTTTTTAAATATTATTATTTGATTATTGGTAGGCCGGCCTTTGCCCAAGCGAGAATGCCACCGGTTAAATTATGTGCCGTTTCAAAACCGTGTTGGGCTATAAAGGCCGCCGCGTGTGCGGATCGTACGCCACTGTGGCAATAAAATACCAGTGTATCCGCTTTTAACAGCTGTTCATAAGCGCTTGGTAAGGCAGCTAACGGGATATGTATTGCGCCTTCAATATAACCATGCCTGACTTCATCTTCATTTCTAACATCAACAAGCGTTATTTTTTTTGTATTCATTAATGTGTCGAGTTCACTCGCGTTGATCTCTTGGTAACTTTGCATATGTCTCCTTTGGTGATCTTTCATCTTATCAATTTATTGTTTTTACTGCATTAACTTTACAGATTGGATTGATTTACGGAGTTGAAGGTGCCATTATTACAGCTGTTTTTATGGTATTGAATAGGATATGTATGGCACGCACAGTTACATGTATTAAATTGGGTAAAGAAGCCGATGGATTGGATTTTCCACCATACCCTGGAGAATTAGGCAAACGTATTTATGCGCAAGTTTCAAAAGAGGCTTGGGCTGCTTGGTTAAAGCAGCAAACCATGTTGGTCAATGAGAATCGTCTTAATCTGGCTGACTCGACTGCGCGAAAATACCTCGCCGAACAAACTGAAAAGTATTTTTTTGGTGAAGGTGCGGATACTGCATCTGGCTATGTGCCACAAAAAAACGTGTAATATATTGATTTAAATAAAAAAGCGCCATTAAGGCGCTTTTTTATTACGTAGAAAAATTAGTGACCTAATGTTTCTCGCTCCATTTCTTGCATCGAAACATGGCGCACATCGATGCCTTTCACCATATACACGACATATTCCGCGATATTTTTCGCGTGGTCACCAATACGTTCAACTGCTTTAGCTACAAACAAAACTTCGAGTGACATGGTAATCGTCCGCGGATCTTCCAACATATAGGTGATTAATTGACGCGTTGCAGCGCGAAAATGTTCGTCTACCAGTTCATCTTGGCGTGCAACATCTACGGTTCTGGAAACATCTAATCGGGCAAAACTGTCGAGAGCGGTTCGTAGCATGTCGCTCACTAGGCCCACCATGGTTTTAATTTCGTTAAACCGTGGTTTATACATGCGATCTTCTTCAAAAATTTTTTGCGCGGTGCGGGCAATTTTAGTTGCCTCGTCACCAATGCGCTCCAAGTCAGTAATGGTTTTGACAATGGTCATGACCATCCGTAAATCACTGGCTGCTGGCTGACGGCGAGCGATAATACGGCTACATTCTTCATCCACTTGCACTTCTAGTTGGTTGACTTGTGTATCAGTCAACATCACCTCTCTAGCAAGGTGTGGATCAAGTCTGGTGAGTGCTTCCAGCGCATTGACAATTTGCTGCTCAACCAGTCCACCCATTTCCAGCACTTTAGCGCGGATGGATTCTAGTTCGGCATCATATTGTTTAGAGGTGTGTTCTGAAAGCATGCGTTCTCCAGTGTTTTTTCGTATTCTTTTATTTTAGTGAAGCACTGTGACAGTTATGTGACAAATTTATAGTGACTATTATTTTTTGTAAGTTTTCACGCCATCTTTGGTTGCCAATAATAAAATATCCGCTGCGCGTGCTGCAAATAAGCCGTTTGTGACCACACCAACAATTTGGTTAATATCGGCTTCCATTTTTATTGGATCACTAATCGTCAGGCCGTGTACATCTAAAATCACATTGCCATTATCGGTGGTGAAATTACGTAATTGTGGTTGACCACCTAGTTTCACCAAAGCGCGAGCTACTTGGCTACGTGCCATCGGCAACACTTCAACAGGTAGTGGGAACTTGCCCAACACTGGCACATATTTGCTCTCATCGCAGATACAAATAAACTTTTTCGCCACTGCTGCCACAATTTTTTCTCGTGTTAATGCACCACCACCACCTTTGAGCATGTGCATGTGTTCGGTAATTTCGTCTGCACCATCCACGTAAATATCGAGACTATCGACTTCGTTCATGTCAAAGACTTTGATGCCATGTCCGCGTAAGCGTTGTGCTGTGGCTTCAGAGCTTGCCACCGCCCCGTCGATTTTATGTTTAACTTTAGCGAGCTCTTCAATAAAAAAGTTGGCGGTAGAACCAGTCCCCACGCCAATAATGCCATCTTTGACATATTCAACCGCTGCTTTGGCAACCTGTTGTTTGAGTTCGTCTTGTGTGTAAGCCATTTGCGTATAATCCTTGCTAATTCTTTTGATAATCAGGTAAAACCGTTACTATACACTGCAACGCATTTATCCAAAACACCGCATGAGCATTGACTACTTACAAAAAATTAACACCGCGCGCGTTTATGAGGTGGCGAAAATTACGCCGCTAGAATGCCAGGTAAATTTATCCCAACGCTTGCATAATCAAGTGTTGCTCAAGCGTGAAGATATGCAGCCGGTGTTTTCTTTTAAAATACGCGGCGCTTATAACAAAATGGCGAATTTACCGCCGGAAGCTTTAATCCGTGGCGTGATTTGTGCAAGTGCAGGTAACCACGCGCAAGGCGTTGCGCTCAGTGCGCAAAAGCTTAGCTGCCGTGCAGTGATTGTAATGCCCACCACCACCCCTCAAATTAAAGTGAATGCGGTAAAAGCCCGTGGAGCAGAGGTTGTATTATTTGGCGATAGTTATTCTGATGCTTATGTGAAGGCATTAGCTTTAGAAGAATCTGAAGGGCTCACATTTGTACATCCGTATGACGACCCCGACGTGATTGCAGGCCAAGGTACAATTGCCAAAGAAATTCTGGAGGCACACCCAGAGCCTATTGATGCGATTTTCTGCTGTGTCGGCGGTGGCGGTTTACTTGCAGGCGTTGCGGCTTATATTAAAGCTTTACGGCCTGAAATCAAAGTCATCGGTGTCGAAGCCAAAGATGCGGAAGCCATGACCGAATCACTGAAAACTGGCAAACGCGTGATGTTAGAACAAGTTGGTTTATTTGCAGATGGCGCAGCCGTTAAACAGGTGGGCGAACATACCTTTGCGTTGTGCCAGCAATACGTGGACGAAATGTTGGTGGTGGATAATGACGCGATTTGTGCGGCGATTAAAGATGTCTTTGAAGATACACGCAGTATTTTAGAGCCTGCCGGTGCGTTATCGCTAGCTGGACTTAAAGAGTACGCTGAACGGCATCAGTTACAAGGTAAAACCTTAGTCGCGGTGGCTTCCGGCGCAAATATGAATTTTGACCGCTTACGGTTTGTGGCTGAACGTGCTGAGATTGGTGAACATCGCGAAGCAGTATTTGCCGTGACGATTCCGGAAATGCCGGGGGCTTTTAAACATTTTTGTAGTTTATTGGGCAACCGCAATATCACGGAATTTAATTACCGTTTTTCTGACCCACAAAACGCCCATATATTTGTCGGGCTAACGGTGCAAAATCCTGCTGAATCCGCCCAGCTTATTCAAGCTTTGCAATCGCGCGGATTGCCCACGGTTGATTTAACCAATAATGAAATGGCAAAGTTACATGCACGCCACTTGGTTGGCGGCCATGCGCCGCAAGTGGTTCACGAAGTGATTTACCGTTTTGAATTCCCTGAAAAACCCGGTGCGCTCATGAATTTTTTAAACACCATGGGTGAGGGCTGGAACATCAGCTTGTTTCATTATCGTAATCATGGGGCAGACTTTGGTCGCGTATTGGTGGGCATACAAGTACCACCTAACGAACAAACACAATTTTCAGCGTTCTTAGCTAAACTGGCTTACCCCTATTGGGAAGAAACGCAAAACCCAGCGTATCAATTATTTTTAGGTCATTAATGTTGGTTGGTAAGTGCTCGCTACGGTTGAAGTCAGCCAATTGATTGGTTGTTATCAACCATGTTTTACATTTAATGATTTAACGCATTGATTTGTATGCTTTTATTACATATAAGTGTTGTGTCCGATTTTTGCTTGTTTTACTAGTTGTTATTAAAAATAATATTTTGGAGAAGGTTTATGGGAAAAAATTTTAAACGCTCAGGCGCATCGCTCAGTTTGCTGCTTGTGGCTTTGTTGGCTGGCTGCAACAAAACGCCGGAACAAAATGCAGAGGCACCTGCGGCTGACAATCATGCAGCAATTGCCTCTTCTGGATTTGCCTATTTAACCAGCCAAGATGCCGGCGTGAGTATGATTGATTTATCTACCATGCAAGTGGTTAAAACCTTTGATGTAAAGGCTAAAGGCCCGCGCGGTTTGGGTATTACTGACGATGGCAAAAAACTCATTGTTGCCACCCGTGAAAATGAAAGCATCTCAGTGTTGGATGCAACGACAGGCGAAGTGTTACAACAAATCCCAGTAGGTAAAAATCCTGAATTTGTGCGAGTGAAGGGTAACTTTGCTTTTGTATCTTCAGAGCCTAGTTCAAAAGGCGGCCCACCACCAAAACCAGGTGCTGAACCTGAAGAGGATGACGATGATGACGAAGAAAAAATCCCAGCAAAAATCGCGGTGGTCGATTTAACCAAAGGTGAGAAAATACGTGAAATTACCGGTGGCCCAGAAACTGAAGGCATTGAATTCTCCAAAGATGGTAGCCAATTAGTAATTACCAATGAAGCCGACAATACTGTGACCGTACACAACATCGAAAGCGGCGAGCTTGTCAAAACTGTGCATACGCATGAATACGGTGATCGCCCACGTGGCATCAAAGTCTCACCTGACGGTAACACGTATCTGGCCACATTAGAATATGGCCATAAATTATTGGTGTTAGATAAAGATTTTAATTTTGTTAAATTGGTGGATACTGCAGAAACCCCATACGGTGTAAGTTATGACACCAAGGGTGAGCGTATTTTTGTGGCCGCTAATAAAGCCAAAGTGTTGCAAGTGTTTGACGCTAAAACTTTTGAAAAAATTAAAGACATTCCAACAGGCAACCGTTGCTGGCACTTTAGCTTTACGCCGGATGACAAACAAATCTTACTAGCTTGCGGTAAATCTGACGCAGTATATGTGATTGACGCAGATAAGTTGGAAGTGACTAGCCAGATCGCTGTGAAAGATATGCCTTGGGGTTTGGTCACTTACCCTAAAGGAATGGGCAGCTTAGATAATAAATAATCTAAGTTTGTTTACTAAAAACGCACCTTCAGCAATGAACGGTGCGTTTTTTATTACCTATAATCTATGATTGTTTCACGTGAAACAATCTTCATGCATAATCGCTTAAGCTCAATAACAACATAAAAAATCATGGCACTTTCTTGGAACGAGATTAAAACTCGCGCGAACGCCTTTGCCAAGGAATGGCAAGACGAATCGCGCGAAGACGCTGAAGCCAAAACCTTTTGGGATGGCTTTTTTAATGTCTTTGGCATTACGCGCCGCCGCATTGCCAGCTTTGAAGAACCCGTTGAAAAGTCAGACAACCAAGGCGGCTTTATTGATTTACTGTGGCGCGAGCAGTTGCTAGTGGAGCATAAATCGAGCGGCAAAAATTTAGACAAAGCCTTTCACCAAGCGCTGGAATACTTCCCCGGTTTAAAAGAGCGCGACTTACCTAAATATATTTTGGTGTCTGACTTTGCCCTTTTAGGATTTGCAACCTTGAAACTAACGAGCAAATAGAATTCCCGCTCAAAGAGTTATACCAGCACGTTAAATTATTCGGTTTTATCGCGGGCGTACCAAACGCAAATCATCAAGCCGCAAGACCCCATTAACATTAAAGCCGCTGAGCGCATGGGTAAACTGCACGACGCGCTCAAAGCCGTGGGTTATGAAGGCCACGCCTTAGAGCTTTACTTGGTGCGTTTGCTGTTTTGCTTGTTTGCGGAAGACACCACCATTTTTGAAAAACGTTTGTTTCAAGATTACATTGAAAGCAAAACCTTAGAAGATGGCAGCGATTTAACGCACCACCTCAACTCGCTGTTTTATGTGCTCAACACCCAAGCAGATAAACGCCTTAAAAATTTAGACGAACACTTGGCGGCTTTTCCCTATGTGAACGGTAAATTATTTGAAGAACCATTACCGCCAGCATATTTTGACGCCAAAATGCGTGAGGCGCTGCTAGATTTATGCGCGCTCGTTTGGAGCATGATTTCGCCGGCGATTTTTGGCAGCTTGTTCCAAAGCATTATGGATGCCGGTGCCCGCCGTAATTTAGGCGCGCACTACACCAGTGAAGAAAATATCCTCAAGCTGATTAAGCCCTTATTTTTAGATGCGCTGTGGGCAGAGTTTGAAAAAATTAAAAATAACAAAAAATTATTGGGGGATTTCCACAAAAAACTCCGCACACTGACTTTTTTGACCCAGCCTACGCTGTGGAAACTTTTTGGTGATCACTTACCGTGAGCTTCGCACGCTCGAGCTTGCCTTGTTGCGCGTGTTGTTTGGCGGCGGCCAGCAAGTGTTAGATGTTGAGCAACTCATCCATATCAATGTGGATCAATTTTACGGCATTGAGATTGAAGAATTCCCCGCGCAATTTGCCCAAGTGGCGCTGTGGCTCACTGACCACCAAATGAACATGCGCATTTCAGAAGAGTTTGGCAATTATTTTGCCCGCATACCATTAAAGTCAACGCCGCATATTGTGCATGGCAACGCCTTGCAGTGCGATTGGACGCAAGTACTTGCGCCAGAGCAATGCAGTTTTATTTTAGGTAATCCGCCGTTTGTAGGTGCAAAATTCATGGACGATGCTCAACGTGCAGACGCAAGAATTGTATTTAATAAAGTTGAAAGCGGCGGTTTGCTAGACTTTGTGGCGGCTTGGTATATTAAAGCCGCGTACTATGTGCAGCACAACCTTAAAATACGTTGCGCTTTTGTTTCTACCAATAGCATTCCGCAAGGCGAGCAGGTCGGTGTGCTTTGGGGGTGGATGCTTGCGCAAGGCATTCAGATACATTTTGCGCACCGCATGTTTAGCTGAAGCAACGAAGCACGCGGCAAAGCCGCAGTGCATTGCGTGATTATTGGCTTTGGCTTACAAGATGCCGCAGAGAAAACAATTTACGAATATTAAAATATTAAAGATGAGCCACATGCGGTTAAAGTAAATAATATAAATCCTTATCTTATTGATGCGCCAAATATAATATTACCTCGCCGTTCTAAACCAATTTTTGATGTGCCACGACTGCCAAAGGGGAACCAGCCAACTGATGGTGGTCATTTAATTATTACTCAAGATGAGTTTGATGTTTTTTTAGTATCAGAACCCATGGCTGCTAAAAAATTCGTAAAACAATTAATGGGCGCAAAGGAATATATCCGTAATGAATTAAGATGCTGTTTGTGGTTGGTTAACGCTTCACCTGACGAGATTAGACAATCCCAATTTATTTATAGGCGGGTCGCCGGATGTCAAGAGTTTAGAAAAAACCAAGGCAAAGCCAGTGACACTATTGCGCTAGCAGAAACTCCAAGTTTATTCAGAGAAACTAAAAATCCACAGCATTATGTAGTAGTTCCTGAAATCTCTTCAGAAAACAGACATTTCATCCCAATAGGATTTTTAGATGGTAGTGTTATACCAACGAATAAATTACAAATTATAGAAAATGCTGGTTTATTTGAAATGGGGATATTGATTTCTAGCATCCATATGGCTTGGACACGAAGCGTTTGTGGGCAATTGAAAAGTGATTATCAATATTCAGCTGGCATTGTTTACAACAATTTCCTTTGGCCTGAGCCTACTGAAAAACAAACACAAAGCATAGAAGCCTGTGCGCAAGCTGTTTTGGATGCACGTGCCGTTCACCCCAATGCCAGTTTGGCGGATTTATACGACCCGTTGACCATGCCCGCCAATTTACTCAAAGAGCATCAAGCTTTAGATAAAGCGGTGGATGCCGCTTATGGCTACAAAGGCGCCAATACTGATGCAGCGCGTGTGGCGTTTTTGTTTGCGCTTTACCAAAAAATCACTTCATTGTTGCCGGTAGAAAAAACCAAGAAAAGCAAATAATCTTAAATTGTTTCACGTGAAACAATTTAAGAAATTTAAATAATCCACAAAAAAACATAAAAAATAATGTTTCACGTGAAACAATTCATCATCTAGCCATGTATTTGCGCTAAAATTCAGCCTCTTAAAATTTTTGCAGTAAAAAGCGAAGACGATGCAATTCCCAGATAAATTTGATGTAATTGTGGTGGGCGGTGGCCATGCAGGTACAGAGGCTGCGTTGGCAGCTGCACGCATGGGCCAAAAAACCTTATTACTCACCCATAATATTGAAACGCTTGGTCAAATGTCATGTAACCCTTCCATTGGCGGCATTGGTAAAGGCCATTTGGTTAAAGAGGTTGACGCACTTGGCGGCGCCATGGCGCAAGCGACTGACGAAGGCGGGATTCAGTTTCGCATTTTAAATTCCAGCAAAGGCCCAGCTGTGCGTGCAACCCGAGCGCAAGCTGACCGCATTTTATATAAAGCCGCGATTCGCCACCGTTTAGAAAATCAGCCTAATTTATGGTTGTTTCAACAAGCGGTGGACGACATTATTTTAGAAGGTGAAAAAGCAGTGGGCGTGGTGACGCAAATCGGTTTGCGCTTTCACTCAAAATCAGTTGTGTTAACGGCAGGCACTTTTTTAGGTGGCTTGGTGCATGTGGGTTTGCAAAATTACAGCGCTGGCCGCGCGGGCGACCCGCCAGCCATTTCACTCGCGGCACGCTTGCGTGAAATTGGCTTGCCAGCAGGGCGCTTAAAAACTGGCACGCCGCCGCGCATTGATGGCAGAACCATTGATTACTCAGTGATGACCGAACAACCGGGCGATACGCCAGTGCCTGTCTTTTCATTTTTGGGTTCAGCAAGCCAGCATCCGCAACAAATGTCTTGCTGGATCACGCACACCAACCAACAAACGCACGATATTATTCGCAGCGGTTTAGACCGCTCGCCGATGTACACCGGCGTGATTGAAGGGGTGGGGCCGCGTTACTGCCCAAGCGTGGAAGATAAAATTCACCGCTTTGCCGATAAAGAATCGCACCAAATTTTTCTAGAGCCTGAAGGTTTGGCGACCAACGAAATTTACCCGAATGGGATTTCCACCAGTTTGCCGTTTGATATTCAGTTGGCGTTGGTGCGCTCAATGAAGGGTTTGGAAAATGCGCATATTTTGCGCCCGGGCTATGCGATTGAGTATGACTATTACGACCCGCGTGGTTTAAAAAGCTCGTTAGAAACTAAAGCCGTGCAAGGCCTCTTTTTTGCTGGGCAAATTAACGGCACCACAGGCTATGAAGAAGCTGCCGCTCAAGGTTTGTTGGCGGGTGCGAATGCCGCACTTTTTGCGCAAGAAAAAGAAGGCTGGTGCCCAAAACGCGATGAAGCGTATTTAGGTGTGCTGGTGGATGACTTAATTACCCGCGGTGTGTCTGAACCTTACCGCATGTTTACCTCACGTGCGGAATACCGCTTGCAATTGCGTGAAGATAACGCCGATATGCGCCTCACCGAAATTGGTCGCCAATTGGGTTTGGTGGACGATGTGCGTTGGGATGCCTTTAACCGCAAACGCGATGCGGTGGCGCGTGAGCAAGAGCGCTTGAAAAAAACTTACGTGCAACCGGCCAACCTTTCAGCTGAAACTATGACGGAAATATTTGGCAAGCCACTTGAGCATGAATACAGCTTGTTTGAATTGTTGCGCCGCCCAGAAGTGAGCTACGAACAAATTTTAACCTTGGCAGAAATTCCAGAACAACTTGCGCCAGAAGTGCGCGAGCAAGTGGAAATCGCGGCAAAATACCAAGGCTATATTGATCGCCAAGCCGATGAAGTGGCGCGTAGTCGCGGACAAGAAAATACCAAATTGCCAGCGGATTTAAATTACAGCGAGATTCACGGTTTGCCAATCGAGGCACAACAAAAACTCAACGCGCAAAAACCGGAAACCATTGGCCAAGCCAGCAGAATTTCAGGCATTACACCAGCGGCAATTTCATTATTGCTGGTGCATTTAAAACGTAAATCACGCAGCAAAAATATTGACCAAGCGGCATGAGTGTAGAGGCGCACATAACAAGCAAACTCGAAGCGGGTTTGCAGGTGATGGATTTAAACATCAACCCTGAGCAACTTGAGCAGCTTGCAGCCTATGTGGTGCTGATTGAAAAGTGGAATAAAGTGCATAACCTCACGGCGATTCGTGACCCGCTAGAAATGGTCACGTTGCATATTTTGGATTCTTTAAGCGTGCTGAAAATATTGGCTGAGCAAAATCCAAAGTACGTGCTGGATGTAGGCGCGGGTGCCGGCTTGCCAAGTATCCCGCTGGCGATTTGTTTGCCGGAAATTAATTTTACGGCGATTGACGCCGTGCAAAAAAAAGCCAGCTTTATGCGGCAGGCCAAAGCAGAGTTAGGGTTAAGTAATTTTTCAGTGGAAGCTGGTCGTGTTGAGCAACTAAAAAAAGAAAAATTCAATCAAGGCTTGGGCGTGGATGTAATCATTTCCCGCGCGTTTTCTGAAGTGACGTTGTTTGTCAAACTCACGCAATCGCTATTAGCTGAAAAGGGCCGATGGTTTGCCATGAAGGGCTTGGTGCCGCATGAAGAGCTGGAAAATGCTGAGTTTAAGAAATTAGGCGTTTTGGTAGAAAAAGTTGCACCTTTATTTGTGCCAGCGTTAGATGCTGAGCGGCACTTGGTTGTTTTAAAAGAGAAGTTAATTAATTAGTGTATATAAAACAATAGGTTACTATGAAAATTTTGGCCATTACAAACCAAAAAGGCGGCGTGGGGAAGACAACGACTTCTGTTAACCTCGCTGCGAGTTTGGCAAACTTAGGTAAACGCGTGTTGCTGATCGATTTGGATCCGCAAGGCAATGCCAGTACTGGCAGCGGTGTAGATAAGTCCAAACTCAAATACAGTATTTATCACGTGTTGATTGGCGAAAAAACACTAGAAGAAGTGATTATCAAAGATGAAAAAAATGGCTTTGATATTGCGCCATCTAACCGCGAACTTGCAGGGGCTGAAGTTGAATTGGTCAATGAAATTTCCCGTGAAAATCGCCTCAAAGGCGCGATTATGGAATTAACTGGCGAGGATGAAGGTCATCCGCACCCAGCGGTTTACGATTATGTTCTACTAGATTGCCCGCCAGCACTGAATTTAGTGACAGTAAACGCATTGACTGCGGCGAATACAGTGATGATCCCGATGCAGTGTGAGTATTACGCACTGGAGGGATTGTCCGATTTGGTGAGCACGATTAAAAAAGTGCGCAAGCATTTAAATAAAACATTGGAAATAGAAGGTTTGCTCAGAACGTTGTTTGATACTCGTAATATGTTGGCAAATCAGGTTTCCGAACAGTTGATCAGCCACTTTGGTGACAAAGTGTATAAAACCATCATTCCGCGCAATATACGGCTGGCAGAAGCGCCAAGTTATGGGTTGCCTGTGCTGGCGTACGATAAGTCTTCAAAAGGGGCGGCGGCATATTTGGAATTAGCAACAGAGATTTTAGAAAAAGAGCGACAAAATGGTTAAGTTAAAAGGGTTGGGGAGAGGCTTGGATTCATTGCTTGGTGATGACGAAGCCACAAGTGCATCAAATGATGCGTTGATGACGCTAAATGTTAGCGAACTGCAGCCAGGCAAATATCAGCCACGTAGTTATATGGACGAAGAAGCCCTGCAAACACTGGCGGCTTCGATCAAAACGCAAGGCATTATGCAGCCAATTCTGGTGCGCCCATTAACAGCTGGTGGCTATGAAATTATTGCCGGTGAACGCCGCTGGCGTGCGAGCCAAATTGCTGGCTTAACAGAAGTGCCGGTGGTTGTGCGCAATATTCCTGACGAAGCAGCGTTGGCCATGGCGCTGATTGAAAATATTCAGCGTGAAAACTTGAACCCGTTGGAAGAAGCGCAAGGCATCAAACGCTTAATCGATGAATTCGACATGACGCATGAGCAGGCAGCTGAAGCCGTCGGGCGCTCACGTGCTGCGGTTTCAAATTTATTGCGCCTACTCACACTATGTATGCCGGTGCAAGAAATGCTGATTCAAGGCAAGTTGGACATGGGGCATGCGAGAAGCTTGATTGGCTTGAGTGGTGCGCATCAGGTGATTTTGGCCGAACGGATTGTGCATGACCAATTATCCGTACGCGAAGCAGAAAAAATCGTCAAAGTGTTTAATGAAACACCTGATGAAGATGCGAAAGAAAAGCAAGCAACTTCAAAAAATATTCGTGAAGATCAAGACGTGCTGCGGTTGCAGGAATCGTTGAGCGAGCAGTTGGGTGTCGCGGTGGTTATTCAAAGTGGAAAAAATGGTAAAGGCGTACTAAAAATAAACTACGCGAATTTAGATCAGTTAGATGAATTAATAGCGAAGCTGGTGCAATAACGCAGGATTTGATGCAATTATAGGTAAATGTCTTATATAAGACTAAAGTTGAGTTAAATCAAGAAAAGTGGTTATGGGCTATTGACTTAGCGATGTTTATAATTCAAAATCGCACGACTTTAAAGGTCGTGATTTAAATACGACTAAAAAGTTCAACAGCAAAAGAATTTGAGCCAAGAATTGTCAGCGCCCAACACATCTGAAGTTTTTAGCAAAATGTTAAAAATTCAACTGATTGCAACAGCAGTGCTTGCAACCGTTATGGTATTTTTGTTTGGGAAAAACGCGGCAATATCAGCAGTGCTGGGTGGCTTGAGTGTGGTGTGCGGCGTTTGTTGTGCGTCTTTGATGAGTAAAAGAAAAATAAACAATCAAGATGCATCAGCGGTGCTGGTTAACTTACTAAAAGCTGAGGCAGTAAAAATTGCTGTCATTATTGTTTTGCTTTTGTTGATATTTAAGTTTTATGAGCAGTTGGTGCCGTTTGCACTGATTGCAGGTTTGGCGGCCTCGGCATTATTTTCTGGGATTGCGCTAAGCAAAATGAATGCATAGGTTTTCAAAAATTTTCAAGATTTCACAGATTAATTAAGAGTAGATTTAAACTATGGCAGCCGAACACGCAGAACACGCACTTACTCCTTCAGGTTATATTGCCCACCATTTAAGTTTCAATGCAAAGCCAATTGGCGACACCAGTTTTTGGGTGTTGCATTACGATACTTTGATTATGTCAGTATTGCTTGGCATTTTGGTCATGGGTTTTGTGTGGTGGATTGCGCGTGGCGCAACTTCCGGAATTCCAAGCAAAAGACAAGCATTTATCGAGTTGGTGTTTGGATTCGTCGATGATCAAGTCAAAAATATTTTTCATGGTAACCGTCATTCGTTTATTGCTCCAACCGCGTTGACGGTTTTTTTATGGGTATTCGCAATGAATGCCATGGACTTTTTGCCAGTCGATGTGCTCGCTAATATATTGGCGTTTTTCGGTATCGAAAAATGGCGCGCAGTGCCAACTTCAGATATCAATACAACCTTTGCGTTGGCTTTGGCGGTGTGGGCGTTGATGATTTATTTTTCAATTGCAGTAAAAGGATTTGGTGGTTGGATTCATGAGCTGTTTTGTGCACCGTTTGGTAGCAAAATTTGGGTGTGGCCGGCAAATTTTTTATTCAACATCATTGAATACGTCTCTAAACCGTTATCACATTCTTTACGGTTGTTCGGAAACATGTACGCAGGTGAAGTGATCTTCTTGCTCTTAGGTTTGTGGGCGGCAACTGGATTAACTGGTACCATCTTTGGCGCGATTCTTGGCGCAGGATGGTCTATTTTCCATATTTTAATTGTCGCATTACAGGCATTTATTTTCATGATGCTCACCGTGGTGTATTTGGCCATGGCGCATGAGTCACACTAGTTTTTATGTAGTTTAATTGTCGTTAATTTTTGGTTTTATAGTTTTTTTAAGAGAGGGTAAAAAATGGAAGCTTTAGCAATGATTCAAGCCTACACAGGTATTGGTATTGGTTTAATTATCGGTTTGGGCGCTGCAGGTGCTTGTATCGGTATTGGTATTATGTGTGCAAGCTTTTTGGAAGGTGCTGCACGTCAACCTGAAATGATTCCAGCTTTGCAAGGTAAAGTGTTTTTACTATTAGGTTTGATCGACGCTTCATTCATTATCGGTGTTGGTTTGGCAATGATGTTTGCTTTTGCAAATCCATTATTAAGTGTTGTTGCTCAGTAATAACTGGTAACGCATCGGCATTTGCCGAATTCACGTTAGCCAATAAAGATGTTTATTGGCTTTATGAGATGAAAATTTAATTTGGAACAAAAATGAACATTAACTTTACACTTGTCGCACAGGCGATTGCATTTGCCGTGTTGATTTGGTTCACAGTGAAATTCGTTTGGCCGCCACTTTTGAAAGCGATTGAAGCGCGTCAAAAAGAAATTGCTGACGGGTTGGCCGCTGCGCAAGAAGGCAAAAGTGCCTTGGAAGTTGCTGCACGCAAATCTGAAGTAACACTTAACGAAGCGAAGCAAAAAGCGAGCGAAATTATTGGTCAAGCTGAAAAGCGCGGTGTGCAAATTGTCGAAGATGCGAAAAATCAAGCCAAAACGGAAGCTGATCGTATCATCGCTGGTGCTAAAGCCGAGATAGACCAAGAAGTAAATCGTGCTAAAGAAGGTTTACGCTCACAAGTCTCTAGCTTAGCAGTCGCGGGTGCAGAAAAAATCTTGCGTAAAGAAATTGATGCTAAAGCGCACAGCGAAATGTTAGCCAATTTGGCAGCGGAGCTTTAATTTATGGCTGAAATTTCAACTATTGCTAGACCTTATGCCGTAGCGGCCTATCAGCTTGCTAAAGAGACTAAGTCTTTGGATAAATGGTCGCAGATGTTGGCTTTTGTCAGTGCGGTAGCTTCTGACGCAAAAATGCAGGATTTTATTAATAATCCTAAAGTCATCAGCAATGATCTTTTGGACGTATTTTTAAAAATTTGCGGCGATAAGTTAAACGAACAAGGGCAAAATTTAATCAAGCTTTTGATTGAATATGGTCGAATTTCTGTTCTACCAGCCATTGCAAGCGCATACGAAGCATTAAAAGCGCAGGAAGAAGGTGTGTTGGAGGCTGAGATTATCGCAGCTTCGCAACCTTCTAAAGCCGAAGTCAACGATTTGATCAAAAAGCTGGAAGCCAAATTTGGCAAAAAAATTGAGGCTTCGGTTACTGTGCAGCCCGAAATAATTGGCGGGGTCAAGATTATTGTCGGTGATACGGTGATTGATGCGTCTGTAAAAGGCCAGTTGCAAAATTTAGCGTATACGCTGTCGGCATAAAGCATACGGGCATGTTTAGCCCAAAAATTGATAGGAGTTATCATGCAGTTATCAACATCAGAAATTAGCGAACTGATTAAAAGTAGATTAGAAAACTTTTCTACTAGTGCAGAAGCGCGTACACAAGGCACAGTTATTTCAGTAACAGATGGCATCGTGCGTATTCACGGTCTATCAAACGTCATGTCAGGCGAGATGATCGAATTTCCAGGCAACACGTTTGGTTTGGCGCTTAACTTAGAGCGCGACTCAGTGGGTGCTGTGGTTTTAGGTGATTATGAGCACATTACTGAAGGCGACACTTGTAAATGTACAGGTCGTATTTTGGAAGTGCCTGTAGGCCCGGAATTAGTCGGTCGTGTTGTAAACGCGTTGGGTCAGCCTATCGACGGCAAAGGTCCTGTTAATGCAAAAATGACTGACAAGATTGAAAAAGTAGCGCCAGGCGTTATTGCACGTAAATCTGTTTCTCAACCAGTTCAAACCGGCTTGAAATCAGTTGACTCAATGGTGCCAGTTGGCCGTGGTCAACGTGAACTGATTATTGGCGACCGTCAAACAGGTAAAACAGCAGTTGCAGTAGATGCGATCATCAACCAAAAAGGTCAAAACATGACCTGTATCTATGTTGCGATTGGCCA
>CAZAEN010000016.1:0-64296 GCA_964484105.1 uncultured Methylophilaceae bacterium
CCAGATTTGTTTGAATTCTGTTTTTTACAGCAATCAGTTCGTCTTCAGCTTTAAACTTGCGGCTGACAGCCTCCTGAACATTGCCTTGGTTACGATCAAAGACTGGAATTGGTATAGACAACCCAAGCAAGGCCTGATTAAGCCCAATCTCTTGGTTATTCACTACCCCTGCGCTAATTGTGATATTGGGAATGGCTCGACTGCGCTCGATCTTAGTCATTGCCTCTCGCGCATTAATTTCCAGTTTGGCAAGTTTGACAGATGGTGCACTATCGATTAATGATTGAAGATTATCCAGTGAGCTTACTTCAGGAATGCTAGCAACGTCACCAGTTGCTCGATCAAAACTTGGTGCGTTTTCACCCCATAGAGCACTTAAATGTTTGCGACTATTGTTTAATTGCGTCGTGGCTTGAACGAGCTCAATTTTTGCAGAGGCTGATGCAACCGCTGATTTGGTTTGTTCAACGGGTGAGCTTTTGCCAGCCTTGACGCGCTTGGAGGCTGCATCAAGTGCCAACTCGGCAACTTCCACGGAGGATTTAGCAAGTGTAACGCGTTCTTGTGCCACCAGTAATTCATAAAATGCCAATACTACATTGGCGTGGATTTCAGCTTTTTTAGTTGCCAATTCAGCATCTGCTTTGCTATAGAAAGTATCGGCAGCGTCCATTCTGGCTGTACGTTTATCCCCTAGCTCAATCTCTTGATTCAATTGAAGATAAATTTGCCGTGTATCACTTCTGGTGTCTTGAATAGACGTGGAAATAGAGGGATTAGGCCTAGTGGCAGCTTGTACTTTTACTCCATCTATAGCCTCACGCTCACGCATGGCAACGGCAATATCAGGATTTGCTTTTAGCGCGAAATCAAGCGAGTCTGAAAGAGAAAGTTCTTTTAAACTTTGGTTTTCGGCATGCTGTAGGGCAACATCATCTGCAGCCTGTGCGGAGATTGATAATAAAATAAATGACAAAAACAAATAACATAAACGCATAGAATTCTCCTAAAAATAAGGTAAGAATTCAGCGAGAAAATGTTAACTGCTAAAGGATTACTGGGCTTTAAAAATGGCAAAATCTCGCTGAATTAAACAGCAAGATTCCAATTGGGACGTTCAGGTTTAAGTGGCGTGATTTCAGGATAACTGTAGTAAATATCGGCTACTACAACAGGCTCTATTTCTGCATTAATCACAGGAAAGTTAGTAATCATTGATTTGATACTGCTTAAATGACAAAAAGGGCAATCAGTATCAATCTCTGTCTTAGAGCTGTCGCTTGATTTTTGATTGGTCACATGACTACTGTCAGCACTTTGAGAAGTATGCTTGTGCGTATGGTGACCAATATGTTCAACCTTTGGATTTTCTTCGTGCTGGCAATACTGAGCAGCAACAGCCCAGGTAGACTGCAACACGAATACGATTAAAAGGATTTTAAATAAAAATTTCACGATCTGAATTTATCACATCGCCCATCAATACTCAAGGAAAATGACTTCTGACCTTACTCCAAGAGTCCTTATTTGTAATGAGTAAAGCCACTTTCTGAAACCACGAAAGTGTTTTTGTAGATGTTTTGGGAGGCATAAGTAAGTTAGTTAAAATGTTTAGTTTGTTTATAAGTAACTGCAATGGGGATTTATGAGCTTTGGGAAAAATTGGCATGATCAGTAGCTATAAAAAATATTAATCTATTTATTTCTATAAATACTCATTGGATAATTGCTATAACCTGAAAGGAATCACCTATTTTGACTAGAGGCAATTGGAATTAGTGACTGCATATTATGTATTTAATAAGCTCTTTAATTAGAAAGCGGGCTCAGCTTCTAACTAGAGTTAAATTTCAAGCGTACCATCTGGAAATAAGCGTCTTGAATTTATGGAAGTTTTATAATTTTTCTTAATCGCATTTGTAACCCTATCTTTCACTTTTTTAAGTTCATCTACAGCAATATTAAGAACTTGTTGACCATTTATTTTCTGCTGATTCAATGCAATATCCCCAATCAGCGCAGTCAATCTATTAATTGAGCCTTCTACAGCATTCATTAGCATAATAGCTGGTTCAACATAGTCAAACACTCCCATTTCATTCCAAGCAAGGTCAATATAATGTTCAAGACTTCCCACATGTCCATGACCTGTGAAAGTAGCAACCCTTTTTAAAATTGTCCTGTAATCTGATGCTGTCATATTTATTCTAACTTTTCCATCATTTTCTGACATAAATGCCTTCAGATGGATCATCACCATATTTGTAATAAAACGATGTCTAAACATGGACATGCATGCCTGCACATCTTCAAATCCAGCCTTATGGATAATTCTAGAAAACTCACGTTCAATTGAACCTACCTCAAGTGGCCTAGCATTTGCTGTCAGAAAAACCCGATCTTGTGGATCTGCTGCATTGCCGTAGCGACTCAGCAACAGTTTTCGTTGTTTAGCGATAAATAACTCCAGTCTAATAGCAACCGAGGGGTCAATTGGAATGCTGCGTTTTTCAAACTTGCGCCGCTTCAAAGTAATTAATTTAATTTTATTATTTATCGAACATGATTCATTCTCAGAAACAAGCATTAGACTTAACTCACCAGGACGAGCACCTGTTGCTTCAAGTAATTCGAGGAGTAACTCTCTACGTTTCTTGAGGTAAGTTAATTCTTCAATCATTTCTTTCATATCAGAAAATTGGCCAATATATCTCATAGATTGGTCTTCTGGTTTTGACATCATTGAGACGGTATTCCAGAGTGACCTCTTCATATCACGTCCAATAGGTGACTTTGGCTCCTGAGTAGCTTTAGGTGGCAAGCTAGGAAACTTAAGTGCAGTGGCTCTGTTTCCTCGCCAATCAGTATATTTAACCTCTTTAAGCCAAATTTGAGGGTTATCTTTTTTTATTCCTACAATTGATATATTTAAGAAAATATTTTCCTGTAGCCATTTAAGAAACCTAATTGTTAAATCTACGATATTATTGACAGTATTATTATTTCGCTTGGATCGCGCCGTATTTCTTGGATGTCTTTCGCTCATCAAACATGCAATGAAGTCTCGCAAATCTTCTTGCTCTAACTCAACAAAGTCCTTTTTAATTTGCCAGCAAAAACGAACAATATGACTGAGTTGGGAAACCTCACTTCCTAAAGTACCTCCATCAACGGAATTTACAGTAACTTCTGTGGAACGTGCTAACAGATAAAGCTCCATTAATATACAAGGTGTTCCGTCTGGCCATGCAATAACGAATAGGGCTGGTGATTCCTTAGTGCATGCATTAAAACTTCTAGAAAGTGGGTTATAACTTGCAACCTCATCCATTTCAACATTTGGAATTAATCGATAAAGTTGCTTAGTTAGCATCTACATTTTCTCCACCATCCAAAACCTGCAAACTACGAACACCGAAGGTAGCTAAGTGACGCTTTAACTTAGCTTCTAATGAAGCATCAGACTTTGCCAACACCCTGAGAATTGTAAGAACTTCGAAGTATCCGCTCTCAACTCTGAGACGTTGCCTGTGAGCCTTATCTAAAGCATTTTCTAATTCAACAACTCTAGCGTCTTTTGGCCTTTTCTGGGATGCCTGCTTTAATTTTGAACTAGATTTACTAATTAGATTTACATTCAATCTGCGTTCTTCTAACTGATCCCAGCCATTCTTCCCGTCATATGTTTCTATAGCTAAATTGGCAGAAGTTTTGAGAGTATTTAGAGAAACTTTAAAAATGCCATCCTGAGGGATTTCTAGCTTAGCTAAGGCTCCTTGGGATTTACAAGCTTCAACAATTTGTCGAGATATTTTATTTGGATTGTTGTTCATCGCCCCTAACAAAATCCATCGTTGACGAATGCTATTTAAAGTTATGTTGGACATTAATTAATCTCTTCATGCTATGTTTAATTTAAATGCTATTTGTGTCTGAACTGTCCCATCTTCAGAGTTAATTGAGTAAGGCTGAATTTGAAAATAACCTTTAGTGAACTGCATTCTCATCCAATCAATTAAATCATCATCTGCAACCAAGCTCAGTTGAGTGACATTAAAATGCATGCAAACGGTACGATGAAGTTCTTCCAGCTTTTCCACCTCACATTTGTCACCAACGGACTCATAATCTCGCATCAACTGAGCGGCATACTCTGCTTCAAGTGCAGGTAATTCTTCACCTGGGAAGTTGGCTTGAATGTAAGCGTAAATATGTTGAGCATCTGAATGTCCTGCAATCCATCGAGCAGCATCTAAACTAGAGAATCGAAAACACCAAAAAAATGTAATAAGAAAACTCTTTCGAGTTTCGTGAACTCGCAAGTACCAGCGACGACCATACTCATCTGGTGACAACCCTACATAATCGCAAAAAAAATCGATATATTTATTTGACTGTCCTTGCGTCATTTGTGAAGTGTTTTTTAATAAACCTCCTAACTCAGGAAATATAAAAAGTTTACTCAAAATCCACGGATCAACAATCCCGTTAATTTGCTTAATTCCATCGGAAAGACGCCTAATAAGTAGTAATGATTTAGCTGTAATTGCAGGGATGGGCCGTAAATCCTCAGCCCAAACATCTCCAACATTCTTCTTTCCTTGATGCTGTTTAATCCAATAGCCATCATTCTTTACAAATACAATACAGTCCCGATCTAAATTACATATTTCATCCTGCCGGATTGGCTTAGTAATCCCAACTAGAGTAATAACTGCTCCTATTAATATTGAAACTGCATCAAACAAAGATGGTGATGAACGTAATTTTGAGTAATCTCCGTAAGTATTGTGCTCACCAGTCAATAATGAGTTTACGCATCCAGATATACCTAAGGAGGATAATTCTTGAGGAATTCGATCCTTAACATATTGATCACGCCGAGCTCTCATGACCGCAGCATCAGCATATGAATAATTTTGAACGTCCAAAATATCTTCTTTATTAAAATATGCATAAACATCTAAAAATAAGGTCACTAACTCCTCACCATAAACGTGAACCCACCTCAAAGACTCAGTGGTGTAACTTAACGCAGTTTTCAAAGGCATCCATGGAGTGTGTACGGAATTCAACCCTAACCTTTTAATCAAAACTGAAAACTCCTTATGCTTATAGCAATCAGCAGAAGGGAGGTACTCTGGCAAATGCCGACGCATAGATATTATTTCAGCCCAACCTGCAAGAGGGGCTTGTAAAGAGCCGTGAGGGGATTTCCGAAATTTAGCATCTTGAAGCAGAGGTGTACGATGACTAAAATACTCTCTTCTTTGATCTGATTTAGTAAGAAGCGGGGAATTACATCCTGGTGTTAGATACTGTATAAAAGCATTTAATCGGTCACTACTAAATATTGACGTTGAGACGCCGCCAAGAATTTCTGAAAGCTTATGTCGTTTTAAATGAGGAAATTTATCCCTTCCTGTAGCAGCTATAAAATCATTTTTTATAAGCCATTTGCCAATTTCTACCAACTCATTACTTGGTATACAGAATAAATTTTCAAGCACATCTTTAGAGGGATGCCTTTGAAAGACTTGTTCATACAAATACGTTAGTATTCTCTCAGGATAGCAAAGTAAGAAAGTATATCCTCCTTGACTATATTTACTTAAGAAGTCACGAATAGCATTAGCATCAATACGTCGGAGAAACTCATTTTCAGGATCAAACAAATCTTTATGTAAATAAACCCAACGAGTTACGCAATGAAGAAATCTAATAAAAGCTATATGGGTATTTGCATTGGGAGACTTTATTTTGATGGGAGCTTCTCTTGATAAAAAAGCAACTTTCTGAATCATGTGTAAGAAATTTAAATTCTTCTCATCGCCTAGATTGCTACCATCTGGCAAGGCAAAATCCCAATATATTTGTTCAAATGATTCTAACTCACCATTAACAAATCTAGTACCATGATTTTTACTTACCCTCCAAATTAAAGAGTGCACTGAGTCATGCAGCCAAGGAGCCGTCCATGGGCCTTCATATGTTTGGCTTAATTTTTCAGCATCATCTAAAAGTGCAATTACTTGACACTTCTCTATTGGATTAAAATGTTCAAGTTGTCTAAACAGCTTTAAAGACATCATCATTCCTTATAGCAAATAAATGTCCCCAAGTCATATTTGAGGCCTTATCAAGTGCAATTAGTTGAGCCTCGTGATGGGAATTGTTAAATTCTGGCATATTATGATCTGGGAGCGTCTTGATAAGCAGTTGAGCCAAATCAATAAAATACTTAGGGGACAATCCAGTTAATGCATCTTGGTAATTCATTTGATCAGAGCTTAATCCTGCATTGAGTGCAGCATAATAATATGTGTATAACACTGATAATGTATTAGTACTGATTGCCACATACAAAGAGCCTTCCAGCTTTTCTTCATTGGATGGCACTTCTTTTAAGTAGCTAAATTTAGCATGAAGCTCTTCAGAAAGAGGCGAGCCACTGCGGTTATGAAGATTGAGTAAGTCTTTTAAAAATACATGTAAATCGGTTAAATTATTGAAGTCTGTTACCTCCAATAAAAACGGCTCTTCAGCCGCGGCAACTGCTATCCATAAGTTCTGAAATCGACGAATTAGTCTAGTATTCCATGCGTCCAATAAAGGCTTGGGGAGATAATGAGTCAAGACTACTTTTTGAGTATTTCCTAGCTTCCTTCTCATCGCAGTGAGACTTCCTGTACGAAACCACTCCAAAACACCTTCGGTAGCACGAATTTTAGACGCTGAAATTGCACCCCTGCCGAGTCCATTTTCATCCAATTCTAATTCTGGATAATAATCGCCAAGCCATACACCTGCCAAATCATTACCAGAAAGAATGCGACTCTCAATAGCGATTCCCCCAGCGACAATCTTGTTGCTGATTACCCCGACGGGAATAAAAAGAAGTTCTGCTGCAGGGTCGTTTAATTTCTTCAAATATGTGCGGCGAGCAGATGTCATCTCAATAATTGTTGAAATAATTTCGACTGATAGGGAATCAAGCTCCTCAGTTTTCATACTTTTAGCTCTTTTCTTTTCAATTGAAAATGACCATTGACCATCTGTTTCTATCAGGTAACACTTTTCGTTATTGTCGCAAACTCTGGCTCGCAACAATGATGCGGGGGTAAACTTTGGATTAAGCATTATTAAAAGCGAGCAAATAACAGTGACGTCAGTACTTATTAGACTCCCGATCATCCAATTCAAGGCCTGTTTGCCCTCGCTGGACTTATTCATCTGCTTTCTGTTTTCAGTTAAAAAGTTGGGCGGTAATTTTAAATCAGAAAAAATACAATCAAAAAGTACATCTCTTGATCCTCCTGCCCTCCTTGTCGAGGACTCGCCCTTTGGGAATTTGTAGTCATCATTTAGCATTGATGCACGCTTTTGACTTGAGTGGGGATATCTGTCGGATTGAGTAACCAAAAATCCATTATTTCCATAAATACTTAGAGCTAGCGTATTTTTTAAACCTTCTATTCCTCTTCTAAAATCACAAGGATGAAGTTCGTCTCCAAATTGCTCATACGATTTACATTGATTTTTAAGTTCATTCCAATCTACTGATTTAATTAGTTCTGCACCAAACTCATAATTTTCCCTTAATTTTGACCAATAATCGCTAAGAGCGCCATAAAGTACTTTTCTACGATGAGCTAATTTATCCCTTATTTCATCTAAGTAAAAAGCGTCTGACTTACCAAACTCAATTGGAACGAGTAGTTTATTTACTTTACTTGCGACCACCTTCTCTGGGGGTTTTTGACCAATTAAATGATCACGATATGAAGAAATATCAACACTATCTAAATTTCTTGTAACTGGAAGATAAATTGAAATTGGAAATACATCGTTTTCTTGAACAATTTGCAGGAGTTGGCGAACATATTGCCAAATTACACAGCGAGTTTTAACGCTAGCATTAGAGTCTTTTCGAGTTAAAACAAATCTATGAATACCTAGTATTAAACGCGTCCAATCAGGCTCGCTAATTGGCAAACTTCTTACTTTTAGGATATTTAAAGCATCACCAATCCACTGCACATGCTTACAAGTTGATTTAGCGGAAGCTGAGCTTATCAGCGAAAGATACTGCAATATAGGGTCTAATATAACCTTGTATTCACTCCCTAAAATAAGGAAGCCATCAATATTGAAAAGGTGTTCATTTGCATATTCATCTACAGTCCTAATTTGTAGATGTTTGCCTAATTTTTGAAGTTCAATCATATTAAACTTATTATCAATATTACATTATCAAATATATTGCATTACTCATTGAATTAAATGAGGTTAATATGATTTTGATAATATCATACTGTCTGGAAAATGCTTAACATGCCATACCAACCGCGTTTTCCTTCTGGAGCGTGTTCGGTCGCGAGCAACGCCGCCCCGCCCCATTCGCCACCCAAACCAATCCCTTGGCCCAAACGTAACAAGCACAATAAAATTGGCGCCCACACACCGATACTGGCGTAACTTGGCAAGCAACCGATCAACAAAGTTGAAACGCCCATCACCAGCAATGAAGCGGAAAGCGTGACTTTACGACCGAATTTATCGCCAAAATGGCCAAAAATAACCGCGCCTACTGGGCGCGCTAAAAAAGCAATGCCGAAGGTGAGGAAAGCGTTGAGGGATTGTGCTGCGGGATCACTTAAAGGAAAAAACACTTCACCGATAACCAGTGCAGCGGCAAAGGCGTAAATATAAAAATCGTAAAATTCAATCGCCGTACCAATAAAACTAGCAAAAGCAATGCGTGAAATGGAAACTTGAGTGTTTTGCATAAAAATGCCCTGCAAATTTTTTAGATCCTACAGGGCATAATGAAGGGTTAAAAACTGTAAGTCACTTGCGCACTTAAAATATCCACGCTACCGTCGTACTCCCCGTTCAAGCGGCCGTTAGCAGTAGCGGTTTGGTTGTCGTCAATCTTCGCATCGCTGACAAACAAGTGTGCATAACCAACATCGAGTTTAGTGTTCGGATTCATTTGCCAAGCCGCGCCCAAAGCCACCCAGGTTCTGTCATTGCCCGGAATACGCGCTGTGCGTGTGTCTGTTGAAATCGCTTCTTCATCATAAGCAACACCCATACGCAATTTTAGCGAGTCGCTATATTTATAATTTGCGCCAATCGAATATCGCATGGTGTTGTGCCACTTTTCCTCCACACTTTGCAACACAGCACCGCTATTACGTACTACTTTTAGCTCTTGGAAACGACTCCAACGTGTCCAAGTCGCGTCCGCCATCACATCCCAAGTATCGTTCACTTGACTAAACACACTCATAGAAAACGACTCAGGCAAGGTCACATCCGCCGTCACATCCCCATTTGGCGTTGCGGCGGCAAGCGCAGCATTGACACCAGCACTGACGGTGGTCGGGCGATCAGAAAATCTCACATCCCCATCCAAATGCTGCTTTACTTTGGAGCGATAAGCTAAGCCTAATCTCGTTGCATCAGTCACCTGAAAAATCGCACCGGCATTAAAGCCAAAGCCCCAGTCATCGCCCTTAATTTTTACACTACCTTCACCCAAAGAAGCTCCTAGTGCGCCAATACCCGTAGTGTTCGGAAAATTGACAGCCCTAGTTAACTCTGCCTGTGCCCACATGGCAGAAACGCCAAACCCTAAAGAAAGCGCATCAGAAACTTTAAAGGCTATCGAAGGGTTGATATTGACAGTTTTTAATTCAGATTTAACCGCCTGAAAACGCCCCATCCAATCATCGTCATATTCTGTTTTTAAGCCAAATGGCGCATTCACGCCTAAGCCTAATTTAATGGTTGGGTTAATGTCTTTTACATAGTAAAAATTAGGGACGAACGCTAAATCGCCTAAATCACCACCTTCGTCACCCTTTGTTCTGAATAATCCAGCTGTGGAACCATCATCATTAAAATGTGCCGATGGTTTAATCAAATGCAAGGCACCCACGATTTGATCGCCTTGAATATATGTCATGCCAGCTGGGTTAAAAAAGATCGTGCTTGCATCTTCCGCACTCGCTGCGGCTCCGGCAAAGGCGTTCCCCATTCCACTGCCACTTTGTTCAATCAACGCAAACCCTGCCGCTTGCGCACCCACAGAAAAAAAGCAGCCGACTAAAGCGGCCGTCACCTTACACATGTTAACCTCCCCCCAACATGATTTTTTAATATTTTTTAGTCATTAGCTTATCCATGCTAATGATTCGCTAGAATATCACTGAACTTTTCTGCGTTGTTACAAATTGTCACAATTCACAAAAATTTTCAAAATACCGAACTATTTCCTCCTGTTAGTACACGCAATTGTGCGTAAACCTCTCCACCTAGACGCGCAAAAGAGATAAAATGATGACTTCCCGCTTTAAAAACGCAAACTTAAAAAAATTCATGCGCATCGGCTCATATCAACTCAAAAACAATCTTGTTGTCGCCCCAATGGCTGGCGTCACAGATCGTCCTTTTCGCCAACTTTGTAAAAAAATGGGCGCAGGCCTTGCCGTTTCAGAAATGGTCACATCCAACTCTCTTTTGTATGGCAGTGAAAAAACCAAGCGTCGCGCAAATCATGAAGGTGAAGTCGAGCCGATTTCAGTACAAATTGCAGGCGCTGACCCAAAAATGATGGCTGAAGCCGCCAAACACAATGTGGACAATGGCGCACAAATCATTGACATCAACATGGGCTGCCCAGCAAAAAAAATCTGCAACGTGATGGCTGGCTCAGCCTTGCTTAGAGATGAACCGTTGGTCTCGCAAATTTTAAAAGCCGTTGTAAGTGCTGTGGATGTGCCAGTCACCTTAAAAATCCGCACCGGTTGGGATAGACAAAATAAAAATGCCGTGCAAGTCGCCAAAATTGCAGAAGATATTGGCGTCCAAGCACTCACGATTCATGGCCGCACTCGCGCGGATTTGTACCACGGCGATGCTGAGTACGACACAATTGCCGCCGTTAAACAGGCGATTCAAATTCCACTGATTGCCAACGGTGACATTACCACGCCGGAAAAAGCCAAATTTGTGCTCGATTACACCAAAGCCGATGCCGTGATGATTGGTCGCGCCGCCCAAGGACGCCCGTGGATTTTTAGAGAAATTCAACATTTCATTCAAACTGGCACACATTTACCAGCGCCAGAAGTGAGCGAAATTCGCACTGTGATGCTTGAGCATCTCCATGATTTATATGATTTTTATGGTGAATTAACCGGTATGCGAATGGCACGCAAGCATATTTCTTGGTACACCAAAGGATTAAAGGACTCTGCGCAGTTTCGCCACAATATGAATACGCTGCAGACGATTTCTTTGCAACTTGAAGCGATTGATGCTTTCTTTGAGCACTTACAAACCCGTGACCATCGTTTGCAGTATGAAGAAGAGGACGATGATCTTTTCAACCCTTTAAAGCTTGAGGTGGCATAATGCATCAATGTGAACTTGCCAATAGTGTGAAATCATCACTCGACCAATACTTTGAAGACTTGGACGGTCAGCCCCCACATGCGGTATATGACATGGTGTTAAGTTGCATAGAAAAACCCTTATTGGAATATGTCATGCAATACGCTGCCGGCAACCAATCTAAAGCCGCAGAAATTTTGGGGCTTAACCGCAACACTTTGCGTAAAAAAATTCAGCAATATAATATCGACTAAGATTTATTCTTTCTTTAATTTTCAATTATTTAGAGTGTTTACATGGCTATCGTTAAGCGCGCACTTATTAGCGTTTCTGACAAAACTGGCGTACTAGAACTTGCAACGGCATTGCAAGGGTTGGGCGTAGAAATTTTATCCACTGGCGGCACAGCTAAACTGTTCCGTGACAACAACATCCCTGTCAAAGAAGTCAGCGACTTTACTGGTTTTCCCGAAATGCTCGACGGACGTGTCAAAACCCTGCACCCCAAAGTACACGGTGGCTTGCTGGGTCGCCGCGATTTGCCAGAGCACGTGGCCGCCATGCAGCAATATGGCATTGAAAACATTGATTTATTGGTAGTGAATCTTTACCCTTTTGAAGCCACAGTCGCCAAGCCAGATTGCACGCTAGAAGACGCCATTGAAAATATTGATATTGGTGGCCCAGCCATGGTGCGTTCAGCCGCGAAAAACTGGAACGATGTTGCCGTGCTGACCGATGCTGCACAGTACTCAGAAGTCATTGCTGAGTTAAAAGCAAATAACGGTGCGGTTTCTAAAGCAACGCGCTTTAAATTATCCGTCGCCGCCTTTAACCGTATCGCACAATATGATGCAGCGATTAGCAATTATTTATCAGCCATCAACTTTGACGAAACCGAAGCCGCGGGCAAACCTGTGTTAAATCAATTCCCCGCGCAAATGAACAGCAATTTTGTCAAAGTGCAAGATTTACGCTATGGAGAAAATAGCCACCAGCAAGCTGCGTTTTACCGCGACTTATATCCCGCGCCTGGTAGCCTTGCCACTGCGCAACAACTACAAGGCAAAGAATTAAGCTACAACAATATTGCCGATGCCGATGCCGCTTGGGAAGCGGTAAAATCCTTTACTGGCAATGCTTGTGTGATTGTGAAACACGCCAACCCATGCGGCGTAGCGCTTGGTGTGAATGCGTTAGAGGCTTACAGCAAGGCGTTCAAAACTGATCCGACCTCAGCATTTGGCGGCATCATTGCTTTTAACTGCACGCTCGATGGTGCAGGTGCCGAAGCGGTGAGCAAACAATTTGTAGAGGTATTAATCGCCCCAGATTACACACCCGAAGCCTTGGCAATTTTTAGCGCTAAAACCAATGTACGTGTATTAAAAATCACATTACCTCAAGGTGGGCAAACCGCATGGGAGCAAGGCCGCAATGCTGTGGATAGTAAACGCGTAGGCTCTGGCATCTTGCTGCAGAGTGCAGATAACCACGACTTGCAAATGAGCGACATTAAAATTGTGACCAAATTACAACCCACTCCACAACAAATGCAAGATTTACTCTTTGCCTGGAATATCGCGAAATATGTGAAAAGTAACGCCATTGTGTTCTGCGGTGGCGGCATGACTTTGGGCGTGGGCGCAGGCCAAATGAGCCGCGTAGATAGCTCCAAAATTGCCGCGATTAAAGCGCAAAATGCCGGATTAAGCTTGCAAGGTTCTGTGGTTGCCTCAGATGCATTCTTCCCATTCCGTGACGGTGTAGATGTGTTGGCTGATGCTGGCGCGAGTTGTGTGATCCACCCTGGTGGCAGCATGCGCGATGAAGAAGTGATTGCTGCGGCAGATGAACGTGGTCTGGCAATGGTGGTGACTGGCGTGAGACACTTTAGACATTAAATCCGTCTCGAGCATTACAATCGCTGTGTTAAACAGCACTCGCAATCTTCACGCACCCCTTATGCGTCCCATGCGTCTTGCGCTGATAATGCTCTGGGCGGATTTATGCGGCAGATTTTAAGGTGAAAAAGTTACAAAGCTCATAAATTTATTTTATGGGACTAAAACACAAGGCGCCGCGGAGCAAACGACGCAGGCATTTCAAATGGATAGATAAGGAGTGAGCGACAACGAAGTTGCGGTGAAGGCTAACATTTATGTTAAACAAAGTGGCCAGAACCAACAAGCGACATCGTGATTTGCCCATAAAATAAATTTATGAAAATTCTCGTCATTGGTTCTGGCGGCCGTGAGCATGCGCTTGCTTGGAAAGTTGCACAAAATAAAGAAATTAGTCGCGTGTATGTTGCGCCCGGCAATGCAGGCACAGCCACCAATCCAGACATGCTGAACGTACCTATTAGCAACGTGGATGACTTGGTGAAATTTGCGCAAGACGAGCAAATTCAGTTAACGATTGTCGGGCCAGAAGCGCCGCTGAGCCAAGGCGTGGTGGATGCATTTCGCACCGCAGGTTTAAAGATTTTTGGCCCAACCAAAGCAGCGGCGCAATTAGAATCCAGCAAAGATTTTGCCAAAGCATTTATGTTCCGCCATGGCATTCCAACTGCAAAATACCAAACCTTTAGCAATGTAGATGAAGCACATGCCTACATTAACGCAAACGGCGCGCCGATTGTAATTAAGGCCGATGGTCTGGCTGCAGGGAAAGGGGTTGTTGTTGCCATGACATTGGATGAAGCCCATACCGCTGTAGATGCAATGCTATCGGACAATAAACTCGGTGACGCCGGCGCGCGCGTGGTGATAGAAGAGTTTTTAGATGGTGAAGAAGCAAGCTTTATGGTGATGGTCGATGGCAAAAGTATTTTGCCTCTCGCCACCAGCCAAGACCATAAACGTCTACAAGATGCCGACCAAGGCCCCAATACGGGCGGCATGGGCGCATATTCACCGGCGCCATGCGTCACGCCTGAAATTCATGCTAAAGCCATGCGCGAGATTATCATCCCAACGGTTGAAGGCATGGCAAAAGACGGTATCCCCTACACGGGCTTTTTATATGCCGGCTTAATGATAGGCAAAGATGGCTCGGTAAAAACGCTAGAATTTAACTGCCGCATGGGCGACCCCGAAACCCAGCCAATTATGATGCGCCTAAAAACCGACTTGGTGAGCTTAGCTGAACACGCGGTAAATGGCACACTCAACCAAGCTGAAGTTGAATGGGATAGACGTTTTGCGCTGGGCGTGGTGATGGCGAGCGCCAATTACCCCGAAACACCAAAGCTGGGCGATGAAATTATCGGTCTACCCAAAGGGTTGACTGATGCGTATGTGTTTCACGCTGGCACATCACTTAAAGATGGTAAAGTCGTTACCAGTGGTGGCCGCGTGCTCTGCGTGACTGCATTAGGTGAAACGGTAAAATTTGCCCAGCAACAAGCCTATCGCATCATCAACGAAATTCATTTTGATGGCGCACAATACCGTACAGATATTGGCTTCAGAGCAATTAAGGGCTAATGATGCCTAACATTAACACCCAAGCCGTTTTTGATTATCTGCAAGGTTTGCAAGCCCGCATCGTTGAAGCAATTGAACTGGTAGACGGCAAAACTTTTTTGCAAGATAGTTGGCAGCGCCCCGAAGGGGGCGGTGGTAACTCGTGCATGTTAGAAAACGGCAATGTCTTCGAGCGCGCCGGGATTGGTTTTTCTCACGTATTGGGCAATAAGCTCCCGCCTGCTGCCAGTGTTGCGCACCCAGAGGCAGCTGGTCGCCCTTGGGAGGCAATGGGCGTCTCGCTCGTTTTTCATCCACGTAATCCGTACATCCCAACAGTGCACATGAATGTACGGTTTTTCATCGCAAAAGCGCAAAATGATGCCGAGCGAGATATTTGGTGGTTTGGTGGCGGGATGGATCTCACCCCTTACTACGGCTATGAAGAAGACTGTAACCACTTCCATCGTGTCAACAAAGAAGCACTCGCACCATTTGGCAATGATTATTACGCCAAGTTTAAAAAATGGTGTGATGAATACTTTTACCTCAAACACCGTAAAGAGCCACGCGGCATTGGTGGCGTATTTTTTGATGATTTTAGCGAGTTAGGCTTTACTCAAAGTTTTGCTCTACAGCGCGCTGTTGGTGATGCGTTTATCAATGCTTACTTGCCGATAGTGCAGCGCCGTAAAGAAACGCCATATGGTGAGCGTGAACGCGACTTTCAAGCTTACCGCCGTGGCCGCTATGTCGAATTTAATTTGATTTTTGACCGCGGAACTATTTTTGGCTTACAGTCCAATGGCCGCACCGAGTCCATTTTGCTCTCGATGCCACCGATTGTGAAATGGCGTTACGACTGGAAACCTGAAGCAGGCAGCGCAGAAGCCAAACTTCATACTGACTTTTTGATCGAGAAAAACTGGGTTTAATATGCAAATATCAATAGAAGCCAAGCAAAACGCACAAGCCCTGCTGGATTTTATTGATTTAAGTCCCAGCCCGTGGCATGCCGTTGCTACCACTGCAACCGCATTGCAAAATCAAGACTTTGTTGAACTCCAAGAATCCACAACTTGGCAACTTAAAGCAGGCGAGAAATATTTTGTTGTTCGCGATGGCGGCTCCATCATTGCCTTTGTTCTTGGTCAACAAGCTTTAGCAGATAGTGGATTTCGGATTATTGGCGCGCATACTGATTCCCCCGGCTTGCGCTTAAAGCCCAAAGCGGCCTACAGCACAGAGGGATTGGCACAACTGGGTGTTGAGGTCTACGGCGGCCCCATTTTGGCCACATTTACTGACCGCGATTTAAGCCTTGCAGGTCGTGTGGTAGTCAAAAAAGCACAAGGCTTTTCGACACGTTTAATCAAACTTGACCAAGCGGTTGCGCGCCTACCCAACCTCGCTATTCATATGAACCGCGAGGTGAATGAAAAGGGCTTGGTGCTCAACAAACAAACTGGTCTGCCGTTGATTTTTGGTCACGCCACGAACACAGAAACTGCTAAACAATTGCTTACGGAAGCGTTATCCAATACCTTGCAAGTGGCTGCAGACGACATTCTGAGCTGGGATTTAGCCTTGTACGATGTACAAAAAGGCAGCTTTTGGGGCTTAGAACAAGAGTTTCTGGCGAATAGCCAGTTGGATAATTTAGCCTCTTGCCACGCAGCATTAGAAGCTTTGTTAACAACGGATAATCCGCAATCTACCCTGATTTGCGCGTTGTTTGACCATGAAGAAGTAGGGTCGGAAAGTACCACAGGCGCTGGCGGGAGCTTTTTGTTAGATGTGATTGAACGCGTTTGTCATCACACAAAACTTTCACAAGAAGAAAAACTGCGCAGTCTTGCCAACAGTTTTTTTATCAGTGCCGACATGGCGCACGCTTTTCATCCTAACCATGCAGGCAGCTACGAGCCTTGCCATCATGTGTATGTGAATCAGGGCCCAGTCATCAAAACCAATGCCAACCAACGCTACAGTACCAATGCACAAACGGCTGCGCGTTTTATGCATCTATGTGAACAAGCTGGTGTGCCATTTCAACAATATGCGCATCGCACCGATTTAGGCTGCGGCAGCACCATCGGCCCAATCATGGCGGCACAACTGGGCATCGCCACTGTCGACGTTGGCAACCCTATATGGGCCATGCACAGTATCCGCGAAAGCGCAGGTGTCGCTGACCATCGCTATATGATAGAAGTACTCAAACAACACTACACAAGTTAACCCCTTAATCGTCATGTTCACACAATAAAAAAGGCAATGCTATGCAAGCGATTGAAAGTTTGGTTGCAACGTTATCCGGAGTTATTTGGGGGCCACCCATGCTGATTTTATTGGTAGGCACAGGCTTCTATCTCACCATTATTCTGAAAGGCTTACAGTTCCGCGCGTTGCCTTTAGCTTTCAAATTGATTCTGCAAAAAGATCACGGTCACCATGGCGACATTAGCCATTTTGCTGCATTAATGACGGCATTGGCCGCGACCGTTGGTATTGGTAATATCGTCGGCGTTGCGACAGCGATTACCGTTGGAGGACCGGGTGCCGTATTCTGGATGTGGGTCACCGGCTTGGTTGGCATGGCAACAAAATATAGCGAAGCGGTATTAGCAGTGAAATACCGTGAGAAAGGTGAACACGGTATGCGCGGCGGGCCGATGTATTACATCAGCAAGGGCGCAGGACTACCTTGGTTAGGCACTTTATTCGCTATTTTTACAGCATGCGCGGCATTCGGCATCGGCAACATGACGCAAGCCAACGCTACGGCCAAAATACTGCAAGCCACGTTTGAAGTCCCCGTAGAGGTCACAGGAATTGCGCTCACATTGCTCACCGGATTGGTCATTTTAGGCGGCATTAAATCGATTGGAAAATTCACGTCCTATCTCGTTCCGATGATGATTTTAGGTTACGTGGGCGCGAGCTTATGGGTACTGATTCTCAACGCGTCTGAAATCCCGCACGCATTAAGTTTGATATTCGGCCACGCATTTTCTCCTATCGCTGCCACGGGTGGTTTTGTTGGTGCGACCATTGCAACGGCTATCCGCATGGGGGTTTCGCGCGGTGTATTTTCTAACGAGTCAGGCTTAGGCTCTGCCCCCATTGCTGCGGCAGCGGCTCGCACGCAACAACCAGTGACACAAGCGTTAGTCAGCATGACACAAACTTTTATTGATACGCTCGTTGTTTGCACCATCACAGCATTAGTCATCCTCACCGCACAAAGTTGGTTGCAAGGCATTTCCCCTGCAGAACTTACCAGTGCCAGTATGGCAGAAACATTAGGTCAAAGCGGCCGCGTAATCGTGGCAGTTGCGACAGCCTTATTTGCTTATTCCACACTTATCGGCTGGAATTACTATGGCGAGAAAGCGATAGAATACTTGCTCGGTACTCGCGCCATCAAACCCTATCGGGTGATATTTACTGTCGCCGTGATGGTGGGCTGCCTCACCAGCCTAGAATTTGTATGGAACTTTAGTGACTTAATGAACGGCATGATGGCAATCCCTAACCTGATTGGCTTATTGTTACTCGCTAAAATCATCAAACAAGAAACTGACACTTTTTTTGCGGGGCGCAAATAATGCTTCATCGTGGCGCATGGCGGAACCGCTGGTCATTCATGCTCGCCACCGCTGGCTCAGCAATTGGCTTAGGCAATATTTGGAAGCTGCCTTATATGATCGGCGTGAATGGTGGCAGCGCATTTGTGCTGGTATTTATCGCTTGTATTTTTCTAGTCGGCATTCCGCTAATGATGACCGAAATTCTACTGGGGCGTCGCGCACAAAAAAACCCATTTGATGGCATGGCAATACTTGCCCAAGAGGCTGGCGCTAAATCGTATTGGCGCTGGTTAGGCGGCATGGGCCAAGTGACAGGTCTACTGATTTTAGGCTTTTACAGTGTTATCGGTGGCTGGGTGTTAGCCTATATTGGGTTTTCACTGCAAAACGGCTTTGCATTGATTGATGGCATTGCTGCCAAAGCCAAATTTGATGCCTTACTTGCCTCACCCAACACGCTGATTTTTTGGCATAGTATGTTTATGCTGATGACCATGGGCGTAGTCGCACGCGGCGTGAATGCAGGCTTGGAGCGTGCTAACAATATTTTGATCCCAGCACTTTTTGTCATTTTGTTAGTGCTATTAGGCTATAGCATGGCGGCTGGCGATTTTACTGCCTCGCGTACCTTTATGTTTACGCCTGACTTTTCTAAAATTACACCTGTTGCGGTGCTTTCTGCGCTCGGCCACGCTTTTTTCTCGCTCAGCTTAGGCATGGGTTCAGTGATGGTATATGGCTCATATTTAAAGCGTAATGTATCGATTGCTCGGACCACCATCTACATCGCTTTGGCCGATACCACACTTGGCCTACTGGTTGGGCTAGCGATTTACGCTTTGGTATTTGCCAACAATCTAGAACCCACTGCTGGGCCTGGCTTGATCTTTCAAACGCTGCCGATTGCTTTCGGACACATGCCTTGGGGCGGTGTTGTTGCATTGCTATTTTTTCTGCTGGTGGTTTTTGCTGCTTGGACTTCCGCTATTTCGCTTGTAGAGCCTGCTATCGCTTGGGTAAGTGAAAATACACGTATCAATCGTAAGCTCTCTTGCCTTGGGATTGGCCTGATGACCTGGCTACTTGGCGTTGCGGTTGCATTATCATTTAATGAATGGTCACACATTCAATTATTATTTAACCTAAATATTTTTGAAACACTAGACAAGCTCACCTCCACTATTTTATTGCCGCTAGGTGGCCTGATGATGGCAATTTTTGTTGGCTATGTGATGAAAAAAGATCACGTACAAGAAGAGTTAGATTTGCACGCACACAGCTTTAAAACATGGCGTTATGCCAATAACATTATCGCGCCTATAGCCATTATTGCTGTATTTTTATATTTGTTTGGCTTAGTTTGAAAATGATAACCAACAAAAAAGCCAGCTTAAAAGCTGGCTTTTTTGTTGGTGCTCTAATTTACAGAGATAAAATCCACTGAATGATTGTTTTGATATCTTGGTCTTTGACCTGTGGGCTGTTTGCAGGCATTGGCATTGGACCCCAAACACCGCTACCACCTTTTTTCACTTTTTCCACCAATTTGGCTTCGGCTGATTTATCGCCTTTATATTTAGCTGCAACATCTTTGTAAGATGGGCCTAATACTTTCTTGTCGATACTGTGACATGCCAAACAACCACTTTTTTGTGCTAACGCTTCCGCTGCTTTTGCATCTGCAGCATTGACTTGTGCTGCAGAAAACAGAGAAGCGCTTGCCAAAACTGCTAAGAATAATGCTTTCATGCTATCTCCTTGGGGTTAATACTTTTTATTTAAAAAAACTAGCCATTGCAAAATTTCGCACCGCTATGATACCGATATTTACTTGTTTGAGAAATGACTTACGTCAACTTAAACAATATAAATGTCAGGCCGTTTTCTCACAAACTTGAGAGCCGTCAAAATATGTTTGGTATAACGGTAAGCAAAACAAAAAGTTGACAACAAAAACAACTTTTTTACATTAAAAATCTGTGACTGAATACTCCACCGCTAACACATGCGTGTAACCGGGGTTAATCATCACCAAATTTTCCATCGCATTAGCTGTCTCAACGCAAATCATTTTCCGCCAGCCTTCACCTTTGGACATATCGACGATTTGGTGGGCTTTCTTTTGCCAAGGTGTCCACACCACGGTAGATAAACTACCCTTTTTGCGAATAGTGATATCGCGTTTCAGTAACTCATCATGGATAGTCACGGGAGCATTCGTACTCACATAAACGCGGTCAAACTCTTGGTTGAAACGAATATCGCCTGTTTGGGTATCACGCCAGTAATCAAATAATTTATCTGCGTACTCTATGTTGTCTAAGCCGCTTAAAGATATTTTTTCCACGTCACCCACGTAAAAATAGGTATGAAAGGCTTCGCCCATGAAGAAAGGATGTCGTGCGCGATTGGTGGTAGAAAGTTTTAATGAAAGTGTTTTGCCAATTTCAATGGTCAATACCAAGGTATAGCGATAAGAAAGCTGACGCTCTGCGTTTTCAGTATGTGCCATTTCTAAAATCACATGGGTATATCCATTTGCCATTTGGCCCACATCAATCACTTTAAACGGCGTGACACGTGCAAAACCGTGCATACAAAGGCTGCTATCTGTCGGATGTGCACCAAACCAAGGCCAGCAAATTGGGATACCGCCCCGAATAGAGCGACCCACTTCAAAACGCGATTGATCGGACATCCATAAAACAGGTGCATTTGTATGCTTTGGCTGCCAACTCATAACATGCCCGCCCTGCAAGGCTATTTTTGCAGTAGCAAACCGGTTTTCTATCTCAATGTAATCAAGCCCATTTTCATCTTTGATAAAACGCACATCGTCCTCATCCGAATGGGAAGAGGCATGTTTACTGTATACATTTGATTCTGATTTTTTTGTTGTCATCTCTAATTAAACCACCCACCAAAAAATGCATATTATTCAATTTGTCCAACATCTCGCACCGCACCTCGCGCAGCACTCGTTGTCATTGCCGCATAGGCACGTAAAGCTGGCGAAACATAACGTTCGCGATTTTTTGGCTTCCACGCATTTTTGCCTTTTGCTTCCATGGCTAAACGGCGTGCTGAGAGCGCTTCATCCGTCACTTTCAGATGAATTGTTCGGTTCGGAATATCAATTTCAATCGTGTCACCCTCTTCCACCAAGCCAATGGCTCCACCTTCTGCAGCTTCGGGAGATGCATGACCGATACTCAAGCCAGAAGTGCCGCCTGAAAATCTACCATCTGTAAGCAAAGCACAAACCTTGCCAAGTCCTTTGGATTTTAAATAAGAGGTTGGATACAACATTTCCTGCATGCCCGGCCCACCGCGCGGACCTTCATAGCGAATCACGACTATGTCACCCGCGACGATTTTATCGTTCAAAATACCTTCAACCGCGGCATCTTGGCTCTCAAATATACGTGCCCGGCCCGTAAATTTTAAAATGCTGTCATCCACGCCTGCAGTTTTCACGATACAGCCATCTAAAGCGATATTGCCATGCAACACCGCTAAACCGCCATCTTGAGAGTAAGCATTTGCTTTGTTGCGAATGCAACCTCCTGCACGGTCAATGTCCAACTCAGGCCATAACATGCTTTGGCTAAACGCAATGGTGGTTCTAACACCACCCGGAGCGGCTTTAAATAGCTTATGCGCTTCCTCGTCTTGCGAAGCCGCAATATCCCATTTTGCCAATGCTGCTGCCATGCTTGGGCTGTGCACGGTTGGCACTTCACCATGAATCACACCAGCGCGATGCAATTCACCTAAAATCCCCATTACACCACCAGCACGGTGAACGTCTTCCATGTGATATTTGGCAGTTGCAGGCGCCACTTTACATACGCAAGGTACTTTGCGTGACATACGGTCGATGTCTTTCATGGTGAAATCCACGCCCGCTTCATGCGCTGCCGCCAACAAATGCAACACGGTATTGGTAGAGCCGCCCATTGCCACATCCAAGGCCATGGCGTTTTCAAACGCTTTAAACGTGGCAATATTGCGTGGCAACACTGTGTAATCATCTTGCTCATAGTGGCGTTTCGCCAAATCTACAATCAAACGCCCAGCTTTTAAAAATAACTCTTTACGTGCTGCATGTGTTGCTAAGGTTGAGCCATTGCCCGGTAAACTCAAGCCCAAAGCTTCAGTGAGGCAGTTCATAGAGTTGGCAGTAAACATGCCTGAGCAAGAACCACAGGTTGGGCAAGCTTCACGTTCAATTGCTTCACTCTCGGCATCACTCACTTTGTCATCCGCCGCCGCCACCATTGCATCGACTAAGTCGAGCTTGTGTGCGTTGCCTTGCCAATTTACTTTGCCTGCTTCCATCGGGCCGCCAGACACAAATACCACAGGGATATTCAAACGCAAGGCCGCCATGAGCATGCCTGGGGTGATTTTGTCGCAGTTAGAAATGCACACCAGCGCGTCTGCGCAATGTGCATTCACCATGTACTCGACAGAATCGGCAATTAAATCGCGACTAGGCAGGCTGTACAACATACCGCCATGTCCCATCGCAATACCGTCATCTACCGCAATCGTGTTGAATTCTTTGGCAACGCCGCCGGCTTTTTCAATTTCACGAGCGACCAACTGCCCTAAATCTTTCAAATGCACATGTCCCGGCACAAACTGGGTAAATGAATTAGCAATCGCAATAATCGGCTTAGAAAAATCTTCCTCTTTCATGCCGGTGGCGCGCCATAAAGCGCGCGCACCCGCCATGTTGCGGCCTTGGGTGGTGGTGTGGGAACGATATTTAGGCATGTCTAAACTTAATATTTAAAATAATGTGTAATTTTAGATGAGTTAAGCCGAACACGCTAAGATTTTTACAATTTTGTTTGGGACACTTTTTTTACAGATTTTTGCGCGAACAAAGTGGCTCAACACAAGGGCAGAGTCAATTAATTCGGTAGAATGCTCAATATCTCTTATATAAAAGATTCTCTATGTTTGTACACCCAGAAATTTCGCCCATCGCCATTTCTTTAGGCCCATTTGCCATTCACTGGTATGGACTGATGTATGTCACTGGATTTTTAGCTTTTTTAGGGTTAGGTCGTTGGCAAATTATGCACCGCGGCTGGCATGGCTGGACAGCAGAAATGCTCGATGATGCGCTCTTTTTTGGCGCGCTTGGCGTGGTATTGGGTGGTCGCTTGGGTTATGTTCTGTTTTATCAGCCCGCACATTTTCTAAGTCACCCACTGGAAATTTTTGCAGTTTGGCAAGGCGGCATGAGTTTTCATGGCGGATTTTTAGGTGTTTTAATGGCCATGTGGTTTTTTGCACGCAAGCACACATTGAACACACCAAAAAATTGGCTAAAAGTGATGGACTTTGTCGCGCCGCTTGTGCCAATTGGCCTAGGCGCTGGGCGCATGGGCAATTTTATCAATGGCGAACTTTGGGGACGCGCCACCAATAACGCGTATGGAATGGTTTTCCCCAACGTTGACCTAATTGCAAGACATCCTTCGCAACTGTACGAGTTTATCTTAGAAGGGATTTTACTGTTTCTAATTCTTTGGATTTACGCAAGAAAGCCACGTGCAACAGGTTCTATTTCTGCATTATTTTTAATCGGCTACGGCAGTTTCCGCTTTTTAGTGGAATTCACCCGCGAACCAGATAGCTATTTAGGCTTACTATCTTTGGGCTTAAGCATGGGACAGTGGCTGAGTTTGCCGATGATCCTCATTGGTATTTGGATGTGGCTTTGCGCGCAGCAAGGTAAATTCAACAGTTAAAGAAAACTGGCGAATTTTACGTCACTTTTTCTCTCAACATCATTTTCCCCTTCTCTCCAAAACTGTCATAAAAACAACAGTTTTGGAGAAATCCCGTCAGTTCAATATAAATTCTTTAGCTTTAACTTTATAAAGCACTTGCAATTAGCTGTTTTTAAAAAGAAAATTGTTCCATAAACTTTACATAGCAGTGGCATGCAAATTGCAACACTTAAAAGAAAGCAACACATGACAGGGATTAAATGATGGCAAGCATTTTGGAAAAAATCTTTAAGAAGAGAAATGAATTACAGTACGTTTATGCAGAATATCAGCCGATGGATTTTCGTGTAAACGCGCAAATTGAAAAACATGTTGAAACGAGAAATAAGCGCGCGAAAGAAGACGACATGCATATCGACAAAATTTACCAATCCTCCTAAGGCCAAAAGACCGGTCGTTTCTCCGAGCCGCCCAGCGCCACTGGGTGGCTTATTTTTTTACTGACTCTTGCTGCTTTAGCAGCATCTTTTAATGCCTTTCCATTTTTTGTCCTGCCATTCTTTATAAAACACTTCGCGCGTTAAAGGCAGTTCTTCTTCGCCTTGGTGATGCAAGGCATAATGTTTTAAATATTGCTCATAAGCATCATCGCCCGATAAGTGGCGGACGAACTGCCAAAATCTTTTTAAGGTTTGCATCATTTTTTTCACGCCTCCTTAAGCCTCTTGTGCTTTGACATAAGGCACTTCTGTGAGTGGCAAGACCAATTTTCCTGTCGCGCTACGATAAGCTGTGCGCAACATATCAAAAATGACGACCCAAAGAATCGCCACAAAAAACATGGTTAAATAAGCGTCTAAATGTTGATTAAAGATTAGTTGTGGCGCAACTGCCGCTTTTTCTGGCGGCAACACACCCGCAGCGAGTTTACGGCTTAAATCATTCGCGGCTGCAAAAAAACCTACTCGAATATCATCACTCATGATTTTCTGCCAAGCCGCCGTGCTTGTGATTATCACCAGCCAAGCCAGCGGCAGCGCTGTCACCCATGCGTACTTAAGCTTTCCAGATTTCACTAAAATCGCCGTACCTACACATAGGGCAATCGCTGCGAGCATTTGGTTCGCAATGCCAAATAGCGGCCAAAGAATATTCACACCACCATTGGGATCAATCACACCAATATATAAAAAGTATCCCCAACCAGCAACCACAACACCACTGGTGAGAATCACTGAAGGGGTGTAAGACGTTTGCCCAAGCTTAGGCCAAATATTGCCCAGCATATCTTGTAACATAAAACGCCCGACGCGCGTGCCAGCATCTAAGGTGGTGAGAATAAAAATCGCTTCAAACATAATGGCAAAATGGTACCAAAGCGCCAACAAACCATTGCCAAATGCCTTGCCAAAAATACTCGCCATACCCACAGCCAAACTCGGTGCGCCGCCAGTTCGGGCAAATAAAGTACTTTCGCCCATGGTCTTGGCGAGCGCATCCATTTGCTCCACCGTGACGGTATAACCCCAGCTATTAATTTTTGCCACGGCATCCACTGCCGCTTGACCAACCACACCCGCCGGACTATTGATGGCAAAAAACACGCCAGGTTCTAACACGGTTGCCGCAATCATCGCCATCATGGCAACAAAACTTTCTAGCAACATCGCGCCGTATCCAATCATGCGAATATCGCGCTCGTTGGTAATCAGCTTGGGCGTGGTGCCAGAAGCGATCAACGCATGAAAGCCAGAAATTGCACCACATGCGATGGTGATAAACACAAACGGGAACAGTTTGCCGCCAAAAATCGGCCCGGTACCATCAATAAATGGCGTGATAGCAGGCATTTTGATGGTGGGCTGCAAAATAACAATCGCCACCGCCAGCAAAATCACCGTGCCTAATTTCATAAAGGTCGACAAATAATCCCGTGGCGCGAGCAAGAGCCAAACCGGCATCACCGCAGCGGCAAAGCCATAAGCAATCACACCCCACGCTAACGGCAAGCCTTCATGATCAAACAAAGTGCGTAGCGTCACTTGATGATCAACCCAACCGCCGCCCACCACCGCTAGTAACAATAACGCAACACCCAATAATGAAGCTTCCAGCACATAACCGGGACGCAAATGGCGCATATACACACCAACAATCATCGCAATGGGAATGGTCGCCACCACAGTTGAAGTCGCCCACGGACTGTGTTTCATCGCATTCACTACCACTAAACCCAATACCGCGATCAAAATAATCATGATAAAAAATGTGCCGATGAGTGCGGCCGCACCACCAATTGGGCCAATTTCATCACGCGCCATTTGCCCCAAACTGCGGCCGTTTCTACGGGTGGAAAAAAACAGCGTGGTCATGTCTTGCACCGCGCCACCCAATACTACGCCAATTAAAATCCACAATGTACCCGGCAAATAGCCAAACTGTGCGGCCAAGGTCGGGCCAATCAAAGGCCCTGGGCCGGCAATCGCGGCAAAATGATGTCCGAAGACCACCCAACGGTTGGTGGGTATAAAATCTCGACCATTCTCTAAACGCTCCGCCGGTGTTGCACGTGTTTCGTCTAATGTGAGGACTTTTGCGGCGAGCCACGCGGAATAAAATCGGTAGCCGATGGCATAAATACACAACGATGCAGCAATCATCCACATTGCGCTAATGCTCTCACCGCGATGCGTGGCGAGCGTAACCAAGGCAACAATTGCTAAAAAAAACACCATTAACCAGCCAAAAAACTTCAAAGATTTACCCATAGCGTTAAACCCAAGCATCTAAATTTAATAAATAATGTCATGATTATAATTCAGCTCTACAAAAACAATTAAAACGCTAACCGATATGATTAAGTCGTCTGCCTCGACCATGCGCACACTTTTTGCATTTAATTTAAGAAAACTATGCATTTAATTTCACCTGATCAAACCATCATTCTTTCAAAAGAGCGCCATATTGCTGAATTAGAGCAACTCTCAATTTGCACGAGCTTTGTTGAAACATTAGGTATGATCATTCACCAACTTCAAGCAGAACGTGGTGCAAGCTGTTTATATTTAGCTTCACGCGGGCAACGCTTTGCAACTGAACGTATTGAAATCCTCGAGCAAAACCTTGAACTTGAGAAAAAATTTTCTGAAGCGTTACAGCGTCATTTAGCACAAAATACTTTAGCCGATGCGAAACAGCTCACACTCACCTCTTGGATATTACTTGGGTTTGGGCAACTCAAATCGTTGCGTGCACAAGTCACTTTACTGAAAATTTCTTTTCAAGATTGCATTCAGTCATTTACCCGTTTAATTGGCAGCTTGATTGCCTTGATCTTTGAAATCACCGACAACACAGGCAATAGCAAAATTTCCACCTATTTGTTGGCGCTTTATAATTTGGTTCAAGGCAAAGAGTTTGCTGGGCAAGAGCGCGCTTTTGGCTCGTATATCTTCGGCTCAGGCAATATGCAATTAGAACACCAGCAAAAACTTTTAGAGCTGATTGCCTTGCAAGACCGTCACTTTGAGTTATTTTGCCAATTTGCTGGCTATAATTTACACGAAGATTGGCAAACAATCATGCAATCTGAGACATCTCAGCGTCATCAACATTTCCGTGAAAAGCTAATCAGCGCCCATGACGGGCAAACGCTACAACGCAAAGAAGCTGACTTTTGGTTTGATGTTTGTAGTTGTCGTTTGACAGAAATTTGGCGCGTACAGTGTCAGTTAATTAAAGTCATGCACCAAGCTTTGCAAACTTTAATCGCTCAAGCCAAGCAAGATTTAGAAGATACGCACCAAAAACTACAGCAGTTAGGTAAAAATGCGAGCAAAACTGCCGATCTTGATAGTGCTTTTTTTAATTTAACGATCCCAGTTGAAAATGCTTATAGCTTTTTAGGCCACGATAATACGCAAGCCTACCCGATAGAATCCATGTTTGCCTTATTGCAACAACAATCGCAACAAATTTCAGAAATAGAAAGTGAACTCATTGAAACTAAAAAAGCGCTATCTGAAAGAAAATTGATTGAGCGCGCCAAAGGCATTGTGATGAGTACGCAAAATATCTCAGAAGTGGACGCTTACAAATGGCTGCGCAGCACTGCGATGAGCCAAAATCGCAAAATTATTGACATTGCAGAAAACATTCTCGCCCACCAGAAAAAACCCCAATAAAACCTTCAACATGGTGCGATAGCACTAGCACGGTGCATATTGCACTGCATCTAAACACCCTTAAATATTCGCAAATAAACAAAATAAATATTTATTAATCAATTAGTTATAAGAATAAAAAACATTGGCACAGCACTTGCTTTAATAAAATCAAGATAAGCATGACCAATGGCGGTTGTGCTTTCAGTTTTAGTAAAGAAACAAGTTAGTTATATACAATTTTTAAGCTAGATTGCTTAAAGAATTAAGGGCAAAGGCGTCCTAAGTGCAGACAAAAGAAGTCTGTATTTAGGACGCCTTTTTTATTTTGTACTTTTGTTTGATATTTTTATTTATTTAATTTTGATTGATTTTAGCCAAGAAATATAAAGGAATCGTTATGAGTACTTCTGACCCAAAAAACCCTTCAGAAACAATCTCTAGAGAGAAGGACTCGGTAAATAGCAGTCGCCGTAGTTTTTTTAAAAATACCGTGGCAGGTGCTTTTGGTGCTACCGCGCTAATGAATATGGTGCCAGCCTCTATTCGCTCACAAGCTTATGCCGCGGGTTCTGACGCACCGGAAATTACCGAAGTCAAAATCGGTTTTATTCCACTGACTGATTGCGCGCCAATTGTCGTCGCAGCGCAAATGGGCTTTGACAAAAAGTATGGAATCAAAATCACTCCGTCAAAAGAGGCCTCATGGGCAGGCGTACGTGACAAATTAATCAATGGTGAATTACACGCTTCGCACGTGCTTTACGGCATGATGTACGGCTCACAAATGGGCATTGGCGGTAAGCAAAAAGACATGAATGTCTTGATGACACTTAATAATAATGGTCAGGCAATTACCTTATCGAACCAATTAAAAGATAGTGGCGCGACAAGTGGCCCAACCTTAAAACGCTTGATTGACAATGAAAACCGCGACTTTACGTTTGCACAAACATTCCCAACTGGCACCCATGCAATGTGGCTGTATTACTGGTTAGGCACTTATGGCATTAACCCGATGAAAGATGTTAAAACGATTGTTGTGCCGCCTCCACAAATGGTGGCCAATATGCGTATCGGCAATATGGATGGCTTCTGCGTAGGCGAGCCTTGGAATGCACGTGCGATTTTTGACAAAATTGGCTTTACTGTCGCAACAACACAAGATATTTGGACGGACCATCCTGAGAAAGTATTGGGCTGTACGGCTGAGTTTGTTGAGAAAAATCCAAATACCGCATTGGCAATCACTAAAGCGATTTTAGAAGCCTCTCGCTACATTGATGCGATGAAAAATCGTGCAGAAGTTGCAAAACTCATTTCAGGAAAAGCTTACGTAAATGCGCCAGAAGAAGTAGTTGCGGGCCGTTTTGTGGGTGACTACGACAATGGTATTGGTAAAAAATATAAAGACCCTAACTACATGAAGTTCTTCAATGACGGCAGCGTGAGTTATCCGTATCTTTCTGACGGCATGTGGTTCTTAACGCAACATAAACGTTGGGGCTTGTTGAAATCTGACCCAGATTATTTAGCCATCGCGAAAAAAGTCAACCGCATCGATATTTACACAGAAGCTGCAAAATCCCTTGGCATTTCTGTACCGAGTGATCCAATGCGTAGCAGCAAATTGATCGACGGCGTGGTGTGGGATGGTAAAGATCCGAAAGCCTATGCCAACGGTTTTAAAGTCAAAGTTTAATTTTTAAAGGAGTGTTGCAATGACAGCATCTCAAAGCATCACAACCATGCGCGAAGAAATTGCAACCGGCTTACAGTCAGTTGCAAAGCCTTCGCCCAAGAAAAAAGTAAAAACGAAGTCATCAAAATTATCAGGATTGTCTATGCATACAAGCAAATCTGAACCAGTCGCAATGGCGACCGCCGCTGCAAAAATGTCTGGTTTCTTCAAGAAACTTCGCCCGGTGATGGAAATTGTTTTGCCGCCCGTGATCGGCCTCGCCTTATTAGTTGCCGTATGGACGTTAGTATCCTATCAGTCGCAAGGTCTACCAGGGCCGGTATCTACCTTTAAAGCTGCCATGGTTTTATTTAGTGATCCGTTCTATATCAACAACCCCAACGACATGGGCATCGGCTGGAATATTTTAAACTCGCTCTATCGTGTCGCCTTGGGCTTTGGTTTAGCCGCTGTGGTTGGGATTCCACTCGGGTTCATCATCGGTCGCTATGCGTTTATGTCAAAAATGGCAGCACCGATCATTAGCATTTTAAAACCAGTTTCACCACTGGCTTGGTTGCCGATTGGCTTACTAGTATTTAAAGCTGCCAACCCTGCTGCAATTTGGGTGATTTTTATCACTGCAATTTGGCCGATGATTATCAACACGGCCGTGGGCGTCAGTAAAGTACCGCAAGACTACATGAACGTTGCAAAGGTACTTAACTTAAGTGAGTGGAAAGTCGTCACCAAAATTTTATTCCCATATGTCTTACCTTACATGATGACTGGCGTGCGTCTTTCTATTGGTACAGCATGGCTCGTGATTGTGGCGGCTGAAATGTTGACAGGTGGCGTGGGTATTGGCTTCTGGGTATGGGACGAATGGAACAACCTCAATGTTGAACACATTATCATCGCGATTTTTATTGTCGGCATCGTTGGTTTATTGCTTGAGCAACTACTGATTTTGATCGCAAAACGCTTTAGCTACGAATAACTTAAAGACGCATTTAAAGGAAAAATCATGGAAAAAATTTTAGATGAGCGTTATGTGATTTTAGAAAATGTCAACATGACGTTTGTGACCAAAAAGGGTAAATTTGAAGCGTTAAAAGACATCAACTTGACAATTAAAGAAGGCGAATTTATCTCAATTATTGGTCACTCAGGTTGCGGAAAATCCACTGTGCTTAATTTAGTCGCAGGTTTATTAGAAGCAACTTCCGGCCACCTGTTCTGCGCTGGCCGAGAAATTGCCAAACCAGGCCCAGAGCGGGCAGTGGTGTTTCAAAACCACTCACTGCTACCTTGGCTCTCTTGCTTTGAAAATGTTTACTTAGCTGTTGAACGTGTTTTTGGCGATGCAGAAACCAAAGCACAACTCGCCGCACGCACCAAAGCCGCATTGGAGTTAGTTGGCTTAAGTCATGCGATGGAAAAACGCCCGAATGAAATTTCCGGCGGCATGAAGCAACGCGTAGGCATTGCTAGAGCGCTAGCCATGGAACCAAAAGTGTTACTGCTAGATGAACCGTTTGGCGCGTTGGACGCACTCACCCGCGCAGGCTTGCAAGATGAACTGATGAACATCATGAAAAAATCAGGTTGCACGGCAATCATGGTCACCCATGATGTAGACGAAGCAGTATTGCTGTCGGACAAAATTGTCATGATGACTAACGGCCCTGCAGCCGGTATTGGTGAGATATTACCCGTTGAGTTGCCGCGCCCAAGAAACCGCTTAGAACTCGCCGAAGATAAAAATTACAACCATATCCGCAGCGAGGTATTGAAGTTTTTATACGAAAGACACGCAAAAAAAGCTGCATAACAAAAAGGGCATGTCGGTCAGGACATGCCCACGTACATCAAGTACGGTTACCCCATCTCGTTTAAAAAGGAGCAACACATGAAAAGTAATCTTAAGTTTAACCTGAGTCAAGTGACATTAAGCGTTTTAATGGCTTGTGCTTTTAATGCCCAAATGGCTTATGCCGAAGAAGAAGCTTTGCCAGAATATACCTTCTGGGATTCCGTCAAACAAGGTAAAAATTTAACCAGCTTCAGACTGCGTTACGAACATGTCGATCAAGATGGTTTGCAACCTCTACGCAATGCCGATAATGCATTAAACCCAACAGCCAACAGTGAATTTGATAATGCTAACGCTGTTACGCTACGCAGCTTAATTGGTTGGCAGACAGCGCCATACCATAATTGGAGCTTTGCAGCGCAAATCACTAATGTAAGCAAATTAAATGACGATTTTAATGATGGTACGAATTCGGTAAGAGTCAATGGCGCATCTAACGAAAGCGATAAAATCAATTATGCCAAAGTGGTTGACCCAGACTACACTGACATTAACCAATTGTTTGTCGATTGGACTGGCATTAAAAATACACGTGTACGCGCTGGTCGCCAAGTGGTTAACTTAGATAACGTGCGCTTTATTGGTGATATTGCCTTCCGTCAAAACACCCAAGTGTTTGATGGCGTATCTGTGTTCAACAAAACCATTCCAGACACTGAAATTTTCTTGGCACACTTTGACCGTGTCAGACAAATTTTTACCACTCACCGTAGTGGCGATTTGGAAATTGCGAACGTGCGTTATCGCATCTCACCCACCGAGTTTTTGGTGGGTTATGGCTACTTCTCCAATTTTGAGAATATAGGCTTTGGTAATGCTTGGTTTGGTGCTGGCGAGGCGAATCGGTTAGCCGATCAATCAAATAAAATCATTGGCTTACGTTTAGATGGCACACATCCTTTCACGCCGAACTACCGCGCGCACTACACCGCCGAATATGCTAAACAAACAGATTACAAAGGTGGTGACGACCGCATTGATGCGCACTACTATAAATTAGGCGGCGGCTTTGGCATTGATAGCTTTAATATGCGTATCGACCAAGAGTTGTTATCGAGCAATGACAGAAATTATGCCTTTCAAACACCGTTTGGCACTAACCACTTGTTCCAAGGTTGGGTAGATAAATTTTTAGTCACGCCTCGTGCAGGGATTAAAGACACGTTTATTACAGCTACATACAAATGGAATGACTTCTTGTTCTTCGCCGACTATCACGACATTCGTTCAGATGAAGATTTCTTTACAGTAAATGGTGGCGCTTCAGCAAACGGAAACCGTTACGGCAAAGAGTGGAATGCTGCAGTAACTTGGAATATCAATAAAAACTGGATGACAAAATTTGAATACGGCAAATACTCTGAAAAAGACCAATTTGCAGGAGCAGGCAATACGGTATCCAATGCAGCAAGTAACCGTGCACGTTTTCAGGACGCCGAAAAAGTTTGGGTAACTGCAATGTATACGTTCTAAGTTTATAAGAGCAGTCCACATGCGTCCCTACCACTCCCCAAGGGGGCGCATGCACCTTAAGCAGGTTTTAGATGGCTATAGAGAACATTTTTTGATTAAAAATTTTTTTCTATAGTTATTTTGCTAAAAAATAACTAGTTTGTGTTGTATTTAAAAAAGAGGCATCCAATGAAAAAAATGAAATTAGTCGTTGTGGGGAACGGGATGGCCGGCATGCGTACCGTAGAGGAGCTCCTAAAAATTGCACCGGATATGTATGACATCACCGTATTTGGTGATGAGCCATATCCAAACTATAACCGTATTATGTTGTCGCCAGTGCTTGCCAACGAGCAAACGATTGACGACATTATTCTGAACAGCCGTGAATGGTATGCAGAAAATAATATTACGCTGCATACCAATGCACGCATCAATAAAATTGATCGCACTGCGCGTATTGTCACCGCCGAAAATGGCGTGACAGCAGAATATGACCGTTTGTTATTAGCAACAGGTTCGAAACCTTTTATATTGCCGATTCCTGGTGCTGATCTAGACGGCGTGCTGGGTTATCGTGACATTAAAGACACCAATGACATGATTGCCACAGCAAAAAAATATAAGCACGCCGTGGTGATTGGTGGTGGTTTGCTGGGGTTAGAAGCCGCCAATGGTTTAAAAATCCAAGGCATGGATGTCACTGTCATTCACAAAAATGAATGGTTGTTGGAACGCCAGTTGGATAAAACTGCGGGTAAAATGCTGCAAAAATCGTTGGAAGAGCGAGGTCTTACATTCCTACTAGAAAAAGACACCGAGCAACTGGTAGGTAAAGATGGCCGCGTTGCTGCCGTGCGCTTTAAAGATGGGCAAGAAATTCCTGCTGATTTGGTTGTCATGGCTGTTGGTATTCGCCCCAATTACGCATTGGCAGAGTCTGCTGGCATTCATTGCAATCGTGGCATTGTGGTCAATGACACCATGCAAACATATGACCCACGTATTTACTCAGTAGGCGAATGCGTGAGCCACCGTGGAATTTCTTACGGCTTAGTTGCACCATTATTTGAAATGGCCAAAGTGTGCGCCACACATTTGGCTAACTTTGGTATCGGCTTATACAAAGGCTCTGTCACCTCAACAAAATTAAAAGTGACTGGGATCGATTTGTTCTCCGCTGGCAACTTTATGGGCGGGGATGATACTGAAGAAATTTTGCTACACGACGCAGTTGGTGGGGTCTATAAAAAACTCATCATCAAAGATGACACAATCATCGGTGCTGTGCTGTATGGCGATACGACGGATGGGGCCTGGTATTTCCAAATGTTGCGCGATCAAAAACCAATTTATGAGATTCGTGATCACCTCATGTTTGGGCAAGACAGTTTGGGCAATACCGGCCACCAAGGTCAAGACAAAGTCTCAAGCATGACAGACGAAATGGAAGTCTGCGGCTGTAATGGTGTGTGCAAAGGCACGATTGTCAAAGCCATTCAAGAAAAAGGCTTGTTCACGATTGACGATGTAAAAAAACAAACCAAAGCAGGTTCTAGCTGTGGTAGCTGTACCGGCTTGGTCGAACAAATTTTAGCTTCTACTCTTGGTGGCGGTTATGCACCGCCTTCCACCAGCAAAGCCGTGTGTGGTTGCACAGACTTTAACCACGAAGAAGTGCGCGAAGAAATTCGTAAACACAAATATTTAAGTATTCCAGCCGCCATGCAAGGCATGGGTTGGAAATCCCCCAATGGCTGTGCAACTTGTCGTCCTGCACTTAACTACTACTTAATTTCCACTTGGCCGCATGAGGCTCAGGATGACCCGCAATCGCGCTTTATTAACGAACGTGCGCACGCCAATATTCAAAAAGATGGTACCTATTCTGTGGTACCCCGCATGTATGGCGGTGTAACATCGCCAGACCAATTACGCAAAATTGCCGATGTCGCAGACAAGTACAAAGTGCCTATGGTCAAAGTGACTGGTGGCCAGCGGATTGACTTGCTCGGCGTGAAAAAAGAAGATTTAACCAGCATGTGGGCTGATTTAGACATGCCATCAGGTTACGCTTATGGTAAATCCATCCGTACAGTGAAAACTTGCGTGGGTTCAGAATTTTGCCGCTTCGGCACACAAAACTCCACGCAATTAGGCATTGATATCGAAAAAGCCTTTGATCATATGTGGGCGCCACATAAAGTCAAATTCGCCGTATCAGGCTGTCCGCGCAACTGTGCCGAATCAGGCATTAAAGACGTGGGCATTATTGGCGTCGATTCTGGCTGGGAGATTTATGTTGGTGGTAATGGCGGCATTAAAACTGAAGTTGCACACTTTTTATGCAAAGTAAAAACTGCTGAAGAAGTCATCGAATACTCTGGCGCATTTATCCAAATTTATCGCGAAGAAGCGCGTTATTTAGACCGTACCGTACATTGGATTGAACGCGTTGGTTTAGAATACGTGAAAAAACGTGTTCTTGAGGATGCTGAAGGACGCAAAGCAGCCTATGAACGCTTGCTTTATGCGTTACAAGGTTCAGTTGACCCTTGGGCAGAGCGCGCTAACAATCGTGATCAACATAGAATTTACGAAACAATCACTGTTTAGTCATTGAATATAAGCCAATACTTCGCAAATAATCGTAAGTGTTGGCAATTTCGTGCGGCGTATTCTCAATAACACAAAATGTCGCCAATATTTGCGGGGAGAGCATGATGCAAAAAAGTTTTTGGCAGGCGGGCCACACGCCGACATTATTCGCCGCATTTTTTTATTTTGATTTAAGCTTTATGGTATGGGTGATGCTTGGCCCACTTGCGGTGCAAATCGCCTCCGATTTAAGCTTAAGCCCTGCACAAAAAGGCTTGATGGTCGCAACACCGGTACTCACAGGTGCGTTACTGCGTATTTTTATGGGTGTATTGGTTGATCAACTCAAACCTAAAAAAGCCGGTTTAATTGGCCAAGTGATTGTCATAGCTGCATTATTAACTGCTTGGTTACACGGCATTCACACCTACCAACAAGCATTGTTGCTCGGCGTATTTTTAGGCTTTGCCGGTGCGGCGTTTGCTGTTGCGTTGCCGCTCGCTTCACGTTGGTATCCACCTAAGCATCAAGGCACAGCATTGGGTATTGCCGGTGCGGGTAACTCCGGCACAGCGCTAGCAGCACTGTTTGCGCCAGGTTTAGCTGTGGCCTTTGGTTGGAATAATGTTTTTGGTTTGGCGCTGATTCCACTCGCGATTGCCTTGGTGGTGTATGTGTTGATGGCAAAAGATGCGCCTGATGCGCCACCGCCAAAATCGCTAGGCCAATATTTGTCTGTGTTAAAAGACAAAGACGCTTGGTGGTTTATGTTTTTCTATAGTGTGACCTTTGGTGGCTTTGTGGGTATGGCTTCTTCTTTAACCATTTACTTTAACGACCAATATGGCTTAACCCCAGTACATGCGGGTTACTTTACAGCAGCATGCGTATTTGCTGGCTCATTGGTGCGTCCATTCGGCGGCAACTTGGCTGACCGTATCGGTGGCATTCGCTCATTAACCATCATGTATATTTTGGCAGCCATTTTCTTGTTTATTTTAAGTTTCGGCATCACATCGCAAATCTTAGGTTTAACCGTAGTTGTGTTAGCCATGGCTGCACTGGGCATGGGTAACGGCGCTGTGTTCCAATTGGTACCACAACGCTTCCGCAGAGAAATTGGTGTGATGACAGGCTTGGTGGGCATGGCAGGGGGTATTGGCGGTTTTTACCTTGCGTCTAGCTTGGGTTACTCCAAACAAGTCACCGGCAGCTATCAAATTGGCTTGATGATTTTCGCTAGCCTTGCAGTGCTTGCACTGATTGGTTTAATGAGTGTTAAAACGCGTTGGCGCACCACTTGGGGGTCAGCCACTGCAACAAGTGCGAAAGTCTAAGACAACCTTTTTACGTAAACTATCGGCATGACACTTAAATTTACCATCGGCGAAAGTAGCGTTACGGGGCCAAGAGAACGCAATGAAGATTACACCGGCGCGGCTATGCCAAACAATGCACAACTTGCAATTAAAGGGGCGCTATTTGCTGTGGCTGATGGTGTCGGCGGCAATGCTGGCGGTCGAGAAGCAGCCGAGATGACAGTGCGAACCATTCTTGCAGATTATTACGCAACACCAGACACTTGGTCTGCGCACACTGCGCTTGAAAGAGTGATCGAAGCGGCAAACCGCTGGGTGTTGGCACAAGCAAATGCGAATTATGAATTAGCAGGCATGGCAACCACACTCTCGCTTCTGCTTTTAAAAGGTCAACGCTATTTAATTGCACATGTTGGGGATACCCGCATTTATCGGCTACGCAATCGAGTGTTAGAACAACTTACAACAGACCACGTATGGGATCGCCCTGATATGCGTCATGTGCTCAAACGCGCTGTCGGGCTGGATAAAAACTTGACGGTGGATTTTTCTGAAGGGCAATTACAAAAAGGTGATGTATTTGCCATCATGAGCGACGGCGTTTGGGCGCCTCTTGGCAAGCAAAATATTCATCATGCCATGATGTTGTTTAATAGCCCGCAACTGATGAGTGCGCACTTTACTGAGTATGCCTTAGAAAAAGATGGCTCAGACAACGCAACAGCGCTTGTAGTAAGGATTGACGATGTTGGCGCAGACAACTTAAACGATTTGCTTTCGGACGTGCAACATTTAGCTGTACCACCACGATTAAAAATCGGCGAAAAAATTGATGGTTTTGAAGTGCAGGAAATTCTGCATGATTCACGCACCACCATTTTATATAAGGTTCGCCAGCAAAATGGTCAGATTTTTGTTTTAAAAACACTACAACCTTCGCTTGCCAATGATAAAGACAGTTGTCATGCGCTGATGAACGAAGAGTGGTTGGCAAAAAGGATTGTTGCGCAATGTGTGCCGCAGATTTTGCCGCTCAGTTTGGATGATCGTAAACATCTTTACTATGTGATGACATGGCATCAAGGCGCAACCTTGCAAGAGCGCATCGATAACGATCATCACTTTACCGTCAATGGCGTAGCAAAAATTGGCATAGATTTATTGCGCGGTTTAAGCATGCTGCACCGCTTAAATATTATTCACCGCGATATTAAACCAGCCAACATTCATATCGGCAGTGATCATAAACTACGGATTTTAGATTTAGGTGTAGCGCTAAATACCACGCTGGATGCACCAGATTCAATGGAAAACCCAGGCACGCCTAGCTTTATGGCGCCCGAATTATTTGAAGACAAAACAGCAGACATAGCCACAGACGTTTACGCAGCGGGGGTGACGCTTTATTACTTGCTAACACGCAAATACCCGTATGGCGAAATTGAACCCTTTCAAGCGCCACGTTTTGGCGAGCCGATTCGCCCAACGCGCTATCGGCCTGAAATACCGAATTGGTTAGAAAATATTATTTTAAAAGCCGTTGCCAGAGATATTAATAAGCGCTTTGAAACGGCAGATGAAATGCTGCTAGCGCTAGAACACGGTGAGCTAAAGCCACTCACAATTCAACGTACGCCGTTAATTGCACGTGCGCGATTAATGAAATGGCAATGGTTAGCCATTTTTTCAATCATGTTAAATTTTTTACTGATGTATTTATTGGCTGTATCTTAAATTTTATTTGGAGTTGTTATGAGCTGGACAGAAGTATGCCCGTTAACTGAAATCCCTAAACTTGGTGCGCGCGTTGTTCGTAGCGCCAAAGGCGATATTGGCGTTTTTAGAACCGAAGATGATCGCGTATTCGCGCTCAATAATGCCTGCCCACACAAGCAAGGCCCGCTTTCGCAAGGCATCGTCTACGGCGACAAAGTGGCCTGCCCACTGCATAGTTGGAAAATCAGCTTGGTGGACGGCAAAGCCGAAGAACCAGATATGGGCGAAACGGCCTGTTTCAAAACCAAGATTGAAAACGGCATTGTATTTTTGGAATTGAAATAAATATTTTGACCGCAGATAAATGCTGATGAACCACCGAAAAGAACTGATTCAGTTACGTGATGTGTCTTAAGGTTTATTGAACTTGAATTAGGTTTTAATCAGAATTTATCTGTGTGGATCTGCGGTAGAAAATCGAAATGATGAAACAAACAAAATCGACTTGTTGTTATTGCGGCGTTGGCTGTGGGGTGATTATCACCACAGAAAATGACAAAATTATTCACGTAAAGGGTGACCCTGAGCACCCTGCCAACTTTGGGCGTCTTTGCACCAAAGGCGCCACGCTGCACCTTACCGCAAAACCTGATGCGCGCGCGCTGTATCCAGAGTTACGTTTCTCTCGAGATCAATCACGTGAACGCGTCACTTGGGATACTGCGCTTGATCATGTGGTGGACAAATTTGCAGATGTCATCAACACGCACGGGCCAGATGCCGTGGCATTTTATATTTCAGGTCAACTTCTAACTGAAGATTATTATGTGTTTAACAAACTCGCCAAGGGTTTAATTGGCACGAATAATGTCGATACGAACTCGCGTCTGTGCATGAGTTCTGCCGTGGCAGGCTATAAAGCAACCTTAGGCGCAGATGCGCCACCCGCCTGCTATGAGGACATTGACTACACCAAATGCCTCTTGATTGCCGGCTCTAACACAGCATATGCCCACCCGATTATTTTCCGCCGCATTGAAGATGCCAAAGCTAAAAATCCGGACATGAAAATTGTAGTGGTTGACCCACGTCGCACCGACACTGCGCAGTTTGCAGATTTACATTTGGCAATTTTGCCTGGCACGGATGTCGCTCTATTTAACGGCCTCTTGCACGTGATGCTGTGGGAAGGTATGCTCGATATGCAATTTATTCGCGAACATACCAACGGCTTTGACGCACTGAAAGAAACAGTGCGCGAATATACGCCAAAAATGGTAGCCAATATTTGTGGTATTCGCGAGCAAGATATAATTCAAGCGGCCAAGTGGTTTGGACAAGGCCCAACGCTTTCCATGTACTGCATGGGCTTAAACCAATCCATGCATGGCACCGAAAAAAATGCCGCACTGATTAACTTACACCTCGCCACAGGACAAATCGGTAAATTTGGCGCGGGTCCCTTCTCGCTTACCGGCCAGCCAAATGCGATGGGCGGGCGCGAAGTGGGCGGCATGGCCAATTTGCTTTCTGCACACAGAGATTTAGCAAACCCAGAACATCGCGCCGAAGTGGCAAAACTTTGGGGCGTAGATGACGTTCCTGCCAAGCCAGGAAAAACCGCTGTTGAAATGTTTGACGCCGTTAAAAACGGGGAAATCAAAGCGATTTGGATTGCTTGCACCAACCCAGCGCAATCAATGCCAGATTTAAATAACGTGTTGACCGCATTAAATAATGCCGAACTCGTCGTCCTACAAGATGCATTTAATAATACTGATAGCAATCAATATGCGGACGTATTTTTACCGGCTTCTACTTGGGGTGAAAAAGAAGGCACAGTTACCAACTCTGAGCGTCGCATCACGCGCGTGCTTCCAGCAATCGACAAACCCGGAGAAGCGCTTCACGACTGGGAATCTGTAGTAGCGTTTGCTCAGCGGCTTGAGAAAAAGCTTGGCAAAAGCCATGCGTTATTTGATTATCTAGATACGGAAAGTATTTTTAACGAACATCGTGAATCCACGCGTGGGCGTGATTTAGACATTACTGGCTTAAGCTACCAACTTTTAGAAACGCAAGGTCCGCAACAATGGCCCTTCGCTGAAGGTGAAAATCAAGGAAAAGCCAGAATTTACTCGGACGGCGTTTTCCCAACACCTGATGGTCGTGCACGCTTTGTCAGTGCAGAATACAAAGGCACTGCCGATAAAACTGATGCTCGTCATCCGCTACACTTATTAACCGGTCGCCTACGCGACCAATGGCACGGCATGAGCCGCACCGGCACGCTGCCGCAACTTTATAGCCATGTAGAAGAGCCAGTCTTGTCGATGCATGAAGACGATATGCAGCGCCGCCAAATTAAAAATGGCGACATCGTTAAAATCGCCAATAAACGCGGTAATCTGAATATCCGTGTGCAACAATCAAATGAAGTAAAACCATCAGAAATGTTTATCCCCATGCATTGGGGTCGACAATTTATGAATGGATTAGGCGTGAATGCGCTGATGCCGCCAGCTTTTGACGCAAGCTCTAAACAACCGGAACTCAAACATACCGCCGTCAACATCGAGAAATTAGACCTGCCCTGGCAAATGACGCTGATGCGGAACTGTCGCGACCTAGATTTGATCGCGGAAATCCGCAAACTGCTTACGGCGTTTGACTACGCTACTTGTGGGTTGTACGGTCGTGAAACTGGCATGGTGATTTTGCGTGCCGCCCATGCAGAGACACCACCGAGTGACTTGATTCAGGCGTTAGATCAATTGTGTGGACTAAGTGGTGAGGTGCCGATGCTCAAATTTGACGATGCAAAACGCGGCATCAGCAAACGTATATTGGTAGAAAATGGCCAAGTAACAGGCGTGAGACTGACTGGAGAAACTTTGGCCGCCGAGTGGTTAAAAGAAGTCATGCAGAGCGGCCAATTCACGGACGAATTACGCAAATGGGCGCTAGCACCATTAAGCGCACCGCCCACAGGGCAGAAATCACGTGGGAAAATTGTTTGCAATTGCTTCGATGTTTCTGAGAATGAAATTATTGAAATATGTGAAATGGGCGCAGATTTACAAACCTTGCAAGCCAAGACCAAATGCGGCACCAATTGTGGCTCGTGTGTGCCAGAATTAAAACGCTTGGTTGAAACACACAGCGCTTTAAAGCACTAGCGAATCAGGCGATTTTTGCTGCCGATGCTGCAAGGGTCGAAATATATCTGGAAAAATCTGGATCCTCACCCTGAAGTAATTTCGGTAGCAAAGTACGAAAATCATCGCGCTGACACCATTCTCGCATGTAGTCCTCCCAAGGGAACCAGCGCCTTAGCTGATTGCCACGCATATTGGGTTCATAAGCGAGCAAATAAGCGCGCTCGAAGAGTGAGATCAATATTTCGAACAATACGTACATGCGTTCATGCTGTTCATCGGTCAACCCATCAATGGGCACTGTGAGCGTAATTTTAAATCCGGATTTTCCATTACTAACTTTAAAAAATCCGTGTATGCATCCGAAAGTAGTTGATAAACTGCTTCCTCTTCATTTTCACGCTCTTTACGCTGCTGATACAGAAATGTCAAAATAGCCAAAGGCAAGCCAAACACCGTCACCACGTAGCTTAGCAACTCCCAAGTTTCCAGTGTCACTTCTCACCTCTATAGTAAGTTATTTTCCGCAAACGAAAATGCCTGATTCGCCCCAACAATCACATGATCTAACACCAGCACCTCCACTAAGCCTAAAGCATCTTTAAGTGTACGCGTCAGCGCTTTATCTGCTTCACTGGGTAAAACCTGACTAGCAGGATGATTATGTGCCAAAATCACACTCGCTGCATTGTAGTGTAGCGCACGCTTCACGACTTCTCTAGGATGCACACTGGTTTGTGAGAGTGAGCCAAAAAATAAAACTTCATCGGCAATCATGCGATGTTGTGTGTCTAAAAATAATACCGCAAAAACCTCTCTGGTCATCCGTCCAATAGTTAGCTTTAAGTAATCACTTACTTTCTTAGTAGAGTCCAACATTGCTTGCTGGTGCATTTCTTCATTGAGTGCGCGTCGGCTCATTTCAAAAATCGCTTGGAGCTGGCAATACTTACTTTCGCCCATGCCATGCACATCGCAAACATCTGCCAAGCTGGCAGAAAAAATACCGTTTAAACTGCCGAACCTGTTTAATAAATCTCGTGCTAAATCCACCGCACTTTTACCCGTCACACCAACACGTAAAAAAATAGCAATGAGTTCCGCATCTGAAAGAAATGCCACGCCTTGCGTGAGTAATTTCTCACGCGGGCGTTCCCCTTCCGGCCAGTCAGTAATTGCCATTTATTGTGCCTGAATTTTTCGCCAGCCAATTTCTTCTGCGGTTCTTTTACCAATGAGCGTATCCGCCAACGTTTCTGGAATTTCCACATCGGTTTCACTGACAGGAATTCTGCCACCCATCAACTCAGCCATTTTTTGTGGGTAGCGCGGTTTTTTATCAGGTTCAGCATAGCCTTCAGGAAAAGCAGGCATATTACTGCCAAGGCTATATTTGTCAGTGGCATTCACCGTATGCAAAAGTTCATGCGCAATAATCACCATATTTTGTTGGTGATAAGACCGATCGCCAAACAGGTTCACTCGCCCAACCATACCCTTACTTAACGCAGTTGAATGACTCAATACATCATGCGTTTCAGGGTTATGATAAAGCAGATACAAGCGAATATCAGGTTTAATTTTCGTTTCTGGCGCGTGCGTCCAAGCAAAAATTCTAAACTGTAAGCTCCACCAAATCACCTCAAATATACTGCCATTTTTAGGTGGCGCTGGCGGCACCTCGGTGATGACATCGCCTAACATCACTTCAATCGGGCGTTTGGTTGGCAACGCATACTGCGCTGCTTGGCTAGAAAAATAGTCTGGAATTGCCTCAAAAATTTCCGGCTTAAGCGTTTTGATGTAAGCATTTACTTCTTTGCTACCATCAGCGTTTACGGGATAGAGCACAACATAGTAGCCTTTCTTCCACTCTAAGTTTGATTGCTCCAACAGCGTAATTTGCACGGCCTTGGCCAGCAAAAACAATAAGATGACAATCCGTGTCACTTTCCACATCAATCTTTCCTTTTAGTTTTTTTATCATGACACTTAGGGTCGTACTTAGCGTGATACCTAGAACGCCATAGCACCACCAAAATCTTTCAGTTAGAATCACATAATGTCTGCAATCAAACACCCCTGTTCAGCCCGAAAAATTTTGCTCGGCATCACCGGCGGCATTGCCGCTTATAAAGCCGCGGAATTAGTACGCCTACTCGTAAAACAATCTTACGACGTACAAGTGGTGATGACCGAAGCCGCCTGTCAGTTCATCACACCTGTCACCATGCAGGCACTTTCGGGCAAACCGGTACTGCACAATCTTTGGGACAACAATGTCAATAACGGCATGGCGCATATAGACTTAAGCCGCGAAGCCGATTTGGTGTTGATCGCACCGGCAAGCGCAGACTTTATCGCTAAGCTCGCACATGGCTTTGCCAACGACTTACTTTCCACATTGTGCTTGGCGCGTAATTGCCCACTGATGATTGCGCCCGCTATGAACAAGCAAATGTGGGAGAATCCTGCCACACAAAGAAATATTGCGCAGCTCACACAAGACCAAGCTGGCATTTTATTGCCAGACAGCGGCCAACAGGCGTGTGGAGAAATAGGCACTGGAAGAATGCAAGAACCAGAAAGCATTCTGGCCGCAGTGACTGCTCACTTTACACCCAAAATATTTGCCAACAATAATATCTTAATCACAGCTGGGGCCACCATTGAAATGCTGGACCCGGTACGTGGTATCACCAATTTAAGCAGCGGAAAAATGGGCTACGCGATTGCGCAAGCTGCTGCGAACATGGGTGCAAATGTCACCCTTGTGAGTGGAAAAACTGAGATTCCCCCGCCAAATAATGTTCGTATTATTTCTGCGCCGAGCGCAGAAAATATGTACCAAAGCGTGATGCAACATATTCTGCATCAAGATATTTTTATCAGTGTTGCCGCCGTGGCTGATTACACACCTGAAACGCCTAGTGAGCATAAAATTAAAAAAAACACGGCCAGCCTCACCTTAACACTTAAAAAAAATAAAGATATTTTGGCTGAGGTGGCGAGCCTACCCAACCCACCGTTTTGCGTTGGGTTTGCTGCAGAATCTGAAAATTTAATTGCCTACGCTTCGCAAAAGCGTCTGGCAAAAAAAATCCCGTTGATTGTTGCGAATTTGGTTCAAACCAGCATGGGGCGAGACCACGCAGAAATTAGCCTGATCGATGAAACAGGTGTTCATACGCTTGCACCAGCAGACAAACCAATGTTAGCGACGCAAATTCTTGAGCATGTCCACCAACTACAATCAACATAATCTCCCGTTACTGCCACGAAAGTCATCCAATGAGCTTAATTGTCGACCTTAAAATTATTGACCCACGCTTACACGAACACATGCCGAGCTACGCTACTCCTGGCTCAGCCGGTTTAGATTTGCGTGCTTGCATAGACTCGCCCTTAACATTGACACCTAGTGCTACAGCACTGATCCCTACCGGCATGGCAATCCATTTGGATAATGCCTATTATGCTGCGTTGATTCTCCCGCGCTCTGGTTTGGGGCATAAAAACGGCATTGTATTAGGAAATTTAGTTGGATTGATTGACTCTGATTACCAAGGGCAGTTAATGGTCTCTTGCTGGAATCGCAGCCAAACTGAATTTACATTAAACCCGATGGATCGCATCGCACAATTAGTGATCGTTCCTGTCATGCAAGCAGAGTTTCATCTCGTTGATGATTTCGAAGTCAGTGACCGCGGGGAAGGTGGGTTTGGTAGTACAGGCAAACACTAAGTTAATTACTAGATTAATCTTAAATTTAACTTGAACTACCAAGACATTCCGTATTATAATCGTCGTCTTTCTAAAAAAGTGAATCTTTGGAGATAACCATGGCACGTGTATGTCAGGTAACAGGCAAAAAGCCAATGGTGGGTAACAATGTTTCTCACGCACAAAACAAAACAAAACGTCGTTTTTTACCAAATTTGCAAAATCGTAAATTTTGGGTAGAAAGCGAAAACCGCTGGGTAAGCTTGCGTATTACTAACGCTGCTTTACGCACTATCGATAAAAATGGTATCGACGCTGTGCTGGCAGATCTGCGCGCTAACGGCGAAAAAATCTAAAGGGTAGATCATCATGCGCGAAAAAATCAAATTAGAGTCTAGTGCTGGTACAGGTCATTTTTATACCACCACTAAAAACAAACGTACCATGCCAGGCAAAATGGAAATCAAGAAATTTGACCCCGTTGCTCGCAAACACGTCTTATACAAAGAAACAAAGCTGAAATAATAAACTTATTTTCGGCGTAAAAAAGCCCACCTACGTGGGCTTTTTTATTTGTACATTAATGTATAAATGACATTATTGCGCAGTTTTATTAAGCATTCTTACCTCACGCTGCGGGTAGGGAATTGTGATTCCGGCTTGCTGAAAGCGCTTCCAGATTGCCAAATAAAGTGCAGATTTGAGGTTCTGCTGTCCGTTTTCTGGGTCTATGATCCAACACGTTAAATTGATATTCACGCCGCTATCGGCAAAACTGGTAATCAATGCAGAAGGTGCGGGATCACTCAACACTCTGGCATTTTGTGTTGCAATTTCAACCAACAAGACAAGTACCTTTTCTAGATCCGATTCATAAGCAACTTGCACTTCCATCGCCACACGGGTTTTTCTATCCACATAAGAATGATTAATCACTGGGTTCACGACCAGTGTTTCATTTGGGATAATGACTTCGGTGCCGTCCAATTTTTTAAGTACCAGATAGCGCGTTCTTAAGTCGGCAATTTCCCCGTAGTGCTTATCATCAACAGTAATTATGTCACCAATTTTCATCGATTTATCTAGCAGCAGAATAAACCCACTGACATAGTTGCTAGTAATTCTCTGCAGGCCAAAACCAAGGCCAACGCCTAATGCACCGCCAAATACTGACAACACGGTGACATCTATCCCTGCTGCGGACAAACCAATCAACACTGCAATTAAAATCGCTGCAATACGAACTACCTTAGAAAGCACCACGCGCATATTGATATTAATATGCTCGTTTCGCATCAATTTATTTTCTAAAGCACGGCTCAGTGAAAGTGCTAAAAATAGCGTCAAGAAAATCGTAAATAACGCTTGTAGCATCTCCCACAAATTAAGCTTGGTACGGCCAACCGTAAACTCTAACGCCTCCATACCAGCAATCATTTGCGGAAGAAATCCGCTGATATACAGCGCGAACACTAACCAGATCAGCGCAGAAATCGAATTTTCCAGCGTTTTCAACAATCCACCCGGCATTAGAATGTAACGTACACCGTACACCAGCAGGCGGATGACCGCCATCGCCAAAAATAAAACGCCAGCCAGATGCAGCAAGCTAGTGTGCTGCCAATAATCCAATACAAACTTTCCAGTTTGGATGAAAAGGAGCGTTGAAATAGGGAAGATAATTTTATTGATACCGCCGATTGCCAACTTCCAATGCTCCAAGGCACGCTTCAGTACCACGCGCTTTAAAGCACCATTGATAGCCAACGCCAACAGGATAGAAGCTGCAATGACAGCAATTTGCCACAACGCAACGGGCGTTGAAAAGTCCACCCATAACTCCCGCCAGATAGACAATATTTCCGCATTATGCAATATGCTTACTCCAGATTTTAAGTTATATCAGGAAAATGGTCGCTATTCCTAAAAAGATAAAAAAACCGCCACTGTCGGTCACGGCAGTAATCAACACACTAGAACCAACTGCTGGATCTCTTCCAAATTTGTTGAGTATTAATGGGATCATCACACCCATTAACGCAGCTAACAAGAGGTTTAACGTCATCGCTGCCATCATCACCAAGCCCAATTGATAGCTGCCATACAAGGCATAAGCAATCAGCGCCAACACGCTGCCCCAAAGCAAACCATTCAAGAGAGCAACACCAAGCTCCTTACCAATCAGGGAACGCATGTGATAAGCAGAAACTTGACCTAACGCCAAGCCACGTACGATCATGGTAGTTGTTTGGTTGCCAGAATTGCCACCAATACCAGCAACAATCGGCATCAGCGCTGCAAGTGCTACGATTTTTTCAATTGAGCCTTCAAAGAGCCCGATAACGCGCGATGCAATAAGTGCTGTAACCAAATTAATCGCCAACCAGGCCCAGCGGTTTTGTACAGATTTCCAAATAGAGGCGAAAAAATCTTCTTCCTCTCGCAAGCCCGCCATTGAAAGCATTTCACTTTCAGCTTCCTCACGAATGTAATCCATCACCGCATCCACAGTCACCCTACCCAGTAATTTTTTATCAACATCCACTACTGGAGCAGTGACTAAATCGTAACGCTCAAAGGCCTTCGCAGCTTCATTTGCATCATCATCCGGATGCAAAATGACCACGTCTTCCACCATCACGTCAGCCACATTGGCTTCTAAGTCACTCACGATCAGTTTTTTGAGTGGCAATACACCACGCAACACATTATCACGGTCAACCACAAAGATTTTGTCACTATGGTCAGGCAACTCGCCAATTCTTCGCATGTAACGTAGCGCTACTTCTAATGAAATATCTTCACGAATGGTCACAACATCAAAGTCCATAATCGCGCCTACGGTGTCCTCGGCGTAAGAAAGTGCCGACTGTAAACGGGCACGATTTTGCGCATCCAAATTATCTAAAAGATCATAAAAAACATCTTTTGGTAAGTCTGGGGCCAAATCTGCAAGTTCATCAGTATCAAGTTGCTCAGCAGCTGCTAGCAACTCCTCCGAGTCCATGTCAGCAATTAGCGTTTGACGAACCGCATCAGATACTTCAAGGAGAATTTCACCGTCACGCTCAGACTTCACCAGTTCCCAAACTTCTAACCGATCATCAAGTGGCAGTGCTTCAAGAATATAAGCAACGTCGGCCGGATGTAATGCGTCGAGTTTTTTCTGCAATTCGACAAGATTCTGCTTATGAACAATCGCCTCCACTAAGTCATGGTTTGGCATATCCTGTCTATGCACCAAATCCTCAACCACCTTGTGCTTGTGGAGCAAAGCAATGACTTGCTGCAAACTTTCTTGCAGACTCTCTTGCTTCACTTCTTTTTTATCTTGCTCTTGCATAGGATTCTTACAGTAAATAATCAATATTTGCGGTGAAATTCTTGCTTTTAAAAAACACTTATTAAATTTAACATCGTGGATATTATCATGCTACATTTTGAATAATGATATTAATGGCATGTTAAAATGCAAAGTATTTCTATCACCTTACTCGGTACAGCGCACTGTCACTTATGCGAAGAGGCTGAGTGTGTCTTGCAAACAGTACTGAATAGCGAAGCATTCAATCAGCGAAATATCGTACCGCAAAAAGTCGATGTCATGGATGACGAAAATCTATATGAACAATACGGCATCAAAATACCTGTAGTCCTGTTGACGCTAAAACAAGATTTGGTTGTAGAGCTATACTGGCCGTTTGATACCAAAGACCTATTTAGTTTTCTATGCCAACATCTACACATGTAAAATTGATGGCAATAAAAAAGCCAGCTAGCGCTGGCTTTTTTATTCATTGCTGATTACTCAGCAACTACAACTTCTGCAGCAACTGGACGATCAACCAATTCCACCAAGGCCATTGGCGCGTTATCACCATCGCGGAAACCACATTTCAGCACACGCAGATAACCGCCATTACGGGCAGAGTAACGTGGGCCGAGCTCGTTAAATAATTTGCCAACCATATCACGATCGCGCAAGCGGTTAAACGCTAAGCGGCGATTTGCTAATGTAGCCGACTTACCCAATGTAATCAGCGGTTCTGCAAATTTACGCAGTTCTTTTGCTTTAGGTAAAGTTGTTTTAATCACTTCATGTTTCAACAATGACGCAGTCATGTTGCGAAACATCGCGGCACGATGGCTGCTTGTACGATTTAATTTACGATTGCTATTACCGTGACGCATAGTAATTCCCTTTAATCTTTTACAACACTTAATTTATAAACAGCAAGTTAGGCTTTCTCTAAGCCCGCAGGCGGCCAGTTTTCTAACTTCATACCCAAAGTCAAACCACGGGTTGCCAACACATCCTTAATTTCATTGAGTGATTTACGACCTAGGTTAGGTGCTTTCAACAACTCATTTTCACTACGTTGGATTAAATCACCAATATAGAAAATATTTTCCGCTTTCAAACAGTTTGCGGAGCGTACAGTCAATTCAAGATCATCTACTGGACGCAATAAAATCGGATCAACTTGTGGTGCAGCTTTTACTTCGACTTCGTTCGGCGCACCTTCCAAATCAGCAAATACAGACAATTGACCCATCAAAATACGCGCTGCATCGCGAATAGCTTGCTCCGGTTCAATAATCCCATTCGTTTCAACATCCATGATTAACTTATCCAAGTCTGTGCGCTGTTCAACACGCGCACTTTCCACTTGGTAGCTCACTTTGTTAATTGGACTGAAAGAAGCATCCACCATGATAAAACCAAGTATGCGGTCTTCATCGTTAGATTTTTGACGCACAGGGACAGGCTGATAACCACGACCCATTTGCACCTTAACTTCTAGATTCAGTTTTCCGCCTTTAGTTAAGTGCGCAATGACATGGTCTGGATTTACAATCTCAGCATCATGACCAGTTTCAAAATCACCAGCTGTAACTACACCTTCCGTTGATTTATTTAAAGTTAAAATCGTTTCAGCTTTAGTGTTTAACTTTAACGCTACACCTTTTAGGTTTAGCAGAATATCAACGACATCCTCTTGCACACCATCTAATGTCGAATATTCATGCACCACGCCGTCAATTTTCACTTCAGTAATCGCAAAGCCAGGAATTGAAGACAACAGTACACGACGCAAAGCATTACCTAAAGTATAACCAAACCCACGCTCCATCGGTTCCAATGTGACACGGGCTCGTAGCGGCGACAATACTTCGACATCAACAACGCGTGGTTTTAAGTATTCGGTAGGACTGTTTAACATAGTGATACCTTTATTTGTTCATTAATAACAGGCAATGCCTTTCGGTCATCGCCTGCAGATGTTGCGTCATTAAAGACCAGTATTTAAATTATTTTGAGTAAAGCTCAACAACTAAAGATTCATTAATTGTTGGAGGCAACTCGTCACGCTGTGGCTTAGCTTTAAAAGTACCTTTTAAGGCTTTTACATCAACTTCAACCCATGATGGGAAACCACGTTGTTCAGCAGCCTCAACTGCTGCTTTAATGCGCAATTGTGATTTAGCAGCCTCTGCGATACTCACCACATCACCCGGTTTTACTTGATAAGACGGGATGTTGACACGTTTACCATTCACCAACACACTATTGTGGCGAACGATTTGACGCGCTTCCGTGCGTGAGCCACCTAAGCCCATTCTGTAAGCGACATTATCTAAACGGCACTCTAACAACTCTAGAAGATTCTCACCGGTAATACCTTTCTTACGATCAGCTTCAGCATAATAGCTGCGGAATTGACCTTCTAACACACCATAAATACGGCGGATTTTTTGTTTTTCACGCAACTGAACACCGTAATCAGACAAACGCTGATTGCGACGCTGACCATGTTGACCAGGTGGGAAGTTACGCTTTTCGATTGCACATTTATCTGTAAAGCATTTTTCAGCTTTCAGAAATAACTTCTCACCCTCTCTACGGCACTGACGGCACTTAGGATCTAAATTTCTTGCCAAGATACTCTCCTGAATTTGACTAAATTAAGCTTAAGCTTAATTTAAATGCGACGCTTTTTAGGTGGACGACAGCCGTTGTGTGGCACTGGCGTCACATCTGTAATGCTTGTAATTTTAAAACCAGCCGCATTTAAAGCACGCACTGCTGATTCACGACCAGGGCCTGGCCCTTTGATTCTAACCTCTAAGTTTTTAACACCACTTTCTTGTGCAGATTTACCTGCAACTTCAGCCGCCACCTGAGCAGCAAATGGCGTACTCTTACGAGACCCTTTAAAACCCTGACCACCAGATGTCGCCCATGACAAAGCGTTACCCTGACGATCAGTAATTGTAATAATGGTGTTGTTAAAAGAAGCGTGCACGTGGGCGATACCCTCTGCAATATTCTTTTTAACCTTTTTTCTTACTCGTACATTAGCTTTTGCCATGTTGTACTATCCTTACCTAATATTGATCTCAAATACAGATTATTTAGACTGCTTGATTGCTTTAACCGGGCCTTTACGTGTACGCGCATTGGTTTTTGTACGCTGACCACGCACTGGAAGACCGCGGCGATGACGAACACCTCTATAGCAGTTCAAATCCATCAAACGCTTGATATTCATCGTTACTTCACGGCGAAGATCACCTTCAACTTTGAACTTTGCAACTTCATCACGCAGTTTTTCAATGTCTGCATCGTTTAAATCTTTAATTTTTGCACTCGCTAACACGCCTGCAGCCTGGCAAATCTTTTGCGCAGTGTTGCGGCCAATGCCGTAAATAGCCGTCAGAGCAATCTCTGTGTGTTTATGATTTGGGATATTCACCCCTGCGATACGCGCCATACCTTAACTCCAAATATTTAGGTAACACTCAATCCGAGCAGCTCTAAAAAAGCCGCATATAGTACCAGCTAATCTGCTCGGCATCAATACAATTATCCTTGTTTTTGTTTATGCCTTGGATCAGCGCAGATTACGCGCACAACACCACGGCGACGTACTACCTTGCAGTGACGACATAAAGGTTTTACTGATGCTCTAACTCTCATACTAACTCCAATGCTGCTCTCAATAATCAATACTAAAAATTACTTAGCCCTAAAAGTAATTCTGGCTCTACTCAAATCGTAAGGGGTCATTTCTACGGTCACTTTGTCACCCGGTAAAATGCGTATGTAGTGCATGCGCATCTTGCCAGAGATATAACCCAATACAATATGGTCATTTTCCAGTTTCACTCTAAAAGTTGCATTAGGAAGATTCTCTAGAATCTCACCTTGCATCTCAATTCGATCTTCTTTCGCCATCTTAAGACTTCTTGGCGCCACCGCCACCTTTAAAATTAGCTTTTTTCAACAATCCCTCATACTGGTTCGACATGAGATGAGACTGTACTTGCACCATAAAATCCATAGTGACGACCACAATAATCAACAACGATGTGCCACCAAAGTAAAATGGTGTATTAAATTTTAAGATTAAGAATTCTGGCAATAAACATACTAACGTTATATAAGCCGCTCCAACCAATGTGAGCCTACCCATAATCTTGTCGATATATTTTGCGGTTTGCTCACCCGGTCTAATGCCAGGAATGAATGCACCACTTTTCTTCAAACTGTCTGCAGTATCTTTTGGATTAAATTGCAACGCAGTATAAAAGAAACAGAAAAATATAATTGCAGACGCAAAAAGTAATATGTAAATCGGTTGCCCAGGTGACAAAGCTGCGGAAATATCCTTCAACCAATAAGTACTTTCGCTACCACCAAACCAATTCGCCAATGTAGCAGGGAACAAAATAATGCTTGAAGCAAAAATAGGTGGAATTACACCCGCCATATTCAGTTTTAATGGCAAGTGGGTTGTTTGGCCACCATAAACTTTGTTTCCTACTTGTCTTTTTGCATAATTAACTGTGATTTTGCGCTGGCCACGTTCTACAAACACCACCAAACCTGTGACTAATACAGTTGCCACCAACAAGAAAAACGCTAACGGGATACTAAATGCTCCGGTATTCACCATTTCTGCCGTTGAGCTAATTGCGCTAGGCAACCCAGCCACAATACCGGCAAAAATGATAATAGAAATCCCGTTACCAATACCACGCTCAGTAATTTGCTCGCCCAGCCACATGATAAACATGGTACCGCTCACCAATGTAATGACTGTCGTCAACCTAAAAGCCAAGCCTGGATCTAACACCAATCCTGGTTGCCCCTCTAAAGCTATCGCAATGCCGAGGGCTTGAAACGAAGCAAGCACCACCGTGCCATAACGCGTCCATTTTGTAATTGTTCTGCGCCCGGCTTCACCCTCTTTTTTCAGCTGCTCCAACTGAGGAGATACCGCCGTCATCAACTGCATAATGATCGATGCAGAAATATAAGGCATGATCCCAAGAGCAAATACGGTGAAACGAGACAGTGCACCGCCTGAGAACATATTGAACATGCCCAAAATGCCGCCACTTTGCGATTCAAACAACTTCGCCAATACATCTGGGTCTATACCCGGTACGGGAATATGCGCACCTAAGCGGTACACAACCAAAGCACCCAATACAAAAAACAGGCGACTTCTAAGCTCGCCCATTTTAGATGCCGACTTTAATAAACTATCTTGCGCCAAAATATTGCTCTTTACGCGTTATCAACAACTTTACCGCCTGCAGATTCAATTGCAGCGCGCGCACCTTTTGTCAATAACAAACCTTGCACATTGTATTTCTTAGAAACTTCACCAGAGAGGTAAATTTTAGCGTTAGACACTGTGCCTGACACAACGTTAGCGGCTTTCAACGCTAACAAGTCAATTACATCACCCGGCACCAACGCTAACTCACTAGTGCGCACATGCGCAGTATCAGCTTTTGTTAATGATTTAAAGCCACGTTTTGGTAAGCGGCGTTGAATAGGCATTTGACCACCTTCAAAACCAACTTTATGAAATCCACCAGCACGTGATCTTTGACCTTTATGGCCACGGCCACTTGTTTTACCTAAGCCAGATCCAATACCACGACCAAGACGGCGACGCTCTTTTTTTGCACCTTCTGCAGGTTTAATCGTATTTAATTGCATTTTGCTTCCAATCCTTTTGCTTTACAGCGATTACTTACGCACACCGCCATCAAGTTCGGCTGTTAACTTTTCAAAATCTTCAAATTTACCATTTGCAAGCAAATTAGCTTGCTCAGGCCAAGTTGAAGGATTCGCCATCGCATAACGTGAACCTGCTGCTTTCAATAACTCTTGCAAATTTTCCACTTTAGCAGAAGCAAGATCTTTAAAAGTAACAATGCCTGCATTAGCAAAAATTTCACAAATTTTTGGGCCAATACCTTCAACCACGGTCAAGTCTTCGGCACCAGCTTTATTCAAGTATTTCTTTGGAGTTGCAGTAGCAACAGCCTCAACCGCCTTAGGTTTAGCTGCTTTTGGCTTTTCTGCGGCAGGCTTGCCTTCAGTAACATTCAATAGATACTTCACTGCATTGATCATGCCACGCACTGCTGGTGTATCTTCTACAGTCACAGTGTGGTGCATACGGCGTAAACCAAGTCCTCTTACAGTTGCCTTGTGCGCCTCAATACGACCAATCGTACTTTTCACCAATGTGACGTTTAATGTTTTTGATGCCATGATTAACCTCGGATTTCTTCAACTGTTTTACCGCGTTTTGCAGCGATTTCAGCAGGCGTATTCATTGCCTCTAAACCATTTAACGTAGCGCGAACCAAGTTATAAGGATTTGAAGAACCAATACATTTTGCAACTACATTCGTCACACCCATTACCTCAAAAATCGCACGCATAGCACCACCAGCGATGATACCTGTACCTTCTGAGGCAGGCTGAATAAACACTTTTGCTGCACCATGAACACCGGTAACAGCATGATGTAAAGTACCGTTGACTAAGTTAACTTTCACCATGTCACGACGCGCCTCATCCATTGCCTTTTGCACTGCAACCGGCACTTCACGCGCTTTACCTTTACCCATACCAACTGCTCCGTCACCGTCACCAACAACAGTTAACGCTGCAAAGCTCATAATACGACCACCCTTAACCGTTTTACTTACACGGTTAACTGAAATCATTTTTTCGCGCAAACCATCAGTCTGCTGCTGTTGCTGTTCAACTTCTTTCGCCATGATTAACCTCTTCAGCAAAGACTAATTAGAATGATAAGCCGTTTTCACGCGCAGCATCGGCCAACGCTTTGATACGACCATGATATTTGTAACCGGAACGATCAAAAGCCACGGCGTTAACACCTGCTTTTTTCGCCTTTTTAGCTATAAGCTTACCAACGATAGCAGCAGCCTCAACATTGCCACCACTTTTAACACTTTTACGAACCTCAGCTTCTAAAGTTGATGCACTTACAAGAACCTTATCGCCAGTCGCAGCAATAATTTGCGCATAAATATGAAGATTTGACTTATGTACTGTCAATCTTACTGCTTGTTGCTCCGCAATTTTGGCACGGACTTTACGTGCACGGCGTAAGCGATTATTTACATTATTCATGATTTAAACCTTATTTTTTCTTGGTTTCTTTAATAGCGACCACTTCGTCAGCATAACGAACACCTTTACCTTTATAAGGCTCTGGTGCACGGTATGCGCGAATTTGCGCAGCCACCTGACCAACCACTTGCTTATCTACACCAGTCAAAATCACTTCCGTTGGCGTAGGTGTTTGCACTGTTACGCCCGCTGGCATTTTATGATTAATCGGGTGCGAGTAACCCAACTCAAGATTCAACACCGCACCTTGTGCAGCCGCTTTATAACCAACACCCACCAGAGTAAGTTTGCGAGTAAAGCCTTGCGAAACACCTTGCACCATATTGGCGACTAACGCTCTCAAAGTACCAGACATCGCACCAGCGTGTTGCGTTTCATTCGCAGATTGAAAAGTGATCGTGTCACCCTCTTGCCTCAACACAACATCACCTTTTAATGCGTGACTCAATTTACCCAACGGACCGCTTATATTGATTGCATTCGCACTCAAAGAAACTTCCACTTTAGCCGGAATAACAACAGGATTTTTAGCTACACGTGACATTCGCTCTTCCCCTTAAGCCACTACGCACAGCACTTCGCCACCGACACCGGCAGCACGCGCTTTACGATCTGTCATTACACCTTTGGATGTAGACACTATCGTTACACCCAACCCATTCATTACCTTAGGAATCTCTTCCGTACCCTTGTAGACGCGCAAACCAGGCTTACTTACACGTTGCAAACGTTCAATCACTGGTTTGCCGGCATAGTATTTCAGTCCAATCGTTAAATTAGATTTCACACCATCATTTTGTACAGAAAAATCTTCAATATAACCTTCGTCCTTCAGCACATTCGCAATCGCGACTTTTACTTTAGAAGAAGGCATTGTTACATCAGCCTTGTTAACCATCTGCGCATTTCTAATGCGCGTCAACATATCGGCAATTGGATCACTCATACTCATGGATTATTTCCCCTATTACCAACTTGCTTTAACGACGCCCGGCACTTGACCGCTCATCATTAAATCGCGCAGCTTGCTGCGACCAATACCAAATTTTCTGAATACACCTCTTGGGCGACCTGTTAATGCGCAACGATTACGCATGCGCACTGGGCTAGAATTGCGTGGCAAAGCTTGCAATTTAGCACGCGCAGCCGCTTTAGCCTCACCAGTTGCATTCGCGTCTGCAATCACTGCATTCAGCTCCGCACGTTTAGCAGCAAATTTCGCAACCGTTTCGCGACGTTTTGCTTCACGTTCAATCATACAAAGTTTGGCCATAGATTAACCTCTAAATGGGAAACTAAATGCTGCAAGCAAAGCTTTTGCTTCTTCATCAGTTTTAGCTGTTGTTGTAATCGTGATATTCATACCACGCACCGCATCAATCTTATCGTACTCAATCTCAGGAAAAATAATCTGCTCTTTCACGCCCAAATTGTAGTTGCCGCGACCATCAAATGCTTTTGCAGAAATACCGCGGAAGTCGCGAATACGTGGCATTGCAACCGTAACCAAGCGATCTAAAAACTCGTACATACGCTCTCGACGCAATGTTACTTTACAACCTACTGGATAACCATCACGAATCTTGAAAGAAGCAACGGATTTTTTAGCTTTTGTCACAATCGCTTTCTGACCGGAGATTTTCTCCATATCACCAACAGCGTGCTCCATCACTTTTTTATCAGCAACAGCTTCTCCAACCCCCATATTAAGGGTAATCTTCTCGATTTTTGGCACCTGCATCACAGAGGTGTAACCAAATTGATCCATCATCGCTTTTACGACGGTTTCGTTGTAATAATCTTTTAAACGTGCCATTTTTTGTTCCTATGCGTCGACCGCTTCACCATTTGATTTGAACACGCGAACTTTTCGGCCATCATCCAACACTTTAATTGAGGCACGATCTGCCTTCTGCGTCGCCTGATTAAACAAAGCCACATTAGAAATATCGATCGGCATTTCTTTGGAAATTACACCGCCAGAAACACCCTTCATAGGATTTGGCTTTGTATGCTTTTTGGCTAGGTTCAAACCTTCAACCACCACGTGACCTGTGCTTAACACTTGAGTCACAGCACCAGTTTTACCTTTATCTTTACCGGCATTCAGGACAACCTGATCACCTTTACGTATTTTATTCATACCTACTCCTACAACACTTCAGGCGCTAAAGAGACAATTTTCATAAACTTCTCGGTACGCAGCTCACGTGTAACGGGGCCAAAAATACGCGTACCAATAGGTTCAAGCTTATTGTTTAGCAACACAGCGGCGTTACCATCAAACTTCACCAAAGAGCCATCTTGACGACGAACACCCTTAGCAGTTCTAACCACTACCGCATTATAAACTTCGCCTTTTTTAACGCGACCACGAGGCGCAGCATCTTTAATACTGACCTTAATCACATCACCGATGCTCGCGTAGCGACGCTTGGAGCCACCAAGAACCTTAATACACTGCACAGAGCGCGCACCTGTATTATCAGCCACTTCTAACTTGGACTGCATTTGAATCATGAGAATAATCTCCAACTTAATCCGTTAATCAACACCTGCAACAACACAGGCAAACCCGGTCAGTATTGGTGCGGGAGCTATTAATCTATTCGATTGCCCGCAAAAGGAACGGCATTATATCGGATATTTAGAATTTATCAAAGAATTTGATAGCTATTCGCCAATATAATTTCGTTAACTAACCACTATGACGTTTTAACTACCCAGGTTTTTGTTTTTGAGAAAGGTCTGCTTTCAACGATCGTCACCAGATCACCTTCTTTACAACTATTTGTTTCATCGTGTGCATGAAACTTTTTGGATTCACGCACTACTTTACCGATCGTAGGATGTTTCACTTTACGTTCTACAAGAACGGTCACTGTTTTATCCATTTTGTCGCTTACAACACGACCAGTGAAACTACGAACTACTTTTGCGTTATCTGCCATGGTTATACCTGTTTCGCTTTCTCTGCTAGCACAAGTTTTACACGCGCTACATCTTTGCGTACCTTGCCTAGTTGATCAACTTTGGTTAATTGCTGTGTAGCTAACTGCATGCGCAAGGAGAATTGCGCACGACGCAATTCAACCAACTCATTATTCAGCTCATCCACAGTTTTTACTCTTAAATCAGCGGCTTTCATTATGTTTTCCTTAACTACCAATTTGTCGCGTCATGAACGTAGTTTCAATTGGCAATTTAGCAGCAGCCAACCTAAAAGCTTCTCTTGCCAAAGCCTCACTCACGCCATCCATTTCATACAACATTTTACCGGGCTGAATTTGCGCTACGTAGTACTCTGTACTACCTTTACCGTTACCCATACGCACTTCAGCAGGTTTCTTAGAGATTGGCTGATCCGGAAACACGCGAATCCAAACACGACCACCACGCTTGATATGACGCGTCATTACACGACGTGCAGCCTCAATTTGTCGCGCAGTCAAACGACCACGTCCCACGGCTTTCAAACCGAAATCACCAAAACTAACTTTATTACCAGTCGTCGCAATGCCTTTGTTACGACCTTTTTGCATTTTGCGATATTTTTGTCTAGACGGTTGTAGCATCTTTAGCCCTCGGCTTTCTTACTTTTTTTTCAGGCTCAGCTGCAGGTGCCGCAACATTTGCTGCAAGTGCATTATCTGCAAAGATTTCGCCTTTAAATACCCAAACTTTAATCCCGATAATCCCGTAGGTGGTCGAAGCTTCCGCAACACCATAGTCGATATCAGCACGTAACGTATGAAGTGGCACACGTCCTTCGCGATACCATTCAGTACGCGCGATCTCGATACCATTCAAACGACCAGAACTCATGATCTTGATGCCTTGAGCACCCAAACGCATTGCGTTTTGCATCGCACGCTTCATCGCACGACGGAACATGACACGCTTTTCTAATTGCTGAGCAATTGACTGTGCAATCAATGTTGCGTCTAACTCTGGCTTGCGCACCTCTTCAATATTGAGATGCACAGGCACACCCATTAAACCTTGTAAGCTAGTGCGTAAAGATTCAATATCTTCGCCTTTTTTACCAATCACAACACCTGGACGGGCGCTATGAATAGTAATTTTTGCATTTTTTGCAGGGCGTTCGATCATAATTCTGCTGATCGCTGCACCTGATAATTTTTTATTTAAGAATTCGCGCACTTTAATGTCGCTTTGTAGCATTGCCGGAAAGTTTTGGCTACTAGCGTACCAGCGTGAGGACCAGTTCTTTTGGACACTCAAGCGAAAACCGATTGGATTTATCTTCTGACCCATATTTATCCTCAGCTCACTTAATTACCAACAGTCACAAAAATATGACTTGTTGGCTTCGTAATACGACCAGCACGACCTTTGGCACGCGGACGAATTCGTTTCAGCACAATGCCTTTATCAACATAGATTGAAGTCACCTTCAACTCATCAATATCAGCGCCATTATTATGCTCAGCATTAGCAATTGCAGACATCACCACTTTCTTGATCACTTCCGCACCCTTTTTAGGTGTAAACGTCAAGATATTAAGTGCGTGATCTACTTTTTTACCACGAATCAAATCAGCCACCAGTCTAGCCTTTTGGGGAGACAGATGAACACCTTTTAATACTGCAGATACTTGCATCTTATGCTCCTATTTCTTCGCTTTCTTGTCGGCAGCATGCCCTTTGAAAGTTCGCGTCAACGCAAACTCACCAAGCTTATGACCAACCATGTTTTCAGAAATCAAGACTGGCACATGCTGTCTACCATTGTGTACAGCAATCGTCAGACCAATAAAATCTGGTAAAACAGTAGAGCGCCTAGACCAAGTTTTAATTGGTTTGCGATCGCGCGTTGCAACTGCAACTTCTACTTTCTTTGCCAAATGACCATCTACGAATGGACCTTTTTTAATTGAACGTGCCATATTGATTACCTTACATTCCGTGGACGACGACTTACACGCATGTTGTCAGTACGCTTACTACTACGTGTACGATAGCCTTTAGTTTTCTGACCCCATGGGCTAACTGGATTCATACCAGCTGCCGTACGACCTTCACCACCACCGTGTGGGTGGTCAATCGGGTTCATCACTACACCGCGCACAGTTGGACGAACACCACGCCAACGCACTGCACCAGCCTTACCAATCGAGCGCAATGAATGTTCCTCATTACCTACTTCACCTAAAGTTGCTTTGCAATCCACATGAACACGACGAACCTCACCTGATCGCAAACGCAACTGCGCATAAGCACCCTCTCGCGCCAACAACTGTACAGAGGTGCCCGCTGAGCGAGCAATTTGCGCACCTTTACCAGGTTGCAACTCCACACAATGAATCGTGCTACCGACGGGGATATTACGCAACGGCATTGCATTACCCACTTTAATTGGGGCATCTGAACCGCTGATTAACTGCGCACCCTCTGCAACACCACGTGGCGCAATAATATAACGACGCTCACCATCGGCATAGCACAACAAGGCAATATGCGCTGTACGGTTTGGGTCGTACTCAATACGCTCAACTTTTGCAGGAACACCATCTTTGTTTCGACGGAAATCCACCAAGCGATAGTGCTGCTTGTGACCACCACCCTGATGACGCACCGTAATGCGACCATTATTATTACGACCAGATTGCTTGCTTTGACTTTCCAGAAGAGGCGCATGCGGGCGACCCTTATACAAACCAGGCGTTACAACCTTCACCACCCCACGACGACCAGGGGAAGTTGGCTTAACTTTCACTAATGCCATCTCATCACTCCTTATTCTGCTGTCGCAAAGTTAATTTCTTGACCCGGCTTCAAGCTCACATAAGCTTTTTTCCAGTCGCTACGCTTACCCATACGACGCCCAGCGCGCTTCACTTTTCCTGCGACATTTACCACAGATACAGAAGCCACTTCGACTTTGAACACCAACTCCACCGCAGCCTTAATTTCCGGCTTGCTTGCATCAGTGCGTACTTTGAAAGCAATTTGCTGATATTTATCAGCCACAAAAGTAGCCTTTTCGGTAATCTGTGGAGCAACAATCACCTGCAACAAACGATCTTGAGTTTTAGTTACCGCATTCATCATGACAACATCTCCTCAAGTTTCTTCACCGCACCAGCAGTTGCCAACACATTAGGAAAGCGAACCAAGCTAACAGGATCTGCGAATTGCGCTTCAACCACCAACACATTTGGCAAATTGCGAGAAGACAAATATAAGTTTTCATCAAAACCATCTGTCAACAACAACACGCCATTGGTATAACCTAATGAATTAATTTTTTGCACAAATTGTTTAGTTTTTGGCGCATCAATCTTAAAATCTTCAACCACTGCAATACGCTCTTGGCGAGCCAACTCAGACAAAATTGTTTGCATACCAGCACGATAAGCTTTTCTATTTACTTTGTGGCTGTAGTTTTCATTAGGAGAATTTGGGAATGCACGACCACCTCCACGCCAAATCGGGCTAGACGACATACCTGCACGCGCATTACCTGTACCCTTTTGCGCAAAAGGCTTATGAGTGGTATGCGCAACAGTTGCGCGTGTTTTTTGCGCACGCGTTGCAGTACGGGCATTTGCCATATAAGCAACAACCACTTGATGCACCAACGCCTCGTTAAACTCACGACCAAAGGTTTCATCTGACACAGCCAGACCTTTTTTCGCCAACTTGCCGTTCTGATCGATTAATTTAAGTTCCATTATTTAGCCCCCTTCGCTTTAACAGCAGGGCGAACAACCACATCACCACCTTTTGAACCAGGAACAGCGCCTTTGATCAACAAAAGGTTACGCTCAACATCCACACGCACTACCACAAGATTTTGCGTAGTCACTTTAACAGAACCCAAGTGACCAGGCATACGCTTACCGGGAAAAACACGGCCCGGATCTTGCGCCATACCAATAGAACCTGGCACATTATGTGAACGAGAGTTACCGTGTGAAGCACGGTTTGATGAGAAATGATGGCGCTTAATTGCACCAGCGAAACCCTTACCAATAGAAGTGCCAGTCACATCAACCAACTGACCAACTTGGAAAAGCGCCACAGTAACATTTGCACCTAAAGCAAAACCCGCAGCAACATCAGTCGTAACAGAGAATTCTTTAATTCCCGAACCAGCTTCAGATCCAGATTTTGCATAATGGCCAGTTAATGCTTTATTGATGCGACTAGCACGTCTAGCACCATAAGCCAATTGAACACCACTATAGCCATCGCTATCTAGCGTTTTAATTTGTGTCACACGGTTTGGCACCACTTCCAAGACAGTTACAGGAACGCTTTCGCCTTCATCAGTAAACAATCTTGTCATGCCAACCTTGCGACCAATAAGTCCCAAGCTCATGACCATATCCTTACGTTTTTAGTTAAAAAGTTGATTGCAATTGACCAACTTCGTAGAAGAGGGCGCATTATACCTAACCCTCAATTTTTTACAAGTGTTAGTGAGTCATTTATTTAGACAACCAACCCACAAACAATACATTACTGCTTACAACTTGATTTCCACGTCAACACCGGCAGGTAAATCTAACTTCATTAATGCATCTACGGTTTTATCCGTAGGATCAACAATATCCATTAGTCTTAAATGCGTACGAATTTCGAACTGATCACGCGAAGTTTTATTGACGTGTGGGGATCTTAAAATATCAAAGCGCTCAATACGAGTCGGCAAAGGAACTGGGCCTTTTACAACCGCACCTGTTCGTTTAGCGGTTTCCACAATCTCCTGTGCAGATTGATCAATCAAACGATAGTCGAAAGCTTTTAAGCGAATACGAATTTTTTGAGCTGCCATGTTATTTCCTTTAAAGAGCGAAGCGGCAGACAAAACGTCTGCCGCCAAATTACAAAAATAGAACCTTATTCAATAATTTTAGCGACGACACCGGCACCAACGGTACGACCACCTTC
>CAZAEN010000017.1:0-63449 GCA_964484105.1 uncultured Methylophilaceae bacterium
AATATTGGGCGCGCACTAACTACGTATTTCGGGTATTTTTAATTGCGTACCAACAGGCATAAAAAAGCACACCGAAAGGAGTGCTTGATTTTTTTGGTAAATGACTAGATAATTTTTGAGAATCTGGCGCGATTTTTATCGGATTGCAGATATTTATCAAACACCATGGCCACAGCTCTTACAAAGAACCAGCCAATTTCAGTGACATGGATGCCTTGGGCATCAAAATAAATCATGCCATTTTGTTCCAGAGGTTTAAGTACTTCTAGCTCATTAGCAAAGTATTTTTTGAAATCAATTAAATAGGCGAGCTCGATGGATTCATAAATCAGTGAACCTTGACACATAATCCCCATGATGACGGCGCGACGCAGAATATCATCATGTGTGAGTGACAAGCCTTTGATAATCGGAAAGCGACCTTGATCAAGGAAGTCGTAATATTCCTCTAAGGTTTTCGCGTTTTGGCTGTAATTCGCGCCAACCCTACCTATCGAAGAAACGCCTAGACTAATCATGTCGCAATCCGGTTGCGTGCTATAGCCTTGAAAATTTCGATGTAAACGCCCCTGACGTTTCGCAATCGCCAGCGCATCTTCAGGCAATGCAAAATGATCCATGCCCACATAAACGTATCCCGCATTTAATAGGATAGAAATTGCATCAGAAAGCATGGCAATTTTTTGGTTGGCTTTCGGTAATTCATCAGCAGAAATTCTGCGCTGAGGTTTAAAGCGTTCAGGCAAATGGGCATAGCCGTATAGCGCAATACGATCCGGTTTAAGTTCAACAATTTTTCTTAATGTTGCTGCAAATGAAGTCGGATTCTGCTTTGGCAGGCCATAAATCAAGTCAACATTCACAGAGTCATAGCCATATTTTCTGGCTGCTTGGACAAGCTCAAATACTTGCTCAGTCGATTGAATACGGTGTACGGCTTTTTGAACTTCGGGGTCAAAATCCTGCACGCCAAAGCTCACGCGGTTAAACCCCAAGGTTTTCAAGTAACGCAAACGGCTGTCATTCACGGTGCGGGGGTCAATTTCAATAGAATACTCACCCTCCGCCGGTAGGGTAAAGTAATGGCGTAATAACGTCATTAGCTTGGTAATTTCAATATCACTAAAAAAAGTGGGGGAGCCGCCGCCCAAGTGAAGTTGGGAAACCCTCGGCCTGCCACCCAATTCAGCAATATGTAACTGAATTTCTTTTTCCAGATACTTTAAGTACTCTTCACTACGTTCGTGATGTTTGGTCACAATTTTATTGCAACCACAAAAGAAGCATAATGATTCACAGAAGGGAATGTGAATATAGAGTGACAAGGGTAGCGCATGGCTACCCAAATTTCTTTGGTTTAAAGCCTGCTTATAATCGGCTTCCGTAAATGCTTCTACAAAGCGATCTGCGGTGGGGTATGAAGTGTACCTTGGACCAGATACATCATATTTCTCCAAAATTTCAGCCGATATAAAAGACTGTTGCTGTGTATGTTCTGTTGATGTTGGGCTGACCATAAAAGTGACTCCTCGAGACAGTGATACTTTGCCTTTTGTTGAGGTAAGTTGTTTTGATGTACGTCAAAAAATTTAAAATAAAAAACTGGAGTCAAAGTTAAATTTTCGCTTTGACCACACGAGTAATCAAAAAAAGAGTATCCTAGCGGTGGGCTTATTTTTGGTGAGGATCGTTGCGTCTAGCTAGAAAAAAACGCTAAAAAGTCAATAAATTCAATTATCTATGAACAATCACACGCTCACTCAAACGGAAAACAGTATTATCCCCAGCATTCGGGTTGCTTGCTCAAATTGTAATTTGCGTGAGCTTTGTATGCCAATGGGGTTTACAGTCGATGAAATGCGAAAGTTAGACCAAGTGGTCGCAACGCGTCGCCGTGTGAAGCAAGGTGAAATGCTGTTCGGTCAAGGTGATACATTTACATCGCTGTTTGCCGTGCGTACTGGCTTTTTTAAGACCTGTGTTTCTAGTGAGGATGGTCGTGAGCAAGTCACAGGCTTTCAAATGGCGGGCGAGATGATCGGCCTTGATGGTATCGTTAACGAACACCACAGCTGTAATGCTGTTGCGCTAGAAGATGCGGAAGTTTGTGTGATGCCGTTTGGCACAGTTGAGTCTTTGTCACGTGAATTTCCGGTGTTGCAACGGCATGTGCATAAAATGATGAGCCGTGAAATTGTCCGCGAAAATAGCGTGATGTTGCTGCTTGGCAATATGCGTGCTGAAGAGCGCTTGGCAGCGTTTTTACTGAATCTAGTGCAGCGTTTACACGCGCGGGGTTTCTCAAAGTCTGAGTTTATGCTGAGAATGACGCGGGAAGAAATTGGCAGTTATTTAGGCTTGAAACTTGAAACGGTGAGCCGTACTTTTTCAAAATTCAGTGAAGAGGGCATCATCGAGGTGAAACAGCGTCATGTGAGGATTTTGCAGCCAGATGCCTTGAAGAAAATTTATAACCCGAACGCAGACGCGGACTAAGGTTATGAGATAAAAGAACCGCCAAATGGCGGTTCTTTTACGTCTGACGTTGCCTAATTTCTAGGCACAAGGAATATCGATTTCTCATTGACGGTTTCTTCAGTGTCTAGTGCGGTAATTTCAAAATTGACCTTGTGTGACCCAAACGCTATCGAACCATCTGGAATTTGTAAGCGCACAGAAACCCAGCGTGATTCTGCAGGTTGGATGGCAATGGATGTTTGTATGTGATTTACAGCGTCATTGCCAGCTTCAAGGGTGAGGTTGTCCAACCCACTCGCCTTAAGTTGATAATGCTGTGTCAACTCTGTGTTATTCATAATTTGTAGGCGGTATACATTTTCGAGTAGCCCGCCATCAGCTAAGCGCGCCATCACGCCACGATCACGCACGACATCAACGCGGAAAGATGGCCGATAAATTAAACTCACAAATAGCCCGCCAATGATTAGCCATAAAATGGCACTGTAAATTAACACGCGTGGGCGGAAAATGTGCTGAAAGATTTGCTTTTGTGACCAGCCTTGCAGCATGGCGTGCTGTGTAGAGTATTTAATCAAGCCGCGTGGATAGCTCATTTTGTCCATCACGGTGTCACAAACATCTGCGCAGGCACCACAACCAATGCATTCGTACTGCAGACCTTGGCGGATATCAATGCCGGTTGGGCAGACTTGCACGCACATGCTGCAATCGACACACGCGCCTAAATTTTGCAACTCGCCATTTTTGCGAGAGCGATTGCCGCGTGGTTCGCCACGTTTTTCGTCGTAGGAAACAATCAGCGTGTCTTGGTCGAACATCGCGCTTTGGAAGCGCGCATAGGGGCACATATATTTACAGATCTGTTCGCGTAGGAAACCAGCGTTGCCGTAAGTGGCAAAGCCATAAAAAAGAACCCAGAAAGTTTCCCAAGGGCCGAAACTCAACGTGGTTAACTCGTGAAATAATTCTCTAATGGGGGTGAAGTAGCCCACAAAGGTAAAGCCGGTCCACAAGGAGAATAAAATCCAAACAACATGTTTGGTACTTTTTCTTAATAATTTGTTGCGATTCAAGTCAGAAGCATCAAGCTTCATGCGTTTGGCGCGATCACCTTCGATTTTATGTTCAAACCAGAGAAAAATTTCGGTATAAACAGTTTGTGGACAGGCGTAGCCACACCACAGGCGCCCAGCAACGGCGGTAAATAAAAATAGTGAAAGCGCAGAAATAATGAGAATGGCGGTGAGGTAAATCAGGTCTTGCGGATATAAAACCAGATTGAAAATATAAAAGCGTTTGGTTTCGAGGTTAAAGAGTAGGGCTTGTCGGTCACTCCAGATTAACCAAGGGACACCATAAAAAAAGAGCTGGGTGAGCCAAACCAACACCCAGCGCCACTTGGTAAAGAAGCCAAACGTGCTACGCGGATAAATCTTTTCTTGCGCGGCGTAAAGTGAAACTAATTCCGTTTGGCTGTCCTTTTCTTGCATTTATTTACTTTCTTACTATTTATTTGATAAACCGTACACATAAGCAGCTAGCACGTGAATTTGCTCAGGTGAAAACTTCCCACCTTGTGCTGGCATTTGGTTGGTTTTGCCTTCATTGATGCGCTTGATAATGGCGGCTTCGCCAGCACCGTGTAGCCAAATGTTATCCGTTAAGTTAGGCGCACCAAGTGCTGGATTCCCTTTCCCATCTTCACCATGACAAGCTGCACACACGGCAAATTTTTCTTTGCCTAGGCCAGCACGGCCAGCGTCATGCATGCTGCCTGATAAGCTCAGTACATAATTGGCGACATTTTTTACGTCTTCCTCAGTACCAATTGCTGCACCCATTGGCGGCATCATGCCGATACGACCACCAGTGATGGTCTCGGTAATTTTCTCCGGGCTACCACCATACAGCCAGTCGTTGTCGGTCAAGTTAGGAAAGCCGCGGCTACCATGTGCATCAGAGCCGTGACATTGTGCGCAGTTATTCATAAACAAACGCTCGCCAATCGCCATCGCTTCCGTGTTTTTGGAAAGCTCTTCGGCAGGCATCGCTGCAAATTTTGCATAGAGCGGTGCAATCGTTTCGTTGGCTTTTTGAATTTCAGCGTCGTATTGACCTGCGGATGACCAGCCGAGTTTACCTGCATAAATCCCTGTGCCTGGGTAGGCGACGAGGTAGAAGAGCGAGAAAATAATTGTGATGACGAACATCCACACCCACCAGCGTGGGAGCGGGTTGTTCATTTCACGCAAGGTTTCGTCCCACACGTGGCCATTGGTATTATCTGCGGTTTTGGGGACTTTTATTTTGCTAGTCCACCACAATAAAAGCCCGCAGCCCAAAATGCCGCCGACGGCGATGACCACGATAAACAACGGCCAAAAGCTATTAAAAAAATCGTTCATTTTGTTCTTCCTTTGTATGCACTAATCATCGATAAAGGGCAGGTTAGCAGCGTCTTTGAAGTCTTGAGTTCGGCGATGCCGCCAAGCCCAAACCAAAATACCTACAAAGACGATGAAACTCATGGCTGTGACGATTGCGCGTAATGTGTTGATTTCCATGTGCCTATTCTCCAACCTTATTTAAGATGTATACCCAGCACTTGCAGGTAGGCGATTACTGCATCTAACTCAGTTTTACCTTCTACCTCAGTTGCTGCATTTTTAATCTCATCATCGCTATAAGGCACACCCACACGTTTTAAGGCTGTCATGTTAGGCGCTAAGCTTGCCGCATCAACAGGCGTTGTTTCCAACCACGGATACGCTGGCATGATGGATTCTGGTACCAAATCACGAGGGTTTATCAAGTGAATGCGATGCCATTCATCACTGTAACGACCACCAACACGATGCAAGTCCGGGCCGGTACGTTTGCTGCCCCATTGGAAAGGGTGGTCATACACAAACTCACCTGCCACAGAGTAGTGTCCATAACGCAATGTTTCGGCGCGGAATGGGCGGATCATTTGTGAGTGGCAGTTATAGCAGCCTTCACGAATGTACACATCACGCCCAGCCACCTCAAGTGCTGTATAGGGTTTGAGTCCTGCAATTGGCTCAGTCGTCGTTTTTTGGAAAAAGAGTGGCACAATTTCCACCAAGCCGCCGAAGGCGACCGTGATGATAATCAGCACAATCATTAAAAAGCTGTTGGTTTCAACTTTTTCGTGGCTAAAACCACTTGGTTTATTTTGATTTGACATGTCGTTCACCTCTAAGCATGTGCCGTTGCGTTTGGAATAGCAGCTGGTACGGGTTTGCCGTTAGTTGCGGTTTTAATAACATTCCACAACATAATCACCATGCCGCTTAGGTAGAGTAAGCCACCAACCATCCGGATAAAGTAGTACGGGAATTTGGCTTTCACACTTTCTACAAAGGTGTAAGTCAATGTGCCATCTTCATTAATTGCGCGCCACATCAAACCTTCCATCACGCCAGAAATCCACAGCGCAGCGATATAAAGCACGATACCGATGGTCGCAAGCCAGAAATGCACCTCAATAGCTTTCACGCTATACATTTGTTTTTGACCAAACAAACGTGGCACAAGATAATAGATAGAACCCATGGATACCAAGCCAACCCAGCCAAGTGCGCCAGAGTGAACGTGACCAACGGTCCAATCGGTGTAGTGAGATAATGCATTTACGGTTTTAATCGCCATCATTGGGCCCTCAAACGTACTCATGCCGTAGAAAGACAATGAAACAATCAAGAAGCGCAATACTGGGTCAGTACGCAATTTATGCCATGCGCCTGATAAGGTCATGATACCGTTGATCATGCCGCCCCAGCTTGGTGCTAACAGCACTAAAGAGAACACCATACCCAATGATTGTGTCCAGTCAGGCAAAGCGGTGTAGTGCAAGTGGTGCGGGCCTGCCCACATGTAAGTGAAGATCAATGCCCAAAAGTGCACGATAGACAAACTGTAGGAATACACAGGGCGGTCAGCTTGTTTTGGCACAAAGTAGTACATCATGCCCAAGAAACCTGCTGTTAAGAAAAAGCCCACCGCGTTATGACCGTACCACCATTGCACCATGGCATCTTGTACCCCAGCATACGCTGAGTAAGATTTCATGAAGCTGGCTGGCATCGCTGCGCTGTTAACGATATGCAATAAAGCCACCGTTAAAATAAACGCGCCAAAAAACCAGTTAGCCACGTAAATGTGTTTTACGGCACGCTTTGCAATCGTGCCGAAAAACACGATCGCATAACTCACCCACACTACCGCGATTAGCAAATCAATCGGCCATTCTAATTCTGCATATTCTTTACCTTGTGTGAAACCAAGTGGTAAAGAAACGGCTGCAGATAAAATCACCAACTGCCAGCCCCAGAAAGTAAAATTTGCCAGTGACGGACAAAATAACTTGGTCTGACAAGTACGTTGTACAACGTAGTAAGAGGTGGCAAATAATGCACAACCACCAAAAGCAAAAATCACCGCGTTAGTATGTAATGGACGTAAGCGCCCAAAACTGGTCCACGGTAAGCCAAGATTAAGTTCTGGGAAGACAAGTTGTGCGGCGATAATTACACCGACCAACATGCCTACGACCCCCCAAACGACGGCCATAATGGAAAATTTCCGTATGACATCATCGCTATACGTATTTGCTTGCGTAGTTACGTTTTGCATATAGTTGCCCCTATACTTCTAGTTGATGATTAATATTTCTTGTTACGTTTACACTAACTCTAGTTTCACGAGCGTCATTTTGTCGCAGGGGGCAATCGACCTCCTTGATATAAATCAAATAGTTTAGAGAACGACGCAACTTCGCCTAAAATCGAGGCGTTAAAGAATAGTGGTGGGAGAAAAATTGCGAGTATTTTTTAGAACTAAATGGATGCTTTTGTTTGCTTTGGCATGCGCGGCTTGCCAGCCGACTGCGCAAGATTCAGTCACATCACAGCCGCAAGAAATCCGTTTTGCGGTGGCGCAAATGCCGCTTAATTTAGACCCGCGCGAGGCTACTGATGCAGCATCCGAGCGTGTGAATCGCTTGATTTATCAACAACTGGTTGACTTTGACGCCAGTTCGATGCCTGTGCCGAGCGTGGCAGATTGGGAAAGAGCGGATGAACTACACTATGTTTTTAGTTTAAAACGTCCGCGTCAACAATTTCACCACAGTAAACAGTTAACCGCAAATGACGTGAAAGCCACTTACGATTCGTTGCGTTTTTCACAAAATTCAGCACATGCGGCGGAGTTTAAAAATATTGATGCGATTGAAAGCAAAGATGAAAACACTGTTATTTTTCAACTGAGAACGCCAGATGCAAATTTCCCCAGCAAGTTAATTATTGGCATCTTGCCGCAAGATTTAATTGAAAAATCGCACGACTTTGCGCACCAACCAATCGGCAGTGGCGCATTAAAATTTTTAAGTTGGCATAAAAACTTAGTGTTACAGAGATTGGCTGATCAGCAAATATTGACGTTGGTCGAAGCCAAAGACCCGATGGTGCGTGTTCTCAAATTGCAGCGCGGTGAGGTGGATTTATTGCAAGGCGATTTGCAACCCGAGTTGGTGAAATATTTGGCCGAACAAAAAAATCTTCAGGTAAAAACGCACGAAGGTGCAAATTTTTCGTATCTCGGTTTGAATCTGCAAGATGAAAATTTAAAAAATAAAAAAGTACGGCAGGCCATTGCTTACGCAATCGATACGGACGCGATTATCCAAAAAATGTTGGTGGAAAAAACGCGGCAAGCGGGTGCGATTTTGCCGCCGGAACACTTTGCTGGAAATAAACATTTAACGCCCTATACTTATCAACCAGCGCTTGCAAAAAAATTGCTGTTAGAAGCTGGTGTAACGCTGCCGCTCCAGCTCGAATATAAAACCTCAACTGATACGCAACGTGTGCGCATCGCCACTATTTTGCAGGCACAAATGGCTGAAGCTGGCATTTCGCTCACTATTAAAAGTTTGGATTGGGGGACTTTTTTTGAAGACGTGAAGCAAGGTCATTTTCAGTTATTTGGCCTCACATGGGTGGGCATTAAAACACCGGAAATTTATAGCAAAGCTTTTGGCTCGCAATATTTTCCGCCCAATGGGTTTAACCGTGGTAGATTTGAAAATCTGGCTTTGGATGCACTGTTAGAAAATCAAGACTGGCAACAAGTAACTACGCTGATTCACGAAGAGTTACCTTATATCCCGCTGTGGTACGAAGGACAGTTTATCGCCGCGCAAAAAGATATTGCTATAGATGCGCCGCCTGCGGATGGGAATTGGGATATGTTGGCGAGGGTGAATTTTAAATAGGGTCAATACAGCGCTTATGCTGTGGATGCGCCAAATAAATACCCAACAATCGCCGTCGCTGCCATGGCGACGATCCCCCAAAATGTCACTCGCGCTGCACCCACCAGTTTGCCAGCGCCACCAGCATGTGCGGCAAAACTCCCTAAAATCGCCAAAAAAACCAGCGATGTGATAGCCACGCTCGCTAACACATACTTTTCACTAGCCATGAAGGCAACAATTAACGGCAAGGCGGCGCCAACCGCAAATGTTGTGGCTGAAGCCAGTGCGGCTTGAATTGGTTTTGCTGAAACAATATCAGTAATCCCAAGCTCATCACGCGCATGCGCGCCCAGTGCGTCGTGTGCGGTGAGTTGCACAGCCACTTGGTGCGCCAAATCAGCACTTAAGCCACGCTGCATGTAAATGCCGGTCAATTCTTTGAGCTCATTTTCATGGTCTGTGGCGAGTTCCATTCGTTCCTTTGCCAAGTCTGCATTTTCTGTATCCGCTTGTGAACTCACTGAAACGTACTCACCAGCCGCCATCGACATTGCCCCAGAAACCAATCCGGCAATCCCTGCCACAATAATGGTCGATTGCGTGGCCTGCGAAGATGCAATACCAATGATGAGGCTGGCAGTCGAAACGATGCCATCGTTAGCCCCTAACACTGCGGCACGTAGCCAACCAATCCGATGTGCGCGATGAAATTCTGAGTGCTTCATGGACCAGTCCTTTTTTTGTTGGCATTCATTACCGTTATCTATCGTGGATGTTAGGCTTAGATACTATTTATTCCAACTCTTTTTTGCCAGTAATCATGGCTTTGACCAAATTTTCACGGTCAATTTTGCTGGAAATAATCACCCCAAATACGTGCAATACGACTAAAAATAAAGTGAAGTTGGCAAAAAATTCATGCAGCTCTTCCCAAAACTCTTCATCTTGCTCATTCACGTGATGTGTTGGCATGCCTGTGTTCACGGTAGATTTTTGTACAAGTTCTTCATCCTCTGCTTCTTCTCGCCCATTTGCTTCATCGGCTTTCGCTTGAGAGATCACGGAGATAGTTGCGGACTGCGCGGTATAAAATTTCGCCAAAGGCCCAGCATTTTCTTCCACTGCGTATAAATTTAGGCCAGTGAATACGGTTCCAAAAAGTGAAAGTAGCAAAACAATCACCATCGCACCGCCAGCAGGGTTGTGACCCAAATAGTGCTGTGGTTTACCTTGAACTAAGCCTTTTAAATAGCCAAAAATTGCAGCTGGGGAATAAATAAAATCACGAAATCTCGCATGTTTGCCAGTGCCACCCAGCCCCCAAAAAAATCGCACCACCACAACTACACCCACCACATAGCCCGCCCAAACATGCTGGGTTAAAAATTCCTCTTCAGTAAAATACGCGGTAAAAAATGCGATGACTAACACCCAATGTCCGATTCTCACGATGGGGTCCCAAACTTTCACGGTTTTCATCTTTAAGCTCCTTTTGTGAATAAAAGTTTTCCACTTTCAAGGCGCATCATGTGCTTTGTTTACGCTAGAATGAATCCGTCAAATGACAGGTAACACGAAAAAACGCAGGTGAGGATTGCATGGATGCTGATTTATCTCCCAAATTATTAAAAACTGGCTTTGCACTTTATGCATTCATTTTTTTGTTGATCGCAGCAGATGTGATAGGTGATTACAATGAGGGCTTAGATTTTGCTCACATTGGCGTTGAGCTTTTAGTGTTGCTCTGTGCCGTAGCAGGGCTCACGCTACTTGGACGATTTTTTTACCAATCAACCAAAATTAAGCTTGATGGTTTGCAAATAGATTTAACACAAGCCAAACAAGAGGCTGAGCGTTGGCGCACCGAAAGTCGTAATTTACTGCAAGGCTTGGGCATAGAAATTCAAAAGCAATTTTCTCGCTGGGGCTTAACGCAGGCGGAAAGTGAAATCGGTTTACTCATTTTAAAAGGCTTTAGCCACCAAGAAATTGCCAATTTACGTGGTGCAAGTGAGCGCACCGTGCGCGAACAAGCGCGTGTGCTGTATCGTAAAGCGGGCCTTGCAGGCAAAGCGGAGCTGTCTGCATTTTTTCTGGAAGATTTGTTATTGCCCCAACATTCTGACGCTTAACCATGCATATTCAAATTTCTATTCAAGAACAAACACTTAAGCTTTTTGATGCGCAGAAAAATTTGCTGGCACAGTATGCAGTCTCTACCGCTAAAAACGGTGTAGGGTGCGAAAAAAATAGCGGCTGCACCCCACTTGGCGCACATATTATCCGCGCAAAAATTGGTGCAGATGCGCCTGAGAACGCGGTGTTTGTGGGCCGCAGACCAACGGGCGAGATTTGCTCGCCAGAACTCATGGCGCAATTTCCGAATCGCGATTGGATTTTGACGCGCATTTTGTGGTTAAGTGGCACTGAAGTTGGCAAAAATCGCCTTGGAAATGTCGATACCATGCAGCGCTATATTTATATTCACGGCTCACCAGATACTTCGCAAATGGGTATGCCAGATTCGCACGGCTGTGTACGGATGCGTAACGCCGATATTATTGCGTTGTTTGACTTGGTGCCGGTGGGAACCACCGTGAATGTTCAGCCATGATGCATCGTTTTTTTAGCATTTTCCCCGTTATTTTTGGCGTTTTAATTCTCACGTTTTTATTGATACATTCCGTGCCGGGTGACCCGGTTGAAGTCATGCTGGGTGAGTCAGCCAGCGTGGCTGACCGAGATTTGCTTCGCCAAGCGTTAGGTTTAGACCAACCACTATTGACGCAGTTTGGCCATTACCTTGCCAATATTCTGCAGGGCGACTTTGGTAACTCTATTCACACTAAAACACCCATTCTTGAGCTGATTAAAACACGCTATCCAGCCACTTTACAGCTGGCTTTTTTTGCTTTGCTGATTGGCATTGTGATTGGCGTGCCGCTAGGCATTTTTTCAGCACTCAAAGCCGGGCGCTGGCTGGATTTGCTGATTACGATTATTTCTGTGCGTTTATCTGCGATGCCAGCCTTTTGGTTGGGGCCAATGTTGATGCTGATTTTCGCGGTGTGGTTAGGTTGGCTGCCTGTAAGCGGCATGGAAAATTCAAACTCAATTGTTTTGCCAGCCATGACCTTAGGCTTTGGCCTCAGCGCGATATTAACGCGTATGACGCGCACCAGTTTGCTTGAAGTGTTAAACGAAGATTTTATCCGCACTGCACGCGCCAAAGGCTTGCCAGAACGCACGGTGATTTTGCGTCACGCTTTGCGTGCAGCTCTGCTGCCACTCATTACGATTGTTGGCCTGCAAATGGGCAGCTTGTTGGCCGGTGCGGTGATTACTGAAACAATTTTTTCTTGGGACGGCATTGGCAGGCTATTGGTGGAAAGTATTGAAAAACGCGATTACCCCGTGACTCAAGCCTGCGTGCTGGTGGTGGCGTTGAGCTATGTGTTTGTGAATTTTTTAACAGACATGGCTTACAGATTCGCTGACCCCAGAATGCGCTAAAACCACTTGATAAAACCACATGATTAAAAAAATTACGCTTTCAATTTTAGGGTTTTGGCTGGCGGCGATTTTGCTCGGCAGAGTATTTGCATTGAATCCCAATGACATACACTTAGATTCGATTTTGCAAACCCCAAGCGCGCAATTTTGGTTGGGGACAGACGACTTAGGCCGCGATATTTTGGCGCGCTTGCTGCGCGGGGTAGAAGTATCACTTTTTGTAGCAACGCTGGTGACATTCACTACCATGAGCTTCGGCGTATTTATTGGCTTAATTGCAGGGTTTTATGGCGGAAAAGTTGACCGGTTGCTCATGCAAGTCACCGATATTTTTTTAGCCTTCCCCGGTATTTTGTTAGCGATTGCGTTTGTCGCCGTGTTGGGGCCGGGGATTAACAATTTAATTTTAGCGCTCTCGCTCACTGGCTGGGTGAGCTACGCACGTTTAACCCGCGGGCAAACCTTAAGCTTGCGCCAACGCCAGCATGTGCTGGCGGCAGAGTCGCTCGGTGCAACTGTGCCACGCTTAATTAGCTGCCATATTTTGCCACTGCTCACATCTATTATTGTGGTTGAGGCTACCTACAGCATCGCCAGCGTGATGATTGCCGAAGCATCACTGTCTTTTTTGGGCTTAGGCATTCAAGCGCCAGCCGCCTCTTGGGGCGCCATGCTGCGTGATAGCGTGCGTTTTATGCTCGTCGCCCCGCATTATGTGTTAGTGGTGGGGTTAAGTTTAATGAGCGTGATTTTGGCGATCAATTTAGGGGGCGATGCACTGCGGGATACGTTGGATGTTAAATCAATGGAAAAATAATAATGAAAGATAATCAATTAAATGACCCAAGGACTCTAGCTTGGTGGCTGTTTGCGTGCGCCTTAACGCCAGTGCTGGGACATATTTGGAGTGAAAGTTGGGTGTCCAGCTTTGGTCAGAAGTATGCTTATGCGGAGTTACTCAATACGCTGATAGTTTGTGGACTATTTATTATCCCCTTTTTGATAGTTACTTTAAATTACATTCCATTTAGGCGGATTGCAAATAAAGCGTTTTATGGAAGATGGTCAGCGTTAGGTTTAGTCACCGTAATATTGGCTAATTTCGCATGGAGTTATAGCGATAAATTTGTTGCAAATTCATTTCGCCATTTTAAATATGATTCAAATTGGGGTACTGCATTTTCATGGATAGATTATGTATTTACCTCACATTGGCTTGTTCTCAGTGTAGGTGCGCTAGTTAGAGCAATAGCTTATTCATTGCTTGCTTATGTGGTCTTAGAAAAACTCACTGGTTACAAATGGTGGCTTTTTGTGTTGTCAGCATTTTTAGCGACCTTACTTTGTTTGCTATTTGCACAAAGTTTGGATTTGTTAGGGCTTCATACTTGGTACGATTACTTCGATAAATGGAGCCTTGGCGGTAAAAGCTGGGATAGTCGCTGGTTGATTTTACTTGAACAAGGGCTTTGTGGTGCTTTTTGGGGTTGGTTAAGCTATTGCGTTTTTAGCCTTTTGGCGAGAAAACAATCAACATTAAATAAAGTAAAAGTAAACTATAAATCTATTCTCATAAGTGGTTTTATAGTGATTACCTCCTTAGCGGCAACACATGTAAAACTATATCCATATCTTCTTAAAAAGCTATCTAACAATGTGGAGCTAGCTGTTTCAAAGGCGCCTATAGCAGATGTGTCAAGTGGGAAGAGCATCTTGACGTTTGCAAACGTGGCGCAAATATCACCGCCAAGTTTACCTCAATACCCCGTTGCATATTTTGCGCCAGATAGCCAATCATTTGTGATGCTAGATAATCAACGTGCTATACAACGTATTGAGCTTAGCTCTGGTAAAAATTTAGGGCAAATTGGTGCGCCATTGGGTAGGGGTGAGCAATATGAACGGGCTTGGAGTCAAAGTGGGCGTTTTTTTGCACTGCGGACCAGCGCTGAGTCGGTTACCGTAGGGCGGGGGTATATAAAACATCGTAGCAAAATTCAACTTTTTGATGGTGTCAGTTATCAATTATTAAGCGACTACACTCACCGAGTGGATGAGTGTTTTGAAGCTTATGGTTCAAGCATTGCCTTTGAGGGCGATACGGCAATTTGGCTAACTTGTGCACATGAATATACACAGCAAAAGCCAGACAATGTAATGGCGATTAAGTTAGCCTTACCTAGTTTAAGCGTAGAAGAGATATTACGGTATGGTGAATATGCCCCTCAAAATGCCGTTGGCGGAATGGCAAACGATTCTGGACATGTTTACGTTTGGCAAGATAACTTGATTGACGACAATAAGCATATCTTATTGCATGATTTAACAACTAAAACAAAACCTTTAACTCTGCCAGATTTAACACAAAAGCATTTAGCTGGTAGCTTAACTCAACAGTTTGAGTCTATAGAAAATGGTGTGTTGATTATTCCATTTTGTGGTAATGACCATCAAGTAAGTGACCTGCAAGTTAGAGAAGGTGTCAAAAAAAATGTGCATGGGTTTTGCCGAACTTTGGGGGTTGACCTTAAAAGTGGTCAAGTTGTGCTTAAGCAGGATAAAGTTAAGCCTGATAGCAGAGCTATTATTGAAGAAGTTATTAGTAAAAAAGATTCACTTATATTTAAAAGCTTCTACACTAACAACAGCAGACAAGGCAAAGTGCTAGTTTTAAGCTTGGACAGTGGCAAACAAATGCAATCCATCCAAACTGCATCGCAAAAGATTCTAGGGTTGTCACCCAACAATCAGTGGTTAGTCATGCATGCTATGTATGAAGGTAAAATTAGAATTTATCGAGTTAATCACTAATCTTTTATTTCGAAAAGCTTTGACAAAACAGCTTATATGGTCATGAAAAAACAATACAAATATTTTGATTTAATCATGGCCGCGTTTGTGTGCGTGCTCGTGTGTTCCAATTTAATTGGCCCAGCAAAAGTCACACAGATTGATGCACCACTCCTTGGCACGCTCACTTTCGGCGCTGGCATTTTATTTTTCCCAATCTCATTTATTTTTGGCGATATTTTGACAGAAGTGTATGGCTACGCCGCCAGCCGACGCGTGATTTGGGCGGGCTTTGCTGGCCTCGCATTTGCCAGTTTTATGGCGTGGATGGTGGTGGCTTTGCCGCCCGCACCCTTTTGGAATAATCAGCACGAATACGAAATTGCTTTTGGCGGCACGTGGCGGATTTCACTCGCGGGTTTAGTGGCGTTTGCGGTGGGTGAATTTGTAAATAGCTATGTGATGGCAAAAATGAAGATTATTTCTGCGGGTAAGCATTTATGGCAACGCACCATCACCAGCACCGTGTTTGGTGAAGGAGTCGATACCGTCATGTTCGTCCCGCTCGCTTTTTGGAACACAGGCATTATCCCTAACGATAAAATCCCACTTGTCATTGGCGCGCAAATTATCGGCAAAATTTTGGTAGAAGTTGCCTTTACACCAGTGGTGTACAAAGTTGTCGCATTTTTAAAACGCGCAGAGAATGAAGATTTTTATGATAAAAACACTGATTTTAACCCCTTTAAATTGTAGAGCTAATTTATGTCTTTAGGCCCCATTATGTTAGACGTTGTCGGCAAGGAGTTAACTGCCGATGATATTCGCCGTTTGCAACACCCGTTGGTTGGTGGGGTGATTTTATTTGCACGGAATTTTGAAAGTTGTGCGCAGTTAAAAGCACTCACAGCCAGTATTCATGCGGTGCGCCAGCCACCTTTGTTGATTGCGGTTGACCATGAAGGCGGGCGCGTACAACGTTTTAGAGAAGGGTTTACTAAAATCCCGCCGATGCGTGAATTTGGCAAAATTTGGGATCAACACCCAAGAAAAGCGAAAGAACTGGCAACGGAAGCGGGCTGGATTTTAGCGGCAGAACTGCGCGCGCATGGCGTAGATTTTAGTTTTACGCCTGTGCTGGATATGGATTACGGCGAAAGTTTGGTGATTGGCGACCGTGCGTTTCATCTCGACCCGCAAGCGATTAACGATTTAGCGTTTGCCTTGATGCAAGGCCTTAAAAAGGGCGGCATGGCGGCGGTGGGTAAACATTTCCCAGGGCATGGTTTTGTGGTGGCGGATTCGCATGTAAGCATGCCAATTGACGAGCGCAGTTTTGACGAAATTGCGCAAAATGATATGCAGCCTTTTAGAATGTTGATTGATGATGGCATCCCCGCAATTATGCCGGCGCATGTCATTTACGCAAAAGTGGATGACAAACCGGCAGGTTTTTCACAAAAATGGTTGCAAAAAGTGTTGCGCGAGCGCTTGGGATTTAACGGTGTGATTTTTAGCGATGATTTAAGTATGGAAGCCGCAACGGCGGGCGGCGATGTGAAAACACGTGCGTTAGCAGCGCTGAATGCTGGCTGTGACATGGTGCTTTTGTGCAATCAACCGGCGATGGCGGATGAATTGTTAGCCAATTTACAGTGGAAAATGCCAGCGCAAAGCATTACCCGTTTAGCACGTATGCACGGCAAAAAGCATCCCCTTACTTCAACACAATTGTTAGAGGATGCTGAATTCGTCCATGCGAAACATCAGGTGGCGTTGGTGGGTGTACAAGTAGGGAATTTATTTGCTTGATTTTTGCAGGACTTTCAAAAATATTTATCAAAAAAACTCTTGAAACTTTAAGCACTTACCGTTATCTTAATCACGTAACCATTTGGTTATTTTTTGAAAGAGGAAGAAAGTAATGTCAGATAATATGCAGGTTTTAGGTCGCGAGGGTAGTGTTGCTTCTACGCAGAACAAGGTTTTACGCAACACCTATGCGCTGCTCGGAATTTCAATGATCCCAACAGTGATTGGTGCATTTGTTGGCATGAGTATGAGTTTTAGTTTTGCGGCAGAGCATCCATTTATGTTTGCAATTGGCGCAATGGCAGTGATTTACGGCATGTTTGCAGCAATTAACGCCAACAGAAATAGCAGTGTTGGGGTAGTGTTGTTATTAGGTTTAACCTTCTTGCTAGGATTGTTGTTAGGCCCAATTTTGCAGCACGCGTTGCATTTACAAAATGGTGGTCAAATCGTTGGTTTAGCAGCCGGTGGTACAGGCTTGATCTTGATGACATTGTCAGCGATTGCGACAACAACCAAAAAAGACTTTAGCTTTATGGGCAAGTTCTTGCTGGTAGGTATTATTTTGTTGATCGTAGCTTCATTGGCTAACATCTTTTTGCAAATCCCAGCCATGGCTTTAGCGTTGTCAGCCGTTGGTGTGTTGTTGTTCTCAGGCTTTATTTTGTATGATGTGAGCCGTATTGTGAATGGTGGTGAGACTAACTACATCATGGCAACATTGCAGTTATACATGAGCATCTACAACTTGTTCACAAGCTTGTTACATTTGCTGATGGGTTTGATGGGCAGTGATGACTAATTTAAATTAGCCTTGTATTAGCAAAAAACCCGCGAATTTCGCGGGTTTTTTTATTGGGTTTCAACATTGCTGTAGCCGAGTATCGTGCCAGTTGCGTAGGCTAAATCCACTTTACTGATTTGATAATCATTGATTGCCCGTGTTTCTTTGATCTGTGCTTCACCCAAGCGCGTGAGTGATTCTAAAACCTCAGTCATCGTCCTCAGGCCTTCCTTGAACTGCTTTAATTCAGCCTCGTAATTAATGCCGGCAATAATTACCTGCTGGCGTGCGGCGATAATCCGTTGCCAATTTTGATCAATTTCATCCGTAGTATCTAAAATCTCACGCTGAATTGAAAGTTCTTGCAGTGTTTTGTTCGCCAGCCTTTGTTGGCGCGTTAAAATTGCGCGTTCTAGTTGTGCTTTGCGCGCTTCATTTGTAATCGGCATTTCAAAGTTAAGCCCAATCGTCCATTCGTTTGGGTCACCGCCACCAATGCTGCCATAAGCACTGCCAAAATTATTGCGGATTTCTGACAATGCGCCGTACTGATATTCAAGATTAAAAACTGGCAACGTTTGGTTTTCGAGGTAACTAATTTTAGTTAAGTCGGCGCTGAGTTTTAACTCTAGCTCTAACAGTTCTAAGCGGTTTTGTAATGCTTTGCCGACTAATTTTTCGCGGTCAACCGCGTAATAAAGTAATTCTGGTTGCGTGTTTGGGATAAATTTAAGGTCACTCGATACAGGTGCATTTGCCTCGTTTAAATAAAATTTAAGTAAGCGCTCAGCAATTTTAAGTTTGGTATTGGCAATAATCAGCGCTTCCATTCTATCGGCGACACCAATATCAGCACGGTTAATTTCAATGGCGGCAGATAAACCTTCTTGCACACGTTTGCGCACCATTTGTAAATTTTGTGTGGCGTATTCGTGCTGTTGTTGCCTAACTTCTAATTCGTTCCATGCGCGATTCAGTTCCCAATAGGCTTTTTCAACGGTCGACAATATGCGTATGGCTTGTAGTTTTGTTTTTGCATCGACGGCTTGTTTTTCAGTGTCTGCAATTTGAATACTCGCTTCGTTGACGCTTGTGCCTGCGTTGCGGAGCAATGGCTGTATGATTGAAAATTTTAACGCGCTGGTATATTCGTTACTGTTAAATTTTGCTGTGTCATAACCAGATTCGCTATTTTGAAACGGTGTGCTGATTTTTACTTTTGCACCTGAGCGCATTGGAATCATTAAACCAAGCTCACCATCAAGCCATTCTGATTGGCTTTCTAACGCAGAGAGTTTGACTTTTTGATCACTTAAATTTGCGTCATCACTGGTAAATTTGACGCTGCCTAAACTATTGCTGAGCTTATCTTTACGACCATATTGAAGATTGGCAAACACAATATTATCAAATTTTGCGCGCTCTTCTCGCACCTCAGTTTGCGCAATTTGTGGGTCAAGCTGATAAACCTTAAGCCCCAAGTTATTTGCTAAAGCCATTTTTCTGATGTCTGAAATAGTAACTTCTTGCCCAGACTTAATGGGATTGTTTTCGGCTTTTGTAATATTTTCTAATGAAGGCAGCTTCAGATTGAGCGATTGGTTAGGAGACAATTTCTCGCGTACGTTTGAAAGCGCATCATCCACACTTTGCGGTTGGGTGCGACTAAAGTTTTCAATCTTTAGCTGTGCTTCTGGTTGGTTGATCTCAACATCAGCATAAGAAAAGCTTGTCCATAAAGAAAGTGCCGAAACTAAGTAACGGTTTTTAATAGAAAACTTTTTTAAAACAGACATAAGTGATGAAATTTATGATTTTTCTGGGGCAACAAGCCTAGGTGGAAAACGATTGAGTACGCGCCAAATTTCGTAACCAATTGATACTTCATTTAACAGAATCCAACCTTTTGTTTTTGCGCCTTGCCGTAAAAATCGATCATTTGGCCATGTTTGAATCGTTTCGTCTGGCACCACCATCACTCTAAATTTTCCTGTGCCGTCATCAATCGCATCAACAAAGGCCACTTTGCCACCAAATGTCCCTATGGCCACATTTGGCCAGCCGGAAACCTGTAACGCTGGCCAGCCTTCAAATTCCAGACGCACTTTGCTACCGGGTAAAATCAAGGCAGCATCTAACCCGTCTACATAGAGTTCCACTGATTTAGATTGTGTTTTCGGTACGATCACTAGCAGCGGTTGGCCTTGAGAAACAATTTCAGATTGGGTATTCACAGGGATTCTAAACACGGTACCGTCGCGTGGGGCAGTGATTTTTGCACTTTGTCTAGAAAGTGAAATTTCAGAATTGGTCAGGCTATTTTGGCTATCTGCAATTTCACTTTTGATTTTATTGAATGTTGCCAAATTTGAGTTAATCGAAGATTGTGCGTCGGCGCGGATTTGCCCAATTTCAATATTGGCAGATTTTTCTTCTGCCTTGGCTGCGTCTAAGTTTGCTTGCGCACTATTCACATTTCGATTGGCAATAATTTGATCACGTTCCGCGACTTCTAAATCTCTTTTTGATACCAAGCCTTCGTCAAATAAACGTTTCAACCGTTGAATTTGCAAATTGGCGGTATCTAACGTCGCTTGTGCAGAAATCCATGCTTCGTGACTTGATCTTACCTTTTGCTTCGCCATATTGAGTTTATATTCCGCTGCAGAAACTTTCGCATTTCGTACGGTTTTTAAATTCTCAAGTTGGGTTTGATAGGCTTGCAACTCTTGATTTTTAGCTGAAAGTTTTTCCGCTAACGTGTCTCTTTGATCATTGAGTCTGGATTTAAAATTCGGGTCAACATCACTCATCTCCAGCAACAAGTCACCTTTTTTAACGGTTGATCCTTCTTGCACATGCCATTGGCTGATGAGTCCGGTAATCGGCGCATCGACCGTTTGTTTACGTTCGTTAGCTGAAAAAGCAGTGACATTTCCTATTGCGGTAATATTTTGCTGCCATGGGAAAAATAGCATCACAATCGGTAACACAAAGCAGGTGATTAATAACCAGCGAATGATGTTGCCAACAAAATCTGGTGTCCGTGCATTGGTTATTGCGCGGCTGATCGCGTTGATTGATGTGGTGACCTTAGACATGTTCTAGCATTATCCGGTGTTCAAAATGGTTGGCAATTGTCTCAATGTTTGTCAGTACAATCAGCGTAAAGGCGTTGCTTCTCTCCTGTAAAAGGTCGAACACTTTGGATATATGCATTGCATCTAACCCATCCAAAAGTTCATCGATAATGACGAGTTTAGGATGGCCCAATAATGCACGTGCGAGCATGAGTAATTTTGCTTGTTGAAGTGAGAACGGCGCGCCGGTCGGTGTGAGCGTGGTTTCGAGTCCGTTCGGCAGAGTAAAAATCGTGTCATATAAATTAAGCGCTTTTAAGAGCGTGCTAATTTCTTCCATGTTGATGTCGCTTCGACCAACCAAAATGTTAGTTTGAATGCTGGACTCTATTATTTCAATGTGCCCGGCATAGCCAATATGTTGGCGAACTTGCGCCATATTGAGCTCACGTATGTTGATGTCGTTAATTTCTATATGCCCATGTTGCGGATACCTTAAACCTGTCATTAGCTCAGCGACGGTTGATTTGCCAGCGCCTGAGCCGCCAAAAAGGCACATTTGCTGCAAGGGCGTTACGGAAAAGCTTAAGTTCTCAATAAGCTTGACATGCGGCAAATACTTGAAAGTGACGTTGTTAAGTTTTAGACCAATGCCACTGTGCATCTCTAGCGTATGCTGACCAAAAGCCTCTTGTGGCATATCGTCAATCATGCCTAGCTTATCAATCGCTGCGAGTAAATCGTAGTAATACTCCAAATATTCTACAAACTTTCTGTAGGCGAACAGCACGCTGAAAATAATTAACTCAGCCGCGACAAATTGCCCTAAATTGATTTGTCCCTGAATCACCAGTGCACCGCCAAGTGCAAGCATGGCCGTGCCAGCAAAGGCATAAATAAATACACCGCTAATGTTTTGATAAAGCAATGTACTGAAATGTGCTTTGCGATCAGAAAGATAATCATCGGCGAGTAAATCAGCTTTATTCAAGCCAAATTGCCCACCATTTGAAAATTTAAAAGTAATTAAATTTCTTGCTAATACTTCTAGCCAAGCTGCCACTTTATATTTTGATTTGGATTCTTGAATTGCAGTTTCGGTTGCAAATTTTCCTAAATAGAACACGACAAAGAAAATAATCAGTAAAACAATCAACACAACGAGCGCAAAATAAAAGCTGTAAAACATTAATACGATGCTGCCAATGATCCCTTGTAAGGTTGCACTTAAGCCATAGGTCAGTAGAACAGCAGCAGATTTTTGAACCGTAATGACATCAAAAAATCGGTTCATCAGTTCAGCCGAATTATATTGGTCGTGAATTTCTGCTTTGGCATTTTGCGCTTGCACAGCCGTTTGTATCGCAGTACGTACAAAAAAACGTCGCTGAATAAGTTCTACGATATAGCGTTCAATGACATAGAGCGAGCCGGACAAACACAAAATGAGAAAAAGCATGAATGAAACGACATAAAGCGGCTGCATGACACCGCCCATGGTGACGATGTTGACTAACGCTTGAATCGCAATTGGTGTGGCTAAACTTAAAATGCCGATAGAAAAAGTAAGAATGATTAGACGGCGGATGTCATTTTTTTCTAGTTGGACGTGTTGTAAGAGTCTCTGAAGCGGGGTGTTTGTGCTTAATGGTTTTGCCATAATGATTCAACTTTTATCTCTGGTTTAGGGTAAAAACCAGCACCTATGCATCAATTTTAATAAAGTTGATAGTTATGGTCAACTATTACCGCTAAGCAATCGTTGAAATCTGGACAATCTATTTAATTACTGGTTGACCTCTTATCCATAGGTTATACCCCCATTGTTTCTACCCAGGCGAGCGCAGCCAAATGGCATTCGTTCACTTTGCTGGCATCAAACTGCAAATGATCTGCAAGGGCAATAATTTTTGCGCTATCGGCTTCTTCACAGGCTTCTGTCAGCTGTAAAAATGGGCCATACACACCTGAACGGTCGAGCAATGCTTCTGCCACAGGTTCTGGCAGTTGAATTTTTTCTAACACTTGCGGCATGGGTGTTTTGAGAATGACGTCTAGCAGCGAGAAAACACCGACAATAAATAAATTATCGCGGTCTTTTTTCTCAAAGTAACTTTCACCCAACAATTCAGTTAAGCGACCACGCGTGATTGAGGTTTTCATCAGCGCAGGTGGCGTAGAGTTTTCACCGGCTGTCACCATCAATAAAGTGAGCCAGCGGTAAAGTTGTTTTCTACCTAAAATGCTTAGTGCATGTTTGATTGACTGAATTTCACACGAAAGACCAAACCCCACCGAGTTAATGTAACGCAATAATTTAAAAGAAAGCGCGGCATCACGTTTGAAGCCAGATTCAATTTCATCGACTTCTGCATCGCGGCTCACCGCGTTCAAAATACTTAGTACGCTATCAAAAGAAGCGTTGATGACTTTTGTCGTGAGTGTTTCAGGTTTAGCAAAGTGAAAGCCTTGAAATGTTTTGAAGCCGATTTTTTTACAAGATTCAAACTGCTCGGCAGTTTCCACTTTTTCAGCAATTGCGCGAGTGACGGCTGTGTGATATTTGATGTACAGCTTTTCAACATCCAATGGGGGAAGGTTTTGTACATCAATTTTGACATAATTTGCATATGGCAAAAGTGCTTGTGAATATTCGTTGATTTGTGGGTTATCCAACGCAATTTGGAAGCCTTCATCGCGTAAGTATTTACAACGTGCAAGAATTTCATCATTTGGTACAACTGATCGCAACACTTCTAAAACGGTACGTTTTGCAGGAAGAAGCTCTAAAAAGTCACTCATCAACATGGCTTCGGTCACGTTGATAAAGGCAAGTTTATCGCCCAAAATGTACTCTACATCCATGTCGCCGATGGTGTTTACCAGCACATTTGAGCAGGCTTTTAAATCGTCTTCAAAAACGGCACTTTGTGCGTCAGAACTGTGTCTAAAAAAAAGTTCGTAGCCAATAATATTTTGTTTGGCATCCATGATGGGCTGGCGCCCGATGTAAGCTTGATCTTCCATGCGTATTTCCTAAGCACTAAATTTGATTCAAATTTCGTTGATATAGCATAAGAGATTTCACCGCCGATTACTCATAGGAATAGCGTATGTTTAGCCGCTTAATTCACGTAATTATTTAATGTGTTGTTGCATAGAATACTCTTGGTGTAAATTTCACCAGAGTTGTCAATAAAGGGATAAAAATGCGTCGTAAGTTAGTAGTCGCAAATCGCAAAATGAACGGGACATTGCCAGATAACCGGCAATTTGCCGAAGGCCTGCTTGCGGGGACACAAGATTGTCAGAATGCAGATTACGCAGTGTGCTTTCCGCACCCGTATCTTTTTCAAGCTCAGCAATTATTTCAAGGCACACCAATCGGGTGGGGCGGTCAAAATATGAGCCGCTATCATTCCGGCGCGCATACTGGTTCGGTTTCGCCGGATATGCTCTTAGAATTTGGCTGTCAATACGCCATTATTGGCCATTCTGAGCGCCGTTTGCATGGACATGACACCGATCAATCGACCGGGCAACGCTTTGAAGTGGCCATTAAAGCTGGCTTAAAACCTATTTTTTGTATGGGTGAAACGCTGGAAGAGTTTGAAGAAGGCATCACTGATTTAGTGACTATTCGTCAACTTAACGCTGTGATTGCAGAAATCGGCGTGCAAGCGCTTTCAAAAGGCATTTTGGCGTATGAACCCGTGTGGGCGATTGGCACAGGTAAAGCCGCTACCCCGGAGCACGCGCAAAATATTTTGAGCTTCTTGCGTGGCCACATTGAAATTCTTGATCCTGGAGTCGCCAAAAATATCTGCATTTTGTACGGTGGTAGCGTGAACGCCAAAAATGCGCCACAACTCTTTGCCATGCCAGATATTGATGGTGCGTTGGTCGGCACAGCTTCGCTGAACACAGAAGAGTTTGTCGCGGTTTGCCGCGCGGCTGACCAAGCGCTGCTGACTGATGACTAATTAATTTTTTCTCACTTTATTAGGCTGAATTTTTTAGATTTTCAGTCATCCATATTAGCGTTTTGGGCTATTATTTAGCCCATGAGCAGACCAACCACCGCCCACATTCGGCTTTCCGCACTTTTACACAATTACCGTTTATCCAAAGCCTTATCGGGTGGAAAATCATTGGCCGTGATCAAAGCCAATGCTTATGGGCATGGTGCTGTGCAATGCGCGCAAGCGATACAGCATGAAGCTGATGGTTTTGCCGTTTCTACTTTAGAAGAAGCCGCGCAGCTGCGAGAAGCGGGTATTCAAAATCCAATTGTATTATTGGAAGGTTTTTTTGACGCAGCGGAATTGCCTCGTATTGTTGAACTGAATTGTTGGATTGTTGTGCATGCCACTTGGCAAGTAGAAGCGCTTACAAAAGCTGACTTGTCTAAGCCATTGAAAATATGGCTAAAAATGGATTCCGGCATGCACCGTTTAGGATTCTCACCAAAAGAACTTTTATCAAGTTATCAGCAATTGTCAGTGCATCAAAATGTTTCCGGTATTGTCGCGATGACACATTTTGCCAATGCAGATAACTTAGCTTCCCCCCACACAGCGCATCAAATTGCGCAATTTGGCGAAAGTGTTAAAAACTTGCCAATCAATACAGTGAGCCTTGCAAACTCAGCCGCTATTTTGCGCAAAACTCCATTGCTAAATTCATCACAATGGGTGCGCCCCGGCATTATGCTGTATGGCGCTGATCCATTATGGGCGCAACAACCAACCGCAGAGTTGTTGCCAGTGATGCAGCTAACTTCAAAAATTATCGCCATTCAGCAAGTGAAGGCAGGTGAAGCGATTGGCTATGGCAGCATATTCACCGTGCAACGTGATTCAAAAATTGGCGTAGTAGCTTGTGGTTATGCAGATGGCTACCCAAGGTCAGCCATCAATGCACCTGCGGCCGTCAACGGTGTGATGGCAAAATTAGTCGGGCGCGTGTCGATGGACATGTTGTTTGTTGATGTTACTGACATTCCCAGTGCAGAAGTCGGTGCAACCGTGGAGCTGTGGGGTGATCAAGTCTCCGCCAATTTAGTCGCGGCCGCAGCCAATACCATCGCCTATGAGTTGTTCTGCAACGTGAAGCGGGTAAAATTTACTTATTCTTAAGTTTTTAATCATATTTAAAAAAGGTTTTAAGCAATGCAAATCATACAAACATCAAATGCACCACAAGCCATTGGCCCTTATGCACAAGCCGTAGCCATTGGCGATTTATTATTTACCTCTGGGCAAATTGCATTGCGCCCTGATGGCAGCTTAAATGATGGCGATATTGCAGTGCAAACCACGCAAGTGATGAATAATTTAAAAGGCGTGGTTGAAGCGGCGGGTGCAACTTTAAACAAAGTTGTCAAAACCACCGTTTTTTTAAAAAATATGGATGACTTTGTCGCAATGAACCAAGTGTATGGGGATTTTTTTGCAGGGCACACCCCTGCGCGTTCAACGGTGCAAGTGGCAAAATTACCCAAAGATGTATTGGTGGAAATTGAGGCAATCGTTTCGCTTAAATAATATCAATAAAAATAAGGAAGGGATAAAAAAGTGCTGATCTGGTTTGTCGTCGCTTATTTAATGGTGTCGATCGGCATCGGCTTGTGGGCGGCAACGCGTGTGCATAACACCAAAGATTACGCGGTGGCGGGGCGGCATTTACCTTTGCCTGTGGTGATGGCAACCGTGTTTGCAACTTGGTTTGGTGCAGAAGCCGTATTTGGTGTTTCTGCCACTTTTGTACAAGAAGGCTTAAACGGCGTGGCGGCTGACCCATTTGGTTCCAGCATGTGTTTAATTATTGCCGGTTTTTTCTTTTCCACCCAGCTATATAAACTCAACATTATTACCTTGGGCGATTTTTACCGCATGCGTTACAACCGTGCGGTTGAAGTGCTGACGACGATTGCCATTGTGATTTCTTACCTTGGCTGGGTCGCCGCGCAAATTAAAGCGCTTGGCTTGATTTTTAATATGATTACCGATGGCGCAGTGAGCGAGCAAACCGGCATGATTTTAGGCACCGCGATTGTGCTTACTTACACCACTTTGGGCGGCATGTTGTCAGTCGCGGTGCTGGATTTTGTGCAAATGATTGTGGTAATTGGTGGTTTACTTTATATCGGCAGCATCGTTTCTGGCATGACAGGCGGCGTTGCGCCGGTGATTGAACACGCCAATGCGGCAGGAAAGTTAGACTTTTTCCCCAAAGAGGCCAATTGGGCAGTTTGGCTCACCTTTTTAGGTGGCTGGTTCACCATGATGCTTGGGTCGATTCCACAACAAGACGTTTTTCAACGCATTACTTCGGCAAAAAGCGCCAAAATCGCGCTGTGGGGTTCTATTTTAGGCGCGAGTGTTTATTTCTGTTTTACTTTTGTGCCGATGTTTATCGCTTACGCGGCAACCTTAATCGACCCAGCGGTGTTTGGGAAGTTAGTAGAAGAAGATTCACAACGCGTATTGCCAACCTTGGTCATGACACATACGCCAATACTTGCTCAAGCGATTTTTTTCGGTGCCGTGCTTTCCGCGATTATGAGTTGTTCATCTGCCACCTTGCTCGCGCCTTCCGTCACGTTTGCTGAAAACGTGGTGAAAGGCTATTTGCCACATTTAACCGATAAAGGCTTTTTAAAAGTGATGCGCTTTTGCTTGGTCGGCTTTGCTGTAATGGTGCTTCTTTACGCGCTTAATTCAGAAAATTCCATTTTTGGTATGGTCGAATCTGCTTATAAAATCACACTCGCTGGTGCGTTTGTTCCACTTATTTTTGGCGCATTTTGGAAGCGAGCAACCAGCCAAGGCGCATTAGCCGCCATTATTTTTGGCATCGGCAGCTGGGTGCTCATTGAAGTGCTCATCGGTGAGGAAAGTTTAATCCCGCCGCAACTCATCGGCTTAGGCGTGAGCACATTGGCGATGATTGTGGGCTCACTAGTCCCGCAAAAAATTGGTGGCAGTCCGCAAAAGCCGGCAGGGTATTTGCACGAGCATGCGGCAAGGCCACATCAACATTAATGGGTACTTTTTAAAGCCAATGGAGTGTAAAAATTGCTATTTAATATCATTGATAAGTTAATTTTTGGGCTAATGTTGTTGCTTGCCTTGCAAGTGCCAATCTTGGCTGACCATTACGGGCAATTTGTGTCTGGTGAGCTCGAAGCCACTCAAAAGCAAGTGGAAGGGTATGCCGCCACTGCCGAGGCCAACCAGTTTCCTGATGTAAAAAGTATGATAGACAAACATTTGCAAAACCCAGAACCTAGCGTGCGGATGGATGCCGAGCAAAAGCAGCAAACCTTGCAAGAGTTTGAAACACTCAAAACCACCGTTGACATTTTCACTCACGGTAATATTTTGCAAAAAGCCACTGTGATGTTTAAACCAACAGGTTGGCGTGTCATGTTTCAAGTAATGCCAAATTTCAAGCCGGGGATCCCGCTATCAATCGAATATATCGCTTACGCCGCGTTGTTGGCGTTGTGCGTGAGCGCGCTGTTTATTTTCGTTTTGAAATTATGCTTTAAGCCAAAACCCTCGTTGAAGCAAAAAACCGCATAATTTAGACCATTTTAAAAAACTTATAACCGTAAGGTGATTTTCATGCAAAATCTTTCTCCTGTTCAAGTCATTGCAACACAAGCGTTTAACGACCAAAAACCTGGTACTTCTGGTCTGCGTAAAAAAGTAAAAGTCTTTCAAACGCCCAATTATTTGGAAAATTTTGTGCAAAGTATTTTTGATACTTTGCTGGCCGATGCACCTTTACCAAAAGGCGCCGTGTTAGCTGTAGGTGGCGATGGGCGTTTTTATAATCGCCAAGCGATTCAAACCATTATTGCCATGGCAGCAGCCAATGGGTTTGCCAAGGTGCTGGTAGGGCAGGGTGGCATTTTATCAACGCCAGCTTGTTCGCATGTGATTCGCAAATATCAAACCTTTGGCGGTTTGGTGCTCTCTGCCAGCCATAACCCTGGTGGCCAAGATGGCGACTTTGGCATTAAATACAATATTGGCAACGGCGGCCCCGCGCCAGAAAAAATTACCGATGCGATTTTTGCCAACAGCAAAAAAATCACGCAGTACAAAACCATTGCCATGCCAACCATCAATTTAGATGCGTTAGGCGTGCAAACGTACACGCTGGCAACTGGCGAAGTGTTCACCGTTGAAGTCATTGACGCGGTGAAAGATTACGCCGATTTAATGCAAGAACTCTTTGATTTTTCTGCCATTAAGCAGTTATTCGCGGCGGGCTTCATCATGATGTTTGACGCGATGCACGCTGTGACTGGCCCTTATGCCAAAGAGGTATTTTTAAACCGCCTTGGTACGCCAGAAAATTTCATCATGAACTGCACGCCGTCTGAAGATTTTGGCGGCGGTCACCCAGACCCAAATTTAACGTACGCCGAAGAATTGGTGAAAATCCTCTACGCTGAAAAAGATGCGCCAGATTTTGGCGCCGCTTCAGATGGTGATGGCGACCGCAACATGATTTTAGGTAACCATTTTTTTGTCACGCCTTCAGATAGTTTGGCGGTGTTGGCGGCCAATGCTACGCTGGTGCCCGCGTATAAAAACGGCATTGCTGGCGTGGCGCGCTCCATGCCCACCAGCGGCGCGGCAGATCGCGTCGCGGCGGCGCTTAATATCCCCAGTTTTGAAACACCAACTGGCTGGAAATTTTTTGGTAATTTGATGGACGCAGGCAAAGTGACGCTGTGTGGTGAAGAAAGTTTTGGTACCAGCTCAAGCCACGTGCGCGAAAAAGATGGCCTGTGGGCGGTACTCTTTTGGCTGAATGTGTTGGCGGAAAAATTTATGGCTGCGGGAAAAATAGTCTCAGTCAAAGAGGTGATGATGGCGCACTGGGCTTGTTTTGGCCGCAATGTGTATTCACGTCACGATTATGAAAATATCCCAACCGAAGTCGCAAATAAAGTCATCGCCCATATCAACGGGCAATTTGAAACTTTACCGGGCAAAACTTTTGGCAAATACACGGTTGGCACTTGTGATAATTTTAGCTACCACGACCCGATTGACGGCTCCATCAGCCACAATCAAGGTATCCGCATTTTATTTACCGATGGCTCGCGCATTGTGTTTAGGCTTTCTGGCACCGGCACCGAAGGCGCAACGATTCGGATTTATTTAGAGGCGTTTGAACCCGATACCGCAAAACATGGCTTGGATGCCCAAGTGGCACTTGCAGAGATGATTACGATTGCGATGGAAATTTCGCAGCTAAAAGAGTTGACAGGCAGACAAGCACCGACGGTGATTACTTAAAAAATGCGATTCAATTTCTGGAAAGAGTTTGGTATACCAAGTTAAGCGTATGAATAACGTATTGATTAATTTAATTTCGGTAATGCTCCGTCTTTGCTATACCTATCTTGTTATATCGATAGGAATACAACCAACATCGCCTAGCCAGTTCTTTAATTTTTCAATACTTTTTTTCTTGTTACTTGGTTTCACACCCTTAAAGTTCTTGCTACAAGTACCATTTCTATTGATCATAATCAGCTATATTTTTATTTTTGTCATCTACTATAATTCAACATGGTGTTGCTAGTAAGCATTTTAAAAATCACCATTGATTCATCTTCAAGCGTAGGCCGTCTATGAAAAAGCCAGCCTTCGTTTTATTACTTTTGTGGTCTTATTTGCTAATTGTAAGTAGCTACGGTCTTGCGAGCTACAGTGGCGCAGGGATGAAAGGCTTGGGTGCTTGGCAGCTAGTGTTATTTTCAGCTGCAATTATTCCAATCATTGCTTTTTTGATCATTTCAAGCATAAATTCAAGCTATGGAGAAAATGCTGAAGCATTAGAGTTTGTATCCCTAAACAAAAAACAGCTAAAAATGTATGCTGCAGGAGTATTGCTCCTGCTTCTCATTATTGGCATCTTTGTTATGATGGTCGCCTCAGTCTGGGCCGTTTTAGTTAATGCATTTGTGTTAATCAAGTCATTGGGTAAAAAGCAATGACTAACCAAATCATCAAGTGAAGCAAGCTAAAACAAATCGTTTATGTTAAAAGTTATTCTAACATCTGCTTCAACGTCATTTCCCCTTTAAACAACCTCACATCTAACCGTCCTAAAAAGGACATGCCAAGCAGTACATCTCCTTCTAAATTTGGGGCGATCATGGCAGAGACGTTGCTTTCTTCAATGCCGCCGATTTTTACGCTTTTTAAGCGCACCATGTAGCCAACGCTATCACCATTGGCTGTGTTTACGCCAATGGCGGTGATGCTTTTTAAGCCAAGCTGGTCAGTCAGATGCTGTGAAATAGCCACACCAGTTGCGCCAGTGTCCACCAGCACATCTACTTTTTTGCCGTTGATAAATGCTTCGGAACGGTAATGCCCATCTGTGCCGCGCTTGAGCACTACCGTGCTGGCTTCACCTAGTCGGTACGCTTTATTGGGGTTTTGAATGTTATCGACCAGAAAATAAATCACGCTGGCGAGAATCAGCCACAACTTGCTGAAAAATAGGGTTTGTTTAGACATAAAAAATTATTTAGCCGATTTTGCGAAAAAGTGAATTTTATTCACGCATTATCGGCTAATTTTATATTGCGTTGGGCAGTAAGCGCGTGTGATGTTGGCTGGCCTTAATTTTGCGTGTTTGATGGATTTTTCTTTGACGCGTTTTCTCCAAAGTTGATAACTGCCGGGTTTTAAGGCGGCTTTCATGAGCTTCATTAACGCGGGTTCATCTAAGCCATACAGCGCTTTGATTGATTCAAAGGTTGTTCTGTCTTCCCAAGCCATTTCTATGATTCTAGATTGGTCTTTTTCGATGAGTTGTTTGTCCGCTTTTGGCATTTTTTTCTCTTACGTTGATATGCAAATTAGTCACGCTAATGTGGCTTTAGTTCTTTAGGGAACCTGCGTGCGGGTTTATCTATCGTATTCAAAATATTTATTTTGCTAATATGAACCGCCAGCCCAAAACATTACTGAATATTGTTTGGTTTAAAAGAGATTTGCGCGTGCATGACCATGCCGCGCTTAGTGCTGCAATGCAGCAAGGGCCTGTCTTGGCGCTTTATTGCTGGGAGCCAGCCATTTGGCGGTCTGACGATGCATCTCTTGCCCAGCAAGCTTTTGTTGGTGAATGTTTGCGCTCGTTAAGGGCTGCGCTTGAGCGGCTGAATATCCCCTTGCATATTTCGTCTTTCGGCGTGATTGAGACCTTAAACTTTTTATATCAACTCCACCAAATAGCGGGTTTATTTAGCCACGAGGAAACAGGCAACTTGGCAAGTTATGCAATTGACAGAGAGGTATCGCGTTGGTGTAAAACACATCATGTTCATTGGCTTGAATTTCCGCAAAATGGGGTGCTGAGACGCTTAAAAAATCGTGATGATTGGCATGCGAAATGGGAAGCGCGTATGCAAGCACCTCAAGTGAGTTTAGGTGAAGTTTCCAATATTCATCCTAAAGTAGATTTGCCTAAACAGCCGATTGTGCGAGCCAAAGGTGAAGAAAAAGCAAAACGTCAAGTGGGCGGCAGAGCGCAGGGCTTGGCGGTGCTCAATAGTTTTTTGCATCAACGTGCTGAGCATTATCGTGGCGGCATTTCTAGCCCTATCAAGGCGGAGCAAGCCAGCGCCAGAATTTCACCTTATTTAGCATGGGGATGTTTGTCGATGCGGGAAGTGGTGCAGGCGAATCGACTCGCGATGGCAGAAATGACGGCAGAAGGGCTGCCAGCGAAGCATCCTTTATTGCAAGGTTTAAAGAGCTTTGAAAGCAGGCTACATTGGCATTGCCATTTTATGCAAAAGCTTGAAAGTGAGCCTGATTTAGAGTTAACGCACATGCACAGCGCACATACTAATATGCGTGATGAAACGCTGAGTGACGCAACATCAACAATACGTTTGAACGCTTGGTGCAAAGGTGAAATAGGCTGGCCGCTAGTGGATGCTTGCTTAGCCATGTTAAGGCAACATGGCTGGATTAATTTTCGCATGCGGGCGATGCTGATGAGCACGGCTTCTTATTTACTATGGTTGCATTGGCGAGAAACTGGCTTGCATTTAGCGCGCGAGTTTGTTGATTACGAGCCAGGAACACACTGGCCACAGGTGCAAATGCAATCGGGTTCAACGGGAATCAACACGCTTAGAATTTATAACCCAATCAAGCAAGCGCAAGACCAAGACCCGCGTGCGCAGTTTGTGCGGAAGTGGATTCCCGCATTACGACGCGTGCCAGACGCGTGGATTTTTGAGCCTTACCTGATGTCAGCCAATTTGCAGTTGCAATATGGTTGCGTGCTTGAAATAGACTACCCTTTACCTTTGGTGAACATTCAAGAAGCGATGCGTCATGCAAAACAGCAAATTGCGCTAGCGAGAAATCACCATGGCGATCAATTAGAAACACAGCAAGTGTTAAAAAAACATGGTTCACGCTTGCTGGTGCGACGTCAGCCTAGAAAAAAACCAGAAAAATCACTCAGGCAACATTTGCCGGCACAAACCACACTTTTTTAATGAAGCGAAGATATATGCACAATATTCAGCCATTTGATTTGCCTGAAAATCAAACCGAACGCGATGCGGCGATGCGAGATTTATTCAAAAATGTGGTGCAGCAAAGCGCGAATAATTTGCCTGATGATTTACGTGGTGGGCGGGATCATGCGCTTAATAAACTCAATCAGATTCGCGCTGATGAATACGGAAAATCCAGAAATTTTTTAAATGGCAGTGTCACGCATTTGTCACCCTATCTACGACACGGCTGCATCACCCTGCAAGAAACGGTGAACTTTGTGCAAGCGCACTTTGGCCTGAAAGCTGAAAAGCTACTTTTTGAGCTGGCTTGGCGAGAATATTGGCGCAATGTTTGGTATGCAAACGGCGAACAGATTTTGCATGATATGGCAGCTCCCAAAGTGCAGCTTGGGTTTAATCCATTGCCAGAAGAAGTGAAAACTGCCAACACGGGGTTGCCTTGTATGGATGATTTTATTCAAACTTTGAATAAAAAAGGTTATTTGCATAACCACGCAAGGATGTGGCTAGCTTCTTACTTGGTGCATTGGCGCAAAACTGATTGGCGACAAGCGGCGGATTGGATGCATCACGTATTGCTGGATGGCGATTATGCGAGTAATCATCTTTCTTGGCAGTGGGTTGCCTCCACCTTTAGCAGCAAACCCTATTTTTTTAATAAAGAAAATTTAGCAAATTACACGCTGAATCAATTTTGCCAAACGTGTACAGCAAAATGTCCTTTTCACGATAGTTACAGCAATTTAGAAAAAAGATTATTTAAAGCTACGGTGCAAGTACCTCGCACATTGACAACAAGCGCAGCGGGAGATGTCAAACCTGCAACAGGCGATAAAACCATTGTTTGGATACACGACGAAATGCTGAATCCAGACCATCCTTTAATGGGTGCACCTTATGAAAAAATATTTATTTTTGACCCAAACTTTTACCAAGGTTGGTCAATGTTGCGCTTGCAGTTTGTTGCGGATTGTTTGGTGCAAATGCCTAAGCTTTCGATTTGGGTAGGTGATGCATCAGAAGTTTTTGCACATTTAAATGTGCAAAAAATTATCAGCCAACAAACGCCTGACACTTTGATAAAAGGGCAGGCGCATGGCTACCAAGTGGAATGGGTTGCGGAAAAAAACGTTTCAAGCGCCGCAAGCAGTGATATAAAAAACCTCAGTAGTTTTTCAAAATTTTGGAAAATTGCTAGCCAAGATTTTTTAAAGGAAACATTGAATTAATCGGCTTCGTCTATCCAAGACATTTGTATAGCCTCTAAAATTTTTTCACCACACTTTTCTTCAACATCGTTAAAGCCATCCAGCGCCATCACCCACGCCATTAAGTCAGTAAAACGGATGGTTTTTGGGTCAACATCTGGGTGGGTGTCGTAGAGCATTTCTGCGATTTGTTGTGTGTCAGTCCATTTCATGGTTTTTCCTTATTCTGTAAGTGGTTAGCGTGGTAAAATCGCGCTTTGTTTAAAATTTAGTATCTAATTTTAGTTTATTTTGACGCTCGTTTAAGAAAGCGAGTTTCTTTTTGGGAAATTATTTATGTCACAACATCCAGCGCCATTTAGTTACGCCAACACTTTAGATCAAGCAGACCCAGCGTTATGGGGCATGATTCAGCAGGAGGTGGTGCGCCAACATGAGCATATTGAGTTGATTGCTTCGGAAAATTATACCAGCCCAGCGGTGATGCAAGCGCAAGGCTCGCAATTAACCAATAAATATGCGGAAGGTTACCCTGGCAAACGTTTTTACGGCGGCTGTGAATTTGTTGACCAAGTAGAACAATTGGCAATTGACCGCTTAAAAGCCTTGTATGGCGCGGAATATGCCAACGTGCAGCCACATTCAGGCAGCCAAGCTAACCAAGCGGTGTATTTCTCAATTTTAAAACCGGGCGATACCGTGATGGGCATGAATTTAGGCCATGGCGGCCATTTAACGCACGGCTCACCAGCTAATTTGTCCGGTAAATTATTCAACATCGTGCCTTACGGCTTAAACGACAAAGAAGAAATTGACTACGACGAAATGGAGCGCATCGCTGTTGAATGCAAACCAAAATTGTTGATCGGCGGCGCTTCTGCGTATGCCTTACGTTTTGATTGGGCGCGCATGAGTGAAATCGCCAAAAAAGTTGGCGCGTATTTTATGGTGGATATGGCGCATTATTCTGGCTTAATTGCGGCGGGCGTTTACCCTAACCCTATGCCACATGCAGACTTTGTGACTTCCACTACGCACAAAACCTTACGTGGCCCACGTGGCGGCATTATTTTGGCTAAAGCGGAATTTGAAAAATCGTTAAATTCTAACGTTTTCCCAAGTTTGCAAGGTGGTCCGTTGATGCACGTGATTGCAGCAAAAGCGACTGCGTTTTTAGAGGCTGCTCAGCCTGAATTTAAAACTTACCAAGCGCAAGTATTAAAAAATGCACAAGCGATGGCAGAAGCTTTAACGGCGCGCGGTTTGCGGATTATTTCTGGCCGGACTGAATCACACATGTTTATGGTGGATTTACGTCCAAAAGGGTTAACCGGTAAAGCGGCGGATGCGGCGTTAGGCTTGGCGCATATTACTGTCAATAAAAATGCGATTCCAAATGACCCAGAAAGCCCATTTGTGACCTCTGGTATCCGCATTGGCGCACCAGCGATTACCACGCGCGGCTTTAAAGAAGAGGAAGCGAAATTGGTGGCGAATTTAATCGCAGATGTGTTGGATAACCCAACGGATGAAAGTGTGATTGCCGCGACCAAAGCAAAAGTACATGCGTTGACTGCACGTTTTCCAGTGTACTCAAAATAGGATTTTTTAAGTGAAATGTCCTTTTTGCGGTGCCGACGACACCCAAGTCATTGACTCCCGTGTCAATGATGAAGGTAATGCCATTCGTCGCCGCCGCAAGTGTGGTGACTGCGATAAGCGCTTTACCACCTACGAAACGGCAGAGTTGAATATGCCGCAAGTGGTGAAAACCAATGGCACACGTGAAGAGTTTAGCCGTGAAAAATTGCGGCTGTCTTTTTCACGCGCATTGCATAAACGCCCGGTGCCAACAGAATATGTTGACCATGCTTTAGAACGCATCACCCAAAAACTGTTAAGTTTAGGCGAGCGTGAAATCCCGACCCGCGTGTTGGGGGAGAGCGTGATGCACGAGCTTAAACAAATGGATAAAGTGGCGTATATTCGGTTTGCATCGGTGTATCGCAGTTTTTCTGATGTGGATGATTTTAATAATGTGATTCGCGATCTGTAGCGAAACGTATTTTTCAAAGGTCTAAAAATGAACCTAATCAAGTGGAGTACCGTCGTTTTTTCAGTGTTTACCTTGTTGCTGACGATTGTGTTTTTTACTTGGTGGTCAATGAAAGACCAAGCCGTTTTTGGCAGCGAAAAATTCGACCAGCAAAAATGGGCAGAAAGCGCGGCAACCGTTGAAACGGATTGTAAACGTGGCGACATGGCTTACCATCTCCAGCAACAAATACTTTCACCCGGTGTGCAACGCGCTGCGGTGACCGCGTTACTCGGGCGGCCAAGCTACGAAGATGAGCGTGCAATGGAGTACGATCTTGGTAAATGTATGCATGTTTATCATGGCCTGCTGATTTATTTTGATGAGAATGATCGGCTGTTGCATAGTAAGATTTCCTCCCATTAAATGTCTCAACTTTTTTCTAGGTTAGATCATCAATATATGTCCGAGGCGCTGCAACTCGCAGCGCAAGGGCTTTACACCACGCAGCCTAATCCGCGCGTGGGTTGCGTGATTGTCAAAGATAATCAAATCATTGGTCGCGGCGCACATTTAAAAGCGGGTGAACCACACGCAGAAATTTACGCTTTGCGCGAAGCTGGCACGGTAGCAGAAGGCGCGGATGTTTACGTGACCTTGGAGCCATGCAGCCATTTTGGGCGCACGCCGCCTTGCATGAACGCGCTGATAGAGGCAAAAGTTAAGCGCGTTTTTGTGGCGATGCAAGACCCAAACCCGTTGGTGGCTGGGCGCGGCATAAAACATTTGCAGGATGAAAAAATAGAAGTATTTGTCGGGCTGATGCAAAAAGAGGCAGAAGCGCTAAATGTGGGCTTTATCAAACGCATGCAACTGCAAATGCCGTATGTGAGCAGCAAAATCGCCGCGAGTCTAGATGGTAAAACCGCCCTCAATAACGGCAAAAGCCAGTGGATTACTAGCGCATATGCGCGCAATGACGTGCAACATTGGCGTGCACGGTCTTGCGCAATTTTAACCGGCATTGGCACTGTGCTGGCGGATGACCCAAGCATGACAGTGCGGTTAGAAAATATTCAACGCCAGCCGATTCGTGTGATTGTCGATAGCGAATTAAAAATTTCTCCCGATGCCAAGATTTTGCAAAAATCTTCTGAGCATGATCGGGTGATTATTGCATATGCAGAAAAATCTGATCAACACGATGCAAAAAAATTGGCACTGCAAGCCGCAAGTGTGGCGTTGTGGTGTTTACCTTTCGTGAATTTAAAAAAGCCACAAGTGGATTTGGTAGCTTTGCTCAAAGCCCTTGCGCGCGATGGCGTGAATGAAATTTTGGTCGAAGCTGGACAAACTCTCAATGGTGCACTGCTGGCGCAGGGCTTGGTGGATGAACTTATTTTGTACTACGCACCAAAATTATTAGGACATGATGCGCAGGGCATGTTTGCGATTCCGCAACTTAACGAAATGGCAGACGCGATTTCCTTGCAACTCACTGATGTTCGGCAAGTTGGGCCGGATATTCGCATGCTGGCCAAGCCGATAGTTTCCACCTAAATGTTGATTGATAGCCACTGTCATTTAGATGCAGCCGAATTTGAGGTTGATCGCGCGGCAGTGATTCAAGCAGCGATTGACGCGGGTGTCACGCAGATGGTTGTGCCAGCGGTTTGCCGTCAAAGTTTTGAGGCAGTTATCCAACTACACAAACAATTTCCACAATGCGTTTATGCACTTGGTGTTCACCCCATGTATGTCGATCAAGCTGAGCCAGCTGACTTGGATATTTTGTCGCAAATGCTCAAAAACACGCAACCCGTTGCAGTGGGTGAAATTGGTTTGGATTATTTTGTTACTAAAGCCAATATTGAAAGACAAATTTATTTTTTTACCGAACAACTTAAACTCGCAAATGTGTACGAATTGCCTGTCATTTTGCATGTGCGCAATGCTATTGACGATGTATTAAAATACGTGCGTAAATATCAGCCAAATGGCGGTATTGCCCACGCATTTAATGGCAGTGCGCAACAGGCACAACAGTTTTTGGATTTAGGTTTTAAACTTGGCTTTGGCGGCGCGATGACCTATGGTCGTGCATTAAAAATCCGTGCGTTGGCAAAAAAATTACCACTCGAAGCCATCGTGCTTGAAACTGATGCGCCAGATATTCCACCAGCATGGCTGACAAATAAAGGCAGGAACACCCCTGCGGAACTGCCAAAAATCGCACAAATTTTGGCGGAAATTCGCGGCGTAAATGTGGCAGAAATCCACGAAAAATGCCGCCTTAACACGCAATTGGTGTTGACAAAAATCGCCTAATTATGCACATGACTTCAAGTGTTACTTTAAAATTGGCATAAAACCCTTATAAATCAATGTTAAACAATATAAATATTTTTAAGTTGTTGATTTTAAAGGTTTATTTGTTTTTTTTCATAAAACGTTCAAATTTTAGGCGATTTAAAAAAACCTATATAAATTGCCGAGTTAGCGCCTATTTTAACTTTTATTCACAAAGTTATCCACAGATATTGTGGAGTGTTTTTGGTGGTTTCATGATGCGTGGTAGATGTCAACTTCATTATGTAAAAATATTTTAAATAAAGTCGAATAATTAACGATATTAAGCATAAGCTCACTATATCGTTTGATGTAATGTCGTGGACGTGTGCGATGGGATAAAACCTGATATATAGCCAACATATTCTTTTGAGAGGGTTGAGATGAGTAAGCCACATTTTTTTAGCCGTAGAAATTTTATTTTAGGCTCTGCAGCTTTGTTGGTGGGCGGCATGTTTTTTAGAGTTAGTGCGCAAAGTAATACGAAAAAACCGGCATTAGGTGTTAGTGGACGCAAAGCACCAGTGGCAAATGCACGCTTAGGGATTAATTTAGATGGCATTTCAGATTGGAACTCTGAACAGCCATTTGTTGATTTCTTTGCCATGTCACGTGACTGGATTAGTCAATCCGGCTCCGGCTGGGGAACTGGTCCACAATTGAATCTAGACGAACATGGTTGGATTAAGGAATTACCTGATGGTATTCGGGCAACAAGAATTATTTGCTCTTTAGATAAAGGGCAATATCCCGGTGGTGTGTATGCTCTTCTTTACGATGGTGAAGGTGAGTTTAAAGTGTCTGTTCCAGCAGCGCAAATTGTTAAGCGTGAACCTGGTCGGTTGGAACTGTTGGTGAATCCTAAAGAAGGTATGTTCGCGATTGATTTAGTCCGTACCAATCCTGAAAACTATGTGCGTAATATTCGTGTTATATCGCCTGGATTTGAAGTTAGCTATAAAGAAAATCCATGGCACCCAGAATTTTTAAAACGTTGGGCAGGTGTTGCTTGCATACGTTTTATGGATTTTATGACAACCAATAATTCAAAGCAGGTGAATTGGAATGACCGACCAAAAGTTGGCGATGCTGGATTTTCAACAAAAGGGGTACCATTAGAATTGTTGGTGGATTTAGCAAATCGTTTGTCGGCGGATGCGTGGTTTTGTATTCCGCATCAGGCCGATGATGACTATATCTTCCAGTTTGCGCAATATGTGAAGACGAATCTAAAAACCAATTTGCGCGCTTGGGTCGAGTATTCAAATGAAACTTGGAACGGTATGTTCCAGCAATGGCATTATGCAAGCCAAAGGGGGCAACAATTAAAGCTGGCTGATAAACCTTGGGAGGCGGCTTGGTTATATACCGCTTACCGTTCCATTGAGATTTTTAAAGTATTCGATTCAGTGTATGCTGGGCAAGCTGGCTTGGTCAAAGTTTTACCATCACATGCAGCAAATCCATATGCCTCGGAGCAGATTGTGCGTTTTAACGAAGCAGCTAAGTTTGCAGATGTGTTAGCCATTGCTCCTTATGTTTCTTTTAACGTGATGCCACAAAGTGGTGAGATTAATGAAAAAGTGGTGCAAAATTGGAGCTTGGACAAACTTTTTAATTACCTAAACCGTGTTTCATTGCCTGAATCTGCAAAGTGGATTCAAGACAATAAAAAGGTGGCAGATCAATATGGTTTGATGCTGGTCGCCTATGAGGGGGGGCAGCATTTGGTTGGGGTCGGCGGCGCTGAAAATAATAATCAACTCAATAAATTATTTTTTGAGGCCAATGCGGATAAGCGTATGGGAGAAGTTTATGCAAAAAATTTAATGGATTGGCAGAATGCAGGCGGCGATTTATTTTGTACATTTAATAGTATGAATGAGTGGAGTAAATGGGGAAGCTGGGGGCTGCTGAGAAATCGCTTTGAGAACTCTAAAGATTCACCAAAATTTAGTTCTGTGATTCAGTGGGCGAAGTCGCGTGGTCAAAAAATGAGCCTGTAAAATGCTGAATAAGAATCTAGCTGGCGAATGACTGCGTTTTTCGGTTTTTGCGTTCTGTGCGCCTAGCGCTTTATCCCGCTCGCTAACTTCCTCTACGTTTTCTCTATAATATTTTTTTGAGGCGTTGGGGTTTTACGGTAAAATACGCTCCCGTCTGTCACACAAAAAAGCGTTTTATTTCCCCATGGCTAAATCAGCGACCAAATATGTATTTGTCACCGGCGGTGTCGTTTCTTCATTAGGCAAAGGCATTGCCGCAGCAAGCTTGGGCGCGATTTTAGAATCGCGCGGCATCAAAGTCACGATGCTTAAACTCGACCCCTATATCAACGTAGACCCCGGCACGATGTCACCATTTCAACATGGTGAAGTGTTCGTAACCGATGACGGCGCAGAAACCGATTTAGATTTAGGCCATTACGAGCGCTTCATCAGCCAGCGCATGGGTAAACGCAATAATTTTACAACTGGCCAAATTTACGAAACCGTGATTAAAAAAGAACGTCGTGGCGAATATTTAGGTAAAACGGTACAGGTGATTCCACATATTACTGACGAAATCAAAGCCCATGTGAAGCGTGGCGCCGAAGGTGCAGAAGTTGCGATTGTCGAAGTGGGTGGTACGGTGGGCGATATTGAGTCGTTACCATTTTTGGAAGCCATTCGCCAAATGGGCTTTGAAGAAGGCAAAAACAACGCCTGCTATATTCATTTAACTTTGTTGCCTTGGATTCCAACCGCAGGCGAACTCAAAACCAAACCTACCCAGCACTCGGTGAAAGAGTTGCGAGAGATTGGCATTCAACCGGATATTTTGTTGTGTCGCGCGGATCGAGAGATCCCGGAAGATGAACGCAGAAAAATTGCACTGTTTACCAATGTGGCGCCCGAGGCCGTGATTAGCGCGATTGATGCGGAATCAATCTATAAAATCCCCGTATTGTTACACGACCAAATGCTAGACGAAATTGTTTGCCATAAACTCAATATTTTGGCGAAGGCGGCGGATTTGTCGAGCTGGAAAAAAATTACCCATGCGCTTAAGCATCCAAAACACACAGTCAACATTGCGTTTGTGGGTAAATATGTCGATTTAACAGAGAGTTATAAATCGTTGACAGAGGCCTTGGTACACGCAGGCATTCACACAGAATCTAAAGTGAAAATTCACTATATTGATTCTGAAGATATTGAAAAAAATGGCACAGACAGCCTAAAAGCTATGGATGCGATTTTAGTGCCAGGTGGATTTGGTAAACGTGGTACCGAAGGCAAAATCCGTGCGATTCAGTTTGCGCGGGAAAATAAATTGCCTTACTTAGGCATATGTTTGGGTATGCAACTCGCGGTGATCGAATTTGCGCGTCATCAAGCCAATTTGAAAGACGCGAACAGTACCGAATTTAACCCGCAAGCCGAACATAAGTTGATTGGTTTGATCGACGAGTGGCAAGATGCCTCTGGCAAAATTGAAAAGCGCGATGAAAATTCTGATCTAGGTGGCACTATGCGTTTGGGCGCACAAAGTTGCCCGATTGTTCCGAACACCTTGGCTGCCAGCATTTATGGCGCAAGTGTGAATGAACGTCATCGTCACCGTTATGAAGTGAATAACCATTATGTTGCGCAATTAGAGGTGGCAGGTCTGGTGGTTTCTGCCAGAACACCGACAGAAAATTTATGTGAAATGATTGAATTGCCGCAGGATGCGCATCCTTGGTTTGTGGCTTGCCAATTTCACCCGGAATTTACGTCTAATCCACGCACAGGGCATCCGTTATTTATCGCCTACGTGAAGGCAGCGTTGGCGCATAAACAAAGCGCTTAAAATTTTCAAAGGGATTTTTCATGAAATTATGCGGTTTTGAGGTTGGTTTAGAGCATTCACTATTTTTGATTGCCGGTCCGTGTGTGATCGAATCTAAACAAATGGCGATTGATACGGCTGGTCAACTCAAAGAAATTGCCGCTGAAATTGGCATTCCATTTATTTACAAATCTTCTTATGATAAAGCCAATCGTAGTTCGACCAAAACGTTCCGCGGTTTTGGCATGGAAGAAGGGTTGAAAATTTTGGATGAAGTCCGCGCACAAATTGGTGTGCCAGTGTTGACGGATGTGCACACGGAAGAGCAAGTTAAACATGTGGCTGCGGTGGTGGATGTGTTGCAAACACCTGCATTTTTATGTCGCCAAACCGATTTTATTGTTGCGGTGGCTACCTGTGGCAAGCCGGTAAATATCAAAAAAGGCCAATTTTTGGCACCGGGTGACATGAAGCAGGTGGTGAACAAAGCTAAAGAAGCCAATGGTGGCGCCGATACGATTATGGTGTGTGAACGCGGCGCTTCGTTTGGCTACAATACGTTAGTTTCAGATATGCGGGGGCTTGCGATTATGCGTGAAACCAATTGCCCAGTGGTGTTTGATGCGACGCACTCAGTGCAGCAACCGGGTGGGCAAGGTGAAAAAAGTGGCGGTCAACGTGAGTTTGTGCCAGTGCTAGCACGCGCTGCGGTGGCAAGTGGGATTGCCGGTGTGTTTATGGAAACGCATCCTGACCCATCGAAAGCGTTGTCCGATGGTCCAAACGCGTGGCCTTTAGGCAAAATGCGCGACTTATTGTCAGTGCTGGTCGATTTGGATAAATTAGTCAAAAAAGCTGGGTTTATTGAAAGTACTTTATAGAAATTACTTTGCGAAAGAATTCACACGTTTGTCATCTGTTTTATAAAGCTTTAAATTTCATTAAAAAATTCTGAGGAAAATAACATGAGTGCAATTGTCGATATTATTGCTCGCGAAATTTTAGATTCTCGCGGTAACCCAACAGTAGAAGCCGATGTTTTGCTAGAAAGCGGCGTCATTGGTCGCGCGGCAGTCCCTTCAGGCGCTTCAACCGGTGCAAAAGAAGCAGTGGAACTGCGTGACGGCGACAAAGCGCGTTATTTAGGCAAAGGCGTGTTACAAGCGGTTGAAAATGTGAACACGGAAATTACCGAAGCGATTATTGGCTTAGACGCGGAAGAGCAAAGTTTTATCGACAAAACTTTGATCGAGTTAGATGGCACTGAAAATAAAGACCGTTTAGGCGCCAATGCAATTTTAGCGGTTTCCATGGCTTGCGCGCGTGCGGCGGCAGAAGAGTCCGGTTTGCCACTTTACCGTTATTTGGGTGGCTCTGGCGCGATGCAATTACCAACACCAATGATGAATATTATCAACGGTGGTGCGCACGCAGACAACTCTGTCGATATGCAAGAATTTATGATTATCCCAGCCGGTCGCCCAACGTTTAGAGATGCGATGCGTTGTGGAGCTGAGGTTTTCCATGCCTTGAAAAAAACGCTGCATAAAAAAGGCTTGGCGACCACAGTGGGTGACGAGGGCGGTTTTGCACCTAACTTGCCATCAAACGAATCAGCCATTCAATATATTTTGGAAGCGATTTCTGATGCCGGCTACGAGCCAGGTAAAGACGTGTATTTGGGCCTGGATTGTGCCAGTACCGAATTCTATAAAGATGGTAAATATCATTTGGAATCAGAAGGTTTATCTTTAACCTCAGCGCAATTTACTGATTATTTGGCGACTTGGTGTGACAAATACCCAATCATCAGCATTGAAGACGGCATGGGCGAATTTGACTGGGACGGCTGGGATATTCTCACGCAACGGTTGGGCAAAACCACACAATTGGTCGGTGACGATTTATTTGTGACGAACGCGAAAATTTTACGTGAGGGCATCCGTCGCGGCGCGGCCAACTCTTGCCTCATTAAAGTGAACCAAATTGGCACATTGACTGAAACGTTTGAAACCATTGAAGTAGCAAAACGCGCTGGCTACACCGCGGTAGTTTCACACCGCTCTGGTGAAACAGAAGATACAACGATTGCGGATATTTCTGTTGCAACCAATGCGTTACAAATTAAAACAGGTTCATTGTGCCGTTCTGAGCGTATTGCCAAGTACAACCAATTATTGCGTATTGAAGAAGAGTTAGGTGATGCTTCTAGCTATGCTGGGTTGGCTGCGTTCTATCAGCTTTTTAAATAAAATTTAGCTGGAATTTTCAGCCAAGTCGTTGTTGCATTTGCCCGTTGTACTTAATGTATTTTAGGGCTTATGCGGCGGCTCTTGGCTGAATTGCTGTTGAAATATTTAGTTGCGCTCTGGTAGATAAAAATCTAAAGGCATTATTCTCTAAAGGCATCATTCTTAAGTGAAGGCACTTACGCTAATTTTCGTCACCCTCATTGCCTTGCTACAGTATCCACTATGGCTAGGTAAAGGGAGCTGGCTGCGCGTGTGGGATCTTAATCAAAAAATAGACGTTCAGAGTCAAAAAAATAATAGCCTCAAAGCCAGAAATGAAACCTTAGATGCCGAAGTACGTGACTTAAAAAGCGGGCGTGCTGCGATTGAAGAACGCGCGCGTAGTGAGCTTGGTATGATTAAAAGCGATGAAGTATTTTATCAAGTGATGGAGAACAACACAGAATCGACCAGTGTTGTTCCTTCAATACCTGCTAAACCAAAATAATTATCTAAATCAATCGGTTACAAAGTGTAAGGCAACTGTTTGATTTCAAGCGCGTGCGTTTGCCAAAATACTTTTCCCTGCGTAATATTTTCTAAACGGCATTCTGCCAACACATCAAATCCACTATTGACTGCCGGTGCGACGCGCACAATCTGGCCAATGGCCTGTTGGTGACTATCTAAAATGTTCTCGCCAGCTTTTGGCGCGATTTCTGATGCAATATGCGCAAGCTGTGTGCGACGCTTCACCGTGCCCAAATAATGTGTGCGAGCGACAATTTCTTGGCCGGTATAGCAACCTTTTTTAAAGTTAATGCCATCAAGCGCATCTAAATTCACCATTTGCGGGACAAACGCTTCTTGCGTCTCGGCTGAAATGTCGGGGATGCCTGCCTGAGTTTCCAACCAATTCCAAGCCTCCTCAGAGACAAACGTACACTCAGCCGCCATAGCTGTGCATAGTGGAGTTACCTGATTTTCATCGGTAAAAATTTCAAACATCGGCGTTACACTTGGCAACCGAATAATGACTGTCTTGTCATGGCGTGTGAGGGTGTGCGGATTTTCCGGCACATTCGGATAAAATTTAGCTAAGAGTTGCGTTGCATTTTTTCCTGCGATACCGATTCTGATGGTTTGGCTTTCATCCGTAATCGTCACTTTTGCGCGTAAGACAAACATTTTCAGGCGTTTCATGATGCTTTCTGTTAGTGCGCGATTGAGCTGCAAATAAATTGCACCATCGACAGAGAAAGCAAAAAATAGCGCCAATAAACGACCCTTGGCCGAGCAGTAGCCGGCAAATTGGCTGTTGCTGCCATTGAGTGCTTTCATGTCGTTAGTGAGTTGACCTTGTAAAAAAGTTACAGCGTCATCGCCAATAAGTTTGAGCAAGCCGCGATTGGATAAATCAGTCATCACCGTGCCGTTGGCTGCGGTCGTGATTTGTGCGGTTAATGGGGGAATGGTGTTTGATTGTTGTTGCAAAAAGTCTTGCCATGAATGATGCGTTGTCATCGGTATAATGCCTATAAAATTAAATAAAATGTTGGGTTCATTATAGCGACATGTCACGTCAACAAAAACCTATTGCCATCACTTTAGCGTCATCTCAGCCCTTATTTTTTTTATATGGGCTGTTGGCCGTTTTTACAAGTGCTTGCCTACAATTTATTCCGATTTCTAGGTGGGTCATTTTTATTTTGATGGTTGGGGTGTGGTTTTTTTGTGCTTATATTATTTTGTTGCATGCGCTGTTACTGCTTCCTACTAGCTGGGTTGCTCTACGCTTAAACGCAAAAAGCCAGTGGCTTGCACAAAATAAAAGAGGTGAAGAGGTCGAAGTGCGTATCGCGCCGGATACTTTTGTCAGCTGTTTTTTAACGGTCATTAACCTGCAAGATAAAAAAGCAAAATCACTGGGTAGTCTGCTGATTATTCCACCTCGTGTGGACAAACTCGCATACCGACAACTGCGTGTACTTTTACTGTGGGGAAGTGTTGGGGAGAAAACTCAATCAGATTCACTTGACGCATGAGAGAAAGCGATTTGACTTGATTCGGTTAATTTTTTTGTTTGAATAAATGCACTCTTTTTGAGGCGTTTCGCCCATGTATGCCACGGCAAGTATGCACAAATAATTATTAAACCGGATAACATGGCAAAAAGCCAACCAAGTGCAAAGGGGGCGCTTTCGCGACGCGCTGGTTTTTGTTGCTCCATCGCAGTAATGAGCGTGTGACTCTCTTCCGCATGAACATAACGCGCGCTAATTTCTTTGGCGGTTTTTTGTAAGTAATTCTCCGCTAGTTTAGAAATATAACGGTCTTGTGGACTGTCGGCTAGATCACTTTTACGTTGCAAAATACCAGCCGCGGCAATGGGTGCAGCCCCCGGCGCAAGTTGCATACTTTCGTGAGACCAAAACCCAATATGCTGGCGATTTTGGTCATATTTTGGAATTGGCCCGCCCGTTAATGTGCCTATGCCTGCAATCAGCCAGCCGTCCGCGCCTTGAAAAGTGGTTAAATCACGCGTGTTAAATGCGTGCAACTTGGGCGCTTCTTCGCCGTCAGTTAAAAAAACCAATTGCGCGGGTTCTGGGAAATTATTCATGGTTTGGGCGCTTGCTAGTAAGCCTTCACGCACGCGGCTATCGGCTGTCCAAGCATTAAGCCATTGCGCGTGCTCTAGCGTGTCTTGTAAGGAAGAAAAATTTTCACAAAGTTCTATAGGCGTATAAAGCGCGACCACATTGACCCCGGAAAATAGCCCCAAGCCAACCTTGGTGCCGCAGGGGAGTGTAGATAGCGTTTCACTGATAATTTTTTTGGAAAAATTTAGGCGGGAAGTTGGTTTGCCATTTATTTTCATATCCGCCGCATTCATGCTCTGGGTGATATCCAACACAATGAAGTAACTGTAGATATTGTGTTTAAGGGGTAGGCTAGGGTTTATAAGCGCGAGAATTAAACAAACAAAACTGCTGGTGAGGAGTACGAAATCACGATGCGGCGCAAATTTTATTTGAAGTGACTTAAAAATTGGCATGGTGATTTTTGCTACTCCTTTTATCTAAAATGATTGTCGTGCGCAATTGAAGTTTCGTTATGCAGATGTTTTTTCGAAAATTGTTTTTGGTAGAGTTTGAGTGCTGCCAAAATTTGTTTCACTGGGTGGCGATTAAAATACGCACTCAATAGCAATAAGCCAGCTAGCCCCGCTAGTACCCAATGTAAATCAAAAGGTGCGACATCTCGACGTGCCGGTTTTTGGTCTTTCATGGCGTTTAAAATGGTGTGGACGTTATCACCCGTCACATAAAAGCCTTCAATCTCTTTCGCGATAGATTTTAAATACTCTGTATTGAGTTTTGAGACAAAACGGTCTTTTTCACCGCCCGCTACCTTGTCATCGCGCACGCCAAGGTTGGATTCTGAAATCTGTGCAATACCTGGCTGCAAGGCAAAGCTATCGTTAGACCAATAGCCAATCAACTGATTTTTGTCACTGAGTTTAGGAATCGCTACGCCTTTTTCTGACCCCACGCCGACAAACAGCCATCCATCACCGCCTTGAAAGCCAGTTAAATCTTTTGTGTTGAAGGTATGTAATCTTGGGGCTTCTTCACCGTCGGTAAAAAAAACCACTTGTGAAGGTTCAGGTGAGCTACGAATTGCGCGCGCAATACTGTAAAGGCTTTCTCGCACTCGGCTGTTGCCAGACCAAGCGGTACGCCAATCTAAGTGGTCAATGGTGTCTTGAATTGCCGCAAAATTTTTACACACTTCAATCGGATGATAAAGCGGCGCGACACTGACCCCAGCAAAAAGACCAACACTCACTTTGGTGCCGCAAGGGAGCGATGAAACGATCTCACGCATCAGTTTTTGCGTATGCGCAATTCTAGAAGCTGGTTTGCCACCAATACTCATGTCAACGGCATTCATGCTTTGCGAAATGTCGGCCACCAATAAATAAGTGTAAATATTGTGTTTAATAGGAATAGTCGGGTGCAACATTGCCAGCACCAAACATATCAACGCGCTGCTCAAAAGAGCAGTATCACGCTGACTTTTTAAATAGTGAATAAACTTTTTCATGAAATGGCCTTCATTTGATTAAGCTAGGAATTAAGCAAATTGAGGTTTTATTGTTAGGGTAGCCCGACAGGGATATTCCCCATAATCAATCCCGGAGAATCAGACTCCCCAACACCGGGCGTGGGCGTTTCAGGTAATAGGGTAATCACACGATCCATATTGCGGCGCGTGCCCCAGTTGTTGTTGTCCAATTTTAATGATTGTTTATAAGAGCTATGCGCTTGCATCAGTAAATATTCAACTTCGTCACGAATTTTTGAATCATTGCCGCCACTAACTTGCAAGGCCTTATAGAAAAACATATTCCCAAGGTTGTGATGCACGGCGGCACGTTGCGCAAGTGTGCCTTTTTGCGTGAGTTGTGAGAACAATAACGTCGCCTCTTTATAACGCTCGTTTTTTGCCAACCAATAAGCGGTGGAATATTTGGCCTCATAGCTTTGTCTGTCTGTTTGCGGGTTTTTCCCGCTGCTAACCGCTTGATTGAACGCGTTAATTTGACGAATGCGGTAAATTTCGTAGGCGCTGATTGACACAGAAGCTGTTGCAACAAAAATGAGTAACCAAGTGAGAAATTTCACATTGAGAAATGTTAGGCGGAGCGCCATGTTCTTACCTCCAAATATTTAACGCTTAAGAGTAGTGCAATCATTAGCGCTGCGATGAAATAGCAAAGTTGGGTGAAATCTCGTCCGGGAATTTTTTCCAAATATTTAATTGGCTTTTTCTCTTTTTGGTTGATGTCAGCCATCGCAGCGGCAAGTGATTTAGGGTCTTCAGCCTCATATGCATGAAAAGGCGTGCGTAGGGTTTTAAAAAAATCGTGTAATTCGACTTCAGCGGGTAGTGGATCATCGCCGCTGTAATTTTCGTATTTCGGATCAAAAATAGTAATTCCTGAAGGTTGTCGCAACACAATCCAATATAAGTTGATGTTGTAGCGTTGCAGCCAGTCGCGCAATTTTTGCTGTGCGTCACTACCCATACGGCCTGCACCATCGGAAAGTAAAATAATCGCGCGGGAACCAGAATCCGGTACTTTTTCAAACAGCGGCACAGCACTTGTCAACCCGCCGCCAATGTTGGTTTGAAAAAGCGAGTTGCCGGCAGTCGCTTTAATCGCTGCCAAAACAGCTTCACGGCTCTCAGTCAGTGGTAACACATACATGGCAGAGTTACTAAAAGTAATCATGCCGATCATGTCATTTTTTCGCGCGTTAACAAAATCAGTCATCAACCGGCTCGCTGCGACGGATTTGGTTTCACCTACACGGCCATCAGCAGTGCCACCCGCAAAGGGGTCGTCCATACTTGCGCTTCGATCAATCACCAATACAATTTGCGCGCCAACCCCAATACGTTCAATTTGTTGTTCCAAACTGTGTGGCCCAGACAGGCCAATAATGGTGGCGGCTAAACTAAGCGCCGCAAGAATTTTTAGCAGCAAGCCGATGAGATTAGAAAGCGGATCGCTGGGCAACATCTCTAGCCAGGAGTAACTCCGCGTGTGAGCGCGTTCCAATAAAATTGGCAATAGCGCCAGCGGCAGCAACCAAAGCACCCAAGGAAAATTAAAGCCCATTTAAGCACCTACTTTGGTTTGAATGTTCGGTACAAGTCCACGTTCGCAGTCGCGCATATGGCGGCAGAAATCCAATAACCATTGTTTAGAGTTGTTGGCTAGTGGTTGACTATTTTGTGACTCAAAAAAAGTGAAGCGAGATAAATGAAAGAAGCGTGTGATTTCTTGCTGCATCGGCGCGAAAGCTGGTCTTTGCATTACAAATTGCGCCAAATTGTCGTTAAAAAGGCTGGTATTGGCGGTTTTGTTAAGTGCTTGATGCACGCGCGCAACTGCTTGTTGTAGGCCTTCTGGCGATTCCGGTAGGTGACGAATATCGCGGTAAGCTTTGGCAAACGGCGCGCCCATGCGCGGTAGCCATGTGCGCGTACCAAGAATATAAAGTAACCCAAGTAATGAAAGCACGAGTACTGCGATGCCGGCTTTTAAGGTGATATATTCTTGTTTGCTGCTTAGATGAAACGGTGGCGTAAAGGGACTCATTTCTTCCAGCAATTTTACTTGGCCGAATACTGAAAGAGGTGAAACTCGGAAATTAAAAAGTGGGATGCGATACTGAAAAATTTCTTTTTTCTCGGTATTCCGTATTTTAATAATTTCCGCACGCAACGCAGCGGGTTTAGCGACTCTACCTGTGGTAAATACTTGATATTTCAATTGTATCTTGTGTGTGTTGCTGCCGGCATTTGAAGATTCTTCGGTTTGAATATCGTAAAGCTCAATACCAGAAATTTGGCCTTTGTAGCGATGCTCGTAGCCAACAATCGGTAGCGATTCTTTTACTAATTCATAGGGTTTTTTAATGGTGAGCGTGATTTCACGCGCGATAATGTCGCCCACCACATAGCCCGCATCACGTGCTGGATTTTTTTCTTGAATGCTGACAAATTTGGGGTCGATGGTAGGGAGTTCATCCCCCGGTGCGGCTTGCGTAAGAGGTGCAGAAAAAACACTCATCAGCAAACCAATGCGCAATAAGGTAGTGCGGAGAGGTGGTGTAAACAATATTTTTGTTAATGTGAGGCGCATGTACTTTCTCATTCAAAAATTAAGCGGCAACATACTGGTGAAAATAATCTGTCAGTAAATCCGCATCAAAAGCGTTTTCAACAAAAAACGGCTGCATGTCAAAATGCAAAAATAGTTCAGCAATTTGTTTGCGGCGATCAGCAAAACTTTGCAAAATGCGCGCTTTGTAATCTTTACGCAAAAATAAAGTCCGCTTCGCGCCGGTTTCCGGGTCAGTCACGTTGGTGATGCCAAAGTCTGGCAAATCGGCATATTCGGCGGTATCCCAAAGTACCACCGGCACAATGTGATGGCCGAGCATCAAAATGAGCGCTTCTTCTAATTGATTTAGTGGCATGTGGAAATCAGATACTAAAAAAATCAGCGAACGTTCGCGTGGCAATAAACGCACGGTGTCGATTAGCGCGTGACTACCAACTTCATTGGGTCGGTATTTTCTTAATTTTTCTGCCATTTCAATCGCCATATGTGGTCTGGTGGAAAGTGTGCAGAGCCAGTCTTCACGGACCTCATCGTCAAAACCGATGAAGCCAATCGGATCAGTATTGTGCGTGGCAGATTGCGCAACGGATTGTGTGATATCCGCAGCAATGTCTAACTTGCGTTTACGGCTACCGTATTGCATGGAACCAGACATATCGCATAACACAAATACTGGCGTTGCACTTTTTTGGTTAAAAATGCGCACATAGACTTGCTCGAGTGGATCGCGTATGGTTTGGCGCACGTCAATGCGCCGTGGGTCAGGGTATGAAAGTAACGTGGTATGCCCACGAAATTCCATGCCCATGCCGCGCTGATTACTGCGATGCCGCCCCGGGCGCCGTGAGTGCGAGCGCCAAGAGATATGGTAGCTAAATTCTTTAATATGTTCTGGATACATAAAAATTGTTTTTGTGTGCGAATGACATTGTCATGTCCTCGCGCAATCCTTGTCTATCTGTTTGATATGCCTGCGTCAAAAGCTGCTGGACTTCTCGTCCTTCATCCCACAAAAAATATTTTTTTGCGGGGTAACAAAGTAGCATGAAAAAATTCCTGCAGATTTTAAGGCGCCGCAATTGCGTTGATAATCCCGCTTAACATTTCACGCGCAATTTCTGTCCGGCGCATTTCATACACGGGGCTGAACACAACACGGTGGGCGATGACTTCATGGAACACGGCATGAATATCGTCTGGCAATACCGCTTCACGATTATTAAGCCAAGCATTGACACGCGCTGCACGTAACAGCATACCCATGCCGCGCGGGCTGGCGCCAGCAATAACTAAGCGATTCATATCCACACCAGAAACTTTTACGCCAAAATCCATCGGTTTTTTGGTGGCACGCCATAAGTTCAAGGCATATTGACGAAGAGTAAGGCTGGCGCTGATGCTATCTTGCAGCGTTGCAGCAAAGCTATTCAATTTATCAAATTGCAAAATATCTTCATCAACGTTTTCAATGAGTTTATCTACATTGTGGAAGCGCGTATCAAAGACTAAAGACTCCATAATCGCTGCATCAGTAGGGACGATAATTGGTATTTCCATCATAAAACGGTCTCGCGCGGCAGATGGAATATCGAAAGTTTCTTCCTTTTCTACTTGGTTGCGGTCAGCAAACACCAACATATGCGGGAAATAATGTTCTTTGTTAAATGCGGTTAAGCTACGCTCAGCCATGACACGTAATAACAACGAGTGTACTTGTGGTCTTGCACGGTTGATTTCATTAAAAAAGAACACCGATAAATTTTCGCCCGACATTAATAGTGGGCCGGGGCTGACATGTGGTTTACCATCTTCACCCAAATAAGTGTGGTACACCAAATCATTGGGCATTAAATCAATTGTGCCTTCAATCCTTTGGTAGCCACCGCCAATGCCGCGAGTAATGGCGCGTAATAATGTGGTTTTACCTACACCAACGTCACCTTCAAGCAGCACATGACCACGTGCAAAAATTGCAGTGGTGATTAAACGAACCGGATTTTGCTGGCCAACAATGACGTTGTTTACTTCAGATTCCAGTTTTAATGCCTGATTACGCCATTCGGTTAATTGAAGATCACTCATGAATATTCCCTAAAAATGTGTCAGATGTTTTCAGATATTTTTTAAAACTTGAAATCATCATAGCTTTTTTTTATTTTGGGGTAAACAGGTCTGTATAGTATTTTTTACATTTTGAAACATTTTTTTTGTAACAGAGTTTTTCGTTAAATAAATTAGTCAATAAGTGAAATTCCCGAAAATTCTATGAAAACCACCAATAATCAAAATAAAAATATAATTAATACTTTCGTTTAAATGAATTTAAAGCGAAAATAGCGTTAGTAAAAGTTACTCAAAATCTATTATTTACAATCATCATGCAAAGACAATCCAGCTTTACCAAAGAAGAATTACTAAAATGTGGCCGCGGCGAAATGTTTGGTGCTGGCAATGCGCAATTGCCGTTGCCGCCGATGTTGATGTTTGATCGTATAGTGTCGATCACCGAAGATGGCGGAAAATATGGGCAAGGTCAGATTGTTGCTGAACTCGACATCAAACCAGATTTATGGTTTTTTGATTGTCATTTTACCGGTGATCCAGTGATGCCAGGATGTTTGGGGTTAGATGCCATGTGGCAATTGATTGGTTTTTATTTGGGTTGGAAAGGCGGCCCAGGGCGCGGTCGCGCGCTGGGCGCGGGTGAAGTGAAGTTCACTGGCCAAGTGTTGCCAACTGGGAAATTAGTGCGTTACCACATTGATTTAAAACGCGTGATTATGCGTAAATTGGTCATGGGTATTGGTGATGCGCGCATGGAAGTCGACGGCCGAGAAATTTACGCTGCCAACGATTTGCGTGTAGGCTTGTTTACTAGCACTGACAATTTTTAGTATTAAGTTATAAAACGGGAGAAGACGCAATGCGTCGAGTAGTCATCACAGGCATGGGCATCGTATCCAGCCTTGGAAACAATAAAGAAGAAGTGTTGGCGAGCTTGAAGGCTGGCAAATCCGGTATTACTTTTCAGCCGGAATATGCCGAGCGTGGTATGCGTTCGCAGGTCGCTGGCTCAATCAAGAGCTTGAATATTGAAGAGCTGATTGACCGTAAATTATTACGTTTTATGGCTAAAGGCCATGCCTACGCTTGGATTGCATTGCAAGAAGCGATTGCAGATGCAACGCTGGGTGAGGACTTGGTGTCGAATGTGCGTACCGGCATCATTGTTGGTGGCGGCGGCCCGTCTACCGAGAGTATCGAGCAAAGTAACGCCGTGCTGGCAGAAAAAGGCATTCGTCGTGTTGGACCTTACATGGTCACCAAAGCAATGTGTAGTGGCATAGTGGCAACTTTAGCAACGGGCGCCAAGATTAAAGGTGTTAACTATGGGATTAGTTCGGCCTGTTCCACTAGCGCGCATTGCATTGGTGCAGGGGTCGAGCAGATTCAGCTAGGTAAGCAGGATATTGTATTTGCTGGCGGCGGTGAAGAAGAGCACTGGAGTTTGTCCTACTTGTTTGATGCCATGGGTGCGATGTCTAGCAAGTATAACGACACCCCAGAAAAAGCCAGCCGTACTTATGATGCAAACCGTGACGGTTTTGTGATTTCAGGCGGCGGTGGCATTGTCGTGCTGGAAGAGTACGAACATGCTAAAGCTCGCGGTGCAAAAATTTACGCAGAAGTGGTGGGTTATGGCGCAACTTCTGATGGTTACGACATGGTTGCACCTAGTGGCGAGGGCGCAGTTCGTTGTATGCAATTGGCGTTGCAAGGCATAGCCCCAACCGAAGTCGATTACATTAACACGCATGGCACCAGCACACCGGTGGGCGATACTAAAGAGTTGGAGGCGATTCGCGAAGTCTTTGGCGTGAACAGCAAAACGGCGATTGCTTCGACTAAATCCCTTTCGGGCCATGCACTTGGTGCTGCGGGTGTGAACGAGGCGATTTATACGCTGCTAATGATGCAAAATAACTTTATTGCTGCCTCTGTCAATATTGAAGACCTTGACCCAGCGGCAGAAGGCTTGAATATTGTGCGTAAACCTATCGAAAATACTAAAATTCAAACCGCGCTTTCCAATAGTTTTGGTTTTGGTGGGACAAACGCGACATTGACGTTGTCCACCAAAAACTTATAACGTAAGTCAAAGGCGCATCTTCTTTTAGGGGCAAGGCGATGCGCTTATTTTTAGTCATTTCAATCTGCATATTCAGCTTTTTAACTGGTTGTGCGGTCATGGGCGACCGCACTGTTAATATCACCGAAGCGCAAATTCAAGAAAAACTGAACGAAAAATTGCCAGTGCCTTTTTCGTTGCTTAAAATTTTTGATGTCAATTTATCCAATTCGATTGTGAAATTTGACCCCGCCAGTGGGCGTATGCAGACGAGTTTTGATACCCATTTAGTAAGCCCTTTATTCAAAGAAACGTTGGCTGGAAAACTCGCGATTTCAGGTAAATTGCGGTTTGATGCGGCAAGCCAGTCAATTGTATTAGATGCGCCAAAAGTTGACGACGTCAACATTCAAGGGTTTGAAGGCAAAGAGTCAGAGTTTGTCAGCGCTTTTGCCAAAAATGTGGGCGAAAAAATGTTAGACGGCATGGTGCTATACAAGGTAAAGCCGGAAGATTTAACCTTTGGCGGCACCCAGTACTCCCCCAAAGATATGCAGGTGACCAGTCAGGGGTTACAAATTCGCCTATCTCCGCAGTAGTGTATATGGCGACGCTCACCGATTTGCGCAGGCGTAATCTTAGTAACCAAAAACGAAAAATCTTATGTTATAAGATCAGCGCTGTTGCGACTTTTCGTCCTTCACTCATCAAGAAATTGTAAGTCCGGCAAGCGGCATCGGTGGTCATGCATTCCGCTGGGATATTTTTTTGTGAGAGTGCGATAATTACGCGGGGATGAATAAAGCGATGCGTGGTGCCAGTGCCTAAAATCACGACTTCTGGTGCGAGTTCGGCCAGCAAGGCAAAGTGGTTCATATTGAGCGCATCAAAACTTTCTGCCCCCCAGTCTAGGTAAAGTTTTTCTGGCATCACAATCAAACTTTGCGTGTAACGTTGGTGATTCACAAACACCGCGCCGTTTTCGTATGCGGTGATCAGGTTGTTGCCTTCAGCTTGAGTGAGGTGTAGTTTCATCGTTTTCTCTTGTCCTTCAAGGCGTTCATTGATTGCCTGAAATGCGTGCGACAGGGTATTATTGCAAGTTACCGTTTTGCACGGTTGTTTTTCGTATTTTACTTCTCAATTTAACAAGACTTAAGGTTTTTCGTGTGGAAAATTTACTCAAATCTTCCAAATTAAATAACGTGTGCTACGACATCCGCGGGCCGGTGTTGCAACGCGCACGTCAAATGGAAGAAGATGGTCAGCGCATTATCAAGCTTAACATTGGTAACCCAATGCCATTTGGCTTTGAAGCGCCGGAAGAAATCGTACAAGATGTGATCCGTAATATGGATCAAGCCTCTGGCTATACGGATTCCAAAGGGTTGTTTTCAGCGCGCAAAGCCATCATGCATTACACCCAGCAAAAAAATATTGCGGGCGTGACCATAGACGACATCATCATCGGCAACGGTGTTTCTGAGCTGATTGTCATGGCGATGCAAGGCTTGCTGAATAATGGCGACCAAATTTTGGTGCCAATGCCAGATTACCCACTTTGGACTGCCGCAGTGAATTTGGCGGGCGGTACAGCACGTCATTATTTGTGCGATGAGCAATCCGGCTGGTTGCCAGATTTAAAAAACATTGAGTCTAAAATCAACGCCAATACCAAAGGCATTGTGATTATTAACCCAAATAATCCAACCGGTGCACTGTATCCTAAAGAAACTTTGGAAGGCATTATCGAGATTGCTCGTCATCACGGCTTGGTGATTTTTGCCGACGAAATTTACGACAAAGTGTTGTACGACGGCAATACACACACATCAGTCGCCTCGTTGGCGGACGATATATTGTTCGTCACCTTTAACGGCTTATCTAAAAATTATCGCGCTTGTGGATATCGCTCAGGTTGGTTGGTGATTTCTGGCGAGAAAAAACACGCCAAAGATTATATTGAAGGCCTCAATATGCTGGCCTCCATGCGCCTTTGTGCCAATGTGCCAGGGCAATTGGCGATACAAACGGCATTGGGCGGTTATCAAAGTATTAATGATTTAGTCGCCCCCGGTGGGCGTTTGTGCAAGCAGCGTGATTTGGCTTACGACATGCTCACCGCGATTCCTGGCGTGACGTGCCATAAACCCGAAGCTGCGCTTTATTTGTTTCCAAAGTTAGATCCCAAAATGTACCCGATTGCTGATGACCAGCAATTTATTTTGGATTTATTGCTAGAAGAAAAAGTCTTGTTGGTACAAGGTTCCGGCTTTAACTGGAAAACGCCGGATCATTTTCGCGTTGTATTTTTACCGAACGTGGATGATTTAACTGAGGCGATGAAGCGGGTTACAAGGTATCTGGAAAATTATCGAAAGACTCACAGTAAAGTTTGATTTGGAGTAATGGTTTGAAGCAACTCAACGTAGGTTTGTTAGGCATCGGCACAGTAGGCGGTGGCACTTTTACAGTGGTAACGCGTAACGCGGAGGAAATTTCACGTCGCATTGGCGTTACCATTAAAGTGATTCAAGTTGCAGACCGCAATATTGAGCACGCAAAAGCTGTGACGAACGGCTTGGTAGACGTGACTGACAACGCGGAAAATGTGGTGAACAATCCTGCAGTTGATGTTGTTGTCGAGCTTATCGGCGGTTATACCCTCAGCAAAACGTTGGTGTTAAAAGCGATTGAAAATGGCAAGCATGTGGTGACGGCCAATAAAGCTTTGCTCGCCTTGCATGGCAATGAGATTTTTGCCGCAGCCAAAGCCAAAGGCGTCATCGTTGCTTATGAAGCGGCAGTGGCTGGTGGTATCCCAATTATTAAAGCCCTACGTGAAGGCTTGGCTGCGAATAAAATTGAATGGGTCGCTGGCATTATTAATGGCACTACTAATTTTATTCTGACCCAAATGCGCGAAAAAGGCTTGGCGTATCAAGATGTGATTGCCGAAGCGCAGCGTTTGGGTTATGCCGAGGCTGACCCAACCTTCGACGTGGAAGGCATCGATGCTGCGCATAAACTCACCATTTTGGCGGCGATTGCCTTTGGCATGCCGATGAAGTTTGAGTGCGCTTACACAGAAGGCATTACCCAATTACAGCAAAAAGATATTCAATATGCGGAAGAGCTTGGCTATCGCGTGAAATTACTTGGCATTACCAAACGCACGCAAGGCGGCGTAGAACTACGCGTTCACCCAACCTTGATTCCAGAAAAACGTTTGGTTGCCAATGTGGATGGCCCAATGAATGCCGTGGTGGTGAAGGGTGATGCAGTTGGCCCAACGCTCTATTACGGCGCAGGTGCGGGCGCTGAGCCAACGGCCAGCGCCGTGGTGGCGGACTTAATGGATGTTGCGCGTTTAAGTGGCGCAAGTATTGATCAGCGCGTGCCTTATTTAGGTTTTCAGGCTGATTGCCTACAAGATTTGCCAGTATTGCCAATTGGTGAAATCAACAGCGCTTATTATTTACGCATGCGAGCCTCCGATAAACCGGGTGTATTGGCGAATGTGACTAAGATTTTGGCCGATTTAGAAATTTCGATCGACGCCATGCTACAAAAAGAGCCTGCGGAAAGCGAAATGGAAGCTGAAATTGTGATTTTGACGCATGTGACGCAAGAAAAAAATATGGATGCGGCCATCACGAAAATTGAGGCGCTGCCAGCGATTGTTGGTAGTTTGGTCAAAATCCGTATGGAAGAGTTGTCTCGTTAAGATTTTCAATTAGGTTATTGCATGAAATATATTTCTACCCGTGGGCAATCACCCGCTTTAAGTTTTAGCGAGATTTTATTAGGCGGTTTGGCGCCCGATGGTGGTTTGTACCTACCTGAAACGTATCCACAATTTAACGATGCCGATTTAACTGCGATGCGCAGTTTAAGTTACTCGGATTTAGCATTTGCGATTTTAAGTCGCTTGATTGATGACATTCCTGCGAATGACTTAAAAGCGATTATCGATAAAACGTATACGGCTGAAGTTTACAGCTATGTGCGAGCCAATCAAAAAGCCACAGACATCACACCTACACTCAAGCTAGAAGACAATCTTTATTTGTTGAGTCTATCTAATGGCCCAACCTTGGCGTTTAAAGACATGGCGATGCAGTTACTCGGCAATTTGTTTGAGTATGTACTGACCAAAACTGGCAAAACCACTAATATTTTAGGCGCGACTTCTGGCGATACTGGCTCGGCTGCAGAATATGCGATGCGTGGGAAAAAAGGCATCCGCGTGTTTATGCTTTCGCCACACAAAAAAATGAGCCGTTTCCAAACTGCGCAAATGTTTAGTTTGCAAGACGATAATATTTTCAATATTGCCGTTGAAGGCGTGTTCGACGATTGCCAAGACATGGTCAAAGCGGTTTCTAACGATGCAGCATTTAAGGCTGATTATAAAATTGGCGCAGTCAATTCCATCAATTGGGGACGCATTATTGCGCAAGTGGTGTATTACTTTAGAGGGTATTTTGCAGTCACTGACAATAATCAACAAAAAGTCAGTTTCACTGTGCCTTCTGGTAATTTTGGCAATGTATGCGCCGGCCACATTGCACGCATGATGGGGTTGCCTATTGATAAGTTAGTCGTGGCGACCAACGAAAATGACGTGCTGGACGAATTTTTCAAAACTGGCGTTTATGCGCCGCGTGGTTCAGCCAATACTTATCACACCAGTAGCCCATCGATGGATATTAGCAAAGCTTCCAATTTTGAGCGCTTTGTCTTTGATTTAGTTGGCCGAGACAGTGAAAAAACCCGTGCTTTGTGGGCCAAGGTAGATGCGGGCGGTAGCTTTGATTTGCGTGTAGAAGGCTTTTTTGATCAAGTAAAAAATTACGGTTTTGTTTCCGGCAGCAGTTCGCACCAAGACCGTATGCAAACTATCCGCCAAATAAAAGAAAAATATGGCGTTACGATTGATACGCATACCGCTGATGGCCTCAATGTGGCACTCGAAAAGCGCAATATGCATACCCCGATGGTGGTGCTGGAAACAGCCTTGCCCGCAAAATTTGAAGATGCGATTATTGAGGCGTTAGGCGCTCCGCCAGAGCGGCCAGCGGCTTTAAATGGCATTGAGAAATTACCGCAAACCTACACCGTGATGGCGGCTGATGCGGGCGCTATTAAAGATTTTATTGTAAAAAATATTTAATTTGTCATTCCGATCTGGGTCGGAGTCTAGGGTAGATTAAGAGTGCGTTTACGCTGGGCTGGGTTTTGGCCTACGCCAGAATGATGGAGTTTTTATGAAGCAATACCACGATTTACTTCAACACGTTTTGGCACACGGTCATCACAAAGAAGACCGCACCGGCACGGGTACAGTTTCAGTATTTGGTTACCAAATGCGTTTTGATTTGACGGCAGGTTTCCCACTCCTGACGACCAAAAAAGTGCATTTAAAATCCATTATTCACGAGTTGCTTTGGTTCTTGCAAGGCAGTACCAATATCCAATATTTAAAAGAAAACGGTGTTTCTATTTGGGATGAGTGGGCGGATCCTAATGGCAATTTAGGCCCTGTTTATGGCTACCAATGGCGTAACTGGCCTAAGCCAGATGGCACACACATTGACCAAATCACGCAAGTGGTGGAGCAGATTAAAAAGAACCCTGATTCGCGTCGTTTAATTGTTTCTGCTTGGAATGTGGCGGATGTTGACCAAATGAAGTTGCCACCTTGCCATGCTTTTTTTCAGTTTTATGTGGCTGATGGGAAATTAAGTTGCCAGTTGTATCAACGCAGTGCGGATATTTTTCTTGGTGTGCCGTTTAATATTGCCTCGTACGCACTACTTACCATGATGGTGGCGCAGGTGTGCGGGCTGAAACTAGGTGAGTTTGTGCATACATTAGGCGATGCGCATATTTATTTGAATCATATGGCGCAGGTGAACGAGCAGTTGACACGTACACCAAAAGAATTACCTATCATGAGAATTAATCCTGAAGTTCAAGATATTTTTTCATTCAAGTTTGCAGATTTTACGCTCGAAAATTACGACTCATATCCCGCTATTAAAGCACCTGTTGCTGTCTAGCATGATTTTTGCTTTTTCGGCAAAAATTTGCAAATAAGTGAAATTTATGGCTAATTTTGGTTTATTTAAACCATTTCGGTTCAACCAATTTGGTCTATTTAAACCATATTTCTGGTTTCATTTAGCCAATTTGTTACCCAGTTGTAAAATATAGCTGAGAGCTATTGAGCTAAAAATAATATTCAGCATAATTCGCCCTACATTAAGAATTTTTCATTAAAGTGTTCAATAGGAGATCGTTATGAATAAATTTTCTTTAGGTTTTACTTTGGTGGCGGCGGCATTTTTTGCTAATACTGCATTCGCTAATCACGATACTATCAAGCCAGTGGCATACGATAGTCTTGGCAAATGTGTGAAAGCTGCGCTTACTAAAAAAGATGGAAAAATTGTGAAGTTAGAAATGAAGTCAGAGAAAAAATCTCCAACTTATGAGTTTGATATTGAAATGGCTGACGGCACCGCTTGGGATGTTGAGTGCAGCGTTAAAACTGGCAAAGTGACTGAAATTGAAGAGGAAGTAGCTGCCGACAACGCAAAATTTGCAGCGCTTGCAAAAGTTTCTGAGGCTGATGCAAAAGCGACAGCTTTAGCCGCGCATCCTGGTGAGGTGGTTGAAGTGGAGTATGAGCTTGAGCCGGATGGTAAAGCTTCTTATGAGTTTGATATTTTAGAAGCTGATAAAGAAGAGGTGAAAATTGAAGTGGATGCAACTACCGGTAAAATTGTGGAAACGAGCTACGAAGTTTATCAAATTGGTCAAGAGTAAGACTTATTTGTTGGTGAAAAAATAAAAGGCGCATTTCGCGCCTTTTTAAAAAATCCTAGAGTAAATGCAAGTAAACTTTAGATTTTGGTAAGAAGCCCATCCAGTTTAATGGTGGCACAACCCTTAATTAGTGCGCCATTAAAAAGTCCTAGTGATAGTGCTTCTTGTTTTTTTACTTGCGAATTGCGTGCCAAAAGAATTTTTTGATGAGAAATACATTGTAATCTATTGATTTATATTGATTTTGTATTTTATTTTTCAACTTCGCATCTCAGGCTAACGTATTGTCTTTCTGTGTGCCTACAGCCAATTTAACCAAAACATGGTTTAAATAAACCATTTCCTAATCATTGCTTACTGTTGTTTCATTTGAGCTTTCATTTCTGAAAACTATTTGTGATTGATAAAAATTTTTAATTAATTTGTTGCTTGCAAACAGTGCTTAACTGTTCTAAACTTAATTTGTTTACATTTTGAAACAAGTCTGTTTCAAGTCTGGATTTCCTAGTATCTCGACAAAGTAAGCCAAATTTAAGAATGCCTATTCTTAAACTTATAACTTTGGAGATTAACTATGAAAACAAAACAACGCGTTATTTGCGTGGTTGTTAGCACTATGCTAGCAGTACCTGCAATTGCTTTTGCTGCTGCAGACCAAGAAGCAGCTATGAAAGACAGCAATAACTGGGTGCATCCACGTGGTCAACACGACAACCAATCCTACACAAAATTAAATCAAATTAATAAAGGTAATTTAAAAAACCTTAAAATGGCTTGGACATTCGCAACCGGTGTAAACCGTGGTCACGAAGGTTCACCAGTAGTTG
>CAZAEN010000018.1:0-54526 GCA_964484105.1 uncultured Methylophilaceae bacterium
CAAAAACTAAGCTATTCATGTTCATGAATGGAAGTTAAGTAAAATCATGAACAATTGATGAAGTTTAACTGTTTTGTTTTTTCACAATCCAATCAAAAAGTAGACTGTAAAGCCATCCTACCCTCCTTGCTCCCAATTTCACAGGCTTTGGAAACAAACCTTGTTTTATGTAATTATAGATTGTTGATCGAGAAAGTGACGTGAGTTGGATAACTTCATCAATTTTGAGGTAACGGTCCATTTTAGAGTTTCCTTCAAGTTTTAATAAACTGAGAGTATTCTATATAAAAATTTTCGGCTTAATGACACCGCTAAGCAACATAAAACTGTCTAAAAATGGCACTTAAAATTTCATTTGCCACAATCCATTAAATGTGTTTATTGGAAGAAGGGGCTCAGTACTCTTCACAACATCACCCAACTATATAAATTGTAGGGGCATATGTGGGGGCAAAAATACAAAAACCAGCGTGACGCTGGTTTATAATTTTTATAACCAATTGATTTTATTGGTCGGAGCGGCGGGATTCGAACTCGCGACCCCTTGCACCCCATGCAAGTGCGCTACCAGGCTGCGCTACGCCCCGACTGTGGTTATCAGCAAGCAAACCTTCGACAACGGCTGGCATTATAGCGCAAAAACTCAAAACTCTGCCTGATATTTCAAGCAAAGTTAGGTGATTTTGATTGTTAAAAATTAAGACTCTGCGACCTGCGTCACAGTTTGCATGGGTTGCAGCAGCAGCATTATTTCTTTGAGCTCTGCTTTTACGTCGGCGATATTACTGAACTGGCGCTTTACGCCGTTTGCCTGATTACCGCCGTTCACTTTTTGCACGCCATCAAGTTCTATAACAGTAGTTGCTTCGCCACGTAGTGGTTCGTTCAAACGATTTCTAGCACCACTGATGGTAAAACCTTGCTCGTACAAAAGCTCGCGGATGCGTCGAATTAACAATACTTCGTGATGTTGATAGTAGCGGCGGTTACCTCGGCGTTTCACCGGTTTAAGCTGCGTAAACTCTTGCTCCCAATAACGCAACACATGCGGTTTTACACCGCACAACTCGCTCACTTCTCCTATGGTGAAGTAGCGTTTGGCCGGGATCGGTGGTAATTGAGTTGTAACGCCGTTTTCTGTCATTCAAGTTCAAAAAAATCACTAGGAAGGTTGTGCAAAATGCTCTTCAACTTTGCTTTTCAATTTTTGGCTTGCGTGAAATGTCACCACACGGCGCGCTGAAATCGGAATTTCTTCTCCGGTTTTTGGGTTGCGGCCAGGACGCTCTGATTTTTTGCGTAATTCAAAATTACCAAACCCAGACAATTTCACACTATCACCTGCTTCTAATGCTTGTCTCACCTCTTCAAAAAAAGCTTCTACCATATCTTTGGCTTCACGCTTATTTAAGCCTACTTGTTCGTAAAGGAGATCAGCCAGTTCTGCTTTTGTTAGTGTCATTTCTATCCCCAAAAAAGCGTTTTATCGCTTTTTCTTCTCACTCTTAGTTAATATCGTTTAATTTTTTTAAAACTTAAATGGGTGACTTAAGTTCTTAATTCTGCAGCAAATTTTGTTTGCATTAATTGTAGCAGATTTGCCATGGCCTGGTCGGCATCAACGTCTGTTAATGTTTTTTGAGTATCGTGCATCAATACTGATAATGCAAGGCTTTTTTTGTTTTCGGCGATGCCCTTACCTTGGTAAACATCAAACAAACGCACTTCTGTTATTAAAGGAATTTTTGCCGCAGTCACCGCATTTAATATCGTTTGAATTTCAATCGCCTCATCCACAACAATCGCAATATCTCTGCGCAGCGGCAGGAGTTTAGATACCTCCTGATAGCGCGGCACCACACTTTCCATCACCGCACTCAGCGCTAGCTCAAACAAATAAACACTTTTGGCAAAATGGTAATCTTGTTGCCATTTAGGATGCAGCTTGCCAATCACGCCAATAACTTGACCATTTTTTAGAATGTTAGCCGCTTGCCCGGGGTGAAGTGCAGCATGTCCGCATTTTTCATATTGCGTATCCCCACCCAACAACATATCCACATGCGCTTTTACATCAAAAAAATCAACTTCGCGGTCATCGCTTGCCCATTGTTCCGGCAGGTTCGCGCCGTAGGCAAGCCCGGAAACTTTGCTGATCTCTTTAAATCCATTTTGATCTTTAAAATAAGTTGCGCCGATTTCAAATAAAAAGGCACGCTCTTGTTGACGCTTCAAATTGTAGTCGAGCGATTCAATCAGGCCGCCCCACAAACTGGTGCGCATTACGCTCAAGTTGCTAGCAATTGGATTTTTAAGTGGAATCGGATGTGGATTCCCCAGCAAATCGCGTTCCCAACTTTCATCGACAAAACTGTAATTCACCACTTCCTGATAACCGGCATCGACCAATTTTGCACGTAATTGCTGCGCGGTTTTTTGTGCTTCGGCCATCGGCAACATGGTTAAACCAGCAACGGGTGCAATCGCCGGAATATGGTCATACCCATGCAAACGCGCGATTTCTTCGATTAAATCTTCTTCAATTGCAATATCAAAGCGATAGCTCGGCGGCGTGACTTCAAAAATATTGCCACTAATTGAAAAAGCAAAATTTAGCTGTGTTAAGAGAGTTGAAACTTGCGCAGTGGTGAATGGAATTCCAAGCACCGAGTTGAGTCGATCCAAACGCAGTTTTACGTTTAGACGCGTTGGTAAGTTGCCAACAACTTCTGTGATTTCACCTGCTTGTCCGCCGCAAATATCCGCGACCAGTTGCGTTGCCAACTCCATGGCTAAACGTGTGCCGGCAAAATCCACGCCGCGCTCAAATCGATATGAAGAATCTGTGCTGATGCCGATTCTGCGCGCTTTACCAGCGATCACATCTGGGGTAAAAAACGCACTTTCTAAGAAAATATTAGTTGTCGCATCTGTCACGGAAGATGATTTACCCCCCATCACGCCAGCGAGTGCCAGCGGCCCGTTTGCATCGGCGATAATCAAATCATCAGCTTTTAAAGTAATCGTTTGGTCGTTTAGCAACGGCAAGGTTTCGACCGCATTGGCAAAACGCACCGTGATTTCACCGTTAAATTTATCTGCATCAAACGCGTGCATGGGCTGGCCGAGCAACAGCAATACGTAATTGGTCACATCTACCACTGCGCTGATACTGCGAATACCGCTGCGCTCTAAGCGCTTGATCATCCAAGCTGGCGTTGCGGCTTGCGCATTAATGCCGGAAACCAAGCGCCCACAATATCTTGGGCAAACTTCTGGCGCAGATACTTTTACAGACCTTTTATCTTGGTGCATTGCGGCAACTGGCTGAGTTTTCTCAAGCTGCAGGTTCCCACCAGTTATCGCCGCCACGTCGCGAGCAATGCCTTGAATGCTCAAACAATCACTGCGATTCGGCGTCAGTTTTAAAGTAAATAAATGATCGTTTAAATCTAAATATTCTCGAATATCTTGGCCGACGGGTGCATCATTGGGTAGCTCTAATAAGCCTGTCGCTTCGGCAGTCAACCCCAGCTCTTTGGAGGAGCACATCATGCCGAACGATTCAATGCCGCGAACTTTTGCTTGCTTGATAGCAATACCGGGCAACTCCGCGCCAACCAAAGCGCAAGGGGCAATCAAACCTGCACGCGCATTGGCAGCACCGCAAACAATTTGCAGCGGTTCAGCCAAACCCACATCCACCTTGCAGACTTGCAAGCGGTCAGCATCCGGATGTTTTTCAGCTGATAAAATTTTTGCTACGACCACTTTGCTAAATGGCGCGGCGACAGGCGTCATTTCCTCAACTTCAAGCCCTGTCATGGTGAGTGCGTGATTCAAAGCCTCGCTCGACAAGGTTGTATTAACAAGACTACGCAACCAATTTTCTGAAAACTGCATGGTTTATAAAACCCTTTTTCGCTATGTATTTTTAATTATTTCTTGAACAATAAGTCAGTAATGATTTACTTAAATTGCTTTAAAAACCGCAAGTCATTATTGAAGAAATGACGCAAATCGTTGACACCATAGCGCAACATGGTTAAGCGCTCTACGCCCAAACCAAAAGCAAAGCCGCGATACTTTTCGCTATCTAAGTTCACGTGTTTGAACACTTCAGGATGCACCATGCCACAACCGCCAATTTCTAACCAGCCGCCATTCCAGCTCATATCCATTTCAGCGGAAGGTTCGGTAAACGGAAAAAAGGATGGACGGAAGCGTACTGTTAAATCATCACGCTCAAAGAATTTTTGCAGGAAGTCTTGCACAACGCCTTTTAAGTTAGCAAAGCTAATATTTTCGTCCACCCACAAACCCTCTACTTGATGGAACATGGGGGAATGTGTGGCATCAGAATCCACGCGATACACACGTCCGGGCGCAATAATTTTCAAAGGCGGTGTTTTATTAGTTTTCAGCGCATTTTCCATATAGCGCACTTGTACTGGCGACGTATGCGTACGCAGCACATTGGCATCATCAATATAAAAAGTGTCGTGCATCGCGCGTGCCGGGTGATTTTCTGGAATATTCAGCGCAGTGAAATTATAAAAATCTGTTTCGATTTCCGGACCAGTCGCCACTTCAAAACCAATCGAATGAAACAGTTGTTCCAAACGCTGCAACGTCAACGTCACAGGATGCAAGCCACCAGCGGATTGCGCACGTGCAGGCAAGGTCACGTCTATTGACTCTTGCGCTAACTGTTTGGCTTGAATGTCAGCCAAAATCGCTTCGCGACGTGTATTAAGCGCGGCTTCTACAGCTTGCTTAACCACATTAATCGCTGCGCCAGCCGCTGGTCGCTCTTCGCTACTTAGTTTACCCAAGCCTTTCAGCGCGTCAGTCAATAATCCGGTTTTACCAAGATATTTGGCTTTCGCATTTTCAAGATCATTGATATTTTGTGCGTTGGCAAAATCTGTTTGTGATTCAGCAATTAAATGCGTTAAGTCTGACATGGACACGATTCTTTATTTTTTTAATCGGAAACTTTACGAACATGCACTGTTTGATAAAAACGTGCAGATCAAGATAAGTGTATAATTTTACAGCAAAAAAAAGAGGCTTACGCCTCTTTTTTATTGAAATTGATGACTCAACTTCTTCAGTGTTAGGCTGCAAGCGCTTTTTTAGCACTCTCAACAAACTGCTCAAAAGCAGCTTTATCAAATACAGCCAAATCTGCCAATACTTTACGATCCACTTCAATCGACGCTTTTTTCAAGCCATTCATAAAGCGGCTGTATGTCAAGCCAGCTTCACGAGCAGCCGCGTTGATACGAGCAATCCACAAAGCACGGAATTGGCGTTTTTTCTGACGGCGGTCACGGTATGCGTACTGACCAGCTTTCATGACTGCTTGCTTGGCTACGCGGTAAACGTTTTTACGGCGACCACGATAACCTTTAGCAGCATTTAATACTTTTTTATGTCTTGCGCGTGCGATGACACCACGTTTTACTCTAGGCATATCAGTCTCCTTATTGTGTTGGCATCATTGCGCGAACGCGTTTGACGTCAGTTGCTGAGATGATTGAGGTGCCACGTAATTTACGTTTTTGCTTCGTCGTTTTTTTAGTCAAGATATGACGCAAGTGTGAATGCGTACGCTTCACTTTGCCATTACCTAAGAACTTAAAGCGCTTTTTGGCGCTGCTCTTTGTTTTCATCTTTGGCATTTTTTTCTCCTTTAAGGATGGTTAAGAATGATTAGGCAGCCAATTTAGCCGTATCACTCAGAAAAACTTGAATGTTTAAGACATTCAAAGAAAAACTTTTTACTATTTATTCAGCCGATTTTTCTATTGATTTTTCAACAGACTTTTCACCAGATTTTTTTACTGGCACTTTTTTAGCTGGCGCCAGCACCATCACCATTTGTCGACCTTCCATTTTCGGAAACTGCTCAACAGCCGCGTGTTCTTGCAAATCCGCCTCTACACGTTTGAGCAAGGCCAAGCCAATTTCTTGGTGTGTAATTTCACGCCCTCTAAAGCGTAAAGTAATTTTTGCTTTGTCGCCATCCGCCAAGAAGCGAATAATGTTACGCAACTTGATGTTGTAATCCCCATCATCCGTACCGGGCCGGAATTTTACTTCTTTAATTTGAACCAGTTTTTGCTTCAGTTTTTGCTCGTGCTGACGCTTGCTTTCGGCATATTTAAATTTACCGTAATCCATTAAGCGACATACCGGTGGCTCAGCATTGGGTGCAATTTCCACAATATCAATGTCCGCTTCCTCTGCCTTGGCAAACGCTTCTCTGAGAGCCATAATGCCCAATGGCTCACCGTCAACACCAACTAGACGCACCTGCGACGCAGTAATATCGCCATTGATACGCGTTTCTTTATCCTGAGCTATAACAATCCCCTAATTATTCAAACTACTCGCTAAATAAGCAAAGCCGCACGTCCACCACCGGCAATTAAACTTTTGCTTCAATATCGGCTTGAATCCGCGCAACAAACGCCTCAACCGACATTGTTCCTAAGTCTTCACCTTTTCTGGTGCGTACGGCCACTTGACCATTTTGCATTTCTTTGTCGCCCACCACAAGGAGGTACGGCAACTTCTGCAAACTATGCTCACGTATTTTATAGGTAATCTTCTCATTTCTCAAGTCAAAATCGCAACGAATGCCATTTTTCTTCAAGTTTTCAACCACTTGGCGTACATAAGGTGCTTGCGCATCCGAAATATTCAGCACCATTGCTTGAATTGGTGACAACCAGAGCGGCATCGCCCCTGCAAAATTTTCAATCAATATCCCTAAAAAGCGCTCCATGGAGCCAACAATCGCACGATGCAACATCACTGGATGCTTGCGACTATTATCTTCGTCAACATACTCCGCCCCCAAACGCTCAGGCAAGTTAAAATCTAACTGAATGGTGCCACATTGCCACAATCGACCTAGTGAATCCTTCAAGGTAAATTCAATTTTCGGGCCATAAAAAGCGCCTTCACCGGGCTGCAAATCAAACTGCAGGCCGTTTTGTATTAGTGCTGCAGACAAAGCCGCTTCTGCTTTATCCCACACCTCGTCACTCCCAACACGCTTTTCGGGGCGGGTAGACAATTTCACCAACACATCGTTAAAACCAAAATCGCGATACACCACGTACAACATCTTAATAAAGTCAGCAACTTCAGCCTCAACTTGATTCTCTGTACAGAAAATATGCGCGTCATCTTGCGTAAAACCACGCACACGCATCAAACCGTGCAGGGAACCAGAGGGTTCGTTACGATGACAGGAACCAAATTCAGCCAAACGCAAAGGCAAATCGCGGTAACTGTGTAAAGTGCTGTTAAAAATCTGAACATGACCAGGGCAGTTCATCGGCTTCACGGCGTAATCGCGATTTTCTGACTTGGTCGTGAACATATTGTCACGATAATTTTGCCAGTGCCCAGATTTTTCCCACAGCGTTTTATCCATCACGGTCGGCGTGCGCACTTCATCGTAACCATACTCTTTAAATTTGGCACGCATGTACTGCTCAACTTCTTGCCAAATGCTCCAACCTTTTGGGTGCCAAAACACCATGCCCGGCGCATCATCTTGCATGTGGAAAAAATCCAACTGCTTACCAAGCTTACGGTGGTCACGCTTTTCAGCCTCTTCTAGCTGAAATAAATATGCATCTAACTCTTCTTTATTGCGCCAAGCCGTGCCGTAGACGCGCTGCAGCATTTCGTTATTGCTATCACCACGCCAATAAGCGCCTGCCAGCTTCATCAACTTAAAAGCCTTTAATTTACCGGTATTCGGCACGTGCGGGCCGCGGCATAAATCAGTAAAGTTGCCTTCGGTATAGAGCGACACATCCTCGTTGCTGGGAATGCTGGCAATAATTTCTGCCTTATAGTGTTCATTAATGCTTTTAAAATAGGCCACAGCTTCATCACGCGGTAACACCTTGCGCATCACTTTTTCGTCTTTTTTTGCAAGCTCGACCATTTTCTTTTCGATGGCTTGCAAATCTTCCGGTGTAAATGGGCGTTTATAGCTAAAGTCATAGTAAAAGCCATTGTCAATCACTGGACCAATCGTGACTTGCGCGTCAGGAAATAACTCTTTAACTGCATAAGCCAGCAAATGGGCGGTAGAGTGGCGCAGAATTTCTAAGCCCTCTTCGTTTTTGTCAGTAATAATCGCAAGCTCTACATCCGCTTCGATCAGAAAACTGGTGTCCACCACTTTGCCATTAACCTTACCGGCCAAAGCAGCTTTTGCTAACCCAGCACCAATATTTAGCGCAACATCAGCCACAGTCACAGGCGCATCAAAAGTACGCGCTGAACCATCCGGCAAACGAATCACTGGCATAAAATTCCTTAACAAAAACAAAAAAGCCACAAAGCAGTTGCGGCTTAATAAATTTCAAAATTAACGCGCGCATTATCGCACAATGCGCCTTGGCGACAAAATGTTAACCGAAAAACTAGGTGTAACTTTAGGAGCAAAGAACTAAAACGTTCTCATTATTTTGAGGAAAGCATCATGATGGTGCCCGGGGCCGGAATCGAACCGGCACGCCGTTTTGGGGCGAGGGATTTTAAGTCCCTTGTGTCTACCAATTTCACCACCCGGGCAAGGTGGAGTGCATAATTTATTGCGGTGCGTATTCTATCACCGTATGAAGATTTTTTTACAGCCTATTTTAAAAAAATAATTTTCTTGTACCAATTAAGAATCGCCACTACAAATAAAAAAAGCATATTGAGACAATATGCTTTTTTAAATGATACCCAACAAGAATTACAAAGGTTGCTCTTTCGTAATTTTCCATTGCCCGGCTGTGCGCTCAAAATCAAGCGCCTTGTTTACACTCTTCATCGGCCCCTTGATCGGAATACGCTTCATGTTACAGACTTCACAGCCCGTAGCTGGATTCACTTCTTTCTTGAGCTTGTAAGTTGTTGTCGTTGAATTCAAATCAAACTGCGCGTTCGCCTTATCGCCCTCACACCACACTTTGATATTTTTGATGGACATGTCAACTTTGCCACTTTTACTCATTCTATTGCGGGTTTGACTTTCCCATGCTGCTTTAGTCAGGCTTGGGCTTGGCTCAAATTTGTCTGAGTAGAATCGTAAAAAATTGTCAGCATTTTTTTGACTAGATGCGCTTGCCCAATCCTTCACCACATTTGTAACTTCTTGCACACTACATGCTGCTACAACCGGCGTAGGTTTAGCAACTGGCAACGCAGCTACCGCCGTCGGCAACGGCTTTGCATCTGCCACCAGCGCCTCTTTATCCACGCTCATTTGAATAGGTGCTGCCGCCTGGCATACATTCTCACTGTCCAAGTAAGCATCACGCTGCATTTCGGGTAAATCATTACGCACCGCGCCAATTTTTTTCAATAACTCACCTTGGCCTGCGTAGGTACGCGCATATGCAGCTTGCATATCGTACTCCGCATTAGTCACTGTTCTTTTTGCCTGGAAATATTCGTTCTCAGTATCCAAAAGGTCAAGCAAAGTACGCTGCCCAATATCAAATTGCTTACGGTATGCTTCACGTGCATTTTCAATAGAGTTCTTGTGTGCACCACGATAACTCAATTGTTGCTTAAGCTGCTGAATATCATTGTATGCAATTACCACCGTTTGACGGGTATCAATACACGCTTTGTCACGTAAATCTTTTGAGGTGTTCAACTTTTCGGCAGTTTGTAAAATCAAGTTTTTGTCAGAAAAACCATTGAACAAGTTGAAGTTCATGGTGAGCTGCAATAAATCCGCAGCACTTACGCTATCACGACCCTGATGACTCGTACCAAGATTTTTACGGCCTTCTAGATCTACACGAGGATAGTAACGCGCCTCGCGTGATTTAATCTCGTCTTGACTGGCTTGAATGCCCTCAATTTTCGCCAGCAAATCTGGATTTTGCGCATAAGCCAATTTCAACGCCTCTTCTGAGCTCGACTCTACACCTGCGTTATAAAATGTTGGCGCCTCTAGCGTTTCTGGGGGTAACTCTCCATAAATACGTTGCATACGTGCTGTCACATCGTGGAGGTTGGTCGTTTCTACCAACAAATTCGCTTCTGCAAGCGCTAGACGGCCAGCAGCCTGGTCTTGGTCAACCTTGCGCGCAACACCTGCATTCACACGTTCTTGAATTTTATTAAAAATCTGCTTGTGGACAACATAGTTGTCTTTAGCCATTTGCACCAATTCACGATAACGCAAAATATCTAAATACGCCTTAGTGAACTCTAAAGTGGTACTTTGCATGGCATTCTGCAAATCGTAATACGCAGCTTTTTTGTTATGATCCAAGCGCTTAACTTCGCTACTTGTTGCGAAGCCATCAAATACCATTTGACGAATAATCAATTCATTGTTGTAACGCGGGGTCGCATTACGTGAGCTATCACGAATTTGATTATTTATATCTTCTTGAGCTTTATATGTTGAGAGAATATCAACCTTTGGAAAAAATCCACCACGAGCTACCTCTTTTTCAAAACCAGTTTGCATCAATTTATGAAAACTCGCTTGCACTTCTGGGTTGCTGGCGACCGTTTTTTCCACCATTTCTTTAAAGCCAACAACATTGTCAGTAGCCTGAGCAATTCCCGCAAGAAACAAGTTTGCAACTAAAAACGTGGCGAACTTAAACTTAAAGTTTTTATTTTTCATACTATTTTCCCTGATAGCCAATCGCACAACAGCACATATGAGTAACCATTTATTTGGCAAGCTTAACTAAGCTTGCCAAATATGAGCAGTAAAACCATGATTTTTATAGAAATAAAATGTGTTTTTTGCGTAGAATACTTTTAATTACTTAAATAATCAATAACCCTTTTGGTTGAGAAGCGCTACAAATTGGCTTCACCTCTCGATTATTAACCATTCATTACAATTTAACGCATTTGTAGCAAGTTTTTTATCTACATTTTCAATAGATCAACTTTAAACAGCGCCGCTAATTAAAGGCGCTGTTTGTTTATTTACATCAATCTACAATTAAAGTGCCGTTAACCAATAACTTTTGTAGCAATTCCGTTTGGCTTCCGGCGCCAGTGTCAGCATATAAATTAACGCCATCCAAGACGATTCTTTGATCAACTAGTGTTGTATCAATAGTACCATCGCCAGCAAAATTTCCTTGCGAGCTAATATTGATTACTGTAGACCCCCCCTCAACACTGAAATTTAAGTATTCAAGTAAATTACCAACACTGGGCGTTGTACCAACATCTAACTGAGTTGAAAGCTCACCTTCCAACAAGTCACGCAGGTCGATGCTATCAGTTGGTCTTGCGGCTGGCACATCTTTGATATTCCCTTGCCCATTACCTGTGTACACAAAGTCAGTAATATGGTCTTCGCTAGGGGTACCTATTGTGCCTTTGTCGCTTAACTCCCAAACAAAGACATCATTGCCGCTACCACCTGTCAAAAAGTCATTGCCTGCACCACCATAAATTCTGTCGTCACCATCGCCACCGCTAATCGTGTTACTACCTGCACCACCCCTCAAAATATTATTTGCGCTATTACCCGTGATACTCACATCGCCGCCATGCAGAATCGTTGCATTTTCTATATTATTTGCCAAAGCAACATTGCCACTATTCATTTCATATTGAATAGTGTCTGTGCCACCATTGACAGATTCTGTCACGATGTCACCAATACTATCTACTACATAGACATCGTCGCCAACACCGCCAACCATGGTATCGTTGCCAGCACCACCATTTAGTATGTCGTCACCAGCACCGCCGTTTAGCGTATCGTCACCATCATTACCTGCTACAGCATCATCACCATCACCTGCATTGATTGTATCGTTACCGCTTGAACCCACGATTTTATCTGTGTTATCGGTGCCGTTAATTGTTCCAGAGCCAGTAATTGTGCCGATTTCACGCACTTTATATGAGCCGTCTACATCCAGATAAAACTCTTGGTTATCATATACCTCTGGGTCAGTTGAAGTAACATACCTAGTACCGTCATCTGTGAGAACTAAGCCACTATTATCAATATCCGCTTGTGAGAACATCGCAAAGCCTGAATCTACACCGAATGTTTGCCAATCATTTGGGCCTGAACTACTTAACTTCACCTCAATTTTAAGTTGAGCTTGTCCACCTTGCTCCCAATAAAGGATTTCAATAGGCAGCAGACCGCCTTGGTCAAAACTGATATTTGAGAAAGTGCGCTCTATAATAAATTGGTTACCATCAAATTCAGCATAAGTTTTACCACCAATATTCAACCTAAAACCATCGTCAGCTGTCACCTTAATATCGTAAATGCCTCTATCAACAATGACACCACCGGTTAAACGGATAATCGCATCTGTAGTTTTACCAAGCCCACTAGTACCGTTTGTATCATGCGGGTCACCTTCCAAAATGGTAGCATTTGTTGCATTTGTAACTGTTGGCGTATTGTTGAATGTAAGAAAGTTATATAAATGGTTGTCAGCTGAATCACTTAATGATGTTGTACTGTTTTGGACATAAGCTTGTGTTGTATTGTCGCCTAAATCAGGGGCATTACCGTCACGGCTATTGTAAGTGAAACCACCGAAATTAATGTTTCTTGCATTAAAGGTTACGTCAGCACTTGATCTCCCAGCGATAATTTCTTCAACATCCTGAATAGAGTCCAGATTTTGTTTTGTATAATCGTTATCGTGCAAGCGGTAGCCTGACCCAACGTTAGATAGGCTATCGTTATAGCCAAAATACTCACCAAACAACCCGCTTGGGGTTAACTCAATACCATCACTATCATTATCCAAAATAGTGCCGGTGTCAGTTCTGTCAAAATCGCCAGGAACATTTGAATCAGTCGATGCCGTTAAACTAATACTGCCTGTAGGCTCAACCACATCATCATCTACCGTTGGCACAACAACAATAAACTCGCTCACACCAGCAGGTAGCTCAACCTGTAAGTTAGCGCCCGCACCAGTCACAGCAACCGTTACCCAATTTGTACCATTAAAATACTGCACCGATATAGGCGGAGTTGTTCCGCTTGTAGCCGTATCTTCTCCAAATACACCACCAGCGTTATTGCCACTTGCAAACTGTAAATTAACGACCGTCGGCTCTACAGTTGGACCACTTAACCCAACCGTAAAGTATAAGTCCTCTCCTTCAACAACCTCATCTCCCACTAAACCCGGTGGAACAGGGTCAAAATCAATACCGTCACGCACGCCACCTGTAACACTCGTTACCCTAACGTCATCATCTAAAATGGTACCATCTGCAGCAGGCAATGGGTCTTGATTGTTAACTGTAGACGCAGTTAACCTAATCACACCAGTGTTTTCAATGAAAGCGTCTTCTTGAGTTGGGACTTTTACCGCAAAAAACTGCACGCCCGCAGGCAAGGTAACCACCACGTTACTAGGGTCAGTCACCGTTAATGTTTGTGTCGTTTCAACACCATTCAAAATATAATGTAGGGTTATTGGTGTAGTGGTATCAACACCAAACTCACCACCATTCCCTCCATCACCAGTAAATGCCAGCGTAATGTCTGTTTCTTCAATAGTTGGACTATTTAATTCAACTGTGTAAATTAATGGCTCACTGTCATCACCTTCAAATACGGTGTTCCCAAGTAAAAGACCATCACTCGCATCCGTATCTCCCACCAGACCAGCAGTAACTTTGCTCACCACAATTTCGTCATTATCTAAAATAGTGCCGGTGTCAGTTCTGTCAAAATCGCCAGGAACATTTGAATCAGTCGATGCCGTTAAACTAATACTGCCTGTAGGCTCAACCACATCATCATCTACCGTTGGCACAACAACAATAAACTCGCTCACACCAGCAGGTAGCTCAACCTGTAAGTTAGCGCCCGCACCAGTCACAGCAACCGTTACCCAATTTGTACCATTAAAATACTGCACCGATATAGGCGGAGTTGTTCCGCTTGTAGCCGTATCTTCTCCAAATACACCACCAGCGTTATTGCCACTTGCAAACTGTAAATTAACGACCGTCGGCTCTACAGTTGGACCACTTAACCCAACCGTAAAGTATAAGTCCTCTCCTTCAACAACCTCATCTCCCACTAAACCCGGTGGAACAGGGTCAAAATCAATACCGTCACGCACGCCACCTGTAACACTCGTGACAACAATTCCTGTTGGCACTGAAGGAGTAGTCGCATCCACTGCATCAAACAGGGCCAAGGGGGCGGTAACCACATCCGGGTCAACCAAGCTCGCAGCAGCCCCTTCATCCGCAAAACCTAATGAATTCAATGCTTGAAAAATGCGCTCTAAATAAACTGCACTGTGACTACCATCGCTACCACCAGCACCACCCGCAGCTGTTTCTTCCAACACTTCATTAATATCACGGCCTTGCTCTAAAGCTTGAATCACTGTATCAATGGTGGCAACATTCACAGCACTATCTGCTTGCGTTGGAGCAAACACTTCAGCAAGCTCTGGCGTAAATGCCACCAGCTGATCTGCACCGATATGGATCACACGACCATTGGCGAGTTGAACGTCAACATCCACGCCAGCTGTGGTTTGAATGCTATCCCCGGTTTGAATTTGATCTCCCGGATGCAAGGCGCGTTTTTCGCCCTTGTCGTTCATGATGTTTGCAACCCCTGTCATTGCAATTACTTTACCGATGAGTGCCATTTGAGTTTTCCCATTAAAAAATTTTGTACCGTTGCATTAAACACTTAAATTAGCATTAAAAATATTGTACTAAAGGACAATATGGACTCTTGCATTTCTTAAGTGCAACCTGCACTCTGAAAAGCCAGATAAAAACCATGCTAATTCTCTGATTCTGAACACACCAAGCCATTGATAATAATATCTTGAGCAAATAATGGTCTGCTTCTATTCTGTTTGCATTACGACATTTTTTATTAAAACTTTATTTGTAAAAGCTACTTTTGCTTCGTGCCTCTCATTTTTTAAATCTGCTGCTTAAAAAATTGCCTAGCCGCAAGCTGTTTGGCTGGGCGCTATTTTTATGTTTATCGCTGATTTATGCTGAAGGCTACGATTTCAACAAGTTTGGCACGCTAGTCAAAAGCAAATATGGTGACAGCGCTTTTAAAACTGCTAACGATCTCAACCAACTCGTCATTCAATTAAAATCAGCCCCAGAAACTGAGAAGCTCAAAAAAATTAACGATTTTTTTAATCAAAACATAGAATTCGGCGAAGATATCTTTATTTGGGGCGTTTCTGATTACTGGGCTTCTCCGTCTGAAACCATAGGTCGTAGCGCTGGCGACTGTGAAGATTTCAGCATTGCCAAATACATTTTTTTAAAAATTCTAAATGTACCGAATGAAAAATTACGTCTCACTTACGTTAAAGCGCAACTCATGCAAGAAGGCTTGCCCGTTGTCCGCGCGCACATGGTGCTCAGCTATTACGCCACACCACAATCTGAGCCGTTGATTTTAGATAATATCAACACACAAATTTACCCAGCCTCTAGCCGCGGTGATTTAACGCCGGTGTTTACCTTTAATGATAAAGGCCTTTGGGTTGGCAATAGCAGCAAACCCAAAGGCGATGCGTCAACGCATTTATCTAAGTGGCGTGACTTACTCGTACGCATTAGTCAGGATGGTCTAGAATGAAAACAGAATATTGCAATAGCTGCTTTAAATTGAAGGAAAAGCCATGTCTTTAATCAAACAACTCTGGTTAGCGATTATTTTTACCGTCACGCTGGTATCTGCGGGCAGTATCGTCTTCAGCATCAACTCCAGCAAAAATTATCTGGAGCAACAGTTGCAGATGAAAAATATCGACAACGTCACCTCGCTGGCGTTATCCATGTCGCAGATGGAAAAAGATCCAACAACGATTGAGCTGCTGATTTCAGCACAATTTGACGCAGGCCATTACCGCAGCATTTTGCTTGTAGATCCAAATGGCAAAAAATTGAGCGAACGTATTAACGAAAATAGCAGCACCGACGCGCCAGGCTGGTTTGTGAATCTGGCGCCAATTTTAGTAAAACCAGGGATTGCTGAAATTCAAGACGGCTGGAAGCAATACGGCACGCTCACCCTAGAAAGCGATGTGAATTTTGCCTACGATAAATTATGGGACGCGAGCCGCATGATTTTTATCTGGGCGCTGTTGATTGCCTTTTTAGCGTGTTTTATCGGCGGAAAAATTTTAAGAAAAATTTTGACGCCACTTGATGATGTGATCGACCAAGCGCAAGCGATTGGAGACCACCGCTTTATTACGATCAATGAACCCAAAACATTTGAGTTTAAAGCAGTCGTGAGCGCAATGAACAAACTTTCAAATCGCATCAAAAAAACGGTGATGGAAGAATCTGCGCGTCTTGAGGCTTTGCGTTATGAAATTAATTTTGAGCCGATTACGGGCCTCATGAACCACCGTTATTTTGCAAATAAAATGGATGCCACGATTAGTCATGAGGAGTATTTTCATCAAGGGGTGCTGGTCGTTTCTCGATTGACCAATCTTTCTACCATTGATGAACATCTAGGCTATCAAGCCACTAATGATTTTCTGAAAAAAATTGGCGAGGCGCTACAAGCTGCTTGTAAAGCCGATACAAGCTTATTTGCTGGGCGGATTAGCGGGACGGATTTTGCGGTATTTTCTAGCGAAGCAAAAGACCCTGCCATTTTAGGCAACCACATCAAACATATATTAAGCAAAATTAGCCATGCAGAAAAAGAGTTGCTCAAAGGCCAATTTTTAACTTTTACCGCCTTCGTCTCAAAACAAGACGCAGCAGAAAACCTCATTAAATTAGTACACAATGCAATGGCAGAAGATCATCACGACGAGCTTGAACGCCTGCGCGTATTGGGCCCTTTTGACATTGAAAAACTCAATAATGAAGTACGGATCGAATGGTTGCCAAGCTTAATTTCTGCCATTGATCACAAACGTATTAAATTAGAACAATATCCTGTTGTTGCCACCCAAGGCGCGCTGATTCACTATGAAAGCCCCGTGCGTTTACAACTTGCCGAGCATGGCAAATGGTTTTGCGCTGGCGAATTTATTGCTTGGGCAAACAAGCTCAATTTGCTCGGCCGATTAGACGAGTTAGTGATTGAAACGGCGATTGATTTACTGAAAAATGGCGCAGCACCGATTGGTATTAATGTGTCAGCCAGTGTGATTTCGAATCTTGAGAATGTGCAAAATATTGTCGCCATGATCGAGAGAAATCAGGCAATTGCTGACAAACTTTATTTTGAAATCCCCGAACAAGGTGCGTTTGACCACATGGTAGCTTTTAAAAATTTCTGCGAGAAAATCAAACCACTTGGCTGCAAAATCGGTATTGAACATTTTGGCACTAAAATTTCGCGCTTGGGTGAGCTACATGATGTTGGCCTCAATTACATCAAAATTGACGTTTCCGTGATACGCGGCATTGATAAAAACGAAGCCAACAAAACCTTGCTGCGCGGCATGTGTATGATTGCACACTCAATCGGTGTGATGGCAATTGCCGAAGGTGTACAAACAGATCATGAAATTGAAGCGCTCAAACAAATTGGGGTGGACGGCATGACTGGACCGGGGATTAAAGTAGGATAGGAAGAATATGACTCAATAAAAAAGCGGAGTAAACATTACTCCGCTTTTTTATTGAGCATAAGCGCCAGATGCAGCCGATCTTTCGCTCCCAGACGTTCAAAAATATGCGCTAGATGCGCTTTCACCGTACGTTCTGTAATCTGCAAAGCGCGCGCAACTTCTTTGTTACTATCGCCTTTGGCTACCTGCAAAGCCACTTCACGCTCACGCACAGTGAGTTTTGTGAGTAAACTTTCCACGTAATCCGCTTGGCTAGCTAAGCGTTTTGTCGAAGCCTCAATCAGTTGCCGTAGCGCGTTCTGGCCTATCCACACTCCGCCATTGTGCACCACTGTACAAATTTCTTGCAGCACTTTTTCATCGGTATACGCGTGGCTATAACCTATGGCGCCCATTTTTAAGCAGTGAATGGCTTCTGACTCATTAGGCAAATTCGCTAGTACAATGATTTTTGCAATTGGCGCACAGGAACGAATGGCTTGAATTGTGGTAGATAACCATTGTTGCGGAAACTCTTCGGTCTGAAGGTCAACAAAGTCTTGCTGATTTTTATGTAACCAACACACCGCATCTTGATGCTCAGCAAAAGCAATTTCTTCCACGCTTTGGACAAACAACGCGTCAGAAAAAGCTGCTGACCAACTGGCGATAGGCGTGCTTAATGGGCTAATAAAAATATTTTTCATACAAAAACCATACAGGTTTTGCTGTGGTTAACGTTCTGTAAACGCGTAGGCCTTAGCTTTAAGTACCGGTTTAAGCAAATAAGACATGACGGTTTTTTTACCTGTCATAATATCCACTTGTGCCAACATCCCCGGAATAATCGACAAACCTTTACCTAAACTGGATTTGATCGTACGTACGCGCACCAAATAGTAAGCATTGCCTTTGTCGTCCACGGTTGAATTGGCCGCAATACTTTCCACCACCGCATCCAAAGTGCCGTAAATGGTGTAGTCATAAGCAGTGAGCTTCACCACCGCAGGTTGATCTGGCCGCAAAAAGGCAATGTCTTTGACTTGCACTTTGGTTTCAATCACCAATGCATCGTCGGTGGGCACTAGCTCCATGACTTCTTTACCAGGCTGGATCACACCACCTACGGTATTAAAAAAGAGCTTGCTCACTTTACCGTTCACCGGTGACTTTAATGTCGCTTGTTTTACCTTGTCGTTCAAAGCAACGCTGGTTTCCGTCACACTGTTGAGTTTTGCCGTCACATCGTTGAGTTCGGTGCGCACTTTACTTCTAAACGTTTGTTCGACCTCAACAATTTTTCGCCGCGCTTCGCCAATGGCCGCTTGAATCCGGCTCATCTGCGCACGCGCTTGGTCAATGTCTCCTTTAGCGCGGTTCGCCTCACGCTCTAAACGCAAAATATCAATTTCTGACACCGCACCGCTTTGTAATAAAGGTTTGTTGGCAGCAAGCTCTTTGCTAGAAGAATCGTACATACGCTCTGCGCTGTCTTTACGCGCTTGCACCTCTAGCAGCTCTTTTTCACGCTGTACCATTTGCTCGCGTGAAATGCTAATTTGCGAATCCAATTCTTCTTTACTGGCAAGATAAAGCGCATGCTCTTGCGCATAAGTTTGTGGCGCTTCGGTTTGCACCTCAATCGGCGGATTAAACGAACCACCCTCTGCCAGCGCTTTTAGACGTGCGTGCTTGGCTAAATATGCCAAATATTGTGTTTTATTTTCGCGAACAGACGAAATTGCGCGTGTTTCGTCAATTTTAATTAAGGGTGTGCCAACTTGCACATCTTGGCCTTCTTTCACCAAAATTTCTGAGACGATCCCACCGTCCAACGACTGAATCACTTGTACTTGTTTGGCGGGAATCACACGGCCTTCGCCACGCGTGATTTCATCGACCTCGGCAAACCAAGCCCATAAAATCAGCACCAACAAGACAATGGCGACGCTGTAAACCAACATTTTTGCCCTTACCGGCGTTTGTTCTACCATCACTTCTTCAGCCTCCTGATGCCATGACGCGTGTTCGCTTGTCTCGGTTGGCACCACTTTGTCCAAGATAAAATAAAGTGGCTTATTAATCCAACCTAAGCCTTTATGCGCGGAGTAAGCTTTGCCTATCCCTTTAAATATTTTTTCACTCATCTTTTTATACTCTTAAAGATTACAGTGCTTTACCGATTTTGCCGCCACGCAAAGCGTCTGTGACTTGTTGTTTAGGTCCATCCGCCACAACGCGACCAGAATCGATCACAATAATCCGTTCGACCAAATCATAAAGTGATGAACGGTGCGAAATCAGCACCACGGTTTTGTTCACAATTTCTTCCATTAAGCGGCGCTTTACTTCTTCTTCACCGGAATGATCCATCGCACTCGTCGGTTCGTCTAGCAATAAAATCGACGGCTTTCTTATTAAAGCACGCGCAATGCCCACGCCTTGGCGTTGCCCACCTGATAAGGTCTCGCCGCGCTCGCCGATCAGCATGTCGAAGCCTTTCGAGTGCGCATTCACAAAGCCTTGGATGCCGCCCACATGCGCGGCGTGCAACACTGCCGCATCATCTTCATGTGGCGTAGCGACCGTTAAATTTTCACGCAGCGTGCCATAGAACAAATGTGTATCTTGCTGCACATAACCCACCGCACGCCTGAGTTCAGCCGGGTCAATTTGGCGCACATCAATCCCATCAATCAATACCGCACCAGAAGTTGGCTGATACAGACCTAAAATCAATTTATTAATGGTGGATTTACCAGAACCCATGCGCCCTAGTAACGCTACGTGTTCACCTGCTTTAATTTTGAACGAGACTTTTGTCAGGGCATCTTGCTCAGTGCCTGGGTAGCTAAAACTGACTTCTCTAAACTCAATATCACCTTGGAAGGACGGGCGCGACAAAAAGGTAGCATCTGCTGGACGCTCCACTTCACGATGCATAATTTCATCCAAAGATTTAAGCGAAGTTGCTGCAGTGTGGTATTGCGTCAACAAGCCTGCTGTTTGCGCAACAGGCGCCAATGCCCGGGAAGCCAACATGGTACAAGCAATCAACCCGCCCATGGTGAGATCGCCATCAATTACCAAATAAACGCCCAGCAACACCAGAGAAACATTCACCAACTGTAAAATGGTGCTGGAGCTATTGTTAATCGACGAAGATAACAGTTTTAATTTGCTAGAGACCTCTGTTAAGAATTTCGCGCTATGTTCCCATTTACGCTGCATTTGCCCCTCAATGCCCAAGCCTTTCACGGTTTCAAGGCTCACCAAGCTTTCAATCAAGGTAGAGTTTCGCAACGCACCAGCACGATACATTGTTTCAGAAAGATCGTGCATTTTGGTTTGCGCACTGAAAGAGTAAATCAGCACCAGCAACGCGCCAACAATCACAGGAATTACCATCATCGGCGCGATCCAAGCAATGACGCCAATAAAAATAATGCCGAACGGAATATCAATGATCGTTGTAACCGTCGCAGAGGTTATGAAATCGCGAATAGTTTCGAACGAGCGCAAATTTGCCGCAAATGAGCCAACAGAATTCGGGCGTTGCTCCAAGCGGATACCCATCACTTGCTCCATAATGCGGGCACTTAATTTCACATCCACTCGCGCACTGGCCCAATCAATAAAATAGCCGCGCATGGTACGTAATACCAAGTCACCCACCATAATGAGTGCGATACCGATTGCCATCACCCATAAGGTTTCTACTGATCGATTGGGCAACACGCGATCATAGACATTCATGGTAAAAAGCGGCATCGCCAAGGCAAACATATTCACCAAAAATGCCGCCAAAAGTACATCTCGGTACACATGTTTATTTTCTGCCAACGTACCCCAAAACCAGTGACGTAATTTTACTTTACCGACTTCCGGCGTACGTTGGTCAAACTTAAACTTCGCTTTTGCAACAATTAAGTAGCCTGAGCTACGCTCTTCTAGTTCATCGAGTGCCATTTGCACTTCTGCGTCACCCAACTCAGGAAAAATCACCCCAACCTGATTTTTTTCACGATTGATACGCGTGACCACACGCGCTTTTTCATCTTTCAGTAATACAATCGCAGGCAGAAATTCGCCGCGTAAACTATGTAGAGATTTTTTTAAGACATTTGCTGCCAAATTAACGCGTTCGGCAGAACGTTTGAGGAGCTTAGGAGTCATTCTGCCATTATTCAACGGCAAACCAGCGATGAGCGCATCGCGCGAAGTGGCAATGCCTTCACTGCGGCAAATGATTACCAAACTATCTAATAACGAATCAACTTCACCCGCGGTTGCCATGGATGGATGCTCCTTAGTAGGCTTATTTTTATTATATAAACCAGTTGCTTATTGAAATATCTTAAGATGATACTAGCAATAGCACTATTTAATAAGCCAAAGTAGCCAAAAAAAATAGCCTAAATTGTGCCTATGAAATTAACATGAATAGGAAATTGGGGAGGAAGTTTGGAGGCGCGGGCCGGAGTCGAACCGACCTACATGGATTTGCAATCCAGTGCATAACCGCTTTGCTACCGCGCCAGTGAAGACCCTATTGTAATGAAATTAAACGTTCTTTCAATTCCATAAACAAAGCGGTTTTTACTGCCCGAAACTAAAACGGCGAAAGCTTTGATTGCATTCGCCGTAATTTTTTTAACAACTTGGAGCGGGAAACGAGGCTCGAACTCGCGACCTATACCTTGGCAAGGTATCGCTCTACCAGCTGAGCTATTCCCGCGTTGTTAAGACAGGCGCACATTTTAGCGATTTGAATTAGGCTGTCAAGCCTAAAAATGACAGTTTTCTTACTTTTTAACGTCACGCAATTGCGGCATTGCGGTTTTCAAGTAATAAGCCATTGATAACAAAGTCAAAAAGACCGCCAACAAAACTAAAATTTGTCCAATAAATTTTATTGGAATTTCGACACCGGCCACTTGCACGTTTTCCCAATACAGCAAAAATAAAATTGCGACCATTTGCGCGACAGTTTTGATCTTACCGATCATCGCAACGCCCACGCTATTACGTTGACCCAAACCAGCCATCCACTCACGCAAGGCACTTATCGCGATTTCGCGGCCAATAATAATGAGTGCAGACATCGCGCCGACACGCTCAAACTCCACCAACACAATCAGCGCGGCCGCTACCATGAGTTTATCGGCAACAGGGTCTAAAAACGCACCGAATGCAGAAGTCTGATTCCACCTTCTTGCCAAATAACCATCTAACCAATCGGTAACAGCTGCAAGTAAAAAAATCAGCATCGCCACTAAATTAATAGTTTCTTGTGAGATGACCCCAAAAATTTTAGATTGTGCTGGTAAATAAAATACCGCAACCAGCACCGGAATCAATAAGATTCTAAGCCACGTGAGCAATGTGGGAATATTACAAACCATGTTTAACCACCCAAGACTTTTTCAGCGCAATTAGTGTAGTGCGCCATAAATTTTTTCTGCTAAGTCGGGGCTAATTCCTTCGACTTGCGCGAGTTCATCCATACTAGCATTTTTTACGCCATCCAAGCCGCCAAAACGCGTTAATAGCGCTTTGCGACGCTTCGCGCCTATGCCTTCAATTTCTTCCAAGCTCGAAGTAATGCGCGCTTTCGCACGTTTTGCGCGGTGACCGGTAATGGCGAACCGATGTGCTTCATCGCGAATTTGCTGCAGTAAATGCAAGCCTCTGTTATCTTTTTCTAAATTCAGCATTTCGCCAGTATCTGAAAAAATCATGGTTTCGAGGCCAGGTTTACGCTCTTCACCTTTGGCAATGCCCACCAACAAAATATCGTCCAGCCCGACCTCTTGCATCACTTCAACGGCAACGCCAAGTTGCCCCTTGCCTCCGTCGATAAAAACCAAATCAGGTCGCGTGCCCTCACCCGCCGCCACTTTTTGGTAACGCCGCGTCAGCACATCGCGCATCGCCGCATAATCATCGCCGGGGGTGATGCCGGTAATGTTATAACGCCGATATTCTCGATTTTGCATATCGCCTTTATCAAACACGACACAACTCGCCACCGTCGCCTCACCCATGGTGTGGCTAATATCAAAACACTCAATTCGCGCTACAGTCTCTGGTAAGTGCAACGCCTCTCGTAAGGCCAATAATTTTTCTGTTTGATTGGCCGCCCTTGCCGCACGTTGACTTAACGCTAACTCCGCATTGATTTGCGCCATTTTGAGCCACACGCGTTTATCACCAATCGGGTTGATATTAATTTTAATTTTTCGGCCAGCTTGCTCGCTTAACACCTCTTCCAACACATCCGTCGTAATTTTCACTCCTGTGACAATCAACGGTGGCGTATTTTGCGCCACATAATGTTGGGCGATAAAGGCCTCCACACTATTTTCTAATGATTCACCATCAGAATTTTTTGGCATAAAACTGCGATCCCCCAAATGACGGCCACCGCGTATCATCACCAAATTAATACAATGCTGACCATGCAGCTCGCTACAAGCAATCACATCTGCATCAGAAACATTAAAATCACTCACAAACTGTTTCGCTTGTACTTGTCGCAAGGCTTGCATGCGGTCACGAAAAACCGCCGCCATTTCATAGGCCTGGTTTTCCGCTGCCTCGTTCATTTGCAATGCCAAAGCATCCAGCACCTCACTGGTTTTACCCTGCAAAAATAGTGCAGCCTGATGAACATCTGCACGATAATCTTCCTCAGAAATCAAATCGACACATGGCGCAGTGCAACGCGCAATTTGGTGTTGCAAACACGGCCGTGATCGATTAGCAAACACGGTATTTTCGCAGGTGCGTAATTTAAAAACTTTTTGTAATAGCTGAATACTCTCGCGCACTGCTGGCGAACTGGGAAAAGGCCCAAAATACTGGTGGCCTTTTTTTTGTATGCCACGATGAAAAGCCAAACGTGAAAACTTGTCATTCGTGAGTGTGATATAAGGATAGGATTTATCATCACGAAACAACACGTTGTAGCGTGGCATCAAGCCTTTAATAAGATTATTCTCTAGCAGCAGCGCTTCAGCTTCTGAGCGCGTCACGGTGGTTTCAATATTCGTGATTTGCGACACCATCATTTTGGTGCGCAGGCTGGGAATATTTTTATTGAAATAACTCGAAACGCGTTTTTTTAAATCCTTCGCTTTGCCAACATAAATCACGGTGTTTTCCGCATTCAGCATACGGTAAACACCTGGCAAATTAGGCAGATTCTTTAAAATGGGTTTGTAATCAAACATGTTGGTATTTTAACAGCGCTTGTCCTAAAAATTGCTTCAACAGATTGTCACAAATAATTCACAGACACAAAAATTCAAATGTTTTATATTTGGTTTCCAATTTTATATTTGAAAAAAATTATGTCTGAACAACCTACTGACTACATTGAAAAAGCCAAACGTCTATCTAAAGAACAACGTGAACGTGTACTTTCACGCATGGATGGAAAATTGCCTAAACGTTTTTTTAAGCAAAAAATTACTGAAATTGAAGCCATCGCGCAGCAATTAGCATTAGAGGACGAACAACTGACTGAGTGGCGCGAACGCATGAGTGAGATTCGCGAAAAAGAACAAAAAGCACAACGTAAAGCTGAAGAGAAACTCGCCAAAGCCAAAGAAAAAAACGAAGACGATAAAAAAAGCTGATTAATGCCTACGTTTCTGGTCACCAACCCTAAAGGCGGCAGTGGTAAAACAACGCTTGCAACCAATCTCGCAGGCTATTTTGCGCATCAGGGGATGTCTGTTTTATTGACTGATTTAGATAGGCAGGCATCTTCACTGGATTGGTTAACAAGACGCCCCAAACATTTACCTGAGATTTTGGGTTTATCCAAAAAGTCTAAAAAAAATCTCCCTGAGATTCAAATCATTGATTCGCCAGCGGGACTGAAAGGCGAAAAATTGAGCGAAGCTGTGAAAGCAGCAGACTTAATTATTGTGCCAATGGGCTCTTCAATTTTTGATATTCATGCCACTCACGAATTTTTAGAAGTGTTAAAAGAAGAAAAAGCCGTTCGAAAAGAGCGCACCTTTGTCGCGATGGTGGGCATGCGCGTAGCAATGAATACAAAAGCCGCTGATAAACTGGCTAACTATCTCGCGGAAAGCGAATTTCCTGTTTTGGCCTATATCAACAATGCGCAGATTTACCCGCAAGTGGCAGAAAGCGGCAAAAGTATTTTTGATTTAAGCGCCGCAAAAGGGCAAAAATATTGGGATCAGTGGCAAGTACTGTTGGCTTGGATACAGCCGCAGACAACAGTTAAGTGATTTCACTTAAATAAAAAAGCCGCTTTAAAAGCGGCTTTTTAAATTTTGGTAGGCAGTAGCAGACTCGAACTGCTGACCCCTTGGATGTCGACCAAGTGCTCTAACCAACTGAGCTAACCGCCTGTTTTTACAAGAAGCGAGATTCTAGCCGATTGCGCCTTTCTCTGCAAACTTAGCCTCGTGTTTTTTTCAATCCCTACTGCGTGGCTACTGCAGTTTTTTTCTGCAATAAATCATATAATCCGGGGCTAGCGTACCCATCGGCCGGTAAATTTTGTGAAAGTTGATATTGGCGAACTGCCGCTTGCGTTTTTAAGCCAGGCAAACCGTCTGGCTCACCAGCATCAAATCCAAGTTGATTGAGCATTGATTGCAAATGCTGCATTTGTGTAAAACTCAGCGCGCCTTTTTCCGCAGCTTCGCCCGCCAGCACAGGTACTTGGCCTACCAACCGCTCAGCGAGCTGCGCTACTGACAACGCGTAATTAATCGAACGATTCCAGTCCATAATCACACGGAAATTATCAAATACCATAAACGCAGGACCCTGCCAGCCTTGTGGTAAAACGATCGATGCCGAAAATTGCTGCCCTGGCACAACCTCTGTAAGTGCGATGGTTATGTCAGGCACATACGTTTCTTCATAAAAGGTTTCAGTCTGCGGGCGATGTTTTTTCTGAAAAACTCTAGTTTTTTCTAATAGAATTCTTTTGCCTTGCATCGCCGTCACCCCCATTGCTGACCACTCTGCAACGGTTTTTTTGATATTAAGCTGCGCATCTTGCATGGCAAAATTCTTCGGCAGTGCGACTTCGATGATCGCAGGCTGATTTTTCTGCCACCCAACTTGGGCTAAATAATTGGCTGCTGAACTAAAAGCATCCTTCTCTGAACGCACCAAATCAACCACACCATCCGCGTCACCATCCGTGGCATAGGCGTTGAATGTACTGGGCATAAACTGCATATGCCCAAATGCTCCAGCCCAAGAACCCTGCCAAACATCCAACAAGACCGGTTGTTGATCTGCAACTTTCAGCGCCTGCATCAATTGCTGTTTAAAGAATTCTGCACGCCTTCCCTCATAAGCTAGCGTTGCTAAACTTGAAAGCACATCAAGATTACCTTGATGGCTACCGTAGTTAGTCTCCAGCCCCCAAAATGCCATTAAAAAATTACCCGGTACGCCATATTGCTGGGTCAACGTTGCTAAATGGTCTTGATGCTGACTTAACTTTTCTTGCCCGACCACCACCCTTTGCTGAGTGACACGTCGACGGTAATAATCTAAAAATGGCGTAATAAATTCTGGTTGAGCACGATCTTGCGCGACGACTTCTGGTAAAAACTGGATTTTTTGCACAGCTCTCGTGGAAACTTCGATAGAGATGCCATTTGAAATCGCATCTTGCTGCACCTGCTTGAGCCAGACATCAAACGCTTCTTCAGCATTTGCCCATTGGCTAAAAACAGCGCAAGCCATCAAGCTGAGCGCACGATACACTTTTTGTTGAATATGCGAAATTTTCATGGCGAATTATTTAAGCAGCGTTGCATAACCTGTTTGGTAATCAGGATACTGCAATTGAAATCCTGTTGCTAGCATGGCAGCGTTGCTGAGTTTTTTTCCGCCACGGATTGGTGGGATTGCGTGCATATTTTTTTCAATGCGCAATTGGTCCGCCAACCAATTAAGCACTTCCCACTGCGGGGCGGGTTTGCTATCAGTCACCACATAACATGGCAATAAAGTCTGGCTTTTCACTATTTTTTGCATCAAGTGTGCAATAAGCGCTGCGGCATCATCGCGATGAATGCGATTTGTCCAAACGTTTTGCGATGGCCAATCAGACGCTTGCGCAAGTCGTAACATGCGCGTTCTACCTGGCCCGTAAATACCAGAAAGCCGTAGCACGATTTTTTGGCAGTTTTTTGAATACTCGGCAAAATGACGTAAAGCTTGTTCTGCTTCTAAAAGGCGCTCACCACCAAAATCTGCTGGCTCTGGCGATGTATTTTCATTGATCCATTCATCCGTTATTTGGCCATAAACGCGTGTACTAGAAACAAAAAAAATCGCCCGTAAATTTGGGTTATCAACTTGCGTTGCCAAAATATTTGTTAGTCCGTTCACATACTGCGCTTGATAGGCAGCATCTGACTGCGTATCTGCTGCAACACAATACACAAAAAAATCAGGGGTCAACCCTGTCAGACTAGATAGCGTTTCTGGACGCGTGACATCGCCAAGCAAATGCGTAAAATTTTGATGATTGAATGACTTTTCGGAACGGCTTAAACCTGTGACTTGATAGTCTGACGCACATAGGCGCGAGGCAAGGGCTATGCCAAGATCACCGCAACCTACAATGAACACGCGGCTAGCCATGCAGATTCCTAAAGAAAATTAAGTGAGACTTTTTAAATATTGTGAAGCGAAAAATAACGCCACGATTGTTTTACCGTCAGTGATTTCACAGCGTGTGATCATTTCTAACGTGGTTTCCAACGGCAACTCAAAAATCTCCAAGCTTTCGTCATCATCTCGATTGTGCGCACCTAAGCTAAGTCCACGCGCGAGATACATATGAATGACTTCATTTGAATAACCAATGCACGGGTGTTGATGTCCCAATTTCACCCAATCTTGCGCTGTATAGCCCGTTTCTTCCAATAACTCACGCTGACCAGTCATTAAAATTTCCTCACCCGCATCAATTTTCCCCGCAGGTAATTCAATGAAGGTTTTTCTTAACGGATAACGAAACTGGCGCTCAAGCACGACATTGCCGTTGTCTAGCAAAGGCACCACGACCACTGCGCCCGGGTGCAATACATACTCACGTTGACTTTGGCCACCATTAGGTACGCGTACTTGGTCTCTCTTAACCGTGAGCATCCCACCAGATGCAATAATTTTCGAGCTAATCTCGTGCTCGGTAAGGTCTACATGTTGCGTCATCTATTATTTTTCAGAACTGGTTAGAGGCTGTTGACACTAAAGGTGTCGCAAGCCTGTATATCAGCAGCACGTAGGCCTTTCTTAAACCAACGCATACGTTGTTCAGAACTACCATGCGTAAAGCTATCAGGCACTGCGTAACCTTGGGCCTTTTTCTGCAAAGCATCATCACCAATCACAGCAGCAGCGTTTAATGCTTCTTCAATATCGCCATCTTCAATGCGATTTTCCATACCAGCATACGCTGCCCATACGCCGGCGTAACAATCAGCCTGCAGTTCGAGTCTCACTGAAAGTTGATTCGCTTCGGCCTCACTGCCAGCTTGTTGTCTGGCTCGCTGTACTTTTTCAGAAGTACCGACTAAATTTTGCACGTGGTGACCCACCTCATGCGCGATCACATAGCCTTCTGCAAAGTCGCCCGATGCTTTATATTTTTGTTTTAGCTCATCATAAAAACTTAAATCGATGTAAATTTTCTGGTCAGCCGGGCAGTAAAATGGTCCCATTGCGGCCTGTCCAGTCTCACAATAAGTATTCGTCATTCCGTCAAAAAACACTAACGTTGGCGGCTGATACTCAGCACCGGATGCTTTAAAAATCCCTTGCCAAGTACGCTCGGTATTAGCGAGCACTTTTTTTACAAATATTGTTTGCTCTGTGTCAGCTGGGGGTGGGCCTTCCTGCGTTTGCGGCGCATTTTGTTCCAAACCCTGACCAACATTCAACACAACAGATGGATCTATCCCAAAATACATCGCCAACAATGCAAGTGCGATTGTCCCAATCCCAATGCCACGCCCAGCCATTGAACGTCCCTGTCCTCGCCGGTCTTCAACATTTATGCTTTCTTGTTCATCATCTAAACGCATTTGATCTCTTCTGTTAAATATCTGATGTATTTTATGCTTTTTTTAAAAGCTGTGTGCATCCCCATTAAATTTTACAAATAATGTGACGCGCTGAGATGTTGGCGTTAACGCCAAAGAAATTTATAAACAAAGCCCGGGAATGATAAGACCAGAAACAGACATGCCGTCACAGCATAAAACTCCCAGCCTTGTGGCGCTACCTGACCGAAAGTGGCAAGCTCTGCGTAGTGTGCAACAAGCCCGGTAATAAAATACAAAACAAGCAGTTCTAGCAAGCACCAAGCAATATTTTTTTCTGCTGACTTAAGTGGGATAAGATAAAGTAAGCGATTGGAAAACCACGGTAAATTTGCGGCTAAAAAAGCCAGCCCAAGTAATAACGCATTGACCATCTTACATTAACCCAAGGTTCTGGTCATGGCATAAATACACAGTTCTATCAGCGGCTCTGGCATTAAGCCAATCGCTAATAATGCTAGGCAGTTAACACCTAAAATCACACGCATTTCGGTTGGTGCTTGTAATTTGACATGATCGCGCGCCTCATCAAAGTACATGAGCTTTACGACACGTAAATAGTAAAATGCACCGACCACGGCCATTAACACGGCAAACACGACAAACCATAAAAAGCCAGCTTGCACTGCCGCTTGCAACACGCTGAATTTTGCATAAAAACCTAAGGTTGGTGGCACACCCGCCATGCTGAACATCACAATCAACATTAAAAATGCATGCCAAGGGCTTCGTTGATTTAACCCTCTTAAATCATCTAATTTTTCCGCCTCAAAGCCTTTGCGGGACAACAACAAAATCATGCCAAAAGCCGCGAGCGTCATAAGTACGTAACTCACAATGTAAAACATGGCATAGACAAAACCGTTCATGCTGGCACTCATTAAGCCATATAACACAAAGCCTACATGTGAGATGGTGGAGTAAGCCAGCATACGCTTCAAATTAGTCTGCGCAATCGCTGTGATGTTGCCCAGTGCAATGGAAAGAACTGCCATAAACATTAGCATTTGCTGCCAATCGAGTACCAGGCTCGGTAAGGCCTGTACCAATAAGCGAATGACAAACACAAACGCTGCGAGCTTTGGCACGGAACTAATAAGAATGGTCATCGCGGTTGGCGAGCCTTCATAGACATCTGGTACCCACATTTGGAACGGTACAGCACCTAATTTAAACGCAAGGCCAGCCACAATAAACACCAAGCCAAGCACTAACACGTGCGGGAATTGCCCGTTATCCATCAAGGCCGTGCCAATTTCAGTGATATTCAAGCTACCAGTGACGCCGTAAATCATGCTCATGCCGTATAGCAACATGCCGGAAGCCAATGCACCAAGAACAAAATATTTCATGGCCGCTTCTGTTGCGCGGGCGTTATCGCGATCAAACGCCACTAAGGCATACAAACTCAATGACAACAATTCCAAGCCCATATACAAAGTAAGCATATTTTGGCCAGAAATCATGATCAGCATACCTAGCACCGAAAATAAAGTGAGTGCATAAAATTCGCCGCGGAACATATCACGGTCTTGAATGTATTGTCTGGTGTAAACAAAGATCAGCGAAGTGCCTAAATACACCAACATTTTCATTACGTCGGCCAAGGTGTCATCGATAAACATGCCGCCAAAGGCTGTCGCAACACCCGGCGTATGTGTGGTGTAAGTCGCATACGCACAGGCGAACAACGTCATTTGTGCAAGCGCGTAAATCGCAATCCGGGTAGATTTTTTAAGAAATAAATCCGCGATTAAAATAAACATGGCCATGCTGGCTATGATGATTTCTGGCAGTGCGCTGATTAAATCGTAACGTATATTTTCCATAATGGGTTCTTATCGGCAGTGAGTTACGGCGTTGGCAACTTGCTCACCGCCATGTGAGACAAAAATTCATTGGTTGTCGCATTAGTCATTTCTGTCAGCGGAAGTGGGTAAACGCCCAAGCCGATCACTGCGATGGCCAACACTGCCATGATTAAAAATTCACGTTTGTTGAGATCTTTTAATTCCGCCACATGATGATTTGCTACCTCACCATAAAACACGCGCTTTACCATCCAAAGCGTATAGGCTGCGCCAAAAATCAAAGTAAAAGAGGCTAAAAACGCCACCCAGAAATTTATCTCAATCGCACCTAAAATCACCATGAATTCACCGACAAAGCCTGATGTGCCGGGCAAGCCACTATTCGCCATTGCGAACAATACGGCAAACGCAGCGAAAATTGGCATCGTGTTCGCGACACCACCATAAGCGTCAATTTGGCGGCTATGCACACGGTCATAGAGCACGCCAACGCTCAAAAACATCGCGGAAGAAATAAAGCCGTGTGACACCATCTGCACCATCGCACCTTCTAGGCCGATGTTATTGAACAGGAAAAAACCTAAGGTCACAAACCCCATGTGCGAAATGGATGAATAGGCAATCAACTTTTTCATGTCCTTTTGCACCAAGGCCACAAACGCAATGTAGACGATGGCAATCAGCGACAAAGTAATCATAAAGGTTGAAAGTTCATGCGCTGCATCTGGCGCAATCGGCATGGCAAAACGTAAAAAGCTATAGCCACCGAGTTTCAAAGCAATCGCCGCCAACACAACTGAACCGCCTGTTGGTGCTTCCACGTGCGCGTCTGGCAACCATGTGTGGACCGGCCACATCGGGATTTTGACGGCAAATGCAGCAAAAAATGCTAAGAAGATCAATATCTGTACATTCAATGGTATTTTGAATTGGTAAAACTCAATAATTTCAAACGTTCCAGTAGAAAGATAAAGATAAATAAACGCCACTAACATGAGCAGCGAGCCAAGCAAGGTGTAGAGGAAAAATTTAATCGTCGCATAAACGCGGTTCGGGCCACCCCAAATGCCTATCACCAAAAACATGGGGATCAGCATTGCCTCCCAAAATACGTAATACACAATCGCATCCAACGCACTAAACACGCCAATCATCAAACCACTCATGATTAAAAAACAGGCCATGTATTGCGCAACGCGTTTTTGAATCACTTCCCATGCAGAAAGAATCACAATCATCGTGGTGAAACTGGTCAACAAAATCAGCGGCACAGCAATTCCATCGACGCCCAAATGATAGTTAATGTTAAACGCTGGGATCCAGCTAAAACCTTCTTCAAACTGAAATGCACCGTTAGAAAAATCAAAGCGCGTATATAGCGGAATGGTCACCAAAAAGCTCGCAATACTGCCAAACAACGACAACCAGCGCGTTGGGTTCGGTTGGCTCTCTTGCGAGGTTGCCAATACCAAAATGCCAAAGGCAATCGGCAACCAAATGCTAAAACTTAAAATATGCTGTAAAAAATAATCAACCATACAAAATTGGTGCTTTATTTAAAGTTAAGAGAGTAAAGCGACAACGTCAAAAATACGCCGATAATCATCGCGAAGGCGTAGTGGTAAATCAGGCCAGTTTGCAGCTTGCGGATAATAAATGAAAACTTGCTAATTAAGTTGGCTGTGCCATTCACCATGGCGCCGTCAATCAATTTAACATCCCCAATTTGCCACAATTGATTGCCCAAGAAACGTGAACCAGCCGCAAAGAATTTTTCGTAAAATGCGTCAAAGCCATATTTATTTTCCAGCACCCGATAGATGCCAGCAAAGTAATACTGAATTGCCGCGGGAATATCAGGGCGCTTCATATAGAAGAACCAAGCAACAATGACACCGGAAAGCGCTAAGAAAAATGGTACGGTCATCAAGCCATGCAAAGCCATGCCAGAGGGTGAATGGTAAATTTCATGCCAGTGATGCGCTAATGTCTCCATCACAGGGTGCGCCTCTTGGTTGACATGGATCACGCCTTTAAAAAACTCACCAAACAACATCGGTTCAATCGCAATATATCCAATGAATATTGAAGGGATCGCCAACATCACCAAAGGTAACGTCACGACCCAGCTTGATTCGTGCGGATTGTCATTCGGACCTAAACCGTGATGATGCGCATTGTGTTCATCGTCACGATGGTCATCATGATGTGCTTCATTGTGTAGCTCACGCCACTTTTCTTTGCCGTGGAACACCAAGAAATACATTCTGAAGCTATAAAACGCGGTGACAAACACGCCTCCCAACACGGCAAAGTAAGCAAAACCACTGCCCGTAATCGTCGATGCTTTTGCGGCTTCAATAATGCTATCTTTAGAGTAAAAGCCTGATAAAAACGGCGTGCCAATCAAAGCGAGCGAACCCACCAAGGAAGTCAACCAAGTAATCGGCATATACTTTTTCAAGTTGCCCATATTGCGAATATCTTGGTCATGGTGCATGCCCATAATCACAGAACCAGCGCCTAAAAACAGTAAGGCTTTAAAGAACGCGTGTGTCATTAAATGGAAAATAGCCACAGAGTAAGCTGAAACGCCTAACGCGACAGTCATATAACCCAACTGTGACAGCGTGGAATAAGCCACCACACGCTTGATGTCGTTTTGGATAATGCCCAAAAAGCCCATAAATAAAGCGGTAATGCTGCCAATAATCAATACAAAAGAAAGCGCAGTTGTCGACATTTCAAACAGTGGTGACATGCGTGCCACCATAAAAATGCCAGCAGTCACCATGGTTGCGGCGTGAATCAACGCAGAAATGGGCGTAGGGCCTTCCATCGAATCAGGTAGCCATACATGTAAAGGCACCTGTGCGGATTTACCCATTGCACCAACAAACAATAAGATACAAATCACCGTGATGACAGACCAAGCCGTATTACCGATTAAGTTAATCGTTGTGCCAGCAAATTGCGGCGCAATCTCAAACACCTTGGCGTAATCTAAGGTGCCAAAATAAAACAGCACCAAGCCAATGCCTAGTAAGAAGCCAAAGTCGCCCACGCGGTTGACTAAAAATGCTTTTAAATTGGCATAAATAGCGGTTGGACGCGTAAACCAAAAACCAATCAACAGGTACGAAACCAGGCCAACCGCTTCCCAACCAAAAAAGAGTTGCATGAAATTATTGCTCATCACCAGCATCAACATAGAGAAGGTGAACAGCGAAATATAGCTAAAAAAACGGCTATAACCAGGGTCTTCTTCCATATATCCGATGGTGTACACATGCACCATGAGTGAAACAAACGTCACCACGACTATCATCATGGCTGAGAGGGAATCAATTAAAAACCCAACCTCAAAGCTGATATTGCCAGTTTTCAACCATGTGTACACCGTGCCATTAAACACGTTGCCTTTTAATACGTCGTTAAACACAATGACAGATAAAACAAATGCCGCACCAACGCCCAAAATAGTGATGAGATGCGCTGCAGCGCGATGCAGCTTTTTGCCAAACAAACCAACAATTACCGCCGCAATCAAGGGCAGTAATGGAATGGCCAAATAAATTTGTTGCATGGTCATGTTGATTTATTAACCTTTTTAGTGATCTTTAACCTTTAAGCTGATCTAGATCGTCTACGTTAATCGTGCGTAGATTTCTAAACAGCACAACTAAAATTGCCAAACCAATCGCAGACTCAGCCGCCGCCACAGTGAGGATGAAAAACACAAATACTTGCCCTGCAACATCTTGCAAGTAGTGCGAGAAAGCAATGAAGTTTAAATTTACAGCGAGTAGCATCAATTCAATGGCCATCAGCAAAATAATCACATTTTTGCGGTTTAAGAAAATGCCAACCACGCTGATCGCGAAAAGTAGCGCACCTAAAATTAAATAGTGGGACAAACCAACCATTATGCTTTCTCCCGTGCGTTTTTATCTGTTTCCACTGTTTCGGCCGCTTGTGGCGCCAGTACCGGATCCATTTTTAAAATACGAATACGATCTGCTTTTTTTACCAGCACTTGCTCTGCTGGGTCCATCGACTTACGGTCTTTGCGTGCACGATGCGTCAAGGCAATCGCCGCGACAATCGCCACCAGCAGCACCACAGAAGCTAATTCAAAAGGTAATAAATAATCGGTATACAGTACGCGGCCTAATTCAGCAGTATTACTGTAACCCGCCGGATGTGGTGCAGGAGCAGCCACTTTATCGGCACCAAAATAACGGGTGCCGACGATCAACACCATTTCTACTGCCATCAACCCACCAACAGGTAGCGCAACAGGTAGCGCGTTCCAAAACCCTTCGCGCAATTTATCTAAGTTAATATCGAGCATCATCACCACAAACAAGAACAACACCATTACCGCACCGACGTACACCAGCACCAAGGCAATCGCTAAAAACTCGGCCTCTAACAACAACCAAATGCCGGCCGCAGTAAAAAAAGCTAGCACTAAAAAGAGCGCGGCATACACAGGGTTACGCGTGGTAATGACGCGCAAACCGGCAAACAATAAAATTGCCGATAAGGTATAAAAAACAATGTCTTGAAATTGCAAGCCAAAAAATGTCATGTTCGCTAAGCTTTATCTAAATTTTTTAACACTATCTAAAGGCTTTATCTTGCGCACGGTCTAACGCAATTTGTTTCTCGTGCTTATCACCCACCGCCAATAACATCTCTTTGGTGTACAACAAATCGCCACGTTGCTCACCGTGATAATCAAAGATTCGTGTTTCGACGATGCTATCCACCGGACAAGACTCTTCGCAGAACCCGCAGAAAATGCACTTGGTTAAATCAATGTCGTAACGTGTCGTGCGGCGCGTGCCGTCGTCACGCTGTTCAGATTCAATCGTAATCGCCATCGCCGGGCAAACCGCTTCGCACAATTTACAAGCAATGCAACGTTCTTCGCCATTTGGGTAGCGGCGCAGCGCGTGCAAGCCGCGGAAACGGTTGGATTGTGGTGTACGTTCTTCTGGGTATTGCACGGTAATTTTGCGCGCAAAAAAGTAACGGCCAGTCAGTGCCATCCCCTTCAGGAGTTCCACCAGCATCAAACTGCCTAAAATATTTTTAATATTTTTGATCATATCGAATTAATGAAACAAATATCCTAATGAAGTCTGCATCATGCCGCCAACAAACACAATCCAGACAATGGTAATCGGGATAAACACTTTCCAACCTAAGCGCATGATTTGGTCGTAACGGTAACGCGGGAATGTCGCACGGAACCACAAAAATAAGAATAACAAGAACGCGACTTTTGCTAACAACCACAAGAAACTATCTGGGATAAACGGCACCGGGGACAACCAGCCGCCCAAGAACATAATCGCGGCTAACATCGTCACCAAAATCATATTGGCGTATTCTGCCAAGAAAAAAATTGCAAACGCCATGCCGGAATATTCCACATGGAAACCTGCCACAATTTCCGATTCACCTTCTGCCACATCAAATGGTGCACGGTTGGTTTCTGCTACAGCACTAATAAAGTAAACAATAAATAACGGAAACAATGGCAAAAAGTACCAGTGCCAAAAGCCGCCTGCTTGGCCTAAGACAATTTTGCCTAAATTGAGTGAGTTTGCGCACATCAACACACCCACCAGTGCAAAGCCCATGGCAATTTCATAAGACACAATTTGCGCGGCAGAACGCAGTGAGCCCAAAAATGCGTATTTAGAATTTGATGCCCAACCGGCGATAATTACCCCATAAACTGCGACTGAAGTCATTGCCAAAATATATAGCAAGCCTGCATCAATATCTGCCAACACCATGTTCACATCAAATGGCACCACCGCCCATGCGGCAAACGCAGGCGCGATAGCCAACACCGGCGCCAGTAAAAACAACGCCTTGTTTGATGCTGTAGGTAAAATAATTTCTTTAAAAAGAAGCTTAATCCCATCGGCCAACGGTTGTAACAAGCCAAAATAACCCACACGATTTGGCCCGATGCGTACTTGCATGTAGCCAATCACTTTACGTTCCGCCAAAGTGAGGTAAGCCACCGCGCCCATTAAAGGTGCCACAATGGCAACAATTTTGATCAGCGTCCAGCCAGTAATTTCTACCGCCGGCCAGTAGCTACCAAATAAATTTGCGAGCCAGTCCAATGCAGCCATCATACTTGCGCTTCCGCTTTATTCGTTGCTTTGCCAACAGGCGCTTCAAATTTTTCAACGGTAATTTCACCCATTAAATCGCCCAAGCCCGCGGTATCTGGGTGTGCAGCAGCAACCCGCACACAACCCATGGCAACATGATTATCTAACTTCACCGTTAAAATTGCGCTGCCTTTATCTTGCTTAACCAACACTTGATCACCCTCTTGGAGACCAAGCGCCTCCATTTCTTTCGCGCACATGCGTGCCATCGGTTTAATGTTGTATTTGGTTTTTTGTAGTGATGGCGCACGACGCACAATCGAGTCTGACGCGTATTGCGGCACTTCACCAATCCGCTGCAACCCATCATGCTTGATGTTGATCTGAATTTCCACCAACTCTTTCAAGTTGTTATTCAAGCTATTCCAAACTACCGTTGAAGGTTTTTGGCCCCCAAACGCAGCATCTTTGACTTGTTCACTACTTTCAAAATCAAACCCAGGCAAACCTAACGTATTGCCTAATACGCGCAACACTTTCCAACCAGGGCGAGATTCGCCTAGTTGTCGCGTCGCAGCCTGAAAGCTTTGCACGCGGCCTTCCATGCTCATAAACGTGCCAGAAGTTTCTGTAAACGGTGTGATTGGCAACAAGACATCCGCATTTTCTAAGGCCTCCGATTTATACATTGTCAGTGCAACGACGCACTCAGCTTTCGCCATCGCTGCTTTCGCTAATGCTGCATGCTGGCAATCCAATTCTGGCTCCACATTCACCAGCAAATAGGCTTTTCGTGGAGACTCAATCATCTCACGCGCATTTAAACCATTTTTGGTCGGCATTGCCCCGACAAGATGCATTCCAGTGCTATTTGCAGAAGCCGGCAAAATACCACCTTTTGCGCCAGTGATCCCGCCAATCGCCTCAATCATGGTATACATTTCTGTAAATCGAGGATCACTCAGTGCCATATTGCCCAAGAATATCCCAACTTTTGGCGCAATTAAATCAACCGTATCACCAAGACCTGCCAAGCTTCTAGCAATCGCCTCGGTATTTGGGCGCACTTTAATATCTTCCAGCAACTTGCTGAGCGATGGCGGCAGACATAAAGACAAACGCTGCAAACCAGACATGGCCTTTAAAATTTGCCCCAGTACATTCACCATATCATTCGGACGCACGATCACTTTATGCGCCACATCCATCAGCGGATTATTATCTAACGGACTCACTATCGACAATTCAGCGCCATTATTCACCGCTTTACGGAAACGTTGCGCGAGCAATGGGTGCTCATTACGAATATTGGAGCCAATCAACAAAATCCGATCCAACTCTTCAATTTCTTGAATATTGCAGCCCATCCAAGGCGTACCCATGCGCCTGCCGTCTAGCCTAAAATCGGTTTGACGCAATCGGTAATCCACATTACGGCAATCCAAACCACTGGCGATTTTTTTAGCCAAGTAACCTTCTTCCATCGTGCTGGCAGGAGAAATCAACACCCCTAGCGCGTCTGCGCCGTGTTGGTTGGTAATGTCTTTGATCTGCCCTGCCGCGAATTCGAGCGCAGTTTTCCAGTCAGTTTCCACCCATTCGCCGTTATGTTTAATCATCGGCACTTTAAGACGGTCAGGACTATTTAACCCTTCATAAGAAAAACGATCACGGTCTGACAACCAGCATTCGTTGATCGATTCTTTTTCACGCGGCAACACACGCATGACTTTATTATCTTTCACATGCACTTCAATGTGCGAACCCAAACCATCATGTGGGGCGATGCTTGGGCGACGTGTTAACTCCCAGCTACGCGCAGAATATCTGAATGGCTTGTTAGTCAAGGCGCCTACTGGACATAAATCGATGATATTGCCCGAAAGTTCAGAGTTAACAGATTGATCAACATACGCGGTAATTTCCGCATGCTCACCACGACCTACCATGCCGAGCTCTTGCATTCCACCGATTTCTTTCAAGAAGCGCACGCAGCGTGTACATTGAATGCAACGTGTCATGTCGGTGCTGACCAGCGGACCAATATTTTTATTAAAGACCACTCGTTTTTCTTCAGTGTAACGGGAACCTGAGGCACCATAAGCCACTGCAATATCTTGCAAATCGCACTCGCCACCTTGGTCGCAAATCGGGCAATCCAATGGGTGGTTAATTAATAAAAACTCCATCACGCTTTGCTGTGCTTCCACGGCAGATTTTGAGCGTGTAAAAATCTTCATGCCTTCAGCAACAGGGGTCGCGCAAGCCGGCAGTGGTTTGGCAAATTTTTCCACTTGCACCAAACACATACGGCAGTTAGCCGCCACGGATAATTTTTTGTGGTAGCAAAAACGTGGGATAGGCACACCAATTTTATCGGCCGCATCAATAATGGTGCTGCCGTGCTCGACTTCTACTGGTTTACCGTCAATTTCTATGTTTAACATTCGCTCAAACTCGCTCAGTCTTTCTACTTACCATCAACCATGGATTTCCCATGCTGTATGTAGTATTCAAATTCCGGTCTAAAGTGCTTGATAAAACTTAATACAGGCGTCGCCGCTGCCTCACCCAACGCGCAAATGGTGCGGCCAGCAATATTGTTGCTGACACTGGTCAGTAACTCCAAGTCTTCCATTTTGCCTTGACCATTCACAATGCGCGTAATCACACGATAAACCCAGCCAGTACCTTCTCGACATGGTGTACATTGACCACAACTTTCTTCGTAAAAAAAGTAACTCAATCGCTGCAAAGTTTTCACCATACAAGTGGTTTCGTCCATCACAATCATGGAACCCGCACCCAGGCTCGAACGCACTTTACTTAAGCCGTCGTAATCCATGGTTGCACCTAAAATCGCCTCGGCTGGCAACACAGCTGTTGATGGCCCACCTGGAATCACGGCTTTTAATTTGCGGCCTTTCCAAACACCACCAGCTAACCCAAGCAATTCAGTAAATGGCATACCCATTTTCACTTCATAATTGCCGGGCTTTTCCACGTGACCAGAAATTGAAAATAATTTTGTACCGCCAGAATTTGGTACACCCAAGTCTGCAAACGCTTGCCCGCCATTTGCTAAAATCCATGGAATCGAGGTGTAGCTTTCTGTGTTATTCACATTAGTAGGCTTACCGAACACACCGTAACTCGCCGGGAATGGTGGTTTGAAACGTGGTTGGCCTTTTTTGCCTTCAATCGACTCAATCAGTGCTGTTTCTTCGCCACAAATATAGGCACCGTACCCATGCACGGCATATAAATCAAAACTGAAATTGGTCCCGAATAAATTTTCGCCCAAATAGCCAGCTTCTCTGGCTTCTTTAAGCGCTTGCTCAAAGCTTAAATAATCTTGGAAAATTTCGCCGTGAATATAGTTATAGCCAACGCGCGCTCCCAAGGTGTAGGCTGCGATGGCCATGCCTTCGATCAGTTGATGCGGGTTATAACGAATAATATCGCGATCTTTAAACGTACCAGGTTCGCCTTCATCTGTATTACAAACGAGGTATTTTACGCCGTCAAAATAGCGCGGCATAAAGCTCCACTTCAGACCTGTCGGAAATCCTGCGCCGCCACGACCACGTAAACCCGAATTTTTCACTTGCGTAATAATGTCTGTAGCTTTTGTTTTTTCAGTGACAATTTTTTTAAGTGTTGCGTAGCCACCTATTTTTAAATAAGTAGCAAGTGTGGCCGGATTTTCCTCGGTCAGTGTCCGCAAGCAAACCAATGTTTGCCCTACTAAATCAGCGGTGACAGGTTGTTTTGCGGCGTATTTTTCTGCGGGCGTTGTCATTATTTCAAGCCCTCCAAAATCTCATCTACTTTTTCAGGTGTTAAAAACTCGTGCATAGTGTGGTTATTCACCAACATGAGTGGCGCGCCACCACATGCACCCATGCACTCGCCTTCTTTCAAGCAAAATTTACCATCCGGTGTAATTTCGTTAAAACCCACACCTAGCTTATGTTGCAGATGCTCAACAATTGCATCGGAGTCACGCAACATGCAGGAAATATTGGTACAAATGGTTATTTTGTATTGTCCGACCGGATTTAAATCGTACATATTGTAGAAGGTCGCCACTTCCATCGCCGCAATGGCGGGGATATCCAAGTACTCAGCCACCTCAGAAATACTTTCTTTCGACAACCAACCGCGCTCCGCTTGCACAATACGCAACGCACTCATCACCGCCGCCTTGCGTTGGTCAGCAGGGTATTTTGTCAGCTCGTAATCGATTTTTTCTATAGCTTCAGCTGATAACATAGTTACCTATCAATTTCACCAAAAACAATGTCTTGCGTGCCGATGATGGCCACCAAGTCAGCAATCATGTGCCCACGGACCATCTCATCCAACGCAGCCAAATGCGGGAAACCGGGCGCACGAATTTTTAAACGATACGGTTTATTCGCACCATCTGAAATCATGTAAATGCCGAACTCCCCTTTAGGATGTTCCACCGCGGCGTACGCTTCGCCGGGCGACACATGAAAACCCTCTGTAAACAATTTGAAATGGTGGATTAAATCCTCCATATTGGTTTTCATGTCTTCACGGTTTGGCGGCGCAATTTTGTTGTCACTTGAAATCACGGGCCCCGGATTTTTTCTCAACCAATCAACACACTGCTTGATAATTCGATTTGATTGGCGAAACTCTTCGACACGAATTAAATAGCGATCATAGCAATCACCGTTCACACCAACCGGAATATCGAAATCTAATTTATCATACACTTCATATGGTTGTGTTTTACGCAAATCCCACGCGATACCAGAACCACGCAACATCGGACCCGTCATCCCAAGCGCCAATGCACGCTCTGGCGTAACGACGCCAATATCGACAGTACGCTGTTTCCAAATACGGTTATCGGTCAGCAGGGTTTCGTATTCATCCACATAAGTTGGAAAGCGATTAGTAAAATCTTCAATAAAATCTAACAGCGAACCTTGGCGATTTTCATTGAGTTTTTTGATTTCTGCTGTACTACGAAATTTGGTCGTTTCGTGTTGCGGCATTTGCTCAGGTAAATCACGATACACACCACCCGGACGATAATACGCCGCATGCATGCGCGCACCAGAAACCGCTTCATAGCAATCAAACAAATCTTCGCGCTCGCGGAACGCATATAAAAACACCGTCATCGCACCAACATCTAGGGCATGCGCACCCAACCAAAGCAAGTGATTCAACACACGGGTGATTTCGTCGAACATGACGCGGATGTATTGTGCGCGTATCGGCACATCAATCCCCATCATTTTTTCAATCGCCATCACATATGCATGCTCGTTCGCCATCATAGAGACATAATCCAGCCGATCCATGTAAGGCACCGATTGCAAATAAGTACGATTTTCGGCTAATTTTTCTGTTGCGCGGTGCAACAACCCAATGTGCGGATCTGCGCGCTGAATCACCTCACCATCCAACTCCAGCACCAATCGCAATACGCCGTGCGCTGCAGGGTGCTGCGGTCCAAAGTTCATGGTGTAATTACGAATTTCAGCCACGATGCGCCCCTTCATTGCGAACCACGCGCGGCACGTTATTGCGCAAATCTACCGTTACAGGCTGATAAACTACACGCTGCTGCTCAGGATCGTAACGCATTTCAACATTACCAATCATTGGGAAATCTTTACGGAACGGGTGTCCAACAAAACCATAATCAGTCAGAATGCGGCGTAAATCAGGATGATTTTCAAACATAATGCCATACAGATCAAAGGCTTCTCGTTCAAACCAGTTTGCGACTGACCAAATTTGAATTACTGTTGGCAACACTGGAAAATCTTCGTCTTGCGCAAACACACGCAGGCGCAAACGTTGATTTAAACTCACAGAAAGTAAATGACAGACCACCGCATAACGCAATCCATCGTAAGCGCCAGCGCCATATTCTTGATAATCCACACCGCACAAGTCAATCAATTGTTCAAATTTTAATGTCGGCGAGTCGCGCAGTGTTTGACATACCACAAGGTAATCGCTAGGCCTACACTCAATCGTCAATTCACCCAACGCAAGGGTATGCTTGGTGATTTTCTCGCCCAACAAGTGTTGCAACTGACTGAGTAACTGATTTAATTTTGCCGACATTTTATTTTTACGTTAAGTCATTGTCATAAAAAATGAAGAAATTTCTAGCGGGCGATGGTGTTAGTTTTTTTGATCTTATTTTGCAACTGGATAATGCCATACAACAACGCTTCAGCAGTTGGTGGGCACCCTGGCACATACACATCAACCGGCACAATTCGATCACATCCACGCACCACCGCATAAGAGTAATGGTAATAACCGCCACCATTTGCGCACGAACCCATCGAGATAACCCAGCGTGGCTCGGCCATTTGGTCATACACCTTGCGCAACGCCGGCGCCATTTTATTGACCAGCGTTCCGGCAACAATCATCACATCAGATTGTCTTGGACTTGGACGAAACACAATACCGAAGCGGTCTAAGTCGTAACGCGAAGCGCCAGCGTGCATCATTTCCACTGCGCAACACGCCAAACCAAACGTCATTGGCCACAGTGAACCCGTACGGGTATAGTTAATCACTGTATCCAGCGTAGTGGTGACAAAGCCTTTTTCTAAAATACCTTCAATACTCATAGGCGTTTTCTTTACATTAATCCCACTCTAGGGCACCCTTCATCCATTCATAGATAAAGCCAACCACCAACACACCCAAGAAAACCATCATCGCCAAAAACCCAAACAGACCAATCTCTTGCAATACTACAGCCCAAGGAAAAAGAAAGGCAATCTCTAAATCAAACAAAATAAAGAGAATCGCGACGAGATAATAACGCACGTCAAACTTCATGCGCGCATCTTCAAAAGCTTCAAACCCACATTCAAAAGGAGAATTTTTGGCCGCATCTGGTTTATTTGGGGAAACCAGCTTACCAAGAATTAAAGGCCCCAAGCCCACCAAGAGCCCGACAAGAATAAACAGGAGTATAGGAAAATAATTTTCTAACACAGCTACAACCTTAGATCCGCAATCACTTTGCCAATTTTAGCACTATCCAAGAAAAATAAACCCATTAAGACTGCAGTGTTACACGTATTTCTAAACAAATTACTTGAAATAGAGGGACTTTTATCCCTCATTTTTTCTTTAGGCCTCGCATCACAAATCACTGACAAGAGACTTGGTGCCGCCGGCGAGACTCGAACTCGCACGACTTTCGTCACTACCCCCTCAAGATAGCGTGTCTACCAATTTCACCACGGCGGCAGGTTAAGACGCGTAGAACTACGCGAGAATTTACTTTGGAATATCTTCCGTTGTTGTATTTGTTTTTTCAGCTGCAGGCTGTACAACTTCTTCTTTTGCACTTGCATTGGCTTGTCCAGCCACAGCCTTAACCACACTACCGCCTTCTTTGTGGCTCGCCATATAAGCCAAAGTCAAACTGGTACAAAAGAAAACCGCAACCAGCAAGGCTGTCGCGCGACTTAAAAAATTTGCAGACCCAGACACCCCGAACAGACTACCAGAAGCGCCGCTACCGAAGGAGGCACCCATATCAGCACCTTTACCATGTTGCAACAACACTAGGCCAATGACACCTAGCGATGCCAGCACGTGAACAACTAATACGATTTTTTCCATAATGAACTTTATTTAGCATTCCGAACGCACAAGATTTTTTAAAATGCGTGACAGATACCCACAAACGCCCCCACACTCAACGAACATTTGCCGATTAAGCCACCATCTACATCCTGCATAGCGAATAATTGTACCGCATTTTGCGGGTTTACGCTGCCACCGTAGATGATTTTTACGCTTGCGGCCGCAGTCAGATTTAATTTTGCAATCTTTTCACGAATAAACGCATGCATATCCTGCGCTTGTTGTGGCCCAGCTGCCAGCCCGGTACCAATTGCCCAAATTGGCTCATAGGCCACAATCGTGTTCGCAAAAATTTCTGCCCCATACATGTCGATGATGGCATCTAACTGTTTAGAGACAACCGAAAACATCATGCCAGCCTCACGCTCAATCAACGTTTCGCCAACACATAGTATCGGCGTTAACCCATGCGCTTTTGCTTGTGAAAATTTTACCGCAATATTTTCGTCTGATTCACAATAAGCAGTTGAGCGCTCAGAATGCCCAACAATCACATAACTTGCGCCAAAGTCTCGCAACATCGAAACGCTGACCTCTCCAGTAAACGGCCCTTCAATATCTTTACTGATATTTTGCGCACCCCAACCAATCGATGTACCCTGCAACATCTGCTGCGCCTGCGCCAGATACGGGTAAGGAACACAAACAACGACTCCTGCGCGCTCAAAACCGTTTAGCGCCTGGATATATCCAGAAAGTAACTGCTGATTGGCTGCCAAATTTCCATGCATTTTCCAATTGGCAACACAGATTTTTTGCGACATTTAAACACTAACCCTCAATTAACCTTTTCACACCCACATTCACAATGGCATCGCACGCATGCAAACTACCATCTTGCAATGCATAAATCATCGCTTTATTACCGCCAGCTTCTTTCGCCTGCGATAACGCAAACATGGCGGACTCTACCAACGTTTCCATACGCCCATCTAAAGTGGGATGCACGGTAGCAAACCCAACGCTTGCCGTTACATGCCCAGCCACAGTGGACGCCTCATGCCGCAGCTGCAGATCACTCACGCCTTCTCGAATCGTTTCAGCCACACCAACAGCGCCATCGAATGTCGTGCAAGGCATGATGACACCAAACAATTGATCCGCATAACGCCCCACCAAGTCTGTTGACCGATTCAGCGCATACTCAAACGTACCTGCCACTTCAACCAAACACTGATCAGCAGAATTTTTACCGTAATGCTCTTTGAACATATCAAAATGGTCGACTTCAACAAAGCCAATCACCAGCGCCGTTTTTGCACGCTGAGCACGGCGATACTCCTCTTGCAAGACATCATCAAATTTGCGGCGATGCGCCACTGACGTTAAATCATCCAACTCATTCAGCGCCAACAGCGTTTGTGTTTTTTCTACCAACTGCGCATCTTTTGCCAAGGCACTAGTCATGTCAGTAATTTGCAGCATGGCGTAGGGTTTCTGTTGTGCATCAACAATTGCTGTCACTTGCACCATCTGGCGCATAAAATCCATTTGCTTTAACTGATGGTTAATGCTTGGATAAAGCGGCAACAAGGAACGATTAAGCGATGCAGAAACTAACGAACTCAACCCTTCATCTACCGCTTGGTGAATAACCTCAACCAACCTTGATGCGGCAATATCCGGGAACACTTCAACAAATGGTAAATTAGCGATCTGAGAAAACTGAATATTACTATGCGCCTCTAACCAGCGATTCCAGTAAACAATACGGTAGTTGCTATCCACCACCAGCACACCCGTTTGTAGAAAATCTAGGTATTGCACCGGCGCGAAATTGGAGATATCTTGACTCAATCTAGCCATTCAAACGTCTCACTTTCGTGGTATTGCGCAACTGCCTGTAATAGTAGCTGCAGAGAAGTGGTACTGAAGGAGAAAGTGATAAATCCAGCAATCGGGCGCATGGCAATCACAACATCCAGATTGACGAGTAATTTTAAAGGATGTGCAGGGTTGTCCAAAGTGACCGACTCACAATCCCCGATATGATGTACTGGCAAGGAACTTCCCAAAGTGAGATGCATCATGTTCGAGAACGCGCTAACACAGGCGTTCAGAATAATATTGCCTACCTCACTCATCACCTCGTATTCGTATTTCAACACGCCGCTTTGCTCAGCATTTTGAGACATCATACGCTGCACGATGTCTACAGCGTTTGACTCAGAAAACAATACCAAGGCTAATGTATCCAAATCGCCGCTCACGTTTTGAGCGACAGACACCATATTGATTTCACCGGATCTTTTAAGAATATCAAGTGCTTTTCCGGTGTTTAAATTTGACATATGCACGTTGGACGCAGTTAGCAATACTTCATCGCCAAGAATACTACTCAGACTTACAGCAGCACGCCCTAAGCCAATATTTAGCACTTCTTCGATGGTCGCAACTTGTTGTGCATCCAATGCTTTTAACAATTGAAATTCCTTTGAAAACGCACATCACCATGCGCTTTAATCAACACGCAAAACAAATCTGCGCAAATGTAAAATCTTGAGATAGCTTTCGATTATATCGAAAAAAAAGAGGTAGCCGAACAATCCACCAAAAAACTTTTAGATAAATGCCTCGGCTTCAGATAGAAAAGAGGCGTACGTTTCCAACTTGTCAGCCCATACAGCGGGGCTTGGTGCCAAGAGTGGTAACAAGACACTATCAGTTTCATTTAACATGGCTTCCGCCTGTTTCTCTAAAAGCAAGCCTAGTGCAATATGTGCTGACAAATGTATAACCGCAGCGCTGGCATCTGCCTCAGGATTTTTGGGTTCTGCATAATGGCGCACCAAGCGTTGAATCTCTGCTGGTAGCAACCAACGTTTCGTCAACTCCTGTCCGATCATGCAATGATCAACACCAAGTTGCGCCAGCTCTATTTTTTTTCGCTCTGCCGCTGACTCCGCCAGATTTGCCATAATCATGGTATTTTCCGCATTAGGAAAGAACAAATGCATGACCAACTGCCCGATCCCGTGTAGCAATCCACCCAAATACACAAGTTCTGGCTGATGACGAGCTTTCGCCGTACGATTTAGTTCTAGCGCAATATGTTTCGCAATCGCGGCACACATAAAACTGCGCTTCCAAAACTGCGGGAGACTTAAATTCGGTACGTTTGCGAAAGGCTCTACTACTCCTGACGCAACCACCAAAGTCACCAACTTTGTAAACCCAACCAGCGCTACAGCGTCCTCAAGCGTTTTGATTTGCCGCGTCGCGCCATATTGCGCAGTGTTCGACAAGCGTAACACTTTCGCCGCGATCACCGGATCGCGATTGATTTTGTGAATCACTTCTTTTAAATCCGGGTCATCCTCTTCTAATAGACGTAACAACTCCTCTACTACTTTAGGCAGCATCGGTAAATTTGTTGTCGAGTTAAATAAGTCTTGAATGTCACTCATAGAATCATTTTTCAATTAGTTGTTCGTCATTCATTCACAATATGCCGCACATTTAGTTGCACTTTTTCCGCCCCATTAAAGCGGTTAGTCTGCAACTGATACACCAATTTCACCTGCTTTGGCGGCAAATCTGTTTGATTAAACATGACCGCATCCCAACTCTTATTCGCTTTCCCTACTGTCAACTTTAGGTGCTTATCCGCCAGAATGCGATAATCCAGCACATCAAACGTATCAAAAAAAAGCGGTGCTGAAAATCCCTGCCCCCACACCTGCCGCTCAAGTACGCTCGCGCACTCAAGTGTCATCTCCTCAACACTGAGCGCGCCATCAACTTCTATAACGGATTCTAACTCTGATTCTGTAATTAGGCTTCGCACCACCGCTTCAAACGCTTGGTTAAAAAAATCAAACTGTTTTTTTTCAATGCTCAAACCAGCCGCCATCGCATGCCCACCAAACTTTAGAATCAAATTTGGCTGATGCTTGCTCAACAAATCCAACGCATCACGCAAATGTAATCCAGCAATTGAACGCCCAGAACCTTTCAAAACACCATCGCCAGCATCCGCAAATACAATGACAGGACGATGAAATTTTTCTTTGATACGAGAGGCTAAAATGCCGATCACACCTTGATGCCAATTTTCTTGGAATAAGCTTAAAGAAAAACTTTCCTTAATGTCTATATCTTCCAAAAACAGCATTGCATCGCCTTGCATATCTGCTTCGATGCTGCGCCGTTGCTGATTAAATGTGTGCAGGTCATGTGCCATTTTTGCAGCATCACTTGCGTTTTCCGCCAGCAAACACTGAATACCCAACGTCATGTCGTCTAGACGGCCAGCCGCATTCAGCCTAGGCCCAACATAAAACCCTAAATCTTGCGCCGTTGCATTTCCATGTGAGCGACCACTTACATTCAACAACGCGCGAATCCCCTCACAACACGCGCCGGCGCGGATGCGGCGCAGTCCTTGTTCGACTAAAATTCGGTTATTTGCATCCAATTTCACCAAATCCGCTACGGTGCCAAGCGCCACCAAATCGAGTAAGGTACTTAAATTTGGCTCACTATTTTTCTCATACGCGCCGCGCGCGCGCAGCTCAGCGCGCAGCGCAAACAGAGCGTAAAATATCACACCAACACCAGCCAAATGTTTACTCGCAAAGGTGCAACCATGTTGATTTGGGTTAATCATACAAGCCGCGTCTGGCGTTAGATTTCCCGGCAAGTGGTGATCCGTAATCAGCACTTTGATACCCAGCGCATTCGCGTTTGCAACACCGTCAACACTCGCAATCCCGTTGTCGACGGTCAAAATAATATCGGGCGTTTTTTTTGCCGCAAGCTCAACAATTTCAGGCGTGAGGCCATAGCCATACTCAAAACGATTAGGGACTAAAAAATCCACCTTAGCACCAAAAGCCCGCAAGCCTTTCATCGCAACAGCCGTTGCCGTTGCACCATCCGCATCGTAGTCGCCGACGATTAAAATTTTCTGCTGCGTTTCAATGGCATCCGCCAGCAGCACCGCCATTTTTTTGTTATTAAGCAAGCTGTCTGGCGGCAATAAATGCGCAAGGCTATTTTCAAGCGTTCCGGGTGCGTCGACACCGCGCGCAGCTAGAAGCCGCGCTATTAAATTTGGCACGCCTGCTGCCAAAAGATTTTTTTCAGCTTCCGGTTGACGTGGGCGATGCACAATATTGACCATGCTTTATGCCTTTTTGCCCACAAAAAAATCAGCTAGCGGTTTTGTTTTACGCCAGAACTTAAATAAATCGAATAAAGAAATTTCCGCAGTCAACGTCGTATCGTGCAAGCCAACATTTAGCACCAATTGGTTAATGTTGCGCTTTTTTAAGCACTCCACAAAAAAACTCCACCAAGATGAAGCAGAAATCATCGGTTGCACCAAGTCTTTTGATTCAAGCCTTACACGAACCGCATCATATTTTTTCTGATTGATCACGACCTCAATTTGTTGCAGCGCCAAATGTTTTTTTTGCGCAAGACACGCTACGCCTGCATAAAAAGGATGGTCTGCCAACAGCACATCTTCTTGCACATGACAGTCCGGCTCTAGCGGCAACACGCCACCGCCAGAAACCCAAATACTGCTGACTGTTAGTTGCCCATTTTTTTCGCGCGCTTGATTAATGGCGTGTTCATGCAGCAACATTTGAATTTCATTCAAAAGCTTCCGCCATTGCAAAGCAGTTTCGCCTTTGGGCATAACGACTTGTACATCTTGACCAATCGCCGACTGCACAGCGCTAGTTTTAACCGGCCAAAAGATTGCTGTATTTTCTGGAATTTTTATAAACCAATCGCCAGAATACCCTCGCAAAAAATGAAGCCCATCCTCAGAAAAATGTTGATTCAATGCGCTTAGTAAATTGTCTGCATCGCTTGCAGACAATTTAAGCGGCGCATCATCATGCAAGGAAAAAGTGTCGCGCTGTAGCAAAAAATGCACAGGGTCCGCATAAAACCAAACTGCATTTTGCACATCCTGCCCGTCTCCAAATGCGCTGATGGCGGCCATTGGGTAATCTGGCGTTGCGTGCAAGCCAAATGCTTGGCTCACCACGTCATCCAGCGCATTTTTTTGATGCACCACTTTTCTCGCTCGACTCAACAGGAACGATAACCCTTGTAAAGAAGGAACATGTTCTGATGTGGCAAGATCAGAAATTTTAAGGACGCAATCGACAGTTAGCTTCACAGGTTTTAGTTAGTTGCTAAAAGGAAATCATTTTACTTGAGCAATGCCCTAAATAAAAAAATAATGGCCTCTTTCGAGGCCATGTTGAGACTAATCCTTAACGACTCAAGGCTTAATAGTAGTCTCGATGGTGACGACCACGATGTTGTCTTGGGTGGTCATAATCACGTCCATGATACTGAATGGTTTCTACATAACGCTGCGAACCGACCACTTGGCCACCGCTAGGCGAAACAGCTACATTCACATCGACAAACTGACCGGGGCGATCATTGGTGACAGTTGTGTAGGTTCTGCCGTTATATTCATAGGTCACCAAATAGCCAGTGTTCACGGTTTGCCAATTGTCCACTTGGTAACAACTTTGCACCGGCACCGTACGTGTAGTTGTTACATTATTTGGGCGATTAGCAATTCTATCACCGGCGACAGCACCAATCCCAGCACCCACGGCTGCAGCTGCAACGCGTCCACTGCCTTTACCAATCGTGCTACCCAACAGACCGCCAGCGATACCCCCTAAAATACCGCCAGTATAAGACCGGCTGCCATCACGATACTCTTCTTGCACACTTTGACGTTGATATTCTGTGCGGCATTCTTGGCGTGGCACATTGATGCTCTCTGTTTGCGGGGTGACAGATAACACGCGCCCTCGATCCATATATTGGTCAGTCGCCATTGCTGGCAACGCTAAAAAACCAGCCATCACAGCAGGAATCATTAATTTTGCATTTGGGTTAAAACTTAACATCACGTTCTCTCCTATCGTTAATTACATTGCACGCTTTAGCGCAACGGATCGAGTTTTACTGACGAATTATTGACTCAATCTTCTACAGTTTTGCTGCAGACAGCCATTTAACGAGGTGAAAAAAATATCGCTGACATCGAGTTGTTAACAAGTTGTAACTCATGATTTTCATGAGATTATGAAAACTCAGTGGTCACTTTCAGTTTTTAAATCGGGAATGTGATTAAAAGCAATCCGCATCGGCGCATCTTTAAGTGCTTGGTGCGCACCGCCAAAGTACACCGTATTTTTGCCAAATTTTAAATTTAACTGGTCAATCGCTTTATTCAGTTTTTGCTCATTTTCCAAAGGTTTGACTTGAAATAAATCGCGCGCAGCTTCTTCAGCGGTAAGCAATCCGCTAAAGGAAACGCCAACTGCATAGGGCACAATATTTTCTTGCGGATAATGCTGCAAAAAACTTTCTAACGCCTCGATCATCCGCAAGGTGTTGTCAGTCGCAGAGAGTTCACTATCTAGCTGCCAACTTGGCAAACGCTCAAAATGTGGCCCACGACATTTGATCTTCACAGAAATGTGCGTGGCCAACAGCTCATAACTGCGCAATCGCATACACGCCTTTTGTAACAAACGGTGCAACACTGCTTTTGCACCAAAAAAATGTCGTTGCTCTGGTGGCAACACATGTGAATGCCCTAAACTGCTACGCGCATGATGCGCGTAGTGTGGCTCTAATCCACGCAGCTTTTCATACATTCGCTCGCCTTCTACACTCCCCCAAGCTGCTTGTAGCTGCTGACGATTTGCCTGATATAAATCTGCTACCGTAATAATTTTGTGCCGATTTAAACGCACTTCCATTTGTTTGCCAATACCATTTAAATCACGTAAAGCCAACTTAAGTAACTTGTCTGGAATATCTTGCGCATCGAGCAATACACATCCATCTGGTTTTTGCATATTAGATGCGACTTTTGCCAAAAAAGTATTAGGCGCAATTCCTATAGAACAGCGAATCCAAGTGAACTGTTTGGCAATTTTTTGTTTTATTTGCGCAGCCAGTTTTAACGCCTTTTCTGGTTGCTGCTGGCTACCTGTTATTCGGCACACCATTTCGTCAATAGACAATACTTTTTCTACTGGTGTACAGCTTTCAACAATTTCAATCAAGCGATGATGATACTCAACATAAAGTTGCGGGCGCGCCTCCAAAAAAATAATTTTAGGGCATAACGCTCGCGCGTCTTTAACGCTAGTGCCGGTTTTAATGCCAAATGCTTTTGCTTCATAACTAGCCGCGATACAACAAGTTGTCTCCGCCAGCACGGCTAGTACAGCGATGGGCTTGGCTCGCAACTGTGGCGACAACTGCTGCTCTACCGAAGCAAAATAGCTGTTGAAATCAATATAAAGTGCGTTTAATGTCATGTTGAACGATAATCGCAAATGCGACTCTCATGTAGCAAAAACTATCATATAAAAATAAAATCCTAGGATGGACAAGTATGCAACTTTCAGAACAAAACCACGAGTGGTTAACGCTCTTTCCAGAATTAAAAAATCTGGAAAGCCACGCAAAAGAGCTGCTTTTAAAATTTGCAAGAATCGTTGAAGCGCCCGTTGGAACGATAGGTTACCGCGAGGGGACACCATGTGGTGCCTATGTCATGCGACTTGCAGGGCGCTCACGCGTATATAAAATGTCTCTCAGTGGTCGTGAAATTTTACTTTATCGCGTTTCAGCTGGTGAAACGTGCGTCATTACTACGACCTGTTTACTAGGAAATAGCGACTATCCAGCCTCTACTGTTGTTGAAGAACCAATCCGCGATGTGTTAATTCCAGCTGCTGCATTCAACCAACTTATGATGGAATCAAACGTTTTTCGTAAATATGTGATGTCCAACTATGGTGCATTGATTAGTGATTTAATTGTACTTTTAGATGAGGTTGCGTTCAGAACACTCAATAGTCGACTTGCAAAAGTTTTACTGGAATATCAATCAACTGTGATTTCTAAAACTCATCAGCAAATTGCTGATGAACTTGGAACAGCGAGAGAAGTGATTAGTAGGCAGCTTAAAAGATTAGAACAAAAAGAGATTGTTTCACTGAGTCGGGGTCAAATAGAAATTACAAATAAAGAAGCATTGAAACAAATTGCTGAGCTCTAACATGGCCTAAACACTACGTAAATCCTGTTAACAAGCATTGCTTAATACTAAAAAATCCCTACTGTAAAATGCAAAAGCCCCACTAATTTATAGTGGGGCTTTTTTAATAACTTAGCCTGGGGATGAC
>CAZAEN010000019.1:0-52481 GCA_964484105.1 uncultured Methylophilaceae bacterium
CAAAAACTAAGCTATTCATGTTCATGAATGGAAGTTAAGTAAAATCATGAACAATAGATGGATGAATTTATTTGCAATCGGTGATTCAAACCCAAAACTTGAATATCAAAGAATAAATAAATGATAAAAAATTTTGCACTAGTATTCGTGATGCTGTTGACCGCTAACACTTGCTTTGCACTTGAAAGGAAAGATCAAGTGCAATTGTTAGAAACACATAATCGCTATCGTCAACAAGTCAATGTTCAACCTATGTCTTGGTCATCAAAGTTAGCGCAATCCTCACAGCGTTATGCCAATCAATTAGCCCGTGGTCAATGCGAATTAAAGCACAGCGGTATTAACGGCCTCGGTGAAAATATCTACTGGGCAAGTGCAGAAACAAGAACAATCACTTCAGCTAATGGTGTGATCACAAACTCCATTAAACCTCAGGATGTTCATGGTGAACAAGTGGCTGAAGCTTGGGGAAGTGAGCAAGTAGACTACCATTACAGTTCTAATAGTTGTAATCCAAATAAGCAATGTGGCCACTATACACAAATGGTTTGGCGTAAAACCACGCAAGTTGGCTGTGCAAAAGCAATGTGCAACGATAAAGGGCAAATATGGGTCTGCCATTATTCGCCTCCAGGAAACTATGTAGGTTTAAAACCTTACTAGTATCAATAATCCAAATCAGCATGCTTCATAGCATTAAATTCTAAAAAATGCACATAGAAAATACGCTAACATTTCTCTAATAAAATACATATAAATCAATTGTTTACCATTAAATTGTAAGGTTTTCATCACTCAACCAAGTGGTAAGCCATTTCTAGCAATCATGATTATATTTTTAGACTTTGATGGGGTACTGCATCCTGCGAATGCACCAGTAGGCGCGGACACAGATTTTTGTTGTTTACCATTACTAGAAGATTGGTTAAGACAGCACACGCAAGTCAATGTGGTGATCTCTTCCTCTTGGCGAGAACTGATGACACTTGAAAAACTACGTCAGTTCTTCAGTGATGATATTCGTCATCGAGTAGTCGATGTCTGTCCCAAACTACCAAGAGATATGGAATTCGAGTTTATCCGCCATGCAGAAATATTGGCTTGGCTAGATGCCTCGCAGTATCAAGGCCCATGGTTAGCCCTGGATGATGCTGTGCATTTATTTCCACCAGAGTGCAGTGAGCTAATCATTTGCCAAAGAGATACTGGTATCAATACACTTGTGATTGAGCTGTTGAGTAAAAGAGTGGCGATTCAATTTCGTAATCTTGATGCTTAAAATACTGTAAAAAGGTCCGACAGACTTTGTCTGGTTTTTTCTAATTTTTAAGTTTAATTAAATCAATGGGTTACAAAATTTCTTTCGACAGACTTAATTATCTGTAATCATGATGATTATAATTAATAAAGTCTGTCGGGAGATAATAAAGTCTGTCGGGAATTGAAATTAGAAATAAAGTCTGTCGGAGATTAACCAACAAAAAACCTGCCATGAACGTGGCAGGTTTTTTGTTTTACATGTACTAGCTCAGACCTGATCTGACAGTTACCGAATTTGCAGGGTTGTTGGTACGCAATTAAAAAAGCCCATTTTTGGGCTTTTTGTGTTTTATTAAAGAGTATATTTGATGCAATTTAACACATTACTGTTTGAGCATTTGTTTAAGTGTTGACCACACATTTTCTAGCAATTGGAGCTGCGCCTTACCTGTTGGGTGTATGCCATCTGCTTGAATTAAATTTGGGTTGCCAGCTACACCTTCTAAAAAAAATGGCACGTGTAGTATCTCGTGTTTTTTTGCTAGGGTTTGGTAGTTTTGGCTAAATTGTTGGCTATATTTTAAGCCGTAATTGGGCGGGATTTTCATGCCCAGCAGTAGCACTTTGACCTTGTTTTTTTCGCTTTTCTGAATCATCGCATTTAAGTTTTTATAAGTTTCGTCCGCACTTAACCCTCGCAAACCATCATTGCCACCCAGTTCTATAATCACAATATTTGGCCTGTGTGTTTTTAACATATCAGAAAATCTAGCTAGGCCACCGCTAGTGGTTTCACCTGTAATGCTGGCGTTAACCACTTGGTAATTCCTTTTTAGTTTTGCTAAGCGCTGTTGCAATAAGCTCACCCAGCCCTCATCTATGGTGAAGCCATATGCAGAAGATAAACTATCACCAAATACAACAATCGTTTGCGGTTTAGTTGGATTGGCTAGTGTGGGCGACGCAACCAAAGCGTAGCTAAGTACACTAATTGCTATAAAAGCTTTCACTAAAATTTTAAAAAGAGAACACATAGTATGGGATTTTCTTACTCTGGAATCGAAACTGCATCTAAGCTTAACTTAACGCATCAGCAAAATAAAAGTATGCTCAATAAAAATGCTAGTGCTATTTTAGCCAAAAACTTAAGCAAGCACGTGGGTAAAGGCACCAATAAAATTGAAATTTTGAATGGATTGAGTTTAGAGGTGGCACAGGGTGAGAGTGTCGCAATCGTGGGGAGTTCGGGCTCAGGTAAATCTACCTTATTGGCATTATTGGCAGGGTTAGATGTACCAACTAGCGGCATGGTAGATGTTACGGGCAAGCCATTTAGCTACTTAGATGAAGATGCACGTGCCGCGATACGTGGTGAGCAAATGGGCTTTGTGTTTCAGTCGTTTCAGCTATTGCCCACCATGACTGCATTAGAAAACGTGATGCTACCCATGCAATTAGCCAACAGAAAAGATGCAAAACAACTGGCTATTGAAACGCTACAAAAAGTCAATTTAGCCGAGCGCATGCATCATTACCCAAAACAATTATCTGGTGGCGAGCAACAACGTGTGGCGATTGCCAGAGCTTTTGCGCCAAAACCAGCTATTTTGTTTGCAGACGAGCCCACAGGAAACTTGGATATTGCCACTGGCGAACGGATTATTGATTTGCTGTTTACTTTAAACCAGCAAGCCAATACCACGCTTATTTTGGTCACTCACGATAAACAATTAGCACTGCGCTGTAATCGCACATTAACCTTGCAACTTGGCAAATTGACTGCCGATTAATGTTAAATCGTATGTTATTAAACTTTTCATTGGCATGGCAACAATTACGTTCACAGTGGCAAGCGGGCGATTTACGCGTGTTGGTCTTGGCCTTAATATTGGCGGTGACTTCAATCACCGCTGTTAATTTTTTTACAAATCGAATTTCAGTGCACTTAAATAACCAAGGTGGCATGTTGCTGGGTGGGGATGCAGTCATTATTGCTGACCATGAGTTACCGGCGACATATAGCGCGCAAGCTAAGCAATATGGCGTAATGACAGCATCTACACTTGAGTTTGCGAGCATGGCCATTAATAATGATAAAAATATACTAGCCGATGTTAAAGCGATTGATGACAAATTTCCGCTCATGGGAGATTTTGGGGTACAGTTTTTAGCAGAAAAAGCCGTACAAAACACACGCGCTGGCCCAGCGATTGGCGAGGTATGGATAGAACCACGCATTGCGAATGCACTTATTTTAAAACTAGGTGATCAACTTGAATTGGGCGCAATTAAACTTAAAGTAGCGGGTATTTTACTACGCGAGCCATCACGCGGTGGCGACATGTTTAGCTTTGCACCACGCGTGATGATGCATATGCAAGATGTGCCTGCCACCGAACTCATTCAATTTGGTAGCCGCGTTAAATACCAAATAGTTCTGGCGGGCAGTGCTGACAAACTAAATCAATTTATTAAAACAACAACACCCAATTTACAACGCGGCGAACGTATTGAAGACGTAAAAACCGCGCGGCCAGAGATACGCAGTGCCTTAGATAAAGCTGAGGTTTTTCTGGGATTAAGTGCAATGGTGAGTGTGCTGCTGGCCATTGTGGCGATGCTACTTGCGAGCTTGCCATATGTGGCACGTAGCCAAGAAACAGCCGCTTTATTACGTTGCTTTGGTGCCAGCACAGCTAATATAGAACATCTGATGCTATTGCAAACAGCATTATTGGCCTTAATTGGCGGGCTTGTGGGCTGCTTACTTGGCTACTTGGTGCAATTTGGCCTAGCACATTTTGCTGGTAAGTTATTTTTAGAAACCATACCCGCGCCTAATTTAACGCCCATTGCCATTGGCATGCTACTAAGCTTTGCGATTTTGTTTTCTATTATGTGGCCACATATTCGCGCGCTCAAAAATATTTCAACCATTCAAATTTTACGGCGTAACTTTGTGCAAAACCCGAGTAGCGTTTGGCTAAACTACTTGCCTGTGATTTTGGTGATTACGCTGCTGGTTATTTTGCTAGCCAAAACCCCAACTTTAGCGCTGGCATATTTAGCAGCTATTTTTGGAATTTGCTTAGTTGCTGGTGGTTTGGCGTATGGTTTGGCATTGGTGATGCATTGCGCGAGTCAAGTTGAAAGTTTCCCCAATATGATGAGCTTGGGCATGGGTAATTTAAGACGAAGACTTGGTTTATCGATTGCACAGATTATTGGGTTTAGTTTGGCGGCGATGATGCTAATGCTGTTGGTGATGATTAAAACGGATTTAATGCAATCTTGGCAATCTTCATTACCATTGGATGCACCCAATCGATTTATTATTAATATTCAAAAAAATCAGGTAGAACCTGTTAGCGCTTTTATTAAACAAATTTCTGTTGAAGCGAACCCACAAATATTCGCGATGATACGGGCTAGGTTGGTTGAAAAAAATGGCCAAGCCGTGAATGCCGAGATGTTCACAAATGAACGTGCAAAACGGTTGGTTTCGCGTGAATTTAATTTGTCATCCGCTGCAGTGATGCAAGCAGATAACCAACTGATGCAAGGCCGCTGGTGGAGCGCAGATGAAGCTGCAGCGCCGTTAGTATCGATAGAGCAAGACATTGCTAAGACGCTTAATGTTAAGTTAGGCGACAAGCTTACATACAATATTGCCGGTAATAGAATTACGCTCAATGTGGCCAACATTCGCAAGGTGGAGTGGGATAGCATGCGAGCTAACTTTTTTGCAGTAACCCCACCAGAAACTTTAGCTAAATTTAATGCGAGTTACATGACTGCATTTTATTTACCTAATCGCCAAGATAGCGCGCTGAATCGGTTAGTGCAGCGGTTTCCTAATTTTACGGTGATTGATGTTGCGAGCATTATGAACCAAGTGCGCGATATTATGAGCAAGCTTTCGATTGCGGTGAGCTTTGTGTTTGGTTTGTGTGTGGTGGCAAGCATTATTGTGATGTTTGCCGCGCTGGCGGCCACACGTAGCGTGCGCTTGCAAGAGTCCTCTTTGCTACGAGCATTTGGCGCATCGCGTAAGCAAGTATCGCAAATGATGCTAACAGAGTTTCTAAGCATTGCTTTTGTGGCCTCTATTGTCGCGGTGTCTATGGCTGTTGGGTTAAGTTATTATTTAAGCCACTATGTATTAGTGATTCCGTATCAGTTTAACTTTGCTTTAACCATAAGTGTGTTTGGAATTGCATTGGTGTTAATTCCGCTTGCTGCATGGCTGATTATTCGCAGCTACTTAAATGTGGCGCCAAAGCAATTATTAAATAGCATTTAATAGGCTTAATTAACGCGATTATTTTTGACCTGGCGCTTGCTATTGCTGCTATAGCTTATCAGCTCGGTGCTTGGCTTTTCGCTTGCGCCTTACATGGTATTTTACTCGGTTTCTAAGCACGCCGTCGGAGGATTGTTGGAGTCTCTGTATCACGCAGTAAGTCAATACGACCTTCAAAATATTTATGAAATATTACTAAGTTTATTTTAAAGTCAAAGAAAATTGAAATTTGTCCGACACAATTTGATTTGATTTTTCTAATCTTTAAGTTCAATTAAATCAATGGGTTAAAAAATATCCTCCGACAGACTTAAATATCTATAATCACTGATTGATGATTGTAATTAATAAAGTCTGTCGGGAATTGAGATTAGAATTAAAGTCTGTCGGAGTTGGTAAATTAAAAAAGCCCATTTTTGGGCTTTTTTTGTTTTATTAACTTTGGGTTTAATGTTTGACTCATCAATCTGAATCGTATGAAGCTTTAGTGATGCATTAATTGCATCAAGATTTTTTTCTAGTTCTTTAAGGCGATCAACTAATAGGCTAACCTTGGCTAGCTTTTTTTACTTTAATAATCTCGCCAGAAATTCTAGCGTGCTTATCAATTAACCAGTTGAGTGATGGAGGAGTCTTATATGACATATAAGATATTCCATCACTTATTAATTTTGATCTCTAGTGCATTTGGTGAAAATTAGCGCGAGAATAATAAAAAAGCCAGCATTTGCTGGCTTTTTTTATAGGGTAAAATTAACCAAATTTACCGGTAATGTAATCTTCCGTTTCTTTGCGACTAGGATTGGTGAAAATTTTGTCGGTGTTATCAAACTCAATCATCTCGCCTAAATACATGTAAGCGGTGTAGTCAGAAACACGCGCAGCCTGTTGCATGTTGTGTGTCACCACTAAAATGGTCAGGTGATTTCTGAGTTCCGTCATTAATTCTTCAATGCTGGCGGTTGCCATCGGGTCAAGTGCAGAAGTCGGTTCGTCAAACAGCATGATTTCTGGGTCAGTGGCGAGGGCGCGCGCAATACACAAACGCTGTTGTTGGCCACCGGATAAATTAAATGCCAAATCATCTAAGCGGTCTTTTACCTCGTTCCAGATTGCGCCACCTTTGAGTGCAGCCTCTACTTTGTCTGCAATCACATTTTTATTGGTTTCACCACGTACGCGCAAACCATAAGCTACGTTTTCAAAAATAGATTTTGGGAAAGGGTTAGGTTTTTGAAACACCATGCTAATGCGCATGCGCACTTCAATCGGGTCAACATCTTTATCTAAAATGTTGGTGTTATCTGGGTGCATGACAATTTCGCCTTGATAGCGGTTGCCAGGATATAAATCATGCATGCGGTTAAAACTACGTAAAAATGTGGATTTGCCACAACCGGAAGGGCCAATCAACGCTGTCACTCTTTTTTCATAAAGCGGCATTGTGATGTTTTTCAGAGCGCGGTGACCATTGCTGTAAAAAAACTCCAGATTACGAGATTCAGCTTTGATGGCAGGCGTAATTTTATCCATGTTCAATTTTTCCGATACTTAAAAATTTAGGTATTTAACTATTAAAAACAATCGCTTACCACTTGATGTTTTTACGAATTTTGTAGCGTAAATAAATGGCGGTGCCGTTCATCAATAATGTCACCACAATAATCAAGGCACCGGTTGCCGCTGCATTGATGTGGAACGCGTGGTCAGGACGCGATAACCAGTTAAACATTTGGATTGGCAACACGGTAAAGCCTGAGCTTAACCATTCAAAATTAATAAACGGTGCGGTGGTTGAAACAGGGTTTTCAGGTAAAAAGGCGATGAAAGTGAGTGCGCCAATGGTGATGATGGGCGCGGTTTCACCCAAGGCGCGTGCCATGCCGATAATCACACCAGTTAAAATGCCGCCGTAAGAATATTTCAGTACGTGGTCGTACACGACTTGCCATTTAGTTGCGCCCACGCCGTAAGCGGCTTCACGAATCGCAACCGGAATGGCACGAATGGCTTCACGGGTAGAAACAATCACAATCGGTAAAATCAATAAACCAAGCGTCAGGCCAGCAGTTAATATGCTTTGCCCGAAGTCTAAAATGTAAACAAAAAGCCCGAGTGCGAGTAAACCATACACAATGGAAGGCACGCCAGCTAAATTAGCAACATTAATTTCAATTAAGTCAGAAAACCAGTTTTTTGGTGCATATTCTTCCAAGTAAAGGCCGGCAGCAACGCCCATCGGCACCGCGGTTAAAAAAGTCACCATCATCACTAACACAGAACCCACCCATGCTGAAAGCAACCCAGCTTTGGCTGCGCGCCGTGAAGGGAAATTACTTAAAAATTCTGAGCTAAATTTTGGATAACCATCCATGACCAAATCAACAAATAATGTCAGCAACGTGAGTAAAGCAAAGGCGAGTACCAGTAAGCCGACGACCGAAAACAGGTAATCGTTAAACTTATGGCGCTTAATCATTGTGCGAATTGCCCCTAAGTCTTTGACGGTAGAAGCAGATTCAGTGGTTGCGGGAACAGGTGTGTTCATCATGGTGCTGGTAATCCAGAAAAAATTTATCCAAAAAGTCCTAACCGAGGTTTTGTAAAACTAAAGTGTTCTAATTAGTACCGTTCGCTATATTTTTTGCGAACATAATGCCCAAGAATATTGAAAGATAGCGTAATTGTCATCAGTACTAAACCGGCAGCAAAAATGCTTTGGTAGCCAATGCTGCCATGCGGTAAATCGCCCAATGCAATTTGCACGATATAAGCCGTAATGGTGGCTGCACCTTCCATTGGATTGAATGAAACAATCGGCTGTTGACCTGCGGCAACCGCGACCACCATGGTTTCACCTACGGCGCGCGAAATTCCTAAAATATAGGCGGCAACTATCCCAGAAGTGGCGGCAGGCGTTACGACACGAATGGCGGTTTGGAAACGCGTTGCGCCCATCGCGTAAGAGCCTTCACGCATACTCATTGGCACTGCGCGCATGGAATCTTCAGCAACAGATGCGATATAAGGAATAATCATAATGCCCATCACAATGCCAGCGCTTAGCATATTAAAGCCGGGTAATGTCGGGAAAATTTGCTGCAAAATTGGTGTTAAAAAAAGCAAGGCAAAATAGCCAAATACAATGGTTGGTACACCTACTAATAGCTCAAGAATCGGTTTGACGATTTCTCTGGTTTTGTGCGTTGCAAATTCTGAAAGATAAATCGCGCCGATGGTACCTAAAGGAATTGCTACCAATAGTGCAACAAACGAAGTGGTGAGCGTGCCAGAAACCAAGGGCAAAATGCCATAATGTGCATCTTCAAATAAAGGTGTCCATTGTGTGTCGGTAAAAAAATCAACAACAGAAACGGTTTTAAAAAAACTTAACGATTCATACAACAAAATCGCCACAATCGAAAGCGTGGTGACAACAGCAGAAAGCGCAGCCAGCATTAATATAAATTCAATCACACGCTCTTTGATGTTACGTCGAATATTCTTTGCTAAACGCGGACTGATTGTCAGGTTAACTGGGTTGCTGCTCTGCATGGTGGCTGCCATTTTCATCGTGTTAAAGACTCTCAAATTGTAGCGGAAGATGGATACCTAATTTAAAAATCTATTCAAGGTAACTCAACTTTTATAAAGCAACATCAATAGTGTTTACTAAATGAAGGTTTATAAAAAATGATTTCTAAGCTAAAAAATGGGGCGAGAGGTTTTCCCGCCCCGTACTTAATACTAGAGGTTATTTAATTCTGTTAATTAAATCTTTTACTTTAATGCCAACTTCATTTTTGCCACCAAAGCCAGTACCTGGTTTCATGGCTTTAAAATGTGTTTTCACAGCTGCGTAATCTTCTGCCGGGAGAGGCACATATTTCACCTCCTTAACCAGTGCTGGTGCTTGCTCTAGGTAGAAGTTAACAAAATCCTTTACTTCAGGTTTAAATGCGGCAGCCGTTGCGTTGACATAAATAAAAATCGGGCGGGCAAGTGGCTGATAAGTCCCATCTTCTACGGTTTTGGCCGAAGGAAGAACCGCTGGCGAACCTGCTTTAACGGCAATAGGAACTGCTTTTAACTTATCTTTATTTTCTTCATAGTAGGCTAAACCAAAGTACGCTATGCCACCATTATCACCAGTCACACCTTGAACTAACACATTGTCATCTTCTGATGGCGTGTAATCGGTACGATGTGCTTTAGATTTGCCGTTGATCGCTTCGCTGAAATAATCAAACGTGCCTGAAGCTGTACCTGGGCCATATAAGCCAATTTTTTTATCTGGGAATGCTGGGTTCACTTGTTTCCAATTTTTTACCGTTGAACCTGGGCCCCAGATTTTTTTCAGTTCTTCGACAGTTAAACTTTTTACCCAGTCATTTTTGCTATTAACGACAACTGTCAAGGCGTCAAATGCAACTGGTAATTCAATAAACTGAATACCCGCTTCTTTACAGGCATCGATTTCTTTTTGTGTGATCGGGCGAGATGCGTTGGAAATATCAGTTTCACCGCGACAGAATTTTTTAAAACCGCCGCCAGTACCAGATTCGCCCACTGTAACTTTTACTTTTTGTGCTGTTTGAAACTCTTCGGCCACCGCTTCAGTAATTGGGTAAACCGTGCTAGAGCCATCAATTTTGATGATTTTATCAGCGGCAAAGGTTGTGTGTGCTGAGAAGGTAGCAGCGATTACGGCAGCAACACTGATTGTTTTCCTCATAAAATTTTTCATGCGTTTCCTCTAATGGTAGTGGTAGTTTGAAACTGATGTGAATTTTATGGGGTAAATGTGACAGTTTAATGACAAATATTGAATGCAGAAAAACGGGGTGCGGGGAATAAAAAAGCGCACGGCTTTTAGGCGTGCGCTTTTGTTGAGACTGGAAATAATTATACGAGGTAGTTTTTGCCTATCCAGTAAAAAAATGCTGCAATTAAGCCAGAGAATGGAATTGTTAATACCCAAGCCCAAACAATCCTAGAGGCCAAGCCCCAGCGTACGGCTGACATGCGGCGTGACATGCCCACACCGACAATTGCGCCGGTAATGGTGTGCGTGGTGGAAACAGGAATCCCCAAGCTGGTCGCGAGAAACAATGCGATGGAGCCAGCGGTTTGAGCAGAAAAGCCGCCAGAGGGACGAATACGCGTGATGCCCATGCCCATGGTGCGCACAATGCGCCAGCCGCCGAATAATGTGCCTAAACCCATCGCAGCTTGGCAAGAAATGACCACCCAAGTTGGTACGTGAAAATCACCTTGCAAGTAGCCGTTGGCAAACAGAAGTACTGTGATAATCCCCATGGTTTTTTGCGCGTCATTCGCACCATGCCCCAAGCTAAATAGCGAGGAAGAAATAAATTGCATTTTATTAAAACGACTTTCCGTTTTATAAGGCGCTGAATTTCTAAATAGCCACATCAGCGTGATCATCATAAGAAAGGCTAACAACATGCCGAATAATGGTGAAAATACAATGCCTAAGGCGGTGATAATCAATTTTTCGCCAATAATCACGCCTTCTGTCCCGGCTGCCGAAATGCCCGCGCCCAACAAGCCGCCAATCAGTGCGTGTGAAGAAGAGGAAGGGATGCCGAACCACCAAGTAATAATGTTCCAAGCAACAGCGCCGCCAAGCGCACCAAAAATTACGGCATTATTGACAATGGCTGGGTCAACAATGCCTTTACCAACGGTGTCAGCCACGTGCAGGCCAAAAAAGAAAAAGGCAATAAAATTAAAAAAAGCAGCCCAAACAACGGCTGCTTGTGGCGTGAGTAGGCGAGTTGACACCATCAGCGCAATGGAGTTGGCGGCATCATGAAAGCCGTTCATAAAATCAAACATAAGGGCAATAAACACCAATAGCCCCATGATAATCATGCTGTGTTCGATCATGGCGTTTACCTTAAATTCGTTCTAGTACAACACCGTGAATCACATCGCCAACATCTTGGCAGCTATCAATGGCTTCCTCAAAAAGATCGTACAACTCTCTGGAGCGAATCAATGTCCGCGCATCAGAAACCTCCTCAAATAAACGGCGCATGCCTGAACGCATCACGTGGTCGCCTTCGCCCTCAATCTGGCTAATTTCTTCACATGTTTTTAAAATTTTTGGTGCGTTTTTCATGTCAGAGAGCATTTGCACAGCGTCACGAACTTTTTCAGAAGCGCGTAATAAAATTTGCGCCAGTGCGACCATTTCTGGCGTAAAGCTGGTGTGACCATAAATTTTTGCGCTTTGCGGAATGCCTTCCATGTAGTCGATGATGTCATCCAGTGCCATGGCAAGTTCGCGGATTTCGCGGCGGTCAAACGGGGTGATATAGGTTTTGTGCAGGGAGAGTAAAATTTCTTTGGTGTATTCGTCGGCTTGCGATTCAATTCTGCGGATTTCAGCAAAGTGTTCTTCAAATTTTTCTGGCTCTATCACCGCGGACATTTGCGCGAGAACCTTGGAACCCTCTACTGCGCAATCTGCAAGGTTGTTAAACAACACAAAATAATTCTCGCTTTTTGGCGTGATCTTAGAAATCAAACGAGAAAACAAATTGTTGGCCATGAAAATTCCCCAAAGTTTTTAACGAAATGAAAGCGACTTTATATTTTTTTGCATGATTTCGTGTTGACTCAGCGCAACGCGCAGGATTTCAAACAAAAATCAGCCTGTTTTTTTGTGGTGGAATTATGACAGAAATGTGAAATATTAATGACAGAAATATGTAAGAAATCGTGATTTTTTTACATATTAAACATGCAGACTAGGACAGACAAAAAAACAAAATAGGAAAATAAAATAGAGCGATTTTTTTGCCAAGAGCCTAAAAGTTCTCTGGGTAAGTTTTTGTTTTTTCAATGTATAATGCCGCTCTTTTCCAAAAAAATATTAGGCCGTTTAGAATCACATGGAAGCAGAACAACTCAATCTGATTGCAAATCGCTTAGCTGATTTAGCGTCTCGTCAACTTGCTCTTCGGGGGTATCTTTGACTTTGAAGGTAAAAGTCAACGTTTAGAAGAAGTGAATGGTCTCTTGGAAGACCCCAATGTTTGGAATAACGCAGAAAAAGCGCAAAAATTAGGCAAAGAAAAGCGCAGTTTAGAAATCGTTGTGCTAAGTCTCTCGCAAGTTGAAAAAAACCTGCAAGATAGCCAAGAGCTATTTGACATGGCGCGTGAAGAAAATGACGATGACACGTTAAAAAGTGTGGACGACGATACACAGGCGATTGAAAAACAAATTGCTGAGATGGAGTTCCGTCGCATGTTTTCTGGACAGATGGATGCCAATAATTGTTTTATCGAGTTTCAATCCGGCTCTGGCGGAACTGAAGCGCAAGATTGGGCGAACATGCTGTTGCGTATGTATTTGCGTTATTGCGAGCGTAAGGGCTTTCAGGTTGAAGTGTTAGAAGAATCTGAAGGTGACGTGGCGGGCATTAAAGGTGCATCGATTAAAGTCTCTGGTGATTACGCATTTGGCACCTTGCGGACTGAAAACGGCGTGCATCGCTTAGTGAGAAAATCTCCGTTTGATAGCAACGCCAAACGCCATACTAGCTTTGCCAGTGTGCAAGTCTTTCCTGAGGTGGATGATTCAATTGAAGTTGACATTAACCCAGCCGATTTGCGCATTGATACCTATCGCGCTAGCGGTGCAGGCGGGCAGCATATTAACAAAACGGATTCCGCCGTTCGAATTACACACATTCCAACTGGCGTGGTAGTGCAATGTCAGAATGACCGTTCGCAGCACCGTAATAAAGAAGAAGCCATGAATATGTTGAAAGGCGCACTTTATAATTTAGAGCTGAATAAGCGTAACGCTGAAAAACAAGCGTTAGAAGATGCGAAAACAGATATTGGCTGGGGGCATCAAATCCGCAGTTATGTGCTCGACCAATCACGCATTAAAGACTTACGAACCAATGTGGAAGTTGGCAATACGCAAGCGGTTTTAGACGGAGACTTAGATCCGTTTATTCAAGAGAGCTTAAAACAAAGTGTCTAATAATTTATCGACTGATAATGACTGTATGACTGTTGCTCGTGGTTGAGCTGTTGGCATTGTCATAGGCTCTTGCGTTCACTGTATAGGTGCCATTTGGTGCATCACTCCAATTTAGAGTGTAGGGCGCGCTTGTAAGTGCGTAAAACAGATTGCCATTGACATAAAACTCAACTTTTGAAATCGTCCCATCCGAGTCTGATGCGCTTGCGGTGATAGAGCCATGCGAATTTCCATTGGTTGCAATTGGCGGTGCTAATGTGATTTTGGGTGATTGATTTGTAAAATTGATCACCACTTCTCGACTATTACTAGTTGCTTGCGCGTTTTTGTTGTCGTATGCCTTGGCATAGACTGAGTAAGTGCCGTTGGGTGCGTTACTCCAAGACAATATATATGGTGCAGAAGTGAGTGTGGTAAATAAGCCGCCATTGACATAAAACTCAACTTTTGAAATTGTGCCATCTGCATCATTAGCGATTGCTGTGATGGAGCCTTGAGAGTTTCCTACTGACGCGATCGGCGCATTTAACGTGATGGATGGTAATTGATTCACTGGGGTGGTCACAACAATATTGACTGCCTCACTAAACGTTGCACGGTTGTCATTATCAAAAGCCCTGGCGGTCAATGAATAATTACCGGTGTTGCTAGGTGTCCAGTCATAGCTATATGGGCTGGTTGTATCGGTCCCGATTAAAATATCGTTTTGGTAAAATTCGACCTTCGTTATATTGCCGTCACTGTCTTTTGCAAGCGCGTTGATGGTGATTTTGCTTTGTGACGCCGATGAAAATCCGTTGCTTGGGCTGGTGATTTTTACGTGGGGAAAAGTCACTGTTTCGTTTAATCGTTCACCTAAGATTGACTGAACACGCCCAGTTAAGTGCACAGTATCCCAATAGACATATTCTTGTCGATTGCTACAATATTGCCCTGTTTTTGTTGAAATAATACACGGGTCAATGACATTGGTAATTTGATAATTCGTAGGGTTGGTGCGAATATTTTTCAGATGCTTAGCGCTATCGAATATAAAAATGGATTGATTAAACGGCAAAGCCTCAAGTTTTGACTTGAGCAGGTTATTAAAATTTGCGCTGATGTTATTAGCATCCGCCACCGATTGTGGACTTTCGGTTCTGTAGTCGGGTAACTCGCCTAGATTAATGGTGTTATAGACGGCAAAGTGTCTTGCGCCACGGTTATACAGATTTTGTATGCTATTCACCACATTCGTGCTAGCTTCCTCTGGTGTTGAAATGTTTTGAATAAGGTCAACTTGGCCGGCTTGAATCACATAAAGTCCTGTGGGATCAACAGAGCGACCGGAGTTTGCAGCGTAAATGATGTTGATTTTTTCATTCAAATCCCTTGCTTGCGCACCACCAACTGAGTAATTAAAGAATGTTGATGTGTTAAACAAACCCAAGCTAATCGCCAAGTGCTCGCTGGAAACCAACCCATCGCTGAATCTAAAGTTTTCAAATGGTACAGGGGTGACGCCTGCGTTGGGAGGAAATGGGTCGCCAAACAGTTTGAAAAAACTAATGACAGTTGTTGGATCGTTGCCACCGTCGTTTGTGCTATCGCCGAATACCGAAATACTGGTAAAAGCTTGTGCAAAGCATGCGTTTACACAAAAAAGCGCAACTAGTAATACACAGAAAAATTTTCTTCTTAAGTCCATTAGAGATGTTTGTCGGAGTGGGCTATTTAGGTTTGGTATAAATGCTACACGTGCTGTTAATAGAATGCTATAGCTCATTTGGTCGCTGGTCATACGTCAGTTGCGCGCTATCTACATACTAAGTTTCTGATGATCTATGGTTTTCTGATCTGTATGTTAAAATTCAAAGCTTTATCACTAACGAATCACATTAAATTTTATGAGTGAATTAACCCCTAATTCTGAAGCGCTGCATTTGGACGAAAACCACGTGATGGCGGAGCGCCGTGAAAAATTAAAAGTCATGCGTGACCTCGCTAAAGCAAGTGGCAAAGCGGTTTTCCCCAATGACTTTAAGCCACAACACAAATCGGCTGCTTTGCAAGAACAATACGCTGCGTTGGATAAAGAAACCTTAGATCCGCAAGCGATTTCCGTCGTGGTGTCTGGCCGCATGATGCTCAAACGCGTGATGGGGAAGGCAAGTTTTGCGACGATTCAAGATGCGACCGGGCGGATTCAACTTTACATTGCGCGCGATGAAATTGGTGAAGACATTTACGAAAGCTTTAAACACTGGGATTTAGGTGATATTTTGGGGGCTTCAGGCCGTTTGATGAAAACCAAAACCGGCGAGCTTTCCATTCACGTAAGCGAAGTTAAATTACTGACAAAATCGCTGCGCCCATTGCCTGAAAAATTCCATGGCTTGCAAGATCAAGAAATTAAATATCGCCAACGTTATGTGGATTTAATCACCTCTGAGGAAACGCGCGAAACCTTTAAAGCGCGTAGCAAAGTCGTTTCTGCCATTCGTAATTTCATGATTCAAAATGAGTTTTTAGAAGTGGAAACGCCGATGTTGCACCCAATTCCGGGTGGCGCGTCAGCCAAACCCTTCATCACGCATCACAACGCGCTCGATATGCAAATGTTTATGCGCATTGCGCCTGAGCTTTATTTGAAGCGCCTGATTGTTGGTGGGTTTGAGCGCGTGTTTGAGGTCAACCGCAATTTCCGTAATGAGGGCTTGAGCGTGCGCCATAACCCAGAATTTACCATGATGGAATTTTACGCGGCATACACTGATTACCAATGGCTAATGGATTTTACAGAAAGCTGTATTCGTAACGCTGCGATTGCAGCACGCGGTACGGCAGTATTAAGTTATGACGGCAAAGAGGTTGATTTAAGTAAGCCGTTTGAACGCTTAACTATTGTGGGGGCGATTCAAAAATACGCACCGCAATGTACGCTTGAGCAATTAAACGATGCAGATTTTATCCGCAAAGAACTCTTAAAATTTGGCGTTAAACCATTTGACCACGCAGGCTTGGGCGCCCTGCAGCTTGCGCTGTTTGAAGAAACCTCCGAAAGCCAATTATGGAACCCAACCTATATTATTGATTATCCGGTGGAAGTTTCACCTTTAGCGCGCGCTTCAGATAAAAACCCTGAAATCACTGAACGTTTTGAGCTATTTATCACTGGACGTGAAATGGCCAATGGTTTCAGCGAGTTAAACGATGCTGAGGATCAAGCCGCGCGCTTCCACGCACAAATGAAAGCCAAAGAAGCGGGTGATCATGAGGCCATGTATTACGACGCAGATTTTATTCGTGCGTTGGAATACGGCATGCCGCCGACCGGTGGTTGCGGTATTGGCATCGACCGATTGGTGATGCTGATTACCGATAGCCCAAGTATTCGTGATGTGATTTTGTTCCCACATATGCGCGCAGAACACTAGCCTCTTCAGCCAAATTAGAGCCGCCTTCGGGCGGCTTTTTTATTGCGTTGTATTCATGCAACAGGCTGTTGTTAATTCACTATTTGTCATGAAATTGTCATATTAAAAAATCAAACTGCCTACAGTTGATTAACAACTATTTGAAGTGACTTTAACTTTAAGGGGATTTTTGAATGTCATTTAAACTAAAAAGCTTGGTAGCAGCAACACTGGCAGGCTCTTTCCTTATGGGCTTTGGTGAGGCCGCAATGGCAGACTCAACCAATGATTTGGTACAAGCGTTGATCATGAAAGGCGTGTTGACTGAAGAGGAAGGCGCACTTTTAACGAAAGGCCATGATGGCGAAATAGATTCACAAAAGAAAAAAGAAAAAAAGTTTTCTGAAAAAGTAGGTGGTGCAGTCAATATTCGTGGTTACTTGCAGATTCGCAACACCACCATGTTGGGCGGTGATGAAGGTGTTAACCTATTCTCAGACCGTTCAGTGGGTGATGACCGCTCGAATGGCGACCAAGACAAAAACTTCTTGATTCGTCGTGCGCGTGTGATTTTATTTGGTGATATTGGCGAGCGTTTGTACTACTACATCCAGCCTGATTTTGCTAGCACGCCAAGCGGCTCAACAAACACCGGTGGTAACTTCGCGCAGTTACGTGATGCGTATGGTGATTTAAAACTCACTAAAGATAACGTACACCGTATTCGCGTTGGCCAATCAAAAGTGCCCTATGGTTTTGAAAACTTACAATCTTCACAAAACCGTTTAGCGTTAGACCGTGTGGATGCGCTTAACAGTGCCTTAAAAGACGAACGTGACTTGGGTGCCTTTTACTACTACACACCTTTAGAAACACAAGCGTTGTTCAAAGAAATTTCTAAGGCAGGTTTAAAACATTCTGGCGATTACGGTCAATTTGGCTTTGGTTTCTACAATGGTCAAGGTGCTAACAACCGTGAGCGTAACGACAATTACCACATGGTGGCACGTTATACACACCCTTGGAAAACTGAATCTGGTCAAATATACGAAGCGGGTATTCAAGCTTACACCGGTGACTATGTGCCAGTTTCAACAGGTTCATATAGAAGAAGAAACCCAACAACGGGTGTGATCGCTTCTGCTACCCCTACTACAGCATCATATGGTGCCAATGGATTTAAAGATGAACGCGTTGCGGTAAGCTTTATGATGTATCCACAACCGTTTGGTTTGCAAGGCGAGTGGAACTGGGGTAAAACGCCAGGCTTAGATGTTGCTGATAATCAAATTCAAGAGAAAAGCTTAAACGGTGGTTATTTGCAAGCGATGTATAAAATTGACAATGTGAATTTCTGGGATTGGAACACAACGTTAATTCCGTTTATCAAGTGGCAATATTTTGATGGTTACAACAAAGCAGAAAGCAATGCTGCTAAAAATAACGTCAACGATTGGGAAATTGGTGCGGAATGGCAACTAGCGCCTGAAGTGGAGTTGGTTGCTTATTACCACAAAATGAAACGTAGTAACTTGGTAACAGGCATTCAAACTGCTGAATTTCCAAATAGAGCTGATTACGAAACATTTGACGCGGATGCCTTGCGTGTTCAACTGCAATATAACTTCTAATTTATTGCTAATTACCAGTTATCCTCAAATCAACCCGCCCCCAAGGCGGGTTTTTTTATGACGAAAATTGGTGCGAAATGGGTGTGAGTTGCGGTTGGTAACTTTTTAATTTTTTATACAGCATACGTGTTTCCAGTAAATTCCACACGCGCAACATTGCCTCAATATTATCAAACGGTTTGGTGAGAAAATCTTTCGCGCCTAGCGCCAGCGCTTTGCGGCGAGCGGCAATCGTTGCATCTGCAGTTAACACTAACACTGGCAAATAAGTATCTTCTGGGATATGCCTTGCCAACAACTCCAACACCGCATAGCCATCCAGCACGGGCATCATGAGGTCTAATAAAATTAAATCTGGCGCAAATGCATGATACAAATCAATGGTTTTGGTGGAGTCTGAAGTGCTAATCACTTGGGTAAAGCCTTCGCGTGCGAGCAAGTCTTCTAGCAAACGCAAGTTAGCGTCTGCATCATCGACCACCAAAATTTTAGCTTGTTGAATTTCATAAGAGTCGGTCATTTTTTTAGCGCCAAAAATTGTTGTAAGTATTGATTAAAGCGCGCAATATCGAGCGGCTTAGTAAAGTATTCTGTGATGCCAAGTGTTTGAATTCTTTGGATTGTTTCTGGCATAGCATCTGCACTCAGTACCAAAATAGGTGCTTTTTTGAGTGTAGTGTCACTTTTTATTTTTTCTATCAGTGTTTCGCCAGTGCCATCTGGCAGGTGCAAATCAATAAGGACTAGGTCCGGGACAATATTTTTCAAATAATGTAAGCCGTCGTGAAGATTATTGGCAAGGTGTAATTTGAGAGAGGGATGTCTTTTCAGAATCGCTTCCACCAAGGCGAGGTTGCTTGCGTTATCCTCAACATACAGCACATTCAATTTAGCGGTTTTAACTTTTTGTTTTTCTACAAAGGCGGGTTGTGTGAAGTCCTGCGTACGCTCAGTCGCATCAGCTTGGCCAATTTTTCGTGCTTCAGTTGCGCTCGGTATTTTGGGCAGTGTTAATGTAAACACACTTTTTTGCGCTGAAATAGTAATGCTGCCCCCCATGGCATCCATCATTTGTTTACTCAGCGCCAAGCCTAAGCCTGTGCCTTCAGTGGTGGTATTTTCTGCGCCGAGCCGATCAAACGGTGTGAACAACCTCGCCCGGCGCTCTGGGGCAATGCCTTTTCCAGTATCTTCTACTTCAATTAAAAACGCTTGGTTTTTTTCCATGGCTCTTAGTTGCACCGTAGAACTTTCTGGGCCGTATTTCAACGCGTTAGAAAGTACATTCAGGACAACTTGCATTAATTTTTGTCGATCAGTCCAGACAAAAATATCTTTTTCATAGTGGGTTTGAATCTCAATATCGCGGATTTTGCCAAGCGGACGAATGTAATTGGAGGTTTCATCGAGTAAATCGGCAAGGTTAAATTCACTGTAATGCATGGCGACATCGCCGCTTTCAATGCGCGCAATATCTAACACTTCATTAATTAGTTTTAATAAATGCTTACCAGCGCCAATAATCAGACTGGCACTATTTTTCTGTCTACCTTCAGGAAGATCATGTTCTAACAGTTGGGCAAAGCCTAAAATTGCGTTGAGTGGTGTGCGTAATTCATGGCTAGTGCGTGAAAGAAAATTACTTTTTGCATGGCTGGCTTCTTCGGCTTCAATCCGCGCAAAATGGGCTTCGCCAGCACTTTTTGCGAGTAGTTGAGATGCGTGGTCGAGCTCTTCAGAAAGCTGACCAAGCTCATCGCGACTAATTGACGGCAAAGCCAATGGCTCGCCACGTGCCAAATGTGCGGCACTATCCCGAATTTGACGCACGCGCCGCACAATCGTGTTTGAAAAAATCCACGCGCCGGCGAGTGAGCCTAAAATACCTACGGTCGCAGCGAACATGGTGAAGTTAATACTACTTTGTCGTTCCGTATTGACTTCAGCTTGTTCTCGCGCAACTAAAATTGCTTCGCGCGCACTTAACGCCTCAATTTCCTCACGCAGATTATTAAGCGTTTTACTTTGCGATTCAAATTTATTGATCAGTTCATGGTCAAGGGTTTCACTCGTGGATGGCGTCAAATTTTTATCTGCCAGTACTTTTAAATCGGCCAGATTTTTTTTGACAAGTGGAACGATGATGCGAATGCGTGCCTGTTGTTCCGGGTCTTCTAACTTTTGCTCCAACGCCCGCAAAATTTGCGGTAACTGTTGGTATGCCGACGCATAAATTTTTAAAAATGCCCTGTCGCCGGTTAAAAGATAATCCCGCACGCCGGTAGAGGCTTCTACTAGTTGCGTATGCACCGCTTGAATATCGCGCTGGGTTTGGATAGTGCTGCGTAGTTTGTCCTCTAAAAGCGCTGCCTGTTGCTCTTTAAAATACAGTGAGGCGAGTGAGGCTAACAGCACGGTTAAGGGTAGCGCATTCAAAATAATCCCTTTCATGCCAAGCGATAAATCTTGCCATTTTTGGGTAAGTTGATGAGCAACCCTGATGTGCATAAAAATTATTGTGCCTTATAACCTAATTCCACAGCCTTTACCGCGGCTTGCGTTCTGTCTCGTAAGTTAAGTTTTGCCAAAATACGTTCCACATGGATTTTGACCGTACCCGCTGAGATGCCTAATTTTTCTGCAAGTTCTGCATTGCTGTGTCCGGCAGGTAAAAGTGCAAACACTTCACGTTCTCTAGGGGTTAAGGCATTCAAAATAGATTGGTCTGGCATGTTGGCAATATTTTCTGCTTGCATCATGGCCTGACCAACAAATCCGCAAAGTGCTTGTAGTTGCATTAACGCAGCTTGCCCCAAATGGCTTTTACATGAAAACGCCATCAAACCAACCGGCTGCTGTTTGACAGCAATAGGTGCGACAAAACTTAACTCTTGCGCCTGCTCTTGGTGCGTCCAGAGCCGCGATTGTTGTACCAAATGAAAATCAAAATGTACCGGAAATTTTAAAAGACTTGCGTAAATGCCTACCATTGGAATTCTTGCGCCGACCGGAAAGGTTTGTCCCTTGCTCGCAATAATGGTGAGTGTGCCTGACTGTTGCGAGGCGATCAGCCCATGATTTGCGCCGAGAAAACCACAGATACTATCTAGCACGCTTTCCGCTGTTAAAGGCTGCCAGCCTTGTTCAAATAGCGTTGTGCCAAACTGCGTGAACAGACGCACAGAGGCTTGTTCCGCCTGCGTTTTTTTTATGGCGTTGCGCATTTCAAACGCGCTTTTGACTTCGTTTTGCATGGAAAATATGCCGTTGCGTATATGCCGTAAAGTATATACCGATCTACCTATTATGGGAGATTTTTTGTGGACATATGGTGTGGATAATGGCAACCATCGAGAAACGAGATAGATAACTCGAAAAACTAGTCAAAAACTGTAAAGGAGAAATATTATGAAATTATCACAATTATTAGTTGTAACATTTGCTTCAGTTGGTTTGCTTGCTTCAGGCGCAGCTCTTGCTGAAAAAGCAAGATCAAATCAGCACTTTATTTCTAAACAACCTTACCATGAGATTCCAGCAGCTGAGAAATATAATGCTGAAGACAAATGGGAAGGCGCAACTTTAGTAGATAAAGAGGCTCAGAAAGATGAAGTGACAAAACAGCCGCATTTGAGATTGCATTCCTTAGGTAAACGCCCTTTTATTGAGAAGTCTGATGTACAGTAATTGCCGAACCAACATGGAATATGTCATAAAAATGTCAATGCACTGAAATAAGATGACCTGTTAATGTGCATTCAATAAAATAAATAGTGATCTATATCACAACAAAAGTTTCACAGTACGCATGAAAGTGCCAGTACTGTTTTTGTTTTTAATCAACAGGAGTTTTTTATGGCCACAAAAATGACCCAACAAGAAAATTGGTCTGACATGTTCAAACATTTTTCTCAAGATTTACCTGCAAGTATCGTGGTGTTTTTTGTCGCGCTGCCGCTTTGTTTAGGTATTGCACTCGCCTCTGGCGCGCCACTTTTTTCCGGGGTGATTGCTGGTATTGTTGGCGGGATTGTAGTGGGTTTAGCCAGTGGATCTCAGCTCGGTGTGAGTGGCCCGGCGGCTGGTTTGGCGGTGATTGTCCTCACTGCGATTGGTACGCTTGGAAATTTTGAAGCATTTTTGCTGGCCGTGGTTCTGGCAGGGGTCATTCAGTACTTACTTGGGCTGTTTAAAGCTGGGTTTATTGCTTATTTTGTGCCGTCTTCTGTCATTAAAGGCATGCTAACCGGCATTGGCTTACTGATTATTTTAAAGCAGATTCCGCATGCGTTTGGCTACTCTGCAGACTTTGAAGGCGATGAAGCGTTTGAGCAAGCCTCTGGTGAAAATACATTTACCGCACTTTCAACGGCTTGGGATTTATTAACCCCGGGGGCAGTCTTTATTGCGATTATTTCATTCTCGATTTTAATTTTGTGGGATGCTGTACTTTCTAAAAAGCATAAAGTTTTCCAAATTTTACAAGGCCCTATTGTGGTGGTGTTGGTCGGGATTGCGATCAATCTAGCTTTTCAATCTGGCTTGTTGCCGTTTAGCTTGGATGCCGAGCAAATTGTAAAATTACCTGTGGCCAATAGTGTCGGTGATTTTTTCAGCTTTTTTACTTATCCTGATTTTAGCCAGTGGAATAATCTTGCCATTTATAAAGTGGCTTTTGTGATGGCGATTGTTGCCAGCTTAGAAACCTTGTTGTGTGTAGAAGCGACTGACAAGTTGGATCCGCTAAAACGCGTGACACCCACTAATCAAGAATTAAGGGCGCAAGGCTTAGGCAATATTTTTTCAGGCTTAATTGGGGGTTTGCCCATTACGCAAGTGATTGTGCGTAGTTCAGCCAATATTACGTTCGGTGCGAAAACTAAATTATCGGCTGTTTTACACGGTGTTTGGTTGTTGTTGAGCGCGGTGACCATCGCGAGTCTTTTGAATTTAATTCCACTGGCAAGTTTAGCGACCATTTTAATTATGGTTGGCTATAAACTCGCAAAACCAAGCTTATTTAAACAAATGTATGAATTAGGGTGGGAACAATTTGTGCCGTTTATCGTGACGATCGTTGCCATTGTATTGACAGATTTGCTCACAGGGATTGGTTTAGGTTTACTGGTTGGCTTGGTCTTTACCTTGCATCACAGCTATCGCAACTCTCATTACATGAAAGAGACAAAATCCACTGCAGATGGCCGAGATGTCCATCATTTGGTATTGGCGGAGGAGGTGTCATTTTTTAATAAAGCCAGCATTATTGAGGCGTTAGAAAAAATCCCAGCTAAATCAAAAGTGGTGATTGATTGTTCCAACAGTAAGGCGATTTCATACGATGTTGTGGAATTTATTCATGATTATCAACTACATGCGAAATTGAAAAAAATTGAGGTAGAAACCATCAACTTTAAGCCACCAAAACATTTATTGGCGCATTAACCGTTACCAAAATCACTATCAAAAAAAGGAAAAACTTATGTACAAACACCCGTTATTAGACCGCGATAAGATGAGCCCGAAAGAAGCCTTGGATATTCTTATTGAAGGTAATCAACGCTTTTTGCATGACCGCGAAGAAGACAAAGACTTTAAAGCCTTGATTCAGATTACCAAAGATAAGCAACATCCGTTTGCTTCGTTTTTAAGTTGTAGTGATTCGCGTGCGCCAGTTGAACTGTTATTTGACCAAGCACTGGGCGATATTTTCAGTGTACGTTTGGCGGGCAATATTGCTTCAGATAAAGCGATTGGCAGTTTGGAGTTTAGTAGCAAATATTTGGGTTCTAAATTGATTGTCGTGATGGGACATACCGCTTGCGGTGCGGTAAAAGCGGCCTGCGATGATTTTAGAGATGGCCATATTGGTGAAATTATTAACTTTATTAAGCCTTCTATTCGCCATGAAAAAACGGTGAAAAAAGCAGAAAATCGTACTTCTAAAAATGAGAATTTTGTAGAAAAAATTAACTTGTTGAACGTCAAACATCAAATTGAAACGATTATCCGGCAGAGCGATATTGTGGATGAAATGCTTAACAAGAAACAAATTGCCATTGCCGGTGCGGTTTATGACATAGCGACCGGTAAGGTGAACTTCCTAGAAAAAACCTTTGTTGGACTTTAGGACTCAATAAGTCGTGCTGAGAAGCGCGGCTTTTTTGCAAACACAAATAAAGTTAGCCAAATGAAGCCACATTTAGATATTTTTGATGAGCAACACGTTTTGCATGAACTTAAGCACTATTTGCCAACGCAATCGCCGCTCAAAGATTTTATTCACCACAATACGTTACATGCTTTTCAACACTTAAAATTTTACGAGGCCATTTTTAAAGCGGCTAAAATTTTTGGCTTTCAAGCGACCACGCCTTTGGCAGACTTTCGTGAAATGTATTGCAATGAACGTATCAAGGCCGAAATTTTAGATCGCGCGATTGTGGCACGGCAGGGCGATGCACACCTTAATTTATGGCGCGAAAAACTGCTGAATCAACCTTACCATGCGCATAACGAAGCGCGGATTGGGCAATTGCGAGTGTTATGGAAACATCAGCTTGGGCTGGATTTGGAAAATGCAGTACAACCGATTTTATTTAGGTTAGCCAGTCAATATCTTGACCAAGGCATTGCGATTTGGCCTTTTCCCATTCAGCATTTGAGTTTTTTGGATGCGCTACGTGCGCTAGAGCGGCACAGTTATGTGAGCCTTTTTAAAACCAAACGTGCGCGTGCGTTATTACAGTTGCCAGAAACTAGCCTCAAAAAATTGCTTGATATATTGGTGGGTAACGAGGCGTATTACAGCCAATATTTGTTTGACCAACAATTTAGCCACCGCGGGTGGAGCGGCATGGTCGCAACGGTGGAGCAACAGCCGGCTGTGATGTTAGATAGAAAAAATATCAGCCTGCATGACTTTATATTGGTTGAATTATTACTGGAAATAGATTGCTTAGACGCAAAATTTGGCAAAAATTGGCATCCTTTAGCTGCAGAAATAACAGTGCCACCGCTGAATTTATTTGCCGAGTTACCAGAATCTGAGCTCACAGAGGTGCTGACAATTTGGCAAGATGCTTTTGAGTGGAGTTATTACGACGAAGTGTTAGCCGGCATTCAGCTCAGCAGTCAGCGTTTAGAAAAACATGGCCAGCAATCACAAGTGCCTAACACTTTTCAAGCCCTTTTTTGTATTGACGAACGCGAGTGCAGTCTTCGCCGCCATGTGGAAACCGTTGACCCGCACAGTGAGACCTTTGGCACGCCAGGATTTTTCAGTGCGGAATTTTTCTTTTTGCCGCAAAACGGCAAATTTTACGAAAAACTTTGCCCTGCACCAGTCACCCCGAAATACTTAATTAAAGAGTCTGCCGAAGATGCACATCGTCCGCATGATGCATTTTATACAACTAAAACACATGGTTTGCTGGCAGGTTTTTTGAGTACGTTTACGTTTGGTTTTTGGGCGCTAATTAGACTCATGCAACATTTATTTGCGCCAAAAATGGCACCAGCCATTTCAAATGCTTTTGCTGTTATGCATGAGAAAAGTACGCTCACGGTAGAAAATGCATCACCCAACGACCAAGAAAATGGTCTCCAAATTGGCTACACCGTGGATGAAATGGCTGCGCGCGTACTGAGTCTATTGAACGGGATTGCACTTAAAAAAGCATTTGCACCGCTGGTGTATATCATTGCGCATGGCAGTAGCAGTGCGAATAATCCACATCATGGCGCCCATGATTGTGGCGCTTGTAGTGGCCGCCCCGGCGCGGTGAACGCGCGGGTGATGGCGATGATGGCGAATCATCCGAAAGTGCGAGAAAAATTAAAAAATGCAGGCATTCATATTCCGCCAGAAACCCAGTTTATTGGGGGCATGCACGACACTGCGGCGGATGAAATGGGCTTTTATGACACGCATTTGTTGACGGTAGATAATAAAAAGTTGCATGCAAAAAATGTTGCCACTTTTGAAAGTGCTTGCGATTTAAACGCTAAAGAGCGTTCGCGCAGATTTGCTTCTATCGAGACAAAAAATGTCATTGATAAAGTGCGGCGTGCGATTAAGGGTCGCTCGGTTTCTTTATTTGAGCCGCGCCCTGAGTTGGGGCACGGTACCAACGCTTTGTGTATTGTAGGTAAGCGCGCGCTTACAAAGTCCATGTTTATGGATAGGCGCGCATTTATGAATTCTTACGATTATAAAAACGATTTGGATGGTCAAATTTTGGCCAATATTATGAAGCCACTTGGCCCAGTGTGCGGCGGGATCAATCTAGAATACTATTTCTCACGCGTGGACAATTACAAGCATGGTGCGGGTACAAAGTTGCCGCATAACGTGGTTGGGTTATTTGGGGTGGCCAATAGTAGCGATGGCGATTTGCGCCCGGGCTTGCCTTGGCAAATGGTCGAAGTGCATGACCCGATTCGCCTCATGATTATTGTTGAACACTTCCCTGAAGTGGTATTGCATGCAATTCAGTCCACACCAGAAATGTACGAATGGTTTATTAATGAGTGGGTGCATTTATCTGTGATTCAACCGGAAAGCCATGCACTTTTTTATTTTAAAGCGGGTGCGTTTGTGCCTTATGTGCCAGTGACAGAAAAATTACCAGAGGTAGAAGATATTCTCCAATTGATTGAATCTGCCGAACCGATGCAAACCAACCGTCTGCCCGATGCAACAAAAGAAAATTTGCCGGTATTTCTCAATTAATAACAACATAAACAGCCAATAAAAACCATGATGAATTTCTTACCTCTTTACGTTGCGCTGCCAATGTTGACTTTTGTGGTTAGCTTGTTTTTTAGTCGCCATCAAGAAAAACAATTATCCGGATTAGCCATCGGCATGGTGTTCGTGCATTTGCTCATGGTGATATATGGCATTTTTATTTGGGCGTCGCATGGGTTTGTCGCGCAAGAATTGGCGTATTTAAAGCTTTTTGAACATGAAGGCTTTCGCTTTATTTTGCATTTTTATTTTGACAAACTCACCGCGACGTTTGCGTTGGTTGGCGCGTTGATCACGCTATTGGTACTTATTTTTAGCCGTTTTTATATGCACCGAGACGAAGGCTTTAAACGGTATTTTTGCGGCTTATTATTATTTTATATTGGCTACTCATTCGCGGTTTTTGCGGGTAATTTTGAAACCTTATTTATTGGCTGGGAAATTTTTGGCTTCACTTCGTTTTTGTTGATTGGCTATTACCGTGACCGTTATTTACCTGTTAAAAATGCGATGAAGGTGATCTCAACGTATCGCCTTGGTGATGTGAGCTTAATTTTAATGATGTGGATGGCGCACCATGTGTTTCATACCAATATTACTTTTACTGAACTCACGACGACAGATTGGTTGACTACTTTTCAATTAGCGCCGAATGCCGGAGGGCTGATATTTATTGCAGCCACCATTCTGTTGGCGGCTGCGGTTAAGTCAGCACAAGTGCCATTTTCGAGCTGGTTGCCTCGCGCCATGGAAGGCCCAACGACATCAAGCGCGATTTTTTATGGTGCGTTGTCTAGCCATTTAGGAATATTTCTGTTGTTACGCAGCTTTCCACTTTGGCAGCAAGTGCAAGGTGTCAATATTGCTATTATCATGCTTGGCGTTGTCACGAGCGTTATTGCAGCTTTAACTGCGCGCGTGCAGTCGACTGTAAAAACCCAAATCGCTTATGGTGCGATTACACAAATGGGCTTGATGCTGATAGAAATTGGTTTTGGCTTGCATACTCTGGTGCTCATTCATTTTGCTGGGCATGCTTTTTTACGTGCGTATCAACTATTGGTTTCACCTTCCATGCTGGGGTACATGATTCATAACCAATTCTTTGAGTATCAGCCCAAATTGCCAGTCGATATTCGCAAGCAGCCGTGGCGCAACACCCTTTATATGCTGTGCTTAAAAGAATGGCATATGGATACTTTTCAGTTTGGCTATTTATGGCAACCGTTTAAGTGGTTAGGCAACCACCTTTTTTGGATGCAGCATGTGGTTGCGCAACTCGTACTCAAACTATTGATTTTCGCGGGTGTGTTAATCGAACTCGAAATGTTAACGCTACCGATGCAAGTCAAAGTGTATTTGCCAGCGCTTTACGCCTTGCTGTCATTGATGTGTATTTTGTTTGCTTTTGCTTGGCGCGGCAGCCCAATCACGGCTTGGTGGATGATCGTGATGAGCCAAATTTTAATCGTATTGGCTGTTTCACTGAATGTGCATGTGGAAGTCGCGCATGTATGGATTTACCTCACCACCACCATTGCGGCCGCGGTGCTCGGCATGTTTTGTTTACATAACACGCAAGCGCTTGATGGTGATATTGGCCTGCACCGTTATCATGGCTATGTACAAGAACGGCCAGATTTGGCCATAATTTTTCTGATTTGTGCCATGGGCTTAGTCGGCTTCCCATTTACGCCAACATTTATTGCAATAGACTTAATGCTCACGCAAATCCATGATCATCAGAATATGCTGATGACACTGACAGGGCTAGGATTTTTGTTTTTAGAAATCGCCGCACTTAGAATTTATGCGCGCGTGTATTTAGGGCAATACAAAAAAAATACACACCCCATTGCCTATCGTTCGTCTTAATTAAGCTTTTTTAGCTGCCAATCCGAAGCCGCCAGAGCGAAGTCACTTCTGCTTTGCGTGCTTCGTGCAATGGGTCGCTTTTATCAAGTGGCTTATTGTGCTTGGCCTTGGTGTCCATTTTTTCGATCACAGTTAAGCCTGCATCTTTTATCCACGCTAATAAATCCTCACGGTTTCTTAAGCCTAAATGCTCGGCAAAATCTGACAGAATTAGCCAGCCTTCGCCCGTTTCAGAAAGATGATATTTTAAGCCAGATAAAAAGCCTTTGAGCATTTGGCTTTTATCGTCATACACAGCTGACTCTAGCGCCGAGCTTGGGCGTGCGGGTAACCAAGGCGGGTTGCAAACAATTAAATCGGCTTTGCCATTTTCTTGATTCGGAAATAAATCCGCCTCAATCACTTTCACATAACTTTTTAAATTTAAGCGTTCAATATTATCTTTTGCACAGGCCAATGCACGCGGCGCGTTATCAGTAGCGAGGATATTCTTAATGCCACGATTTGCCAAAATGGCCGCCAACACACCCGTACCAGTGCCAATATCAAATGCTAAGTTGCAAGGGTTGGGTAAAGGGGCTTGGTCAACCAGCGTTAAATATTCACCACGAATCGGTGAAAAAACGCCGTAGCTTGGGTGGATTTTTTCTTGAATTTGCGGTATTTCAACACCATTTTTGTGCCATTCATAAGCGCCAATCAGGCCTAAAATTTCTCTTAAGGAAACAACTAACCCTTGCGAGCTTTTCCCATACGCATGTTCACAAGCGGCTTTCACATCGGGGGCTCGGCGTAAGTGTATGTGATAGCCGACGCTTAACTCAATCAACAACATGCCTAAAATACGCGCTTTTTGCGATTGTGCCTGACGGTGCAGATGAAACGCCTCTAAGTTATTGTCAGGATTTTTTTTAGGTTTCTTGCCAGGCCTGTCGATGCGGCGTGAAAGTGCTTGTAATAGCTGCTTGGCATTTTGAAAATCGCCACGCCACAAAAGCGCGGTGCCTTCGCAGCATAGTTTATATGCTGCGTCCGCATTCATGGTGTCGTCAGCAATTTGTACGCGTTTTGGCAGCGGGGCATCATTTTCTGAATGCCAAATAGCGTTTTTTGTCGTGCCATTTTCTTGCCATTTGAATGGCGTGGGGTTCGATGAGTTAGATAGATTAGATGGATACAAGTTGTGCCTTAGTGAGCAAAAATACAAATTGGTCGCCAGAAGAAACTTCTAGCCAGTTAAACGTAACATGTGGATAAGCAGCTTCTAGCGCATTGCGGTTGTGGCCGATTTCCACGATCAATAAACCACCGTCATTTAAATGGTTGGCGGCCTCACGTAATAAAGTATGCGTGTGATCGAGACCAGCGTCGCCACTGCCTAAAGCTAGCTGTGGCTCGTTCTGATATTCTTTGGGCAACGCTGCCATGGAGGGCGCATCCACATAAGGTGGATTACTGATGATCACATCGTAAGTCTTGCCCGCGAGTGCGCTGAACATGTCCGATTTCACAGCTGTCACTTGATCTTGCAAGCCATAATTTTGGATGTTGATATTGCACACATCAATGGCATCTTGTGAAATATCAACAACATCAATCGCCGCGTTGGGGAAGCTATTGGCAAGCAAAATACCTAAACAACCGCTACCCGTGCAAATGTCTGCTGCGCTTTCAATCATTTCAGGATATTCAATCCAAAGTGACAAATTAAAGTCACTTAAATCGTGCACCAGTAGCTCTGCAATAAACGAGCGCGGAATCAACACGCGTTCATCCACATAAAATTTAAAGCCCTGCAACCAAGCCTCTTTCAATAAATAAGCTGTCGGCGTGTGCATCGTGACGCGTGCTTCAATTAAAATTGCAAGCTTCTCTCGCTCGGTAGAAATCAATCGCGCATCCCAAAAGTTTTCCACCGTGTCTAGCGGCAAATGCAGTGCACCCATCACAAGCCAAACGGCTTCGTCATAGGCATTATCTGTCCCGTGACCGAAAAAAATATTCGACGCTTCAAATTCGCTGACGGCATAGCGGACAAAGTCGCGAATAGTGGAAAGTTCTTGAGAAACCGTTGAGTTTGACATAGGTTATTTTAATAATTTTTGCAAAGTGCGTTTGTAGGTTTCTTTCAGTGGCTCAATATCGGCCACACCCACGCATTCGTTGAGTTTATGGATGGTCGCATTGAGTGGACCAAATTCGATCACTTGTTTGCAAATGTCTGCAATAAAGCGTCCGTCAGAAGTGCCGCCTGTGGTAGAAAGTTCTGGTTTAACTCCATAACTTTCTTGAATCGCCTCTTCAATTGCATCCACCAAATTGCCGCGTGGGGTGATGTACGAAGGTGAGTGTTCCCACATCAAATCGTAATCAAGGTTGTGTTGATCCAAAATGGCATGCACGCGCGATTTTAAATTCGCTTCTGTGCTGCCTTGGCTGTTAAATTCTGGGCAATATCTAAAATTAAATAAAATATTCACTTCGCCAGGCACCACGTTGGTGGCACCTGTGCCACCGTTCATGTTAGAAATTTGCCAGCTTGTAGGCGGAAAATATTCGTTGCCGTTGTCCCACACTGTTTCCACCATGTCTTTAATCGCGGGGGCGACCATGTGAATAGGGTTTTTGACTAAATGCGGGTAGGCAATATGACCTTGCACGCCTTTAATCGTGAGGTCGCCAGAAAGCGAACCGCGGCGGCCATTTTTAATCATGTCGCCGACTAATTTATTACTCGTCGGCTCACCGACGATGCAGTAGTCAAAATGCTCACTGCGCGCTTTTAAGGCTTCCACCACCTTTACCGTGCCATCGACGGCCACGCCTTCTTCGTCTGAAGTAATCAGTAGGCCGATTGAACCAACGTGGTTGGGATTTTCAGCGATAAATTCTTCAATACTCGTGATAAATGCAGCCAGCGAAGTTTTCATGTCCGCCGCGCCACGTGCGTACAACATGCCGTTTTTAATCGTTGGTTCAAACGGCGGCGTGTGCCATTTTTCCAAGGGGCCGGTTGGCACAACGTCAGTGTGTCCAGCAAACACTAATAGTGGGCAAGTTGCGCCGCGGCGCGCATAAAAATTATCTACATTGCCAAACCGCATGCGTTCAATCTTGAACCCGAGTGGCTCCAAACGTGAAATCATGAGTTCCTGACAACCTGCATCGTCCGGCGTGTTGGATTGGCGTTTTAATAATGCAATGGCAAGGTCTAAAGTACTCATTGTTGAAATATTTTCTCGTAATTAGATTCTGAAAAACCCAAGCTAAGGATTTTATGGTCTTGCACCAACACCGGGCGTTTAATCACAGATGGTTTCACTATCATTAAGTTGATAGCGCTCATATTATCCTTAACGGCTGTTTTTTCAGCATCAGTTAAATTGCGCCAAGTCATGCCCGCGCGATTCACTAAGCTTTCCCAAGGTTGTTGCGCAAGCCAGTTTTCCAGCAAAGCTTGCGTTGGCGGTTCTTTTTTAAAGTCATGAAAAGTGTAGGCGATATTGTGCGCTTCTAACCAAGTGCGGGCTTTTTTAACAGTATTACAGTTGGGGATGCCGAAAAGTTGCATACGGATAAAATAGGAAAAATAACATTCTTATTTTATCAGTAAAACTGCAAAGAAAATTTATGGCGTCAGGTTGGCCTGTAAATTGTTCAGTAGCGCCCAAAAGCGATGCTCTGTGAGCGGCGGGGAAATGATAAACCCTTGCATGGCGTCGCAGTCAAGTTCTATCAAGGCTTGGCGTTGTCCTTCAGTTTCGACACTTTCTGCCACCACGCTTAAGCCCAACGCATGCGCAAGCTGAATCACAGCCTCAGCGACGCTGCGTGTTTTGGGGTTGCGTTCAATGTCAGCAGTAAGTCCAGGCCCTAATTTGAGTTCGCAGACGGGCAAACTTTGCAAATCGGCCAGTGTGGCCGATTGCGTACCAAAGTCATCAATGGCAATTTGCAGGTTCGCAGATCTAAACTTTTCCAGTTGCGCTTGCAACATGGGGTGATTTTGAAAAGCGAGTGACTCAGGAATCTCAACAATAATGGATTGCTTGCTTAATTCAAATCTGTTTAACAGATCATTCATGTAATCAACTAAAGCAGGTTGTAATAATTGCTGTAGCGATAAATTAATTGAAATGGGCAAATGCATTTGCGCGCTTTTTAGGCGATGCAACATGCGGCAAGTTTCTTCCATCACCCATGCGTCAATGTCATCGCGCATATCTAGGTTGTCTACTAGGTGCATAAAATCTGCCGGCACCAACAACCCTTTTTCAGGGTGCGCCCAACGTAAAAATGCCTCAGCACCAACAGGCATGCGGGTTTTGCTATCCACCTTAATTTGGTATTCCAGCATCAAAGCATCGTAAGAAAAAATTTCCAATAACTCTTCAGACAGTTTCGCTTGGTCAAAGCGGAACTTTGCTTCCTCCAAATTATTGCGGTCTAGCAAATGGTTGCTTGAATAATTTTTGTACAAATTTTCCGGCGTAGCCTGCGTTAAATTACGCCATAAAAAAGTGTTGAATTTAAATTTGTCGTAAAAAATTGCGGTGATAAAAGGCATAAAAAACAAACAGATAAACCCTAGTGCAAATTTAAAGCCTTTCAGCAGGCTACTGTCGTTCACCGGATACAGGCTATCGGCATTTTTTGGTAAATCTACGGTGTAGTCGAGTAGCCAATGATTCACAAATAAAGCGATTGAAACTAGGGTGGCGAGGACGAGTTTGTGTCGGAACCGATAAAGATGCGCATTAAATTTAAAGAGATAAAGCAAATACACACCGCTACCCATCAGCATGAGGCTGATAGGAAAAATGAAAAAGGCTGCAGTGGTGGAGAATTTTAAATTCGGGTGAATCAGCATCGCCATGAGGTTGGAATGAAAAACCTCTAGCCCGCAAACACCCGCTAATAGGCTACCCAATATCAGCCAACTTTTTGGCAGGAAAGTATGGCTACCGCAAAATAAATAAATAAACGCCATCAAGGTGGCAAAAATCCAAGTGACCAGCGAAATTGTCAGCGAATAACCACTATTAGGAATCAGCGGGAAAGCGAGGCTATGAATAAGTTGCAGCAACCAAATGCTACTGCCAAGCATCAGTGTGCTTAAGGTAAGAATGGCATTTTTTTCTTTGTCGCGTGCTACGTTAATGAGCGTGACCAAGCGGAAAGCTAACAGCGTAATAAATCCACCGGTAATCAGGGCTAGCAGAATAAAGCTGATTTTGATTTGGCTCATCCGTGAAAGAATCTAAAAAATACACGGAGAATTATAAAGTTTTAGGTTGCCGACAATCGCTTAAATATGGATGGATTCATCGACCTAATTGTAAATTTGTTGATAAAAAAGCGGCTGTAAAAGCCGCTTTTTTTGCGAGAAAGGGCGTTTAAATGCCGCGCAATAATTCGTTAATGCCCACTTTACCTAATGTTTTTGCGTCTACTTTTTTCACGATAACAGCGCAATACAAGCTGTAGCTACCGTCTTTTGAAGGCAAGTTACCAGAAACGACGACGGAACCTGCTGGCACGCGGCCATAAAATACTTCACCGGTTTCGCGGTCATAAATTTTGGTGGATTGGCCGATATACACACCCATTGAGATCACGCAGTTGTCTTCCACCACCACGCCTTCTACCACTTCTGAACGTGCGCCAACAAAGCAATTGTCGCCAATAATGGTTGGGCCGGCTTGTACCGGCTCTAACACGCCGCCGATACCTACGCCGCCAGATAAGTGCACGTTTTTACCAATTTGTGCGCATGAGCCAACGGTTGCCCAAGTATCGACCATCGAACCTTCGCCCACGTAAGCGCCGATATTTACATATGAAGGCATCAACACTGCATTTTTAGCAATGAATGAACCTTTACGCACAATCGCGTTTGGCACCACGCGGAAGCCGCCGTTTTTAAAGTCTTCTTCCGTGTAGTCAGCAAACTTTGGCGGTACTTTGTCAAAATATTTCGTTACGCCATCATCCATCAAATAATTGTCTTTTAAGCGGAAAGAGAGCAATACCGCTTTTTTCAACCATTGATGCGTTTCCCATTGTTGAGTTTCACCAATACGGCTTGCTACTCGCAATTTGCCAGTGTCTAAATCTGCCAATACAGATTCAACCGTCGATTTAATGTCGGCAGAGGCGTTGGCTGGGTTGATGTTGGCGCGGTCTTCAAACGCGGCTTCGATAATCGATTGACGTGGATCCATAATATTCTCTGAGAAATTTACTGTAAAAATTCAAAGGCGCTATTTTAACCTAAAGTACACAGGATTGCCGAATACAAAAGGGGGGGCTTGAGAATTGAGAGGGTAAAGAGGCTTACTTAGGAAAAATCAATCGAGTCTGCCCCCTTTGATTTATGGTCTAGGAAACATTTTTATGCTATCACACAGTTCTCTGTCTGACGTAAACCTAAAAGCAACATAAGTGTTACTTTTTTTATCTACAGTTAAAGACCAAGTACAGTTTGGTCCAAGAGAATAATTCTCGACCTCCAATGAATCAATTTCTTCGCTAATTATTCTCCACCCACCACTTGTAAGTTGAGGGTTGTATTGTTGCCCAACAAAGTTTTTATAGTATTTTTCAATATCACTACTTTTTAAAGCAGTTGCACACCCACCAATAGTTATTGAACAACATAAACAAAAACATATCCTCTTAATATTCATTTAGTTACTTAAATATAATCAAATCAAAGGGGTCACACATCCATTGATGTAAAACACATTATTTTTTTGCAATCGCCGCTTCGTAAAGTGGTTTCACTTTCGGTGCTAATGCTTGTAAATCTTTAATCCGGTTTTCGCTTGCAGGGTGCGTGCTTAAAAATTCTGGTGGTGCACCTTTATTATTGGCACTCATTTTTTGCCAAAGCGTCACAGAGGCATCCGGGTTAAACCCAGCACGCGCAGAAAGTTCCAAGCCCATTTTATCTGCTTCACGTTCTTGCTCACGGCCATTGGGGAGTGAGAAAAATAACTGCGAACCCAAGCCGGCGCCTTGTGCTGCCATGCTACCAGCCGTACCGCCAATCACCGAGGCAAGCGCTTGCAAGCCAAACTGTTGTATATACGCTTGCGACATGCGTTCGCGCCCGTGTTCGCGCAAAGCGTGGGCAATTTCGTGGCCAATCACCGCGCCGAGTTCATCGTCGGTGGCTTGGATTTTTTCTACCAAGCCGGAAAGCACCATGATTTTTCCGCCAGGCATACAGTAAGCGTTGAGCTGATCATTTTTTTCAACGTTCACTTCCCACTTCCATTTGGTCGCGTCTGGGCGGAACACGCCAACTTGGGCGATGAGTTTGTTGGAAATATTGCGCACGCGTTGCACCATGGCTGGGTCAGCATTCAAGGTTTTTTTCTTGTCAGCCTCTTTTAAAGTTTCTTGGTAGGATTGGGATGACATATTGTTCACGGTGCTGGCCGGTAACAGCATAAACTGCGAGCGATTCACGCCAGAAACACTGCTTTTAGTGGTGGTTGCACAACCAGAAAGTGTGGCGAGCAAGCTCGCGGCAATGGCGGAAATTAAAAATCTGCGTATTTTTTTGAAGTCGTTAAACATTATTTCCCCTCCTAATTTTTTAGCACTGTATTCATAAGCGCAGGCATTCGTGTAAAGATTTTTTTAAGATTCCAAATACCCGGTCACTTCCAAACCAAAGCCAGCCATGCTTGGCATTTTTCTTGGGGTGGCAAGGAGCTTCATTTTGCCCACATTGCAATCTAATAAAATTTGCGAGCCAATCCCGTAAGTGCGTAATTCTTGGCGAATCCGAATCGGTTCGTCAGCACCGTTAATACGGGCAATGATATCTTCGCCATTTTCTTGGTGATGCAACAGTACCATAACGCCCGATTCTGCGTTTGCGATGACTTCCATCGCATTTAATGTGTTCCAGCTGTGCGTGCAAGCACTTTTATCGAGCAAATCAAAAATGGAAAGTGGCTCATGCACACGCACTAGACATTCTTTATCAGGTTGCGGATTGCCTTTAATCAACACCAAATGCGTTTCTTTGGCAATGTTGTCGCGGTAGGCGATTAACTTGAGCTTACCGTAAGGCGTGTCGATCATGCGTTCCGCTGCCCGCTCAATCAATCGTTCAGTTTCCGCGCGGTGATGAATTAAATCGGCGATTGTGCCGATTTTTAACTGATGCATTTCGGCAAATGCCATTAAATCCGGCAGGCGTGCCATGGTACCGTCGTCATTTAAAATCTCGCAAATCACACTGGCTGGTTCGCAGCCAGCCAATGCTGCTAAATCACAACCGGCTTCAGTATGGCCAGCGCGCACCAGCACGCCGCCATCCATCGCGGCGAGTGGAAAAACATGACCGGGGCTGACAATATCTTCAGGCTTAGCGTTTCTTGCAACCGCTGTTAGCACAGTATGTGCGCGGTCAGCAGCAGAAATACCAGTCGTCACGCCGTGTGCCGCTTCAATGGAAACCGTAAAATTCGTCCCCATGCGCGCGCCATTTTTTTCGACCATTCTGTTTAGGTTAAGCTGTTCGCAACGCGCTTCAGATAAGGTAAGGCAAATCAGGCCACGGCCATATTTCGCCATAAAATTAATATGTTCCGGCGTGGTAAATTGTGCTGCGAGAACAAGGTCACCTTCGTTTTCGCGATTTTCATCGTCCACCAGCACCACCATGCGGCCTTGGCGGATTTCCTCAATAATTTCTTTTGCGCTACTAATCATTTGCATATCGTTTTGTGTCAGGTTATTTCTCGTTTTGCCATTCTGTCATCCGCTCTACATAGCGCGCGATCAAATCAATTTCTAAGTTGACAGCATCGCCCAGTGTTAAAAACTGCAGATTGGTGTTTTCTAAGGTGTGCGGAATTAAGTTGATGTTAAAAATAGTGCGGTTGACTTCGTTGACTGTCAAACTCACGCCATGCACACAAATGGAGCCTTTCACGGCAATAAATTTTGCCAACGCGTGCGGCGCATCAATGGTGAGCTTCCAGCAATCACCCAAACTTAAAAATTCCACCACTTTGCCAACGCCATCGACATGGCCACTGACCAAGTGACCGCCAAGCCTGTCATTAAAACGCAAGGCTTTTTCTAAGTTAACGGTTTTACCAACAGCCGCCTCAGTAAACCCTGCGGTTTTTGAAAGTGTTTCTCTAGAAACATAAGCGCGAAAGGCATTGTTTTCCAATTGCGTGACGGTGAGGCACACGCCGTTCACGGCAATGCTGTCGCCTAGTTGAATATCTTCAGCGCCTAAATGGCCGAGATCAATGCGTAGATGAAGGTCATCCGCAAGCGGGGTTGCTTCTAAAATTTTGCCGGTAGATTGAATGATGCCTGTGAACATAGGAGGTGATTTTAGCAGGTTAAGAATAATGGCCTAGGAATTGCTTGTGTTACTAAGCATTCTTTTCATGCAATTTTAAGCGAAAAAGGATGATTTGATTGCCAAATAGTGAATTTTTATTAGAAAAAGTGTCATATTAATGTGAAAAAATTTTATTTAAAACATTAAGTTAGTCTGAAAAATTGATTTTTTGATTCAAAAATCATGGCTATCACTATAGTAATACTAAGATTTGTACTAATATCCTAATGGACTATATTGTAAATAATCGTTAAAAATTTTTTAATTATGCAAACGCCTTCAGCAATGCTTTCACAAGACAAAGCTACGCAATCAGACGAGCAAAACCGTCAAGTGCGCAGAATGGCTGCGATTGTCGAAAGTTCGGAAGATGCGATTTTAAGCAAAACGTTTGATGATGTCGTCACCAGTTGGAACATTGGCGCAGAAAAGTTATTTGGCTACACGCCTGAAGAAATTATTGGCCAGTCTTTCTTGAAGCTGGTTCCGCAATACAAGTTAGAAGAAACCAAAATTTTGTTGGAGCATCTTAAAAATAACTTGAATATCCAACATTTTGAAACGGAATACCTGCATAAAAATGGCAATTTAATTGATGTGGCGGTCACGCTCTCGACCATCAAAAATGCGCATGATGAGGTCATTGAGGTTTCAGAAATTATTCGCGATGTGACTTTTCAAAAGCTGATGCAGCAACGCTTTTTGATGGAGCGCGAATTATTCAAAGTCACCTTAGATTCGATTGGTGACGCAGTGATGACCACCGATAATCAAGGTTGCGTGCAGTATTTAAATCCTGTTGCGCAAAAGTTAACCGGTTGGACGCAAGCAGAAGCAATAGGGATACGCGCAAAAAAAATCTTAAATCTCATCAGCGAAAAAACACGTAAACCCGGACTTAATCCGGTGGCAATGTGTTTGGCGGAAAATCGCGTGATTTCTTTGGCTGACGATGCGGTTTTAATTAACCGTCAAGGCGAAGAGTTTGCGATTCAAGAATCTGTCTCGCCGATACGCAATGCTGAAGGGAATACCCTAGGCGTTGTCATCGTATTTCAGGATGTCACGGCGCAGCGAAAAATTTCTCAAGAATTATCTTACCGCGCCAAACATGACATTTTAACAGGCTTGCCCAACCGCTCAGAATTTGAAAAATCCCTCAAACGTTTTGTGAATAACAATCGCGAGCAAGGGCAAATTAATGCTTTGCTATTTATTGATTTAGACTACTTTAAAGCGGTGAATGATAGTTGTGGGCATTCGGCGGGGGATAGATTGCTAAAAGAAGTCGCGAACATCATGAAGACTTGTGTGCGAAGCTCTGATTTGGTTGCGCGGGTAGGCGGAGATGAGTTCGCGATTATTCTTTCAAAATGTGACACTGAAAAATCCATGAAAATTGCCAAAAAGATTAGTAAATCTTTAAGCGATTTTCGCTTCGCGCATGACGAAAAAGTATTTAGAATCGGCGCCAGCATTGGTTTGGTGATGATTAACAGTAATTGGGAAAGTGAAGCAAAATTAATTGAAGCAGCAGACAAAGCGTGTTATCAAGCCAAGCACGCTGGTAAAAACCGTGTGCATCTTTATTTTGATGAGGTGCATTCGGCTGATTCTTATGGGGGCGAAATTCAATGGGCCAGCCGTATTGAGCAAGCCCTTGAAGAGAAAAGCTTTGAGCTTTACTGCCAACGGATTATGCCTTTAAGTCATAAAGGGTTGGAACATGCTGAAATTCTTATCCGCATGAAAGATAAAAATGGTGATTTGATTGGCCCAGGCGCTTTTTTGCCAGCGGCAGAACGTTTTAATATGGCGACGCGAATTGATCAATGGGTGGTGCGGGAAGTGTTTGAATGGATGAATAAAAATGCCGCCTCGCTCAACCACATTGAATCTCTCTCGGTCAATTTATCCGGCCAATCACTTGGCGACCTAGCCTTTCACCATTACGTGATTGGCCTGATTGAATCGATGGAGATTGATTGCTACAAACTCTGTTTTGAGGTCACTGAAACTTCCGCCATTACCAATATTACTGATGCTAAGAAGTTTATCGACGCGATGAATAGTTACGGCGTGAAATTCTCACTCGATGATTTTGGTAGTGGTGTTTCGTCATTTGGCTACCTTAAAAATTTATCGGTCGATTATTTGAAAATTGACGGGCAATTTATTAGCGATTTAGTCGATAACGAAGTTGGGCAAGCGACTGTGCGCTGCATTACAGAAGTCGCCAAAGCCACCGGCAAGCAAACCATTGCCGAGTGTGTCGACAACGAACTGGTGGAAAATCTACTTAGAAAAATGGGCGTAGATTTCACGCAAGGCTATTTAAAACACAAACCGGCGCCGATTAACTTTATGCTTGAAGCGAATTGTTCTTACAGCATGCACTAGCTTAAATCGGGTAAAAAGCGTAACGATATGCGTAACTCTTTAAGTGGCTGATAAATAACGAAAGAATGACTAAGCTAATTGTAAATTTTGAACGCTACCCCAAATCACCAAGGTGGTGATCATCAAAAATCCCCATGCAGTCAAACCTGCTGTGAGTATTGCGCCAAATAACAAGTTTTTATGTCCTTGCTCTTTCACCCCTAGTGTTTCTGGTATGCCGTAGTAAATAAACCCTGCCGAGGCCATCATTGCGAGTGAAGTGACGACTAGCATCACCAACATATTCGGCACTAATAGAAAAACTGGCATTAACCATAGCGGCGTTGGTGCTACGGCCGCTAAGGTAAATGCTTGGATGTAAGTGGGATGCGCCTCGGCAATTTCTGAAAGTTGTTTAATGACTGAAGCCATTAATGGCACAGCAATCAGTTGAACTAAAAAGAAAGCGATCGCGATAATCAGCAATTTGTTGGCTGGTAGCAAGTCTAAAAACAAAATTTGCCCTTTATTGCCCGCCATATAAATCATCAATGGGGGAATTAAAGCAAAAGGCACGACATGTAAAAGAAACAAACGATGCACCGGCGGGCGCTTACTAACGAGGGCTTGCCAGCCTTGGGTTGGTGAAAAAAATAGTTTGAATAAAGTTGAGAGGTTCATTCTTCGCCCTTTCATTAGTTTATTTACATTTGGTTACAATTGAGTCATTTTGTCACAGTTTCTACTTTAGATGTCAATTTTACTTAGCTAAAATAAGCAAAAAAGTGCTATTTAAAATCCACAAGAAAATGCATCGAAATTTACCGCCACTAAATTTAGCCAATCAACAACATGCAGTTACATTATCAAATCCAAGGACAAGGCCAACTGCTTATTTTGCTACACGGCTTATTTGGCTCGTCAGACAACTGGGGCGTAGTTGCTAAGCATTTCTCGCAACACTATCAAGTGATTAGTGTCGATTTACGCAATCACGGAAAATCGCCTCACAGCGCTATGCAAACTTACCCGCAAATGGCGGAGGACATACTCACACTCTGCGATACCTTAGGGTTGGCACAGATACACTTGCTAGGACACTCTCTAGGGGGCAAAGTTGCCATGCAGTTTGCCACGCAAAACCAACATCGCATGGGTAAACTCATTGTGGTGGATATGGCCATGCGCGCTTATGCTGATGCGCACACCTATTTAATTGACAGTATGCTAGCCCTAGATCTCAACCAACTGAAAACGCGAGCACAAGCAGATGAAGCACTCAGCCAACACATCCCTAGTACCATGGTGCGCCATTTTTTGCTCATGAATCTCATCAAACAAGAAGAGCAGCTGAAATGGCGCATTAACCTACCAGCGCTTAAAACCAATTATCCTGCTTTGCAAACAGCCGTGTGTGAAGACGCGCAATACCATGCACCTTGTTTGTTTATCCGAGGAAAGCGTAGCGACTATGTGCAAGCAAACGATATTGCGCAAATAAGTCGCCATTTTGTGAGTGCCCATTTTGATAGTCTACCCACTGAGCACTGGGTACATGCAGAACAACCGCAGATGTTTATACAAGTGGTCGAAAGGTTTTTGATGGGTTAAATCTATAGATAAAGAAGTTGTCGCTTATCTATTGTGCCTTTATCCGAATTAACCCCAACCCAGCCTAAGCGTAACCCTGCTAAACTAGCGCCTATGCAAAATTTCTTCAAACGTCTTTTTCACCAATTTTTTGGTTACGAATTTTTTGTCGGGCTGCGCTACACGCGTGCCAAGCGTAAAAATCATTTTATTTCGTTTATTTCGATGACCAGCATGGTCGGTATCGCGCTGGGTGTGGCAGCATTAATTGTCGTGCTGTCGGTGATGAATGGTTTTCAACAAGAGCTACGCACGCGCATTTTGGGCGTGGCTTCGCACTTAGAAATTACTGGGGCAACTGGGCAGTTAGCGGATTGGCCAACGTTGGCAACATTCACTAACAAGCAGCCGCATGTGCTGGCAAGTGCGCCTTATATTTATGCTCAGGCGATGCTGAGCGTGGATCGTGGCGTGCAAGGCGCGATTGTGCGCGGCATTTTGCCGGAGATGGAAGATGAGGTCGCCGATTTAGGTCGTCACATGAAAGTGGGCAAGTTAGACGCGCTGCATCCGGGTGAATTTGGCATTATTTTGGGCTTGGATTTAGCGCAAAGTTTGGGTGCGCAAATCGGTGAAAAAGTAGTGGTGATGGCGCCGCAGGGACAATTTACGCCTACCGGTGTGGTGCCGCGTTTAAAGCAATTTACCTTGGTCGGCATTTTTCAAGTCGGCATGTATGAATATGATGCTGGCTTGGCGCTGATTCATTTGGAAGATGCCGCCAAACTTTACCGCATGGAAAATAAAGTCTCTGGCTTGCGCTTGAGGTTAGACGAGCTTTTTGATGCGCCGCAAGTGGCTAGTGCCTTGCAAACCCAGCTAAATGTTTCAAAAGACTTTGATGAAGGTTTTTATGTGACAGACTGGACGCAGCAGCACGCGAACTTTTTTAAAGCGGTGCAAATGGAAAAGCGCGTGATGTTTATTATTTTGGCGCTGATTGTGGCGGTGGCGGCGTTTAATATTGTCTCTACCTTGGTGATGGCCGTGACAGACAAGCGTGCAGACATTGCGATTATGCGCACGTTTGGCGCTAGCCCAGCCAGTATCATGTGGATTTTTATGATTCAGGGTGCGTTAATCGGCGTGATCGGCACCGCGATGGGGGCGATTTTTGGCGTGTTGATCGCACTGAATATCGACACGATTGTGCCGTTTATCGAGCAGCTTTTTAACGTACAGTTTTTGGCAAAAGATGTGTATTACATTAGTGATTTGCCTTCTCAGTTGATTTGGTCTGATGTTATTACCATCGTGCTGCTCTCTTTTGTGCTGAGCTTGTTCGCCACCATTTATCCAAGTTTGCGCGCCAGCAAAATTAACCCCGCGGAGGCGCTCCGTTATGAGTAATTTCGACAAAAATATGCAACCTGTTGTGCAGTGCGCCAACTTATCTAAAACCTATGAAGGCCTAGATGTCAATGTATTGAGCGGCATTGATTTAACGGTGAATGCTGGCGAACAAGTTGCGATTGTCGGTGCATCAGGCTCTGGGAAAAGTACACTGCTGCACATATTGGGCGGACTAGATGTGCCTACAAGCGGTGAAGTATTCATTAAAAATCAAAATATTACGCAATTGACCGAGCGTGAAAAAGGTTTGTTGCGCAACCAGTCACTGGGATTTGTTTATCAGTTTCATCATTTATTACCAGAATTTACCGCGGTAGAAAATGTGGCGATGCCGCTGATTATTCGTCGCATGGCGCGAGAAGAAGCCTTTAAATTGGCAGAACAAACGTTAGAAAAAGTGGGCCTAAAACATCGCTTAAATCATATGCCGGGCGAACTTTCAGGTGGTGAGCGTCAACGCGCGGCTGTGGCGAGAGCGTTAGTGACGAATCCAGACTGCATTTTGGCAGACGAACCCACGGGTAATTTGGACAGGCATACTGCGCATGCTGTATTTGATTTATTGCTGGAACTTAACCAAATGCGCCAACTGAGCTTGGTGGTGGTCTCGCATGATTTAGAACTTGCAAAAAAAATGCAGCGTTGTTATCAGTTGCTCGACGGGCGGCTAGAAGCCATTTAAATATTGATACAGCGATGCTGCATAACAACATCCACAATATTGATCGCATTCAAAATACTTCAATGATTCTTAACACGCTAGCCTTTGTGGCTGGCGTTTTTTTTGTGCAGCAATTGGCTGAATTACCTACTATTTATTGGCTGAGCATCGCCGTTCAGTTCGCATTATCGCTACTTTTTTTGCGGTTTATTACTCAATTTCCGCCACTCTCAAAAACTTTCTTAAGCCTAGTTGCTATTTTTTTATTGGGTATCAGCTGGGCGAGTGTGCGTGCGCAACTGCGTCTCGCTGACGAACTTCCATATGCTTGGGAACAACAGGCGATATTGTTAGCGGGCGTGGTCGCCAGCGTGCCAGAAGTGTCTGAACGCGGCGACGATTTCGATTTCATGTAGAAGAAGTTTTAACACCACAGGCAAAAGTGCCAAAAAATATCGGCCTCAGTTTCTATTATCCACGCCAAGCGTTTGATGAAAAAAATATTTCGTCAGTCGTTAATTCTCAGCAATTTCAAGCCGGTGAGCGCTGGCAGTTAACTGTGCGCTTAAAGCGTCCACATGGCACCTTGAACCCGCACGGTTTAGATTTTGAAGGTTGGGCGCTGGCGGAAAATTTGCGTGCAGCAGGCACCATTAAAGCTAAAGCTGGTTTTAAAAAAGGCAATAACCTCGTTTGGCAGCCCAACTATTTGTTAGAACATTGGCGTGCAATCATCAAGAAAAATATCGCCAACACATTGCAAGGCCAGCCTTATGTTGGCGTGATTCAAGCGCTGGTGATGGGCGATGATGGCGCCATTACCGCGGCGGATTGGCAAATTTTTCTGCAAACAGGAACCACACATTTAATGAGTATTTCTGGGTTGCACATCACTATGTTGGCCGGGTTGGTTTTTTTGCTGATCAAAGCGATATGGAGGCGTTTTCCAACGTTGATGTTGCGCATGCCAGCCTATCGCGTTGGCGTACTAGCGGGCGTAATGGTTGCCGCTATTTATGCGTTAGTGGCTGGTTTTTCTATCCCCACACAACGCACACTATATATGTTGCTGGTATTTGCATTCGCTGTGTGGACAGGAAAAAAATGGCCAATCTCACAAGTGTTGGCGCTCGCACTGTTCGTTGTTGTACTATGGGATCCTTGGGCTGTCATTTCGACCGGATTCTGGCTTTCATTTTTTGCTGTTGCGATAATCGCTTATGCGATGAACGGCCGTTTGGCAGAGGTGCATTGGTTGAAGTCTGCGGTGCTCACGCAGTGGGCGGTCACCATTGGTATGTTGCCTTTGCTCATTATTTTATTTCATCAGGCGTCAATTATTTCGCCTATTGCTAATGCTGTGGCGATTCCAGTGGTTAGCTTTTTGGTCACGCCGCTTGCCTTGCTCGGCAGCTTTTTTTCGCTTGATGTTTTTTTGCATACTTCTCATACCATTTTGCAAGGCTTGATGTTGGTGATGGCTAAATTGAATCAGTTGCCTATTGCTGTTTGGAATCAAGCAGCGCCACCTAGATGGATGTTGTTACCCGCTTTATTGGGTGGGCTAATTTTGTTGTTGCCTCGCGGCATCCCGCTAAGAATTTTGGGGCTTACTGGGTTTTTACCGATGCTATTTTTTGTGCCGGAGAAACCTGCCGTTGGCGCGATGAAAGTGGCTGTGCTAGACGTAGGGCAAGGGCTTAGTGTCGTTATCCAAACGGCAACACACACGCTGCTTTATGATACTGGGCCGACATTTGGCTTGGAATGTGATGCGGGCAACCGCATTATTTTTCCCTTTTTGCAGGGCGAGGGTGTTCGAAGAATCGATGGCATGGTCATCAGTCATGACGATGAAGATCATAGTGGTGGTGCGCAAACAATTTTGCAATCGATGCCGGTAGCTTGGCTACTAAGTTCATTTGCCTGGCGTGAAAATGTTGCAGATTCGACTAAACAGATGCGCTGCTGGTCTGGACAGCGCTGGGTATGGGATCAAGTTGCATTTGAAATGTTATCCCCACTTCACACAGATAATATTGATGCGCTAAAAGACAATAATAAAAGTTGCGTACTTAAAATTTCCAGCCGGTTCGGTAGTCTCTTGTTGGCGGGTGATATTGAAAAAGAGGCTGAAAATATGCTTTTGCAACAAAATGTGGAAGTGCAAGCATTAAAAAGTGATGTGCTAATTGTGCCGCACCACGGCAGCAAAACCTCGTCGCAACTCGCTTTTGTAGATGCAGTCTCACCCAGCTTCAGTATTTTTACCGTAGGTTATTTAAATCGTTTTGGGCATCCGAAAACTGAAGTGCTGAATCGTTATGCCAATATCGAAAGAAAAATTTTTCGCTCAGATCGAGACGGCGCGTTGTTGATCGATTTTACGCAGCAGGCAGATCACACGCCGGTGATCAAAATAAGTGCTTGGCGCTCAATCTTGCAGCGTTACTGGTTAGATCGTTCGGATTCAGAGTGATGCAGATGGGTAAATTTACCCTACTTTTCATGGATTAACTTGCCGAAAAGCCCAACACCCGCTAAAGTAACGCTCAGTTTTGCTTGGGCTAAGCCTGAACAAAAAATCACCTATTTTCGATGAAGAGGAACTCCGATTGTGTGGCAGATAATTTTAGCAGCGGGCTGGCCGATTTGGCCGTTGATTATTGCTTCAGTGGTTGCATTGGCAATTATTGGCGAGCGTTTTTTTGCGTTGCGTAGCAATATTGTTGCGCCAAATAATTTGTTGCCGGAAGTGCAGTCTTGGCTTGCAAAGGGCGGGATTACTAAAGACACTATTCAGCGCTTGGAACAACACTCACCGCTAGGGCAAATTTTTGCGGCAGCCTTAAACAACTCGAATGGCTCTCGTGAAATTACCAAAGAAGCGGTAGAAGAGGCAGGTCGCGCTGTGGCGCATCACCTTGAAAAATATCTGTCGACGCTTGGCACCATCGCAACTGTTGCACCGCTGTTAGGTTTGCTCGGTACGGTGATCGGCATGGTGGAATTGTTCGGCGCATTTACCAACACTGGACATGATATTGCCCAATTTGCGCGCGGTATTTCTGTCGCGCTTTACAATACGGCAGCCGGTATTGTGGTGGCGGTGCCAGCCATGGTGGCGTATCGCTATTTCCGTTCGAAAGTGGATGGCTTGCTTGTGGATATGGAGCAGCAGGCCATCAAGCTCGTGGAAGTGATGCACGGCGAGAGAAAGTAACAGCTCTTTCATTAATATGTTTTTTAAGGATATTTTATGAATTTCCAACGCGGGAGACGTCACGAAGAACTAGAGATGAATCTGGTTCCGCTCATTGATGTACTGCTGGTGATTATCATTTTCTTGGTGGTAAGTGCAACGTTCTCACGCACCAATGAATTGCAAATTAACTTGCCAACTGCAGAAGCGAGCGCCACACAAGAAAAACCGCTTTCTATTGAAGTTGGTGTTGATGCATCAGGAAAATATGTGATTAATGGTAAAGCATTGACAGATGCCAGTGTGCAAGGCATCGCAGCAGCACTACAAGCAGCTGCTAATGGCGGTAAAGAACCCACTATTATCATCAATGCCGACGCGAAAAGTACGCACCAATCTGTGGTGGATGTCATGGAGGCTTCACGGGTCGCAGGCTATACACACATTACATTTGCAACACAATCTGCTGCTAATTAATGTCGCTTTTCGCTAGAGATGTCAGCACTTCTGGTGTTCAAAGCGGTTTATCTCTAAATCGACTTACATGACAACACACAAACGCAGTAAAGAAAATCTTCCTGAAATTATCAACGCAAAGCTGCTTTATAAGCGCTTGTTTCGTTACGCATGGCGCTACAAGTATGTATTTCTTGCAGCGATACTATGCTTGGCCATTGTTTCTATTAGCAATACAGGTTTTCTTGCACTCATTAAACGCGTGACAGATGAGGGCTTGGTTGGAAAGTCTGAGTCAAATCTATATTTGTTACCGCTCATGATTTTTGGCTTAATGACGCTGCGAGGGTTGGCTGGATTCGCTTCAACATACTCCACGCGTGTTGTCGCTAGGCGCGTTGCAGAAGATTTCCGTCAGGAAATGTTTCGTAAACTCATGACGTTACCTGTTTCTTATTTTGATGCCAGCTCAGCCGGTACAATTGTCTCCAAATTTACCTATGACGTTGAACGTATTACTGTGACAACAACGCGGTCATGGCTAACTTTTCTGCGAGACGTCCTAACGGTTTTTGGCTTAATTGCTTACATGCTGTACCTTGATTGGAAATTAACCCTGATTTTTGCATTGATATTACCCATTGTCGCCATGTATCTTAAAAAAGTGACGCCAAAATTAAAGGCAAACGCAAAAGTCGTGCAAAAAAGCGTTGGAGAATTGACTAAAATTTCAGAAGAAGTCATTAGTGGTCAGCGTATTGTAAAAATTTTCGGGGCACAACTTTTTGAGTACGAGAGATTTTCTGAGGTGGTTTCCAACAACCGCCGTATTGAGTTGAGGTTAGCTAGAATTTCTGGATTAAGTAGCTTCGTCGTGGAGTTTTTTTCCGCGATTTTGCTGGCGTTAATTATTTATTACGCCCTGCAAAATTTTACTGTGGGGGAGTTTGCTGCTTTTATTGGTGCGCTATTGATGTTGATTTCTCCGATAAAAAATATTGCGACTGCTAATGAAGACTTTCAAATAGGACTGGTTGCCGCACAAAGTATTTTTGCTGTGATTGATACTGAGTCGGAGCGAGACGAGGGTGAGTTGATGCTTGATCGTGCCAAAGGTGAAATCGAGTTTAGAGGCGTCACTTTACATTATGAAAATGCCAGCGAACCTGCACTAGATCAATTAAGTTTCAAAATTAAAGCCGGTGAAAAGATCGCATTGGTTGGTCGATCTGGTGGTGGAAAAACGTCATTAGTGAATTTGTTGCCACGTTTCTACGAGTTGCAACAAGGCTTGATTTTGCTAGATGGCGTAGATGTTCGAGCGGTAAAGCTTGAAAGTTTGCGTGCGCAATTTGCTTTGGTCAGCCAAGATATTGTACTTTTTAATGACACGATTTTTAATAATATTGCCTATGGTGCGCTTAGAGGCGCAAGTGAAGACGAAGTGATTGCTGCTGCAAAGGCTGCACATGCTTGGGAATTTATTCAGAATTTGCCGCTCGGTTTGCAAAATGAAATTGGCGATCGCGGTGTACGCTTGTCGGGTGGGCAGCGTCAACGGCTTGCGATAGCACGCGCGATTTTGAAGGCTGCGCCAATCTTATTGTTAGACGAGGCGACTTCGGCACTGGATACGGAGTCTGAGCAACACGTCCAAGCAGCGCTTGATAGTTTGATGCAAAATCGCACGAGTATTGTCATCGCACACCGATTGAGTACGGTTGAAAATGCTGACCGCATTTTGGTGATGGAAAAAGGCAAGATTATCGAGAGTGGCACGCATGATGAACTGATAAAACTAGATAAGTATTATGCAAAACTCTACCAAATGCAGTTTACCTAATCAGCTCATCTCGGCGGCAAAATCTAGGTTTGCCGAATGGCTACCCAAAAACTGGCACACTTTTAATGCTTGGCATTTGTGGCTTATGCCGTTTTCTTGGCTATTTTATGCCGTCACCGCGTTTAGAAAATATTTGTACCGAAAAGGCGCTTTAAAAAGCTTTGCGTTGACTGTCCCTGTTATTGTGGTTGGGAATATTAGTGTCGGAGGTACAGGCAAAACACCTCTAGTAATTTATTTGGTCGAACAACTGCGCGCACTTGGGCTTAACCCTGGGGTAATTAGTCGTGGCTATGGTGGAAAATCTAGCCAAGTGCTAGCTGTTTCTGAAAGTGATGATCCTGTTCTGGTTGGAGATGAGCCGCTCTTGATTAAGCGTCGCTTGGGATGCCCAGTTTACGTCAACGCGAATCGCGTGTTGGCGGGACAAAAACTGCTAGAAGAAAATCCTGCGTGTGACATCATTATTAGTGACGATGGCTTGCAACACTATCGGCTACAACGTGATTTTGAAATTGTAGTGGTAGATGGAGAAAAAGGTTTTGGAAATGGTGCGCTATTGCCGGCTGGACCTTTGAGAGAGTCTCTGGATCGATTAAAAACTGTTGACGCGATTGTCACCAACGGCGTGTATATGGGGGCATATTTTTTTTCAAGATGGTATGGAAATAAAACCTTTGAAATGCAGTTGCAGGCTGAAAAATTCTATAACTTGCAACATCCTGATCAATTTTGTGAGGCAATAGATTTTTCCGGAAAAAAATTAGCGGCTGTTGCGGGCATTGGAAATCCGCAAAGATTTTTTCAGCAACTAGAGGACCTGGGGTTGAAATGCAAGCGATATAGCTTTCCCGATCATCACGCGTTTGTTGAGAGCGATTTTACAAAGATGCGCAAGGATGTCATTTTGATGACTGAAAAAGATGCGGTGAAATGTATGTATTTTGCGGAGCAAAATTTCTGGATGCTTCCGGTTTCCGCAATATTAGATGAGGATTTTTTGGCTCTTTTGTTAAATAAATTAGAATCAAAAGAAGATTGAGAGGTAATGATGGATACAAAATTATTGCAAATGCTGGTATGCCCAATCACCAAAGGGTCTTTGGTTTATCGCAAGGCTACGCAAGAGCTAGTATCGGTATCGGCGCGACTTGCTTATCCAATTAAAGATGGGATACCTGTGCTACTTGAAGAAGAGGCGCGTCGACTCGAAGACCATGAAGAAATCGAATAAATTGGAGAGTTTAGCCTTCAAGGTCGTTATTCCGGCTCGCTTTGCCAGCACAAGGCTGCCCGGCAAGCCCTTGCTTGATATTGCTGGTAAGCCGATGGTTGTACGAGTTGTTGAGCGTGCAGTCTTGAGTGGTGCTGAACAGGTGATAGTTGCTACTGACGATGCGCGCATTGCTGATGTGGTCATGCAATATGGTTTTGATGTTGCAATGACGCAAACGAATCACCAAAGCGGTACCGACAGAATAGCTGAGGTGGCGCAAAAAATGGCTTGGGCAGACGATGTCATTGTGGTTAACGTGCAGGGCGATGAGCCGCTAATTGACCCGAAGACGATTCAGCAAGTCGCACAGAAATTGTCGGGAGACACTGCAGCCGTCATGTCAACAGCGTGTTTTCCGATTGCAAGAGGCGAGGACTTTATAAATCCTAATGTCGTAAAAGTAGTGCTTAACGCACAGTTCCAGGCTTTATATTTTAGTCGCGCGCCGATTCCTTATCCCAGAGATGAGATGTCTGCTGGCGCATTAAAGGTCGAATATCAATTAAATGCTTATCGACATATTGGACTGTATGCTTATCGCACCGGCTTTTTAAAGAAGTATGCCGCACTTACACCATCACCTATCGAGAATATTGAATGTCTGGAGCAATTAAGGGTGTTGTACCACGGCTATAAAGTTGTGGTTGACGTGTTGCAGGCGCAGCCTCCGATTGGTGTGGATACGCAAGAAGATATAGAAAAAGTGAGAAAAATTTTGCTTTCACAACAACTTCAATAGTAGTTAACGCAAATTATTCCCTCAGAATCTTGTTGACCGTCTCCCAAATTCTTTGCTATAGTCTCACCTCTCGACGTAACATGTATTACGAAGCGTCGTATCGGACGCGGGATGGAGCAGTCTGGCAGCTCGTCGGGCTCATAACCCGAAGGTCACAGGTTCAAATCCTGTTCCCGCAACCAAACAAAGTCGTGTTTTATTTTGGTGGTAAATTGTAGTTTTTTTAGTTGACTCTTTTATTAACCTCTGTATAATGCGCACCTCTTGATTGACACACGGTGTTGACGAGAATCTGG
>CAZAEN010000020.1:0-52057 GCA_964484105.1 uncultured Methylophilaceae bacterium
AGCTCGCAGATGTATCAGCCAAAGTTTATACGCGGGATTTGTTTGGGGTTGATTAATTTGGCTAAAACTAAAAAGTGATTTACGTATGAAAAATAGGGCGATTATATTAGAGACAGGTGGCGGATACGACAAAGTGACTTTCGCTACGCGTGATGCCAAAGATCCACAGAAAGGTGAAATCAGTGTTCGATTACACGCTAATTCTTTAAATTATCATGACTTTGCGGTAGTCAGTGGCATGTGGGGGCCATCTGAACCAAGAATCCCGATGGCTGATGGAGCAGGGGTCGTGACTGCTGTAGGTGAAGAAGTTACTGAATTTAAAGTAGGTGATAATGTTGTAAGCACATTTTATCCAACATGGTTAGCTGGTGAACCTTTAGTTGAAGGTTTTGCAACGACACCAGGGGATGGTGTCGATGGTTATGCACGTGAAATTGTAACCGCGTCAGCTAATGCGTTTACCTTATCCCCAAAAAATTGGAGTCACACGGAATCGTCAACGTTGACTACTGCTGCATTGACAGCTTGGCGCGCATTAATGTCGGACGGTGCAATTAAGCCAGGTGACACTGTTTTAGTACAAGGTACAGGTGGAGTATCAATATTTGCACTGCAGTTTGCAAAAATGGCTGGTGCTAACGTGATTGCCACCTCGTCCAGCGACGAAAAATTAGAACGACTAAAAGCGATGGGAGCTGATCATGTCATCAATTATCGTAAGCGTGCCAACTGGGGAGAAATTGCTCGGGAAATTTCTGGTGGGCAAGGTGTTGATCAGGTTATTGAAGTAGGTGGTCCTGCAACATTTAACCAATCCATGGCAGCCGCAAGGGTTGGGGCTAAAATTTCAGTGATAGGTATTCTCACTGGGTTGGGCGGTGATGTTTCCATCGTAACCGCGTTGATTAAGCAATTAAGATTGCAAGCTTTGATTGTGGGGAATCGCACTCAGCAGCAGGAAATGGTGAAAGCCATTGATGCCAATAAAATGAAGCCTGTTATTGACAAAGTATTCCCATTAGAAAGTATCGTAGAAGCCTTTAAGTACCAAGAAACAAATAAACACTTTGGCAAAATATGCTTGGAGATGTAACTTAAAAAGCTTACTTTTATTAACATAGCATTTTTGCAATTAATATGTCACCTTTAGCAAGAGCATTTTTCATCTCCCATGGCGGCGGTCTATTACCTTTACTTGGTGACCCAAACCACACTGAAATGGTTTTGGCGATGCAGGAATTAGTCAAAACATTTCCCTCGCCCTAAAGCCATTATCGTAATCAGAGCGCACTGGGAATCAATTGCCCCGACAATTTCAAGCACTATTGAATACGCTTGATCCCTTGCAATACATCAAAATAGGTGCTGCTCTCAAAGAAATGCATCAGCATGACGTTTTGATTGTCGGCTCAGGATTTTCATTTCATAACATGAGAGCCTTCTTTTCTTCTAGTGAGAACGCAAGACATCTCAACGAGGCATTTGAAAGTTAGAAAACACATGTATGAATGTCAATTTATGTGAATCGGAAAGATTAGATCTACTCGAAGATTGGCACTACGCGCCTGTCACAAATTGCAGCCACAAGGCGAATTAAAATTAACATCTTGGATAAGCTCGCTAGCTTTTATGTTTGGTGAACTATTAATTTTACATAATATACATTATACGAAATTAATAATAAGGTGTCTTTCTCATAATTCTTTATGAAGACCATTACTGAAGTTACATCTTATATATAAAGAAAGTTAGAACGTGATAACTAATTAAGCAATCCAATCAATCACTTTTAGTCCTGATACACGATCAAACTCTTTTGTGTTGTTCGTAACAAGGCTGACATTCAAGCTTAAAGCATGTGATGCAATCATCATATCTAATGCACCAATGGGTGTGCCCTGCTTTTCTAGCATTGCACGAAGTGTTCCGTAATGTAATGTGGCTGGCTCATCAAAATCAACAACTTCTAATGGCAAAATGAACTGATCGAGTGCTACTCGGTTTTTTTCTTGATATTGGCTTTTAGCGACACCATAGCGCAACTCGGCCAATGTTACCGATGAAATGCAAATATCACCGAGTTGATAACTATTAAACTTTTGCAGTATGTCTTTTGGCTTTTGTTTAATAATTGCGATGCAAATGTTTGTATCTAGCATCAACTTCATACAAACAAATCATCACGCGTTTGTTGGCCTGGTTGTTTACGGTCATCCATAAAATCAGCACTGAATTTATCTAAGCTTTCTGTGAGTGCATCCCATGAATGATTAGCAGGGATCAACACCACAGCATTACCCGAGCGCTTAATGATGACTTCATCACCTTCAAATCGAAATTCTTTAGGTAAACGTACAGCTTGACTCTGGCCGTTTTGAAATAATTTGGCAGTTTTCATTATCTATCACCATTTAAGTATATATTATAAGTATATACTATAAAAGATCCATGTCAAGAGGATTCAATCACGATACAATTTAAATATTAGCTTGAATGGTTTAACAACAAAAATCAGTGGGTTTTAGTTACATTGCTACCTGCATGAAATCCTGTATTTGTAGGCTTTCCAAATCCTGTGTGACTATTATCTTACCAACTGACCAACACGATTAAATGAGGTCTTATCAGAGGAAATATCTAGGTTGAACAATGTTGTTATTCAAATAAATCTGCTAATACATTTAACGATTATTAAAGAAAGCAATATTCATCGCTCGATCATTTACAAAAGTAATTTCAGTTTCTTTGTATGTATGTTTAGGATCGTAATTCACAATATGGTTGTAGTACCACATTTCAACTTTCACTGGTTTGGATTTCTCTTCTTTACCAACTTTAGCCATAAATGTCCCAGCACCGGATGGTTTTACAGACATTTCTTTTTTCACTGGCTCACCTAATTTCTGTAAAATCACTTTTTTGGATTTTCCACTAAACGCATCTAAAAATTGGTTTTCTGTATAAGTTACTTTTTTTCCGGCAAATCCGTTCAACGTAAAGGCCATCATGGCAATACCAAGTATCGTGGCAACTTTAGTCACGAGGCTTGATTTAGACACACTTAAAAACTGCATTTTTTTCTCCAATTAAATTCTATACTACCTTGCTCGTATTTTATCACAGCTCAATACTTAACCCATCGTAACCCACGAATACGTTCACTGGTAACTGTTTGCTGAGCGCTTCATATTCAAGCTCGTGCGTCATGTGGATCAAGTAAGTTCTTTTCGCTTTAATCTGACTTGCATAAGCGAGACTTTGTTCCAAATGAATGTGCGTGAAATGTGGTTTGGTACGCAAGCAGTCTAAAAACAAAATATCCAGTTCTTCCAATAACGCAAATGAGCTTTCTGGGATGACAGATACATCAGTTAAATAGGCAAAATTTCGGATGCGGTACCCATAAATATCCATGTTGCCATGCTTTAATGGTATCGGTGTAATTTGTTCAGTTAATACCTCAACGTTCGATTCAAACGCGTTTGCCTTCAATACTGGCAGCTCCCAGCTAAGATTAGCTTCACGAAACGCGTAACTAAATTTTTCAGTGATATGTTTAATGCTACTTGGGCTGCCATAAAGTGGAATATGACTTTTTTGTAACACACAAAAGGCGCGCAGATCGTCTATACCATTCAGATGATCAGCATGCGTGTGTGTGTAAAGCACTGCATCAACATTTAACACCCCTTCTCTTAACACTTGTTGCCGCAAATCCGGCCCGGTGTCGATGAGAATATTTTTGCCATTGTCGAGCGTGATTAAACTCGAGCACCGCGTGCGCTTATTGCGGGGATCTGATGATGCGCATGTTTCGCATTGACAACCAATTGCTGGCGTGCCACCGCTAGAGCCAACACCTAACATTGTGATTCTCATGTTAGTTTATTGCTCCGTTTGGCCTAAAAAGAGTCTAAAAAAATTTGCAGTCGTGGTTTTACCTACTTCTTCCACAGTTATGCCGCGTAACTTTGCAATTTCTTCCGCCACATGTTTTACGTAAGCGGGTTGATTTAATTGTCCACGAAAAGGTACTGGCGCTAGATAAGGAGAGTCTGTTTCGATCAACATGCGGTCAAGCGGAATCTTTTGTGCGACCTCTTTGACTTGCGCTGCGTTTTTGAAGGTTACGATGCCGGAAAGTGAAATATAAAAGCCCAACTCGATGGCTTGCAAGGCAATATCCAGGCTTTCTGTAAAACAATGCATCACACCACCGATTATTTGTGCGTTTTCCTCTCGCATAATGCTCAGCGTGTCTTCTGCCGCGTTGCGAGTGTGAATGATGAGTGGCTTTTGCGTGGCTATCGCTGCGCGTATATGCGTTCTAAAACGTTCGCGCTGCCAAGTTAAATCGCCGGTGAGCCTAAAATAATCTAGCCCAGTTTCGCCAATTGCAATTACTTTGGGGTGTGCGGCTAACTGAATAAGCGTGTCGACAGTTGGCTCTTCAATGTTTTCATAATCTGGATGCACGCCTACTGAGGCATAAAAATTTTCATAGAATTCTGCAAGTGCCAACACCTGAGGTAAGTCTGGCAAGGTAACGGAAATACACAATGCGTAATTCACGCCATTTTCCGCCATATTGGCACGAATGGCGGCTAAGTTGTCTTTAAGCTCGGGAAAGTTAAGATGGCAGTGAGAATCAACAAACATAAACTACGATCAATGGTTACATGGTGTGCGTGACGCGTGAAGATTTAATGGCTAACCCTAAAATATCTTCAATTTTTTTCTTGGCTTCTCTTCCACCGTCTTTTTCGCTAAATTGCACACCAACGCCTTGTGGCCGGTTTGCTTGTGTCGCGGTGGAAACCCAAACGATGTGCCCTACCACCTTGATTTTTTCAGGGTCATTGATCAGGCTAAGCAACATAAACACCTCTTCGCCCACTTTAAATGGCTTATTGGTCGGGATAAATAAACCGCCGCCTTTAATAAATGGCATATACGCAGCATAAAGCGCGGCTTTCTCTTTAATTGCAAGTGAAAGCACGCTGGGCTTTTGTGGTTGTACGCCCTGCTGAGTTAACTCTTCTGCCATAAGTTTACCTTCATTTTTTACTTATTTTACTGAAAATAATTTTGTATATTCAAACAACAAGCACTCTATTTGTAGCGCGTGATTTAGGGGGTGAACAGCCAAGTTTTTTAAGGCCAGCACTCTCTTTTGCAACTCAAATACAGCGTTTAAGTTTACCCTGACCGCCAAGCGTTGCAAAGCCTGAACATGTGCCAAATGGTATCGCACTTCACAGCCACTTTTGAGCGCAATTAAATCATACAACCATTTTTGTAATGCATTTAACCCCGCCTCTACTTGTGCAGAAACGAGCTGAGCAGCGACGTTAGCTGGATCAAGCAGTGCACCTTGTGCAAACGCCTGCCAAATTTCTTGCAGATTTTTTTTCTGTGCTTGTTGCTCTGCCAATAAAACAGGCGCATTAGAAAAATAAGCTAACCATGTTTCCACTTCAGTCATGCCTTGCGCACGCAGCCAATCTGCAGCCTCTGTCGCATCTGGCATCGGCATGGCAATTTTTTGGCAACGGCTCAATATGGTTGGCAATAATTGATGGATCTGATGCGCAACCAATATAAAAATCACCCGCTCAGTTGGCTCTTCCAGCATCTTGAGCAGCGCGTTGGCTGATGCAAGATTCAGTGCTTCCGCCGGATGCACTAAAATTACTCTATAACCATTCGCTTGATGGCTGCTCAACTGCATAAAATCATTCAAATCACGAACTTGCGAAATCGCAATATTTGTTTTTTTCTTAGATTTTTTTTTGCTGGTTTCGCTGTCCGACTCTGAATCCCCTTCTGTTTCCGGTGTTAACAGGCGAAAATCCGGATGCGCTTCTTCTTGAAACCAGTGGCAACTTTGGCAGATGCCACAAGCATGACCATCTACATTTGGTGTTAGACAAAGTAGCGATTGACCTAAAGCGCGTGCAAATTGATATTTCCCATTCCCAGTACGACCATGCAACAGGATTGCATGTGGCAAATGCTCACGCATCGCTTGGCATTGCCGCCACTTTTCAGATTGCCATGGAAATATATTATTCATTATTATCAATAGGTTGAAATTATTTTATCAACTTCAACTTTAACTTTATCTAAAGGTTGATTCGCATTAATGACGGTGAATCTTTGCGGAAATTTTTGCGCTCTCAGTAAATAAGTTTCACGAATTTTATGGAAAAAATCAGCACCTTCGCACTCAAACTTATCTGGTTCCCGTGCATTGGCTAACCGAGCGATACTCACTTCTACCGGCACATCAAACAACAGCGTGTGGTCAGGTTGCATGTCGCCTTGCACCCAAGTTTCCAACATTTCCATTTTTGCATACGCCAACCCTTTTGCTCCAACTTGATAAGCGTAAGAGGCATCGGTAAAACGATCTGACAATACATAATCGCCTCGATTCAATGCAGGTAAAATCACTTTTTCCAAATGCTCTTTGCGCGCTGCGAACATCAGTAAAGTTTCGGTTTCCACATGCATTTCTTCATGCAGCAATAGTGCACGTAAGCGCTCTCCAAGTGGCGTACCGCCTGGCTCACGCGTGGACACCACAGTATGTCCGTGCGATTGTAATGTTGCAATAATGTGGGCAATGTGTGTGCTTTTGCCTGCGCCGTCCATGCCTTCAAGCGTAATAAATTTTCCGCGTTTCATTTTATTTTTGCTTTAACTGATATTTGTTGACTGCTTGCGAGTGTGCCGCCAAATTGTTGCTAAACACATGGCTACCATCGCCTTTGCCTACAAAATATAGCGCTTTGGTATTTTCCGGGTGTAGCGCAGCTTCAATCGCAGCCAACCCCGGCATTGCAATTGGCGTTGGTGGCAAGCCATTTCTGGTGTAAGTGTTATAGGGCGTATCAGTCAGCAAGTTTTTCTTTCGGATATTGCCATCATAATTTTTGCCGATGCCGTAAATCACGGTCGGATCTGTTTGTAAGCGCATGCCGATGCGCAATCGGTTAATAAAAACACCGGCGATCATCGGGCGCTCAGAGGCTTTACCGGTTTCTTTTTCAATAATCGAGGCCATAATCAGCGCTTCATATGCGTTTTTATAAGGCAAATTTTGCGCGCGATTTTGCCAAGCGCGATCAAGCTTAGTTTGCATGATGCCGTAGCTACGCTGCAATACTTGTAAGTCACTGGCGCCGCGATCAAAATAAAACGTGTCTGGGAAAAATAAACCCTCCGCCACTTTGTATTCTGATCCTAAAAACCGCAAAATTTCTTCTTCAGTCCAGTCTGTCATGGTCTGTTTAACAGCCTCGTTTTTGGCTAATTTTTCACGCATTTTGTCAAATGTGTGGCCTTCAATAAACGTGATACTGCCCTGCGTAGCTTTGCCATTATTCAGCGAAAGCAATAATTGGTAAGGTGAAATATTTTTGTTAAGCGTGTAACTGCCAGATTGCAGTGCGGCTTCTTTTTTGAATATTTTAGCCAAGACAATAAAGCGCCAAGGCTCAGTAAGTAGGCCTTGCGCTACCAACTGTTTGGCGACACTTTTTAGGCTACTTTTTGGTTCAATGGTGATTTCTTGACTCTTTGGCTGCAAATTAAGGGGCGTAATGGCGAAATATGCAAACCACGCCATGAGCGCAATGGCGCTCAGAAACGTAAGCCAGCACAATATCTTAATGCGCTTCATCATATTTAAGCATGTTTCTTAATGTTGCGGCCAAGCCTTGAGGTGACCATGCCTTATCAGCAATTTGGCGCACCTGAAAAACCCCATACAAGCTGTTACAAATAATGACTTCATCCGCGGCAAAAAGTTTTTCTAAAGAGATCTTTCCCTCATTAACAAATAAATTGAGCGGTTTGTATAGCGCTAAAATTTGTTGGCGTGTAATGCCTGAAACACCGCATAAATTCAGCGCTGGCGTCAGCAACGTGTCGCCAAAACGTGCGAAAATATTACTCATGGTGCATTCGGTCACATCCCCATGTGCATCCAACATTAAGCCATCAAAAAATTGCTCATCACGCCACTCCATCCTAGCGAGCACGTTTTCAAGCCGATTTAAATGTTTAATGCCGGCCAATTGTGGCTGAATGGCTAGGCGCGTTTCACACAAATAAAGCACCACACCTTGGTGATAATTTTCTGCTAAATAATTGGGTATGGTAGATTTCAGCACAATCCGCGTTGGCAGGGTGATGGCTGGCGGCGCATATCCACGCGCGCCCTCGCCTCTGGTGATGATAATTTTGGCAGCGGCATTTTTTTTCTCGAGCGCACTATCCAAAAATAAGCGATGAATATCGTCGATCAACAACTCCGCACTTGGACACACAATGCCGATGGTAGAACAATCAGCCACCAGTTTTTGGTAATGCAAATGCCAGTTACAAGGTAAACCGCTTTGTACACGCAACGTACGAAAAATACCATCACCATATGCAAGGCCACGGTCAAATGGTGAAATGGATTGATTTAATTCGCCGTTGACTAAAAAAGCATGTGTTTTCATGAGTGAATTGATTGTTTTTTTGAATGCCTATTGTAAGGCCTAAGCAAAAAAGCGAAAACTTTTAGTTACTTCAACAGCGCTTTCACCGGCGCATAACTTAATCGATGCACAGGTGAAACGCCATGCGCTTGCAACATTGCCAAGTGTAGCCCTGTCGGATAGCCTTTATTTTTGGCGAATCCATATTGTGGGTAGGCTAAATCAAGCTGGTATAGTTCTGCATCACGCGCGGTTTTAGCCAAAATTGACGCAGCTGAAATCGCTGGCACCAAGCTATCACCCTTTACAATCGCCTCACACGGTAAGGATATTTTTGGTTTTTTATTACCATCCACCTGCACTAGCGTTGGCGTCAAACCAAATTGTGCCTGCATATTTTCAACAGCACGCGCCATCGCAAGTAAGCTGGCTTGCAAAATATTGTGTTGGTCTATTTCTTCTACCGAGCAACTGGCAATGCCCCATGCTAGCGCTTTATTCTTGATTTCTACTGCTAAGGCATCGCGTTTTTTTTCACTGAGTTTTTTAGAGTCTGCAAGCCCTACGATTGGAAACTGTGGGTTAAGTATTACGGCTGCGGCAAACACCGCACCTGCGAGCGGCCCACGACCTGCTTCGTCCACACCGCAAACGGTCATCTTTTCACCAAATGTGCAAGCACAATGTTTGCCGCTTTTTGTGCGGAATTTTGTTTCAACATATGGTGGATTCTTAAAAACTCGCTTTTGACTTTCTGCACGTAATCTTCGTCTTGTTGCATTTTTAAGATTGCCTCGGTGATATTGCTAACCGTCGCATCTTCTTGCAGAAACTCTGGCACGACCATTTTTTCCGCCAAAATATTTGGCAAGCCAACATAAGGCTGCAAACGCATTCTCTTTAAGATTTGCCAACTCAAATATGGCATCCGGTAGGTAATCACCATCGGTTTTTTGAGCAACGCGGCTTCCAACGTCGCGGTGCCAGAAGCGACCAATACCACATCGCAGGCTTCCATTGCGTCATGTGCATGACCATACAGAAGCTTAATATTGACTGGCGCTTTACATTGCGAAAGTGCCTTCTCAAATACTCTACGCGTGGGCAAAGTAATGAGCGGCACCAAAAACAAGGCGCTGGGGATTTTTTGTTGGATTTCTTTCGCCACTTGAATAAACAAAGCTGCATGTTGTTCCACTTCAGACATTCGACTGCCAGGCAACATCGCGACGATAAGATCAGATGCATCAAGCTTTAACTGCTTACGCATCGCCTGCGTCTCAGGTGCAAGCGGAATCATATCTGCCAGCGGATGGCCAATGTAACTCGCCGGAATATTTTCTGCCTGATATAGCGGTTGTTCAAATGGAAACAAACAGAGCATGTGTTGCACGCATTGTTTGATTTTATGAATGCGTTCTTTACGCCAAGCCCAAATCGACGGACTGACGTAATGAATGGTTTGGATACCCTTTTTTTTAAACTTTTCTTCTAGCCAAAAATTAAAATCCGGCGCATCTATCCCGATAAAGAGATCAATTTTTTGTTGTAATAAAAATCGGTAAAGTTGCTTTCTGAGCTTCAACAATCCCCAAAGGTGCATCAACACCTCAACATAGCCACGGACAGATAGGCGTTCCATCGGAAAAATGGAACGTGCGCCAAGCGCGATCATTTTGGGGCCGGCAATGCCGATAAATTCAATATCTGAGCGTTCTGCTTGTAAGGCTGCGATTAATTGGCTTCCAAGCAAATCCCCCGAAGCTTCTCCAGCAACGACACCAATTTTCATGATACTTAACGGACAATGCCGCGTGTTGAAATGGCCAGAAAGTCGCTTAATAATTGAATTTCAGGCGTCTCTACATGCATGGCCTGCAATTCAACTTTGGCTTCTTCTAGGCTTAAATTTTTACGGTACAGGGTTTTATAAGCGCGCTTGATTTGCAAAATCGCTTCTGGAGAAAAACCTCTACGTTTGAGGCCTTCCGCGTTGATGCCATGTGGCTGCGCATCGTAACCAGCCGCAGTCACATAAGGCGGAATATCTTTAAACACCACAGAATTCACAGCGGTAATTACATGTGAACCAATTTTGCAAAATTGGTGAACCAAGGTAAATCCGCCCAAAATCGCATAGTCGTGAATATCCACATGTCCAGCCAATGAGGAGTTATTTGCCAAAATGGTGTTATTCCCAACGACGCAATCATGCGCAATATGCACGTAAGCCATGATCCAATTATCATCACCGACTTTGGTGGTATTTTTATCCTGAATGGTGCCGCGGTTAAAGGTGCAAAATTCACGGATCGTATTACGGTCGCCAATTTCCAATAAGGTTGGCTCACCCTTGTATTTTTTATCTTGAGGCGCTTCGCCTAAGCTCGAATACTGAAATATCTGATTGGATTCACCAATGTTCGTTGGACCGTTGATAGTGACATGATTGGCAACTTTAGTATTAGCGCCAATTTTGACATCTGCGCCAATCACACTAAAAGGACCAACCTCTACACTAGAATCTAATTCTGCTTTCGGGTCGATTATCGCGGTGGGATGGATTTTTACACTTTGCATATTTTTAATTTTTACTTCAATTTAAACAACTACTTACCGGATTTTTCAATCGCCTTCAAAATGCACATCATTTCAACTTCAGCCACAACCACGTTGTCTACACGTGCTACGCCTTTATATTTCCAAATACCTTTTAATATACGGTCAATTTGCACGTTCAGATAAATTTGGTCACCGGGAGAAACTGGTTTTTTAAAACGGGCGTTATCAATCCCGGCAAAATAGTAAACAGAATCATCTGAAGGTTTAGTGTTCATGGTTTTGAAAGACAATATCGCTGCTGCTTGCGCCATTGCCTCCACGATCAGCACCCCCGGCATCACTGGATGGTAAGGAAAATGCCCCGGGAAATAAGGTTCATTAATACTGACATTTTTGATCGCTGTAATTTCTTTACCTAGTTCCATTGACACCACGCGGTCAATCAATACAAAGGGATAGCGATGCGGCAAGTGATCAAGAATTTCATGAATATCCATGCTGCCGATATTGGTTGTATTGTCCATTATTCATCCAGTTTCAATTTCTAAAAAGGAATGCACGAGCGTACATTGCCCGTTATTTTAACAAGCCTAATGCTGTTTGGGTTGGATTAGTTTAGTCTAACGACTTTTTTAAATCAGCCAATGCTTTTTCAAGCTGCTTGATTTTGTCTGACATGCTATCAAGCTGGCGAATTTTTGCTGCAGTATTAAGCCAAGATTTATGCGTTTGGAACGGCATGAGCGCCGTGTAAGTATCAGGCTCACGAATAGAGCGCGTAATCATCGAACCGGGTGAAATGATGACTTGATCAACAATTTCAAGATGCCCTAAAATCATAGCAGCACCACCAATTTTGCAATGTTTGCCAATTTTGGCACTACCAGCAATGCCAACACAACCCGCGATGACCGTATGTGCGCCTATCACACAGTTATGGCCAATTTGGATTAAATTGTCGAGCTTAACGCCTTCTTCAATAATGGTGTTATCCAATGCGCCACGGTCAATCGTCGTATTGGCACCAACATCGACATGGTCGTGAATAATGACTTGTCCAACTTGTGGGATTTTTAGCCAAACACCGTTTTCTTCGGCGTAGCCAAAGCCATCTGAACCGATCACGGCACCAGAAAAAATATGGCAATGTTGGCCGACAACTGAAAAGCGTTTAATGGTAACATTTGACTCAATAATGGAATGCGCACCGATGGTTGTACCATCTTCAATGATGCTGCCATGTTTAATTACCACATGCTCGCCGAGCGTGACATTTGCTCCAATATATACTTGCTCACCAATACAGCAGGTTTGCGCAATGCTGGCGCTTTTATTCACAACTGCTGAGCTTGCAATACCGGTTGCAATAACCTCTGGCGGGTTAAGTAAGGTGGAAATTTTGGCAAAATATGCGTAAGGATTTTCGACAATAATGCGCGGTAAATCTGTTGCATCTTGGTCTTTCTCACGTAATACAAAGGCGCTTGCTTGGCACGTGGCGACAAATCTTAGATATTTGCTATCGTTGATAAATGCAATATCGCCCTGCTTGGCGCTTGCGAGTGAAGCAACACGCTGAATTAGTGTTGCTTCATCACCAAGCACTCGGCCACCCAACAAAATAGTAATTTCGGCAAGTGAATATTGTCGATACATGAGGAAACCCGAGATAGCGCCCGAAGGCATTAAGAAGATGGTTTACTTTTTACCGAGGGCTTTAAGTACTTTATCGGTGATGTCGATGGTTTTTTTGGCATAAGCCACGCCACTATACACGATCAAATCGTAGCCTTCCGCCTCAGCAACCGATTGAACAGCCTTGTTGACGCGATCTTGTAGTAGGCTCAACTCTTCGTTTTTGCGGATGCTAATATCCTCACGCAATTCACGCTGTTTACGCTGGAACTCAGTTTTTAAGTTTTGAATATCACGCTCTTTATTACGTCTATCATTTTCAGCAATCGTCAAAGCATCTTTGTCTAATGCGGACTCTTGATCTTTAATTTGCTTAGCCAAACGATCAAGTTCTTGAGAACGCGGGCTAAACTCTTTTTCAAGTTTCTTACCACTTTCAGCAGTTTGTGGTGCTTCTTGCAAGATTTTATCCACCTGCACATAGCCGACTTTTAATTCAGCGGCAGCAGGGATTGCAAACATAAGGCAAACAGCAAATAAACTATGTTTTAACCAACTTTTCAACAAGCTCTCCTAAAAAACAAATGATTTTAAGCTCTAAGGCAAGCCTTAAAACTGCTGCCCGAATTGAAACTGAATCGTTTGAGTATCATCCCCTGTTTTGGCATTCAGTGGTTTTGCAAAGATAAGTTTTAGCGGCCCAAAAGGTGAAATCCATGAAACACCCAGTCCAGCTGAGTACCTTAGGTCACCAAAATCATAACTTGACTCAAATACATTACCTGCGTCAACAAATGCGCTCATACGGAACTGCTTGGAATCAGACATCCCTGGAACTGGAAAAAAAAGTTCTGCATTTCCCAAAAGCTTTCTTGTTCCACCGACTGAAAACTCCTCCAATGTGGAAGGCTGAACATCGCGCGGGCCCAGAGAGCCGTTGTCGTAACCCCTAACCGAGTTCACACCACCCAAGAAGTAGTTTTTAAAGAACGGGTAATTTTTGCTACCGTAGTTGTCAGCATAACCAATTTCACCGTTTAGCATGAAGGTAAAGTCTTTATAGATACTTTTGAACCATGAGTGCTTATACTCAATTTTGTAATATTCAAGATCCAACACTGGCAAAGCCAACTCACCGCTGAGTCTTTGCAACACACCATTACGTGTAAACATAATACTATCTCTGGAATCATGAAACCATGAAGCAGAGGCAACTAGAGAGTTGCTGGTACAGCTTAAATTCGGCTCACAAAATTTTTGGTATTGAATTGGGCTATCTTCACTATCCAGCTTAACCTTTGTAAAATCTACAGCCAATCCAAAATTGTAGCCATCACGTTCGTTAATCGGCACACCGAAACGTACGCCACCGCCATAAGACATAGTACTGAATGAGCTAGTGCTTAATGAGCTAGTATCTACGTCTCTACGGTAGACATCAAAACCACGGCTAATGCCATCGGGTGTAAAGTACGGGTCAGTATAGGATAAAGAATAAGTGGTATTTACTTTACCTGTATTTACCTGTGCATTAATACGGTTACCTGTCCCTAGAAAGTTGGCTTGGTTGACGGTTGTACCGAATACGACACCCTCGTTAGACGACAAGCCCGCACCGAATTGCACGCTGCCGGTAGATTTTTCCGTCACGCTGATATTCATATCAACCTGATCAGTTGTCCCAGGAACAGCAGGGGTCTCAACATTGACATCAGAGAAGAAGTCCGTTCGAGTGATACGTTCTTTTGAGCGATTAATTTTGCCTGCGTTATACCATCCAGATTCTAACTGCCTTAATTCACGACGAATGACTTCATCACGTGTTCTTGTATTGCCTGCGATATTTATGCGACGCACGTATACACGCTTGCCCGGATCCACATAAAAAGTGAAGGCTGCAGTGTGATTTTCTTTATTGACTTCTGGAACAGGATTTACGTTGGCGAAGGCATAGCCATCATCACTTAAACGATCACTAATAGCTTTGCTTGACTGCGTGATTTTTTCGCGGCTAAATGTATCACCCGATTTTACCTGAATAAGAGATTGCACTTCGGTATCAGGAATAATGGTGTCACCAGAAACTTTAACTTGTGAAATCGTGTATTTTTCACCTTCGGTAACGTTGACGGTAATGTAAATATCCCGTTTGTCTGGCGTGATTGAAACTTGTGTTGAATCAATGTTGAACTCAAGATAACCTTGGTTTAAATAAAAAGACTTCAATGTTTCCAAGTCAGCATTTAACTTCTGCTTGGAATATTGGTCATCTTTATTCCACCAACTCATCCAGTTAGGCGTTGTCAGCAAAAATTGTGCGCGCAAATCATCCATGGTGAATGCGTGATTACCAACAATATTAATGCCGCGAATTTTTGAAACCACGCCTTCTTCAATATCAAACCTCACCGCCACGCGATTTCTTTCCAGCGGGGTGATCACAGTTTTAACGCTGGCACCATATTTACCTTGCGCCAAATACTGGCGCTTGATTTCTTGCTCAGCTGTATCAAGTTGTGATTTATCAAAAATTTGACCTTCAGCAAGACCGATCTGCTTTAAGCCCTCTTTCATTTTATCTGAAGGAAATGAAGAGTTACCGCTTAATTCAATTTGTGCAATTGATGGGCGCTCTTGCACGGTAATCACTAACACATCATTTTCTGCTTCCACGCGGACATCTTTAAAAAATCCGGTTGCATAAAGTGCTTTAATCGCTTGTGCAGCCAAATCGTCATTCATTGTTTCACCAACTTTGACTGGCAAATAGCCAAACACGGTGCCAGGCTCTGTACGCTGAATACCTTCTACGCGAATGTCTTTAATCACAAAGGGATCCATTGCAAACCCAGCTTGTGCAAACAGACCGGAAAGCATCAAAATTAGCGCTTTTTTCTTGCAATGGTGCATTACTGTTGAACGATGGTTACTTGTTTTCATATTGTTGTCTGTTATGTAATTAACCTAAAATCACTCGGCTGATGTCATTAAATAATGCCAAAGCCGTCATGCTCCCAATCAGAAACAAGCCTATTTTTTGTCCAGCAACAAGCACAGCTTCTGACACGGGCCTCCCCGTGAAAAATTCCACCATATAATACATCAAATGACCGCCATCCAACACTGGAATTGGCAAGAGATTCAGCACGCCTATGCTGATACTCATTAGCGCCAAAAACCCAACAAAAACTTTGATCCCCATGTTCGCACTTTGCCCAGCGTAGCTTGCAATCGTCACTGGGCCGCTCATCATTTTCCAAGAAACTTCGCCCATCAGCATTTTCCCCAACATTTTTAGGCTGAATATGGACGTTTCCCAAGTCTTTTGGCAGGCTTTTACAAGCGCGTTGAGTGGCGTTTCGTGTGTTTCAATTAAAAACTTGTTTAAGGTTTCTTGGTCGACTTGTACACCAGCACCAATACGTCCAATCATTTTGCCATTTTCGTCTTTAGCATCTGGTGTAATTAAAACCCCCATTTCTTTTTGCTCACGGATAACCCGAAGCTGCACTTGCTGATTAGGGTGGGATTGAATTGTTGAAACAAACTGTTCCCAAGTGCTAATTTTTTGGTCATGCATAGCAATCACAACATCTCCGCTTTTCAGTCCAGCACGTTCCGCCGCACCATTTTTAACTATTTCACCGATTTTTGCGACCACCTCTGGTTGTTTTGGTATTAGGCCAACCTGCGCCATAAAATCAGTTTTCGCATCTTCAAAATCAATTTTTTGGACATCCAGTTGGATAACCTGATTACCATATTTTGCATTCACCACTTGCACTGATACAGGTGATTTCTCGGCTGCATGGCTCATAATTTCCCAGCGGACATCTTGCCATGTTTGAACTTTTTCTCCGTTTACGCTTTGGATGAAATCATCTTCTTTAAATCCTAAACTGGCAGCCACGGTGTTGGCAGGCACCGCGCCAACGATAGGCTTAAGCCCCATTGTGCCGGAAATAAGCAAACCCCAATAAAGCACAATCGCTAGCAGCAAGTTGGCCACTGGCCCCGCCAACACAACTGCCATTCTTTTTAACACTGGCAGGCGATTAAACGCACGCTGCAAATCATCTGGCATTAATGGTGGAACAGATTCCCCATTTTTTTTATCTTCTTCGATTTCTCGTTCATCCAGCATTTTGACGTAGCCACCAAGAGGGATTGCGGCAATCATCAATTCCGTTTGGTCCTGTCCAAACTTGGTCTGCCAGATTGGCTTGCCAAAGCCAATTGAAAAACGTAGCACTTTGACATTAAACATGCGCGCGACAATAAAATGACCATACTCATGAATGGTGATGAGTAAACCGAGTGTAAAAATAAAAGCAAATATTGTTAGCATGTTGAACGTGTCATTGTCGTCACAATTTTTTCAGCGGATTGTCTTGCGTTATAGTCAACTTCGATCAGTTGCTCTATAGAGTCTACAGCTTCAATATTGGTGTCATTGAGAACAGATTCAATCACCTGTGGAATTTTAATAAAACCGATTTTACTATCCAAAAATGATTGTACTGCAATTTCGTTTGCCGCATTCAACACCGCTGGTGCAGTACCGCCCAAGTTGAGCGCGTCGTAAGCCAAACGCAAACATGGAAATTTGATCATATCTGGCGCTGCAAACTCGAGCTTAGCAAGCGTTAAAAAATCTAAACTCGCTACATTACTTTCAATGCGGTCTGGATAACCCAATCCGTAGGCTATCGGCGTGCGCATGTCAGGGTTACCCAATTGCGCCAATACACTGCCGTCAATATATTCCACCATGGAGTGAATAATGCTTTGCGGATGCACTACGACATCAATTTGTTCAGGCGCGGCGTTAAATAGCCAATGCGCTTCAATAACCTCTAACCCTTTATTCATTAAAGTTGCGGAGTCAATGGTAATTTTTGGTCCCATGACCCAATTAGGGTGATTAAGTGCTTGTTCGCGCGTCACATTTTCCAAGTCCGCTAAACTCGCATTTCTAAATGGCCCACCTGATGCAGTTAACAAAATACGTTTCACGCCAGCTTGCGCAAAAGACGTTTTGGCTGCGCTTGAAATCACCTGAAAAATCGCGTTATGTTCGCTGTCAATCGGCAACAACATGGCCTTCCCTTGTGCAACCGCATCCATAAACAAGTTGCCCGCCATTACTAAGGTTTCTTTATTGGCGAGCAATATTTTTTTGCCAGCTTTTGCCGCTGCTATGGCTGGTAACAAGCCAGCAGAGCCAACAATCGCTGCCATCACAATATCAGTTTCTTCGTGTGACGACACGTCTGCCAGTGCGGCTTCGCCTATTAGCACCTTCGTAAGAACGCCCGCATCTTTAAGCATTTCCGCAAGCGCCTGCGCTTGTGCGCCTTGCAGCAGTACCGCAAATTTAGGCTGATATTGTCGACACAACTCGAATAATCGTTGATGATTGCTATGTGCTGTTAACGCAAACACCTGATAGCGGCTAGGATGTTGTGCAATCACATCCAGCGTTTGTAAGCCAATGGTGCCCGTGGCACCCAAAATTGTGACGTTTTCTGGGCGTTGTTGCATAGCTAAAATGAGAATTCTTGTGAAAAGATTAACGGCAAATAAATATAGAACAAAGTGAGTGTAATGGCGGGCATCAAGCCATCGATTCGATCCAGTACACCACCATGGCCAGGCAGAATTTGACCGCTGTCTTTTAAGCCGGCCAGCCGTTTTAATTTAGACTCAAACAAATCGCCTATGATGCTGACGATGGTAATTGTCCACAACCCTACTAACATCCAGCCACTATATTGCAGAAAATGGCGCAATATTAACCCGTAGATGGTGACGGCGATTAGCGCGCCAATCACACCTTCCCATGTTTTGCCGGGGCTGATGGCCGGTGCCAATTTATGCTTACCAAAATTCTTCCCAGAGAAATAAGCTGCACTATCTGCAATACCCACTGTTGCAATCACGCCGAGTAGCAACCATGGACTAATACGTTGTAATCCAACAAATGCAATTAAGGTTGAGGAGAGCAAAACAAACCCTACTAAGGTCATCAATGGTTGGTGCTTGACGAATTTTTGTTGGCTGGCGAGCAAATAAGGCACAAAAATCAACCAGACCAACGCTGCAAGCAACACCAGCGTTAGAATCACTAGCTCATTTAAGCGCACATAGGTCGCGTTAAAAGTATGAATAATAAATAAACTCATCGCCAATGCTGTAATCATCAACCCTTGTTGTGCTTGATTACCAAGCTTAATAATCCGTCCCCACTCCCAAAAACCGACTAGCACGAAAGCGCCAACTAAAAAGCTCCACACCATCGGTGTTGCATAAAAAAGTGCGCCCACCAAAATGGCGATTAAAAAGCTGGCGGTAATTAGGCGGGTTTTAAGCATTTTTTATAATAAGTTGTAATTTTTGCTATCGATTATTGGCTACTGACCAGTTGCTCACTGGTGCGCCCAAAGCGCCGCTCTCTTTTTTGGTAGGATTCAATTGCGTGTTGAAAGGCTTTTTTATCAAAATCAGGCCACAACGTGTCGGTAAAATACAGCTCAGCGTAAGCGAGTTGCCACAACAAAAAGTTACTGATGCGGCTTTCGCCACCAGTGCGGATAAATAAATCCGGTTCCGGTGCGTAATGCATAGATAAAAATGGCGCTAAATCTTCTTCACCAAAATGTCCAGATTTTTCGGGATATGCCTTTTGTAGTTGATTGGCTGCATTTAAAATATCCCAGCGCCCACCGTAATTTGCGGCAATCGTCAGAACCAAGCCCGTATTGTTTGAAGTTAACTGTTCCGCACTTTCAATTTGGGCATTTAATAACTCGCTAAAGCGTGAGCGGTCGCCAATCATGACTAGCTTGATATTATTTTCGTGTAACTTGACGGTTTCTCGCTTTAAGGCCTCAAGGAAAAGTCCCATTAAAAAACTGACCTCTTCTTCTGGCCTACGCCAATTTTCGCTACTGAAAGCAAACAAAGTTAAAAATTCAACTTTTAACTCAGCGCATTGTTTGATTAACTCTCGCACCGTTTCTAAACCGCGTTGATGCCCTGCTACACGCGGTAAAAAACGTTTTTTTGCCCAGCGTCCATTGCCATCCATGATCACGGCAACATGGCGTGGGACGGCTTGCGTGCTTGGAATTGACTTAGTAGAGCTAGAGAAAAAACCCAAAATATTCCCTTTAAACTGCCATCAACTCAGCTTCTTTTACTTGAAGCATCTTATCGACTTCTGCCACAGCTTTATCGGTAAACTTCTGAATTTCATCTTGTGCACGACGCTCGTCATCCTCAGATATTTCTTTATCTTTCGTGAGTTTTTTTAATGCTTCATTTGCATCGCGGCGCACATTACGAATCGACACTTTCGCATTTTCACCTTCAGTGCGCACGACTTTGGTCAAATCTTTGCGGCGTTCCTCGGTCAGCATCGGCATTGGCACGCGAATTAAATCACCATTGGTCGCAGGGTTTAAACCCAAATCGCAGTCACGAATCGCCTTTTCAATTTTGCCTGTCATGTTTTTTTCATATGGCTGCACATGCAGTGTTCTCGCGTCACCCAAGTTTACGTTTGCGACTTGATTGACCGCCACCATTGAGCCGTAATATTCCACCATCACGTGGTCAAGCAAACCTGTGTGCGCACGGCCGGTGCGTACTTTTGCGAGGTCATTTTTCAACGACTCTAATGATTTTTGCATTTTTTGTTCTGCGGTTTTTTTGACATCATTTAACATTGCAAACTCCTAATCCTATTTTTTGTCACACAATTTAACGCAACTTACAGTGTGACCAACGTGCCTTCATCTTTACCTAACACCACATTTTTTAAGCCATCTTCTTTAAAAATACTAAACACACGAATCGGCATATTTTGTTCACGACACAAAGCAAACGCAGTGGCATCCATCACTTTTAAGTTTTTACTGATCGCCTCATCAAACGTGACGGTTTTATAACGTGTTGCGTTCGGATTTTTTTTTGGATCATCCGTATAAATACCATCGACTTTCGTCGCTTTTAATACAATTTCAGCATCCATTTCAATACCACGCAATGCTGCTGCCGTGTCTGTGGTAAAAAATGGGTTGCCAGTGCCGGCACCAAAAATCACCACACGACCTTCATCCAAATAACGAATGGCTTTGCCACGAATGTAAGGTTCTGCCACTTTTTCAATATTGAGTGCTGACTGCACACGAGAATTTAGACCAATATGACGCATTGCATCTTGCAAGGCAACGGCGTTCATCACCGTTGCCAACATGCCCATATAATCGGCGGTCGCGCGATCCATGCCACTTGCTGCTGGTGCAACGCCACGAAAAATATTGCCGCCGCCAATGACAATCGCAATTTGTACACCTAAATCAGCCACTTCCTTAATTTGTTTAACCATGCCCATGATCGTTTCACGGTTGATGCCATATTCGTCATCCCCCATCAGTGCCTCACCGGAAAGTTTAAGAAGTATGCGTTTATAGGCCAGTTTCGCCATGGTTTTCCTCAATTTTAAAATTGCCCTATTTTAAGCATAAATCGCTTAATGTGGGCAGAAAATTACCGACTTTTTCTTTTCAAGTAATTTTATAAGAAATCAAGCTAAGCAATTGACAAAAAAAATGGATTAAGCATGCGCATAATCCATTTTTCCCGAAAGTAAATACCAGTTTTTTACATCAGCATCGTACTTTTAACGTGTATTTTTTATATTAAACTTTAGCTGCCGCTGCCACTTCTGCTGCATAGTCCACCACAGCTTTTTCAATGCCCTCGCCCACAGTGAACATGGAGAATGAAGCTATTGAAGCACCTTTTGATTTTAATAATTGCTCAATGGTCATTTTGTCGTCTTTGACAAATACTTGGCTCAATAAAGTAACTTCTTTTAAGAATTTTTGCACAGTACCATCGGCAATTTTTTCCAACATCGCTTCAGGTTTGCCAGCTTCTTTAGCTTTTTCAATCGCAACACGACGCTCTGTGTCAATCAAATCTTGAGAAATGCCTGATGCATCTAAAGATTTAGGTTTTGCAGCAGCAATATGCATGGCGATATCTTTACCTAAAGCTTCATCGCCACCCACTAAGTCTACCAACACACCAATTTTGCTGCCGTGTACATAGCTGGTTAATTTACCTTGTGCAGTAGGACGAACAAAACGTCGCAAAGAAATGTTTTCACCGATTTTACCGACCAATTGCGCACGAGATTCTTCGACCGTTGCGCCGCGCATTGCTAATGCAGAAACCGCTTCAATATCAGCGGCTTGGCTAGATGCCACAATGCCAGCTAACTCGCCGACAAAGTTTAAGAAGTCTTCATTTTTTGCACAGAAGTCTGTTTCAGAGTTGACTTCAATCATCGCACCGATTTTACCGTCAGCACTGATGCTCACACCAACTGTACCTTCAGCAGCCACACGGCCTGCTGCCTTGCTTGCTTTGTTACCAAAACGCACACGCAAAATTTCTTCAGCGCGCGCCATGTCGCCTTCGGCTTCAGTTAATGCTTTTTTGCAATCCATCATTGGCGCATCTGTACGCTCACGCAAATCTTTTACCATGCCTGCGGTAATTTCAGCCATTTTTAGCTCCTAAAACTTAATAAATTACTTTAATAAAAGTATCTATTTAATTGATTAAATTAAATCTCTTAACTAAAAAAGGGGCTTGCAGCCCCTTTGTTGCAATTGTTTGCTTATTCAGCTGCTTCAGCAGTTTCTTCCGCTGCAGCTTTTATAATTTCAGTGATTACTGAACTGCGGCCTTCTAACACTGCGTCTGCAATGCCACGTGCGTATAAGCGAATCGCACGACTTGAATCGTCGTTACCTGGGATAACAAAAGTGACGCCATCTGGAGAGTTGTTGGTATCCACAACACCGATCACAGGAATACCCAATTTTTGCGCTTCACTGATCGCGCCACTTTCGTGACCCACGTCAATGATGAAAATAGCATCTGGCAAGCCACCCATTTCCTTGATGCCGCCGATAGAGCGCTCTAATTTTTCAATTTCACGTTTGAAACCAAGCGCTTCTTTTTTGTTGAATTTTTCAATACTGCCATCTTGCACCATTGCTTCAAAGTCAGTTAAACGTTTGATAGATTGCTTAACTGTTTTAAAGTTGGTCAACATACCGCCTAACCAACGGTGGTTTACATAGGCACAACCAGCACGGCTAGCTTCTTCTTTTACAATGTCGCGCGCTTGGCGTTTAGTCCCTACGAATAAAATACGGCCTTTATTTGCCGCCAATGTGCGCACATGTTTAAGCGCGTCTTCAAACATTGGCAAAGTTTTTTCAAGGTTAACAATATGGATTTTGTTGCGATCACCAAAAATGAACGGTGCCATTTTTGGGTTCCAATAACGGGTTTGATGGCCAAAATGAACGCCGGCCTCTAGCATTTGACGCATGGTCACTGACATAATTATTTCTCTCTTTTCAAAGGGTTATGAATGCATGCAACACCAAAATACCATTTAAACTTTCATTTAAACACCCTGAATCGGGCTGCATGTAGATTTTTAAATCTCGTAATATTGCGTAAAGCAAAAATTACGAAGCGCGAATACTACCTGAAATGGATATTTTTTGCTAGTGGAAAATACTTAACGTTTCGAGTAAGGCTTTGTTTTTTTGACTATTTAGTGACAACGTCACCATTTTTTGACAATCGGTATGCTGCACTGACAACGATCAAAGGAAAAAGCAAAGTCTGTAAGGTTTTATCGTCGGAGAACAAGTCCAGCATCATGTAGATCAGTGCAACTAGTATCACCGCCATCCCTGCGACACCAGTAAATCTGAACAATGGGTCTGGGGAGCGTGAACAAAACATAACCTCACTATATAGCGTTTTAAATACCAGTAGCCATAGCAGCAATCCAACAATCCCGAGTTCAGATAGCATGAGCAGGTATTTATTATGCACAGGCAAAGGCACGATAATTGGCTTTTGACCTGGAATAATCGTGGTGGATAACTCAACCCTTCCAAGAGGTGGAACAATCGACTTATCTCCAAGTGGCACCCACTCTGTTTCTTTTTGCCCTGGGGGGTACAAATTTAACCCAGCCTCTACGAAACCGTAGGGGCCTACACCGATAAACGGGTGTTGGATAGCCAAATCCGTGGCTAGTGAAATCATACGCACACGTGAATCTGTTGCACCGTCATCGCCCTTTGTGAGCCTCTCAATAATCGGCTGAGCCAGTACGCTCAAAACACCAATCATAAGGATGCTTAAAAAACTGCCAATGAGCCATGCTTTTGGTGTAATTTCGCGGCGTTTTAAGAAAACCACAAAAATAAGTAAACTCGCCATCGCGATGCTAAACCAAGCGCTGCGAGAAAAAGTAAAAATGACCGCAACGAAGCTCATGAGAATTGCAACTAAGGCCGCATATCGAATGACACTGTTTTTGGCTGACAATAAGCCAATGATCAGAAACGTATACATGGCATGAAACAGTGCTTGTTGATTAGGCACGCCTAGCGTGCCAGCCGCACGTGAGACCTGCTCTCCCCCAACACTGTATTTTTGCATCACAACTGGCAAACCAATTAAACGTGAAAAGTTAAAAGCTTCCCCAGTGACGAATGACAGCCCAACTAAAACAGATTCAATGACGATAATCGTGACCACTGCAATCAACACCCAAATTAGATCAGCACGGGTTTGAATGGCAGAACCTATAATCAATACAAAGGCTAAATTTCTAAGAAAATGTAATATGCCAAATGGGGCTGATTCCACGTATGGACTGTGTAGAAAAGCCAGATGCACGAGATAAGAAAAAATTGCCCAAGCAAGCAAGCTTAAAAAAATCTTCGACTGGGTCGTCCAAATAAACATTGGCTTACCAGAGGCAATTTTTTCACCCAGTAGAATAGCGAACAATAATAACAAAATTGCATCGCCTGCGTTAAACACAATTTCCAAGCCCCGCAAGCTTGGCCACAGTGGCGGCGCGGTATAAAGGATTTTTTCAATACTGAGTGGTTGTATCAATACCCACAAAAATAGACACAGCGTTCTTCTCGCCGGGATCAAGCAAATTAACAAAAGTGCAACCAAGCCAACAGCGAAAGCAATTTGAAACTTAAGCGCAAGTGCACCTAACATACTAATTGCAAGACCAAAAAGTAACGTTACCGCAATGACAAAAATGCTCTCGAGAATAACGCGTTGTTGCTGTGTGTTCATGCGTTAAGAGGTAAAACTAGAACATTTTGTAGATGAAAGAAGGTAACACTTCCCTTGCCTGATTAAAAATCACGCCTGTAATTTTTGTGCCACCAGATTGTAATTTGCTTACAGCGGCTTGCAGCATGCCTTTTCTGGTGATGCCACTAGAAGCCACCAGCAAGGTTTCGTCCGCAAAACTACCGAACACCAAAGCTTCATTACCGCGCAACGCAGAACCACTATCGATTACGATGTAATCAAACACAGATTTTAGCTCGTCAATCTGTTTTTTTGCGCTATGTGTATAGTAACCAAGCTGATTGCGGTTCGACGTGCTACCGGCACCAATCACGCTAAAATTAAATTGCATATTGTTCTGATACTTTGAAAGCGCATGGCCTTCGAGCAATCCTTCAATCAAGCCGTGTCGGCTATTGACACCGAACAACCTCGTGACCATTGGGCTATAAAAATTTGCGTCAATCAGGCAAACTTTGATGCTCTTATTTTTAGCCATATTGGTGGCCAGTGCTAGTGCGCAAAAAGTGGCACCATCGCCGGAGGCAGATGAAGTGACATTAATAATTTTCCCTAATTCACCATCGGATTTTTGCCCGACTTTAGAAATAATTTGGAAAAACCTATCTTTGACATCTGTATGATTTTTAAGAAGGCGGAAATGTTTTAATTTAAATTCTCCGACATCGACCAACACTTTCGGCACTACGCTTAAAATAGGCACATGCGTGAGTTGCTCAACTTCACGTCTAAAGTGCACACGTGGGTCCAATACATTCAATACAATCATCAAGCTGATGGCTAACATTAACCCAAGCACCAAACCCACTACGCCAGTGATGATCAGGCGAATCATTTTTTTGGTACTTGAAGATGGTGGCTCAGTTGCCATTTCAACAATATTGATTGGAATTAATCGGTTTTGGTAAATATTTTCCGTGTTCCCAGCTTGATATTGGCGAGCCTTAAGTTGCTCAAGCAACTGCTTGCTAATTTCGATGCGTTCTTGTTTTTTGAGTAAAAATTTAAGCTTAGCCACTTGTCTTGCCAAGCGCGTCACTTGCGGTGAGTCTGCAGAAAAAATCTGCGCAGCTCGCGTCAGCTCGCTTTCGGTTTGGTTAAGCTCAGTCGCCATCGAAACGATGATAGGAATATCACGGGCAATTAACTCTCGTCCACCGCTGGATTTGATTCTTCCAGTTTCAAAATCTTGCGGCGTTGCATTTTCAAGAATTTGTAATTCAGCTTCTTCTTTTTCAACCAAACCAGACAAGTATTCAGATTGGCGACGCGCTTCTTCAGCATACATGCGATAAAAATCATCAATAAATGCATTCGCCAAGCCATTGGCCATTAGCGCAACTTTTTCACGATTAAACGATTTCACTTGCAATGAAATCAATTCGTCAATTTTGCCAATATCACCAGACTGTGAATTTTTTTCTAGAATTTCAATCGAGTTTGCGCTGCTGGATTTCTTTGAAGAGCTCTCCAAAGAATTTTTAAAAGCACTGACCAAACCGGGGCTGATTCCAACACTATCTTCTGCCTGTGGTTCATTTTTCTCTTTTTTGCCAAGTACAGTACCAATCAAACCGGAAATCTTATCGCTAATGACATCCATTGGTTTTTTATAAATATCTTCTTTGTTGATGCCAACTTCTTGAATGGTTTTTTCAAGTACCGGATTGCTTTTGATCAACTCCGCTGACGTGCTGCCAGATAAATTCGTGCGAGAATCAGCCACTAAATCTTTTAAGATACCAGAATCTGTATTGCTATATCGAATCAGTATTTTTGTAGAAGCTGTCCACTCTACGGGCACCCATGAAGCCAATAACACTGAAATGATGGCCGGCACGAACATGGCGAACAAAAAAGTTTTGGGACGCAAAAAAATCTTGGAAATCAAATCACGCATAGAAAACTCCTCCATGCGGTTATCCAATAAATTTTCTGCCAGCGAATTGGGCTTTTGTAAATGTGGTGTTTGTAGTTGCATTGCTTGCTTCATAGATTTTGAACTCTTATTGCGCTTCAGTAGCAAATTCCAGCGTCATTACTGAGAACGGCGCAATCGTCAACGGTGTGGATGATTGCCAAATACGCTCTTCAATGCGGATGCTATTGGGTTTTGCTGTGGTGTATGGCTCAAATGCAGCTTGATATGGCCATTCTGGCGGAATGTCCCGTCCATTATGTGCAGTTAGCTCTTTGGTTTGAATCCGATACATTTTTGCTTGCTTAGGCGCGACTCCATTTAAAAAAGTTAGCTGAAGCGGATACTGCGTGGTCAAACTGCGATTCACAAAATTCACAAATACTTTTTTTGTTTGCGTGTCACGCGTGGCAATCATGGTGACTTCCGGCACATTTTTCTGTGCTTCGATAATGCCAACGCGCGGTGCATCGTAAGTTGGACTCAACATTTCTGTCTGTAACCGCTCATTACCCGACAAGTTAGCATAAAGTGCAAAGACCCAAAATGGCACTTTTGGGTCACCTGCATAGTTAAGCCAGCCCATAAAGCTACGGTCAGTTAATTTAAAATAATTGGCAAGCTGAATGCGCGAATGCGACATCAACACCTGCATCATTCTTGCCACATAAATGCCAGTCCCCATGGTTTTGACGTGGTCTACCCAATAATTGTCAACTTCTGGATACGAGAAAAGCCCACCCCATTCAGTAATCGCAATACCAATTGATTTATTTTTTTCGTATTTCTGAATGAGCTTCTCTAAGTCAATAATACTTTTTTCTACCGCTTCCGGTGCAGCCATGAGCGTTGGGTAAACATCGCGTACGTGTGGCTGACGCTCTTTATATAGCATTGGAAAATAGGCATTGTGGACGGCGATCATGTCAATTTCTTGACTTGCTTTTTCCAACAATACTTTTGTCCAATTTTGGAATTCGGTATCCGGGCCGATATGCGATTTTGCAACGCCAATCGCCACCGCAGTGATGCTTGGATCAACGGCTTTCATAGCGCGCGTAAAGTTTAAATAACGCCTGGCGTATTCTTCTGGTGTGGTAGTAATTTTTAGCTCGCCTGGGTTGCCGGGCAAATAAAGCTCATTGCCAATTTCCCATAACTTCACCCCAATCGGTGCTTTAAATCCATCTTTTTCACGCAAATGGTGGTTTGGCTGGTTAGCATAGGCCACCCATTCTGCTGCTGAACTTGCCGTACCGGTGCCTACATTAACCGTGATTAAAGCTTCTCTATTGGTTGCTTTTAAAAACTGAAAAAATTCCGGGCTTCCAAAATGATTATTTGAAGAACCTGTATCTGTCGGATGCTTGCGCTTTGGGCGAAACTCTCTCGCACCGATGCCATCGCGCCAATCGTAATAATCTGCCAGCGTCCCACCCGGAAAGCGCATCACTGTCGCGCCTTGCTGCCGAGTAAGCTTTGTAATTTTTTCTTTTAAACCGGGCTGCTGTGAAGCCAGCCCACCTGCATCGTTAAACCATTCGAGATTTGTACCAAAAATGCGTTTGTTAATAGTACCTACAGGCTGACTCAAATCGACAGAACACTTGAGCGCCAATTTTGATTCAACGACAGGATAAGATTCAGGCTGATTCACTTTATCGCCCATTTTTCGATAACTGGCGCTACCGTAATCGTCATTACCCTGTACGCCACAAGAAGTCAGGCTGAGCGCAAAAAAAGCGAGCAAGCAAAAAACTGGCACACGGCGCATTTTGGAGGCTCGCATCAATACCCTTACGAAATAGTTACTGTTGTGACCCGATACGGTTGATGTTATAGGATACATTCATGCCAAATGGGAGGAAGTTTTTAACATATTGCGTGACCATACGATTGGTTTTGGCAATACCAGTGGGCGGCACAATAATTAAATCTTGGGGATTAATTTTAAAATCTTGTGCGCTAGGACCTTTGCCTTCAATTACTTCATTCAAATTGGTTGCATAGATCGTGTAGCCGTTTTCATCACTAGGTCTGAGTAACAGCACGTTATCCATATCTGCATTTTCGTTGCTCCAACCTGCTTGTGCGATTAACTTCAACAAGCTCAATTTGTTTGTGTACGCATAACGACCTGGCACGCGGACTTCGCCACCAATATAAATGTTGTAGTCAGCATATTCAACCACAGACACATTCACGCGAATTGGGTTTTGATATTTGGCTTGTAGTTTTTGTTTAATGTCAGACTTAAACTCATTCAGTGTTTTGCCTTGTGCCTCAACATCACCTAAATCCGGCACAAAAATAGTCCCATCGTCCGCCACTCTGCTTGGGCGGCCATCAGTATTAGCAAACATTTTAACGCCATTCAATGTAATGCGGTTATCAACCTGTTCGCGAATGTTGACATCATAAATCGACACATTTGCAACCACACGGTTTCTAAATTTTTGTGTCGCAAACTCAGAAACCATGCGTTCTAATTCTTTTTCAGTTTTGCCTAGTGCGTAAAAGCTACCAAGCCCCGGTACAGCCACATTGCCTTCTGTACCTACGTAAAAATCGCCGCTGTAACCTGTTAAACGCTCACTAAAACCACGTGTCACTGCCCAAGCCAGTTTTGGCTTGATAAACATATTTTTATACTCTTTAGAAGAAATTGAACTTAAGTCAGCAAGTGTGAGACCCGAAGCAATCATGCTTTTGCCTAAGCGTGGCAAGGCGATGCGACCATCTGGATTCACCTGCACAAGGTAGCTACCTTCCACTTCGTCTGGAAATTCTAGGCTTAACTCATCGCCTGGCACAAGTTTGTATGCAGTGTTGGCTTCTTCTTGGTGAGTGAGGGCAATTTTGATTTGATTGCCGCGATCGAGTTTATGCACAGTGCTAACATCTTTTGCGCCTTCAACCTGAATCATCAGTTGATCTTTGGCAGTAATGCGATACATGTCTGCCGTCATGTTGATATTTTCAGGGTCAATTTTTTGCATGGGTTTACCCGCCTGCACAAGGTGCGAGCCGGACATTGAAGTGCATCCAATCAAACCACTTACAACAAATAAAAGTAAACAGCGCGGCATAGAGAATCGAGTTAAAGTCATATCAAATCTTTCAAAACACAAATTACTTTTAGCTTAACCCTTATGCGCCAATTTCAATTTGACTTGATCAACCACTTTTTCCGCTCGTTTCTTCTTTTTCACCCAGCGTGTAAACGAAAGATCAATACGTCGAACAAAGCGCCGCCAAGTAAAATTTCTCACATGAAAGTTTGCATGTTGCCCCATCGCAAGACAAAGCGCAGGGTCAAGCGCGAGTTTCCTGATTGAGCTAGCCCACCCATCATAATCCTCTGGTTCATGCAAAAAGCCTGTTTTTCCATCGATCACGCTCTCAAGCGGGCCACCACGGGCGTTTGAAATCACGGCTTTCCCATACCGCATACTTTCTAGCGGCACGATACCCCAGTCTTCGTTAAGTGGCGTAAACAGGCAGAACGAAGCACGCGTATATAGATCAACTAACTGCTCACCTGTAGGTGAAATGACAAACTCAACTGTGGTGCTTTTGGGTACCATGTCTTTGAGTTTTTGCAGGTAAGACTGACTTTTTTCATCCACAAACCCAGCAACCACCAACTTCCAAGGTTTTGGTAATTGCGCAAGTATAAATGCTTTAATACCCTGCTCGATATTTTTGGTCCACATAATGCGGCCAGGCAACAAAATGAATGGCTCATAGGCCACGTTTGAAATATCGATATGCCACTCAATTCCCGGGTATGCCATTTGCATCTTGGATTCATTTGTACACAATCCACCGGCAATAATTCGGCTTTTCACTTCGGTGCTGGTGGTAATGATGCCATCGTAATAGGACCATGCTTTACGATCTACAACGCGGAATGCATATTTGAAAATGTTGTAACTTAGCCTATATAGCAACCCTTTGTTTTTTATGGTCATTTCTTCATAAACTGGGTCAAATGCGGCTCGTAGTGGCGTGCTGCAAATGTTAAAGAGTGGCAAATCATGATTTCTAAAAGTAATGAGGTCGCCAATACCATCGCACCAAACAACAATCGCATCAAAATCTTCGTCAGGAATTTTTGTGGTGATCGCTTGGTAAGCACTGTATAACGTACCGCCGATTGTGCGCTTGACTGTCGTTGGGTTTAGCACGCGCACATCCACATCTTCAAACTCTTTAAAGGTATTTTCTGGTTCATAATGGCCGGTGTACACCACCCACTGATGCGAGGAGCGCGTGACCACTTCCAGCAGGCTTTTCTCAAGACCGCCGTGCAAATAAATCCAAGGTTGATATAGTGCTATTTTCATACTTAAAAGTTCTTAAAATTTAATTTTTAATCTTAATTATTTTCGCGCGACATGATTGTAAATTTCTATTTGCTGTCGTGCGATTTCATCCCAGCGATACTGCTTCGCTGCTTCAAATCCAGAGCGTCCTAACGTCAAGGACTGCTCGGGGTTTTTCCACAATGCGGCCACTGCACTTGCTAGTGCTTTAACATTACCCAAACCCACGTTTATGGACCATGTCGGCTGCAAAAGCTCATTCAAATGGTCAATGTCGTAAGCAATCACTGGTTTTTTGGCAGCCATTGCTTCTAAGGCTGTTAAGCCGAATGTTTCCTGCCTTGATGGCATCACTAAAAATCGACAATCATTGAGTGCCTGTTTTTTTTCTTTGCCCTCTAAACGGCCTTTAAATTGCACACAGTTACTTAACCCTAACTGCAGCACTGTATTTTTTAAACTTGCTTCGTCTTGACCTGTACCGACAATCCAAAGTGGAATTCTGACACCTTCAGTTTTAAGCAAGAACCATGCTTTGAGTAAATCATCCAACCCTTTGTGTTGGGTGTCGAGTCGCCCCAAAAAAAGCGCATAAGTCCCAAGTGTTTCGTTTTCATTGAATGCTGCATCATTAATGCCACAAGGCACTTTGTAAACATTGGCATCCGGCAATAAATCCTTGAAATAATCGCCCATTTTGTTGGTTTGTACGATAATTTCACGTGGTTTTTTGGTGCGGGCGCGCCCTCGCATGATGCGTTCAAATGGCAATTTATACCGTTGTTGCCACGCATCAAAAAAAAACCACTGCACAATAGAAACTAATGGTTTATCCGTATATTTTTCAAGCTGGCAAAACCCAAATGGTGGTGTGAATTCTTCGACAACTAAATCATGTGGTTTTTTTTTAATGGCTGCTGGCAAGCGCGCCAAAAAACTCAAATGCGAAGATAAACCCCACCCCGGAACAGTGATACCAAGCCGCTCATATTGCACACCACTTCTAACGACTTTATTCATAGAATCTTTATAGGTTGCGGTCAACACAGTGATTTCATGTATTTTCGCCAAGCGTGAATTCACTTCAAACGTGCGCACTGGTTGACCACCGCGCAGTGGATTCTCCAAATCATCAGTATCGGTATGAATAATCCGCATTAAAAAATCTCTCGCAGTGCTTTGGCAATATTATTTGCGGTTTGAGCCCAATTAAAAAACTGCACTTTTACTTTGCCTTGCTTCACTAGTTCGCCGCTAAGCGAGCTATTTTTTGTAAGGTGCTCAACTTTTTCACATAAATCCATTGCAGATTGCGTCGTGTAAAACAACGCCGCACCATCAAACAACTCACGATGCACTGGAATATCCGAACATATCACTGGTACATCGCACGCCATCGCTTCAAGTGGCGGAATATTAAAGCCCTCATCTTTTGAGGAGGTGATAAAAATTTGTGCGTTTTGGTAGCGGGAAATCAACGCGTCTTCATCCAAAAAACCTAAATAATGTACGCGCTGGGTAAGACCTAGTTTTCTAATTTGCTGTTGAATTTCAGCAAAATATGCCTGATCGCGAATGCCACCCAACATATACAAATGTATGCTTTGGTCTTTGAGTAACGCTAGCATGGCGATGATGGTTTCTAAGTTTTTACGTCGCTCAACCGCGCCAACAGTGAGTAAATATGGTGGCTCGCTCACACCTGCTGTGTGCGCATTTTTCTTAAAACGCGCAACATCAACGCCATTATAAAAAGCGCGAATCGGTGCTTTTGCTTCTGGCGCATAGGCAACAATTTCAGTTTTAATGGCATTGGTCGGCGTTAAAAGTAAGCTAGCACGCTGAATGGTATTTTTTGTGAGCAATCGAACGAGATGATTCGACAACCCAGAGTAAGCTTCTTTAAACTTAATGGGGGTTAAATCGTGAATCGTCACAATTAATTTGCAATCACCACAAAACCAAGGCGCTAAACGTTGAACTAGCAAAGCATCCAAGCGATGTCGCCAAACCAACCATGGTAATAAAATCAAGCGCTCAAGTAAGGGGTTAGATAATGCAAGCGGCACAAAACGCACTTGTCGTGTCGATTGATACTGCATGGTTTTGTAAGCGGCTTTTGTCACAAAAATCACGTATTGATGTTCTGGCGTTAGCGTAGGCAATGCTTTCACTAATTCCGCCACAAAACGCTCTACTCCGCCGAGTTTTTTACCTAAAACGTGGGCATCAATGCCAATTTTCATAACGCACTTTCCTTCAGCGCTGGCAAACTGATTAAATCTTTTAACCTTGCCCAAGCAGATTGAAGCGGCTCATTATTCGCCCAACCCTTTTGCGGAATTTTTAATGCGCTTACAATTAAACGCGCAATCATGCCAACCAACATCACTAATCTTGCAGCAAATGTAGAGAAAAAGCCTTGATCATCTTGCAAAATCATCAATAAATGGCGTTGTTGCCAAACACTGTTGCGTACTTTAGAAGCAATTGATTTAGAGCTCGCGCCGCCATAATGGACGATAGGAAAATCATCGAGCAACATGATTTTGCCAAGCTTACTGAGTTTTAAACAAAGTTGCACATCTTCGCAATACATAAAAAATCGCGCGTCAAAACCACCAACTTTTAAAAAATCTTCACGACGCATGAGCATGCAAACGCCGGATACCCAGCCGACTTGCATTTCTCTCGCATAACGAAATTCGCCATCCGTGCCATTAAAGAAAGAGAGCTTTTTAAAAATTCGATTAAGTCCAATACTTTGCATCAATATCCGCCAGAAACTAGGTGCGTAACCAAAGGTTTTAGGCTGAATTTCAAACGTTTTTGGTAATACTACTTGCGGTGTAACGCATTTGACTTCAGGGTGATTTTGCATGTACGCAAGCAAACCACTTGCCGTATCCATCTGCAAAAAAGCATCGCTATTAAATAAAAATACATAGGGTTGGCTTGCATGTTGCACACCCAAATTATTACCTAACCCAAACCCTAAATTTTTTTCTGATTGAATCAATTTGACTTGAGGAAACTGCGCTTTGACCATTTCAACGCTAGCATCAGTCGAGGCATTGTCAACGACGATCACCTCAGTCGCAGCATCCATCCATTGATAAATTGAAGCTAAACACTCGCGCAAATATTCGGCAGTGTTGTAATTAACGATAATGACCGAAACTGGCAGCATTAAGCATCACCCTCTTCTGCATGTTTCGCCATATTTCTAGCGGGTACGCCAAACAAAACCGCATCATCGCCAAAGCTTGATTCAGCTGAGGAGTTCATTGACACTTTTACGCGATTACCGATGGTAATGTCACCATAAATCGCCGCGCCACCGCCTAAAATCAAATCATCACCGATGATCGGCCCTTGTGCAGAATTGGTAAACTTCTCACTAAAAAATGGTGACGGACAAATCGAGTTTTGATGTGCCATCATGCAATTTTTGCCTATTGTTACATTTGGGCCGATGCATATGTAACTCGCGTGCATCATAAAAAATCCCGGTCCAATTTTTACGGTGGAATCGATATGCACCGTAAAAATAATGCCGTTGATGACCTTTAATATTGAGGCAATAAGGCCCAAATGATGGCAATAGAAGAATCGCTGAAAACGATAAATTATCAAGCTGAAAATTGCTGGATTCAACAGAAACTTTAGTACACGCAACGTATTAAATGGTTTATTTTCATAGCTTGCACGCACTTGCATGTCAGATTTAATCAACGAAAGTGTTTCAACAAAAGTTTGGCTCATTGAGCACCTCCTTTAATCGCGCCGCCAAATAGCGGATTCCAACTGATAACAGACTCTAGATTCTCAACACTACGACGTTTAGCGGGAAAACCGGAAATGACACTGCCTACTTTATCGACAGAAAACATAACCACGGAATTATTTTTAATTTGTGTAGCATCGGCAATTTGTACTGGACGAATGATTCGCACGCGTGAACCAATCACGCAATTATTGCCAATCACGATATGATCTTTTTCAAGATCAAACCCTTCCATTGCGCCAAGTGTGATGGAGTTTGCACCCAAAAAAGTGCAGTTTTTTCCTGCAATAGTAACGCGGGTAATACCAATGCCGCCACAATCTGCGACGACCAAGCCAGCACCCAAATCAGCAACAGGGGAAATTTCATTTTTTGTATAAAAATGCTCCAATAAAACTAGGATCTTATACAAACAAGAAAATCTAGTATGAATAAGGTAGCGCGAAATGCGGTATAAAATCACTGACACCACGCCACCTTTGAACAAAATGCTAAAAGTTGAAAAAACACCTTGGCTTTTGCCTTCCAACACTTTTCTTCGGCGAATATCTGCCTTGAGATTTTGAATTGTTTCTTTGAATGTCACCAAAATAAATATCCTAATGATGGAATAAGAATTGTCGCATGCGATAAATTTGTGACTTCTTTAAGCATCCCATCATAAAAATTCCCACGCCATATGCCAATAGCACTATTGGCACAATCAATAGCCATAAAAACGGTGATTCAGCAAAATTGTGCATCATTTCTAGCCGCAGCAAGCCGAACACCAGAAAGAATAAAAGCAGACTTATGAATGACTGTTTCCAAACGCTTAACCAAAGCAAACGTGTGGTAAAAGTCTTTTTCAGCAAGAAAAATCTTGCTGCGATGGTAAAAATGATACCAATCACCAATGCCAACCCAGCACCAAAAGCCCCGTGACTTAAACATAGTGCTGGTGTAAAAAGTAAAGTAGTTAGCCCACCCGTTACAATCGAATACATATCTTCGCGATACAGTTTTTTTGCCTGCATGACTTGCGACAACACTTGATCAATCACCATTAATCCGGCGGAAATCATCATGACAATCAGCGTGTCTTCGGCATGCAAATATTTATCGCCATAAAACATATGCAAAATTTGCTGCCCAAAGCCCGCAGCGATGGCAATTAGTGGAAAAAGCGCCATCGACGTAATTGAAATAAGCTGAATCGCAGATTTTTTTAAGGCAGCATTCGAAGTGTTTGCTTTGTTAGCAAACGCATTAATGGAAGTCATTGCCAATACGGAGGGGACGACTAACATTAAATCAAATAACTGATAGCACACAGCGTGCAGTGCAGTTTGCTCGGCATTGGAAAGTGCTGGCAACATCAGTAAGCCGGCGTTTCTTAGCAGTAAAAACGCACCGATAATTAATGCAAACTTTGGCGCCTCATGTGCAATCGCACGGAAAATTTCCGGGTTGACGCGCCAATTCTGAATGGCTTCAACTTTTGAGAATATTTTTTTGAGTCGCACAAAACCGTAGATTGCAACTAGCCAACGCGTCAATACAAAAACAAGGATAATGTCTGTCACTGGCTCGTTTAGATAGACTAAAACAATTGAAATGACGCAGCGAACCACATTTTCCGTCATATTAATTTTGCCCATCAGATGACTGCGGCCAATGCCAACTAATGCGGATTGTACGCAGGCGTAAATGCCAGAGGGAATCACTGCCAGTGCACCCAAATAAAGCCCTTGGTTATATTCTGGGGCATAGATGCCAGCACTGGCGATACCCAAATAACACACACTCAAAAAAACAGTAAAGCCCAGTGTAAATGCGTTGATTGCCAAAAATATTGGCCAGCGATTGGGACTTTCAGGCGCAATTTCTGTTGCTAACCAACGATGAAGACCCAGCATGCCTAAGAATTCTGCTACGATAATATAGGTCATCACCGTGCGGAAAATCGCTGCATATTCGTTAGAGTGACGCGCGAGTAGCAGGAAAAGAACGAAGGAAAATCCCATGCCCAAAATACGTGCAATCGCCACTGAGCTACCGCCTTTGGCGACCGAATCGGTTTTTCTTTTATTCATATTGTAATTTTAAATGAAGTTTTTACCGAAATAACATTAAAGTTTGTTAAGCAAAAATCTCGCCTAATTTATTCTGTGCGTTCTGGGACCCCTAAAATACGCATCGCGCGTTGCACATCCACATGCAAAAACTCTGCGATTGCCTTGTAATCATCAGGCAACGCGGCATCATCCCAACCATGCGAAGAGTGTCTAGCAAAATTCACGGCTAAAACCACATTTTTCACACGCTGATCATTGGCATGATCGTCGTCCATCAATTTTGATAACAACGGTGGCAATTTAAATTGCTCGACCAATGCTGTTTGTAAGTCGTGCAACTTAAAACCTAGCACCGCTTCTTGCACAACTGAGCTTCTAAGCGCCTTATTCGCCTGTTGCTCATTAAAAATTTCATTCATTTTTTCTGGTGCAAAACACCACATCAACATTTCAGCTAAATCATGTAATAGCGTAGCAATTCTAATTTCTTCGGCATGATAGTCTTTGAGATAAACAGCCCAATCTGCAGCAAAAAAAGCGGCTCGGTGTGAGCGTTTAATGAGCTTGAGCAAATGCGTCAATGCTACTAATTGATTTGATAATACCTTTTCAACCAAGCTCTTGGGCATTAAATTATTAAAAAAGGCGGTTGTTCCCATCATGATGACGGCTTGTTCTACTTGCAATAAATCTTGTAATTGGTTGCGGCCTTTATGCTGCTGCGCATAACTTAACACGCGAAACACCATCATAGGGTCGCCCAACACTGCAAGGGTGATCGCACGTGCACTTAACCGGTCATCATCTTGTTGTAACTCTGTCAGCTCTCGAAGTGTATGCTTTAATGCCGGAATTTCTGTTTTCTTAAAAAATGCCACCCATTCGTCAATTGACTCAAAGTCATTACTGGTCATCTCTAGCGTCATCACAGCCCTCTCCACAGATAGACGCTAAGGTTAACAAAAACTAACTGCAAGAATAGCGTGAAGAAAACCTATAATCCTGCGTCAAACCAAGCAATTGATTTTTATATTAATTTGCACAATGCTTGGATGTCAGCAGTGTGTGTCATCCTGAAACTGGTTAACAGCTGAATGAAAATGATTGCATGTTAGAATACGGTACTATTTTTTGATAAAAAAATTCATGGCTATTACGATTAAAAACTCACAAGACATTGAAAAAATGCGTATTGCAGGACGCCTTGCTTCAGAGGTGCTTGACTATATTACGCCATTTGTAGTGAATGGCGTGACTACTGATGCGCTAGATAAATTATGTCATGACTATATTGTGGAAGTGCAAAAAGCGATTCCGGCACCACTTAACTATGCGCCGGATGGTCACAATCCTTATCCAAAATCCATTTGCACCTCTGTTAACCAACAAATTTGCCACGGTGTGCCAGGTGATCGCGTACTAAAAAATGGTGACATTGTGAATCTTGATATTACTGTCATCAAAGACGGTTATCACGGCGATACCAGCCGGATGTTTTATGTCGGCACCCCTTCAATTCAGGCAAAGCGATTGTGTGAACTTACCTATCAAGCCATGTGGTTAGGGATCGAAAAAGTGAAACCGGGCGCCACATTAGGCGATATTGGCCATGCAATTCAATCCTTCGCAGAAGGTAATGGCTATAGCGTGGTACGTGAATTTTGTGGTCATGGTATTGGCAAAGTGTTTCACGAAGAACCACAAGTGCTGCATTACGGCAGAGCCGGTCACGGAATTAAATTACAAACTGGCATGATGTTCACCATTGAGCCAATGATCAACGCAGGAAAACGCGATATTCGTCATATGCCAGATGGCTGGACAGTCGTCACGAAAGACCGCAGTTTATCAGCACAATGGGAGCATACGATCCTAGTAACAGAAATTGGCTACGAAGTGATGACATTGTCTGCTGGTTCACCACCTTTGCCAGACTTCATCAAAAATCCAGCTTAACCATCATGGCGCAGATTCGTCAAAGTACAGTTGCCGAATGGCGGTCATACCATAAAAACGGTCTGCAAACACTCAAGACCGAATTTCTTCGCTCACCTAATATTACAAAGCTATTCAGGCAACACATCAAGTTGACTGACAATATGCTCGCCAGTCTTTGGCAACAAGCAAACACATCCCCCAATGCCTGTTTAATCGCAGTTGGTGGCTATGGGCGCGGCGAACTTTATCCGCAATCCGATATTGACTTGCTCATCCTGACCGCCTCAACTGAAACCTCTCAACATTCCATTGAAAAATTAATTGGGCTTTTTTGGGATATTGGCCTGAATATTGGTCACAGTGTCAGAACGCTGGAAGAATGCGCGAGTGAAGCGAGTAAAGACATCACTGTGCTGACCAATTTGATGGAATGTCGCCTGATCGCGGGAGATGTAACACTTTTTCAGGCTTTTTTAGAAAAGGTAAAATCAGCCATCAACGTGCCTGATTTTTTTAACGGAAAAATTAAAGAGCAAGATAATCGCTATGCTAAGTTTAATGACACGGCTTACAAACTTGAACCGAATATTAAGGAAAGTCCTGGTGGCCTAAGAGATATTCATGTTGTCATGTGGTTAGCACGTAGCTTATTGATTTCAAAAGATAATATTAACTTACAGAAAATATTTTATATTAAAGATGCAGCGCTTTGGGATTGGCTCATTAACCAAAAAATTGTGTCTGAAATTGAAGTAAAAAAAATTCGCTTTCACGAAAAAAATTTACAAAAGTTGCGCACGCATTTGCATTTTTTGAGTGAGCGTCGCGAAGACCGACTGCTATTTGATTTTCAAAATGAACTAGCCAGCACGCTTGGCTACACGACAAACGCGAGAAAACGTGCCAGCGAACAACTGATGCAAAGCTATTACCGTAGCGTCAAATTTATTCAAATGATGAATGAAATTTTGACGAAATCACTGCAACAACTCATCCAATCGACACCGGATATTGTGCAGGATATTCACCCAAAATTTGAAGCGCGCAATCAACTACTGGAAGCTAAATCAGCTAATTTATTGCGGCATGACCCTGAGGCGATTTTTGAAGCGTTTTTGCTCTTGCAACAACACCCAGAAATCACCGGTATGGGCGCGAATTTTTTGCGTAATTTACAGCGTGCCAAGCATTTGGTGAATCAAGATTTTAGAAAAAACCAAGTGAATAAAGCACGGTTTATCGAAATTCTTTCACAGCCAAATGGCGTAAATCACGCATTGCGCGCCATGAATCGCTATGACATTCTTGGCAGTTATATTCCAGTGTTTGGCAAAATTGTAGGCCAAATGCAGCATGATTTATTTCATGTTTATACAGTTGATGAGCATATTTTAAATGTGCTCGCAAATTTACGTCGCTTTGCAAAACCGGAGTTAAAACACGAGTTTCCACTGTGTACACGGTTATTTGCTGAGTTTAAAAAACCGCACTTACTCTATCTCGCCGCGCTATTCCACGACATTGCAAAAGGACGTAATGGCGACCACTCGACGTTAGGTAAGGTAGATGCAGAAAAATTTTGTCGTTTACATAACTTACCCAATGAGGATGTTGAACTTGTAGCGTGGCTGGTCGATGCACATCTTAAAATGTCAGCGACGGCACAAAAGTCAGATTTGTCTGATCCGGATGTCATTGAAACTTTCGCGCAATTTGTCAAAAATGAACGCCGATTAACTGCACTTTATCTACTCACAGTGGCAGATATTCGTGGTACGAGTCCAGTTGTTTGGAATGCATGGAAAGCGCGCTTGTTAGAGAGTTTATTTAACTCAACCAAAAATGTTTTATCAGACCAACACCTTAATAAAGTACGCGCTATAAGCATTCGACGCGAAGAAGCTAGCAATAAGCTTTCTAAATATGGGTTAAAAAGTTACTCATTTGAAGCGTTGTGGGAAGCCTTTGGTACAAATTATCTGGTGCGGCACGATACTGATGAAATTGTTTGGCATAGCCGCTTGTTAACACCCCATCTACTTACACAAAAACCGATCGTACGCGGCCGTTTAAGCCCAAATGGCGATGGCATTCAGGTCATGATTTACCACAAAGTGGCCAGCGGATTATTTGCCAGAATTTGCAATTTTTTTGACCGCATGGGCTATAGCATTGCGGAAGCAAAAATTTTTACCACAGAGCATCAATACGCCCTAGATACATTTATTGTGTTGGATAGCTCAGGTAAATCCGTTAGCTACACTGGCCTACTCAAATTTATTGAAGAGCAACTTACGCAACAAATTGAAGAAAATGCAGCATTAGAGCGTCCGTTAGAAGGCCGTGTTAATCGCCAAGTGAAACTCATGCCCTTGCCTACCCAAGCAATTTTCAGTGAAGTGGCTGATGATTATTATCAACTTGAAATTTCAACTGGGGATAAACCTGGCCTATTGGCAAAACTCGCACATTATTTTTTAGTGAATGACATTCAAGTACACAATGCAAAAATTAACACAATGGGTAATCGGGTCGAAGATACGTTTTTAATTTCTGCACAAAAAGGCCAGAAATTAGCACAAGAACAAATTAAATCGTTAAAAGAAATAATCCAATCAAATATTTAGACGATAAAAAAGCCTTGAAAAATCAAGGCTTTTTTAACACACGACTAATTTGAATTAGCTGTGTTTATAATGTTTACGCAATGGTTTTACAACTTCCCATTGTGATTTCATTCCTTTTGGGAACACCACAAAATCACCAGCTTTAATCACTACTTTTTCACCACCTTGTGGGGTGACGTGAATTTCGCCTTCCAACAAGTAAGCACTCTCAGTCATGCCAAAGTCTAGTGGGAATTTAGAAACCTCTTTTTCCCAAATTGACCAGCTAGCCACACCTAATTGCTTCAATTTTTCTTCAGTAGGATTATGTTCTACAATAATTTGACTCATTTGACTTCCTAAACTAATAAATTACAAAAAATCTGCACATCTAAAGCGTTTATGCTTCAGCAACGACGCTCACAATGATGTCAGCAGTGACATCGTGATGCAAAGCCAAAGTAACTGTGTAATCGCCAATCGCTTTTAATGGACCATTTGGCAAACGCACTTCAGCTTTAGCCACTTCAACACCTTTTGCTGTTACGGCTTCAGCGATGTCCATATTGGTCACAGAACCAAACAAACGGCCATCAACACCTGCTTTTTGTGCAACAGAAACAACAAAGCTTGCCAATTTCTCAGCACGCGCTTGCGCAGCTGCCAAAATAACCGCTTGTTGTTTTTCTAATTCAGCACGTCTTGCAGCAAATTCCGCTTTATTCGCTTCAGTTGCACGCTTTGCTTTGCCTTGTGGGATCAAGAAGTTACGACCGTAACCATCTTTCACTTTAACAATGTCACCTAAACCGCCAAGGTTGGCCACTTTTTCTAACAAAATAACTTGCATGGTCGCCTCCTCAATTAATGGTGTTTATCAGTGTATGGCAACAATGCCAAGAAACGCGCCAACTTAACAGCTGTTGTTAATTGACGTTGATAGCGTGCTTTTGTCCCCGTCATACGCGCAGGGATAATTTTTGCGTTTTCTGAGATGAAATCTTTTAAAAGATCGACATCTTTATAATCTACTTCTTTAATGCCTTCTGCTGAAAAACGGCAGTAACGGCGGCGTTTGTACATATCTCTTGCCATGTTTAACTCCTAATCTTTTTAATCTTGAAATGCTATTTGGTTTACATGCATCACAAGCTGCGTACTTTTCATGCTGCGTTTGGCTAAAAAACCGGAAACTTTTACATGTTTACCAATTTGAAATTGTGGGTTTAAAGCTAAGTCACCTAACGCGACCGCATTAACCTCACACTCAACCTTACGCTTTAACCCAGCCTCAATTTGCTCTGAAGTATGGTGCATAACAAAATTCAACAGCGGGATGCCTGCCGGCGTGTAGCGAAGTGGCAAAATTTGCACAACTTCCGCTTGCAACACCCATTTATTCACATCAATACTTTTTAAGCCTCTGCGATGTCAGAAACTTCAGGTGCAGCGTCTTTAGTCAACACTGACTTTGATTTCTCTTCTTTCATCATCGGAGAAGGTGCTGTAATTGCAGTTTTTCTTGAAATCACCAAATGGCGCAACACAGCATCGTTAAATTTAAAGCCATGTTCCAACTCTGCTAGCACTTCAAGGTTACATTCGATATTCATCAACACGTAATGTGCTTTATGAATTTTTTGGATAGTATAGGCAAGTTGACGACGACCCCAGTCTTCTAAACGGTGAATCGCACCGCCGCTCGCAGTGATCTGCGCACGATAGCGCTCAATCATCGCTGGCACTTGCTCGCTTTGGTCCGGATGGACGATAAATACTACTTCGTAGTGACGCAATTTTTGCTCCTTATGGATTAAAGCCACCTGTTAAAATTATTTAATATGACAGTGTGGCAAGGTTATAAGCTTGTCAAAAAACAGAGCTTTTTGACAAGGGGCCGATTATAGCTTTCAAAAGCTTGGTTGACAAGAAAAAGGTTGGAAAATACAAATAGAATTCATAGAGTTAACTTATTTATTAACTGCGCATGCAATCTTAAAGTGGGCATCACTCAAACTCCCAGTTTTGATTGTCTTCCACTCACCTAAGGTTGCATCTATGAATATTGCTTGCCCCAAGCCCATATTGTCTGAAAAGTGCACAATCCGCATAAAACGCTTCTTTTTTTCAAGGCAGTTGAACTCTTGAAGCGTTTTTGATGATTTATATAAACGCCCGTTCCCTACTTCCTGCGGGCTTAGGTAATCAGTCATATTCCACATTTTGACCAAATAATTACTACGCTCTACAGAATCTGGGTTCACATACTCAGTCGCGATTTGGTCACTGACCAACTCCTTCCAACCTGCAAAAGCAAGACCGCAAGTAACGATGAGCAAACTAAAAGTAACACACGAAATTATCTTATTCATAGCTGAATTTTAGCGCGAACACTTTCTTGTTCAAAGAAAAGAAAAAGCACTCCGAAGAGTGCTTTGAGTAGTGAAACCCGTTATTGTTGTTTTACACAGATTTTTTACGGCGTGATACGAATCCTAACAGACCTAGACCTGCCATAAACATTGCATATGTTTCTGGCTCTGGCACCGGTGTATTTTGAACTAATGTACCGAGAACCCATGAACCATTAACCAAGTTGGAATTCACTCGGACTGCAACATTGTCAATATTGCTGAAATCAATTGCACCAAAATTAAAAGAGGTACTTTCACCGTTATTAATTTCAAAAGCGCTAGTATTAAATGCCGTTGAATATCCACGAACAAAACCAGTAGGCAGGGTTGGCAAAATGTTATTAGTAATCAAGGTGCCAATTGCTACGTTGCTATCTGCATCAGTAAACGTTGGAGTTGAAAAAGGAAGTGTCTGTGGACCAACAAAATCAAAAGCAACGCCATTTATACCCAAAGGTGCTGATAAGTAATTATTATCAGGATTATCAAACAATCTAAATTTTGATGTACTAGTATCAAAATCCAAGAAAGCAAAATCTGTTTGACTCAGATCGCTAAAAGACCATCTATAAACCGCAGCATTCGCTACACTTGAAGCGCTAACAGCTAATAACGCAACCAACAACATACTTTTAATTTTCATACCACACCCCCGTAGTGATCACAATTGAAAAACTTTTAACATGGTCGAATAATAAGTAAACAATTAACACCTGAAAATAGTCCATTTAGACTACTTTAAATAAGATTTAACATTAAAAATGATATTTAACTGACTGTTTAATATTATATTTTTAGTATTTAGAACATATTTTGCAAAATCACTATTTCTTATCAATCCATGCGACAGCTTTATTTCAACACATAATTTCGCACACCGAGCAACAAAAACAAGCCCAACATAGAGTCGCTATCATAAATGACAGAAGATCCTGTCACCGGATAAGTCACATCACCCAACAGCGGTATCGTTACGCCGAAATTAAATGCAACGGAGTTAATACCCAAGCCCACACCTTGGCCAAGTGGACTTGATCCTAGATAACTGTTTGGACCATCGTAAACTCTAAATTGCAGAATAGTCATATCATAATCCAGATACGCAAACCCACCAGCTGGTGGGTTCGTTGCGCCACCCCCTGCTCAATGTACTCCGTTGTTGCACCAGTAAAAGAAAAGCGGTAAACCATGGCATTTGCAGAAAGAGCAAATACAAATAACAAAAAGGATGTGAAAAGTATTGTTATAAGCTTCATGCCTGCTCAATGACCATAATCAATGAAAACAGAGCAAACACTAATGTGATACAAGAAATGCTAGTATGACCCGAATGGCACAAGCAACCATCAGAATAGAAAGAAAAAGGCCTCGAATATCGAGGCCTTTTTTAAAATATTACAAAACTAAGCTTTTTTACGACGACGTGCAACAAAGCCTAAAACTCCTAAACCAAATGCCATCATTGCTGATGTCTCAGCCTCAGGAACTGGAGCGCCATTATTAACTGAAGTGCCAACAACCCATTGACCATTTAGTGGCTGCAACACGCCGCCTGAATTTAAGCGCACCGCTACATTGTCGATATTAGCAATATCTATGGAACCTAAGCTAAACGATGTACTTTCTCCGTTATTAATTTCAAAAGCGGAAGCATTGCTAAGTGTAGAATATCCACGAACAAACCCAGAAGGTAATGAAGGGATCGTATTATTTGTAATGAATGTTCCAATTGCAACATTACTATCAGCATCTGTGAATGTGGCAGAAGTATTAGGCAAAGTTTGCGCACCAACAAAGTCAAAAGCAACACCATTTACACCCAAATTACCAGACAAATAATTATTAGCTGGATTATCGAACAACCTAAACTTCGATAAAGATGTGTCATAGTCTAAAAAAGCAAAATCCGCTTGATTCACGTCACTGAATGACCATCTGTAAATTGCTGCTTGAGATGTTGCCGAAAGCGTCATCGCACCCAGCGCAGCCACTGTTACAACTAACTTTTTGATTTTCATTATTTTTCCCTGTAAAAAAGTAATTCTAAAACTTTGTCAAATTCTAACCTTTAAAAATACAAAAGTAAAGAAAAAACGCAATCAATTCAGCACAATACATCTTACTTCTGTACCGCATGCTTCATTTGCTTTAATCTAAAACAAGCAAGATAAATACCAACGCGCTAAAAATGTGCAAGAAACAAATAAAAACACTTAATATTCATATGGTTACAGAATACCCCATTAACCTTTCATAATAAACCAGCATGGTACTTTGGTTATAGTCGTGCAAATAATGCCCAATAATTGTGCTAAATGTTTGTAAAATGACACCACAGAGAACCGTTCTGTCCTATTTAAACATTAACGAGCCTAACAATGTTTTTTAGAAAAACAGCCTATTTTTGCAAAAAAACACTTCACGTCGTGCTGATAAAGCCACTTAGCAGGCTGCCCTTTTTTGTCGCCAACAAAATTTCGCAATGGTTTTTATATCGGGCGCAACTCAACCTGCTGCTAAAAAAGCATGGCATTACTTTGGCGTTAGATGTTGGCGCCAATACTGGCAGATTTGCAGAAAATTTAAGCTTTTTTTTTAATGGCACCATTTTCTCATTTGAGCCGGTAGCAGCAACTTTTGCTCAACTCATATTGAATAGCCAAGCGAGTAGAAATTGGCACTGCTATCCATTTGCACTTGGTAGCGCTGATGCCGAGGCAAATATTTATGTTGCAAAAAATTCACTATTTAATTCTTTGCACCACCACAATCAAGGTGCCGTAGAAATATTTGGGCAGCAATCAGCTGGCTTAACTGCAGAAAAAATCGAGGTAAAAAGGTTTGATACTTTTGTTGAAACACAAAAATTGCGACTTGCACATCAAAAAATATTTTTAAAAATGGACACGCAAGGCCATGATTTGGAAGTATTCAAAGGCATGGGCGATTATTTAAATCGCGTGTTTTTGATTCAAACAGAATTGTCTTTAATCCCGCTTTATGACAACACGCCGCACTGGACAGAAGCAATTTCGACCATTGAAAAAGCGGGGTTTCGCGTGGTTGCCATGTTTCCGGTGAATAAACTAGGCGACCAAGTGATTGAGTATGATTGTATTTTTGAGCGCGAGGCTCAAAGCGCAACAGAATAAGTAGTAGCTACACGGGAGAGTGCCACCTCGACTTTTGCGTTCCGCGAACTTTAGCCCCATCTCACTCGATTAACTCTTACACGCTCCCTAACTTTTTAAGAGTAATGCAAAATTTCTAATTTGCGCCAACGCTTCATCCAGCACGGGTGCGTTTGTTTTTTCAAAGATTACTAAAGCATCAATCGCCGATTTCACGCGTGAAATTGGGTCATCAATCACCGAGAAAATTTGCTCGCCTTTACCCACGCTTTCCATAAAAGAGTCTAGTTTTACATCCCACTTGAGTGCAACAACCTCTACCCCGCACGAATATGCAGCAATAATGGCATGCATTCTGAACGCAACGATTAAGTTGCACTCAGCAATAAAATTGACTAATTCCGTCGGGTTTTGCGGGCGCAACATGCTTTGTGTTTGGTTAGCATGATGCCCGGTCATCTCCAACAAAGTAGTCGCAGCTTCCACATCTTCTGGGCTACCGTTGGTGAAAATTTTAACGTTGTAACCATCGGTCACGAGTTGCTGATAAAGCTCGGCATACCACGCCACCAGCGCTGGCTGACTGATAGAAATATTTGAGTGATAAGAAACAGCAATTGCATTAGTGACACACAAACCAACTGTTTTTTGTAGTGCAGGTTTGGCACTTGCAGACAAAAGATAACGCGAAGCCAGCAAGCCAGGATCGCGAACGACGATGGGTTTAACCTTCACATATTGTGCTAAAAACTGCTCAAAATTTACCTTAGAGTTTTGGTCACGCACCGAAACATAGCGAATATCCGCGTTTTTAAACGCGTTTTTCAAGAGCGCCAACCCCTTCTCGCTCCAATGCCCGCCAACACCGACACCGTAAATATAAATCGGGATTTTTTTTGCATTTGCGGCACGAATTAACGCGGAAATTTTGGTGGGAAAGTTTAAATCCACATCGGTAAACAAATTACCACCACCAATCACTACCGCCTGTGCACTTTCAAGGTGTTGTAGATAATGCGGCAACCATTTTCGATACAAACCGAATGTCAGCGGAATGCTTAACACAAGCGGTCGGACCAATGCTGGCAGCATATTCAATACGTTTAAAATGTATTTTCGAGAACCACTCCCCGCTTGATAATCCGTTCTCGCCGCCAAATCAACGGAATACGTAGTTTCTGGATTTAAACCAAATTCAATTAAGCCTTTTTCCAAGCATTCTGCCAACAGGCCATCGCCCAAATTCGGGCTAAATTTCACATTAAAAATACGTACACTTTTCATTACAACATTATCTTTCCAGCATTTGCAGATATAAATTGGCTAATTGGTTTTGCCATTGCGTCATAGTCAAACCAACGGCTTGCCAGTGTTCAGCGCCACGCTGGCTCATGGTTTGAACAGCCGCGTCGTTTTGAGAAACTTCACGCATTGCATGTGCCCACGATGCCGTATTTTCAGTGCTTAACATCATCCCCATTTCTAGACGCACAAAGTCTGCCGCCACTGCAGAATGCTCTGAAACAATGGCTGGGACACCGCTCGCCACGGATGCGACAGCAGCCAAGCCAAAGGTTTCCCTTAATCGTGACGGCATCACCACCACGCGTGTACTTTTAAGGTGCTGCGAAATACCCGCGCTATCTTGCCAGCCAATAAATTGAGCCTCTGGAAAATTAGCTTTTAATTTTTCCAATTCAGGACCGTCGCCAATGACCTTAGCGTTCACACTTGCTTGTTTTGCCGCTTCTAAAAAAATATCTGCGCCTTTTTCCGGCACCAGCCGACCTATAAACGTGAAAGTGGAGTTTTTTTCCGCAGCAATTTTTTCAAGTGAATACGGCTTTACCGGGTTAGGAATAACCAGTAGTTGATCCTCACGAAAACTGCCCCTTAAATAAAACGGCTTCATGGAAGGATGCAACAAAATGACTTTGGATTTTTTCTCGGCAAAATTCAGCCAATGATTTCTTAGACTGCCCCGCGCAAAACGCCAAATTTTCTGCACATAATTACGTTGATCGCACGCGCTTAATAAACACTTTACCCGACACGGCGTTAATTCACATGAGTTATTCGACGGATAATGAACAAAAGCGCCATTGGGGCAAACAGGAAAATAATCATGTCCGTGCAACACTAAACGATCCGCGACCGGCTCGAGCACACCAAATATGGCAGGCGACCAAATTTTGCTCCAGCCATGCAAATGGTACACAGTTTTAGCAGTGTCATTGTTGGCAATCCAACGCTTTAAAAATTGCGCCGCACGTGCGTTGTGCAGGCCATTGACCATACCTTGCAATGGTTTATCAGGATTGATGGCTTCACCTTCAACCGTTAAGCATTGCACGCCGATTTTCTCCAATTCCGCATTGGTTTTACCATCGGCCGACATAAATACCACGTTAAAACCGGCATCGACCATCAGCCTTGCATTTTCTATCGACAATGCAGACGCGCCGCCTTTCGCCCAAGATAAATCGTTGAGAATGACCAGTTTGACTTCGGAGGGGTTAATCAAACAAATACCTTAAAAATTGAATCGGGCAACAATTTACAACGGATTACCTTTAAAATATGGCAGATTTTAAATGTATTATGCTTAAGTTTATATCAAAAAAAGCGTTATTTAGGTAGTTTGTGAACCAAAATTACCAAATGCCCAAAAATACAAAAAACGATTCATCATCAAAACACAATGTCAACAATAAATATTGCGATTAACGGTAAATTTTTTGGCTCCATCGGCACAGGCGTACAGCGCGTGGCTGAGGAACTGATTATTGCATTGGATCAACTACTCACCGAAGATGCCGCCTTAAAGCAAAAGTTTAATATTGAAATTTTTTCGCCGACCAATTCGTTTATTCATTTAAGCACAACCAGAATCATTAAAGAAAATGGTGGATTTTTAAGCGGGTTATTTAAAAATATTCCTTGGGAACACATTAATTTACCGATGTTGGCCAGAGGAAAAACCATTTTAAGCTTGTGTAATATCGGGCCAATTTTCTCCAAAAATGCGATTGTAATGATCCACGACGCACAATTTTACATCGCACCGGATTCATACTCGCTATGGTTTAAGCTTTGGTACAAATTTACCACGCACATGACAGGCCTAATGAGCGCAAAAATCCTCACTGTTTCTGAATACTCCAAAGAGCAACTGGTGAAGTACAACATCGCCAAGGCTGAAAAAATCACGGTGATTCACAACGGTTGCGACCATATTTTACGCACCGAAGCTGACGACCATATTTTTGAAAAGCTCAAACTCGCAAAAACCACAAAATACTGCGTGGCACAATCTAACACCAAAAATTACAAAAATATCGGCGTGTTATTTAAAGCATTTGCAAGCGACGAACTTAAAGATGTCACGCTGGTTTTATACGGCTCTGCGGGCAAACAGGCATTTGAAAGCATGGGTCACCATGTGCCGAGCAATGTTGTGTTTACCGGACGCATAAGCGATGCCGAGTTAAAAGCACTTATTCAACAAGCGCAAGCCACATTAACACCATCACTCACCGAAGGCTTTGGCTTACAACCTTTAGAAGGCATGATTTTAGGCTGCCCCGCCATTGTTGCCCCATGTGGCGCACTGCCAGAAATGTGTGGCGACGTTGGCCTTTACGCCAACCCCAACCAGCCAGAAGCGTGGATAAAAGCTATTCGCTACGTGATAGACAACCAAGCTTTTACTGAAAATTTAAAAGAAAAAATTAAAGTACATGCTAAACAGTTTACTTGGGAACAAGCCGCAAAAAAATTGTTAACGGTGCTGGATTAATCCAATTTTAAACTTTACAACTTATCAGCCGCTTAACAAGCGCTAGCCTAGCTTAAAATCTCCACCTCGAAGGCAAATGAATAACTTAAGGTGTCCAAGCCACAACATAACGACCATTTACTTTCAATCCAATATTTAAGAGCAATTGCCGCTTTAATGGTGGTTTTTCACCACGCAATTAATAGCAAACCGTGGCTATTTAATCCTCTTGAAAACTACACAGCGCTAGCAACCGGCGTGGACATATTTTTTGTCATCAGCGGCTTTATTATGTACGTAGCTGCGAGCAATGAGACCCCTTTTGAGTTTTTAAGAAAACGAATTATTAGAATAGTCCCACTTTACTGGGTGGCGACACTGGCGTTTGTGCTAGTCAAAACCAAGTTACACGTGTTCTCAATCACTACTGAAGACCTTCTTCACATTTTAAAATCGTTAGCATTTATTCCGCATGAGGACCCGACTAACCCCGGGAAATTCTGGCCATATTTAATACAAGGCTGGACGCTTAATTACGAAATGTTTTTCTATTTGATCTTTTTCGTTAGCCTCACGATAAAAAACGTGATTGCCTTCACAAGCATCACCATACTGGTTTTGTTCGCAGTCGGACAATTTTTTGGCTTTCAATCAGCTACCGCAGCCACTTGCACGTCTCCGCTTTTGCTGGAATATTTAATTGGCATTTGGCTCGGCATTTTATACACCAAAGCCAAACTCAACAATCTTGCGTGGCTCATACCAGTTGGCTTTGTGGGTCTGCTTCTCTCGCCACTTTATAGCACGGCCTATACAAATTTTGGTCATTTGATTTTTGCTTCTATGATCATTGCTGGCGCAGCTTCACTTGGAAAAAATACACCGCACAGCCCACTTGCCAAATTGCTTGGCAACGCAAGTTATTCGATCTACCTCACACACGTCATAATTTCGCTACGCTTAGCAAACACTCTATTTAAAATGGCACCGATCAGCGGCTGGCTGCAATTTTTAAGCTATGTAGCACTTTCTATATTTTTAAGCACTATGATTGGCGTGCTGATTCATTTATACGTTGAAAAACCAATGCTCGGCCGACTAAGAAAAATATGGCGTTCGCGCTAATCAACCCCAAACAAATCCCGCGTATAAACTTTGGCTGATACATCTGCGAGCT
>CAZAEN010000021.1:0-32358 GCA_964484105.1 uncultured Methylophilaceae bacterium
CTGACACTGCGCCAGCGGAGCAAATCGTACAAACGTCTGTGCAACAAGGCTGGGGGTTGTATCAAATCGCACCAGATCAAACCAGTTTGGAAGATGTCTTTGTCCAACTCACATTCCAAGAGCAATCAGCTGAAGCTGCTGCCTAAATAGTAAATTCCTTCAAGGTGTTTTTATGATTATCAATGTTGCAAGAAAAGAACTCAAAAGCATGTTCGCCTCGCCCATGGGTTGGGTGATTTTGGCGTTGACACAGTTTGCTGTCGGAACATATTTCACACTGAGTTTTAACCAATATTTTGAAATTGTTTCGCTACGGGGCGCCTTGCCAGAGCAAATGGGCATGACCCAATTTATTTGCGAAGGTGTATTTGAGACGGCCAGCATTTTATTTTTATTTATGATTCCACTGGTCTCAATGCGCCTAATCAGTGATGAATTTAAAAGTCAAACCATGTCTTTTTTAATCAGCGCGCCAATCTCCATTAAGGAGATTATTTTAGGAAAATTTCTGGCGTTAGTGAGCTATCACTCACTACTAATTATCTCGATGTTACTCATGACCATGACGCTGAGTCTTTGGGTCGAGCTTGATTTTGGGTTGATTTTAGCGAATACGCTTGGCCTTTGGCTTTTGATGTGTGCCATTTCTGCAATGGGCTTATTTTTTTCTTCACAAACGCAATACGCAGTGATAGCTGGATTTTTAACTTTTTTAACTACCGCCTTTTTTGTATTGGTTGAGAAGTTTTACCCTGAAAACACGCAGGCTATTTTCCCTCATTTTTCAATCATGAACCATTACCGCAATTTTGCACACGGCTTAATGCAGAGTGTTGACATCATATTTTTTACGCTATTTGCAGCATTTTTTGTGCTGATGGCGATAAATCGCCTGCATGTACTTCGTGTTTCTGAATAATCTCGCCATGCTTTCCATCTCACAAATTTCTAAAATAGTGTTATCAAGACACTATCTGCTTGCGACGCTTTTAATGTTATTAAGCCTTGCGCTGGGCTACCTAGCCACGCAATACCCATGGTTTTCTGATTTAACGCAAAATCAGCGCAATAGCTTATCTGTTGAGAGTAAAAACCTCCTATTCGCGATGAAAGAGCCAATTGAAGTTCAGGCCTTAGCAAGCAACGCAACAGTGAAAGGGAAGTATTTTAGAAAATCAATTTTGAACTTTATCTCTCGCTATCAACGTTATAAAAGTAACATCACCATTACTTTTTTAGCACCTGAGACTGATATAGCGCAAGCGCGTAAGATTGGCCTTGGGCAAGAAGGAGATTGGCACATCTCGTATAAAAACCAAAGTGAGTTTTTTAAGCTCCCTTATACTGAAGAGCGCTTTACCAACTTGCTAATGAAACTTCAGTTTGGCAAGTTACGCACTTTTTTCTTTTCTGACGGCCATCTCGAGCCGCGCCTCGAAGACTCCTCAAATAATGGTTGGCAGCATTTATCTAAAGCACTCACAAACGATGGCATACAATTTAAACAATACACAACGGTTGCAAAATTGAACCAAGACCACATTTTAGTCATTGGTGCCCCCAAAAAAGCTTTTGACCAACATGAAGTTGCGGTCATTCAACAGCATATTAAGCAAGGTAGAAATCTTATTTGGCTGCTTGATTCACCCAATATGCAAGGATTAGACAGCCTAGCGAATCTACTCAATATCGAAATAAGCCCAGGCATTGTCGTTGATTTATCAAATGAGCAATATGGAATCGACCCAAGAACAGTGACGGCTTCTGATTACGCACGTCATGAAATTTTTTCTGAATTTGCCATCAGGACATTCTTTACAAACGCGCACAGAATCAGCCAAAAAGGTAACATCGATAACACTTGGAAATCCACACAACTGATTGGTGTGGCTGAAAACGGCTGGCTCACCAACCAACTTCCGCAAAAACTAACCCGCGAGGAGCTCTCAAAGAACATTGCAAGACCCGGCCCAATTAATATTGCACTTGCCTTAGAAAGAACAATAAAAAATCAGCAACAACGCATTTTAGTCATAGGCAGCAGTGATTTTTTATCAAACCAAACAATTAATAAAGGCGGAAATTTAGCATTGGCCTTGAAAATGTTTAAGTGGACAATGGCTAGTCATGTCCCAGTCACACTCAAAACCAACCTCAGCAGAGACTCCGTAGTCGTGATTGCAAATGAACCTTTCAACCGCTATTTAATCATGGCCATTTTTAATGGATTCCAGTTTTTGCTTCCAACGCTACTATTCTGTCTCGCACTTGTTGTGTGGTTTCGCCGTTCAAAAATGTAATAAAAAAAGCAGGCTTCTTGAAGCCTGCTTTTAAATCACCAACGATGAAATGGCTATTTTTTTAGTCTTTACCGATTTCGTAAACTTCTTCTTCTGTTTCACCAACTTTGCCAGTTACAGCGTCAATCTCAATTTCCATCTCTTTGCCAGATGCCATTTTAATATCGAATTCATACACTGGATTCCCATCTTCCATTTCGAATTCTGTACTTACAACTTCACCAGCAAATTTGGCAAGCGCAGTCTTTTTCGCATCCTCTAAGCTCACTTTCGCTTTTGATTTAAACTCATCGCTATTTTGGTCAACATCGAGTTCTTCTTCGTAAACCTTACCTGTTTTAGCTTCGCACTCCACTTCCCACTCTTTGCCATCAGCACCTTTAATATCAAACTCGTAAATCGCTCCATGGCCTTTCTCAATTTCAGCCTCTAATGAAACAACCTCACCAGGATGTTTTTTTAATGCGGCTTTAAGACAAGTCTCCATGCGCCCCTTGTGTGTATGGCCATCAGCAAGCGCCATGGTTGAAAAAAATGACATGACAGCTACAACTAACAGTTTTTTGTTCATAGTAAAATCTCCTTAATTATTAAAAAAACACCCCGACATTATTTTGAGCCGAATAATATCAGCATGTATTGATACAAAGCAAATCTTAAGCCAAAGTACCCTTTTGAGTCTTCAAGTAAATAAATCGTCATTTTCCAAACACTGACCAGATATTCTGATATCGATGCGGTCATTAAACTTTGACGCCGGATTTTTAATCAAAGAGAATCGCTTCGATTCTGGCTAACGCCTCATCGACTATGTACTGCGGTACCGCTTCTTTGATTCGCACATTCCGTGCACGCCAATCCAGTGATTTTAACTGATGACAATGTATCGCGCCTTGGGTGTCTGTTCCTGATCCCATCAATGTGACAACCGTTCCATAGGTACGGGAAGCCGCCGCAGCCCCTTGTGAAATTGGGCAAATCAATGCCAATCCTTGCTGGTTGAAAACTTTTCCACTAAGTACTAGACCAAAGTGGGGGCCTTTCATTTCTTTCCCTGAGGCAGGATCGAAGTCGAGATGAACGATGTCGCCACGGTTCGGCACGTATGCCATCATACGTTCTCCAAACCAACACTGGGAATTTCATCCCAACCTTCGACTCTTGGCAATCCCTCAGGCATTTCAGCCATCAAGTCCAACAAGTTATATCGCGGCCTTTTTGGCGCCTCAACCGTCATTTTTTTGCCAACAACATGAAGTTCAACCTGTGAGCCATCACTAAGTCCATTTTGATCAATGAAAGCCTTTGGTACGGTCATTACAAGTGAGCCACCAGATTTGCGAAGTGTCTGAAACATTTTGATCTCCAATTACTCATAACAATCTTATTTTAGTATAACTTTATGTTTTACAAAAGTAGGATATTTATGCATCAAAGATTAGTCGTCATTATATATATCGCTAGGCTATGGTAATGAAATGACTGAGTCAGGCCAAATGATAACGAGAGTCAACCACGTTGCAATTGAGTGGTGAATGAATAAGAAAGTACTAAATCATCCACGATTGAAAGCGAAACCTTATGTCCTCAATTAGTGAGTTCATTCATTGAGTAGCTATTTCAGAAATTTCTATAGTTTAAATATCTAAATTTATAATCGGATCATTTAACTGTATAAGAAGTTAACCAAGGGTCAATAAATCCAATTCATATAATTTGGAAAATTTCCAATATTGAAACAGGAGTTGTGACATTTTTATTCTTTGCATTTCCTAAGGCACTTAAATTGTCACAACAAGACAATTATAAGAACTTGTTTTAAATATATAAATTTATTTATATGTAACTTACCAACCACCATTTAAATGGTGTACATGTACATCATTCTTTTTAGCTTCCGAAGCCAATTTCGAGCTAATAACATTTTCAGTAAAAATATCCAACCCAGCGCGGGTTATCATGGAGTGTTTATATCTGACTCCTAAAAAGCAAGAGTTGATTGAGTGTTATGAACTGATTGAGGGGCTAAATAATTTAAGACCGCAACAAGTACAAGTGTTATTGGAAGCTTGCACCTCTGTGAAAGTAAAACGTTTGTTTTTATTTTTATCCGAAAAGGCCAATCATAGTTGGTTTGAATACTTGGATATCAGCAAACTAGATCTTAGTGCAGGTAAGCGAAGTATTGTAACGAATGGGGTACTCAATACAAAATATCAAACAACCGTGTCAAAAGAGTTGGCGCAAGATTTAACTGAACACAAGCCCCACATTTAATTACATATAAGTCATTTTATTTTTAAATGACTTATATGTAATTATTATTTATTGACAAACACTGTAACGCCAGTGTATTCTTGCGCTAGTTTACGAAAGCAAAAGCGATGCTAACCACCGACACAAAAGGTACTTCACAAGCACAAAAAATTAACCGTATTTATGCTAGCTACACACGTGAGGCAGTGATGTTGCTCGGGCAAATGATTCGTATTGCGCGAATCGAGCAAAAGATGAGTGTGAAAGATCTTGCTGAGCGTGTTGGCATCTCACGTGACTTGATGCAACGCATTGAAAAAGGCGACCTACGTTGTGGCATAGGAATAGTATTTGAAGCTGCCACAACTGTAGGGGTGCCTTTGTTCGAAGCAAACAACCCGAAACAGTTGACGCAGTTTTCTCGTATGTATGAGGATAAGATCAAGTTACTACCCAAGGCTGTGCATGCTAAGAAAACAGTGCTAAAAGATGACTTCTGATACAGCCAACACAAAAATACTGCAAGCACAAGAAGCTTACGTATGGATTTGGCTACCCCAAGCCACGCAACCTGTCGTCGCTGGGCGTTTAGCCAAACAAGCAGATGGTCGCTGGGCCTTTAATTACGGTCAAAGTTACTTAGCACGTCCCAATGCGATTTCTATCTATTCCCCAGAGCTACCTCTTACTGCTGGTGCAATTCCGTTGATGAATCATTTGCAAATACCGAGTTGTATTCGTGATGCAGCCCCAGATGCCTGGGGCAGAAGAGTGATTATCAATAGGCTTATGAGTCAAAATGACCTAGGTGTAAATTCTGACGACATTGAGCATAACGAGCTATTATTTTGTTTGGCTTCTGGGTCTGACCGCATTGGCGCTCTTGATTTTCAAGCTTCGCCTAACCAATATGTTCCGCGCTTATCGCAAGTATCAACGCTTGAAGAGTTGATGCAATCTGCTGAACGTGTCGAGCAAGGTGAACCACTTTCACCCGCTCTGGATGCCGCTTTACAACACGGAACGTCTATTGGCGGAGCACGTCCCAAAGCTTTGATAGAGGATGGCACAAAAAAATATATCGCAAAATTCTCAAGCACCCAAGATGTCACCAATGTGGTAAAAGCAGAATTTATCGCCATGCGTTTAGCTAAGATAGCTGGCTTAACAGTTTCCGAAGTGCAATTGACTCAAGCAATGGGCAAAGACGTACTGTTGATTGAACGCTTTGATCGTAACTATGATAAAAGTGGGTGGCAAAGACGTTCTATGATATCCGCCCTGACCATGCTCCAGCTAAGTGAAATGGAAGCGCGCTATGCCAGCTATGAAGATCTAGCAACCTTGATTAGGCAACGCTTTGATGCCCCAAAATTACAATTAGAAGAGCTATTTAAACGATTGGTATTTAATATCCTTTGTGGCAACACCGATGATCATGCCCGCAATCACGCCGCTTTTTGGGATGGCAAGCGCCTCAGTTTGACCCCCGCATATGACATCTGTCCACAACCACGCACTGGTGGCGAGGCCACCCAAGCCATGCTCATAAAAGATCAACAACGCTTTAGCCAACTCGCACTCTGTATGGAATTTGCGCCGGCATGCATGTTAAGCAAAGCGCAAGCAAATCAGATTATTCAACATCAACTTAACATCATTAGAACCAATTGGCAGAGCACCTGTGATGCAGCCGGATTATCTGAAATTGACCATACTACATTATGGGGAAGGCAGTTTTTAAACCCGTATGCATTACAAGGCTGGCTAGAATAATTGTCAGTATTGGGTCTGAAAGTCTTCGTTAGGATATATACAACTTTGCTAACTTTCCAGCTGTGCTATTTCAAAGCTGCAGAACATTCAAACAATAATTGCTAATGATGCTGGCAATCATCTGTCTCAACTAAAAGAGTTAGAAAAAAGTTACATCTGCAAAGGTAAAAATGTTCACCAACACTCATTTATGCAGTATTTAATTATTTTAATTAACCACTTTTTTGAAATAAAATTACTTGTTAACACTTTAAATGACAATTAGAATAATCTTAAAGTATTCTGTTTATTTGTTTAATTTCAATACGTTATCATTTAAAGTCATTTGACATAAATCACATAAATCAGTTTCCGAAGCCACCCAAATTCAGCCTTTTCTGAAATAAAGCATCACTAATTTGCTCCGAATTACACTTTCCGCTTTGATAGTATTGTTAGCCATAACGCCGCTATCGTGGCTGTAATTTCTTGCGAGGTTCACGGGAAATTAACCATTCCGCCACAACCAGGTTTATGAACCAGCCGGCAGACATGGATACCGTCCTCGCTAGTTCCTCGTGAATGCTTGGGAACATGAACCAGGGAATATGAGTGAAAACCTGCGACCCCGCACCAAGTCCTAAGGCATATGCGCGTATCATCCAAACTCGGTGACGCAGGAAGTCGCACTTTTGGACAGCAGCTAAGCCGAGACATAGAAACAATACCATCGACGAACCGACTAGAAGTCGAACGACGTACAGGAACGAACCGTCAAAGCTTGCGGGCGGTTCAATTCCGGTCGGATAGAAATGGGTCATCCATAGGCCGGAGATGGCAGCGACAAGCCCACAAGGAACCAAGATCCGCCCGGCGGAACGATGCCAATCAGGTTTTCGGCGGCGAAAGCTGGGAGAGAATTGAAATGCGCCTAGGACGCAATAGATAGTTGAGCTGAGAATATGCAGCACCACAGGCAATGGCGACGCGAAGAACCGCGCATTAAATGGTGTGACCTCAACACTAACACTAAGCTGAACGATGCGAGTGGAACCGGCAGCAATCGGGATGAAGCTGAGTGCTATGAGCCCAGCAGGTATGAGCCAGTCGGCTTTTGCGGAGGAAGCCATGATTGAGATTCTTAATGCTTAAGAGAAGTTACACATCACCAAAAAATTGGCTACGGTAACATTAAAAGCCTCTCTGCGTTTAAAGCAAAGTTATTTTAGGTAACAAGCCATTAGCAAAACACGAAAAATTTCATTTGACTTTTAAAACTAAATAACTAATTATATAGTTATGAAAGAAATCAAGTCGATTCCTACAGAATTTATAAACACCTCTGCACTATTTGTAGCGCTGGGTGACGAGCATCGCCAACGAATTTTGCTAGCGTTTGAGCCAAACGAGCGGTTGAATATTTTGCAAATCGTTTCAGCCTCAACGTTAAGCCGTACAGCCGTCACGCATCATTTGAAAATTTTGCATCAAAGCGGCGCACTAAGTTCTGAGAAAATCGGCAAAGAAGTCTATTTTTGGATCAACCATCAAGCCATCATCGAGGCGTTTCAAGGCGTGATGGATTACATTAAAAAATTGCAACAACAAGAAAAGGCATAAAAAATGATCGCAACACTGTTACGTTTGTGGAGCCGTTTAATGTTTCGCGTCGAAGTAAACGGTCAAGAAAACATCCCCAACGTTGGCAAATTATTAGTGGTCGCCAACCACGAATCATTTTTAGATGGACTGTTATTAGGGCTCTTTTTGCCGATTAAAGCAACCTTTGTCGTGCATACCACGGTGTTGGAAAATTGGATTATCCGCGCCATTTTAAGTTTGGTCCCGCATTTGGCGGTAGACCCGACTAGCCCGCTGGCGATGAAAAAAGTGATTAAATTGTTGGAAGCAGGTAAACCAGTAGTGATCTTCCCAGAGGGGCGTATTACGCTCACCGGCAGTTTAATGAAAGTCTACGATGGCCCCGGCTTTGTCGCAGCGAAAACTGGCGCAACCATTTTACCGGTGCGCATTGACGGCGCAGCGCGCAGTTACTTTAGCCGCTTAACCGGCACGCATCCGCGAAAAATTTTACCCAAAGTCACTATTTCAATTTTGCCAATCACACAGATTGCCATGAGTGACGCTGCGACCGCCAAATTGCGTCGCAAACACGCGGGCGAAAATATGCGCCGCGTGATGCAAGAGATGCTGTTTGCTTCACAACCGGTGCAAACGCTTTTTTCAGCATTTTTAGATGCCATGCGCATCCATGGCCAACGCACAAGGTTTGTGGAAGACATGCAGCAAACTGAAGAAAGTTATAGCGATTTACTCAAAAAAAGTTTGGCGCTTGGCCGCTTAACAACCAAAGTCAGCGCGCAAAATGAAAATATTGGCGTATTACTCCCCAACGTCACAAACACCATTTGCCTGATTTTTGGGATGAGTGCGATGGAGCGTATCCCGGCCATGCTTAACTACACGGCAGGGATTGCTGGCATTCAAAATGCATGTGTTGCCGCGAATGTAAAAACCATCATTACTTCTCGCAAATTTATTGAAGCCGCAAAACTAGAAAATATCATCATGGGCTTAAGTAATCTGCAAATTATTTATTTGGAGGAATTGCGCAGTCAATTTAGCCTCGCAGACAAAGTTTGGTTGATGGCTTACGCACTGTGGTTGCCACGCTTGGCGATGCACAAACCACATGCAGACGCCCCTGCGGTGGTGCTATTTACCTCAGGTTCTGAAGGAAAACCCAAAGGCGTGGTGCATTCGCACCGTGGCATTCTTGCAAATATCGCCCAAATTCGCGCAGTAATTGATTTTTCTCCGGCCGATAAATTCATGATTTCTTTGCCACTTTTCCACGCGTTTGGTTTTACTTGTGGCGCGATTATGCCGCTCGTCACCGGTTGTAAGTTATTTTTATATCCATCACCTCTGCATTACCGCATCATTCCTGAAATTATTTACGACCGCGGTTGCACGGTACTATTTGGCACAAGTACTTTTTTAGGCAATTATGCAAAATTTGCGCATCCCTATGATTTTTACAAACTGCGCTATGTGGTAGCCGGCGCAGAAAAACTCAACGAAGAAGTGCGCAAAACATGGGTAGAAAAATTTGGCATCCGCATTTTAGAAGGCTATGGTGCCACCGAATGTGCGCCTGTCCTCGCCGTGAATACGCCGATGACCTACAAAACAGGCACGGTTGGCCCACTATTGCCCGGTTTAATGCCTAAATTAGAAGCGGTCCCCGGCATTGAGCATGGTGGGCTGCTTTCAGTGCGCGGCCCCAATGTCATGCTGGGTTATTATCTTTTTGACAATCCCGGCGAACTCAAACCACCCATGGATGGTTGGTACAGCACAGGCGATATCGTGGAGATGGATAGCGAAGGTTTTATTACTATCAAAGGTCGCGTCAAACGCTTTGCCAAAGTCGCAGGCGAAATGGTTTCGCTCGAAACTGTAGAAAAAATTGCCACCCAAGCATCGCCAAATCAACAACATGCAGCCAGCACGCAGGCGGACCCACAACGTGGTGAAAATATTGTCCTCTTCACCACCGATGCTACGCTTGCCAAAGACGCTTTGCAGTTGGCGGCAAAACAACTCGGGGCGCCAGAATTAGCGATTCCGAAAAAAATGGTATTCGTTGAAGCCATCCCACTATTAGGTACAGGTAAAACAGACTATGTAAAAATTAAAGATATGGCGGAGCAAGCATAAAAATGAAAAGAATATTTTTTAGCCTTGCCGCCTGCACGGCTCTTTTAAACGCGCCCAATGCAAACGCCGAGCAATACTACGGCTTATACTCAGCCGCTGATTTTGTGAACACCACTGGCTCATGCATTGACTGCAACAGTATTGCGCAAGCGCGGTGGTATTTTGAACAAGAGGTGGTCGCAACGCCAAAAACAAACACGCAAAATTTCAACCCACAATTGCAAGCGCAAGATGATGTCAAAGACTGGCTTGCCAACGGTAGAACAAAAAGCCTGCCAAGCTTGATCTGGACTGGTAAATCGGACGTTTTGCATGGCACATTCAATAGTGATGCAAGCGCAATCCAAAACGAAGAAAAAACGACAACGTTTTATACCGTCGAAAAAATAGCCACCAATTTATCGTATTACAACGAAAAAAGTCGCGCTTATTTTGCCAACCAAACCGTCACTTTATATGGTGAACAAACAACAAATGGGTTTATTGCACACAGCATTTGGCCAGCGCCATTTAACTTAACGGCACAAAACATACCCTATCAGCCATTAAAAAATGAGAAAGTGACAGACCTTGTACGGCACAACGGCGGTGGTGCAGAGACGCCTTTTCAAGCCCGTGTGTTATGGCAAAAAAGCGAACAAATTACTTGGCAAAATAAACCAGTGCTGGCTTTTGTATTGAATGGTGCGCAAGGTGATGACGACGAAGCACATGGTGGCCACTTTGCCATTGCCAGCGGACGCTTTGGCGAACATGGCGAATGGCAAGATTGGTTGGTGAATAATTTTTACAACTTAGGCGCAGTGAGTGAAAAAGGCATTATCGCAGCCAGTGTGCCTATGTACCGCTACCAAGCGGAACTTAATAGCGGGCAATCTTGGTACCGACCTTCTTACATGTTGGTGGCGGTGCTCAAAAATGAACGCAATCCCGCGCTTTACCAAAACGCCATTAATCGCGTGTATCATCATTTTTATCGGCAAGACTTTCATTATCGCCATGCTGGGGTAAACTGCGCCGGCATCAATCTTGAAACACTACGTACTCTGGGTTGGCAAATCCCCAAGCGCGGGGCCACCAACTTACCCAAAGCATTTGTAGCGCTCCCGTTTAAAGCCATTCAAGATGGCAGTTTAGAAAGCGGCCTTAAAGCATTCGACTACCTAGCCGCAGAGCAAACCAATTTATACCCCGCCATCGCATTTGAGGCGATCAGTCAAGATCTACTGGGCAGAATCGCTTTAGGCAACACACAAAATGATTATGAAAATACGCTTGCTGAGGATTTAGAAGCCATCATTTATGTGCATATACCGCAATTTCCATCGTCTCGCGCATTTGGTCAGGCGCCGGTTACCTCGCTAGACGAATACATGGCGCGCGTACCGGAAGATATGACACAGTGGAAAATTGTACCCGTTGCGCCACGCCCGTTTCCCGCAAAATTTATCGACATCAATGCACCAGCAGAGCCTTTGCGTCCGGCGATTTACGGGTTGATTTTTTGGGTATTACTCTTGCTAGGCTTTGTGTTAACAGGCTATCGTTTTTTTAGAAAAACGCGGAACGCACTATGAACCGCCGCCAATTTTTGCTAGGTCTTGGCGCAGCCAGCGCCAGCACTTTGCTGTATGGTGGTGTGCGTTTTTGGCCGGATGATGGCCTGATTAACCCTTGCTTAAGCGGCCTACCGCACGCACTCAAACAACACCCATTAATGCAAAAAATTTGGGGTGGGATTCAGGCAGACCATGTGTGGGACTGTCACACGCATGTGGTTGGCGCAGGCGATGATAATAGCGGAGCTTGGTTTACACCAAACATGGATGCATGGCAGCACCCAATTTTAAAAACTCAGAAATATTTTTACATGAACGCTGCCTGCCTTAGCAAAGGCAATGAAGATACAACTTTTGTCACTCGCATCGCGCAGCTGGCGAGCGAAATGCCTACTGGTTATAAATCTATGCTTTTCGCGTTTGATTGGGTGCATGACGAGCAAGGTAAACCCAACCAAGCACAATCCATTTTTCATATCCCCAACGCATATGCCGCAAAAATAGCGCAAACTTATCCGCACCAGTTTGAGTGGGTTGCATCCATTCACCCTTATCGCAAGGATGCGGTTGATGCTTTGGAAGCCGCCTACCACAATGGTGCACGCGCGATTAAATGGTTGCCATCCGGCATGAACATCAATCCTGCCAGTAAAAAATGTGATCGGTTTTATCAAAAACTGCAGGCACTTAATTTGCCTATCATCACCCATACTGGGCGTGAATTAGCAGTACAAGGCGGCGACCAAGCACATGGCAACCCACTGCATCTAAGGCACGCACTAGACCACGGCGTACGCGTAGTCATGGCACACTGTGCCAGCGATGGCGAGGATATAGACTTAGAAAATCTAGGCAAATCTATTCAAAGTTTCGACTTATTTACGCGCTTAATGGACACACCGGATTACCAAAAACTGATATTTGGAGAAATTTCTGCCACTACATTATTTAATCACGCATGGGTGATTAAACCTTTGCTTGAGCGCACTGATTGGCATCAACGCTTATTAAATGGCAGCGATTACCCGCTACCCGGCGTCATGCCATTGGTGTCAACAAACAATCTGGCACGACAAGGCTTACTTCACCATGATGATTTAGCTTTTTTACAAGCCTTACGTCGTTACAACCCACTGATGTTTGATTTTGCAGTCAAGCGTTTGCTCAACATCAACGGACATGGTTTTTCTACGGATGTTTTTCACACACGGACATTTTTCCAGCAAGCCTAAATATTAAACAACAAAAGCAAGGACAAAAAATGAGTAGCCAATTTCAACTATTAAAACAACAACGCTTTCGCCCTTTTTTTGCCACCCAATTTCTTGGCGCGTTTAACGATAATGTGTTTAAAACTGCGCTCATTACTTTGGTGGCCTTTCACGCGGCCAGCCTGACCTCCATCAGCGGCAGCACGCTTGCCACGCTATTGCCTGCCTTGTTTATTTTGCCATTTTTTCTTTTTTCGGCCACCGCTGGGCAACTTGCGGATAAATACGAAAAATCGCGCATTATTCGCATCATCAAAGTGTTTGAAATCGCCATTATGCTGTTTGCCAGCACTGGTTTTTTTCTAGAAAACATTGGGCTGTTAGCTGCGGCCTTATTCATGATGGGAATGCATTCCACGTTTTTTGGCCCGGTCAAATATTCTTATTTACCGCAACATTTGTCTGAAAAAGAGTTAATGGGCGGCAACGGCATGGTTGAAATGGGTAGCTTTGTCGCCATTTTACTCGGACAAGTACTAGGCGCATGGTTGGGCGCACAACACAACCACGCCACGGTCACCAGTACGGCAATTTTATTGATTGCTATGTTGGGCTATTGGGTCAGCAGAGAAATTCCCAACTCACCCGCAACTGCAGCGCACTTAAGAATTAACTGGAATCCGGCCAGTGAAACCTTGCACAACTTGAAATTTGCGTGGGCGCACCAGCAAATTTGGCTAGCGCTAATTGCGATTTCATGGTTTTGGTTTTATGGCGCGACACTGTTAGCGCAATTTCCAAACTTCGCCAAAGATGTACTCAATGGCAACGAAAGTGTCTTTATCTTGCTGCTATCCACATTTTCACTAGGCATTGGCATTGGCTCACTGTTATGTGAAAAATTGTCTGCTGGCAAAGTAGAGCTTGGATTGGTGCTTTTTGGCGGGCTTGGCATGACAATCTTTGGTGCTGACCTTTACTTTGCCTCGTTCGGCTCAATCAGCAATCTACAAAACCAACAAAATTATCTTAATTTTTTATCAACCGTGGCGAACGTTAGGCTAATCACTGACATTATTTTGCTCGGTATTTTCGGTGGATTTTATATTGTGCCACTGTATGTGTTGATTCAAACCCGCACCGAAAGAAGCCACCAATCGCGCGTGATTGCGGCAAATAATATTTTAAACGCGCTATTTATGGTTGCTTCAGCGGCGTTTTCCGTTTGGATTTTCAATCAAGGCTATAACATTCCGCAACTTTTTTTGATTACCGCGATGACCAATTTACTGGTCATGGGTTATTTGTGCTGGCGTCATCCGGAATACTTCAAAACTTTTTGCGCTTGGCTTAGCCGCATGTACAGAAGCTAGCCAATTAACCTCTAGGTGTATATAGCCAATGTGTTTATTGCAAACGCTCAACCATCAACCCTTGCTCCGTGTTCCAAAGCAAATGGGTCTGTGTGTCATACCGCAATAATTGGGGGTAATCAACTTTACCTTCAGAAACCATCAGCAGCTTCGCAGCTGACCAATCTTTACCATTGTTTTCAGAGAACTGCCCATAAATCTGGCTATTTTTTCCATCCTGCTCTCGCCAGACCAACCAAACCTTTTCCGCCACACTGATTAATGCTGGACGCCCCGCTTGCCGCTGATGATTGCCAAATTTTTTTGGCGGGAAAAATGCCCAAGCGTCGCCATCCACCCGCGAATAATATAGGCCGGGCTTTTTCTCGTTCCCGTCAAAATAGGCAAAATGGTAACCCCACCAGTTTTTGCCTTCTCCACCAACCGCAATGGCTGCACCGTGATGCGGGCAACCGTCCACCTGCCATTTGCCATAACTAGCACGTTTTAGGATAGGCGTTTGATTCGCCTCTCTAGGAATTTCCGCAATCATATGGTCACGCTCACTGCCCTCAAACACATGGCGAAACAAAGTCACCACGAGGTTTTCTGGGTTAACTGCCGTTGCGATCCGGCAGCACTCACAGCTACCATCGGTCAATTTTTGCTCTGGTGAAAAAGATTGCCCACGATCTTTCGAAACCGCGTAATAGATTGAGCTCCCCACATGTGGCTTACCAAATTTTTTAGCGGCAACTAAATCCCTTGAGTCTAACCAAATCATGGTGACATCACCATTTGGAGCAACTTGCATTGCCTCGAAAGCATGACCAATTTCTGTGCGGTCTTGGTGTACAAGATGAGGCGCTTCAAAGGTTTTTCCGCCATCTATCGAACGGGCAAACCAAATATAACCGGCAAAACGCGGTTTTAAATTCTCCATCCACGCGACATAAATTTCACCTTGTGTCCCCAACGCAATTTTGGGACGCACTTCACCCATTGGCTTTAAATCTTGGCGGGAATGGTTAACCTTGACAGAAGATGAAAATTTCTTGAAATCCTGACTTTTATCGACCTGAATAAAGCCATCTTTGGCGTAAACGCGCCATAGATTGCCTTGGGAATCTACGGCAAAACTCGCCGCTAAATCGCTAGGCTGAGCGTGATGATCATGTGCGAAGGAAAAAAATGGCAGGAAAATAAACAGCAGAAAAATGAGGCATTTTTTCATATCAAATTCAGGAAAAACTAATGATGGTGTTGACGAAGCTCCATTATCCCGGAAAAACCATCAATTATCTGCAATTCTTCTTGCGTTAGATATTGCTCCTGCGCATTCAGCGCCTGAATAAGTAATTCTGCTTGGGGCGCAGGCACGCCAAATTGATTAAGCTGTATGACCGTTTTCATTTTTGCATCGCCACAAGCCAAGGTTTGCCATGCGCCATGCATTTTTCTTAGCATCGCCCTGCCCCCGTGGTTCCCCTGCAGCCAATCCGCAATTGCGAATTCATCCTGCACGGCAACCACAGGCACCGCGACCAAGTGATCAGGCTTTTCCCATTGCTGCTTAATCGCCCTAATCACTTCTTCTTTTGGTGACGCTAAACTCGTATCGCAATAAAAAACTATTACGGAAACGCATAACAATAAGAAAAAACCAACTTTTTCCGATTTAAAATTTAGCACGTCGTATCACAAAACTAATAGTTAAAAGTCACGCCCATGTAAGCGGTTCTGCCGTCACCTGGTAGATATAATGCGCCATCAGCACCATTTTGGTTACGTGCCACACCTGTGGTTGCCGCGTATTTTTGGTTGGCTAAGTTGCGGCCTTCCAAGAACCAAGACCAATGTGAATTGACTTTTTGCCCCATTTTTAAGCCCCACAAAAAGTAGCTGTCGGCGTATAACGTTTCTGCAAAATCCACGTTGTATCGTTGTGGTGACCATTCAATCGTTGGTCCAAAATATAACCCCTCTACCAGATCATTGCCGCGATACATCAGCTCTCCACGCAATAGTGAACGCTGAATGCCAGGCAAACGATTGTTGCCAAACGTTGCATCGTTATCCAATTTAAAGTTGTTAATGAGTAAACTATGACGCCATTCAAGATGCATCGGTAAGCGTGCTGTCATCCCAAACTCCAAGCCGACATGTTTGCTTTTATCCGCGTTAATTGTTTGCGTCGCAATTGGCGAACCATTAGCGGCTACTTGCAAAAGTTCGTCTTTAATTTTTGCGTAATATACAGCCACATCCCAATCAACATAATCGCTATTGCCACGCGAGCCAATTTCAAAGGTCGCGCCTTTTTGCGCTTTCAAAGTGTTCGCCACGGCAACATTTAACTCACCAAAGCTTGGCGGTTCAAAACTGCGTGAAAGATTAGTAAACAACTGAATTTGCGGTGTTAATTGGTAAAGCAAGCCAATTTTTGGGCTGATTTGTGAGTAACTTTCATCGACACTTTGATCACCAGTGCCACTGATTAACTCGTCTTTCGATTCACGCTTAGCGTGCATATATTGCAAGCCAGCGTTCAAAGTGAGTTGTTCAGTAAGGCTTAATCTATTTTCAAAGAAAGCTTCAAAATTGGCAGCCGTTTGGTCAAATTTGTTGATCAAGGCACCACGATGCGCGTTTACATTACGATAATTTTTAGCGTCTGTTTCACCATAAGTCGGTGTGATGCCGGCAATAAATGTGTTTGGCAAGTCAAACAAATGACCATTGTGGGTGAATTTTGCCGTCAAGCCGTAATCGTCAGATTCTTGGTCAATCACGCCCAAGGTATCGTTGCCGAACACAAATAAATCGATAATCGGGTGAAATAAGCTCTTTTTAGAATAAAACGCCCCCAGTTCCAGTGTGCTGTGGTCAAAAGTAAGCGTTGTTTTATTGGCGATACGCGTCACGTTAATGTCACGCTCGTTAATGCCTTGCCCAGCCAATGGCCCAGCTGTCACTGTGGCTTGTTTGGGGTCATCTTTTAACTGGGCTTTGGTTAAACTGCTTGAAAGTTGTGAGTCATTATTCACAAACCCAAAATAAAAACGTGTTTCAATGCGCTCGTTAATTTTGTAGCCTACATTACCCGTTAGTCGGTCTGCACTTTGCTGGGCGTTATCGCGAAAACTGTCAGAATGATAGGTGCTAGCGCTTAAATAATAATCAACATCGCCCACAACGCGGCCTGTTGAAACCCCCAAACGATAATAACCATAAGAACCACCTTCAGTGCGCACTTCAAGCGCAGGCGCGGTGTACCCCGTATGCGTTAAAAAGTTAATCGCGCCACCCAAATTTGCCGCGCCATATTGCAGCGCATTGGCACCGCGATACACTTCAACATAACTGGTTGCCATGGGGTCAATGGCTGGGAAATCAAAGCCACCATCAGCCAAATTCATGGGGATGCCATCTTGCATCAACTTAATGCCGCGCCCATGAAAGGTACGCTGAATACCAGAGCCGCGAATCGACAACCGCGTTTCTTCCGCCCCAAAGCGGGATTGCGCAAGCACGCCACTTGCCATGCCTAAGGTGTCAGCAAAATTTGAGGTGCGGCCTTCTTTCACTTTTTCCATATCGACAATGGTCACGCCACCTGCGGTTTTATCAATGGCTTCACGCGCAGCTTCAATGTTGGGCTGTGTGGTTGAATTTGGTGCGCGTTTTTCTATCACTTCCACGCTAGGCAAGTCCAAATGATCAGCAAAAGCTTGTTGAGAAAAACCGATAAAAGCCAAAGCGCCAGACACAGCGAGCCAAATATATTTTTGTTGATACGGCATGAATCATCCTCCCTTTTTATTGACTGGGGATTCTATGCGGATTATGACGATTTAGGAATGCGACACATTGTCGCACCTAGCAAATATGCGCTTTCTAGCGAAGCGTTAATTTTTTCTTCGATGAAAAAATTTGTCACTAATTTGCCATATCTTTTTAAAGAATCCGGTAAAAAAGTCGATAAGACAAACAGGCAGTTAGAAGCTACGCTATTTCTAACTTGAAAAAAATAGGCTTCCAGTATGCTGTTTGCTGCAAAAGTTACTTTGATTTTTTAAAAAGATTGACTCGTTGAATACCCCTAGAAATCTTGATTTATATGTGAATGACGATCAGCGTGAAGATGGGGTGGAACTCGTTTCCACCGAGCTTGCGTTGGCAAAAAGATTGCTGAGTTCGCTGCAAGGGGTCGCCATTCTCGCGACAGATGCAAAGTGCAATGTGGTTTTTGCCAACCAGTATGCGCAAGATATTTTTGATCTTGATGCCGTGCAAATCAGCTTTGGCAATGGCGCACTGCCTAAATCCGTGAAAAAACATCTCGCCGATGCGCTTAAAAAATCACAAGCCGAATTTTTATTGCAATATGCTGTGGACAACCATGTGCGTTCTCTGCAAGTATATTGCACCAATAGCCACAGTCCGGATGGCAAAAAAACCAACCATGTGTTTCATATGCACGATATTAGCGAGCGCGTTGGCACTGAGATACGCTTGCGCCAGGCTGAATCATTGTTACGCAATGTGATTGACGCCAGCCCAGACTTTATCTATGTAAAAGACGAAAAAAATCGCTGGGTATTGACCAACAAAAGTTGTCTGAATTTATTCCAAATCCCGCATCAGGCATATCAATTTAAAACCGATACAGAAATCTCCGCGATTGCCGACCCAATTTTTAAAGAGGTGTTTAAACATCTAAAATCGTCAGACGAATTGGCGTGGCGCTCAGATTACGCGATTCGCAACGAAGAAACGATTCACCTACCGCATGGTGGTTCTAAAGTATTTGATGTGATCAAAATCGCCATGTTCAATGACGATGGTTCGCGACAAGGCTTGGTGACGATTGGCCGCGATATCACAGAACGCAAAGTAGCCGAAAGCCATTTACGCGACCGTAGCGCGATTTTAGATACGCTGATTTCTTGCGATTGGATGCTGCATTCTTCAGCCTCTTGGGAAACGGTTGCCCCTAAAGTTTTAGAGCAACTCTGTACGGCTGCGCGTTTTAGTCGCGTCAGTGTTTTTAAAAATTCTGAAAACAAGAACTCAGCATCACACACCAATTCGGCATTACTTTTAAATTGGAATAACCCGGGCATTCAAGCCTTAGATAAAGCGCTACAGCACATTGACTTTGATACCCCGCAATTTAAACGCTGGTTAGACATTCTGAAACATGGCAATCCGGTGTTTGGCAATATTAGCGAACTCCCCAGGGTTGAAATGAAGGCATTAAAAGATTTCGGCATCGAAGCGATTATGCTGGTGCCAATCTTTACTGACAAAACTTGGTGGGGAAATTTGGTGATTGAGCATCACCAAGCGCTCAACAAATTCACACCGCAAGAACTTGGTGCCATCATGGCAATCAGTCGCTCGCTAGGCGTTGCCATTCAAAAGGAAAGCACCGGCAAACGCCTGCAGCAAGCCAAAATTGCGTTTGATAGCGCCTCAGAAGGCATCATGATTATTGATGCGAAGGCCAATATTATCGGGATTAACAAAGGCTTCACCGATATTACCGGATATAGTGAGGAAGAAGTGTTGGGAACAACCCCAAAAATCTTCACCATGGGCGACCATGATATTTGGGAAGTGATTGCTAAAGATGGTAAATGGAAGGGCGAGGTTTCCAGCTTCCGCAAAAATGGTGAGGCCTATCAAGAGTGGCTCACGCTCACTGCAGTCAAAAACCCTCAAGGTCAGGTGATCAACTACGTTGGCGTATTTGCGGATATTACTGACATCAAAGCATCACAAAGGCAGCTCAACAAACTAGTGAACCATGATGCCTTGACTGGTTTACCTAATCGCCGTTTGCTCAACGAATTGCTCGACCACGCCATTAAACGTAGCGAACGCGAGCAACAAGCGATCGCCGTACTCTTTATTGATTTGGATCGTTTTAAAGCAATCAACGATAGTCTTGGGCATCATGTCGGGGACAAATTATTGTTCGAAGCGTCCATGCGGATTAGTCAAGCCATCCGCGAAAGTGATGTAGTCGCGCGCTTGGGTGGCGATGAGTTTTTAGTCATGATGAACATCATCAGCAAGCCAGACGATGCCGCATTAGTTGCGCAAAAAATTATTCACGCGCTGCAGACAGAATTTATTATCAACGGCAAAGAAATTTTTATTGGTGCAAGTATCGGTATTGCTATCTCATTCAAAGATGGCAACGATGTTGATAGCCTGATTAAAGCAGCTGATATTGCCATGTATCAAGTCAAAAACCGTGGCAAAAATAATTACTGTTTTTACTCGGACGAGTTAAGTACTAACGCGGTCGCCCGCTTTACCATGGAAAATCAACTCCGCCGCTCATTGGAGCGTCAACAGTTTGAGCTGTTCTATCAGCCGCAAGTCCATATTAATACCGGCGAAATCATTGGCGCAGAAGCACTTATCCGCTGGAACCACCCTGAGCTTGGCTTGGTCTCCCCCGCACAATTTATTCCGGTCGCCGAAGAAACCGGCTTGATTGTGCAAATTGGTGAATGGGTACTCAAGCAAGCCGCTTTGCAGGCGCAAGCATGGAACCGACTTGGCTTTCATTTGCAATGGGTGTCTGTCAACGTTTCTGGTGTGCAAATTATGCGCGGTAATTTTGCTGACACCGTTTATGGCGTGATTATTGAAACCGATTGCGACCCTTCACAACTGGAGCTGGAAATTACCGAAAGCACGGTGATGCAGAATACCGAATACGTAATTGACACCTTCAACCGTATTAAAAAATTAGGCGTGCGCTTAGCCATTGACGATTTTGGCACCGGCTACTCTTCGCTTTCTAACTTAAAACGCTTACCGCTCGACAAAATTAAGATTGACCAGTCATTTGTGCGCGACTTACCAGATGATTTAGATGATGCCGTCATTGCCAACACCATTAACGCCATGGCACACAGTTTAGGATTTTCCGTTATTGCCGAAGGCGTGGAAACCAAAGCGCAAGCCGACTTTTTAGAAAATATTGGCTGCCTTGAAGCGCAGGGATATTTATATGGTAAGCCTGTCAGTGTTGCAGAATTTACAAAGTTACTTGAATCAAATAATAAGCAGGACAAAAAATGATGATTAAAGAGAAACCGATGAGCTTTAATGCCACGCATGATATTGAAATGCGCCAATTATGCGTTGGTCTTTATATTCATTTAGACTTAGGCTGGATGGATCATCCGTTTCCCTTAAGTAACTTTAAAGTTCAAGACGAAACACAAATTGCAAAAATTAAAGCGCTTGGTCTCAAAACATTGCGTTATGACCCAGTGCGAAGCGATTGTGAGCCATTGGTCATTTCAACAGACGTTAATATTGAAGAAATTGTCATTGAAGCGCCAATTGAGAAATCAGCCAAAACCTTCAAACAAGAACGCTTGGTGCAACTGCACCGCGCGATTGACGAAAACGAGAAAAAATTTCTAGCCACCAGCGAAATTGCGCGTGAAGTTTCCCGCAACTTTTTAACGGATCCGAAAAAATCTATCGAACAGGCTGGCGCTATTGTGCAAGAAATGGCGGATATCGCACTCACTGAAGGCGATGTTGCCATCCATGCCGTGAACGGTAATCGTTCCAGTGACCAAAACTATCAACACTCGATGAACGTTTTGGTATTGGCATTAATGATGTCAAAAACCTTAAATATCTCAAAAGATCACACGCATATTTTAGGCTTATCAGCGTTATTTCATGACATTGGCAAAGCTAAAATCAGTAGCAAAGTGTTGCTCAAAAAAGAGCCACTCACCAAAATTGAACAAGCCCATTATGAAGAACACTGCGCGATTGGCGCACAGCTGGCGCTGGATGCAGGCTTACCTAAACACGTCGCCAAAGTCATTTTCCAACATCATGAGTTGATTGATGGTTCTGGTTATCCGAAAAAATTAACCAGCGATAAAATTGATCCGCTTGCGCGTTTAATTTCAGTGGTAAACGCTTACGATAATTTATGTAACCCGATGGATATTGCTACTGCAAAAACCCCTTATGAAGCATTAGGTTATTTATTTGCAAGCCAACGCTCTAAGTACGATGAAGTCGTCCTAAAACGCATGATTAAAACGCTCGGCATTTATCCGCCTGGCAGCATTGTGCAGCTTTCATCCGGAGTGCATGCCATCGTGATTTCTGGCAATGTCAATCAACCACTACGCCCATTTGTCATGTTGCACGACCCTTCTGCAGATCGAAAAGCCCCGGTGATTATTGATTTGCGCGAAGAGCCGAGCATACACGTGAGCATTTGCTTGCGACCTAACCAACTACCAACCGATATTTTGGAATACTTAAATCCGCGCAAACGCGTGAGCTACTTCCTCGATGCGGAAATGGCCAACTTACACCCGTCTCAAGCAGATAGTCAGGCGCACCTTCATCAGCAGTTTGCTTAAAATTTTCATCGCAACTATTAAAGCCGCTCAACCTAGAGCGGCTTTTTTTATTGCTTGAAGTGACTGGAAAAGCCTTGTATGCTCACTAGAAATTTTTTGCATTCTTTAAAAATTTTAAAAAAAGCAAGTACTCACCCTCACCAAACCCATGAAAAATACTGATAATAACGCAACCAGACTCAATCTCCACAGGCTAGTCATGTTGCGTTTTGTCATCATGGCAAGTTTGAGTCTAGTCATCGTGATTTTGCGCCACAACAATATTCCACTACAGGTTTTGCCACTCAGCCTTGGCATCGCCGCACTAGTTTTTTTAAATCTACTGGCTTGGTGGCATTTATCCAAAAATCAGCATACACAAGCGCAAACACTTTTTTGGCAGTTGTTGGGTGACTTAAGTGCCTTAAGTTTTTTGTTCTATTTTAGCGGCGGCTACAGCAACCCTTTTATTTGGATGTATCTCATCCCGATCACTGTGGCTGCGGTTGCGCTCAGCGCATTTTATGCTTGGGCGATTACCGCAATCAGCATTGCTTGTTACACACTTCTCATGTTTTTTAATGTCCCGCTTTCACATTTGCATCTACACGCAGGCGGAGATTTTACGGGCCGCATTCAGCTCGACATTCACTTAGTTGGCATGTGGTTAGGGTTTGTGGTGAGTAGCATTATTGTGGCAATTTTTATCGCACGCATTGGCCGTAACCTGCGCGAAGCAGACCAAAAAATTGCCGAAGTGCGTGAAAAAATGCTGGAAAGTGAGCGCGTACTAGCGCTTGGCACGTTGGCAGCAAGCGCTGCGCATGAGTTAGGTACGCCACTCAACACCATCTCAATGATTAGCGAAGAGTTACGCCAAGAATATGCCGATAATCCGGCGCTCGCAGCCGAGCTTACTATTTTGCAAACGCAAACAAGGCGCTGCAAAGAAATTCTTTCAACCCTAACGCGCGAAGCCGGTGTAGCACGTGCGCAAAGCAATGCGCCGATTTTGCTCAAAGATTTTTTAACGCAAGCGATTCAACGCTGGCAAGATACGCGCCCCGCAACAGCGCTGGTGCAAACCTTTGCAGAAAATATGTTCAACCCAGCAATTTTGTTGGATAGAACACTCACGCAAGCAATTTTAAACGTGCTGGATAATGCCGCAGATGCATCTGCTGAGCGTATTTTACTCAACGCCGAGTGGAACCAAAAAGAGTTAAACATCACCGTGCGAGATTTCGGGCAAGGCCTCTCCAAAGAAACGCAAGAAAAATTGGGCACGCCATTTGTCGCATCGACAAAAAAACATGGCATGGGTTTAGGTGTTTACCTCACCAGCCTCACGCTCGCCCGCTACGAGGGTGAGTTGGATTTGCAAAATCATGCTGAAGGCGGCGTGCTGACTTTAATCCGCTTGCCGCTCAAGCACTTATTGATAGAATCCACCCATTGATGATAAAAAAGCTCATATGAATGCAAATATCGCCCATGACGAACGCCCGAGCGTCTTACTTGTAGACGATGATGAAGTATTTCTAGGCGTGCTCGCCAAAGCCATGGTCAAGCGTGGCTTTCAAGTGAGTACCGCGCCGAGTGCAGAATCAGCGATTGAAATGGTGAAATTAGATGCGCCGGAATTTGCCGTGATTGATCTAAAAATGCGCGGTCATTCTGGCTTGGTGTTGGTGCGGCAAATCGCAGCGCTAGAAGCTGGCGTGCGCATGGTGGTACTCACGGGTTATGCCAGCATCGCCACCGCGGTAGAGGCAATTAAACTGGGCGCGACGCACTATTTAGCCAAACCGGTGGAAGTAGAGGAAATTATTGCGGCATTTCAACAAGAAACTGGCAACAGCGAAATCGCCGTCACGCCCAATCCACTTTCGGTGGACCGCTTGGAGTGGGAACATATTCAACGTATTCTGAAAGAAAATGATGGTAATGTGTCAGCCACCGCGCGTAGCTTGAACATGCATCGCAGAACTTTACAACGAAAATTAGCAAAAAACCCGACAAAAAATTAAGGCCAGAATTTAAGATGATTGATGCTGTATTAAGCATCAATCTCTTCACGTTATCACACCCTCATCGGGCTGTTAACACTACGTCTTTCCTCTACAGACGCACTTTGTCGCGGTTGGTAAGCTGTGGGGTCAAATTTAAATACATTGACTACATCAGATAACGCATTCGCCTGATCCACCAAAGACTCCGCTGCAGCCGCTGCTTGTTCAACCAAAGCAGCATTTTGCTGTGTTGCTTCGTCCATGTTAGAAATTGCATTATTCACGAGATTAATTCCGCTACTTTGTTCATTTGAGGCCGCAGAAATTTCCGCGATAATGTCAGAAACACGTTTGACGGATGTCACAATTTCTTGCATTGTTTGCCCGGCGTCTTCTACTTGCTTGGTCCCAGCTGCAGTTTTGCTCACAGAATCTGTAATTAACGCTTTGATTTCTTTCGCGGCACTTGATGAGCGTTGCGCAAGATTCCTAACCTCATCGGCGACCACGGCAAAACCGCGCCCCTGCTCGCCAGCGCGCGCTGCTTCCACAGCAGCGTTCAAGGCCAAAATATTGGTTTGGAAAGCAATACCGTCAATGACAGAAATAATGTCCTGAATTTTTTCTGCACTTTGGTTGATGTCATCCATTGTTTTGACCACTTCGCTCACAGCCTCACCACCCTTGATGGCAACACTGGAAGCCGCTAGTGCCAATTGATTAGCTTGTTTAGCGTTTTCAGCATTTTGTTTTACCGTACCTGAAATTTGATTCATGCTTGAAGCTGTTTGTTGCAAGTTAGAAGCCTGTTGCTCGGTGCGTGAAGATAAATCACTGTTCCCAGTTGAAATTTCGCTAGCGGCTGTATTAATGGTTTCAATGGCGGTTTTCACTGAAGCAATCGGCGTCACAATAGTTTCCAAGGTAGCATTCACACCTTCTACCACTTTGCGGAAATCACCGTAGTGTTTTTTCGCATCGGCACGCACTGTAATTCTGCCGTCCGCAGCCGCCTGAGAGAGCATACTGGCGTCATTTACCAAATTATTAACGGCGTCAATACACAGGTTAAGATTATTTTTTAATTGGTTAAAGTCACCGTAATATTTATCGGTAATTTTCTGAGGAATATCACCTTTAGAAATACGCTCCACATACCTTGCAGCAACATTGAGCGGCGTAATCACAGCATCTAACGTGTTGTTGACACCTTCAACAATTTTTCTAAAATCGCCTAGATGTTTGCTTGCGTCCGCACGTTTGGAAAGCTCCCCATTATTCGCGGCATCCACCAGCATGGAAGTATCTGCAACAAGCGCGTTCACAGCATCAATACAGTGGTTCAAGTTATTGATAAGCTGATTGAAATCACCGTTATATTGTGTGGTAATTTTTGCTGGGACATTTCCTTTTGAAATGTCATCCACATACTTCGCGGCTAAGTTCAACGGACCAATCACGGCATCGAGTGTGTGATTAACGCCTTCGACAATTTTTCTAAAGTCGCCTAAATGCTTGTCTGGATCAGCGCGTGTAGATAAATCACCTGCAATTGCAGCGTTAGCTAACAGATTGGCATCAGTAATCAAATTTTGAATATTGCTACGTACTTGCTCAACAATCTCATTGATATACGCCTGTTTACCAGGGAACTGTTCGAGAGGCTCATTTAAGCGGCCTTCACCAAATGCCTGAACAACGCGCATCGCCTTTTGGTTACGCGAAATATGCACTGCAACCATTTTATTAATGCCGGCAGCCATGTCAGCATAACCACCTTTAAATTGGGTTTCATTCACCATGACATCGGTGTTGCCATCATCATGGTGCATGCTCACATGGTTTAGAGACTGCACAAGATTGTTCAAGGTGCTTTGCAATGTTTTGATTGAGTAAGCCACGCTCGTTACATTAGATTCGTCTACTGAAACTTTTTGCTTGAGGTTACCATCAGCAAAATTTTTCGCTAACAAGGCAAGCTCTGCTGGCTCTGCACCTAATTGTTTGAGTAAGTTTCTGGTAATAAACAAGCCAAATAAGACAATCGCCGCCACAATGCTTATAGACATGATGAGCGACGTCATAATGGCGGTATTTTTAATTAAATCCGCCTGTTCGGCAGCTTTTTTTGCAAGGTCAAAATTGTATTTGCGATGTTCAGAAAGTGCGAATTGCATCGCTTTAATCGTATCAACACCGTCTAATAAGGCATCTCTTGCTTGCTCTTTTTTATTTTCCAACGAAGTCGTTAAAACAAAGCCACCTATCTGGTCATAGTTTGCAAGTTTTTCCAGATCATTTTTTAACAGTGCTTTGTCATTTACATCTGAAGCGTCATTTTCATATTTTTTTAAAGTATCAGTCAGTGCTTGGTGCACACCCACTACTTCAGCTTCAATCGCCTGCATTTTTGCATTGTCAGTGGTTGCCATATCAAACCGTTGAGCTTTTCAAATTGCGAAAGCGCTTGATCCAGCAACTGTGCATTAGGAATAGAGTTTGTATTAATAAACTCTGCAGAATCATGAATGCGATTCATCTGAATGTAAGAAAGCACCGTTTGTGATAATAATCCAACGGCAGTAATCACGATAAGAACATACATTCGTTTGGCGACAGTCATGCAAAATCTCCATAGCTTTATAGGGTTTAACGGCTATTTTGAGCGAAATTTGTCAAAGTCACTTGCTAAAAAGTGCAGGGAAATGGATGCTTTTCAGCGAATGGGCTCATCGAACAAAAATACCTACCAGCTTTTGGCATGGTAGGTATTGAAAACAGCTTAAAATCTTATACAGAAATTATTTCGTAGCAATTTTTTTGCCGTCATCATGCTCTTTTCCATCGGCTAGCTTCCTAGATTTTGTTTGTGCAACCGCATCGGTTTTCATGTGCTCAGCCGTTGCTTGCTCACTGCCCTCTTCAAAACATACGCGCCCCATCATCGATACTTTGCAAACTTCAGCCGCTTGAGTACTTGATAAAAAAGCACCTAGCAAACTTGCTAAAATGAAAGACAATTTAAATTGATGAACCTTTCTGAGTCATAAGGTGAAAATTGAAAAAACACCATCGACTGATAGAATGTTGCTTAAATATCAAGTTAGGAAAAACAATATGGCAGTCGGTAGCTTACTAGCACTTTTAGATGACATCGCAACGATATTAGATGACGTGTCCGTGATGACCAAAGTCGCGGCAAAAAAAACCGCCGGTGTGCTGGGCGATGATTTAGCACTCAACGCACAACAAGTCACGGGCGTTTCTGCAGAGCGCGAACTGCCCGTGGTGTGGGCAGTAGCGAAAGGCTCTTTTATTAACAAATTGATTTTAGTCCCCGCCGCACTCGCGATCAGTTATTTTATCCCTTGGTTGATCACGCCACTCCTCATGCTCGGCGGCGCGTTTTTATGTTTTGAAGGGTTTGAAAAAATCGCCCACAAGTGGTTTCACACAGCAGCAGAAGACCAAACACATGCGACAGAAATTTTGCAAGCCGTTGAAAACCCAACCGTGGATTTAGTCGCGCTCGAAAAAGAAAAAATCCAAGGTGCGATTCGTACCGACTTTATTTTATCTGCCGAAATTATTGTCATCGCGCTAGGCACGGTTGCCAATGAAGATTTTTTCAAGCAGTTCACCGTCGTTGCCAGCATCGCGATCATCATGACCATCGGTGTGTATGGCTTGGTTGCTGGCATTGTGAAAATGGATGATGCCGGACTTTATTTAATGCAGAAAAAAGGCAAACAATTTTTTAGCCAATTACTGCGCAAAATCGGCCAAGGCTTACTTAATTTTGCACCGCTTTTAATGCGCGCCTTATCGGTGCTTGGCACCGCCGCCATGTTTTTAGTCGGCGGCAGTATTATTGGCCATGGCATTCCGGCAGTGCATCATTTTAGCGAAACGCTTGCGCAATCTATCTCACTCCCTTCAACGCTTGGCAGCGTTGCGAAAATACTGACGCCTGTGTTGATTGATGCATTGGTTGGTGTATTGATTGGTGCTGTATGCGTGCTAGGTTGGGCGCTATTACAAAAGATAATTAAAAATAAATATTGAGTGTTAGTTTTAACTTAAAGGTTGAGTACTCATGCTTGCGCCAAGCCTACCTAAAAATGAAGAAAAAAGATTAGCTGCATTAAAGCAGTTGAATTTATTGGATTCGCCAGCCGAAGAGGCCTTTGATGACTTTACTTTTTTAGCTTCCAATATTTGCGGCACTCCGATTGCATTAATCACACTGCTAGACGAAACGCGCCAATGGTTTAAAAGTAAGGTAGGCATTGATGCCAGCGAAACGCCCAGAGAAATTTCATTTTGTGGACATGCAATTCTAAGCGACGATATCTTTGAGGTAACGGATGCGCTTTCTGATGTGCGTTTTATGGGCAACCCACTGGTGATCGGCGAGCCAAAAATCCGTTTCTATGCTGGCATCCCAATCAAAACTAAAGAAGGATTTAACCTAGGTACACTTTGTGTGATTGATACAGTGCCTAAAAAACTGACGGATACGCAACGCAATGCATTAAAAAGCCTTGCGCGCCAAGTGATGGCGCAAATTGAACGCCAAGTGGCACTCAAAACCAATCAGAGGCTTAATCAAGATCTCTCCGACCAGTCCTTTTTTTTAAAAAACCTTACTGACAAGGTGCCCGCACTAATCAGTTATTGGGATAACAATTTAATTTGTCAATTTGCCAATGAGGCCTACCATCAGTTTTATGGAAAACCTGTGCAATCGATTCTTGGCAAACACTTTAATGAAGTGATAGGAAACGAAATCTATCAAAATGTTGCCCCATACCTTGAAAAAGCACTTAACGGTGAAAAGCAAGTGTTTGATGTCTCTGGCATGAGTATTGATGGCAAGCTTTACCACGGCATTATTAATTACACCCCCAATATTGATATGGAAGGCAATGTTCAAGGCATCTATACTCTGGTTCAGAATGTCACGGATTTCAAAGAGTCTGAAGAAAAGCGTTTAATTGCAGAGTTAGTAAACGAAAACTCAAATACCGGTATCCTGATTACAAATAAGAATCATGAGATAACCTCAATCAATCAAGCTTTTCTTAAAATGACTGGATTTAACGAAAATGAACTGATTGGTAAAACCCCTGACTTTTTATTTGATTCGCATTCAATCCATGAGGTCATGGAATGTTTATCTTCAAATAAAGACTGGAACGGAGAGGGAAAATATCGAAAAAAAACTGGTGGATTTGCTGAGCATCAAGGTACTGTGAGCATTTTAAAAAATACATCAGGAGAAGTAACTCACCATGTTGCAACCATAAAAGATCCAACAGAAAGCAAAAAACTGCAAAAGGAGTTAGGTATTACGCGAAAAATGCTGGAGCGAACCGGCAAAATTGCGAATTTAGGTGGTTGGGAATACGACTTTAAGGAAGAGAATGTACGTTGGTCCGACCAAATATACATTATTCGCGAGTTAGACAAGAAGGAAACACCATCGCATGATTACGCACTCTCTTTTTTTCCTGAAGAAGCAAGGCTAGTCCTGAAAGAATCCTTTCAGAAATGTATTGAACATGGCATCTCTTTTGATTTAGAACTCCCGCTGATCACAGCCAAAGGAAATCACATTTGGGTTCGGACGATGGGTGAAATGGTTTATGAAAATGGAGAAAAATCAAAAATTGCCGGCATTTTCCAAGACATTTCACTAAGAAAAAGACAGGAGCAACAAGCACTCAATAAAGAAATTGCTCTCAGACAAACCGTTGTACGTGAGGTGCACCACCATATTAAAAATAATATTCAAGGCTTATCCGGCATTTTGTATAACGCACTAAATGTATATCCAGAATTAACGATCCCAATCAATGAAACGATCGGTCAGTTAGAAAGTGTCACTGTCATTCATGGTTTACAAGGTAAAAATATAGAAGCTGATATTGAAATATCTGAACTAGCTCAAGAGATTGCACAAAATATTGAGAAAATATGGCGCACAAAATTTCATTTTGAAAACCCTCAACCATGGGTAAATTGCCACTTATCCAAAACAGAGGCCGTACCAATCGCACTGATTTTGGGTGAGATGATGACCAATGCCTCCAAACACGCCTTAAAGGAAACGTCGATTACCATTGCCCTCTCTCAAAAACCTAAGACAAATGACGTGTATACAGTCGATGTAACGGTCATCAATACTGGAGAATTTTCCCCACCGATAGCGCCCAACGGTAGCGGTAATTTTGGCTTAGAGCTGATTAGCTCACTGATGCCTAAAGCAGGCGCTTACTTTAGTATTTCGTCTTCTGAAGATCAAACACATGCCAAACTCTCACTTAGTTTCCCTGTGATCAAACCATCAAAATAACACCTATATAAGTCATATGGTTTTTTACTTAAATTTACAAATTCAACCACCTATTAGCGTAGAATAAACGTGTAAATAATCGTTGTTAAAAAATATTAAAAACTCTAACAAACTCGAGGGATAGCTGATGTCTATAGAAACTAAAACGCAATCCATTTTACTTGTTGATGATGATCGCCTGATTTTGTCGACCATTAAAGAAGGCCTGCAACACGCTGGGTTCATAGTAGATACCTGTGAAAGTGTCGACGAAGCCGAGGCTTGGCTAATCCAACATCAGCGCCCTGATTTAGTATTACTAGACATGCACATGCCCAAACGCACTGGTTCTGAGTTAGCTAAACAATTAATTGAACAAGATCACGTTCCATTCTTAATGCTGACCGCATACGGTGATGACGAAACGGTTAATCATGCCTCCAGCTTGGGCGCAGTTGGCTACCTTGTCAAACCCGTGAGTATCGCCCAAATCATCCCAGCGGTTCAAACGGCCATTAAACGCGCTGAAGAAATCAGAAAATTGCGCTATAACCAAAAAATGCTACAAGTCGCCTTGGACGGAGACCGCTCCGTCAGTGTTGCTGTCGGCATTGTGATGGACAGACACAAGCTTAATCAAAATGATGCTTTTGAGTTGATTCGCAAAAAAGCACGTAGCAACCATCTTAAACTGATTGAGGTAGCCAGCGAGATTATTGATGCTTGTGACGATTTAAACTTTATCAAAAGAGTTACAAGAAAAACTGCATAGTTTTAATAGATAAAGCTTCAAATAAAAAGCCGACGTGACTGTCGGCTTTTTATTTTACTTAAGTGCTTAATCAGAAAAGCTAGAAAGTTTCCCAAGCGGTATCGTGAGTCCCTGTTTTGAGTGCAGCGTTCCCACCCTCGACCCTTGTTTCCATGTTACGAATCGCATCAATGGTCTTATTAGAGGCTTTATAAAAATCACCACCCAACATTTTTTTCGCTTGTTCAACCTCACCTTGTTGCGTAGCCTCAACAATCCCACCAACACTTTGGTGGAAAGTAGCATGATGCGTTTTTAATGCGTCATATTCCTTCAAGTGTGCGTATTTCTTAGCGTCACCATAAATCCACTTGCCTAAATCACACTTGTCATCACACGAGACTTTTGCAACCTCTAACTGCTCATTAGAGCGACCATTGATATACTCAATTAATCTCGCTTTCCATTTTCCATGCGCATTAATCGCTTCTGGAAATGAGAACTTAACGCCGCTGGAATCGTTATTAGCTGCTAATAGTTCACCACTAGCCCCGTTACCGTAGCGAGGCGATGCGGCTTTTTTGTCGGGGAGTTTCCCTCCAAGCTAAACACACTCATGGTACTCATAAGTTCCTCAGCCTGTTCCATGAGGGATTCAGCAGCCGCAGCAGCCTCT
>CAZAEN010000022.1:0-29472 GCA_964484105.1 uncultured Methylophilaceae bacterium
CTGACACTGCGCCAGCGGAGCAAATCGTACAAACGTCTGTGCAACAAGGCTGGGGCTTATATCAAATTGCACCGGATCAAACCAGTTTGGAAGATGTCTTTGTCCAACTCACATTCCAAGAGCAGGCAGCTGAAGCTGCGGCTGCTTAAATAGTAAAATCCTTCAAGGTGTTTTTATGATTATCAATGTTGCAAGAAAAGAGCTGAAAAGCATGTTCGCCTCGCCCATGGGTTGGGTGATTTTGGCGTTGTTAATGTTCTCTTTTGGGACGTACTACTTAAATGGTGTGAATGATTATTTCGCCATTATGTCAGGGGCCATGCGTCCGGCAGAACGTGTTGGGGTGACGCAGTTTGTTGGCCAAGTGGTCTATGGGTTTGCCTCATTTATTGTATTGTTTGCCGTGCCTTTATTATCAATGCGTTTGATCAGCGAGGAACGCCGAACACAAACCTTGCCATTTTTGTTTAGCGCACCACTTTCTCTGACTGAAATCGTCATTGGTAAATTTCTAGGTTTAGTCGTGTTTTTGAGCACCATCGTGGTTTATATCGCCCTGATGCTTACAACGCTCAATATTTGGGCGGACATTGATTTTGGTTTTATCGTGGCGAACTCGTTTGGCTTGCTGTTGATGATTGCCAGTTTTTCTGCGATGGGGCTTTATTTTTCCAGCCTAACGCAACAGCCAGTGGTTGCAGCGATTTTGACCTTTATTGCTTTATTTGCGCTGATGTTTTTAGATAGATTCTTTGCCAGTGACCCAAGTAGCATGTTCGCGAGTTGGTCACTGATTCGTCACTTTCAATCGTTTGCCAGCGGCGTGATTGATACGGGGGACATTGCTTATTTTGTCTTATTTGTGCTGACGTTTTTAACACTCACAGTGAGACGGCTAGATGCGGATCGTTTGCGTGGTTAACTCAACAATATTGAATATACGCTATCAAAATATTAGGTTTTAAAAATGAATATCAATCGTAAATTACGCTTTCAGTTGTTTGTCCAAAACGGCTTTTTTGTGGTCTTGTTTTTAGCGCTGGTGGTTTTATTGGGTTCTCTCGCCAGTGAATATCGCGTTGCTAAAGATATTACCCAAGCAAACCGCAACATTTTGACGCAAGGTAGCGTTAACGTGCTGAAGCAAATGAAAGGTCCGATCAATATCACTGTATTTGCGACCAAAGATGATGCTTCAAGCGGTGATAATTTCCGCAAAGGCATGATGGATTTTGTTGCACGTTATCAACGTGAGAAAAAAGACATCACGCTCAAATTTATTAACCCATCAGAAGAGCCTAAAATGGCGCAAGAGGCTGGGGTAAAAAGCGATGGTGAAATGATTGTTGAGTACCAAAAACGCACCGAACATATTAATCCGCCGATTGCTGAGCAGGAAATGACCAATCTGTTGGTGCGCTTATCACGTACCAATCAGCAGCCCATTATGTATTTAGATGGCCATGGCGAACGCAATTTATTGGGTGTGAAAAATCATGACATCGGCGAATTTGGTAAACAGTTGGAGGCGAAAGGCTTTAAATTTGCCAATCCAGATTTAACCATCGCGCAGAACGTGCCGCAAAATGGTGCGATGTTGGTGATTGCTAGTCCGCAAGTGGATGTGTCTGAAATTGAAGCGAAAAAAATTAAAGCCTATCTAGAGGCGGGCGGCAATGTGTTATGGTTGTTGGATGACAATAATTTTCATGGCTTAAAAGCTGTGGCGGAATATCTGGGACTACAGGTTTCCGACGGTATGGTGTTTGATTTAGCTTCAGCACAATACGGCGCAGATGCGCGCGTTTCGTTCGCCAGCATGTATGGCGAACATCCAATTACAAAAAACTTTATGTTGCGGACATTGTTTCCTGAGGCGCGTGAAGTGAGTGCCTTGGTGGACAGCTATGAGTCTGGTTGGAACGTGAGCAAATTGGTGGATGTGGCGCCAAATGGTTGGTTGTCATCACAAAAACTCAAAAAAGATGAAGTGCCAGAGTTTGATGAGAAAAATGACAAGCGCGGCCCGATTAATATTGGTGTTGCCATGGAGCGTAAATTTGGCAACAAAGGACAGCGTGTGGTGGTGATGGGCAATGCTAACTTCTTATCGAATACCTTTATTACCAATGGCGGTAACCTGGATTTAGGTATCAATATGGTGAATTGGCTTGCGGGTGATGATAAATTGATCACCATTCAGCCGATGCCATTGAAAGATATTAATGTGAAAATTCCTGATAACACCATGGGCGTGGCCGTTGCGTGGCTCGTGTTTCATGGGTTCCAATATTTTATCCCACTGGCAATGATGATCTTGGGTTTCTACTTCTGGTGGAAACGTAGAAAAGCATAATATTTTCAGAGTGTAAGGTGCTACATGAAAAATCGTTGGGTTTTGAACGTCGTATTGTTGTTGCTGGTTGCCGGGTTGGCCGCATTTTTGTATTTTCGTCCAAAAGCAGAAGTGCAAGGGCTGGCAGAGTTTGAAGTAAGCAATTACAAACTCGCTGAGTTTAATCGCGTACAAGTGGATTATCCTGCGCGCTCACAAGTGGTCTTCGGCAAAGAAAATAATTATTGGTACTTGAAGACGCCTTACCAAGCGCGCGCAGATCAAGCCTCTGTGCATCGAATTTTGTCGATTATTGCTGCAAAAACAACCACTAAAATCACCCCTAAAAATGGCCAAGCCTTTGATTCAGAAGAAATGGCGAAATATGGCTTGGATCAGCCATCCATTCGTTTGCATTTGATTCGCGATGATAATAGTCAAGAAGCGTTTTTATTTGGTACTTTCAACCCAGTCAATGATGAGCAATATGTCGTACACCGTCAGGCGGTTTATTTATTACCAGTCACATATTCTGAAGCAGCTTCAACGCAAGTGATTGAGTTGGTCGACAAGAAGCCATTGAAAACTGGCAAAAAAATCGCTGGATTTGATTTTTCTCGTCTGGAACAGTGGGAAGATATCCGATTAAATCTAGATTTGGTCGATGGTCAGTGGAAAGTTTCTGCTGAAAAAGCCAAGCCAACGCAGAATGAGCTGAACGAATGGTTGGATTTTTCCTGGAAGCAAGCGGTTGCTAAATCGGTTGAGCAATATAAACCGGATCCAAGACAAAAATATCCTAGCTTTGAAATCAAAATTGCTGATGGTCAAAAAGTACATTTCGATAAAATACAAGAGTCGCCAGAACTATTGCTGGCGAGACCTGATGAAGGGCTAATTTATCACTTTGCGCCGGATGAAGGATTTACGATGCTGAATCCACCGATCAATTTGACCAAATAATTAATGCCTCTTTTCTATGCCTGAGTTGCCAGAGGTTGAAGTTACCCGTTTGGGCATCATGCCTCTGCTGGGGAAGCAGGTATCCGAAGTGGTTGTTCGCCACCCGACTTTACGCTGGCCAATTCCAATGCACTTGATTACTGACTTGCCAGCCCAATCTTTGCGCGACATTCGTCGCCGCGCAAAATACATTTTGTGCGAATTTGATACGGGAACGTTATTACTACACTTGGGGATGTCTGGTCGTATCTGTCTGCTAGACCAACCATACCCGCCTGAAAAGCATGACCATTTTGACCTAAGGTTTTCAGATAATACGGTGTTGCGCTTGCGAGACCCTCGCCGTTTTGGTGCGGTGTTATGGCTAGATGGCTCGGATGTAGCCCAGCATCCACTCTTGAATACATTAGGGCCAGAGCCTCTTGATGCAAAGTTTGACGCACAATATTTACATCAAGCCTTGCATAATAAATCGCTAGCCATTAAAAATGCCATTATGGATAGCCACCTTGTGGTGGGTGTTGGCAATATTTACGCTTCAGAATCTCTATTTCGTGCAAACATTCATCCAGAAATGCCAGCCAAACAGCTAAGTTTAGCGATGTGTGAGCGACTGGTCGAGGAAATTAAAGCGACGCTGAATGATGCTTTAAAAGCGGGTGGCAGCAGTTTAAGAGATTTTTTTGGTGCGGATGGAAATCCGGGTTATTTTCAGCAAACTTATTTTGTTTACGGAAGAACCCACGAGCCGTGTAGGGTGTGCGGTAGCCCTGTTCAGTGCATTCGTTTGGGGCAACGTTCTACTTTTTACTGCTCAAAATGCCAATCTAAATAATTGAGTAATAAAAAAGCTCTGATGATTCATCAGGGCTTTTTTGCATGCTTAGTAATTACTCTTCAAAGTCATCTTTGACCATTTCTTTTGGAACGATACCATCCTGCACAGCGCTTGCACGGTTTTGCAAATAAGCATCGCGCATAAAAGCATATGGGTCTAAAGATGCTTCATCGACCAAATCCGTTGCGTTTAAGAGTTCGCTGCGACGGCTGACCAGCTGTGACGCACGCAATTGGTTGTGTAATCTTATTTCGCCAATATTATGTGTGTAAGTAATTGGGTCAGTTGATACGGTATCAACGACCAACCCTGTTGTGTCACGGACTGTTGATGGGCCTAAGAGCGGTAAAACAAGATAGGCACCACTGCCCACGCCCCAATGCCCTAATGTTTGACCAAAATCTTCGGTATGTTTTGGAATATTGTCCATACCAGCAACATCAATAAAGCCAGCCAAACCGAATGTGCTGTTAATCACAAAGCGTCCAGCATCAGTGAATGCATGTGCAAATTTTAGTTGTAGTAAATCATTCACAACGGTGGTGATTGAACCTAAATTACTAAAAAAGTTGCTGATGCCTTTGCGAATCGGTGATGGTGTGACTTTGGTATAAGCGGTTGCGACCGGCTTTATCACAGCGCGATCTGCGACATCGTTAAATTTGTACACGCCACGATTAAAACCTTCCAGTGGATCTTTATTGTTTTGCGTGGCACAGCCAGTCAGGCTAACCAAGCCTAGCATGCTGAGAGCGATTAAAAGTGATTGATGTTTCTTCATGCTTAACCTTAATTTTTTCCCAATGTAATGTTTATAATAATAATTATTATTGTGGTTGATGCGGCTTAAGATGTTAAAAACTATAGCGCTAGCGCGCTACTTTAGCCGAGCATGGGGGAAATGTCTAGCTGATTCCCACCTTTGCCGCATCTAGGCTCATACTAATATTTCAATTTCGTGACTAATCGTCCAATTAAGCATGCATAATGCATTCTTTTTAAAAGAATAAATCCTGCCATCTGTTAGATATTGGGTGTTTCACAAAGCTAGTTTTTCGTCATTCTTTAAGGGTTATTTCATGATTCATTTGGTCAATTTTCAATCGTTTTTGGTAGAGCATACGCAGCATCTTCCCAATGGTCAGGCGTTAACAGGGATATTGTCCGACATTGAAAATGCAGCCAAAGAAATTGCGATTGCGATTGATGAGGGTGCGCTTAAAGGCAATATGGGCAGTCTTGGTTCAGAAAATGTGCAAGGCGAGGTGCAAAAAGCGCTGGATGTTATTACCAATGAAATTTTTATAGCGCATACCCAAAAAAGTGGCTATGTGGTGGGCATGGCGTCGGAAGAAATGGATGACATTATTCAAGTTGAAAATAATGCACCAGAAGACGCGCGATTCTTGTTGTGCTTTGATCCTCTCGATGGTTCTTCAAATGTGAATGTGAATATTTCTGTTGGCACGATTTTTTCTATCTTAAAAACAGATGCTGCAAAGCCAGAGTTAGAAGACTTTATGCAGCCGGGTACACAGCAAGTGTGTGCGGGTTATGTGTTGTATGGCAGCTCAACCATGATGGTGCTGACGGTTGGCCAAGGCGTGAATGGATTTACCTTTGATCGAGTTAGCGGAAAATTTTGTTTAACGCACCCAAATATGCAAATCCCTAAAGACACTAACGAATTTGCGATCAATATGTCCAATTACCGATTTTGGCAAGAGCCGATGCAGCGTTATATTGATGAGTGTTTGCAAGGTGAAGAAGGCATGCGCGAAAAAGATTTTAATATGCGCTGGGTCGCTTCGATGGTGGCAGAAGTGCATCGTATTTTGGTGCGTGGCGGCGTGTTTATGTACCCGATTGATAGCAAAATTAAGAGCAAGGGGGGCAAATTGCGTTTGATGTACGAGGCGAACCCAATGAGTTTTATTGTAGAGCAAGCTGGCGGCGCAGCAACGACTGGCTTGAAAAGAATTTTAGATGTGAAGCCGTCCGCTTTGCACCAGCGCGTGCCAGTGATGCTGGGAAGCGCGAGTGAAATTGCACTGATTGATCAATACCACCAAAAGCAAAAAGGCGAGGTAATTTAAACGATACAAAAAACGCTGCAATCAATGCAGCCTTTTTATTGGACATCAATTAACGTGCTTTTAAATATTTTGCAGCCATTTGCTCACAAGAAATGGGTTTAATTTTGCTCGCCATGCCAGCCGCCCCAAACGCCTCGTAACGCGCTTTACAAATGTCGCTCATGGCAGAAGTTGCGGCAGTTAAAAATTTTCGTGGGTCAAACTCTTCCGGCTTTTCTGAAAAATATTGGCGAATTGCGCCGGTGTAAGCCATGCGCAAATCTGTGTCAATATTCACTTTACGAACGCCGTATTTAATGCCTTCAACAATTTCCTCTACCGGCACACCGTAGGTTGCGCCCATGTTGCCGCCAAATTCGTTGATAATTTTTAACCACTCTTGCGGCACAGACGATGCGCCGTGCATCACCAAGTGTGTATTGGGAATACGTTGGTGAATTTCTTTAATGCGTTGAATCGCAAGTGTTTTTCCGGTTGGAGGGCTGGTAAATTTATATGCGCCGTGGGAGGTGCCAATTGCAATTGCGAGCGCGTCTACCCCAGTTTTGTTAACAAATTCTGCCGCTTCTTCCGGGTCGGTCAATAGTTGGTCGTGGCTGAGTACGCCTTCGGCACCTGAGCCATCTTCTTCGCCCGCTAAGCCGGTTTCTAAAGAGCCAAGCACTCCAAGCTCGCCTTCCACAGATACGCCAATCGTGTGTGCCATTTCAACCACTTTGCGCGTGACGTTCACATTGTATTCATAGGTTGATGGCGTTTTTGCATCTTCCATTAGTGATCCGTCCATCATCACGCTGGAAAAACCTGAACGCATCGCCTGCATACAGACGGCTGGCGATTGACCGTGATCTTGATGCATCACTACAGGGATGTGGGGATAAGCTTCAACCGCAGCTAACACCAAATGACGCAAAAAGGGTTCACCTGCATATTTTCTTGCACCGGCGGAGGCTTGCAGAATCACGGGGCTGTCGGTTTGGTTGGCCGCTTCCATAATAGAACGTACCTGTTCCATATTATTCACATTGAAGGCGGGTAACCCGTAGTTAAATTCTGCTGCGTGGTCTAAAAGTTGGCGTAGTGAAACAAGTGCCATGATTTTCTCCGAAGTTTTTATAGCAAAATGATGGATCATTTTTGCTACGGTATCTTTGCTTAAGTTAGCATCATACGCAGATTCATTGCTCTGTATTGCATTTAAAAGGCGTGAAAAACTGCGTATTTCTTAAGTTTACTTGTATAACGCGAGTGCTTTTAAGCGCTGCTCTGCGTGATCAACAATGGGCAGTGGGTAGTTTTCACCAAGGGTTAGCTGCAAAGTTTTTAGTCTTAATGGTGGAATTAACCAAGGCGCATGAATTTCTTTTTCATTTAACTCTGCAAGTTCTGGCACATATTTGCGGATAAATTTTCCCTGTGGGTCGAATTTTTCGCTCTGTGTGATGGGATTAAAAATTCTAAACCAAGGTTGTGCGTCACAACCGGTGCTGGCCGCCCATTGCCAGCCGCCATTGTTGGCGGAAAAATCAAAGTCGATTAACTTTTCGGCAAAATATTGCTCGCCCCAACGCCAATCAATGAGTAAATCTTTGACCAAAAAACTAGCGACGATCATGCGTAAACGGTTATGCATATAGCCGGTCTGGTTAAGTTGGCGCATGGCTGCGTCCACCAAGGGGTAGCCGGTTTTTCCTGCACACCATGCTTGAAACCAATCAGGATTATTTTCAAAAGCAAGGTGTTCAAACTCAGGCTTAAAACTTTTGCCTACGGCAATTTTTGGATGATGATGCAGAATTTGGAAATAAAATTCGCGCCAAATTAACTCACTTAGCCAAGTTTGCGCGCCAGTATTGGCAAGGTGAAAAGCCTCTCTGGCTAAATGCCGAATCGAAATCGTGCCTAAGCGTAAGTGCGTTGATAAATAGGAAACGCCTTTGATGGCAGGGAAGTTTCTAGCTTCAGCATATTGAGGAATGCGGTTTTTAAAATCTTCAAATAATTGCAGGCCGCCAGACATACCAGTCGGCAGTTTAAGCTGAGTTAAGTTGGTAGGTTCAAAACCAATGTCTGCAAGCGTAGGCAACACTTGATCAGATTCAGCCTTCGCTAAAAATTGGAGATATGCATCAACCGGATAAGCTTTTAGATAAAAGTCGTTAACTATCCTCAGCCAAGCATTTTTATAAGGTGTAAAAACACTAAACGGTTTTTGCGCTTGCGTGAGGAGTTCATCTTGCTCAAAGATCACTTGGTCTTTATATTGAGAAAACGCAATATGATGCGTTGCAAGCTGTTGTTTGAGGTTTGTATCACGGTCAATCGCGCTGGGCTCGTAATCTCGATTACAAAATACGGCTTGGACGGCCAGGGTGTTGGCGAGCTTTGGGATTTCCTCAATTGCGCGCCCAACTTTGACAATTAAATCCCCCCCGTTTTTTTTCAGGGCGGTTTTGAGTTCACTGACGCTATGCCAAATAAACGCTACTCGTCGGTCAGATTTGTCCGTTAATTTTTCTAAAATATCGGTATCAAATACAAACACGCAAAAAACGGCCTGTGAGGTTTTAAGGGCGTTAAAAAGCGCGGCGTGGTCGTAGTTACGCAAATCGCGCCGAAACCAAACCAAAGATTTTGTATATTTTTTTTGAGGTAAAAAGTCGCTCACATCATTCCCGATGATACGGATGATGTGTTAGGACTGTATAAGCACGGTAAAGTTGCTCAGCGAGCATGACGCGCACCATGCCATGCGGCATGGTGAGTTTGGATAGCGCCCAAATTTTATCGGCCTTTTGTTTGATGCTGGTATGCAGGCCATCGGCACCGCCGATAATAAATGTAATATCGCGGCCGGACGTTTGCCAAGTTCTGAATTGCGCGGCGATTTCTAGGGTGGTGAATTGTTGACCACGCTCATCTAGCGCGATAGCATAATCTTTGCCTAACGCCTCGATAATTCTTTTGGCTTCAATCAGTTGGATGTTTTCAGTGTTGTTACCCGCGGCACGTTTTTCTGGTTTGATGTCGACCACTTCAATTGTCGCGTCGCGCGGCATGCGTTTAATATATTCTGCTACGCCAGCCTCGACCCAATCGGGCATTTTGTGGCCGACAGATATAATGCGTAGCTTCAAAAAAGACGCCGCAAAAAACTATTCAGGCTTGGTGTGGCTTCTGCGGCTTTCCGCTTCACCCCATAATTGCTCTAAATTATAGTAAGCACGCGTGGCAGGCACCATAATGTGGACAACAATATCGTCTAGATCAACTAGCACCCATTCGCCTTCTTTTTCGCCTTCAGTGCCACGAATGTGATAGCCTTTTTCTTTGATTTTTTCGCGTACATTGTCGGCAATGGCCTTTGCTTGGCGGTTAGAGTTGGCAGAGGCGACGATCATGTAATTGGTCATGCTGGTGAGTTTGCGTACGTCCATCACCGTAATATCGAAGCCTTTAATGTCCTCAATTGCGTCAACTACCGCCAGTTTAAAAGTTTCTAAAGCGTTATTTGCATCTACATTTACTGTCATTTAAGCGGCCTGCGTTGGAATATGGTTGCGTTTTAATTGGATACGGTTTTCGCTGTCGACATAGACGAGCTTAGGCGCAAAGTGTTTGAGTTCATCATCATGATATTGGGCGTAACTTGCGATGATAATAATGTCGCCCGGGTTAGCCTTGTGCGCAGCGGCCCCGTTCACGGAAATAATCCCAGAATCACGTTCGCCACTAATCGCGTACGTGCTAAAACGCTCGCCATTGGTAACATTGTAAATATGAATGTGCTCATATTCACGAATATCGGCGGCTTCTAGTAGGGTAATGTCAACGGCACAGCTGCCTTCATAGTGCAGCTCACTCTGGGTGACATGCACGCGGTGCAATTTGGATTTCAACATGGTTCTTTGCATAAGGGCAGTTTTTTACAGCAATGAAAAAATCAAAAGTTGGCGCGATTATAAGGTTAAACAAGGTTTTTACCAAATAATTCAGTGAGTTATCCTGCATTTTGTTTTGCATAAAATACTTAATCCGCTTGAAGTAATTGCGCAACATTGGCATCAAGTGAGCGCATAAAAGCCTCAATGCTTTGGGTAAAGTCGTTATTGAGCCCTAAATGATCGTTAATTTCACCATGATTAAGCTTTTGTCGTGAGATATCAACACGAATATTCAATTGGCTCGCTTTCTCTTTGAATAATTCTGCCTGTTCACAAGCATTATCTGGCCTAAAGGTTGAGCAAGCTATAAAGAATGGAATCGCGTGCGTGTCGATCAAGGCATAAGGGGAAGCAATCGACCATTTTTTTGTGTCTTTGCCATAAGCGTAAGTAAACATGCCATGTGACCACAAGCGCATGGTGCGTTCAATGTCTAGCGAGGAGGCATCTAACAATATCGTGCCTAGCCAACGCTTGCCACCTAAGTCTGTGACGAGGCTGGGTTTTGCAGATAATGTTGCAACTAAGGTGCCACCTGAAGAATGCCCCATCAGAATTAACTTTTCAGGGTTGCCACCCCACTCGCTGGCGTGTTTTTGTATGCTGACAACCGCCTGCGTTAAATCTTGCAGTTGCGTATAAACATCGGCCTCAGGCATTAGGCGCGTGCCAACTGAAACAAAAATAAATCCCTTTGGCCCCCAGCGATTTACTTTATTCACATAAGCAAGCAACCCTCTTTTATCGCCACTCGTCCAGCCGCCACCGTGCATCATGACAATTATAGGCGCATTGTTGGCATTTTCTGGTAAGTAAATATCAACTTTTTGTTTTGGGTGTGCACCGTAAGCTACATCAAGAATCGTTTCAATGCCAACCACCATTGTTGGCAAGTTTGCATACTCGGTATTGGTTGGGGTGTTGTTGAGTTTATTTTTGAGTTTGAGCGCTTTATTGCTGATTTTTTCACATGCCGCGCATGAAAAAGCCACTATCAAACACATGAGCCAGCGTAAAAACCGCAAATTTTTGATCATTTTAATCAAGATGGAATTCCATATTATCAATCAGCCGCGTATTACCGAGTTTTGCGGCGGCGAGTACCACTAATTTAACGTCATCAGGCGTGGCTGGCTTGAGGGTCGATGCCGAACGGATGCTGATGTAATCGACTTGCCAGCCAAGTTGCGTTAAATAGTTGGTGGACGTTTGTTCAAATTCACACATTTTTTTTACAGAAATGTGGCCATCTTCTTTTTGCATCGCATCGATAACCAGCTTCAACACCTTATTTAAACGCGGCGCTTCAAGCTTATCTGCAGCACTTAAATAACCGTTACGAGAGCTCATTGCCAAGCCGCTTTCTTCACGAATGGTTTCGCCGCCAATAATTTCTATCGGTAAATCAAATTGCCGCACTAGCTCGCGAATCACAAATAGTTGTTGAAAATCTTTTTTACCAAAAATCGCCACGTTTGGCTGTACGATATTAAATAATTTCATCACGACTGTTGCCACACCAGCAAAGTGACCTGGGCGAGATGCTCCGCACAGTTCATTCGCAATCGGTGGTGGTGTGATCGTCATGGTTTGATGTAAATGTTCACCATCAAAATCAGGATATATTTCTTGGTTGGTTGGCGCAAATACATAATTAACACCAATTTTTTTTAGTTTTTCGCAGTCTTCCTGCAAGGTGCGGGGGTAGCTCGCCAAATCTTCATTTTTGCCAAATTGCAGCGGGTTCACGAATATGCTAACCACGACGCATTCGGCGTGTTGTTTTGCAATTTCTGCTAAACGGCAATGCCCTGCATGTAAGTTGCCCATTGTCGGGACGAATGCAATGCGTTGATGGTTACGAAGTAATTGACGCAAATCGGCGATGTTGGAGATAATGTCCATAGAAGAGTACTGTTGTATCTAATAGAAGATGACTGTGTTGGCTTGGGTTAAATAAATATCCGTTTTCGGCGTTAGTGCATTAAATTTGAACGATATTTCCACTTTTCTTCAGTTTGTTGTGGGTGTCGCCGATAAAAATTTAGAAGTTTGAGTATAAACCATATCAATCAAGGAGATGAGTCCGTGAATAAACCGTTGTATATCGTGTGGAATGATAATCAGATGATTCACTTACCAATTCTTGATGAGCAGCATCACGCTGTGGTCGCTGCAATTAATTCTTTATACTTTTTTATCAATCAATGATGGGGCTTGTCGGCGCTTCATCCTACGCTGAAAATTATTAAAGCAACGGTTAGGTTTCACCTCAAAACAGAAGAGGGCATTCTAGAGAAGTTAGGTGCAGATTACAAAGTAATGTTGAAACATAGTGAATTGCTACAGACGTTTAATTTGAATGCTGATGCCGCTACCAAAGAAGCAATGGATGAACAAGATACTATAATTCTACTTAAATTTCTGCGGCAGTGGTGGTTAAATCATCTGAAAGAAGATCATCAAGCTTATGCGGGATATATGAAAAAATTGTGGTTAAGCCCGATGGTGACTAAAGATGTTGAGGTTATGTTTTAATAAGCATGTTCAACTGCCGGAAACGTTTTTTCTTTGACCGCTTTCACGTAATTTGCTACCGCTGCTTGAATGCTATTTTCCCCGGATAAAAAGTTTTTGACAAAACGGGGGGATTTAAATTCATCAATTTTCTTGCTGGCGGGCCCTGTGTAAATGCCGAGTAAATCGTGTAACACCAGCACTTGCGCCGCACAGTCTACGCCTGCACCTATGCCAATCGTTGGTGAGGCAATTGTTTCGCTAATTTTTTTTGCTAGCTGCGCTGGCACCATTTCTAGCAATACAAAATCTACGCCTGCATTGCTCATGGCGATGGCATCTTGCAGAATTTTTTCTGCGCCCTCTTGTGTTTTACCTTGAATTTTATAGCCGCCAAGTTGGTTCACCGCTTGTGGAGTGAACCCTAAGTGCGCGCAAACGGGGATGCCGTTTTCTACCAAATAGCGTGCGGTTTTCACGCGCTCTCCGCCACCTTCGAGTTTCACCATGTGAGCGCCGGATTTAATCAGCCATTTGGCATTTTTGAGCGCAGCCTCGCAATCCATCTCATAACTGCCAATGGGCATGTCCGCCACTATCATGGTGTTGGGCGCACCAGCGGCTACCATTTTTGTGTGGTAGCTCATATGGTGCATGCTCACATTGAGCGTGTTGTCCGCACCCTGCAACACCATTCCGAGCGAGTCGCCCACCAACAGCATGTCTACGCCTGCGCCTTCCATGAGTTTGGCAAAGGTCGCGTCGTAACAGGTGAGCATGGCGAGTTTTTCGCCAGATTTTGCTCGTGCAATGAGTGTGTTAATTTTTTCCATTATTCGAGGTTGGGATTAAAAAATTCACGCTGGCCTTTTATTTGACCAATACGATTAATTAAAAGCTCAAATGCTTCTTCATTTTTAATAATATTGAGTTTTTCATTGTTCACAATCAGCACGTTAGATTCTTGATAATGATGAAAAAACCGATTGTAGGTGTCGGCGAGTCGTTGCACGTATTCTTGCGGAATTTCTTGTTCGTAGACGACATTGCGTTCTTCAATCCGCTGCATGAGCGCATCGGTTGAAGATTGTAAGTAAATGACCAAATCTGGTTTGGCTGCTTTGAGTTGCAAATGCTGAAAAATTTGGTGGTAGAGTGCGTACTCTTCGTCGTCCAAATTCAGCTTGGCAAACAGCGGGTCTTTATCCAAGAAAAAATCCGCCACAATCGGTTTGGCAAACATGTCACGTTGATTCAGCTCTTTAATTTGATTGGCACGTTGAAACAGAAAAAACAGCTGTGTTGGCAAGGCATAACGTGGTGCATCTTGATAAAACCGTGGCAAAAACGGATTTTCTTCGGCTTTTTCCGAAAGAAAATCCACCGGAAAACGCTCGGCTAATTTTTGCGCCAGCGTGGTTTTCCCGCAGCCAATAGGGCCTTCAATGACGATATAAGGAAATTGATTAAAAATGCTCATGGGAGACTGTTCTCTTAAATTTTCTTAACACCTTGTTTCACTTCGTCCGTCATTAGTGTCGCAATTTTGCCATGATTCGGCATGGTAAGTTGCGGTGCAATTTCAAATAATGGCAAAAGCACAAATCCGCGCGTGTGCATACGCGGGTGTGGCAGCCTCAGCGTATCGGTTTGCATCACGGTGTCGCCGTAGAGCAGTAAGTCGCAATCCAATACACGCGGGGCGTTTGGGTAAGGGCGCAAGCGACCGGCGTGGTTTTCAATATTTAAAATTTCTGCAAGCAATGCGAATGGGCTTAAGTTGGTGTCGACTTCAGCAACGGCGTTAATAAAATCCGGAATTTTTGCTATTTCGCCTTCTTCATAGCCAATCGGCGCCGTTTGGTACAAAGAAGATTTTTTAATGAGCTTGGTTTGAGGGATTTTTTCAAGCGCAAGAAAAGCGGCATTGACTTGTTGAATCGGGTTCTCCAAATTGCTGCCAAGGGCGATAAAAGCTTGCGTCATGATGTGCTTACTGCTGGTTTTCTGGTGCGGCGGAAGCTGAATTTTTGCGCGGTTTTCTACGACGTTTTTTGGGTCCGGTGTCAGGTAGCAGTATGGCAGTTTTGCCTGCGTTGTCGGCGTTGATAAACGTTGTCCACCATTCACCGAGTTCCATAGGCAGTTCACCAGATTCGCAACGCAGCAGTAAAAAGTCATAACCAGCGCGAAAGCGCTGGTGGTTCAGCACAGCAAATGGGCGTTTGCCTGTACGCTGCTCAAAGCGTGGCTGTAAGCTCCAAATTTCTTTCATCATGCCGGTGTGGCGTTGATGAATCGCTAATTTTTCTGCTTGGGTGGCAATGACTTCTGACATGGCTATGTGTAGCGCGGGGATCGCGTGTTCACCGCGTTTTTTGTAAAGTTGCCAGTTATTTAACACTTCATGCCAAAGCAAGGTGGCGAATAAAAAACTGGGGTTTGCGGATTTGCCGGATAATATTCGGTCATCAGTGTTTTTAAGTGCGAGCATTACAAAGCGCTCGCCTAAAGGTTGCTCCAGAACCACATCCAACATCGGTAACAGTCCGTGGTGCAACTGTTGTTTGCGTAGTGCGTTCACACTTTCAATCGCATGGCCGGATAAAAATAATTTGAGCATTTCGTCAAATAAACGGCTGGCTGGCACGTCTTGCAGCAAGCCAGCCATTTTGGCAATAGGGGCTTCAGTCGCGCGGTCAATCTTAAAGCCTAATTTTGCAGATAAACGTACTGCGCGTAACATCCGCACAGGATCTTCTGCATAGCGTGTTTCTGGCTTGCCGATCATGCGCAACACGCCTTGCTGCACATCACGAAAACCATCATGAAAATCCAGCACAGTTTCACTGCTTGGGTCGTAATACAGCGCATTGGCAGAAAAATCGCGTCGCGTGGCATCATCGTTCAAGCTGCCGAACACGTTGTCACGCAAAATTCTACCTGAATCGCTGGCAACAACGTCTTCCGTTTGCGTCAGGTGGCTACCACGGAAGGTAGAAACTTCAATGGTTTCATCGCCAAACATCACATGCACTAGGCGAAAGCGGCGACCAATAATGCGCGAGCGCCGAAAAATGCGGTGAACTTCCTCCGGCGTGGCGTTGGTGGCGATGTCAAAATCTTTCGGGTCTTTATTGAGCAGTAAATCGCGCACGGCACCACCCACAATGTAAGCCTCAAACCCGCTTTTTTGCAGTTGATCGCAGGTTTTAAGTGCTGCACTACTGATGCTGTTTAAGCGAATCCTGTGCTGTTTTTTATGAATTTCTTGCCCGCCATGGAGATGCGCATGAAATTTCCGATTGTTTTCATGCGTGTGATGGACAACTTTGCTGTGATGCGATGAGGGGTTTTTTTTATTAAACGCGTTAAAAATGGGTGCGTTAGTCAAACGCTTCAGCAGTTTTTTAATCATGGGTTGAATTATAGCTTAAATTCCACGTTGCTCATTCTTCCACAAAACATCATCAACCCCCGCGTCTTTATTGATGATGCGGCACATCACAAATAATAAGTCTGACAGGCGGTTGAGGTATTTTAGTGAAATTTCTGTGACTTTTTCTTTTTTGTGAAGTGTAATCAGTTTGCGCTCTGCACGACGACAAACGGTTCTAGCTAAGTGACAAATCGCCGCGGCTTTTGTGCCACCGGGTAAAATAAATTCTTTGAGTGGCGTGAGCGTGCCATTCAAGGTGTCAATAGACTCTTCCAAGCGGTCAATCGACGCTTGCTGCAACACCCCATAATTGGGGATACAGATTTCCGCACCCATATTAAATAAATCATGTTGGATTTCTGTGAGCAGATTGATCAAGTTTTCCGATAGCTTTTCGGTTAACAGTAGGCCAAGTGCCGCATTGAGCTCATCCACATCGCCCATTGCTTCTATGCGCAAACTGTCTTTATCCACTCGTGTGCCGTCACCTAGGCCTGTGGTGCCAGCATCGCCAGTGCGGGTATAGATTTTACTCAGTCGATTTCCCATAATTTTGAGGCTCTAATATAATCACTTTATTTTAACTGATAAGTTTCTTTCTCCCTCTAAATTTGCATGCAAAAAAAGCATCAACAATCCTCTGAAAGTAGTGTCAATGCCATAGGAGTGATGGATTCTGGCGTAGGTGGCTTGTCTGTCCTTAAGCATATTCATGCGCTTTTGCCTGATGAAACCTTGTTTTACGTGGCCGATAGTTTATATGCGCCTTACGGTAATCAATCTGCGGAGGAAATTCGTTCGCGCTGTGAAAAAGTCGCAGATTTTTTATTGGAAAAAAATGTAAAAGCGCTGGTGGTAGCCTGTAATACAGCAACCGCTGCGGCCATTGATACTTTGCGTAATACGTATGATTTGCCAATTATCGGCATGGAACCGGCGGTAAAACCTGCCGCAGCGGCGACTAAAAATGGTGTGGTCGGCGTATTGGCAACTTCTGGCACCTTAAAAAGTGCACAATTTGCGGCGCTGCTTGCGCATTACGGTCGCGATATTCAGGTGGTCACACAAGCCTGCGTTGGGTTGGTGGAGTGTGTTGAGCGAGGTGAATTGAACGTGGACTCAACTTATGCGTTAGTTAAAAAATATTGCCAACCTTTGCTGGATGCTGGTGCCGATACGATTGTGTTAGGTTGTACGCATTATCCGTTTATTAAGCCCTCGATTGAGAAAGTGCTGGCACAAAATAACTTGGCTGGGAAAGTCAGTTTAATTGATACCGGTGAAGCGGTGGCGAGGCAGCTTGAGCGCAGACTCATTGAGCAGAATTTGTTGCGAGTCAATCAACATCAAGATGTTGTTGGTGGAAGTAATGCAAGTTGTACCTTTTGGACCAACTCACTCGCGCCACAGGCGGCGCAAATTATAGGTGACTTGTGGGGTGAGCAATCGCTCGTCCATCACGCCGACTTTTAATGGGCTGGCTGAAATAGTAAAAGCCAATCGTTTTCTCCTGCCGCATTTTTATTGGGTGGATTTACCTTCACTTTTCCTGTTTGCCTTTGTAGCGTTACAGGGTGTTGTTCAAAATTGGTTGGGTCTATCCAGTGCGCTATTGTCGGTGAATTAAACTGCTGCAAATCAACCACAAAACTTTGATTAGTAATTGTATAAAAAATAGCCGTAGATTGATTTTTGGCAATACAAGCAGCGATAGGCGTGGGTGGCGTTTGTTGCCATTTGAGTTTCAGCAAAATGCGGTGAATGCGCGGATTTTTTTGCAAAAATTGATCAAAATAATTTGATGGAATTTGCTGCGGCACAAACGCACGCCAGGGTAGCATTTCTATCATTTTTTTTGCCAAGCCAATTTGCTGAGCGGTGGGGAGTTGCATTGCCAAATTCCAAGGCATGTTGCCCCAGCAAAAACCAGAGGGTGATTGCCCAAATGCTTGGCTTTCAGTATTCACCTGCCAAATGCCATTCGCACCATAAGTGTGCCCAGCACATCCACTATTGAGAACGTGCGCCCAAAACGCTTCACGGGCATTTTGGCTTGTGACCGGCGGGATAATTTCCAATCCTTCATATCGAGCCTCGCCGCTGATAACCGGCATCGCTGGTTTTATTTGCCACCCTTGCTGGCCGCACATGGCATGGTGTGTGGTTGGTAAGGCGTGGTTAGTTTGTTGCATCTCAAAATCAAGATGTGCAATGTTAGTCACTGAATCGCGGGCACTGGTGATTGGATGCGTTGTAATTAGGCGATCAAAACTATTGATGCTGCGCATGTAGGCAATGACTTTGCTCCAACCTTCTTTTTGTTGTTGCTGGGAAGATTGTTTTTGAACGGGCGTTTCGAGATACCAAGGCATGTTTTGCTCGCCAGCCGCCACCCAAACGACAGGGAGCGCTCCCCAACGTGCCATTAAGTAGCGCCAATGTAGTTGCATATTTTCTAATCCAACCATCGGCAAATAGTAGCCCCACGCCCCGACGATACAAGCTGTTAGGCCTTGTTCAACCAAATGGAAAATTTTTTGGTCAGCCTCATCAAAAAACCTTGGGTTGATTTGGCTTAAATCTTTTTCCCAGCAGAAACCGCTTTGGCTCGCACCGCGGTCGTCAAACAAAGGCATGTCGGGGTAAAGCCCTGCGACCAATTGAATAACGTTAAAGCCTAACGCTTTTCTATTTTGCGTCAGTGTTGCGAAATCTTCCGGCCAAGCTAGGCGCTTGCATAAGCCCATCCACCAGGTGTCGCCTAGCCAGAAAAACGGAGTGCCATCAGCATGGCAAAAATGTCGATGATCGTTGGCAACTTTTATAGCACCGTGTTGGTAGAGTGGGTTGTTGCCTTGATAAGACAATATATTTATTTCGCCTTGCTGTGCGTGTAGACTGCTGTTGTCAGTGTCGTTGCATTGTGTCAGGTAGGTGTGTAATCCAAGTACATTAGATGCGTATCGAACGCGCCATGTTTTTCCGCCAGCCCAAAAAGCAGGCACTATTCGTTTTTGTGCGTTGGGGCTAGTAAATACCACGTTTAACGTGATTTCACGAAACGGATTGTGATAACTCTTAGTTGACTGAAAGGTGATCTCAGTGACTAAGTTTGCCTGAGAGAGATGTGTGTGCATCCAATGGTGATTTTTCTGGGTTTGACTATTTTTCGAATAGCGAGCGATGAACCATTTTAAACACAATGTAGCTAAGCATGATGCCTAAAACGTCAGCCGCCAGATCATTCACATCGCCATTGCGCGAGGTGGTGCAATAATTTTGCATGATTTCAATGCTTGCACCATAAAAAACTAACCCAATTAACACCCAGTGATATTTTTTTGCGTAAGCGATGCTACCTGTGAGCATGAGTAAAAAAAATGCCAGTGCGTGCTGTGCTTTATCCCAAAAAATAAAACTTCGTGGGATGTGCTGACTGGGTATCAGCGTAAGAAAAATAGTAGCAAAAAATCCAAGCCAGAAAATATAGGGCATTGCATGCTGAATGGCGTTGCGAAGTGGTTTCATTATTTTGTCAGGCGAAAGCAGTTGTTTTATGCAAGCACTGTTTGTGCCAGCCTGCGGTGAAAAAGCACTAGCAAAAAATACGTAGCAGAGCGTTTGGTAGCAGTTGTTTTAGTGGTGGTGAACCACTTCGCCGGCTTTGAGTTTAAATTTTGTGCCGCAGTATGGGCAAGCTACTTGGCCAGTTTTTGCAATATCTAAAAATACGCGTGGGTGCGATGCCCAAAGTGCGACTTCTTTGGTCGGGCAATGTAGTGGTAAATCTTTGGCGGTGACTTCAAACTCTTTCACGTCGGACATGTTTAATCCTTTTTCACACAATTGAACGGCGGTGTTTTGTAGGGGATAAACACCGCCGTGTTGTCTTTAAACCAGTGTCAACCAATCCGCATGTTTGGCGGATTTGCCTTTAACGACATCAAAATACATGGACTGTAATTTTTCAGTAATCGGGCCGCGTGTGCCTTCGCCAATCGCACGGTTGTCGAGTTCTCGAATCGGCGTGACTTCAGCGGCAGTACCAGTAAAGAAGGCTTCGTCTGCGCTATACACTTCATCGCGCGTGATGCGTTTTTCAATGATATCCAAGCCCATTTCTTTGGCTAAAGTAATTATCGTATCGCGGGTGATGCCTTCCAACGCAGAGGTTAAATCTGGCGTAAGTAATTTGCCGTTGCGGATAATGAAAATATTTTCACCAGAACCTTCAGCGACAAAACCATCGACGTCGAGCAATAACGCTTCTTGGTAGCCATCTTGCGCGGCTTCTTGGTGCGCCAAAATGCTATTCATGTAATTGCCGTTGGCTTTGGCCTTGCACATGGTGATGTTCACGTGATGGCGTGCGAAAGAAGATGTTTTTACGCGGATGCCTTTGGTGATCGCTTCTTCGCCCATGTACGCGCCCCAACTCCAGGCGGCAACAATCACGTGCGTAGACAATGTTTTGGCAGAAATGCCCATTGCTTCTGCACCGTAAAACGCCATGGGGCGCATGTAGGCAGATTCCAATTTATTTTCACGTACAGCCGCCTTTTGGGCTTCCATCATCGTGGCTTTATCAAACGGCATTTTCATGCCCAAAATATGCGCGCTGCGAAATAAGCGATCCGTATGTTCTTTTAAACGGAAAATCGCCGTGCCTTGCTCGGTTTTGTAAGCGCGGACGCCTTCAAATACGCCCATGCCGTAATGCAAAGTATGGGTTAAAACATGCGTAGTTGCGTCACGCCAATTCACCATTTTGCCATCGTACCAAATTACGCCATCACGATCAGCCATCGAACTCGGGTTTGCCATCTTGTTGCCTTGTGAAAATTAAATTGAATTAAAACCATTATTGTAAACGAGAGCAGGCCCAGTTTGCAGCAAATATCGTATCATTGGCGGCGATCTAAGCGGATAATGCGCTTTTTTAAGCACAATTTTTAAGCGGAGTTTTAAAGAATGAAAAATCTTAGACAGTTTTTTTTATTGAGCCTGATGTTTTTTTGTTTGGCAGCTTGTCAGCCGCAAAATAGCGCAGCGACCAAATTGGTCGCGACGGATATTACCGGCGCGGATTTCCCCGTGACTTTGCGTTTGACTGACCACACCGGCCAAGCGCGCAGCATGGATGATTTTAAAGGCAAAGTCGTCGCGCTATTTTTTGGTTATACCAATTGCCCAGACGTGTGCCCGACAACCATGAGTGATTTAAAACAAACGATGAAAATATTGGGTGAACAAGCGAATGATGTGCAAGTACTGTTTGTGACGTTAGACCCAGTACGCGATACGCAAGAAGTGTTGGCGCAATTTGTCCCAGCGTTTGATTCACGTTTTATCGGCTTACGTGGAACAGAAGAAGAAATTGCCGCCACAGCTACTGTGTTTAAAATTTTTTCTAACAAAGTGAAATCCGAAGGCGCCAGCGGCTATACGATTGATCACAGCGCAGGTATGTATGTGTTTGATAAAACTGGCAAGATTCGCCTGTATGTAGAGTATGGCGAAAAACCGGCAGATTTAGCAAATGACCTAAAAACCTTACTCTAAAAGCGTGAACGACTAAGAACTATTTTCATTTAGATTTTTATTAAAAATACTATTAAAATCAAATGGTTAAGTAAAATATTTGTTGGTTTTTTTAACTTTTCCGGTATCATGCACCTAACAATGAAATAATGATGGGCTAACAAAATTTTTGGAGGTGTGGCATGAAGGGCGATAAAAAAATTATTGAGATTTTGAATGATCTCTTGGCTGGTGAATTAGGCGCGACGGATCAATATTTGATTCATGGTGAAATGTACGCCGATATGGGCTTGGCCGCATTGGCAGAGCATAGTTTGCATGAGTCAGCTCATGAGCGCGAACACGCGCGCGCCTTGATTCAACGGATTTTATTTTTAGAGGGTAAGCCTAACCTTGCCAAACGTGATGGCCTAAATATTGGCAAAGATGTTAAGGCCATGTTGGAATCGGATTTGGCCCTAGAATATAGCGTAGTGAAACACCTAAAAAGCGCGATTGAATCTTGCGAAAAAGCTGAAGATTTTGTCACGCGTGAAATGCTGGTCACGCAGTTGGATGATACTGAAATGGATCACGCCTATTGGCTAGAAAAACAACTTAACTTGATTAAATTGGTCGGCATAGAAAATTACTGCCAAAGCCAAATAAAGTCAGCCGGCGTTTAAAAGGACAACATTATGCAAGGCGATAAACAAATTATCAGCACGCTTAATAAAGTGCTTAAAAATCAACTCACTGCCATTAACCAATACTTTTTGCATGCACGCATGTTTAAAAAATGGGGCTTGGAAAAGCTTAACGATTACCAATATAAACAATCCATCCGCGTGATGAAAGAAGCGGATGAAGTGATCGAGCGTATTTTATTTTTAGATGGCCTACCAAATTTACAAAACTTAGGTAAATTGTTAATCGGCGAAGAAGTGATTGAATGTTTGCAAGGCGATTTATCGCTAGAGCGCGAAGTACAACGCCCGCAGCTCATAGAAGCAATTGCCGAAGCTGAAAAATTACAAGACTATGTGACGCGCGATTTGCTTACTGAGTTGTTGGAACATTGCGAAGAAGCCATTGATTGGCTGGAAACACAGCAATCGTTAATTAAAGATGTGAGCTTGCCCAATTACCTACAATCGCAAATTTCTGATTAGAAATTCACATACAAATAAATTAAGCCACGAAAGTGGCTTTTATTATGGCTTAAATGAACCAATTTCTCTTGACAAAATCTATGCTAATGATAATAATTATCATTAGTAAATTTATTAAAGAGAGTTTATGTACGTCTGTGTATGTAGTGCCGTGACTGAAAAGCATATTCACCACGCGGTGAAAAATGGTGCAAAAACAGTCAAGCACCTGAAAGAGCAACTAAATGTTGGCACCGATTGCGGCCGCTGCGTCAGTTGTGCAAAGGCATGTATCAAAGAAGCGCACGCAGAACATCATCACCAAATTCCAGCTAAACGGCTGGTGCATATCACGCCGCTGCAGTTAGGCGCAGCTTAACAATTAGGATTTTATAATAGAGGGCAGCAATGCCCTTTTTTGTTTCACGATGACTCCAGCCCGGTAGTTCGCTGGACTGCGCCGTAGCTAGATACAGCAGGTTTATCAATAACTTACGCGCGTCCATCATATGCCGGTGCTTTCTGAAACTTGACCCGGTTTTCCCTCGCGCCGCTCCTATCTGGCTCCTGGAATCCGGGTTGTTCCGAGGAGTCATCATGGCAAAGATCAAGCTCACCAAGACCGCCGTGGAGTCGGCCCAACCCCAGGCCAAGGATGTTGAACTGCGGGATACCGTGGTGCCCGGCTTCCTGTGCAAGATTACCCCGACCGGCCGCCGGGTGTTCATGCTCCAGTACCGCACGAACTCCGGCCAGCCCCGCAAGCCCTCGCTGGGGCTGTACGGGGAGCTGACCGTCGAACAGGCACGAGTCAAGGCACAGGACTGGCTGGCCGAGGTTCGCCGGGGCGGCGACCCCGGCGGCGCCAAGGCCGAGGCGCGCAAGGCGCCCACGATGGCCGAGTTGTGCAAGAAGTTCATGGAGGACTACTCCAAGAAGCGCAACAAGCCCAGCACGCAGGACGGCTATCAGGGCGTCATAGACCGCAACATCATCCCGCTGCTGGGCCGCAAGAAGGTGCATGACGTGAAGCGGCCCGACATTGCCGGGCTGATGGAGAAACTGGCCTACAAGCCGACCGAGGCGAACAAGACCTTCGGCGTGCTGCGCAAGATGTTCAACCTGGCCGAAGTGTGGGGCTACCGCCCGGACGGCACGAACCCGTGCCGCCACGTCCCCATGTACCCGCCGGGCAAGGAAACCCGGCTCATCGTGGACGAGGAAATGGTGCGGATCTTCCGCCAGTTGGAGAAGCTGGAGGCGGAGGGGCTGGAGAACTACGTCATCCCGCTGGCGATCCGGCTGCAATTCGAGTTCGCCGCCCGGCGCTCCGAAATCTGCCCGCTCGAATGGAGCTGGCTGGACTTCGAGAACCGGCGCGTGGTGTGGCCCGACAGCAAGGTCGGCGGCATTTCCAAGCCCATGAGCGAGGAAGCCTATCGGCTGCTTTCGACGGCGCCGCGCCGGGAGGGCTGCCCCTACGTCCTGCCATCGCCGAACGACCCGGCCAAGCACCTGACCTTTGGCGAGCACTATGGCGGCTGGTGCCGGGTGCTCAAGGCCGCCGGCGTCCCGCACGTCGGCACGCACGGCATCCGCCATCGCTCGACGACCGACATTGCCAATTCGGGCGTGCCGACCAAAGTGGGCATGAAGCTGACGGGCCACAAGACCGTAGCGATGTTCATGCACTACGTCCACACCGAGGACAAGCCGGTGCGCGATGCGGCCGAACTGGTGGCCAGCCGGCGCCAGGCCATCACGGGCGCACGCCAGCTTGCGGAGGCGGCGGCATGAACACGCGCCGGTCATCCGCAGCATCGTCCACAGCGCCTTCGGCGCTGCTGGGCGACATTCGGGCACTGATCGAGGCGGCGCGCAAGCGCGCCGCCTCGACGGTGAATAGCGAGCTGACGATGCTCTATTGGCGCATCGGCCAGCGCATCCGCACGCAGGTCTTGGACGGGCGCCGGGGCGCTTATGGCAAGGAAGTCCTGCCCACCCTGGCGGCGCAGTTGGTGAAGGAGTACGGCGGCAGCTTTGCCGAGCAGAACCTGCGCCGCATGGTGCAGTTCGCGGCCACCTTCCCCGACGAGCAGATTCTCGTATCACTGATACGAGAATTGAGCTGGACGCACTTCATCGCCCTGATCCCGCTGAAAGACCCGCTCCAGCGGGACTACTACGCACAGATGGCGAGCACCGAACGCTGGAGCGTGCGGACGCTGCGCGAGCGCATCGACTCGATGTTGTACGAGCGCACGGCGCTGTCTCAAAAGCCGGGCGAGACGATCGCACAGGAGTTGGCGAAGATGCGCGATGCGCAGCGAATGTCGCCCGCCCTGGTCATGCGCGACCCCTACATCCTCGACTTCCTGGGGCTGCGGGACACTTGGCAAGAAGGCGACTTGGAGGCGGCGATCATCCGCGAAATGGAGTCGTTCTTGTTGGAGCTGGGCGCGGGTTTCAGCTTCGTGGCCCGGCAGAAGCGCATCCAGATCGACGGCGAGGATTTCCACCTCGACCTGCTGTTTTACAACCGCAAGCTGCGGCGGCTGGTGGCAGTGGAGTTGAAGGTCGGCGAGTTCAAGGCAGCTTTCAAGGGACAGATGGAGCTTTATCTTCGCTGGCTGGACAAGCACGAACGGGAGCCGGAGGAAGCCTCGCCGCTGGGGATCATCCTTTGCACCGGCAAGAAGCGCGAGCAGATCGAATTGCTGGAGTTGGACAAGTCGGGCATCCACGTCGCCGAGTACCTGACCGCCTTGCCGCCGAGGGGCGTGCTGGTGGAGCGGCTGCAACAAGCAACGCAACGGGCGCGGTTGCAGATCGAGCAGCGCAAGACCGACAACGAGTAGTCCTGTCTCAAGCAGTCGGGCGTCCCGGCGTGCCGCCGTCGCGCTGTCGTGCTGCGCATCGAGCCTCGCTGCGCGAGTCTCGCCCCTGTCGGGCTTCCATCACTGACGCCTCCGGCCCGGCTCGCTGATCCGCGCCTGCGCGCTTCGCTTGCCAAAAACCCGCGTGCGTGGGGTGGTGTGAGGGGGCGGTCTTGCTGTGTCCCTTCACCGTATCACGGCGTTCTCGCCGTGCAAGGGCTGCGCGCGCCTTGCGCGCTTGCGTCCTGGCGGCCGTCTGCGACCCCTGACTGCTGCGCTGCGCCGTGAGGGCGACGGTTCCGGGCAATTCCGCCCTTGCAACCGGAGAACCGTCATGAACGACAAATCACACGTTTCCCTCGAACAGCACGTTTGCCTGGTCTGCGGCACGGCGTTCGACACCGGCGCGATCCTGCTGGACAAGCGCCTGCGCGCGAGCATGGAGCGCCACACGGCGACCGGCTGGGGCCTGTGCCCCGAGCATCAGAAGCTGGCCGACGATGGCTTTGTCGCGCTGGTCGAATGCGATCCGCAGCGCAGCGGGTCGCAGGCTGGCGGGCGCATGAAGCCCGAGCAGGCATACCGGACCGGCCGGCTGGCCCATCTGCGGCGCACGGTGTTCGCGCAGGTGTTCAACGTGCCGATCGCGGACGAGCAGGCTTGCGTGTTCGTTGAGCCTGGCGTGATCGAGCAGTTGCAGTCGATGACAGCGCCGGCGGCGGGCTGATTGCGTCGTGCGGCCTTCGGTGCGTCGCTCCTTCGCGGGCGGCGCACATTTTCATATCCCCCCAGGGGGGATACAATTGCCACATGAACGCGACACACAAGCACTCAACCCATCCCGATCTCGTGAAGCGGCTGAAACGCGCCGATGGTCATCTTCGGCACGTCATAGGGATGATCGAAAGTGGCGAATCCTGTCTCGACATCGCCCGCCAGCTCGCGGCGGTGGAAAGCGCGGTGACGGCCGCAAAGCGCGTCCTGATCCACGACCACATCGACCATTGCCTGGCCCATGACGAAGACTCCGTTTTGACCGAAATGAAGGCACTGACCAAACTGCTCTGAGGCCCGCCGATGCTCTCCGTCCTGAAGAACCGTACCTATCGTCACCTGTTCGCCGCTCAGGTGATTGCGCTTGTCGGCACCGGCCTGATGACGGTGGCCCTTGGCCTGCTTGCCTACGATCTGGCCGGGGCGAATGCCGGCGCGGTACTCGGGACGGCACTCGCAATCAAGATGCTGGCCTATGTCGGAGTCGCCCCGGTCGCGCAGGCGTTCGCCGACCGGCTGCCGCGACGGTCGTTGCTCGTTGCCCTTGACCTAGTACGAGCATCCGTTGCGCTCTGCCTGCCCTTTGTCAGCGAAATCTGGCAAATCTATCTGCTGATCTTCGTCTTGCAGGCGGCGTCCGCAGGCTTCACGCCGACCTTTCAAGCCACTATCCCGGACATCCTTCCCGACGAAGACGAGTACACGAAAGCACTGTCGCTTTCCCGGCTGGCCTACGATTTGGAAAGCCTGATTTCCCCGATGCTGGCCGCCGCGCTACTGACGGTCATCAGCTTCCACAACCTGTTTGCCGGAACGGTTCTCGGCTTCCTCGTGTCAGCCGCGCTTGTGGTCAGCGTGAGGCTTCCCACAACCGTTCCCGGCCCGCGTCGTGGCATATGGGATCGCACTACGCGGGGCACGCGCATTTACCTCGCCACGCCGCGCCTTCGGGGTCTGCTGGCGATCAGCCTCGCGGTGGCAGCAGCGGGGTCAATGGTGATCGTGAACACGGTGGTCATCGTGAAGGCACGCTTCGGCCTGGGCGAATCCGAGGTAGCGTGGGCGCTGGCGGCCTTCGGAGGCGGGTCGATGGTTGCGGCCTTCGCGCTGCCTCGCCTGCTCGACAAGATTGCTGATCGGCCTGTCATGATTGCGGGAGCGACGATGCTGGTTGTGGGAACGGCAGCCGGGGCAATGATTCCGACATATGCCGTTCTGGTGGTGATCTGGTTGGTGGTCGGCTTCGGCTACAGCGTGGCGCAAACACCTTCCGGCCGGCTGTTGCGCCGCTCCGCTCACCCCGAGGATCGCCCCGCGGTCTTTGCCGCGCAATTCGCCCTCTCCCATGCGTGTTGGCTCATTTGCTATCCCTTGGCCGGTCGCTTCGGCGCTGCCTTTGGGCTGCAATCGACCTTCATCATCATGTCGCTGATTGGTCTTGTCGGAGTGGGACTGGCGCTGTGGCTCTGGCCCGCTAGTGATTCTTCCGACATCGCCCACGATCACCCTGATCTACCGCCAGATCATCCTCACTTGCGCGAACATGCAGACCGAGGCGGGCACCGTCATCCCATGATCGTTGACGATCTGCACCGGGACTGGGCGCGCATTTAAGAACTGCCCGCCTTTCACATCGCTGATGCCTCCGGCCCGGATTGCTATTCGGGCCTGCGCGCTTCGCTTGCCAAAAACCGCGTGCGTGGAGGTGCGAGGGAGGCGGTCTTGCTGTCCCCTTCATCGTGCCACGGCGTTCTCGCCGTCAAGGGCTGCGCGCCGATGGCGCTTGCGTTCTGGCGGCCGTCGTTGACCCCTGACTGCTTGCGCTGCGCCGTGCCCCGGAAGGGTCGGGCAATTCCGCCCGGCAACCTTTCAGGAGTTCACCATGAACAACGCACTCATCACTGACGAGCAGCGCATCGTGCTGCTGGCCAACGGCCGCGAATCCTTGGAGAACCCGGACTTCGATCCGGCACCCGTCGTCAAGCTGTTCACGCCGGATGCCGGCGCGACCTGGCTGCTGACCGAGATTGATCCCGATGACCACGACCACGCCTTTGGTCTTTGCGACCTGGGCCTGGGGATGCCGGAAATCGGCTGGGTCAGCCTGGGCGAGCTGGCGACCGTGCGCGGCAGGCTGGGCCTGCCGATCGAGCGCGACCTGTCTTTCCGCGCCGAGAAGCGGTTGAGCGCCTACGCGCGCGATGCCCGGTTGGTCGGGCGTGTCGTCGTCTGAACCAGCCCTTGGAGCGCCGCAAGGCGCTCCTTGCGCTTTCCCAACCTTCGCAGGAGATCAATGCCATGAGCAGCCATCACGACTACATCATCGAAATCACGGCGCAACACGATGCGCTCAAGCCGTTCGCGCCGGAGAACGGTCAGCCCTTGCGCTTCAAGATCGGCGACGCGGTGATCTACACCAACGAGTTTGGCGCGCAGTTCCGGCGCCGCGTCACCGGGTTCTACCAGCCTACCGAGCCTTCGGGGCTGTATGCGCGTGGCAGGCGCTACTACCTGAACTCGACTTCGCCTTGGATGCCGGTTGCGGAATCCAGCCTGCGTCCTGACGACTCGGCGTGATGCCTAAGTGCCCCTGACGGGGCGTTGCGCGCTGCGCTTGCCTCCAGGGGAAAGCCCTGCGGGCTATCCCCGCCGCGCGATGCTTGGCGCCCCTCAAAGACCGCCGAACCGGCTGCGCCGGATCGGCCAGACCACGGCAGTCGCTGTCGAACCTGTTTCCCGATGACTGGCGCATGAGCTTGTGCATCGAGCCTTGAAGGCTGTGCGTCCCCGGCCAAGAAACGTGGCCGGTCGCGCTGTCGTGCGCGTTGCGCATCGAGCCGCCTGCGGCGTCTCGCCCCTGATGGGCTTCCATCGTTCCCTCGCTCCGCTCGGCTGACGCCTCCGGCCCGGATTCCTAGATCCGGGCCTGCGCGCTTCGCTTGCCGTGCGGTCGGCGTGTTGAGGGGCCGTTGCCATGTCCAGCCGTCTCCCCTGACTTCATCACCTTCACCGCGACTGT
>CAZAEN010000023.1:0-22332 GCA_964484105.1 uncultured Methylophilaceae bacterium
TTGGTGGCCCCTCTGTGAGTCGAACACAGCACCAACGGATTATGAGTCCGCTGCTCTAACCAAGCATGAGCTAAGGGGCCGATGTTTATTTTTAGTCAGCCTGACTAAAAACCAAACATTTAAACTTAAAAATTTTAATCTTGCCCAGTTTCCAAGAAGCTTCTTAAGCGCTCAGAACGGGTTGGATGACGCAGTTTTCTCAGCGCTTTGGCTTCAATTTGGCGAATACGCTCGCGCGTGACATCAAACTGTTTGCCCACTTCTTCTAGGGTGTGGTCAGTGTTCATTTCAATACCAAAACGCATGCGCAACACTTTTGCTTCACGTGGCGTGAGCGACTCAAGCACCTCGTTGGTTGCATCACGCAGGCTGGCGTAAACCGCCGCATCGACAGGCGCTAATGTGGTGCTGTCTTCAATAAAGTCACCCAAATGTGAGTCTTCATCGTCACCAATCGGGGTTTCCATCGAAATAGGCTCTTTGCTGATTTTCAAGATTTTACGAATCTTGTCTTCAGGCATTTCCATTTTTTCTGCCAATAGCGCTGGGTCAGGCTCCATGCCGGTTTCTTGCAGAATTTGACGGCTGATGCGATTCATTTTGTTAATCGTTTCAATCATATGCACCGGAATACGAATCGTCCGTGCTTGGTCAGCAATTGAGCGTGTGATCGCTTGACGAATCCACCAAGTGGCATAGGTTGAAAATTTGAAGCCGCGACGGTATTCAAATTTATCCACCGCTTTCATGAGACCAATATTACCCTCTTGAATTAAATCCAAGAATTGCAGCCCGCGATTGGTGTATTTTTTAGCAATCGAAATCACTAAGCGCAAGTTGGCTTCAATCATCTCACGTTTGGCGCGGCGCGCACGCGCTTCACCAGTAGACATTTGCTTGTTGATTTCTTTGATTTCTTTGATCGGGATACCGACTTTTTTCTCAATATCAATTAAGCGCTGTTGCTGATCTAGGATCGAGTGGTTGAAGCGGGATAATTTTTCAATATAAGGCGCGCTGGCTTTTAATTCTGTTTCAAGCCAGTCTAAGTTGCTCTCATTACCAGGGAATGATTTAATAAAATGCGTACGTGGCATGCCAGATTTTTCTACGCAAAAATCTAAAATTTTGCGCTCGTGGCTACGAATTGCCTCCACCATGTTGCGCACTTGGTCACACAAGCCTTCCACTTGTTTGGCGGAAAATCTAAACGCGGTTAATTCGTTTAAAATCTCTGCCAAAAGTGCTTGATACTCAGTATCTTGTGAGCCTTTTACCGGCAAAATAGCGGACATTTTTTGATGTGCGGCTCGAATTGCATTAAAGCGGGAAAGGACCTCTTCTTTTAGCTTAGCTAGCACTTCTGCAGAGATGCCGCTGGCTTTTTCCGCACTATCCTCATCCTCTTCTTCGTCAGTTTCCTCGGTTAAATCACTATCCTCTTCGCTTTCTTCGGTGATTGCACTGTCTAGCCCAATGTCCGCATCAATTAAGCCATCCACCAATTCATCAACGCTGAGTTCGTCATTTTCAACTTTGTCGACCATTGCGAGCAATTCGGCAATGGTTGTGGGGCAGGCTGCAATTGCTTGCACCATGTGCTTTAAACCATCCTCAATTCGACGGGCAATTTCAATTTCGCTCTCGCGGGTGAGCAAATCAACTGTACCCATTTCGCGCATGTACATACGCACAGGGTCAGTCGTGCGGCCAAATTCAGAATCTACTGTTGCAAGCGCTTGTTCAGCTTCTTCGACAACATCTTCGTCAGTCACTGCTGCCGGAACATCGGACATCAATAAAGCTTCGGCATCGGGCGCTTCTTCATAAACTTGAATGCCCATGTCGTTGATCATGCCGATGATGCCATCGATTTGCTCGGAACCTTGCACGTCGTCCGGCAAATGGTCATTAATTTCAGCGTATGTTAAATAGCCACGCTCCTTGCCTAAAATGATTAAGGATTTTAAACGCGTGCGGCGCTCCTCAGCACTTGTTTCGGAAAGTTCTGCGCTGATAAACTCAACTTCTTTAGCTTCGTTTAATTGGTCGCTTTTTTTCGGTCTTGCCATGAATAACCTCAAATGAAAGATGCGGTAAATTTTATTTTTTAACCGCGCATTATAACAGATTTCAGCCTATTTTTGACTCAACTTACTGCCCAAAGTTTTGAGTAAATTGCGTTCTTCGTCTGTGAGTAAATGTAGCGGTTTATTGACGATATTAGACGAAAGTAAATGTTGATGTTGTTCGAGGTAAAGTTGATTGACTTGCTGTAGCGCCCCGTTAAATTCCAACTCTAAATCCAAAGATTCGTCCAGTTTTTGTAGTTCAAGTTGCAGAGCCGCGTAAAGAGCAGAGTCAAGGCTGGTCGCTAGTGCATGCATGATGGCGACGGGTTTAGCATTAGGGTGCTTGAGGCAGATTTCAAGGGTTTGGCGCAATAAAATGTCTTCCTCATGCTTGCCGTGCATCCAGGTTTTAAAGTTTTCTTCTACCAAATGTGGCCGCATGATCATCAACAAGCAAAAGCGTTTTTTAAGTGAAATGGTCGTACGGGTCAGCTTTGGTTTGAAGGGTTTGTTTTCCTGATTAAGTGCCGGTAACTTTAGTAGTGTCTTCACTTCATCAGTAGATAGCTGCGCATACTCGGCAATTTTTTTTTGCAAAAAAAGTGCGTTTCTCGGTGCTTTAATCAGCTGCAAAATAGGCTCGGCTTCGTTCAAAAACTTCACTTTATCTTCTTGTGTTTGTAGCGGATTATTTTCACATAAGTGCTTCAAAATATATTGCGAGAGCGGCATGGCATCGGCAATTGCTTGCTCAAAAGCGACTTTACCAAACACGCGGACATAAGAGTCTGGGTCGTGCTCGGGTGGTAGCAATAAAAATTTAAGCTTAAGTGTATCGTTTAGCGCGGGCAAGGCATTCATCACCGCGCGCCAAGCAGCCGTGCGGCCTGCTTGATCGCCATCAAAACAAAACACAATTTCGTGTGTTTGTCGCATTAGCTTGGCAATATGAAAAGGCGTGGTGGCAGTGCCAAGCGCGGCCACGGCGTATTCAATGCCGTATTGTGCGAGCGCTACCACATCCATATAGCCTTCCACCACCAAGGCGCGTTCGGTTTCTCGAATTGCACGGCGCGCCGCGAACAGGCCGTAAAGCTCGTGTCCTTTTTGGAAAAGCGGCGTTTCAGGAGAGTTGTAATATTTGGGGCTGTCTTCTGGGTTAATCACGCGCCCACCAAAGCCGATTACTTCGCCTTTTTGATTGTGGATGGGGAACATAATGCGATCACGAAAGCGGTCATATAATTTACCTTGATCGTTTTTTACTACAAGTCCGGCTGTAATTAAATCGCTGCTGTTGTAATCGCGAAAAACTGTTTGCAGATTCTGCCAGCCAGCGGGGGCATAACCGATTTGATATTTGGCGGCAACCACGCCACTCACGCCACGTGCTTTTAAATATTCAATAGCGCGCGGGGATTTTTTAAGCTCAGCTTTGTAATATTGCGCAGCGAGTTGTAGCGACTCTTGCAGGCCGGCAATTTTTTTTGGCGCCTCATGTTGGTTTTGTCTTTCTTCCTGCGGCACTTGCATGCCGACCATTTTGGCGAGTTCGTTGACCGCCTCTACAAAACTCAAGCCTTGGTATTCCATGATAAAGCTAATAGCGGAACCATGTGCGCCACAGCCAAAACAATGGTAAAACTGCTTGGTCGGGCTGACGGTAAAGCTGGGGGATTTTTCGTTGTGGAACGGGCAGCAGGCGCTAAAATTTGCGCCAGCTTTTTTGAGCGGCACACTTTTATCAATCACGTCAACGATGTCAACGCGATTAAGAAGTTCTTGAATAAAACTTTCAGGTATCAAAATGCGTTGCGCCAAGGGTTAGTGATTACTTCAGTATTTTATAGAATGTTTTAAGAACAAAAAAGGAGCTGCACGCTCCCTTTTGGATTACTTACACTACTAAAAAACTAGCCTAGGCGGGTTTTAATCAAGCCTGAAATTTTCCCCATATCCGCACGCCCAACCACGAGCGGGCGAATGGCTGCCATGACTTTGCTCATGTCTTTAATGCCGGATGCACCAGTCTCGCTCACCACCTTTTCAAGCAAAGCGCTGACTTCATCATCGCTCAGTGCTTGTGGCAGGTAGTTTTGTAGCACGCTGACCTCAAATTTTTCAACATCAGCCAAGTCTTGGCGGTTAGCTGACTCATAGGCGGCAATCGAATCGCGACGTTGCTTCAACATCTTTTCAATCACAGCAATTACATCTTGGTTGCTAAGTTCTATGCGTTCATCGACTTCGCGCTGCTTGATTGCTGCTTGTAACAACCTAATTGCGCCTAGGCGCGCACTATCTTTGGCGCGCATGGCGTTTTTCATCTCTTCGGAGATTTGTGCCTTTAACGACATGGCAGGTTTCCCGTTTTAGTCAATGAAAAAATTAGTATAATTTAGTTGGCAATGTTTGTTTCATCAAACGGCGGTATTGACGTTTCACCGCTGCTGCTGCTTTACGTTTACGCTCCCAAGTTGGTTTTTCGTAGAATTCGCGTGCGCGCAAATCATTCAACAAACCAGTTTTTTCAATTAAACGTTTAAAGCGGCGCATTGCAACATCAAATGGCTCATTTTCTTTTACACGGATAGTAGTCATGTATTCTCTCTATAAATCCAAAATCATTAGCGACATCACGCTAAATGCAAAATTCTAAAAAATTAATGCTTACGAATAAGCAAAGATAAAATCGAACTCGCTATTTTAATCATTAAATTATATTTATTCAATCGTTTTTGCAATTTATCTTGCTAATCATAGGTTTTTTGATGAAAAATGCGGGTGTTTAAAAAAATTCAGGGATAAAAATGTTGGTATTGGGGGTGGAATCTTCGTGCGATGAAACTGGGTTGGCGCTTTATGACACGACACAGGGCTTGTTGTCGCACGCGCTACATTCACAAGTGGCATTGCATGCAGAGTACGGTGGGGTGGTACCGGAACTTGCTTCTAGAGACCATATTCGCCGTGTAATTCCGTTGACAGAACATGTGTTAAAAGCAGCAAATAAATCATTAAAGGACATTGATGCGATTGCTTATACCCAAGGTCCTGGGCTATCGGGCGCTTTGTTAGTAGGTGCAAGCTATGCCGAATCGCTCGCTTTTGGCTTGGGTCTAGCCATTATTGAAATTCATCATCTTGAAGGACATTTGCTTGCACCTTTGTTGGAAGAGGATCCGCCTGAGTTTCCCTTTATCGCTTTGTTAGTTTCTGGTGGTCATACACAATTAATGCGCGTAAGTGGAATTGGTGAGTATGAACTATTAGGCGACACGTTGGACGATGCTGCCGGAGAAGCGTTTGATAAAACAGCAAAATTATTGGGGTTGCCATATCCGGGTGGCCCATATTTGGCAAAGTTGGCAGCGCTTTCTGAGAAAAAATCTCAAGCTGTCTATAAATTACCGCGGCCTTTGATTAACAGCGGTGATCTTAATTTTAGCTTTAGTGGTCTCAAAACTGCGGTGTTAACGCTAGTAAATCAGTATACATCGATGACAGAAGCGGTGAAGGCCGACATTGCTTGGGCGTTTCAAGAGGCTGTGACTGATGTATTAACCGGAAAATGCTTGCAAGCGCTCAAAACCACAGGTTTAGATCAATTAATCGTGTCCGGTGGCGTGGGGGCGAATTTACGATTGCGTGAAAAACTCAACGCGGCAGCCTTGAAGCAAGATGCGAAAGTGCGCTACCCGCGGCTGGAATTTTGTACTGACAACGGTGCCATGATCGCCTTTGCTGGTGCGATGCGTTTAAAAAATATGCAGAGTATTCCCCAAAAAAACAGTGCTTATGGCGTTAAGGCAAGGTGGGATCTATCTGAACTAAAGCGGCCAACGTAATCAGAAATATTGAAAGAAATGGCTTACTTTTTGTCAAAACCCGCTTCTGTACCAGCGAGTAGTTTTTGAATATTGCTTCTATGTCGCCAAATTAAGAAAATGCTCATCACAGCGATCGCCCCGATGTAGAGCTGATAGGGTAATAAAAACCACGCATAGAAAGGCGCGCATAGCGCAGCGACAAGTGCAGCTAGTGATGAATAGCGTGAAATCAAAAACACCACCAGCCATGTGAAAACAGCCGCCAGAGCGAGCGTTGGAGAAATGCCAAGCATCACACCCAATGCAGTGGCTACGCCTTTGCCACCTCTAAATTTGTAAAAAATAGGATATAAGTGGCCAAAAAATACAGCTAAACCACTCGCGGCGACTACCCACATTAACATATTCGATTGCAGTGCGAGCCACACTGGTAACCAGCCTTTAAATACATCACCAGCCAACGTTAAAAAAGCGGCCAATTTTTTACCGCTACGCATCACATTGGTTGCACCGATATTGCCAGAGCCGACCGTACGTGGGTCTGGCAGGCCAAATAATCTGCTGACTAAAATGCCAAAAGCAATCGAGCCAAGTAAGTAAGCGCCAACTATCCAAACGATAGGTGCCAATGTCACGGAAAAAAAGCCGAATTCATTCATCTTGCCGTATCCTTTTAATATGCTCTACACTGCCAAGAGCCGAAATTTTAAACCATCTCGAATAGAAAAGTGTATGGACACCATATTTTTAAGTGAAGTCAAAGTGCAAACCAAGCTGGGCGTACCGGAGTGGGAGCGCACTACCACACAAACCGTATTGCTTGATATTGAAATTAGCTATGATTTAACTCGCGCTTGTCAGTCTGATGCGATTGAGGACACGGTTGATTATGGCCTTGTGGTACGCCGCATTCGTGAAACGTTGGCTGAGAATAGCTTCCAATTAGTCGAAAAGTTAGCTGAACATATTTGCCAGTTAATTCTGCAGGAGTTCAATGCGGAAGCGGTGAAAATAAGAGTAGCGAAGCCAGCTATTTTACCGGGGTTAAAAGCATTGGGCGTGGAAATCAGCAGAACAAAAAAATAAAAATTATTTTGGAACGCGCCATAAATACCAACTAGCCACTGTCCGATGCGGCCGCCAATCCGCGCCAATTATTTCCATTATCTTTGGTTTTGGAGCGGATTCTAGCTTTTTCAGGCGCTTATAACCCTCAACAATGCCAAAATCTGTCGTCGGTAAAATATCCATGCGCCCAAGGTTAAACATCAGCAACATTTCCACCGTCCAGCGGCCAATGCCTTTTAGTTTCGTGAGTTGTGTAATTAAATCCGCATCAGACATTGTCTGCGCATCAACATAGGTAGGCACCAAATCATCTACCGCGGCTTGCGCAATGCCCCGCAGTGTTTCAATTTTTCGATAAGAAAATCCACACGCTCTTAAGGCCTCTGAATCGGTTACTAGCAAAGTCTCTGGCGTGGGAAAGGCATTTGAGAATAAAGCGCAAAGCCGCCCGATGATGGCCTCGCCCGCTTTGGCGTGCAGTTGCTGAAAAGCGACAGCACGCACTAAAGATTCAAAAGGCGCTTGTTGGTGTTTTGGTTCAAAATTGCACGGCCCGACGGTTTGGATCAACCAAGCCCAATCGCCATCTTGCCCTGATAAAAAATCTTCAGCATTTTTGTGCAAAGTGAGTACTTGCTAGCAAAGTTAAAATTTAAGTTTGGCGACGATGCGTTTAAAAATCTGACTTAGCATATTGCCATCCAACTTGTAATGTTTATGCAATGGTTGTTTGACTTCCCAGCTTGCAGTTAATCCGGCTGGGAAAGTGACTAAATCACCTTTGCCAAAACGCACAGATGCGCCATCAGTGGGCGTGATCACGCATTCGCCATCTAAAATATAGGCGATTTCTTGTTCATGAAAGGTCCAAGGAAACACGGAAACTTCTTTTTGCCATGTTGGCCACTTCTTCACACCCAAACTTTGTAGCTTTTCTTGGCTTGGGTTTTTTTCAACAATAATTTCCATCTAATTCTGAGCCTTCGGATTGATTTAAAAGCACCATTTTAGGGCTATTTGTGAGAATTATCGATAAGAGATGCACCGTTTCGCAGGTAAAATGCAAAATATTTGTCAAATTTAAACAAAGCAATCTATGCAAATTTCTCTAGCGCAAGCGATTTCGTTGCTCAAACAAGGTGAGGTGGTCGCCATCCCAACGGAAACGGTGTATGGTTTGGCTGCAGATGCGACCAATCCAACCGCTTTAAAAAAAATTTACGAGATAAAAGAGCGTCCGCAGACGAATCCATTGATTGTGCATCTTGCCGATGTGACGCAAGTCAACCGTTGGGCAGCAGAATTTCCACTGCTTGCACAAAAAATCGCACACGCTTTTTGGCCAGGGCCTTTGACGCTGGTGCTAGAGGCAAAACCAGCGGTATCCGGTATTTTGACAGCAAATCAACCGACCATCGCACTACGTGTGCCAAATCATCCGGTGGCGCTTGAATTGTTGCAAAAAACCGGTTTGGCATTGGCTGCACCTTCTGCCAATAAATATACGCAATTAAGCCCAACCACAGTCGCGCATGTAGAAGCCGGATTAGGCGAAAATATTCCAGTATTACAGGGTGGCGCGTGCAAGGTTGGCATAGAGTCTACTATCGTGCATGTGTACAAAAATGCGATGGGTCATTGGCAATGGCAATTGCTCCGTCAGGGCATGGTGAGTCAAGCGCAAATTGCGGAAGTGACGCAGATGCTGCCTGCTGAGCGCCAAACAATGACACAAAAAAAAGTGCCTGTGCCGGGACAGCATCACTTGCATTATTCTCCAAAAACGCCGCTTGCTTTGGTGAAGGGAAAAACGCTACTACTGGAAAAAGTAAAACAATGCATGGCGAACAATAAAAGCTGCGCAGTTCTTTTGCTGGCGGAAGACTCTTCCGTAAATACATGGCCATGTGAAGTAAGTTTGTTGCCAACGTCTGCCGCGATTTATGCAGAAAATTTGTATGCAACATTACATGCGTTGGATGGCTTAAAGGTACAACAACTTTTGATTGAAATGCCACCGGAAACACCCGATTGGTTGCCGATTTTAGATCGACTACAACGTGCATCGCATCACTGATTTTTAAAGACTGTAAATTCGCTTAAGTTTTACTTTAATGGACCGTAAAAAAGTGTAAATTTACGTGTTGAGGCTTTGGTGAACTAATCCATTGAAGACTTTTTGATCAATAGACGTAAATTCAAGAGGAAAAAATGCGTACTACTATTTTTAAGTTAATCAGTTTAAGCACATTTTCAGTAATGCTAGCGAGTTGTGGCGGCTTAAGTATCTCCAACCCCTTTGGTTCAGGGCAATCTGCAAGCGATATGCCTTACCAAGGCGCAACAAGATATGCTTGTGCAGAAAATAAGCAATTTTATGTACGCATGCTTAACAACAACCAACAGGCTTGGTTGATTTATCCAGATCATGAAGTGAATCTGAATCAGTCTGAGAGTGATAAAAATAAATACACAAGTGGGGTCATTAGCTTGATTATCAAGGGTAATGAAACCACACTGAATGACGGTGAAAAAATTGCCTATCGAGCGTGTCAGCCGCAAAAATAGTGGCGAGATAATCATTCGCACTTAAAAATCCACATGCGCTACAAATTTTCCACCTTAAGTCAATTTTTACTGCCCATCATCTTGTTGCTGGTATTGGCACCGGTCGTATTTTTAGGATATTTAACCTCTGAGCAGTTGAGGTTGGTTAAACTCAATGCGCAAGATCGTGCCGAGGCGCTGGTGAATATGTTAGAAATCAGTGAGCGTGCGGTAGCAAAAGAAGTTGGTCATAAAAAATCACATATTGCTCCGTTAGAGCAAGAAATATTAAAGCGCGTCATTAATCAAGAAACCTCTGTTAAAAACACCGCCATTTTTGTGCTGGATGCAAATCATGACGTACTTTTACATTCAGAAAATCTCACTTTAAAACAAGCAGAGCATTACGCAAAAAAACAACCAGGTGATTGGGCGTTTGTTCAAGCGAGGACAGATAACCAACATCTTCAGGTCATGGTTGGGTACCCATTGTCAGAAGCAAGGGCACTCGGTTTCAAAAACTTATCGTTACTGATTTTTGCCAGTGGGTTACTGGGTGTTACGCTCATCGTTATTATCATTTTGCAAATCAAAGGGCTGATATTAAGGCCGATTGGTGCAGACCCAACGCAAGCGATTCAGGTGGTAGAAAAAATCGCTGAAGGCAATTTTGCACAAGACCACATTCAGGCAGAAGATGGTACTTTAATGGCGCATGTGCTCAGCATGCGTGATAAATTGCGCGACTTTTTCGATAAATTACAAGAAAACGCTAAGCATTTAACGCTGGCCGCCAGTGTGTTTGACCATGCGCACGACGGTATTTTTATCACTGATGCAGATTTTAATATTATTGATGTCAATGTGGCCTTTTCAAGAATCACCGGATTCCCGAAGGAAGTCGTCATTGGGCATAGTCCAGCAGAGTTGGGTTTTGCTTTCCAAGACCATGATTATTTTACGAAGTTACTCAAAAACCCCTCACAAGAAAAAAATTGGCGTGGAGAGGTTTGGAACTTACACAATGATGGAAATGTGTACGCTGCTTGGTTAGATATTTTTGCCGTGTATGACGATTTCGGTGTGATTACACAGTATGTCGGATTATTTTCAGACATTTCTGAAGTCAAAGAGCAGCAAAAAACGTTAGAGCGTATGGCCTATCATGATCCATTGACGCAGTTACCTAACCGGACATTGTTTGCAGAGCGCTTAAATCATGAATTAAAAGCAATTCATCCGGAAGAGTTTCTAGCGATTTGTTATTTTGATTTGGATGGTTTTAAACCGGTGAATGACGTGCTAGGCCATGCAGCTGGGGATGCTTTGCTGGTGACTTTCGCAACCAGAATGCGGGCTTGCTTGCGAAATAATGACACTATTGCGCGTTTGGGCGGTGATGAGTTTGCCGTGTTACTCAGCGGGTTAAAAAATAAAGAAGAGTGCATAAAAACACTAGATCGTTTATTAGAAGTCATCCGCCTTCCATACGAGGTTGCAGGTCAAACGGTGCAAATTTCTGCCAGTATCGGCTATACGATATATCCAATTGATCAGAGTGAGCCTGATACTTTGATTCGCCATGCTGACCACGCAATGTATCACGTAAAAGTCAATGGTCGTGGTTTCCACCATATGTTTGATACTGAGCATGATCGCAAAACACAAACAGATTTGCGCGAGCGAGAAGCTGTTCTAAAAGCCTTGCCAAGCGGTGAGTTCAGGTTGCATTATCAACCTAAGGTTAATTTGTTGACGGGAGAGGTCGTAGGCCTTGAGGCCTTGATTCGCTGGCAGCATCCAGAAAAAGGCTTAAGATCCCCTGCTGACTTTTTACCTATTCTTGAGCAAGATACCATTTCAGCCATACAAATTGGTGAATGGGTGATTGCTGAGGCACTTCGGCAAATCCGTGTTTGGCAGACAAATGGCTTGACGATTAAAGTGAGCGTGAATATTGCAGCGAAGCATATGATGCAATCCAATTTTGCTGATAGGTTAGAAATTTTACTCAATGAATGCACAGAAGTTTCACCATCATTATTGGAGCTAGAAATCACAGAAACTGCTGCTATTGAGGATATAGCTAGCGTTGCGAATATTATTCATCAGTGTAGAAGGCTGGGCGTAGGTTTTGCGTTAGATGATTTTGGAGTTGGCTACTCTTCGCTGACCTATTTGCGTAGATTGCCTGTTGAAGTTATCAAAATTGACCAGTCTTTTATCCGCGATATGTTGCTTGATGATGACGACAAAGCGTTGGTTTCCGGTGTGATTAATATGGGGCGCAGCTTTGGTCTTGATGTTGTTGCAGAAGGTGTTGAAACTGCGGAACATGGCGTTCAACTCCTCAAGATGGGGTGTGAAATTGCACAAGGCTACGGGATTTCCCGTCCCATGGAGGCAGAAAAAGTCCTGAATTGGGTACAACACTATCAGCCGGATGAAAGTTGGCTTCATTACAATCAAGATTTGTGACAACTCGACTGAGAAGTTAAAAAATTTCAAAATAGCACAACTTGCTGTTTCACTAAAAAAGGCGCAATATCTTTATCGTCATTTGATTGCGATGGAGTTATGCCATGGATAACAAATACGGACTCGGTGGCTCGAAGGCTGCGCATCAGCACCACCAAACGCATCAACCCAAAGCCACAGCACATCATCCGCTCACTTGCAAATTTTGCCAGCATTCTGAACTAGTGCTGAGCTTAACGATGCACGATCACCGATGCGTTAATTGCGGGCAATGGCAAAATGATGTGCCTGTTGGCTACTCAACGGGTAGGATGACGGACTACTAAAGATCGGCAGAATATATGACTATGACTGTGCATACATCTTGTACTTGATGTGCGCTCGGTCATTTATTTTTATGTTTTTCAAGTATCTGATTGATTAGGTTTCCTCAATCAGCATTTATCAGGCAATCATGAATTTCATGATGATTGAGTCATGGTCATGAGCATCACGTGCTTGAAACATCTCTATATAGTGATACCTACGCAAAGCACATATGCTTTGTGAATTCAAAGAAAGGAGAAATCACTATGTGGACTACACCAGCTGCTACTGAAATGCGTTTCGGTTTTGAAGTAACAATGTACGTAATGAACAAATAATTTTTGTTCTTGTACGAAAAAGCCTGACAACTTGTCAGGCTTTTTTATTGGCATAAATAAATTTATGCACTTATTGCGCAGGGAAAATAAAATCTTTTGGCAACAACACCCAAATTTTGCCATTTTGTTTCATTGCACCAGCTTTTTCACCTGCTGCATTACCTGAACCCCAAAAAAAGTCTGCGCGTACGCCGCCTTTAATTGCACCGCCAGTATCTTGTGCCATGACAAGTTTTTTAAGTGGTAGCGTACTATTGGGCATGGTTGTATTTAAAAATACTGGCGCTCCCAATGGAATGAGTTTTGGGTCCACAGCAACCGCTTGCTCTGCTAACAAAGGCACGCCCAACGCACCAAGTGGCCCTGGTAACCCTGTAGGCAACTCTCTAAAAAAAACGTAACTTGGATTTTGATTCAGTAAAGATTGCAATTTATCTGGATTTTTACTCGCCCAACTTTTAATGCCCTGCATCGAGGCCTCTGAAGCCGAGAGTTCACCGTTAGCGATTAAAAATTTACCAATAGATTGATAAGTATGGCCGTTTTGGTCCGCATAGCCCACATGCATTTGCTCACCATTTTCTAAGGTAATGAGTCCGGAACCTTGAATTTGTAAGAAAAAAAGATCAATTTTGTCACTTATATATACAAAAGCATGGCGCGCAATTGGCGAATTTTCAGCTTCAATTTCAGCACGATTAAAATAAGGCACTAACTTATTGCCATTTAAACGCCCGCGAAGACGTTTAAATTTGAGTTCTGGATAAATCTCCTCCAAAGCGACAGAAATTAAATCTGGCGGGGTAGTGTATAAAGGGTAAGGGAATTTTTCTGACTGTGTGCGGCTGCCTTTGAGTTGCGGCTCGTAATAGCCGGTGATCAACCCGTTATCGTTGCCATCAGCATTGGTGGCTTGATACACAGAAAAATAGGTTTTTAGATAGTTTAAAATGACTGTGTTAGTAGGCTGGTTGGCAAATTCCATATCCAGCTTTTGTGCAGCCTCGCATACCTTTTGCCAAGCAGGCTTATTTTTCAGCGTTGTGCAGCCAAGCAGCCATGCCGGCCATGCTAGCCTTAAATTTTCTTGGCTAAACCCCTCCATATTTTCCCAACTGCTGGCTTTGAGCAAGCTATATTCAGCAATTTTGGGTGTTTGAGTTTGTGATTCTTGCGGTTTTTTCTCTTCCGGTAGCGGAATGGGCGTGCCTATTGCATCAGATTTCTTTGGTTCGCATGGACAAGAGGCTGGTTGCACCTGTGCATTCGCGGGAGATTTCTTTTCAATTCTTTCTTCGATTATCGGCGTATTTGAACAAGCGTTCAGCACGAAAGCAAGCAAATAAAGAAAACAGAATTTTTTGAAGCCCATACTTTGGATGCGATTAGTGTAGAGCGCTAGGTAAACTGAGTGTAAATGGTGGGATCAGCGCTTCAAATAAAGTGCCGTCCTCTGCAATCATCTGGTAGCTGCCTTGCATGTAGCCATTAGGTGTATTAATCACAGCGTGGCTTTGATAGCTGTACTGCATTTCAGGCAAAATCATTGGCTGCTCGCCAACAACACCTAGTCCTTTTACCTCGCGGCGATCATCATTAGCGTCACAGATAATCCAGTGCCGGCTAATTAATTGAGCAGCAACGCTACCGGTATTGGTGATGGTGACTGTGTAGGTAAACGCAAACTGATTTTTGGTGATATCCGAATGCTCCGCCAAGAAACTGACTTTGACGGTAACTTCACAGGCGTAGCGAATGGCTTCAGGCATTTTTGTTAGGCAATCATTTAGTGATTGGCGTCATCAGGAAATTGGTAGAAGATCATTTTACGAAAATACCATGCCTCAAGGCAAACCTTTCATTTTGAGTTGTATGCTATTTTACCCTTAGTGCGTTAAATCGACATGATTGTGGTCAATGTACAATGATCAACCATTAAAAATTCTTAATACAAAGGAATTTTTTATCGCAACTACACTCTATTAAGTGCGCTGAGAACAACATTTTCAGCACATTTTTTTAAACCCAAAAGGTGAATCATGTTTATTACAGAAAAAAATACAGTATCAGAAACCAATGCAACATCAGTCAATCGTGTTATGGAAAACACTGCGCTACCCGCGCATCTAAAAGAGATATTGCAAACAACTGATGATAGCAATCAGGAAGTAATTTATAGTAAAGGTCAGTTAACGCGATTTTTAGATGCTTGCTGCGACTGCGTCTAAAAAATTTCACGCCTTAATCTTAAGTTGCGGGTGCACTTTTTAGCCCGACTTTGATGTAAAAATCTTCAGCAAAATCCCCGTCAATCGTCTCTAGCAGTGCGCCAATGCGTTTTGCTTCAATCTCGTTTTGCTCATGCACCGCGAGAATACCAAAAGCATAAAGCGTGTTGGCATGTGAAGGGGCAATTTGCAACGCACGTTGGAAAGCCATTTTCGCAGCTTCTAAATTTCCCAACTTTTGTTCGGCGAATCCCAAATAATACCAGGCCTCGATATTGGCTTGCTCGGCGGATGTCCAATCATTCGCAACCGTTTGTAATTGCGCCCACTCTTCATTTTGATAATGTGGCACAACACGCATAAAGAATGGGCGCCTATCTTCAGGCGTATCCCAAAACGGTGGTTTTGCCTCAGTGGGATTTGCTAATTCAGTTTGGCTCAGTAATGTTTTGATCCAATCGACCGGCAAACTATAAGAGAAGCCATTTCTGCCTGGGCTTTTAAAAGTCGTTAGTCCGACCAAATTGCCTTGATAGTCTAAGAGTGCGCCGCCGCTTGCACCCATTTTAAAGCCAGAGTTTGTTTGCACTAACACACTACCCTCATATGGTATCAGTGCTTTGACTGAGCCAAAAAACTCAATTGGCCTAGGCGCATTACCTGAAAAGCCAAGCGCCATGAGATGTTGCTCATAAGCGAGCTTATTGCTGTCAGCCAACGTGAAAGGTTTTAACGGTAGGTTGTCAAAAATTAAAATGCATAAATCATGATGCCAGTCAGCTTTCATGGCGATAGGCGCATAGCTTGTGCCAAACTTATTGACGGCAATGCCCCGTGCGTTGGCAATCACGTGGCAGTTGGTGGCGACATGATTTTCTGCCACCACTGCGCCAGAACCAATCCCATGCCCACCATTGGCACTTTGGATGTGTACTTTTGCTACAGATTGGCTAAGCGCCAAAATCAATTCAGCTTTGGGCGCTTCAGCACACGCGAATAAGGTTTTACCTAATATAGGGAAAACAAAAAAGATGCCAATAAAATGTTTTGAAAAGTTGCGCATAAATGCTCGCCTTAGCTCAGTTCGATTGGTGTATGAATAAATAATACCGATAAAGTTCTCTATCTGGGTGTAAAGCACAGGTTATTACAAAATATGCGCAACGTTGTACAATACGCCATTCGTTTAACCTGAAAGCGTTTTTTATGAACATTCAAAGCCATTTTGTTGATCTTGATACACCAACTGGTGTGATGCGTACTTATATTCACCGCCCTGCAGGAGCCGGAAAATTTCCGACCATTTTATTTTACTCTGAAATTTTTCAGCAAACTGGGCCGATTGAACGTGCAGCGCGTATCATGGCTGGGCATGGCTATGCGGTATTGGTGCCAGAAGTTTTTCATGAATTAAATCCAATTGGTACAGTGCTCGGCTACGATGATGCAGGCCGCGACAAAGGCAACGCTGATAAATCGGCGAAAGACGTAAAAGACTACGATACTGATAATCAGGCCATGATTGCATTTGTGAAACAACAAGAATGGTACGACGGCAACATCGGTGCGATGGGTTTTTGCATCGGTGGACATTTGGCTTTCCGTGCAGCGCTACATCCTGAAATTAAAGGTACAGCCTGTTTTTATGCGACTGACTTGCACAGCAATGTGATTCCGAACAAACCCGGCCAACATAGCATGGATAAATTGGCAGATATTAAAGGTGAGCTCTTAATGATTTGGGGTCGCCAAGATCCGCACATTCCAACGGCTGGCCGTAAAGAAGTCTATGAAAAATTAAATGCCGCCAATTTAACATTCACTTGGCATGAATTTAACGCGCAACATGCGTTTATGCGCGATGAAGGCGAGCGCTATGATGCCCAAACCGCAATGATTGGCTACCAGTTGGCGCTGAATTTGTTTAGCAGAACGCTAGCGCAATAAACTTCCTTTATAAGTAAAAAGGCCTCTTGTTTGAGACCTTTTTACTTTCATTAACATTTATCGTTGTGCAATCGGTACAAAGTTGCGCTTTGCGTGTCCGGTATAAAGTTGTCTTGGGCGACCAATTTTATGTTCAGGATCTGCGTTCATTTCGTTCCATTGTGAAACCCAACCCGCAGTACGTGCAAGTGCAAAAATTGCAGTAAACATACTGTTAGGGATACCCATGGCGCGCATCACAATGCCGCTATAAAAATCCACGTTAGGGTAAAGTTTGCGCGATACAAAATATTCATCTTCCAATGCTATTCTTTCTAATTCCATCGCGAGCTTGAACATTGGGTCGTCATGCAGGCCAAGTTCATTGAGCACTTCATAGCAAGTTTTTTGCATGATGGCTGCGCGTGGATCCATGCTGCGATACACGCGATGACCAAAGCCCATGAGCCTGAAAGAGTCGGTTTTATCTTTCGCGCGCTTGATATATTCACCAATCCGGTTCACATCGCGAATTTCTTCCAGCATTTTAAGCGTGGCTTCATTTGCCCCGCCATGCGCAGGTCCCCACAACGAGGCAATGCCAGCGGCGATACATGCAAATGGGTTAGCGCCACTTGAACCAACCAAGCGCACGGTTGAGGTTGATGCATTTTGTTCATGGTCAGCATGCAAAATCAAAATGCGCTCGAATGCTTTGGCTAGCACTGGGTTGGGTTCATATTTTTCACATGGCGTTGCAAACATCATGTGCATAAAATTTTCCGAATAATTCAAATGGTTTTGCGGATACATAAAAGGCTCGCCAATATTGTATTTGTAGCTCCAAGCTGCAATGGTGGGCACTTTTGCGAGTAAACGCGTTGCTGCAATTTTGCGTAAATGCGGGTCAATCACGTCGGTATTTTCAGGATAAAAAGCCGCCATCGCACCAACGACTGAAACCATCACCGCCATTGGGTGTGCATCACGGCGAAAGCCACGAAAGACATTGTTCATTTGGTCGTGCAACATGGTGTGACGATGAATCTCGTCATGAAAAACCGACAATTGATCGCTATTGGGCAACTCGCCATTAAAGAGCAAATAGGCCACTTCTAAAAAATTACAGTTTTCTGCTAGCTGCTCAATCGGGTAACCACGATAAAACAACAGACTTTGTTCGCCATCAATATAAGTAATGTCAGAAGTACACGCTGCCGTCGACATGAAACCTGGATCATAAGTGAACACGTTGTGCTTACTTAAGGTGCGAATGTCGATGACGTCTTTACCAAGCGTGCCGGAAAGTACAGGCAATTCGATAGGATTTTTGCCATTATCAAGCGTAATGGTGGCTTTTGTGGATTTAGTGGTCATGTTTTTTTAATTAAATAATGATTCTTTAAAAGCTAAAGCAAAAATTATGCTTGCGTAACACTGCCTAAAATGCGCACAGTTTTAGCACCGGTCACAGCTGGTAAGTTTGCGGTTTCAGACGCGAGACATTTTTTGGCTAGCCAAGCAAAAGCTAATGCTTCTACCCAATCTACACCAATGCCGACTTCATCCGTCAATTTTACCGGAATATTACCTGAAAATTCACGACGGAGTAGTGTCACTAAATCTTGAAGAAGCAGCTGATTGTGGGCGCCACCACCGCACACATAAAGCTCATCCACATTTTCGCAGTACTGACGTAGTGCATCAACAATGCTTTGTGCAGTTAGTTGCACCAAGGTACGCGCAACATCTTGTGGTAAAAAATTTTCACGCGCCAATTGCTGATTTAACCATGTTTGGTTAAATAAATCGCGCCCGGTACTTTTTGGCGGAGAGAGCGCAAAAAATTCTTCCTGCAACATATTCTCTAGCAATATTGGGATAATAGTTCCTGTGGATGCCCACTGACCATTCTTGTCGAAATCAAGGTTGAGATGCGTCTTAATCCATGCGTCCAGCAGCATATTGCCAGGGCCGGTATCAAAGCCAATAATCTGATTTTCGTTATCGTCGCCTGATTTTGGTAAATAAGTGAGATTGGCGATGCCGCCAATATTTAGAATGGCACGATTTTTTTCATTATTGTCAAAAATCTCCGCATGAAAAGCGGGCACTAATGGCGCTCCCTGTCCGCCAGCGGCAATATCGCGTGCGCGAAAATCAGAAACCACGGTGATATCGGCTAATTCTGCCAAAAGAGCTGCATTGCCAAGTTGCAGGCTAAAGCCAATATCACCGTTAATTTTAGGTTGATGGCGAATGGTTTGACCGTGGCTACCAATCGCGCGAATTTTATTTGCGGGGATGCCAGACTTTTTAACTAATTCAACAACGGTTTTTGCGTAGAGTTTTGCAAGCGTGTTACCAAGTAATGTGGCGTTTTCTAACTCATTCTCGCTAGGCTGTTGTAGCGTCAAAATTTGCTGCTTAAGCGCGTTATCGTAAGGGAGAAAATGCGTGGCAATTAAATGTGTTTTAGGCGTGAATTTGGCAAGCACCGCATCCACGCCATCCAAGCTGGTGCCAGACATTAAGCCGATAAAGTAATCTTCTGCCATCGCTCAATGAGAGTTTTTTGAAAAGCGCGCCTGCTATTCAAGCGCGGCAATATTGGTGTTGTCGAGTAAACGTAATTGTGCGAGTAGGCGATGACTTGCAACATCAAAAGCAGGCTTGTCTGAAGGTGAAATTTCTGCGGCTTTGGGCAGCGCAACTTTCATCGGGTCGCGATGTTGGCCATTTAGCAAAAATTCATAATGCAAATGCGGGCCAGTTGCTAAACCAGACATACCGACGTAGCCAATAATCTCGCCTTGGCTCACTTTGTTGCCGCGATGAAGACCGCTCGCAAAGCGTGAAAGATGGCCATACACCGTGCTGATACCATTGTTATGTTTGAGAATAATCACGTTGCCATAACCACTTTTTTCACCGATAAAGTCTACCACTGCATCGCCGGCAGCTTTGATTCCGGTGCCGGTTGGTGCGGCCATATCCACCCCTTTGTGCGCGCGCATGCGCTGCAAAATCGGGTGAAATCGACCCAAGCTAAAGCCAGAAGTGATGCGTGAAAACTCCAGCGGGGAACGCAAAAATGATTTATGCAGGCTATGGCCTTCTGGCGTGTAATACTGCATTTTATTTGTGGTATCTTTATGTCCAATCGCGCGGTAAGTTTTTCCATTGTTTACAAATTCAACCGCGAGCACCTCGCCTAATTGAATCAGTGCGCCCTCTTCGTAATAAGCTTCGTAAATCACATTAAACGTATCATGACGGCGCAAGTCTTGGTGAAAATCAATCTCCCCATTCAAAATATTGACGATTTGAATGGCAATCTCGTCAGGGATATTGGCTTTATCTGTGGCGGCGAATAAAGAGTTTTCAATGACAGCCGACTTTAATATTGGCCTTGCCTCTAGCTGCCGATATTGCTTTTCTGCCACAAAAGTGTTTTCTGTGGTGGCAGAAATACGCAAAAACTCGGTATTGTCGTATTGGTAATCAAGTGTGATTAAATTGCCGTTGTTATCTACGTTTGCCTCAAAAGCATGGCCAGGTTTTAATAATTTAGAAGTTTCGCTACTCAACAAATTTTGTTGGATAAACCGAATCGCTTCAGGGTTGCGAACATTCATGCGCGCTAAAATTGTGCTAATGCTGTCATCGCGGCGGACATATTCTTTAAACCAAAAAACAGAAGGTTTTTCTTCAGAGGGTTGGGCTAAAGTCGGCAAAGTCACTTCGTCGACCATCATGGTTTGTGTTACTGGCTGCGTGGCAGTATCGGGCGCGATACCAAAAGCGGTATAAACACCAAAAAGCGGTAAGCTAGAAATGGCTAAAATCCATTGCAACTTGGGCTTTTGCGCTAAAATAGCGCCGATTGTAGATTGTTTCGATAGATAATTTTTTAAAAAACTACCCTGATTGCGCTCGTTAATATTCACGGGCTCATCCTATACTTGAAAACTATTCAGGGTCGATACTAACAGAAAACTCAATTAAAACAAGCAAGTGAATGCAATAACGTGATTTTGCTTGAACTCATATCATATACAAAGGTTGGAATCGTGAAGTACGATATTGACGCACAATTAGCGCTCATCAAACGTGGTGCCGATGAGTTGTTGCTGGAAGCTGAGCTGGTCGACAAGCTTAAAAAAGGTCAACCATTGCGGGTAAAGGCGGGTTTTGACCCTACGGCGCCCGATTTGCACTTGGGTCACACGGTACTTATTAATAAGTTGCGTCACTTTCAAGACATGGGGCACCATGTTCTATTCTTAATTGGTGACTTTACCGGCATGATCGGCGACCCAACGGGCAAAAGCGCGACTCGCCCACCGCTCACGCGTGAACAGGTGGCAGAGAACGCGAAATCTTACGCAGCGCAAGTGTTTAAAATTTTGGATCGAGATAAAACAGAAATTGTATTTAACTCTATGTGGCTGTCAGAGTTGGGTGCGGCGGGTATGTTGAAGTTGGCTTCCAGTTTAACAGTCGCCAGAATGTTGGAGCGTGACGATTTTTCAAAGCGCTTTAAGGGTAATCAGCCAATCGCGATTCACGAATTTATGTATCCTTTATTGCAAGGATATGACTCTGTTGCTTTAAAAGCCGATGTGGAGTTGGGCGGCACGGATCAAAAGTTTAACTTACTGATGGGACGTGAGTTGCAGAAACAAGCCGGCCAAGCGCTGCAATGTGTGCTCACCATGCCATTATTGGAAGGTTTGGACGGTGTCAATAAAATGTCCAAATCTTTGGGTAACTACATTGGCATTAATGAGTCACCAGAAATTATTTTTGCAAAAATCATGTCAATTTCGGATGCGTTGATGTGGCGTTACATAGAGCTGCTCTCATTTGAAAGCATAGAGCAAATTAATGTGTGGAAAGCCGAAGTTGCCGCAGGCGGTAATCCGCGAAACATTAAAGTTGCCTTCGCGAAAGAAATTGTAGCGCGCTTTCATAGTGTCAAAGATGCTGAAAAAGCCTTGGAGGATTTTCAAACACGCGCCAAAGGCGGCGTGCCAGACGATGTTCCTGAAATATCAATTCCCATTGATGGAAATGCTGTAGGTGTTAGCCATCTGCTCAAGATGGCGGGTTTGGTAGAAAGCACCAGTGAGGCTATGCGTGCGATTCAGCAAGGTGGTGTTCGAATTGATAGTGAAAAAGTCGAAGATAAAAATTTACAGATAAATAGAGGCGTGACAGTTATAGCTCAGGTAGGCAAGCGTAAGTTTGCAAAAATCACACTTGTTTAACTTAATGGCCTGATGTAAATCTTCTTTGGGTGTTAAGTGAAAATTGTAACAAAATTGTAACAACGCAATTTAGCGCTTGACCAAAAAATATCTCGCTGTAGAATGCGCCCTTCGCTAGCAAAACACCGCAAGCGAGGCAGGTTTAGTGTTATATTTTTTGTCAAAAACAATATTAAAAAAATAGTTTGATTTTAGTGTTGACGATCTGACAAACCTCTGTATAATGCGCACCTCTTGATTGACACACGGTGTTGACGAGAATCTGG
>CAZAEN010000024.1:0-19320 GCA_964484105.1 uncultured Methylophilaceae bacterium
AGAGGCTGCTGCGGCTGCTGAATCCCTCATGGAACAGGCTGAGGAACTTATGAGTGCAGTACAGGCATTTGACCTAGAACACCAGACAAATGAACGTGGAATTGGTCAACAAAACTCACCTTATTTGAAGGTTAGTAATGCGTAGGAATGTTGTTAAATAGAGTTGTAAGAAATTTTTGGGATTCAAGTTTGATTTACGAATGCCGAAAATAACTAGTGTTTAAAGTGGTAGTTAAATTGAATAATTTTAGAATTGGAGAATGACATGGCAGTGATTGATCGCGTGATGATTGGTGAAGCATTGGTAATCGAAGATCGCCCGGATGGTAGTGGTTTAGATTTATTGAATGTTGCACATATTGATTTGGTAATGGGCCCACGTGGCAGTGCAGCGGAAGATGCTTTCTGCCGTACATTGACAGATCAAAAACAAGGTGTAAACGGCTTATTGGCTGTGGTTGCACCAAATATGATGGCTAAACCAGCAACAGTGATGTTTAACAAAGTAACAATTAAAAATGGTAAACAAGCTGTACAAATGTTTGGTCCAGCACAACGTGGTGTTTCAATGGCGGTGATGGATTGTGTAGCTGACGGTACGATTCCATTAGAAGAAGCCGATGATGTTTTTATTTGCGTAGGCGTGTTTATTGACCACCGTGCAGATATGGATGATCGTATTCAAGATTGGAACTACCAAGCAACGAAACAAGCAATCAAAGCAGCTGTCGCTGGCGCACCTAAAGCGGCTGATGTATTGAAAGCTTACAAAGAGTCTGCTCACCCATTCCAAGCACGCAATAAAGAAGAGCGTAACCGTCGTGTAGATGACGAAAAAGTAGCTTTGGCGATTGCACAAATGAAAGCGCGTAACCCATTGACACAAGAAATTAGCCAAGAAGATTTGGCTGTGAACATGGCGTTGAACGAAATGCGTAACCGCAAAGCAACAACATAATTGTTGGGCGCCTAAACGCGCAATGCGTTGTAAAAGAAGGATTGCTTTGTACCGAAGATAGCCAGATCAATCAGAAATGGCTTGGTATACAAAGCAATCCTAAATTTTAAGAGGATCGCTCTAATTGTCTTGGTTAGAAGCAAAAGCACTCAAGAATTTAACATAAAGCATTATTGGCTTTAACTTGCGTAATGAGAACAAATAGATGTTAAAAGAAAAGTTTAAAGAAGAGCGAGAGTTTGACTTTACCGCGCAAGATTTTGCCAGGGTACGACAATTAATTTATCGGCACGCGGGGATTTCGTTATCTGAAGCCAAAACAGACATGGTCTACAGCCGTGTAGGTCGACGTATCAGAACCGTAGGCTTAGAAAGTTTTAAAGATTATCTGGATTGGTTGGAATCTGACCAAAACGAAGGTGAGTGGGAAAATTTTACCAATGCACTCACGACCAACTTGACTTCATTTTTCCGTGAAGAGCATCACTTTCCGATTCTTGCAGATCACATCAAACATTTATCGAAACCAATTCGGATTTGGTGTTCAGCTGCGTCGACCGGCGAAGAGCCTTATACCATCGCGATGACCGCTTGTGAGGCGTTTGGCACATTAAAACCACCAGTAGAAATTATTGCGACAGACATTGATACCAACGTGTTGACAACTGCTGCACGTGGCGTTTATCCATACGACCGTGTGAGCAAATTATCTGAAAAAAGAAGAAAAGACTTTTTTCAAAAAGGAACAGGTGCGCAGGATGGCTTAGTCCGCGTACGCAATGAATTAAAGAATCTGATTACCTTTCAACAGCTTAATTTGTTAGAGGCAAATTGGCCAATTCATGAGCCATTTGACGCAATTTTTTGTAGAAATGTGATGATTTATTTTGATAAACCGACACAAAGCAAAATTTTGAAAAAATTTGTACCGTTGATGAAACCGCACGCATTGTTATTTGCAGGGCATTCAGAAAACTTTTTATACGTCTCAAACGATGTTCAGTTACTCGGTAAGACGGTTTATGAACTCAAACATGGCGATGGCCATAAGCGCCAACTCTAGGACGGAAAAAGAGAAAATCCTATGAGTATGTTAGAGGAACAGGTTTCAACAACGCTCTATTTTGACCGCACATTTGATTGTGATGCGGCCAAAATTTCACCGGGCGAGTATTACTACACCGATAAAGACATGGTGATTGTCACGGTGTTAGGTTCTTGCGTGTCTGCCTGTATTCGTGACAACAAATCCGGCATTGGCGGGATGAATCACTTTATGTTGCCTGATGGTGGTGGTGCAGATAAAGATAGCCCGATTTCAGAATCGATGCGCTATGGTTCTTATGCGATGGAGGTGTTGATTAACCAGCTGATTCGTAATGGCGCGCACCGTGAAAATTTAGAAGCCAAGATTTTTGGCGGCGGCAATGTGCTTAAGAGTTTTACCACCACCAATGTTGGCGAGCGAAATGCCACATTTGTAAAAAGATTTTTAAAAGATGAGGCGATTAAAGTCACAGGTGAAGATCTTTTAGATATTTATCCGCGAAAAGTGTATTACTTCCCAAAAACCGGAAAAGTGTTGGTGAAAAAACTCAAAGAGTTGAATAACTTCACATTGGTAAAACGTGAAGAAGCCTACGCTAGCAAACTTAAAACCAGTGATGTTGGTGGTGATGTTGACTTATTTTAGATTCAACTTTCTTTGAGATTGAATTGATAGGTAATTAAAAGATTAAGAGAAATAACATGAAAATTAAAGTACTCGTGATTGATGACTCAGCGTTAATTCGCAGCCTGTTGACAGAAATTATCAACAGCCAAAAAGACATGGAGGTCGTCGGCGCGGCGCCAGATCCTATCGTCGCACGTGAAATGATTAAACAACTCAACCCAGATGTGCTGACGCTAGATGTTGAAATGCCAAAAATGGACGGCTTAGACTTTTTAGAGAAGCTAATGCGTTTACGCCCAATGCCGGTGTTGATGGTGTCTACCTTAACCGAACGTGGTTCGGAAATTACCATGCGTGCGTTGGAGCTTGGTGCGGTGGATTTTGTAACCAAGCCAAAATCTTCAATTACTGAGGGGATGCGCGGTTATACCGTAGAAATTACCGACAAAATTCGTGCAGCAGCACAAGCAAAAGTGGCACACATTGCAAAGCCAGTGGCCAGTGCTGGCGGTGCTGCACCATCGATGTTGAAAAATCCTTTAATTAGTAGTGAAAAATTATTAATTATTGGTGCGTCGACCGGTGGCACGGAGGCGATTAAAGCGTTCTTGATGCAGATGCCCTCTGACTGTCCGGGCATTTTGATTACGCAACATATGCCAGCCGGTTTTACTAAGTCATTTGCGAATCGTTTAGACTCTTTGTGCAAAATTTCGGTGAAAGAAGCCGAAGGCGGCGAGCGTATTTTACCGGGTCACGCATTTATTGCGCCGGGTGATAAACATTTGATGTTGGGAAGAAGCGGCGCCAACTATGTGACGCAATTAAGTGATGCGGCGCCTGTGAGTCGCCATAAACCTTCTGTGGATGTGCTGTTTGACTCAGCGGCGACTTACGCGGGAAAAAATGCAATTGGCATCATCATGACCGGCATGGGTAAAGATGGGGCAGCCGGCATGGCCAAAATGCGACAAGCAGGCGCGTTTAACTTTGCGCAAAATGAAGAAAGCTGTGTGGTGTATGGCATGCCGCGTGAGGCGGTTGCGCATGGTGGCGTGAATGAGGTGGCACATTTAAATGACTTACCGAGGCTCGTTTTAGGCTATTTAACAACAAGTGGTGGGCGTGCACTGCGTGTGTAGCACCTATTTTGAAATGGCAGAATTAAAGCTTAATAGGTGATTGACGATAATAGACTTGTTAAGCATATGGCTTAGGCAATATTAAATGCAGGCTAACATACTAAAGTTTTGATTGATGTATTAATGGAGTAAAACATGGCAAATCCTAATATGAAATTTTTGGTGGTCGACGACTTTTCTACGATGCGTAGAATTGTCCGCAACCTACTAAAGGAGCTTGGATACAGCAATGTAGAGGAAGCTGAAGATGGCGCAATTGGTTTGAGCAAACTTAAAGGCGGTGACTTTGAGTTTGTTGTGTCTGATTGGAATATGCCAAATATGGACGGCTTAACGATGTTGCAACAAATTCGCGCTGACCCAGCACTGAAACATTTGCCTGTGCTGATGGTGACCGCTGAGGCGAAAAAAGAAAATATTATTGCAGCTGCACAAGCGGGTGCAAATGGGTATGTGGTGAAGCCATTTACCGCCGCAACGTTGGACGAGAAGTTATCCAAAATATTTGAAAAATTAGAAAAAGCGGGAGCTTAATAATGTCAGCAGAAACAATGCAAACGCAAATGCCGGCTGCAGAGGGTGGTGTGCCTATGGCTGCAGATCAAGAGGATATGTTGCATCGCGTGGGCCATGTGACGCGATCACTCCATGACAATTTGGTTGGGCTTGGGCTGGACAAAATTATTGATCAGGTTGCACATGATATTCCTGATGCCCGTGATCGACTTAGCTATGTGGCGAAAATGACAGAGCAGGCAGCAGAAAAAGTACTCAATGCCACGGATGTTGCAACACCGCTGCAAGATGAGATTGCTGATCAAGCTGCAAAGCTTGAGCAGGATTGGAAAGTGATTTTAGATAGCCATAGTTTAAAGTCTGAGTACAATGCCAAAGTCGAAGAAACCATCGCGTTTTTAAAAATGGCTTCCAGTAATACCAATCAAACAAAAGCGCTGTTAATGGACATTATGATGGCGCAGGATTTTCAAGACTTAACTGGGCAAGTGATCAAAAAAATCACCTCTGTTGCGCAGGACTTGGAGCGGCAGTTGGTACAGGTGCTGATTGACTTTTCCCCACAAACGAAAAAAGAAAAACAGTCGGATGATAGTTTGTTAAATGGTCCGCAAATTAATCCACATGCCGAAAATGTGGTGGCAAGCCAAGAACAGGTGGATGATTTATTGGAGAGTTTGGGTTTTTAATCTGGTTTAATATAACCGTTGTTTTTAGTAATATTTAATTTAATATCCGCTAATTGATGTATTTTTTTGTTATAAATTTCATGTAAAAGATTGTTATTAATTTCAGGGAGAGTATTTGTGAAAAATTATTTGTTGAATTTGGTTGGTTTTATTACTTTTTTTGTGTTTGCAACATTTGGTGCGCAGGCTGCTGATAATCCACAGGCCTACAAATTACATCAGGGCGATATTATTCAAGTTTCAGTTTGGGGTGAAGAAAAGCTACAAAGCCCTAGCTTGGTATTACCAGACGGTAGTATTACTTACCCCTTGGCTGGCCGTGTAGAGGTTGCAGGCCTAACATCGACTGAAGTAGAAAAACGTATTGCTGAAAAATTAAAACCATATTTGCCAGACCCACAAGTGTCGGTTGTGATTACAGCCATCACTGGCAATAAAATACATATTATTGGCAAAGTAATGAAATCCGGTGAAGTCTTGATGACAGGCCCAATGACAATTCTGCAGGCATTAAGTGTTGCAGGCGGGTTTGATAAATTTGCCGATAAAGATGGGATTAAAGTATTAAGAGAGACTAAACAAGGTCGTACCGTTATTCCTGTTGCAAATTATGAGCAGTTAGTCAAAGGCCAGAATCTAGATGGTAACATTTCTTTGATTCCAGGCGATACTGTATTGGTACCTTAAATTACAAATTGATTTGATGCAAAAAAAAACCGAACAAGTATATAATAAGTCGAGTTTTACTTGAAATTGGGGACAAGGGGTTATAAATGCATAATAAAACAACGGTGAATTTAGCTGTTCTGGGGGCTTTTAAAGTTTCGGTTGGTTTTTTGTTTTTGGCAAATGCAGCCGTTAGTCATGCTGCTGAATTTGAGAAATTCTTTCAAGTTAAATCTGATTTATCATACTTGTCTAATCCAGGATTTTCGGACTCCGACAAAGACTCAGCTTTTGCTCTGAAGATATCGCCTGAATTGCAAATGTCATTGAATGACGATTTAAATAAATACTATTTAAACGCGGGTGTCATCATCAATCAGAACTCAAATGAACGGGTTTTGGTTGATTACGTTGCCCCTAATTTGTTAGGTGGTTGGAATCGAGAGTTGGCTTTTGGTAAGTTTGGTCTTGAAGGTAAATATTACGAGGAAGCTTCACGCATCGAACAGTTGCAACGGACTGGGGCACTCACTAATGTTGAAAACATCACGAAAAGAGGCAGTATTAAAGCGTTATTAAACATTGACTTTAACGCAAGCTTTTCATTGAACAACAACGTTGAGTACGGCAATATTCGATATTCAGAAACAACAAATCTTAATGATTACGAGTTGTTCAGTGGTGACTCAAAGTTGATTTATAAAAGATCAGACAAAATCGGTATTTACACTCAATTAGCCTATACCGAGTTGAGTCCAAGTGGTAACGTAATTCCAAACTCTGATGTGACTTCATTGGTTGTTGGCGGTATTTATACGCCATCAGACGCACTTACTTTAGATGCAAACATCGGCGCTTACGATGCCTCTGGCAGATTTTCTGATAATGGTATTCAAGCGGCAGTCACTGCAGCATACAGTTATAACCGTTTTAATACTTATTTAACGCTTACTAGGAAAATGGCGCCAGGTGGCGATGGTGTTTTCCAAATGAATGATTTTGGCTTGATTGGCGGGACTTATGAAATTGGAGAAAATCAGTCAATTGGCTCAGAGTATTTTAGTAGTAAATCTAGGCCAGATCGTGAAGTATCAAGCTTTGATGTGACATATGATTCTTTTGGCGTATTTTACTCAAGAAGGTACGAAAATTGGACTGGTCGGGTTTACGTCAATGCTATTGGTCTTGATTTGGACGGCGATCAGAGAAGGCAACACGTAGTTGGTTTTTCACTCAATTATGAGCCTATGAAGTTTTAAATAAAATCCAAGGTAAATATTTGCAATGTATTTAAAATATGACTTAACTCTTAATGATTATATTAAGATCATCAAGAGAAAATTTTTTATGGCTGCCACCTTTGCAATGGTGGCTTTCATTTTATCTTTTTTCATCATAGTGTTTTTACCTTCGGTGTATGAGTCAACAGCCACTATTCTGATCGAGTCGAAAAAAATTGATGCAGTTAAACCTAATCCTTGGGACGGTCAGCAGAAGGATAATATGACTGCGCGTTTTGAGGCACTTAATACAGTCTTGCTAACTAATGAAAAAATGCTGGCAATTGCAAATAAATATCATCTTTTTGCACCAAAATCAAAAAAACCATTAACTTCACAAGACGAAGCACAAATTGCAAATTTGGTTCGTTCTGGTATCTCCACAAAGCTGATTAAGGCGGAAACGGGCAGTGTCTACCAAGAAAAGCAGGCACTGGCAATTCAAATTAGTGCGCAATTTGACACTGCTGATGTGACATACGGTATTGCTAAAGATATTGTTAACGCATTTGTAAATGAAACATCTAAATCTAGCAAAGATAAAGCAGTGAATGTAGCTTCATTTTTTGATAAAGAAGCTACAGAAAAAAAACGTGCGCTCGAAGTGGTTGAGCAAGAGTTAATTGCGTATAAAAGGTCTCATGCAGCTATGCTTCCGCAGAATGTGCCTTTACAAGTTGGTAGCCTAGAAAGACTAGAGAGTGATTTGCGTGCCTCACAAAAGGAGCAAGCTGTTGCAAGGTCTGAACTGTCGAAGTTGGAAATAGATTTGGAGTCGGTGAAGTCTGGCATCGGCCTAAATAAAAAAGTAGTTAATGAATCAAGATTTTCATCATATAAGGATGAAGTTGATAAACTGAATGCTGATTTGTCAAAACTACAAACAATATACAGTGATAGTCATCCTGAAATTAAATCACTTAAACGTAAAATTGCTGCAATTGAGAAACTTGAGCTTGAAGAGTCTAATAATCAAGAAAGTGTGACAGAGAAATCTTTGGAAATAGCAAAAGTTCAGGCGCAAATTGATTCAGTAAACAAAAAAATTCATGCCATGGAGCGAGAAGAAGCTCAAATTCGATCACGGATGGATCGTACGCAGGGTCTTGTGTTCCAAAGTGCACAAACTGAGGGGATGCTTGAGGCGTTAGAGAGAAAGTACGAGTCGGCAAAACAAGAGTATCTCAGCGCTAAAGAAAAACAAGACCGTGCGAAAACTGACAAGGATATTGAATTGCAAGATCAAGGTGAAAGGTTTGTTGTAACTGAGCCTCCAATTAGACCAACATACCCGATTAAACCAAATAGAAAATTGCTTTTGGTAATTGCTCTTTTGTTTTCTGTAGTTGGTGGGGCGGTGTTAGCAGTTCTTAGTGAGATGGTTGACGGTAGGCTCAGGGGAGCAGATTCTATTGCGCATGTCATTAAAATGCAACCAATGGCAATCATCCCTTACATTAAAAATGGATCCGATAAGATTGACTTTAGATATAAGGTGCTAAATTTAATATACATTGGTGTAAGTACTGTAACGGTGTTGTTAATACTAATACATCTTTTCGTCACTCCATTTGATCAGTTAATTGCGAAATTTTTCGTAAAGGTTTAGAAAGTAGTCGGCATGGAAAAAATTAAAGACGCATTAAAAAAGGCAAAGACAGATCTAGTCTTGAATAAAAAATCAGTTTCTCTATTGAGGAATCATTTGCCACAAGTTAGACATGACGAAGTTCTTGAAAAGATTGTTTATAATCAAGAAAACGTTGTTGATATTGACAAAGATCATCTGGAAAAACACAGAATTGTTGCGATGGATAAGATGAATCCAGCTAGCTGGTCATTTGATGCTCTCCGAACTCAGGTTCTACAAAAACTAGAAGAAAATAACTGGAAAACAATCGGAATTATTTCCCCTACAGCTGCAGCAGGAAAAACAGTTGTAGCAATAAATTTGGCAATTAGTATTGCTCAGTCACCCCAGAAGACAGCGATGGTCGTTGATTTTGATATGCGTAAGCCAAAAGTTACTAGTTACTTGGGAATTAAGTATAAAAAGTCTATCAATGATTATCTTAAGGGTGATGCGGAAATTTCAGACATCATCATCAACCCCAGCATTCCTCGATTTACAGTCATTCCAACAAGTAAGCCAGTTAGTAAATCATCTGAAGTTTTATCACTTTCAAAAGTTAAATCACTGATTTCGGATTTGAAAGACAAGTATGATTCACGTGTGGTCATTTTTGATTTGCCACCGATTCTACAAGCAGATGACGCTATGGTTATATTGCCGCATTTTGATTGTGTTTTGCTAGTTGTGGGTGATGGTGCTGATACTGAAGCTGATTTAATGCAAACCATGCGTTTGCTAGAAAAGGCAAATATTCTTGGGGTTGTTGTAAACCGTGCAGAAGTTGAGCCTAAGGCGTATTACTAACTCTCTTACGAAGTAAATGTAACTAAAGAAGCGACTCAATTGCTTTGATTCTTGCTTTTCCTGCGTTTTCCCATGTAAATGCATAAGAGTTTGATTGTGCTTGCTGACTGAGTGTTTTCAATAGCTCTTTGTCATTTGCCAAGGTTTTTAGCGTTTCAACCGTTGCGTTTATATCGCCAGGACTTACCATTAAGGCACCATTTAAATTTTTTACTGCCCCTGCAGAACCCATTGGGGTAACAATGCAAGGTAATCCGCAACCAATTGCCTCCAATGTTACTAGCGGGCAGCCTTCTTCCCAAGATAAAAAACAAAATACATCAGAAGATCGGTATACGGATTCTAATTCAGTTACATGACCTAATTCAATCACATCTGGTCTTTTCAGAAAGTTAACGTATTTTTCACGCACTTCACTGTCGATTCTACCCGCTAATTTTAAGCAACCTTTGATATTAGCTTTTTCCCATGCATCAAATAAAGTTGGCGCTCCTTTTCTGACATCAACCGTGCCAACAAACAATGCATTTAAGCCGTCATTCTTAGGAGGCAACTCTGGAAAAGCGTTAAAGCGATTTTGGTCCCAACCGTAACCAATTTTGGCACATTTATTAGGCTCTACGCCATATTCAAGTACAGATTGTAGTACTTGATCGCTAGAGCAAAAAATGAGATCCGCACTTAAAAGTTGCTGTTTTTCATATTCGATATCATCATCAGTAGTATCTAAATTATTCGTCTTGCCAAAAGCCTCATAAGCTTTGCTAAGTTCCTTTTTTCTTGTTGCCATCGTGCAATTAATCATTTCTCTTACCACTAAAACCCCCTTAGATTTTAGTTTCATGCACACGTCTGGCGGATTGTTAAGCCAAAAATAGGCAATATCACCGGCTTTCATTTTTGACATATTGCGATTAGCGATAATTCTGCCAGCTTTGAGTTGATGTTTAGACTCAAAAAAACCGCTTGTATATCGTAAGAAGAGTGTCGGAAGTAAAGACTTGATATTTTTAAATGTTGTATTTTTGCCTTTAGATAAAACATAAAGTTGATGTTCAAAGTCTGAAGATTCCATTCTTGTTAATATGGATTTAACGGTATAGGAAACCCAAGTTTCGTTATAAAAATTCGGGAAAATTGTATGAATTGTACGTTTGCTTTTCATAATTTTATATAAAGTGAAGAGCTAAGCTGTCAAGGCGATTTGTGAAACTATAAGCTAACCCAATAATGATTGCGGATGATATAAATCCAAGTAAATCAATTTTAGTTAACCAAACACCGTAAATTCTTTGTGCGTATAACTCAACGAAATAATTAAAAAATGTTGAACATGCAATACCGAGAATGATGCCATCTGCACCGTTTAGTTTCCAACCGAGAAAGACTGTGGAGAAAAATATAATTGTTTTAGTAACCGTTAGTTGGGCCAATAATTTGGTATCGCCCATCACGACGTAAAACGAGCCTAAGCCAGAAATGATCATGGGAATGTAGGCGAGTGAATACAGCTGCAATATCCAACTAGCGCCTTGATATCTTGGGTCAAATATCAAACCAACGATATCTGAAGCGAAAACAGTTAAAACCCAAAGTACTGGTAAGAATAAACCCATCATGGCGAGTTTTAGTTTTACTAAACGTTTCCTTTTTTCATGAGTATCGAGATGGTTAATTTTTGTATAAACAGGCAAAATTACTTTAGCAGCGATTGTGGAGTGTATGGTTTCAACAACGCGAGAGAGTGTGACGCCGATTGAAAATAATCCTAGACTGGACATTGTTAAAAATTTGCCAAGTATTAAAGATGAACTGTGACTCACAATAAACCCTAATGCTGAGCTAAATAAAATCCACTTTCCGAAATGCACTAATGATTGAATAATTTCTTTATCCCAATTGAATTTATTCTTCATGGGTACAAGTTTGTGAGTAAGGTAAGTGTATATGGCGGTAGATGTTAGGCCGCCAATAACTAATGCCCATACGGTTGGATGTATGTTGGCAATAATTAACATTACAACGAGAGCAACAGCTTGGGAAAATACTTGATATATGGTTTGTTGCTTTAAGTCAATTCTACGCTCAGTGGTATAAACGCCACTTGAGTTATAGCCGCCTATCACTGCTGAGAAGGTAGAAACGACGATCAGTGGGAATAATATTGGCTGACCGTAAAAAATTGAGGCAGGATAAGAAATTAAAATACAAACCAACCAAACGATCCAACCCTTAACAATTTGTAATGACCATGCAGCATTGAGAAAATCCTCGTCATCGCCCCGGTGACTTTGTAAAATGTTTTGGCCAATACCAATGTCAGACATTAGAGAAATGCCGATGTATATCACTGTCACAATCGAAATTAAGCCGTAATCTTCTGGGGCAAGCAGTCTTGCCAAAAGTACACTGCTCGCCAACCTGATGATTTGGCTTACGCCAAAGCCAATAAAAGTCCAAGCTGCTCCACCAATAAAAAGATTTTTGATGTTTAATTGATTTTGATGGCTAGTCATATGTATGCGGCTTTATTTTTGGTCTAAAGAAAATCAAACCATTCATCAATGAAATGATGGTCTTGAAAGGCACTTTCCTTGTGGCAATTTCAAATGCATTTTTGAAGAACCAAATCCAGATTTTTGCAAGTTTCACATAGGCTGGATTATTTGAAAGCCTGATGAGTGCAAAATGATTACGGACGTAGTAGCCGTGTTTTAGCATATCCACTTTATTTTTGAAGGGGTCAAAACTTCCCTTTTGGTAATGAATAACGATACTTTTAATCACACAGTATGCACTTCTTTGGCTAGCAACACGCGAGGTAAACTCGGCATCTTCGTCGTACATAAAAAACTCTTCGACGGGCAAACCAAAATCAATCACAGATTGTGAAGAAATTAAACAGCCAATCCATGATGAGCCATAAATCGGCACACAACCATCTTGCATAACATTTCCGTACCATAAATTGGAGTTCATCGCCGCAGGTGACATATAAACCTCTCGATTTGGATTCATCACTACGGAAGAAAGGAGACTAGTTTTTTTATAATCAAAGTAAGGGCAAATCGTCATTTCTTCTAGCGCGTTAAGCTCTGGAATAGCATCGTCATCCAAAAGCCAAGTCCAGTGATAACCTTTCGCGATTGACATTTTTAGCCCACTAGTAAAGCCACCAGCGCTGCCAATATTGCCTTGTTGTTTGACGGTAATGCCAGTTTGGGCATTTAACCATTCTAGAATTTTAGGATTTGTGCCTTGAAAAATGACAATAATTTCGTCTAATTCTCTCGTTTGATTTTTCAAACTAAAGATGACTTTTTTTAGGTCTTCCTCACGTGAAAAACTCAATACAATCGCAGCGATTTTGTGTGTGTTTGCTAAATCGTTCATATATGGTTACCAAAATTGTAGCTAAGATTGGCGATGGGCGTTGAAAGCAGTATCGTCAGTTTAAAAGAATTCTGACACTGATCTGACGTATTTATTCATTGAAATAAGGAGTAATAAATACGATTTACTTTGCATTTGAAAGTTAAAACTATTGATTTATTAATTGATTCATTAATTAAGCAACTTTTACTTTTGTCGTTGGATACTTTTCCTCTTCAGGAATAAAGGCATTTTTAATTGTTCTAACATAGCTAACAGATAGTCCAACTAGAATAAATAGTAGCGTATTAAAAAAACCTGAGTTTGCGATCACCGTCATAACTAAAAATAAGCCAATTAGAATAGCTAGCAAGCTTTTTCCAAGAGTAAATTCTGGGCTTGATTTATCTTTGATCAGAGATAGCGCTTTAAATAAAGATAGTGTAACCGTGGTGAAAAAGCCAACGTATAAAAATAAGCCCACAAATCCATAGTTAAGCAACACGCCTAAATAAAGATTAACAATATCAACAATTCCCTCGCCTTGCACAAGGCTTTGCATTGCCTTGTGGTATTCTGGGTTATAAGTGCCAAAAAATGGGCTTTCTTCTACAAGGATTAGAGACGTATCAATTAATTGTGCTCTGTAATCAATATTGCCTTCATCAACATTGCCAACGAAGGGCAGGAATGAAATTAAATCATCCAGATGCCCGGTCAGTGATACCATCAGAACAGTGATGCTAGCGATGGATAGCCCCCAAGCAAATTTTCTCACTTTTTGCTTACCCAGCATCATGTAACAACACGTTGCTAACAGCGCACCTGTCCATGGCCCTCTTGAAAGTGGTGCTAACAAACCACCAATTAAAATGAGTCCGCCAATAAGTGCCAACAATTTATTCTTGATATAGCGCGATACAAACAAATAAAGCATCACCGCAATCAACATGGTCGTACCTAAATAAAGTGGATGTTCAATGGACGCTGTTGCTCTGACCAAATTAGAGCGAATTACGGCCTCCTTTAAACTCCAATCAACATTAAGTGTGTTTGGTAGATTAAGGTAAAGTAAATCTGACAGAACAACTTCAGAAATTGCAATAGGTGAAATAATTAAACAAATGGCGACAAATGCAATGGCGGCATGTTTGATTTGCTCAAAATTTTTAAGATAACGGCTCGCCACAAAATATGGTAAATAAAACTGTAAGAAAATATTGATGCCGTTTTTTATACATGAAATATAGGTGAGTTGAATCCCCTCACCAGGTCTTACAAATACCCCACGAAAATCAAGAAAAAAAACTAAAGTTAAATATGAGACTAGGAAAATATCAGCGAAGGATTTTTTAAAATGATCACTTGAGTTTGGCCTAAAAGTGAGCGCAATAAAAATTGGGAGCAGTAAAAATAAACCAATTAATACCTGAAAGTTTAGTGTGATGATTGGTAACTTGTATATGTAACCTGGAACAACGAACAGCAAGATAAGATATAAGTAGAATTTATTTTCTATGCGTTTATAAAAGTAAAAAATTAATACCGCACTTACTGCAAAAAACTGCAATAAATCAGTCGCTAAAAAAGCAACAGAGGTCAAAACAGTCCAAGCACTTATCCAAATATTAAAATCTTTAGGGTTGGTGATTGGTTTAATGGCTTTACTTAAGTATAAATAAGCAAGACCACTGATTGAGAGGACGTAAAAAAGTGCAGTTAAATTGGTCGTCATCTTGATGTTTACGCGGTAAAAGTCATTTAGATTCTAGTTTTATTCAGCGAATTATAAATCATAATCACCTTTGGAAAATTAATCGTCAATTTGTTACTTAATTTAATATTAACGCTTTAAATTGATATTTTTACCAATACTAAAAAGTGTAACACATCATCTTTTTCAAAGTTTTATCTATATTTAATACAATATAAAGCAATATCGGGAGCCAACATTGGCATTGGTATCAAAATTAAAAGGCGCCATTTCACCTTCTTTAAAAACAGAAATACGAATTTTTCTGAATCGAAGTCTGGTTCTTGTGAGAGCATTTTATTTTTGGCGGTGGCAGCATAAACAATTTGTAACGAAAACACCGTCGATTGCAGTGCGTTATTTGGGGCGCTACATTAACGATGTCCCTGTTTTGTTGGGCATTGATTTCAATAATCAAGACGCCCAATCGGTTAAGAGTGCTCTTTGGCTAACAGATTTTCCTTTACCACGTGCTTACCCAATCCCACATGTATTATCCACTGTTGTGCCACTTCGTCGTAGGTTAGAAGAAATTTTGGCAACTTATGCAAGCAGTTTACGCCGCGCCATTAATAAGCAACGCCCGCATTATCGTTTTGAAGTGATTCGTGATGCCAATCAAATTGTTGCAATTAATGAAACTATGTTAATGCCTTACGCAAAAGCTAGACACGAGAGTTTTGCTAGTCATTTTGATTCAAATGCTCTCATTCAAATGGCTTTAAGTGAGCATGCACGTCTTTATGCGTTGTATTGCGATGATGAACTGGTTGGCTGTCATTTCACTAATTTTTATGAGCGACATGGCAAGCGTTACTGGCATGTTAATCGTCTTGGTTATCCACAACATATATTTTCAGATGTGAAGCGTTGGGGTGATATTAACTCTATCAATTTGCACATGGGTTTAGAAACAGCCGTTGCTGAAAATTTTGATTTTTGTGATTATGGTATGAGCCTAGCTAAACCGGGTGCTGGCCTTATAGAGTGGAAGCGACGCAGAAAAGGGTTTTTGGATTTAGATATTGGCGCTCAATCCATACAATATTATTTATCTTTACCCAAAAAAGGCTTGTCCCAATTTTTTTGGGATTCTCCTTTGTTTTCAATTGAAAAGGGCAAAGTCACCTTGCATTTAGGCTTGCCAGCAGATAAAACTGACGAAGAAATTTTGAACAAATACCATGAAATGGGTTACGGTGGTTTATATAAGGTTTATCTCAATTGCGGGGCAGAGCCTAGTGAGTCAGTAGTGGAAGGTATTCGCGCTTTGTATCAAGATGAACTACATCCGCCGATGATTATTCCATACCTTGTGAAATAATTTACATCTGTACGTTATCATTTTCTGCGTATCGTATGAATTTTCTCAAGCTGCTCTAACTATGCGCTAAAATGCGCGCCATGAGTAGAAAACGTCAAAAAAGTCAGCAGAATTTAGAGAGTCATCCGCTCCAAACTGGTGTGATCGAAGCACTTGACCAAGAAGGTCGCGGTGTTGCCCGCATAGCTGGGAAGACCATTTTTGTCGACGGTGCATTGCCAGGTGAAACCGTACGCTTTCGTGCAACGCGCGTAAAAGCCAGTTACGAATTTGCAGAAACGGTGGAGATTCTTAAATCTTCCAATCAACGTGTGACGCCAGAATGTAAGCATTTTGGCGTGTGTGGTGGCTGTAAGTTACAACATATGCATTTTGCAGCACAAGTGGCAGCCAAACAGCGTTTGCTAGAAAGTGATTTAAAACACATTGGGCAAGTAAAACCGGAAAATATCTTGCCGCCTTTGTATGGACCCACTTGGGGCTATCGTCATAAGGCACGCCTAAGCGTGAAATATGTCGAGAAAAAACAGCGCGTATTGGTGGGTTTTAATGAAAAATCTACCCGATTTGTAGCAGATATGAATCACTGCGAAGTTTTGGTTCCACAAGTGTCTGCGCTGATTCAGCCGCTACAGCAGTTGATTTTTCAACTGAGTATTCGTGATCAATTGCCACAGATTGAACTGGCAGTTGGCGAGCCGAGCAAACAAGCACCCGACCAACCAGTGATTGTGTTGATCTTGCGGATTATGGCAAGCCTCAATCAACATGATGAAGAACGCATTAAGGCATTTGCTGAACATTATGCTGTGCTAATTTGGACGCAAACTAAAGGTCCAGACACCATTGCGCCATTTTGGCCAACAAAAGAAAATATTCAAACGCAACAAATGGGTCTGCAATATCGTTTACCAGAATTTAATCTACGTTATCCGTTTAAACCCAACGAATTTACCCAGGTGAACCCAAAAATTAATCAGGTGATGATTCGCCGTGCTATGCAGTTGTTAGATCCGCAGCCCGCTGAACAAGTGATTGATTTTTTCTGTGGGATTGGCAACTTTACATTGCCGATTGCACGCCGTGGTGCAAATGTTTTAGGTATTGAAGGCCTTAAGAATTTGGTTGAACGGGCGAACGAGAGCGCAGCACTCAACGGCATCGCAAATGCTAGTTTTAACGTGGCTGATTTGTTTAAGATGAATGAGGAAATACTGACCTCTTTGGGGCAGGCAGATAAATGGCTGATTGATCCGCCGCGCGATGGAGCGTTTGAGCTAGTAAAAGCGATTAATCATGCGAACCGGCCTAAAAGAATTGTTTATGTTTCTTGTAACCCTGCGACCTTGGCACGTGATGCGGGCGTGTTGGTTAATGAAAAAGGCTATACGCTGAAAGCTGCTGGGGTGATTAATATGTTCCCGCATACCGCGCATGTAGAATCTATCGCACTGTTTGAATCTTAATCGCTATTCATAATTAATAAAAATTTACAGATTTAGAAAATACTGTCGATACACATCTTGTATATATCATTAGTGAACTCAAATGTTTGTTAAAGTCTTGCAGGCAGCTAGTCTAACTTATCCACTTAATAAGCCTATATCAGTATGGTTAAGACTTCGGTTTATTAAGCATGTCATGATGCATTATCAAGTATTACGCACATTCGTCAGTAATATACTAAGTCTTGATTATTCCAGCTTGTTTGACCATAAAATCCCGGTCTTGGGGGCTGTAGAGTGGCCATATATTCATAAAGACTGGTCTGTTGAGAAGCGTTTTTCTATGATATTAAAACACTACGAAATCATTAGGGAATTACCAGAGATATTAAATGTTGCTGATGGGAATCCTAAGACCTTAGTCAATTTACATCAGTTTTCACCCAATACGACGATCGTACTTGATAAGGCGCATTGGTTCGTGAGAGAAGGAGAGGTTGTTTTAAACCTCTTCAAAGAAGAATTTAGAGTGATGTCGATCGCCTTTACCTTAGCTAGGGAAAATGGAGAGCTTCTCATGTACGTTGGTGCTATCCAGGGCATGCCACCAAGTGACCGTTCGCTAGAAAAGTTTAAAATGCTAACTAAAGATTTAGAAGGTGTAAGGCCGCGAGACTTTTTAGTGGAAGTGCTGAGAGTGCTTGCAAAAAATATTGCAGTGTCAAAGATTTTAGGGATTGCAGATGGTTTTAGGCATCATCGACACCCGTATTTTGCGGATTATCATGCTAATACACTTAAAGCAAATTACGATGAAATTTGGTTTGAGCAAGGTGGGATAATGTATAGCGACGATTTTTATCTGATTCCACTTGATAAGTCAAGAAAGAGTCTCGCCGAAGTTAGCGCAAACAAACGCGCCATGTACAGAAGGCGTTATGAGATATTTGACGATATTGAGCAAAAAATAGGTACAGTTTTTGGAAAAAGTGTAAAGAAGCTTGAGGTTACTTAGCGTAACGTTCCAATTACTAGATTAATAGATTTATAAAAATGCCGCGGACATAGCGGCTTTTTTTATTGTTCAAACTTTTGATTTATGTCAAAGCTGCTTAACGGTTGCCTGCGTATGATTCAACCATACCAATTGAGATTGATTTAACGACCAGCAGGGGACAAATAAATGAAAAAATCATTAGTGTTAATGGCAGTTTTAAGCGTTTTCGCAGCACAAAACGCACAGGCTGAAGCAGGGGATTGGGTTGTGCGTTTGCGTGCGACTAACATTAACCCTAGCGAGAGCAGTAAATTAGGTGAAACAACGGATAAAGCCTATGATGGCAATCCGTTCCCTGCATCTACATTGTATGGTAGCTCAACAGCAAACTTGGAAGTCGATAGCAATACAATCCCAGAGTTAGATATTTCTTACTATGTGACAAAAAATATTGCCTTGGAATTAATCTTGGCATTGGGTTCAAAACATAAAGTAAGTGTTGACAGTGCTGGAGCAGTTGATCCTGATCTTGGACATATAAATGTATTGCCACCAACTTTAACTGCGCAATGGCATTTTATGCCGGATCAAACTTTCGATCCTTATGTTGGTGCTGGGGTGACTTATGCACGTATGATGGATAATGGACTCACCGCACGTGCTGCTGGTGTAGGTAATTTCCCGATTCGTGTTGATACAAGCAACTGGGGCGCGGCTTTGCAAGCTGGTTTTGATGTTAACTTACAAGACGGCTGGTTGGTTAACTTTGACGTGAAAAAAATCTGGATTGATACAGACGTTAAGTTGAATTTAGGTAATGGTTATAGAAAAATTGATAACTTAGATATCGACCCGTTGGTTGTCAGCGTGGGTTTTGGTAAAAAATTCTAACTGTCGATTTTTAAAGATTTATAGAATTTAGTCGTGTTTCCATTTTAGATTTTAAGGTGTCCACCCTCCGCCTCTATCTTAATTGATAGAGGCTTTTTTTTACCTATCATTAGGCATAAATGTCGGCGCGCGTTTAAAATTACACAGGTGTGCGCGATTTAAGATGACTCAGGGT
>CAZAEN010000025.1:0-17198 GCA_964484105.1 uncultured Methylophilaceae bacterium
ACCCTGAGTCATCTTAAATCGCGCACACCTGTGTAATTTTAAACGCGCGCCGACAGTTTAGATTTAGTGTTTTTATAAAATAACTACAATAAGATGTGACACAAAACAATAAGTTCTGCACTCGGAGCAGGTATCAATCTGATTTTGTAGGGATCTCCCTACAAATATTCACGGTTAATTCAAAATGTAGGGAGCTTTAAAAGCAAGCATTATCAATGCCTTACAGCTTTGCTCCCTACATTCCCTACACTCCCGACAAAAAAATAGAGGGAGGGGGATAAATGTGAAAGTGAAATACGCGCGGGGGATTTGGATGTGAAGTTTTTTTTGCGCAAAAAAACAATCAGTAATATATTTGTTTAGTCTTGTGCTAAACAAAGGTACTCCTACGACTTTGAATATACGGGTCGATGCGAGCGCGAAAAGACGCACATAAATTCTGGCTAAATACACTAAACAGTTTGGTTACTTTTCATCCTGTGAGTAACTTTGTGAGTAATTATAATAATTAAATTTAGCATTATTATATTTATCAAGGCTTTTAAGCAATTATGCGACTCCCGCCGGGCGCCATATTTATCAATCAAAGCCAAGATAGTGACTACTAACTTGGCTTTTTTATGGCCCACTCATGGCCCATCGGTGGCCCACTCATGGCCCAAATATTTTTGCTTTTTTTATTCTTTGATTATTTTGACCATTAGTTAATGGCCCACTTTTTAGTTGAGATTTACATCAACCTAGCATTAAATTAGCAATCTTTTTTGTTTGGCCTATTTTATGTTGACGTTTAAATGCACTAAAAAAGTTCAGGATTATTTAAGCATAAAACCCATAGAGCTCGTTTGCAGCTCTGAACAAAAAAATACATTACTTGGTGCTTGGTACGTTAATCAACTGACGATTGATAGACGTAAGGTTTTTTTATTTATGAATGAAAAAACCTTACTTTCCTTTGTTTCAATTGGTGTTAAGAAATCCAAGTATTTAAAAGAGGATTTTCCAAGCACATTTCTCTATCACTTCTTTACATTGGCAAAATTGTTGGACTTTCCTATAGCGCATACAGAACAATTGATCGATGACTATTTTCAATCAGAATTTCGTAAAACTGACAGCAAAAGTTCGCTAGGAAATATGAACGAGCTAGCTTTTCTTTACCAGCATTACATTATGCATGATGGCGGGTTTAATCATTGTAATTTGAGTGAAATTATTTTACTAAAGTTAACCAGACCCCACAACGAAATTTGGCCTGGAAATACTCAGTGGATATTGCTCATGAAATACTTAACCAACCCAATCGGATGATGTGAATAAAAATCCACATTAAATCTTGATAAAGTTCTCAGACCAAAGCAAAAAATGATTTACTCGTAACATAAAATCGGCATGTAAATAGGTTCAGTCGAGAGTTATGTCAGCGCCGCTATTACGTGCATATAACAAAATATTTTTCACTCTTGGGTGTCCTAACCGCAAACCATAAGCAATGTATGGATAATCTAACAAAGGCGTTTCTTTATCAAAAAAATTCCAATGTGTGCTTTTATTGTAGAAGCGCTCAACTAGGCTTGTAATTGCGACCAACTCGTAACCCTGACCAACTTTCTTGAGCCAAGCTCCGCCAGAATCGCCTATCGTTGCAATGGCTAATTCAGTTGCGTATCTGTTTTGTTTATTTAGTCGGTTTATCGCTACCAGTGTATCTTCATTTTCAATAAGCTCTTTTGTATATTCAAACTGCGCTTGCGATTTTAAATACAACATTTCATCTTCGAGCTGATATGAACTTGGCAAAACACTTTCAAAATCAGTCAGCCGATTGAGAATATCACGCTCAGCGCATGTTGGTTTAGCCGAATCTAACGCTTGGTCTGCCCCGCCATACCCACAAATTAATAAGGATTGCGAAGAGTCGAGTGGATGCGTATGCACTTTTACGGGGTTGATAGCCTTACCAACATACGCATCAAATACCAGCACAGCTATATCTTGAGCGACATCATTTTTGACATCTTCGTACGCTGAATAAAATGCCTGTGTTAAACGAGGTGTTTTAATCCCTATTTGGTCAAGATGTAAAATTTCTATCAGCGGCAGACCTGATGTCTCAGTTAATTTGATTTCTTTTAGGCAATGTGCGGCAGTTAATAATGTGAGCGGCTTGACGCCAACCACCACCGCGCTACACAAAGATTCATAATTTTGCCATTTACCAAGCGAGCGCAAGTAATGCTCATGCTGGAACCTGATTTTAACGGTTGAAACCTTAATCGCATCGTGTTCAACCCCGTGAATGAGCGCTGTACTCGATTGACAAAAAATCAGCAACACTGCCCAAACGAAGGCTCTCGAAAAATTCCCACATATCACCTTGATGTGCTTTTTCAACGTTTATGAACTTCAATGCAAATTTTATTAATCAGGCTTTGTACGCGCCTTCAGCTGCAGCGGTCCAAAACAATTCGCTAATGACGCGTCATTATTTTCGCAAGCAACATAGGCGTAACCATCAGGCTGAAATAACAAATAGCTCACCTGACTTGAATTGCTTTGCGTGACATTTTTAGTGCAATCAGGTTTGCCGTTCGTTTTAACAACTTGATGCGTTAACTTAAAAAATCCAGTTTCATCTGGCTGTGCCTCAACAACGTATTTAATCTCAAGTTGCTCTTCACCACTGGTAAATTGACCTGAACCATCTTCATTAAACTGGTAAGTTTCTTGACAACTTGCTTCTTGGGCTTCTAACACCCAATAACCAATCACCGGATGTTTCTTTGAACGTATATCTTCTTGCGCAACTGAACTATTAAACGGCAAAACCACTACGGCACACATGAGAAGCTTTGTCACCCAAACATGGTTATTCATATCAACCCCCTAGTTAGTTAATGATTCAAACTACTTTTGCACTGCATCGTTAATGCGTTATTTTTCTTGATAATCTGAACAATTTGCTCGAGCACTTGCCGAATCAGTGCTTGCGTATTTTCGTGGCGGCTGAGTGAATTGACGTGTTCATCATACTGAGCATTAAACGCTTGAACACTGCATGCTGTTTGGTTGAGCAATATTGGGTCAACTTCGGTTGGAATTTGGTACTCATTTTTAGCGCCATAGCCTTTAAATAACAAAGTCTCCAGCCCGACAATGAGTGGCAATATTTTGTCCCCCTGATAAGTATCATCAAACACTAACGCTAAGGCTTCTTTGCCTTGAAGTTGCCGTATTTCCTCAAATTGCCAGTTGAATTTTCCATCAAATACCCAGTCGCGAAATTCTCGTGCGCTCACTTGAGCACTTTTTTCAAGCTCATTCGGGTGCTGCTCGTATAGCTTCAGCATCAGTTCGCGTAGTGTTTCTGTGTGAAGTGCCATTTGCTGTTTAGGCATGAGCATCACGCTTTGGGCGAACACGCCATTTTGAAGTGGCCAACATAGCATCAGCAGCACAAGTATTCGCTGCCTGAAACGCGTCAATTGCATTAGCTAGAAGCTTCTTTTGCGTCGAAGTGTGCGTTAATTTCAGTCATATCAAATTCCCGCCACATCAGAATATGATGATTCAACTCGTTCGCCTTCATCAAGCCTTCAACTGCATCAATCACCACACGGTCTCTTATCACTAACAATGCTGGAATTTTTTTCACATTAAAATAAGAAACCACTTCTGTTGCGTTATCCACGTTGACTTTTGCAAACTGAATATCAGGATGTTGGCTGGCAACTAGGTCAAATGTGGGCATGAAATCCATACAAGGCACGCACCATTCAGCCCAAAAATCCACAATGACGAAAGGGTGTGTTTCAATCGTATTTTTAAAATTACCCCGATGAAGATGGATAATGTCAGGCGCTTGCATATTAATCATCAATGTTTACCTTAAAATAATGCTGTGAATTGTCCAATGCTGGGCGCCAGCGCTGGTTTTTGAACAGCCTAAATCTGCGACAGGGTTATCCAAATTGAGCCGCTGCTTCGTATGGTCTGGTGTTTGCACCCCCATAAACCAACGGTCTACCCAGACATCCAATGATTGAGATTTATCGACCAACCCAATTGAAATGAGCTTGCCATCATTGGCGATACATGTCGCGTCATCTGTTTCTATAAAAACCACTTTTTCTGCAAATGAGGCCTGTGGCTGATCAGCAAAAAGCGAAGTGCTCAAAAAAAATAAATTCATCCAACAAATGCCCAGTGCAAATTTGCGTGCGGATTTTTCTCGAAAAAGTTTGCTTCTCACTTTTTGCCCTTCGACTGATCATTGATTAGGGGCTAAGCCTTTAGAAGCTTAGCCCCAACTTCTTTAAAAAATTTTTCACCACCACACAACACCCGTCCGCATTGGCGGTTTTACTCGAGATTGATTTTGCTGAGGATTTATTTTCTTTTAAACCATTCAAGCCGACTTTTACAAAGGCATCAATTGCATTTTTTGCTGATTCATCATCTTGCCCAGCAGGCGGCTCGTTGCCAGTAAACGCACGATAGTAACGTGCCGTCCAACTGACTTTTGCACCAGCGCCATCAGCAGCCACTTTAATTTTTCCATTTAACGAGCTGACAGGCAGCGCGGCAATATCAATTTCACCTGAAAAGCGATATGAAAACGTCATCTCTTGCGCCGCAATTTCATCCACTTCTTGTAGAATTTTTTTGCCATTTTTAAGGGTTAAGGTTTGTTGTTTTTCATTCACCACATCACAACCCGCCACTTCAGGATGCCATTTTGCAATCCCGCAAGGCTCAGTAATTTTTTTCCAAATCACCTCAGGCGATGCAGCCACTTGTACAGACTCATCTGTCTTCTGTGGTGTTGGCCCGTGCGCAAACACAGCACCGCTCATACATAAATTGAGAATCAAAATCCAAACCTTCATACGTGCTCCTGTTTAAAAAAAGAAAAGTAACGGTAACCAATAAAAAAATTGACTACTCGCAAAATAATCAGACGCAAATGACGCAGTGAACCAGCATCACCAAATGTTGAAAAAATATAGCCAAGAATGATTAAAAATACTGGCGCAGCAAGCCATGCGCGCAAGTCGGTATCTGCGCGACGAACCACGCTCATGCGATAGGTGTTAAGTACATTTTCTAGCTGACCTGCGTTTTCTAAATGCATATATTGCAACCCTGTTTCTTGCGCAATCCGTTTTAGATTTTTTTCATCCAACCCTGACAAATGCGCATTGGCTAAAAACTCCGCCCCAGGCCCATGGCCTGCATTGCGGTCGTGCTGACGCTGCTCCATTGCAAGCACCGATAAAGTTTCTGCCATCCCAAAACTGCCGTATTGTTGGACATCTTCCGGTTGCCAATACCCTGCAACTTCATTTCTATCATCTAATTTAGGGATGCCACTCGGCTGTGTTTGCCCCAGCCCAACCACAAAGCCTTTAATTTCGCCAACTTTGCCAGAAAATTGCGGCATATATTTTGGGTTTGCTGGTGGCGCTTGATGACCGTCAGTCAAAAAAATCACATTGGGCTGATTCTCAAGTTTTTTTGCCAACAGCAATGCACTGAAAACGCCGTGCGCGATAAAAGAATCTGCCGCCCAAGCATTGCGCCAATCCATTTTCGTGATGGTTTGATCAAGGGCAGAATAATGTGTGCAAACTTCTACTGGCCGAATAATGTTCAGTGAATTTCTTTCGGTGAACATCGCAAGCGAGACGTTTGACCCACAGGGCAATCCGCGAATAGCTTCTTTAATACTCTGCTTTGCAAATTCAAGACGGCTCGCCCCCTTATCATCGAGGGTGTAATCGCGGACATTCATACTTTGTGTAATATCTACGACAATGAGCCAATCAAATACTGGGTTTGGTAGTTGCAAATGCGGTTTAAACAAACAAATACTCAATAGAATCATGGCTATTATGAGGCCGTGTCCGCGTTGATAACGCTTTGGATCTACAAGCGTCCGCAAGTAAAAAAATGCTTGATATAACACGTAGCGCATTACGGCATCCCTCTCGGATTACCAGGCATCGCTGGCCAACCACTGGGTTTTTCTTCTTGTTTAATATTTTCATCTTCATATTGTTGCGGTCCACGCATGCCATGCGTTGTTGGCGCAAGTCGCAACGCGAGTTGATAGTTGTATTTCGCTTCCGACCAATTGGGGTTTAATCGCAACGCTTTTTGATAGCTTTCTTTCGCCAATGCGACCAGTGGGCCAGCCACATCCCAGCCAGGCAACCCCTCTTTCTCTAACTTATCCGTCGCCTGCCTGAGGTATAAATTGCCTGAATTAAACAAAGCCGCGCGACGAAGAGTGTCGTCTTTACGCGTTTTTGTGACCACACTTGCATAAGTTGTCAGGGCTTTATCCATTTGACCTTGGTTGCCATATCGCACTGCATTTGCAAAAAGCGCTGTTGGCGTTTCACTACTACCAAAGAAGGTTGATTGATTGAGCGTTTTTTGGCTTAAATGTCGGTGATAAATGTGTGCTTGATAAAGTTTTACGCTGACCCATCCTAATATTAGCACGCTCACAAGCGCACAAACCAAGGCAATCTGAAACCAGCGAATTACCAACCTTGAATTTTTTAACGGTTTTGCCATTGCTTCACCTCAGTACAGTGCAATACAAATAAAACACCACAGCTTATCCACGCAACCACATAGAACAACCAAGCCAAATCACGCTTTGAAACAGGTTCTAAATAACGCGTAGGTTTATTTTTGAGTCTAGAAATATCTTGTATTGCTTGGGCGACTTCTTTAGAGTTTTCTGCCTCATAAACGAAGTAAGGCACATTAAGATGCCTAAAATATTCATGAAGGGCATACTCAGGGTATGCATCTATCCCCTCTTCTTCCGAAGGGACATGCTTAAGGCTGGTGCCATTCGCCGAACGCAGATACACCCAATATAAAGATGCATTTTGGCGAATGAACATCGCACGTAGCATGTCTTGTGTTTTGCCATCGAGGTGTGCCCCTCCGTCTGACACCAGCAAGATCGCACGTGCGCCAGTGACAGGCTTGCCTTCAAAAGTATCTAACGCCATGCCTAGGCCACGCGCCACTGCGGTAAACCCCATTCCCCCAGCTTCAGTCGCATCTAAAGCGGCTTGCACGTATTGCTGATCATGACTTAATGGCGAAACAAAAATGGGAGAAGTACTGAATGTCACCAAGCCAACAAGATCATCAGTACTTTTTGAAATCATATTTTTCAATACCCGACGTGCCGCTTCAAATTTTGTGACCGCCTTACCGGATATTTTTTGGCCAAACTCATCGTTCATACTGGCACTTCTATCAAGCACAATCATCACGTGTGCGCCACTGCCAATTTTATCAATTTGTTGCTCGGTTAAATAAGGGCGTGCAAATGCAACACATAATGCGGCAATCAGTAAAGCGGCACTTAAGCGCCATGCACGTTCAACCCAACGTGACACCCAATCCTCCGGCATAAATGAAATGGCTGGGTGGTCGAATGCGCTAAACTTTTTAAGTAGCAAAGGTAGCAATATCAATGGCAATAACAATAGTGGCATGACGTGGGTGAAGTGAACGGACTCCAAGCCAATTGCTGTCAACATAGTCTGAAATAGCGGATGCATTATGAAAGCTCAAGCTGACTAAGTTTTTTGGCGATTTTTTTCAACTCACCCAACTGCAAAGCTGGTGTTGATCCTGCAAAAAATGTACGCTGAATTTCTTGATAAAGCTTGGTTAGCTCTAATGAAAAATGCTGCAACTGGTGTTGCTTAGCAAAAAGCGTTGTTAAATTTTCAAGCGTGACCGTGTGCCCAGCATGCTGACTCACAGCATGGCCTAATATTTGCAAAGCGTTTGGCACAGAATTTTTGTGATGTTCGGGGAGATTTTTAATTTCTCGCCACGCTTGCCTAAATGGCATATTTCTTTCGGATGGTAATGACACCCAGCCCATAAACCATGCGATATAAAAACCAGAAATAAGCAGGAGACAAAATGCCGCGACACCCCCTAACCAAAAAGGCAATACGTTGATTGGCTGTGGCGGCACATCTGGATAAGGACGCACATGTTTCTCATCCATTTTTGGTGGTAATAAATTGGAAATCAAGACACTATCTGGCGGTATAGAAATATCAATAGACTTTCCATCTTTTTGAAATACCAACTCAAGCCCTCGAAGCGGTGTGCTTTTAACCGTTTCAAATGCCACAAAAATTTGCCACTCAATTGCAAATTGATAACGCGTGACCGTCTTATCTTCTTCAATTTTCCAAGAAATATCACGTAGCTCAACTGCTTCAGTTTGCTCCTTTTCAGGGAGTGAGCCCTCATCCAGCACATAACCGCGTGGCACCTCAACCTCGAGATGTTGTCTAGCAATGCTGCCAATCGTGTAATCAGCTTCACGTGTTTCGCTTTTGAAACGAGGTGTAAATGCATTTTCTTGTGCGGCCTGAGCCGCATTCGCCCAACAGGCTGCGCTGACCAAAAACGTTACCAACATCAACAAAATCCGCATCATTAAGCCCCCATCAAATGGTGTGTGAATGCGGTTGCGTCAAATCGACTATTCACAAAAAATGGCCAACGTGCGCCAAATTGTTGCGCCATCTTTCCGAGCATATTTTTTCTGTTTTTGGCATATTCATGGATGCTTTTATGCAAGGCTGGACGCATAAACAAGCTCCGTTGTAGGCCAGTTTCCATTTCACGTACTTTAGCCCAACCCCACGCTGGCAAGACTTCAAACTCTGTCTCATCCCATAGCACGATCGGCACAACATCATGTTGGCGATAGGCCTGATATGTTTGCTTGAGCAGGGCCTCAGGCCAATGAAAATCAGAAATGATAAAAACCAACGATTTTTGCGTACTGATTTTTTTTACAGCCTGGGGAATCGCCTGCGCTGTGTGAGTGGATACTTCTGCTTGAGCAAAAAAATTGACTAATTGCTGACGTGCTTCTTGCGCGGCAGATTTGCGATTTGTTGGCATGATTGAAACTGTTTCTAACACCGAATCATCGCAAGAGACCATACCAAACCTATCTCCTTGTCGAACGACAGACCAAGCGATGGTTTCAACAATTTCAGCCAATATCGAAGCCTTGTTTACGCTGCCAGAGAATCTCATAGAACTAGACAAATCATTGATTACGTAGACTTTTATAGCGCTACGCTCAAAAAATGTTCTCACCATCAATTGTTTAGGGAAGCTTCTTAAACTCGCTCGAACATCTAGGCGTTTAGGGTCTGGGCAATCCAAAAGCGAAACAAATGAAGCAAAATCACTCCCAGCTCCGCGCATATTGGTTTTATGTGAGCCTGCCTGCACGCCACGTGCACGCCAAGGAATATGATAATAAATCTCTTGCGGGACGGTGCTTATTGCTGACACGTGCTCGTTAACCCCATGATTTAAAACGGTTGTGCGAAATTGCTCGTTTAGCATGATTCAGGAAATTATTTTAAATTTAAGGCGCTGAGACTTTTTCTAGCACGGCTTGTAATAATTGCGGGGCGATTTCCTCTCGGCGCATTTCATAGGCGGGTGTAAAAAAGATGCGATGCCCGACAATGAATGGAAAAACTGCATGAATATCGTCTGGTGTTAAGTAGTCACGCCCTTCCAACCATGCGCGCGTACGCGCACCACGCAACAACATCGCCATGCCACGTGGGCTTGCGCCTCCAGCCAGTAATCTGGCCATATCAATGTCGTGCAAAGTAATGCCAAACTTCTCTGGGTGGCGCAATGCATTCCAAAGATTAACGGCATAGTCTTGCAAAGAAGCCTCGGCGCGGACTTCAGCCTGTACCGAGCGCGCAACATTGTTTAATTGATTAAACGGCACCAAGCCATTTTTAAGGTCGCCAATGAGGGCGTCAACGTCATAAAACTTGGTGTTAAACATTAATTCACGTTGTAACACTCTATCGTCTGGTGCTTGAATCGCTATTTCCATAAAAAAGCGGTCACGGGCCGCGGCTGGTAACTCGAATGTTTCTTCTCTTTCAAGCCTGTTACGGTCAGCAAATACCGTTAAATGCGGAAATTGGTAATCCCGATTAAAAGCATTGACACTGCGCTCAGCCATTAAGCGCAAAAGTAAGGCATGCGCTTGTGGACGTGCGCGATTCATCTCATTAAAAAAGAACACGGCTAAATTTTCTTCATCCTTCAGCAAAGGGCCTGGCTTAACAGCAGCTTGGCCTTTTTCATCGATAAAGGCGTGGTATAGAAAATCGCTGGGCATCAAGTCAATCGCACCTTCAATCCGCTGATACCCACCACCCAATAGCTGCGCAGCAGCCCGCAATAGCGTGGTTTTACCAACCCCGACATCCCCTTCCAAAAGCACATGTCCACGAGAAAAAATTGCAATTGTCAGCGCGCGCACCTGCGCATTCAAGCCTAGCATCACACCGTTCAAAGCGCGTTCAAAAGTGAGTGCACGTTCACGCCATTCTTGGAGGTTGATTTGAGTTTGCATTTTTATAGACCTCTGTCTCACTGTGATATTTATTATTGTTAATAGACTGTCAATTAACCCACTAACAATAATAAAAATTCGCTCAATAAATGAGGCTGACATTAATTGAATATCAGCCTCATCAATTTGGGGGGAGAGGAAAAACTTATTTCACGTCATAAACGAAATTGCCTGTAGCTTTCGCATTAGCAATTCGTTTTGCGTTACGTTCATCCATTGCTTTGATCGCTTGCTCTTGTTTATTTAACTCAGCTGGATCATGTTTTGGATCATATTTACTACCTTCAATTTTTGCTGGATAGCCTGGTTTTGGCTCCCAGCAATTGCCGGCTTCCTTACATGTTTGACCATCGTATGCAAATGCACTTGATGCTACGAACACGCCAGCGACTGCTAGTAAAGCTAAGATTCGCTTCATCACTTTCTCCTTCTTTTATGTTGCTGGTGAGGTTTAACATACAACCGATGTTCACCAGCAGGCCATCGATTGCAGTTTTTCATACACCCGTCCTTAATTAATAACTCAGGCGTATAAACTTTGACTAATAACTAATGCGCAGCTGACCCGCCTTTTGCATTCTCTTCCCCTTGAGAGCGTATCCACGCCATCACATGCAAAATTTCGTCAACTTTGAGGAGTCCCTGTTGTGGTCCCATCATCCCTGCGGCGCCGCCATAAATGGTTTCAAATAAGCCTTTGTCCGTTTCATTTTTTGGATACGTCCAATAAGCGTCTGCCAAAGCAGGACCAAGTTTGCCCTCAGCGAGGTGTCCATGACATCCTGAACAAGCCGTTGAAAAAATGGTATAGCCTTTTTTTACGGCCTCACTGTTACCTCTGTATGGATTTTCACCCGTAGCCATAAACTGCTTGGCTTGATCTGTCACGACTTCACCCTCCACTTTGGGTGCCATATCTAACACGTCGCCAGAAATCGTGCCTCTAAACTCCAAAGGTGGACCAAAGTCTTTTTTTACATTGGCGGTGTTGCTCTCTGCTATTGCTTCAGTTGATGAAACATCCCCTTTTGCACATGCGGCAATAAAAAGCCCGCCAACGATTGATGCGATGATTGTTGCCTTTAACATTGGATTGCCTTTTAACTTATTCATTAACACTTTCAATTTCTACTCCCAGTCTTGCGACCTGTCTGTTATTTATTTGAGTGGCAATAATGGAATGCCTTCTTTTTTCAAAATATTCAACATTTCATCTGATTTATTGTCGATCACCTGATTGATTGCATCGCGCAGCTCCGTGTTGCCTTTTCGAACACCCATCACCACCTCATAATGCATAGGCACTTGTTGTCCATTGGCTTTTTTTGCGTTGTCTTTGACAACCACCATTTTTAAATCAGGCTTAGCGTTGACGTACCTTGCAGCCTCAGGCGCCCACAACATGGCTACGTGAATATGCATGGTTTCCACATCATTGACTAAGCGAGATGGCTCTACGCGTATATAACGATTTCTGGTGGATTGAAAATTCTGAATTTCAGTAAAGTAGTCAAACATGTCATCAAAACGATTAATCGCGAGCAACATATTTTTCCCAGGACTATCTGGCATCACACCAATTCTGAAATTTTTTTCTTTTAAGTAAGGGTGATCCCATGAATCAATATCGATTTCACGGTCTTTTCTCGTGATAAAAACATACGCTGATTTATAGTAAGGTTTGGTCGGCATCACGCGTGGATCTTGTGGGTCTGAGCCAATAATCAGGTCACATTTTCCTTCTTCCAGATCTTTACCAACGGTTAACCCATTTGACCACCACACAAAATTCAATTTACGGTTCAATTCTTTCGCCAACACTTGGGCAATTTCATTTTCAAACCCTTCTTTCGCTTCGTTTGAAAATGGCATCTCGTTCTTTCCTGCGCATACATTCAAATCGGCTGCAACTACAGAAAATGAGAAAACTGAAGAAACAACGGCGAGCACCACTTTTACGCAATGTCTAATGCGTTTTTGCATATACAAACGTCCTTAACAAAATTTGAGAATTGCTGGCATCGCCAAGTGCTACAAGCAATGCCAGCAATCCATTTGATTAAAAAATCACAACTTCACTTTTTTAAAGCGATCGCTTAAAGGCTGAACACCATTAAGCCACCACCCATTTGTGTGTGATGTTGCAATTCTTTAAAGGCACCTACCGCACCCAAACCAGCACTTGGGTCAGTTAAGTCAAACACCAAACCAACACCAGGCCAACCACCGACGCCATACATGCTGGCGACGTATTGTTTACCCTTAAATTGGTAAGTCATAGGAGAACCGATACCACCAGATGGCATTTTGAATTTCCACAATTCTTTACCATTGGCGTTATCTAACGCTTTTAGATGACCATCAAGCGTTGCGTACCAAACTAAGCCGCCTTTGGTGTACAAAGTACCACCCCAAGCCGCAAATTTTTCCCATTTAGTCCATTTATCTTTACCAGTCGTTAAGTCAAATGCGCGGATTTGACCCATTTCTGTTTTGGTTGGGCCATTTGGGCCAGGGTACATCGCAAGTGTTGCACCTACGAAGAATTGACCAGCACGGTATGGCAACATGAACGGCTCCCAGTCCATACAAATGTGGTTCAAACCAGCATATAAAGTACGGCTTTCTGGGTCGTATGAGTCAACACCTTGGTTGTGGAAGCCCATCGCTGATGGACAGATGTTAGTACCTTTGTGGTCCATACGGGTTGCGAACTCTGGGTCACGTACTGGCGTACCTGATTTCAAATCCACTTTTTTGAACACGTTAACCGCTGGGTCAACTTTTTCTGCCACAATCAATTTACCGTTTTCACGGTTCAATGTGTAGAGAATACCGTTACGGTCAATATGGCTTAACAACGGTGTCATTTTGCCGTTCACTGGTTGGTCAGTTAATACCATTTGGTTCACACCAGCAAAGTCCCACTCGTCATGTGGCGTTTTTTGGTAGCCCCATTTCGCCATGCCTGTGTCTAAATCACGACCCCAAATTGTCATTGTCCATTTGTTGTCGCCTGGACGCATGGTTTCATTCCAAGGTGCTGGGTTGCCTGAACCGTAGTAGAACAAGTTCAATTTTGGATCGTATGCATACCAACCCCAGTTTGTGCCGCCACCAATTTTCCAAGCATCGCCTTCCCATGTTTTTGTACCTAGGCCAAATTGACCGTAGTGTGGGTTAGCACTGTTGAAGTCTTTTGCCAAACGAATAGATTCATCTGACCCCGTCGCAAATGCGCGCCATTTCAACTCACCAGTTTTTAAGTCAAGCGCGTTCACAGCACCGCGAACACCTAACTCAGCACCAGAACAACCGATTAACACTGTGTCTTTAGCAACGAATGGGGCCTGTGTTAATGTTTGACCCACTTTTGGATCGCACATTTCAACTTGCCAGTTCACTTTACCTGTTTTAGCATCTAGTGCTAACACTTGGCCGTTTGCTTGTTTTTTCACAATTTGACCTGCGCCATAAGCTAAACCACGGTCAACAATGTCGCAACACATCACCGCTTTAGTTGCAGCATCTTGTTTTGGCTTATGTTGCCAAACAATTTTGCCTGGATCATTTAAGTTAACTGCGTAAGTATTGTTTGGGAAAGCTGAGTGGATGTACATCATATCGCCGATGACCAATGGCGCACCTTCGTGACCATGCAGTACACCGGTTGAAAATGACCAAGCCGCTTTAACGTTTTTTACGTTAGATTTGGTAATCTGTGCCAGTGGGCTATTGTGTTGGCTATAATATCCCCCTGTCGCAACTGGCCAGTTTCCAGCGGTTCCTAGGGCTTTATCTAAGTCGGCATCTGCTAACGCCAACCCGGAAACCGCAGCAAACACACCGCCAACCAACGCTGCTAATTTAGCACTTGTTGAAATGACTTTCATACGTTACTCCTGTCTATTGAAATTGAATTCTTATTGATAGTCACCGACACCCCCCCTGAATGCCTGTAGCTAACGAACGCAATTGTTAACAATTTGTAACAATGTCCATAGATGAATTATTCCCTTTTATCTATTCATGTTTTCACCGCCCACCAAATGATGAGAAAGGGAATTTTTCACCTATGATGCTTTGCCATCGCACCATATACTCCCACTAATTATTTAAGTTGGTCGTAGCCAAATTGCTACGTAATAATCATGCGTTTGGACAGAAGACATAAAGATTTATTGGTGGTATTGAGTGGCGTTGTTGCCACTTATTGTTTGTCTTTATTTTTCAACTTGGCGGAAGAGTTAAGCGCTTCTCTCTCTGAATATGAACATTTGCAATTAGATGAAATTCCGCTTGCATTGTTCGTGTTAGCGATCCTAGCTGTCTGGTTTTCAAATCGAAGAGTGAAAGAACTCAAACTTGAAACTAATTTAAGAAAAACTGCTGAAACACATTTAAGAAGCAGTCAGCATTTATACAAAACCCTTTTTGATGGAGATTTAACGGGTAATTGCGTGTTGAACCTTGAAGGTGAAGTGATCATGTCTAACAGCGCATTCAATAGAATTTGTCATTTATCAACGCATCAACAAAATATAAAAAATCTTTTTGATTTTGAGTGGCAGGCATTCATCAATAAGCTTGCAGAAGTCACCGAACTCAATTATTCAAAATTAAAAGTGCATCGATCTGATGATGCGCTTTGTTTTGTAATTGCCCGTTTTATTTTTATCAAACCAGATAGGGAAATCAACTCAAATGCACAAATTCATGTGTATTTAGTCGATATTACTGAACAGTGTTTGGCAGAAATCGATTTAGAAAGAACGCTAAAAGAAAATCAACATTTGGCTAGACACGCAATCAGCGTGCAGGAGAAAGAGCGTAAATTTATCGCCCAAGAAATTCACGATGAAACTGGTCAATATTTAACCTCTATCCGCATGGATGCGCTTGCACTACAAAAAACCAACCCAAACCAAATTTTAGAAATCGCTGCGCGCATCGCCTCTAATATTGGTCATGTACAAAAATCGATTCACACGCTCATCAAGCAACTCAGACCCATCGCATTAAATTCTCAAGGGCTTGGGGAAGCAATCAAACAGCTTTTTCAAGACTGGCGTGTGCACAACCATGCGACCTATTCTGAGCTGGACTTAGGTTTAGAAGATTATATTTTTCCTGAAGAAATCAACATCGTTGCATTTCGTATCGTGCAGGAAGCACTGACTAATATTTCCAAACACGCAAATGCTTCAAATGTAAGGATTAAAGTATGCATTAGCAATATTGAGCATCACCCAAACTTGTGTATTGAAGTGCAAGACAATGGCAAAGGCATCAATTTTAAACGGCCAAACGGGCTAGGGCTGGTTGGCATGCGAGAGCGTGTGGAATCACTCAATGGCAAATTTTCCGTTAAAAGTGAACGCTATGTTGGTACTTGTATTACTGCACACATTCCAGTTTCAACAACGCATCTAGAAGTTCAATCACCAAAGGCCATTTCATCATGAGAAAAAGTTTTTACCGCATGCTTGCATTCACTACCTTCTACACAGGCATACTCGTTAATGCCCATGCGTTAACGATTCAAGATAACGAACATGCTTTCTTAAAAAAGTATAGTGGGCAGTCTAAAGAGTTCGTCACGCAAAATCTTGGCAAACCGAATAAAGTCGATATTGCAGTGAAACCCAACAACGTTGACGATGTTCTCAAAGAGCATCAGGTTGACACCGCACAAGCCAAGAAAGAGATGATAGAAATGTGGTATTACGATGCCAAAATTAGTTACGCAGAAAATAAGTTTTTTAATCAGGCTGAACTTACCTTTGTAAACAACAAGTGCGTCAACATCACCTTAGCCAATAAAAAACAGAAATAAACCATGAGTCAAACAAAAATACTTATCGCTGATGACCATATCATGCTCCGCAAGGGGTTACGAACTTTGCTTGAGCAATCGTCTTACACGGTGATTGGTGAAGCGCAAAATGGTGAAGAAGCCTGTCTACTTTTCGAGAAGCTACACCCAGACCTCATGATTTTAGATTTAGATATGCCCGGCATTAGCGGATTAGATACATTAGCGAGGATTTTGCAACGCAATGAAAAGGCGCGCGTTCTCATTTTAAGTATGCATGATGATTGCGTATTTGCCAGCAGAGCGCTACAGGCTGGCGCGCGAGGTTTCGTAACCAAAATGGACCCGCCTGAAGTGATTTTGGATGCGATACAAAAAATCATCAAGGGCGGCCGCTTTATCAATAATGAAGTGGCGCTGAATTTATCAATGTTCAATTTGGAGCAAGGTGGCAACCCTGTCAAAAAATTATCGCCAAGAGAATTCGAAGTGTTTAAACGTATTGCTGAAGGTGGCACGCTTACAAGCATTTCTGAACAAATGCACATTGGCTATAAAACTGTTGCCAACATTCAAACTAATGTTAGACAAAAGTTGGGCGTAGAAACGACGGGGCAACTTGTACATATTGCAACCCGCTATGGTGTGATTAAACCAGTAGAACTGTAGTGTTGATGATGCAAAATTTCACCGTAGAAGCCAATGCATTAACGCGTTTATATGGCGGCCGTGAGGCTGTAAGCAACGTGAGCTTTACCTTAAGTAAAGGTGAAGTGTTGGGGTTTTTAGGCCCCAATGGTGCGGGCAAATCCACCACCATGAAAATGTTGACGGGTAATTTAGCCCCAAGTGCTGGTAGCGTAAAAATTTGTGGCATCGACATGATCGAAAACCCCAAAGATGCGAAAGCGCTGA
>CAZAEN010000026.1:0-8088 GCA_964484105.1 uncultured Methylophilaceae bacterium
TCACCAGTCGCGCACATCTGGTTTTTGAAATCATTACCAAGCCGTTTAGGTATGGTGCTGGATATCGCTTTGCGTGATATTGAGCGCGTGTTGTATTTCGAAGCATTCATTGTGGTTGATCCAGGCATGACGCCACTGACACGTGGTCAGTTATTGACTGAAGATGACTACTTGGCAAAAGTTGAAGAGTACGGTGATGAATTTAATGCAGTCATGGGTGCTGAAGCGATTCGTGAATTGTTGCGCACGATGGATATCAATAGAGATGTTGAAACATTGCGTCAAGAACTGTCTGAAACCAGCTCAGAAGCAAAAATCAAAAAAATTGCAAAACGCTTGAAAGTATTGGAAGCTTTTCAAAAATCTGGCATTAAACCAGAGTGGATGATTCTTGAAATCTTGCCAGTATTGCCACCAGAGTTGCGCCCATTGGTACCATTGGATGGCGGTCGTTTCGCGACGTCTGATTTGAACGATTTGTATCGCCGTGTGATTAACCGTAACAACCGTTTGAAACGTTTGTTGGAATTAAAAGCACCAGAAATTATCGTTCGTAATGAAAAGCGTATGTTGCAAGAGGCGGTAGATTCATTGTTGGACAATGGTCGTCGCGGCAAAGTGATGACTGGCGCGAATAAGCGCCCATTAAAATCTTTAGCCGACATGATTAAAGGTAAGGGTGGTCGTTTCCGTCAAAACTTGCTTGGTAAACGTGTTGACTACTCAGGTCGTTCCGTGATCGTGGTAGGCCCGCAGCTGAAATTGCACCAATGCGGGTTACCGAAAAAAATGGCGCTTGAATTATTCAAACCATTTATTTTCCATAAGCTAGAAGTGCTTGGCTTGGTGACTACCATTAAAGCCGCGAAGAAAAAAGTGGAAGAAGAAGGACCAGAAGTTTGGGATATTCTTGAGGATGTGATTCGTGAGCATCCGGTTTTACTTAACCGTGCGCCTACGTTGCACCGTTTGGGTATCCAAGCGTTTGAGCCTATTTTGATCGAAGGTAAAGCGATCCAGTTGCACCCATTGGTGTGTTCAGCATTCAACGCCGACTTTGACGGTGACCAAATGGCGGTTCACGTGCCATTGAGTTTAGAAGCGCAAATGGAAGCCCGCACGTTGATGTTGGCATCCAATAACGTGTTGTCTCCAGCGAATGGCGAGCCAATTATTGTGCCTTCACAAGATATCGTGTTGGGTCTTTACTATATGACGCGTGAAAAAATCAATGCGCGTGGTGAAGGCATGCGTTTTACTGATGTAAAAGAAGTGCAGCGCGCTTATGATCAAGGCATTGTTGATTTGCACGCTAAAGTTACTGTGCGTATCAATGAAGTAGAAGTTGATGCCGCCGGCCAAAAAACCGATAAGATTACTCGCTATGAAACAACAGTAGGTCGTGCCTTGTTGTCAGATATTCTGCCAGCAGGTTTGTCCTATAGCTATATCGATAAAGCATTAAAGAAAAAAGAGATTTCTCGTTTAATCAATGCGAGTTTCCGCAAAGTTGGTATCCGCGAAACAGTTATTTTTGCGGATAAATTGATGTACACCGGTTATTCCTACGCGACGAAAGCGGGTATCTCAATCTCCATTAACGATATGTTGGTGCCAAAAGAAAAAGAAACCTTGATTGCCGCGGCTGACGCAGAAGTTAAAGAAATTGAAGACCAATATGTATCTGGTCTAGTCACCCAAGGTGAACGCTACAATAAAGTGGTGGATATTTGGGGTCGCGCAGGTGACAAAGTGGCTGATGCCATGATGAAGCAATTACGTGAAGAGGATGTTAAAGACGCGGATGGCAATGTTGTGACAAAAGATGGCAAAGTGTTGCGTCAAGAGTCCTTCAACGCCATTTACATGATGGCAGACTCCGGTGCGCGTGGTTCAGCGGCACAGGTACGTCAATTGGCGGGTATGCGTGGCCTGATGGCGAAACCGGACGGTTCGATTATTGAAACGCCGATTAAAGCGAACTTCCGTGACGGCTTGAACGTGTTGCAATACTTTATTTCTACCCACGGTGCGCGTAAAGGTTTGGCCGATACTGCATTGAAAACAGCTAACTCAGGTTACTTGACGCGTCGTTTGGTTGACGTAACACAAGATTTGGTGGTGACTGAGACCGATTGCGGTACAACAGAAGGCTTGGTTACAAAAGCGCTGGTTAAAGGCGGTGAAGTGATTGAGCCAATGCGCGATCGTATTTTGGGTCGTACAACTGCGCTTGATATTTTGCATCCTGAAACACAAGAAGTTGTCTATGCTGCTGGTACCTTGCTCACTGAAGATGAGGTTGAACACATCGACAACTTAGGTATCGATGAAGTAAAAGTGCGTACAGCGCTGACTTGTGACACGCGTTTTGGTATCTGTGCAAAATGTTATGGTCGTGACTTAGGTCGTGGCAAACTTATCAGTATTGGTGAAGCAGTGGGTGTGATTGCGGCGCAATCAATCGGTGAGCCAGGTACACAGTTGACGATGCGTACTTTCCATATTGGTGGTGCGGTATCGCGTGCGGCTTCTGTTTCTCAGGTGGAAAGTAAATCAAACGGTATTCTTAACTTTACATCTACCATGCGTTATGTCACAAATGTGCGTAATGAGTTGGTGGTGATTTCACGTAATGGTGAAGTAGTTGTTGTGGATGAAAGTGGTCGTGAGCGTGAGCGTCATAAAGTACCATATGGTGCGACGTTGACTGTTACTGATGGTAAACCTGTGAAAGCGGGTCAGGCCTTGGCAACTTGGGACCCACATACTCGCCCAATTATTACTGAGTATGCTGGCCGCGTAAAATTTGAAAACGTTGAAGAAGGTGTCACTGTAGCGAAACAGGTCGATGAAGTGACTGGTTTGTCTTCATTGGTGGTCATCGATCCGAAACAACGTGCTGGTCAGTCCAAAGGTCTGCGACCACAAGTGAAATTGTTGGATGCTGCCGGTAACGAAGTGAAGGTTGCAGGAAGTGAAACCTCCGTGAACGTGACATTCCAATTAGGATGCATTATCACGGTAAAAGATGGCCAAGACGTTGGCGTGGGTGAGGTGTTGGCACGTATTCCACAAGAATCTTCTAAAACACGTGACATTACTGGTGGTTTGCCACGGGTGGCGGAACTGTTCGAAGCCCGTTCACCAAAAGACGCAGGCATGTTGGCAGAAGTGACCGGTACTGTGTCGTTTGGTAAAGATACTAAAGGTAAACAACGTTTGGTGATTACGGACTTAGATGGCATCACGAATGAGTACTTGATTCCTAAAGACAAACACGTGACTGTGCATGATGGTCAAATAGTGACTAAAGGTGAAAGTATTGTAGATGGCCCAGCTGATCCACAAGACATCTTGCGTTTACAAGGTCGCGAAGCGCTAGCGCGTTACGTGATCGACGAAGTGCAAGACGTGTATCGTTTACAAGGCGTGAAGATCAACGACAAACACATTGAAGTGATTGTGCGTCAAATGTTGCGTCGTGTCAGAATCTTAGATGCAGGTGATACTGGCTTCATTATGGGCGAGCAAGTTGAACGCGCAGATGTGTTGATTGAGAATGAAAAGGTGGTTGCTGAAGATAAACGTCCGGCAAGCTATGAATTTGTACTGCTGGGTATTACTAAAGCTTCATTGTCAACCGATTCGTTTATTTCAGCGGCATCGTTCCAAGAAACAACACGTGTGCTCACAGAAGCTGCAATTTTAGGTAAACGAGATGATTTGCGTGGCTTAAAAGAAAACGTTATTGTCGGACGCTTAATTCCAGCAGGTACCGGGTTAGCGTATCACGATGCACGTAAGTCAGCGGGTACTGTTGCTTCGGTTAACGAGGTTATTGCTACAGAAGAAACTTCAGTGATTGAAGAAGTGGTTTCTGAGGTGGCTGATCAAGAAAACAGTGGTGTTGCATCAGAATAAGCATTCCTATTTAGTTCTTGACAATAGAACACAGCCTAAATAGAATGCTACGTTTTTCGGGATTGTCACCATGGTTGGTGACAATCCCGCTTGACTTGATACATTTAAATTAAGATAAATTAGAGGTAAGGCAATGCCAACCATCAATCAGTTAGTACGTAAACCACGTGTTAAAGTGGTGACAAAAAGTAAGGTGCCAGCACTGGAGGCATGTCCACAAAGACGTGGTGTTTGCACGCGTGTTTATACTACAACGCCTAAAAAGCCAAACTCGGCGTTGCGTAAGGTGGCTAAAGTTCGTTTAACAAATGGTTACGAGGTGATTAGCTACATCGGCGGTGAAGGCCATAACTTGCAAGAGCACAGTGTGGTGTTGATTCGTGGTGGTCGCGTGAAAGATTTGCCGGGTGTGCGTTACCACATGGTGCGCGGTAGCTTGGATACCGCAGGTGTGAAAGATCGTAAACAATCTCGCTCCAAATATGGTGCGAAGCGTCCAAAAGACGCAAAAGCAAAGTAATTGCTTTAATTTTTTAACGGTGGCCTTCCGAAGGCCTTGCTATGTAGTTGCCAGCAAAACATAAATTTAGAATAGAGAAGATTATGCCAAGACGTAGAGAAGTTCCCAAAAGAGATATTTTGCCAGATCCAAAATTTGGTAGCCAAGAAGTCTCAAAATTCGTTAATGTATTGATGACGGGTGGTAAAAAATCAGTTGCTGAACGCATTTTGTATGGTGCGTTGGATCAAGTGGCAACAAAAACCAGTAAAGATGCGTTGGAGCTATTTACTTTAGCTCTTTCAAATCTGCGTCCAATGGTTGAGGTTAAAAGTCGTCGCGTAGGTGGTGCTAACTACCAGGTGCCAGTTGAGGTCCGTCCGAGTCGCCGCAGTGCGTTGGCGATGCGTTGGTTGCGTGATGCTGCGCGTAAGCGTGGTGAAAAATCAATGGGCTTGCGTTTGGCGGCTGAGTTGATTGAAGCGTCAGAAGGCCGTGGTGCAGCGATGAAAAAACGTGAAGAAGTGCATCGTATGGCTGAAGCTAACAAAGCGTTCTCGCACTTCCGTTTCTAATTCTAGTTAATTCTTGAACAAATTTAAAAGGTAAATCACTGTGGCTCGTAAAACCCCTATTGAACGCTACCGTAACATTGGTATTTCTGCCCACATTGACGCTGGTAAAACAACAACGACTGAGCGTATTTTGTATTACACCGGTGTGAATCATAAAATTGGTGAGGTGCATGATGGTGCGGCTACCATGGACTGGATGGAGCAAGAGCAAGAGCGTGGGATTACCATTACTTCTGCGGCGACGACCTGTTTCTGGAAGGGTATGGACATGTCTTTCCCGGAGCATCGTTTCAACATTATCGATACTCCTGGGCACGTTGACTTTACAATTGAAGTTGAGCGTTCAATGCGCGTGTTAGATGGTGCATGTATGGTCTACTGTGCGGTGGGTGGTGTGCAACCACAATCTGAAACAGTGTGGCGTCAAGCCAATAAATACAAAGTACCGCGTTTAGCGTTTGTGAATAAGATGGATCGTGCAGGCGCAGACTTCTTTAAAGTTGTTGATCAAATGAAAACTCGCTTGAAGGCGAGTCCTGTGCCAATTGTGATTCCAATTGGTCGTGAAGACACGTTCACTGGTGTGGTTGATTTGATAAAAATGAAAGCCATTATCTGGGATGAGGCTTCTCAAGGGATGAAATTCACCTATGGTGAAGTTCCGGCTGAATTGGTTGAAGTGGCGAGTAAATGGCGTGAGCAAATGATTGAGTCTGCTGCTGAGGCAAGCGAAGACTTGATGAATAAATACTTAGAAAATGGTGAGTTGGAAGAAAAAGACATTATCTTAGGTCTGCGTACCCGTACGATCGCTGGTGAAATTCAGCCAATGTTGTGTGGTTCGGCTTTTAAAAATAAAGGTGTTCAACGTATGTTGGATGCTGTAATCCAATTCTTGCCTGCACCTGTGGATATTCCTGATGTAAAGGGTGAGACGGAAGATGGTGAAGCTGTTACTCGTAAGGCGGATGATAAAGAAGGTTTTTCTGCTTTAGCGTTCAAATTGATGACAGACCCGTTTGTTGGTCAATTAACTTTTGTGCGTGTTTACTCTGGCACCTTGAATAAGGGAGATACTGTTCTTAACTCTGTTAAAGGGAAAAAAGAACGTATTGGACGTATTGTTCAAATGCATGCGAATAACCGTGAAGAGGTTGATGAGGTGTTGGCTGGCGACATTGCTGCTTGTATTGGTTTGAAAGATGTGACGACTGGTGAGTCTTTATGCTCTCCTGACAAGCCAATTATTTTAGAGCGTATGATCTTCCCTGAGCCGGTAATTCACGTGGCGGTTGAGCCTAAAACTAAGGCTGACCAAGAGAAAATGGGCTTGGCTTTGGGGCGTTTGGCCCAAGAAGATCCATCTTTCCGTGTACGTACTGATGAAGAGTCCGGTCAAACGATTATTTCCGGTATGGGTGAGTTGCACTTGGAAATTTTGGTTGACCGTATGCGTCGTGAGTTTGGTGTAGAAGCCAACGTAGGTGCGCCACAGGTGGCATACCGTGAGGCAATTCGTAAGTCGGTTGAGGTTGAAGGTAAATTCGTTAAGCAATCTGGTGGTAAGGGTCAATACGGCCATGTTTGGTTGAAAATGGAGCCAAACGAAGCTGGTAAAGGCTTTGAGTTCGTCGATCAAATTAAGGGTGGTACGGTTCCACGTGAATTTATTCCTGCTGTTGAGAAGGGCCTGCGTGAGACTATTCCTGCAGGTATATTGGCTGGCTTCCCGGTTGTTGATGTCAAGGTAACTTTGTTCGATGGTTCTTACCATGATGTGGACTCAAACGAAAATGCGTTTAAGATGGCGGCTTCGATTGGCTTTAAGGATGGTATGCGTAAAGCTGATCCTGTTCTCTTGGAGCCGATGATGGCGGTTGAAGTTGAAACGCCTGAAGAGTATATGGGTGATGTGATGGGTGACTTGTCTTCTCGTCGCGGCATTATCCAAGGGATGGACGATATGGCTGGCGGTGGTAAAGCGATTCGCGTTGAAGTTCCATTGTCGGAAATGTTTGGCTATTCAACTACTGTACGCTCATTGTCACAAGGTCGTGCAACCTATAGCATGGAATTTAAGCACTATGCTGACGCGCCAAGAAATGTGGCTGAAGCAATTATTAACAAAAAATAGTATTAATTTTGTATAAGGACGAGTAGAGATGGCAAAAGGTAAATTTGAGCGGACGAAGCCGCACGTAAACGTTGGTACGATTGGTCACGTTGACCATGGTAAGACCACATTAACGGCAGCGATAACGACAGTATTAACGAAGAAATTTGGCGGTGAAGCGAAGGCTTACGATCAAATTGACGCGGCACCAGAAGAAAAAGCGCGTGGAATTACCATTAATACAGCGCACGTTGAATATGAGACTGCGACACGTCACTACGCACATGTAGACTGCCCAGGCCACGCCGACTATGTAAAAAACATGATTACCGGTGCGGCTCAAATGGACGGCGCAATCTTAGTATGTTCAGCTGCTGACGGCCCAATGCCACAAACACGTGAACACATCCTATTGGCCCGCCAAGTAGGTGTTCCATACATCGTTGTTTACCTAAACAAGGCTGACTTGGTTGACGATCCTGAGTTGTTGGAATTGGTTGAAATGGAAGTGCGTGATTTGTTAAGCAAATACGATTTCCCAGGCGATGACACCCCAATCATCACAGGTTCAGCACGTGCTGCACTAGAAGGTGACCAATCAGAAATCGGTGAAGCCTCTATCTTCCGTTTAGCTGACGCATTGGATAGCTACATCCCAATGCCAGAGCGTGCGATTGACGGTACATTCTTGATGCCAGTAGAAGACGTGTTCTCTATCTCAGGTCGTGGTACCGTGGTAACTGGTCGTATTGAGCGCGGTATTGTTAAAGTCGGTGACGAGATTGAAATCGTTGGTATCAAACCAACGCTGAAAACAACATGTACTGGCGTTGAAATGTTCCGTAAATTGCTTGACCAAGGTCAAGCTGGTGACAACGTTGGTGTATTGCTTCGTGGTACAAAACGTGAAGAGGTGGAACGTGGTCAAGTATTGGCTAAATCTGGTTCTATCAAACCACACACCAAATTCACAGCAG
>CAZAEN010000027.1:0-7943 GCA_964484105.1 uncultured Methylophilaceae bacterium
GAAGGTGGTCGTACCGTTGGTGCCGGTGTCGTCGCTAAAATTATTGAATAAGGTTTGTTGCAGGCCAATAGCTCAATTGGTAGAGTATCGGTCTCCAAAACCGAGGGTTGGGGGTTCGAGACCCTCTTGGCCTGCCATCTTTCAATAGTTAAATGGTTTTTTTGAATCTGTTTTAACTTCTAAATATAACAAGTAGTAAACAATCCTTATGATCAACAAAATTAAGTTGTTGGTGGCAGTATTGCTGCTTGTTTCTGGTTTGGCGGGATACTACCTGCTGCAAGATAAAGCGCTTGTCATCAGAATTATTGCGGTGTTGGCTGGCTTGGGTGCTGCCACTGCGGTGCTGTGGACAACTCCTGTGGGACGAGATGCGCTTGGATTTGTCAGCGAATCTGTCTCAGAGGCTAAGCGTGTAGTCTGGCCAACAAGAAAAGAGACGATTCAAACCACGATGGTAGTGTTTGTGTTGGTTGTCATTATGGCAGCCTTTTTGGCTTTGGTGGATATTGGTTTTGCTTTTATGGTGCAGTGGTTAATGGGACGGAGCGCGTAATGAGCATGAGATGGTATGCAGTACAAGCTTATTCAGGATTTGAAAAATCTGTACAAAAAGGCATTGAGGAGCGTGTTGCGCGTTCCGACATTCAGGATCAATTCGGTCAGATTCTGGTTCCGGTTGAAGAAGTGGTGGAAATGAAGTCTGGTCAGAAAACTATTTCTGAACGAAAGCTATATCCTGGTTACGTGTTGGTGCAAATGAGCATGACGGATGAAAGTTGGCATTTGGTGAAAAGCACACCGCGTGTAACAGCCTTTATCGGTGGCACCGCGCAAAAACCGACACCAATCAAAGATAAAGAGGTTGATCTTATTCTGCAGCGCATCGATGACAGTAAGAGTAACCCCATTCAGAAAATGTCGTTTGAAAAAGGCGAGTCCGTTCGCATTATTGACGGCCCATTTAAAGACTTTTCTGGCAGTGTGGAAGATATTAACTACGAGAAAAGCAAGCTTCGTGTTTCTGTAGTGATTTTTGGACGATCTACACCGGTCGAACTCGAGTTCGGTCAAGTGGAAAAAGAAGTTTAGTAATTTGTCATAAGTTGTATTTATTAACGGGGAGCTTAGGGTTTCTTAAGCGATTGTACCCACATTAGGAGTAAATGATGGCTAAAAAAGTTATAGGCTATATCAAGCTGCAGGTTCCTGCAGGTAAAGCAAACCCAAGTCCTCCAATTGGCCCAGCATTGGGTCAACGTGGCTTGAATATTATGGAGTTCTGTAAAGCGTTTAACGCCGCAACACAAGGCGTTGAGCCAGGTTTACCAATTCCAGTGGTCATTACTGCGTTTGCTGATAAAAGTTTTACGTTTGTAATGAAAACGCCACCGGCAACTATTTTGATTAAGAAAGCGGCCGGTATTACAAAAGGATCTCCACGTCCTCATACAGACAAAGTGGGCAAAATTACTCGCAAACAAGCTGAGGAAATTGCATTGGCTAAAAAACCAGATTTGACTGGTGCTGATATGGATGCTGCTGTGCGCACGATTGCAGGTAGCGCAAGAAGCATGGGTATTGAAGTGGAGGGTGTATAAAATGGGGATTTCTAAACGAGTCTTAGCACTCCGTGCAAAAGTTGATCGTAATAAACTTTACCCAGTTGCAGAAGGTTTAACGTTGGTTAAAGAGAATGCGATTGCCAAGTTTGATGAATCTGTTGATGCGGTCGTGAACCTTGGTATTGATGCGCGTAAGTCTGACCAATTGGTGCGTGGCGCTATTGTGTTGCCAAATGGCACCGGTAAAACTACCCGTGTAGCAGTGTTTGCACAGGGTGCGCAAGCTGATGCGGCCAAAGCGGCTGGCGCAGACATCGTTGGCTTTGACGACTTGGCCGAGCAAGTGAAAGCCGGTGTAATGGATTTTGATGTGGTGATTGCTACCCCAGATGCGATGCGTATCGTGGGTACCTTAGGTCAAATTTTGGGCCCACGTGGCCTGATGCCAAACCCAAAAGTCGGTACCGTTACACCAGATGCTGCAACAGCTGTGAAAAATGCAAAAGCAGGTCAAGTGCAATACCGTACAGACAAAGGTGGTATCGTGCATTGCACAATCGGCCGTGCTTCGTTCACTGTGGAGCAATTGCAAGGCAACTTGTTTGCATTGGTTGAAGCGTTGAATAAGGCAAAACCAGCCAGTTCTAAAGGCGTCTATCTGAAGAAGCTTTCAGTATCCAGCACAATGGGTCCTGGTGTACGCGTTGATCAGGCAACGATTGCAGCTTAAATAATAAGAGTGGTCGTTCTTTTTAAGAATGGCAACTAAAAAGACTTTGGGCTTGAGAAATTTTTCTCAAGAGCATCAAAGACCGTTGGTGTGTCAAGCTTAATGAAGAGTTAGATATAAATGGGTGAGTAATCCTCTGTTTATACTAGCTCAGAGCCAACGCAGATGGCGAACCCTAAAACAGGATTTCCCTGACAAAGGACGCCGTAAGTGATTCGACGAAAGTCGGATTTTCGTAAACGGAAGGAGAAAAGACCTTGAGTCTCAATCTATCAGAAAAAAAAGAAGTCGTTGCTGAAGTAAGTGCGCAAGTAGCAAACGCACAGGCGATCGTGCTGGCTGAATATCGTGGTATTGGCGTAGCTAATATGACGAAACTTCGTGCCGATGCACGTGAGGCTGGCGTATTTTTGCGCGTGCTTAAAAATACTTTAGTGCGCCGTGCAGTAGAGGGTACCCCTTTTGCTGTATTGACTGACGATATGGTTGGTCCATTGGTGTTCGGCATTTCTGCTGACCCAGTGTCTGCTGCAAAAGTGATGAACAATTTCGCTAAAGAAAATGATCTGTTCAAACTTAAAGCAGGTGCATTGCCAAATGAACGTTTGGATGCCGCAGGCGTACAAGCGCTCGCAGCAACATTAAGTCGTGATGAGTTGCTGTCTAAACTTGCCGGTATGCTTAATGAAGTGCCAAGCAAATTTGCACGTGCAATTGCAGCGGTTCGTGACGCTAAAGAAAAAGAAGCAGCTTAATTTTTATCTTTTAAATATTTTTAGGGAATTAATATCATGGCAATTTCAAATGCTGACATTTTAGATGCAATCGGTAGCATGACTGTAATGGAGCTAACAGCTTTCATCAAAGAAATCGAAGAAAAATTTGGCGTATCAGCCGCTGCTGTTGCAGTTGCTGGCGGTGCAGCCGCTGGTGCTGCGCCAGCTGCTGCAGCTGAGCAAACAGAGTTCAACGTAATCTTGTTGTCTGCTGGTGACAACAAAGTGAGCGTTATTAAAGCGGTTCGTGAGTTGACAGCTTTGGGCTTGAAAGAAGCAAAAGATTTGGTTGACGGTGCGCCAAAAGCAATTAAAGAAGGCGTATCAAAAGCTGACGCTGATGCAGCGTTGAAAAAATTGATTGAAGCTGGCGCAACTGGCGAAATCAAATAATTCGCTTTTTTGCGGTATGGTTAGGCTGGCGTGAGAGCGCCGGCCTAAGCCGTTTATGGTTGTCGCTAAGTTTTAAGCGTTATAAACGAATTTCGAAGTATAGTTTTGAAGTTAAGAATTAAAATACTTGGCTAACGGCTTCTATTTAAAAGTATTTTAATTCCTGCCCTCAAACCCTAGGAGATGCAATGAGCTATTCCTTTACCGAAAAGAAACGTCTTCGTAAAAGTTTTGCTAAGCGTGAAAGCGTACAAGAAATTCCTTATTTGTTAGCAATGCAGTTGGAGTCCTATGCTGCATTTTTGCAGGCGGATACGCCGCCTGAAGCACGCCATGATGATGGTTTGCAATCTACATTCAGCTCTGTTTTTCCAATTTCCAGCCATTCCGGAAATGCGCGCTTAGACTTTGTCAGCTATCAGCTTGGCGCAGAGCCATTTGATGTACTGGAATGTCAGCAGCGCGGTTTAACCTATGCTGCGCCGTTGCGCGTTAAAGTGCGCTTGACCATTATGGATAAGGAAGCTTCTAAACCAACGGTAAAAGAAGTCAAAGAGCAAGAAGTCTACATGGGCGAACTGCCGCTCATGACGGAAAATGGTTCATTTATCATCAATGGTACTGAGCGTGTCATTGTTTCACAGTTGCATCGTAGTCCGGGCGTATTCTTTGAGCACGACCGAGGCAAAACACATTCTTCAGGTAAGCTGCTTTTCTCGGCGCGCATTATTCCTTACCGTGGTTCATGGTTGGATTTCGAGTTTGATCCAAAAGATTATTTGTATTTCCGTATCGACCGTCGCCGCAAAATGCCTGTCACCATTTTGCTGAAAGCACTGGGTTATACGCCGGAACAAATTATTCAAACTTTCTTTGATTACGACACCTTCTACATCAGTAAAAATGGTGTGGAGTTTGCGATTGTGCCTGAGCGTTTGCGTGGTGAAATTGCAAAATTTGACATCGTTGCTAAGGACGGTGAGGTGATTGTGCCAAAAGATAAACGTATTACGGTGAAACATATTCGTGATATGGAAAAAGCTGGTGTGGATCGCATTTCTGTGCCACAAGACTTTATTTTGGGTCGTGCGATTTGGAACAATATTGTTGATCAAGAAACCGGTGAGGTCGTTGCAAATGCCAATGATGAAATTACCGAATCATTGTTAGAAAAATTGGTTGAAGCCAATGTGGATGCGCTTAAAACGCTCTACTCTAATGATTTGGATCACGGTGACTATATTTCACAAACACTGCGTATTGATGAGGTCCCTGATCAATATAGCGCACGTGTTGCCATTTACCGCATGATGCGTCCTGGCGAGCCGCCAACAGAAGATTCAGTAGAAGCTTTATTTAACGGTTTATTCTTTAATGAAGAACGCTATGATTTATCTCGCGTTGGTCGGATGAAATTTAATCGACGTGTATACCCGGAAAAGTCTGAAGAAAAGCAATCCGGTTGGATTCGTCGCTTTTATGAAGTTGTTGGTCATAAGGGTGATGAAGGTGATTATGTGCTATCTAACGATGACATCTTGGCGGTAATTGCCGTGTTATTGGAGTTACGCAATGGACGTGGTGAGATTGATGATATTGACCATTTGGGTAACCGTCGTATTCGTGCGGTAGGTGAGCTGGCTGAAAACCAATTTAGAACCGGCCTGGTCCGTGTAGAACGTGCGGTGAAAGAGCGTTTAAGTCAAGCGGAATCAGAAAACTTGATGCCGCATGATTTGATCAACGCGAAACCTGTTTCAAGTGCGATTCGTGAGTTTTTTGGCTCTAGCCAATTGTCACAGTTTATGGATCAAACCAATCCGTTGTCAGAAATTACTCACAAACGTCGTATTTCTGCTTTAGGTCCTGGTGGTTTAACGCGTGAACGCGCAGGTTTTGAGGTGCGTGACGTACATACAACTCACTATGGCCGTATGTGTCCGATTGAAACACCTGAAGGTCCAAACATTGGTCTGATTAACTCATTAGCGTTGTACGCGCGCACTAATCAATATGGTTTCTTAGAAACGCCTTATCGTCGTGTTGATGGTAATAAAGTATCTGACACCATTGATTATTTATCTGCGATTGAAGAAAGCCAATACATGATCGCGCAGGCGAATACTGAGTTGGATGCGAAAAGTATGTTGAAAGACGAGTTGATTTCTTCTCGTCATCACAACGAGTTTACGATGACGCAACCTGACCGTGTGCAATATATGGACGTGGCACCGGGTCAAATTGTTTCTGTTGCGGCTTCGTTGATTCCATTCTTGGAGCATGATGACGCGAACCGTGCGTTGATGGGTGCAAATATGCAGCGACAAGCTGTGCCTTGTTTGCGTGCTGAAAAAGCCGTGGTGGGGACAGGTATTGAGCGTACGGTAGCGGTTGACTCAGGTACCGTCGTGACTGCACGTCGTGGTGGTATCGTGGATTATGTTGATTCTGGTCGTATCGTCGTTCGTGTGAACGATGAAGAAGCGAAAGCTGGTGAGGTGGGTGTCGATATTTATAACCTCACCAAGTACACACGTTCGAACCAAAACACCAATATTAACCAACGACCTTTAGTAAAAATCGGCGATAAACTTTCTCGTGGTGATGTGATCGCGGATGGTGCTTCAACCGATATGGGTGAATTGGCGCTTGGTCAAAATATGCTGGTGGGCTTTATGCCATGGAATGGTTACAACTACGAAGACTCGATTTTGATTTCAGAGCGTGTCGTGGCCGATGATCGATACACTTCTATTCACATTGAAGAACTATCGGTGGTTGCGCGTGACACCAAACTAGGTGCGGAAGAAATCACAAAGGATATTTCTAACTTAAGCGAGCGAATGTTAAGCCGCTTAGACGAAGTTGGGATTATCCACATCGGTGCTGAAGTTGAAGCTGGCGATGTGTTAGTGGGTAAAGTGACACCAAAAGGTGAAACACAACTGACACCGGAAGAAAAATTACTGCGTGCCATTTTTGGTGAAAAAGCATCTGATGTAAAAGATACCTCATTGCGTGTGCCTTCAGGCATGAGCGGTACGGTCATTGATGTACAAGTGTTTACGCGTGAAGGAATTGACCGAGATGCGCGTGCGCAACAAATTATTGATGACCAATTAGCACATTACAAACAGGATTTAGCAGACCAAATGCGGATTGTGGAAGTGGATGCGTTTGGCCGTATTGCCCGCTTGTTAATGGGTAAAGCAGCGACTGGTGGCCCAAATAAACTGAAAAAAGGTGATGCAATCACACAAGAGTATTTAGACAGTGTGGGTCGCTATGACTGGTTTGATATTCGTTTGGCAGATGAGGAAGCTGCGCGTCAGCTAGAGCAGTTGAAAGACAGCTTGAATCAAGCGCGCGTGGAATTCGACAACAAGTTTGAAGAGAAAAAACGCAAATTGACGCAAGGTGACGAATTGCCACCAGGCGTACAGAAAATGGTCAAGGTGTATTTGGCTGTGAAACGTCGTATTCAGCCAGGTGATAAAATGGCGGGTCGTCACGGTAACAAGGGTGTGATCTCAAAAATCTGCCCGGTAGAAGATATGCCATACATGGCAGACGGTACGCCGCTTGACATCGTGTTGAACCCATTGGGCGTGCCTTCTCGTATGAATATTGGTCAGATTCTGGAAGTGCATTTGGGTTGGGCAGCCAAAGGGTTAGGTAAACGTATCGGTGATATGTTGGAAGCTGAAACTAAAGTAGCGGAGGTTCGTAAATTCTTAAGCACCATCTACAACAATAGCAATGGTAAAAAAGAAGACATTGATGCGTTTAGCGATCAGGAAGTTCTCGAGTTGGCGAAAAACTTAAAACAAGGTGTGCCGTTTGCAACACCGGTGTTTGATGGCGCCGCCGAGGCTGACATTAGGGCGATGCTGGATTTGGCTTATCCTGACGATGATGCACATACGAAAAAATTACAATTCCACGCAGGCAAAACCCAAGTGAGATTGTATGACGGTCGTAGTGGTGAAGCATTTGAACGTCCAGTGACAGTTGGTTACATGCATGTGCTGAAATTACATCACTTGGTTGACGACAAAATGCACGCGCGTTCAACAGGACCTTACAGCTTGGTGACGCAACAACCATTGGGCGGTAAAGCGCAATTTGGTGGCCAACGTTTCGGTGAGATGGAGGTATGGGCGTTAGAAGCTTACGGCGCTTCATACACATTGCAAGAAATGTTGACTGTGAAGTCAGATGACGTGTCCGGTCGTACTAAAGTCTATGAAAATATTGTCAAAGGTGAACACAAAATTGATGCGGGTATGCCGGAATCATTTAACGTGTTGGTGAAAGAAATTCGCTCACTCGCCATTGATATTGATCTTGACCGTAACTAAGGAGAACCCATGAAAGCTCTATTAGACTTATTTAAACAGGTTACGCAAGAAGAAGAATTTGACGCAATTAAGATTGCGCTCGCTTCACCTGAAAAAATCCGTTCATGGTCATATGGCG
>CAZAEN010000028.1:0-4898 GCA_964484105.1 uncultured Methylophilaceae bacterium
CATTTTGCCGGATGGTTATTTTGACGAAGAAAAGCTGGCAACATTTTTAGCCGCCTATCAAACAGTGCGGCCTTTTAATGAGGCCGAATTCCTAAGTTGGCATGCATTGTTACGCCGCGCGGCATTGCGTTTTTGGTTGTCTCGGTTGTATGATTTTCATTTTCCGGCAGAAGGCGAACTCACCCACGCCAAAGACCCCAATCATTTTAAGCGGATATTACAGCAGCGCATTGCGCTGCAGGCGACTGCCGCCAAGGCTAAGGACGTGTAACATGACAGAACCACGACTCAACAATCCACCAGAACCAACCCCTTTAAGCATTCGACAAGTACCTGCCAGCCACGCATGGACTTGGATTGTGAGCGGCTTTCAGCTTTTTAAAGCTTACCCGTTGATGTGGATTGTGCTATTCGTGATTTATTTGGCCATTGCTGTTCCTGTCTCGCTGGTGCCGCTATTGGGTACGGTGTTTGGCGCACTGCTTGCCCCTATTTTTGCGGCAGGCATGATGATGGGTTGCCTAGCTATTCGGCGACATCAAGAGTTAGAAATCAATCATCTGTTTGCAGGCTTCAAACAAAATACGGGGCAACTCGTTGCTGTAGGCGGTTTGTATATGATGGCGCTACTTATGGTATCAGTGATAGTGGTGACGAGTCTAGACCAAGAAATCGTCGCTCTCATTGCCAGCGGACAAGAACTTACGCCAGAACAAGCCGGTAGCCTTTTGAAACCAAGTACTTTTATCGCTTTGCTATTGATGCTGCCTGTGCTGATGGCTTATTGGTTTGCACCGCTTTTGGTACGTTTGCATCAACTGACAGCGGTTGATGCCATGAAAATCAGCTTTATTGCAGTTTGGCGCAATGTGTTACCCGTCTTGGCCTACATTTTTATTTTTGGCGTACTTACTATTCTTGCCATTCTTCCGCTGTTCTTAGGGTTGCTCGTGGTGGTGCCGCTCATGATTACCAGCACTTACACCAGCTATTTAGATATTTTTGGCATTCAGAAAAATTAAGCGTTCTTCAACGATTAATTGCGCTTAATCAGCGTGGGTCTTGCAAATTTCATCACTGGCCATTTTAAGCCCTCACGGCCAAAATTCACTTGTACGCAAATGTCACTTGCGTTGCATTTTTTTAGCTATCGCCTAACTGTGTAATCAGGGTGCGACAATTTGTCACATTCCGCACGGCGAATTAAGCCGCTACAATCTTTTAATTTTAAAAATCATTAAATTTTTAGGGGCCGAACTTATGAAGAGAATAACACTTGCTGTGCTTTTGGCATGCAACAGTGGCTTGTTGATGGCGGAAGAAGTGATAAGTGATGCTGCAACTCAACCAAACTCAGCTGAAACTCCAGTGACAGAATTAGAGTCTGTGCAGATTCGCGCTACTGAGGATGCAGGCTATTCTGTGAAAAATTCCAGCACGGCGACTAAAACAGATACGCCAATTAAGCAAACGCCGCAATCTATTCAAGTAGTGCCACGAACTTTAATTGATGACCAGCAAAATGTGACGGTAGGTGAAGTGCTGAAAAACGTCAGTGGCATGGTGACGAATCTTGAATTTTCTACACCTTCTTTTGAGGGAACAAAAATTCGAGGCTTTAAGGCTGAGCAGCTGTTAGATGGTTTTACGCAGTATTACAACTCAGGGGACCGTGAAAGTTTAGTGAATGTGCAAAGTATTGAGGTCCTCAAAGGCACAAATGCGGTGCTGTATAGTGGCGGTTCAGGTTCGCCAGTGGGCGGTGTGGTCAATATCACTTCAAAATTGCCACAAGCAAAAACCTTTGGCGAACTAGGCGTAAAGCTGGGTACGGACAGTTTTGTGCAACCTTTCTTTGACATCAATCAACTTTTAAGTGATCAAGTAGTATTGCGCGTTACGGGGGAGTACACCAATACAGATAGTAATACTGATGTAGTTGAGCAAACGCGCTATAACCTGAATCCTTCCATTTTGTTTACCAATAACAGTACTACTTCACTGGTGTTGCAAGGTAAAACTTCAAGATGGCGGCAAAAGGATTATCAGGGGTTGCCAGCGGTTGGCACTGTTGCAGGAAATTTTAATATCAAGCGCGATTTATTCATTGGCGATAAAGATTTACCTGATAGCAAAACTGAGTTTGATGGCATTTGGGCAACACTGGATCATAAACTGAATGATGTTTGGTCATTTAATGCCAAAGCGCGTTATGCCACTTCTGAGTTTGACCAAAAAGCGCAAGCCCTCGGTGGCAACTCTCCAGATCGTGCTGATATTAGCCCTGCGAGTTTCTCAATCTACAACACGCAGCTATTTCAGGAGCAAACTGAAAAAACATTGCTAGCCAATGCTACGGCTAAGTTTGATTGGGGTGCCACTAAAAATACCGTGTTATTGGGTGCGGATTATAGCAGGCTAAAAGATAAGGGTTTTATTGACTTTGACCCTGCATTTGACGGAGATGTTTTGCGCGTCTTTGCAGGTGCCTTCTTTGACCCGAATATTATGGATTGTGCTACTTTATTTAATTTTACTTTTGGGTTTTCACAATGTGAGGCAAGTACAGTGGACTTGAAAAACCCAAGTTTTTCACCTTACAGCAAGCCGGGTGTGGGAGTGAATAACACTTTTTCTACCAACACCACTTATGGGGTTTATGCGCAGTGGCAAAGTACTATTCAAGAACGATTGCACCTGCTAGCCAGCTTACGTCAAGCACATGTTGAAATTGATTATACTGGACCAGAATTGGACTCAGCAGCGACTTTTGATAATGTGTTGCTAGGCAGTTATGTGTCAGTTTATACCCAAGGCAAGGCCAACACTGAAAAAAATAAAATTCTACCTAGACTTGGTGCGGTTTTTGATGTGACGGATAGCCTATCAGTATTTGCGAACTATAGCGAAGGTTTACGTGGACAACCTTTTGCCTTGTTTACGGGCGCACCAAAGCCTGAAGAAACTCGCCAAAAAGAAGCCGGTATTAAGTTAGACAACGGTGATATTTCTGGGCAAGCGGCGTTTTATCATATCCAACGTGAAAACGTAGCAGTCACAGACCCTTTTAGCGCGTCATTTAGATCTTTAACCGAAGGCGAGCAGCGTTCACGCGGCTTTGATGCCGATGTTACATGGCGTATTGCACCATCACTCAGCTTATTAGGCAATTATGCATATACCAATGCAGAATTTACAAAAACGGTAACAGGCGCAAAATCCGGCAATCAATTGCCAGGGGTTGCAAAAAATGCAGCTAGAATTTGGGCAAATTATAACTTTACGCAAGATTCTCTCAAAGGGTTAAGTGCTGGCTTAGGCGTCACATGGCAATCGGGTATGTATGTAGATAATGCCAATACATTCAAAACCGATAGTTATCACACAGTTGATGCAAGTGTTGCCTATAAAGCGGAGAGGTTTAATCTTGGTTTAACGGTGAAAAATTTAACGAATCAAGATTACTTTCAATACTATAATTACTTAGGTGGTCGCATTGCGCCTGATGCTGGTACTTCAGCTTACCTTAGCGCGTCATTCAAATACTAAAACTCAAAAATCAAGGAAGCCACGATGGACCGTAGAAAGTTTATACAGCTTGCATCTAGCACTGGTGCCGCAATCGCACTGGCTAAACTGGCAACAGCTGAAGCGGCAGAATCTGAAAAGAGAACTGTGGAAGCTAGTGAAGAAGAAAAGCAGCATACAGACGCTATGAGTAAATATGCGGAACTCACAGGTGGTGATAAATTAGTGATAGGTATGCTGGTTTACCCAGGCATGTTTTTGCAAGACTTGGTAGGACCTTTAACGGTATTTGAAGCGTTAATGAATCGTGACATTCATTTGGTTTGGAAGAATTTAGACGTTGTTGGCAATGAAAACCCAGCGCAAGCTAAGTTAATCCCCGTGCGCCCAACCATCACTTTTAAAGATTGCCCCAAAAACTTAGATGTTTTGTTTGTGCCAGGTGGCGTGCCGGGTACTCTCACCATGATGGAAGACCCGGAAGTGCTAGCTTTTTTAGCCGGGCAGGGAAAAACTGCGAAATACGTTACAAGTGTTTGCACTGGCTCGCTCATTTTAGGCGCGGCTGGTTTGCTTGATGGCTATCAAGCAACTTCTTATTGGTCATCATTACCCGCACTGGCAGAATTAGGTGCAATCCCAACAAAAGGTCGTGTTGTGGTGGATAGAAACCGTGTGACTGGCGGAGGTGTTACCGCGGGCATCGATTTTGGCTTGAAGTTGGTCGCACTTTTACGCAACGAAAACTACGCTAAAGCAGTGCAACTTTACATTGAATATAACCCAGATCCGCCATTTAACGCAGGCTCACCCGAAACAGCTCCGCCAATGGTCACACAATTCTTAAATGATATGTTCGCAGGCATCAACGAGGCGAGCATACAAACTGCAAAACGTGCAAAAAAACGCCTTGGTTAAGCAAGTCTAAATTGGCGTGAGTTTCGCAAATTCCATCGCCAGCCATTTTAAGCCTTCACGACCAAAATTTACTTGCACACGCATATCACTTGCGTTGCCTTCATAACTCACCACCACGCCGTTACCAAATTTTGCATGGTTGACTTGTTGCCCTACGCGCCACGGCATGGCATTTTTTTGCGTGCTACTTTGTTTGCTACTCATGATATGCGGTAACTCGTTGTAATCGCGCTGGTAGCTTGGCTTAGGCACAGGTTTGGCATTTAAACGCTTGAGTAAATTGTCTGGAATTTCATCTAAAAACCGTGATTGAAAACCAGGTCGAACTTTTCCATGCAACATGCGGCTTTGCGCAAAACTCAAATATAAGCGTTGGCGAGCGCGGGTGACGGCCACATACATCAAACGGCGTTCTTCTTCTAGCCCTGCATTTTCACTTAAGCTTTGCTCAT
>CAZAEN010000029.1:0-4169 GCA_964484105.1 uncultured Methylophilaceae bacterium
GCCATAAAATGAGTAAATCTAAAGGCAACGTGGTTGCGCCACAAAAAGTGATGGATACTTATGGCGCAGATATTCTGCGTTTGTGGGTGGCGAGCACTGATTATTCTGGTGAACTTACAATCTCAGATGAAATTTTGAAACGAGTTGCCGACAGCTACCGCAAAATTCGCAATACCTTACGCTTTTTGCTGGCAAACGTGGCAGACTTTGACGCAAATAAACATGCCGTGCCTTACGAAAATTTATTGGAAATTGACCGTTACGCACTTGGTTTGTTGAGTGATTTATCAGCCACTTGCCGCGAAGCGTATGACGTATATGAACTTCACCGCGTGGCGCAAGCGTTGCAATTATTCTGTTCAGATGATTTAGGCGCGTTTTATTTAGATATTTTGAAAGACCGCCTTTACACCAATGCGGAAAACTCACATGACCGCCGCGCCGCGCAAACTGTATTGCTGAAAATTTCGCAAGTGTTGGCGGGTTTGTTGGCACCGATCTTAAGCTACACCGCGGAAGAAATTTGGCAAACGCTCAACCCTAATACGGAAGACTTTGTTGTTTTGCACAATTGGACTGACTCAAGTGATGTGGTGAGTGTGGGAGTCTACGATGACTACAATACAGCACTAAAAGTAAAGTGGGCGTTGATTCGGACAATACGCGCTAATACTGCAAGGGAAATTGAAGTTTTACGAACGGCTGGTCAGATAGGATCATCTTTGCAGGCTGAATTGGAGTTTAGTCTGAAAAATGAAGATTTTGAGGCATTGAGTAGCTTAGGTGAAGACTTACGTTTTGTGACGATTACTTCTAGTGCAAAAGTGTATCGCGCGGCGAGCGAAGCAGAACAAAAAATTCTAGTGAGCCCAAGCGGCCACCAAAAATGCGAACGTTGTTGGCATTATGTGACAGATGTTGGCAGCCACGCAGAGCACCCAACGATTTGCGGACGTTGTGTAGACAATATTTCTGGCAATACAAAGCAACGAAAATATGCGTAAGTGGCTGAGCATTAGCGCAGTGATTGTTGCGCTGGATTTATACACCAAGTACTTGATTCAAAAAAACTTTGTGTTCGGCGAGCATTTGCCGATCACGCCGTTTTTTGATTTAGTGCGTTACCACAACGAAGGCGCGGCGTTTAGCTTTTTAGCCGATGCTGGCGGTTGGCAAAAATGGTTTTTTACAGCAATTTCGCTTGTGGCGGTTGTGGTGATGACGTATTTACTAAAAAAAAATCCGCACAATAAACTTTTTTGCTGGGGGCTTGCCTTAGTGTTGGGTGGTGCGGTGGGCAATTTGTATGACCGTATCACCTTGGGGTATGTGGTGGATTTTCTTTATTTTTACTATCACGAATGGGCTTGGCCAGCGTTTAATGTGGCCGATAGTGCCATTTGTGTCGGGGTTGGATTATTGTTGCTGGATAGCTTCAAAAATCCGGCATCTAAAAATTAGCGCACTGGTGTCAAGAAATGCCGGATTGGTCAAAATTGATTGCTGCAAAAATTGCTCTTGCCAAGCGTGGTAATGCAGCGAATCAGAAGTCCGCAAAACCGGCAAAATCTCAATTTTTAGTTGACCCAGCCCGTGTGCCACCCGGCCAAACCTTGGTCAATAATTTCCCGATTTTAGATACCGGCTATCAACCAGATGTGCCGTTGGCGGTTTGGTCATTTCGCATTTTTGGCTTGGTAGACAAGCCTTTTGCGTTAAATTGGCAAGAATTTTTTGCCTTGCCGCAAATCTACGACACTTCAGATTTTCATTGTGTCACGCGATGGAGCCAACTAGATATGCAATGGCAGGGCGTGCGTGTACAGGATTTACTCATGAGCGCCAAGCCAAAGCAAAATGCCAATTTTGCCACCATCTATGGCTTTGACGGCTACACCACCAATTTACCGATTGAAGCTTTGTTAGATGATGATGTGTTGATTGCACATACTGTGAATGGCCAACCTCTCACACGCGAGCATGGTGGCCCAGCGCGTATGGTGGTGCCTAAGCGCTATGCGTGGAAGGGCGCAAAATGGGTAAAAGCCATTGAACTTCATCAAGATGACCGTCCCGGTTTTTGGGAGGTGCGCGGCTATCACAACGAGGCATTTCCGTTTCAAGAGCAGCGTTTCTCAGAGGATTAATTTTCCCTGCCTGTAGAAAGAGCATTAAAAAGTATAAATTTTTTAGTATTCTTTCGACACCAATTTTCAGAACACTTAAGTATCTACGATCAGAGCCGATAAAGGCTATGTATTCAATAAAATGGTTTTTTGGCCATTTTATTAAACTACGAAATATCTTAGAAATTACCCTATTGATTCGGTAGTTTTATAGGGGGCCTATCTAGCCTCATTGAATTCAGCACTGTCTTGTGTGTTGGTATATCAAACTTATAGTCGTAGTATGGGCTGTAAATGAGGTTGGTTTCAATCCTTTTCTGTCCGCTACTTCTGATATCCATCACTCATATTTTCGTTGAATTCACGGCGTGATGTTTAATGCTATGCACCATTAAACATTGACTAATTGTTTGTTAAATCTTCTTTAATTCAGATAGTTAAGGCATTGGGAGCATTTTGTGGATAAAGTTTCACTCAATCGGATGGAAAAAATGATGCAAAAATTATTAAACCTAAAATTAAAAACGCAATTGCTGATTTTAGTCTCAGTCATGATTGTTGGTTTTGCTGTTGCTGGTTTTATTGGTGACCGCAGCTTTAACAAGGTGATGGTAAAAGGCGAGGTTTATCAAGAAATAGTGGACCATAAAGACATTGCTGCAGATATTTTGCCTCCGCCAATGTATTTGCTGGAATCTTGGCAAGTGGCTTTAGAAATGGTGGCGATCAAAAATGCACCCTTACAGCCATTGGTTGATAAAAGTAACCAACTGACTAAAGATTTTAATGCGCGGATAGATTTTTGGAAGCAACAAAAGCCAGAAATGTATGCTGAAATGCAAAAAGCAGTTCTGCCAACCGCTGAAGAATTTATCCGTGTACGCGATGGCGAGTTTATCCCAGCGATTCGCTCTGGCGATACTGCGCGTGTTGACTCTGCACTCACACATTTAAGCGCGTCTTATAAACAACACCGTGAGGCGATCGATACATTGGTTGCGTTAAACGACCAAAAATATCAAGCGGTTGAAGCTGCGGTGCCAGCACAAGTAAAATCTGCTCGTACCACCACTTTGGTATTGGCTTTGGCCGCGGTTGGTATCGCTTTATTTGGTATCTTTACCGTTGTGAGCTACGTCATTAAGTTGCTAGGTGGTGAAGCTGGTGAGGCTTTATCGGTTGCCAAAAATATTGCTGATGGTGAATTCACTAAAAATGCAGATGGCAAAATCACAGAGAGCTTGAGTGTCATTAGCGCATTGAATATGGCCTCAGAGACATTGATTCAGATTGACCGCGAAATGGCGCGGATGGAAGCAGAACATTTGGCTGGCAATATTGATGCGAATATTGATGTGACCAAATTTAAAGGTGCTTACCGTGAGATGGCTGTTGGTATTAACCGTATGGTTGAGAATCACATCTCTGTCATGAAAAAATCTACCGCATGTATTGATGGGCTGGCGCATGGTAATTTTAATACTGAGCTTGAACAATTCCCAGGTAAGCTTGCGTTGGTGAACGAGGGTGTTGAAGGTTTGCGCTACAACATCAAAACCTTGATTTCAGATTTACGTCAAATGTCTGATGAACATGCAAAAGGCAATATTACGATATTCATGAACCCTGAAAAATTTGCAGGCGACTATCGTTTGGTTGCGCTGGGCGTGAATCAGATGGTAGAAGAGTATATCGATGAAAACAAAACGGTGATTGACTGTATTGCCCAATTTGGTAATGGTGATTTCTCCGCGACCATTAAAGAGTTCCCTGGTGAGAAAGCCTTTATTAACAAAGGTATCAAGAAAATTGGTGGTAACCTAAAAGGCCTTATTGACTCTGTCAACTGGGTCAGCGGCGAACATGAAAAAGGTGAGATTGATATGACGCTTGCCGACAACATGTTTAAAGGGGATTTCAGCACCCTTGCCAAATCTGTCAATAAAATGATGGCTGGTTTGTTGGACATGAACCAAAAATCCATGGAGGTCGTTAAAGCCTTTGGCGAAGGCAACTTTAACGCACCTTTGGAAAAATTTCCTG
>CAZAEN010000030.1:0-3856 GCA_964484105.1 uncultured Methylophilaceae bacterium
AAAAATCTTGTTGCTCCTGTTGCCCTTGCCGTTGCTTTTGGCGGTACATTCACCGATGCCCACGCACTGGATTTCGGTTGCCGTGACAAAGAACAAATTAAAAAAGAATTGATGGCCGAAAATCAAGTTCCGGTAGTAAGGTTTTATATTGGTGAAGTACCAAGCGGGGAAAGTAAAGCCAAATGGAATGAAAACTTCTTTACCATGAACACGCAAACCCGAGAAGGATTTAGAATGAGTCGTGGCGAGAACACACAAATGTGCATCATCTCCAAACTTACTGACATCCGTTTATATAATCCACGAAACTTTGACAAGCGCGCTTATTTAGAAACAGAAATGTATGATTTTTCTGGAAAGCGCATGAGTGATATTGAAATTTTGAAACAAATAGAGTGGTATAACAAAAAAGAGAATAGACTAAAAGTTCGACAAGATCTGAAAAATCAAAATATGACCGACACCGAAATAATTGAAACAGAGCAACAAGTAAAGCGCAGAAATGATTTGTATTTTGAAATCAGGAAAAACGGAATAAATAGTCAAATAAGTAGAATTACAGGAGAAAACCCTATTTTTCGCGCACAGGAATATTCTCCGATATTAAATTTAACTCGTATAACCTTTATTCTTGCAAACCCAAGTTCTGGTAACGAAGGTGGAGAAATACACGCCACATTAGATGGGAAATGGCTTCGTGAATTTTCAAAAGTAATTCCCAACGCACAAAGCGGCTATGCCAATGTTGACCATGGGGCAGAATTGACCAACACAGGAAAATTATTGGTCGGTGTTAAAGAAGAATCCGCAGTCCAACAACCAGCAACATCGCAATAATTAGCGGGTTTGCATCACTTCCGCCGCAACTTCAGTAATGCTCTTTGCAGAAACTTCGCCACGATTGGCTTGTGCCACACGCGCTTCAAGCAACTGGCGAAGATTGGCAAGGTCTTGCTGATTTTCTAAAGCATCCCATGCCTCATATTCCTCGCGTACCGCAGGGTTATTTAAGGCTTTTTCTTTAAAGTTTTTAAAGGTTGGTCTGGTCATATTGACAACTACAGTTCAGTTAAATGTTTTGTTCTTTTAAACTGAAAGTGAGTGTTTTACCACATGCTGCCGCATATTTTTTTAGCGTAGTGATGGAGGGCGAGTGTTTTTCGCTACCAAATGAAGCCTCAAGCCTTGAAACGGCACTTTTTGTTGTCCCCATTTTTTGCGCTATTTCTTCTTGAGTAAGCCCCGCAGATTTACGTGCCTCAATAAACACTTTTAAAGCGGCGTATTCATCTTCTAATGCGTCCCATGCCTCTTTAAAGCCTTCGCGTTTCATGGCTTTATCAAGGGTGGCTTGGTAATCTAATTTTACAGGTTGATATTTTTCAGTTGTCATCATTTGACCTCCTTTAATCTTGCTATGGCTATATCTAATTCTCTTTTCGGGGTTTTCTGGGTCTTTTTTACAAAGCTATGCAGCATCACAATTTCGTTGCCGCATACCGTGCAATAAAACACCCGACCAATGCCTTCTCGCCCTTTACAGCGCAACTCAAACAATCCATTCCCCATGGCTCTGGAATGCGGCAATCTTAAATTTGCACCATGCGCTATCATTAAATCAATCAAGCGCACGTAATCCGCATAAATGCCAACGGGCAGGTTTTCAATTTCCGCTTGAACGTTTTTATTAAAATAGTTAATTGTCCAATTCATGGTTAAAGTTAGCATATATGCTAACAAATGGCAAGTGTTTATTATTGATTTGTCGCAAAAACGTTCAATTCTGATACATTATGCTTGTATAAACAAAATCAATGGGTTGCGTGTCGCAAAAATTTGTCGCAAATATAAGCTGTTGAAACCACCGCTAAAAACATGGTATAAATAACTATTATTAATAGTTAGTGAAAGGATAAATCATGCCAACCAGTGTCGCTTTAGGTACGCATTTTGAAGAGTTTGTGAAATCGCAAATTCAATCGGGGCGTTATAACAACTTTAGTGAAGTAGTGCGCGAAGGTTTGCGTTTATTGGAAGACCAAGAAGCTTTACGGCAAATTAAACTTGAAAAGCTACGTGCTGAAATTCAAAAAGGGATTGATAGCGGTTCGGCAGGTGAAATTGGCATCAATGATGTGTTTGCCGAAGTTAGGGCGCGTATCAATCAAACCGCAGCCAAACAGAGTGAGTAATCCATGCAGGTGACGTTTACCCCACAAGCTAAAACAGACTTACTGGAAATTGCGCTCTATATTGCGCAAGACAACCAAGAAAGAGCCTTGCAGTTTACCGATGCGCTAGAGAGTCATTGTTACAAACTGGGTGACATGCCAAAGATTGGCACGCTTCGTGAAGAATTAGGAAACGGCATTAGAATGATGCCGCATGGTCGTTATCTAATTTTTTACCGCACCATCGAAACTCATGTGCAGATAGTCAGAATTTTGCACAGTGCCATGGATATTTCAGCAGATGACTTTGCGGGGAATGACACGCGACAATGACAAAGATAGGTTACGCCCGTATTTCCACCCATGACCAACGCCTTGACCTGCAACGGGACGCATTGAATGCGGCGGGCTGTTCTGCCATCTATGAAGACGTCATAAGCGGCAGTCGTTCAAAGCGGGATGGTCTTAATCAAGCACTGGCGAAATTATCACCCGATGTGGTGTTGGTGGTCTGGCGGCTTGACCGTCTGGGTCGCTCCCTCTCCCACTTGGTCGAAGTCTTAAAATTCATCGAAGAAAAAAAAGCGGGGTTCATCTCATTGAGTGAATCCATCGACACCACAAATGCCAGTGGTCGGCTGATTTTTCACATGATGGGCGCACTGGCGGAATTTGAGCGGTCTTTGATTATTGAAAGAACGCAAGCGGGGCTTGCGGCTGCCAAGGCTCGCGGCAAAAAATTGGGGCGCAGAAGAAAACTGGACAATCGGCAGATTGAACACGCGAAAATCTTACTTACCAATGAAACGGGCGAAGCGGTCGCTTCCTCTCTGGGGGTATCTCGCGCAACGCTTTATCGAGCGTTGGCAACGGGGAAATAATAACTATTGCGGGGATTTCTCCGAAGAAGCCGTTTTTCCTGTCAAAACATCGACCATGTTATTGGTAATAGCTGTTTGATCCATGTCAAAAGATCCGCTAGGTTTTCCCAACGTGTCTACTCCTAATATACTGGTTAGTTTATCTTTTGTACCAGAAAGGACGACAATACGTTTCCCCAATACTTCAGAGCCATCGGGTTTAGGGGTAAATGTTTGTGCTCCCAAAATAAAGCGAGCACCACTGGCGTATGCTTTTTGAGAATCGAACCCATTAACGGATTTAATATCTTTTGCAAAGCTTGGGATGTCTGGGTTGGTTGGGCTATTCAAAATCGTATTTTTGAAGGCGGCGGCAACGCATAATTCAGTCGTTTTTTGCCCTAACGGAGCATCGCCTTCAATGTTATATCCGTATCCTTGTTTGTTGACAAAAAACACATTGGCATTTTTATCATCTGTAAGACGGTTGCCCATAATCATGGGCATTTGCCCTTCTTGTTTTAAAACGGCTTCTGCATCTGCCTTGGCGTAACATTGACCAGAAATAAGACCTGCTGCATTCGCATTTGTGGTGACCATAAAAACCAAAGGCAGCATGTGCGCGGCTTTTTTAAATGAAGTGGCAAGTGTCATTTTTATTTCCGACCGTTTCCCAATATCGATTCCAAAAATTCAATCCAAGTTTTCCAAATTATAAGCGTTTTTAGCAGCCTATTGCCCGCTTTTCAATATGAAAAATCACCCTGCAAAGTGTTGGTACGCAATTAAAAATACCCGAAATACGTAGTTAGTGCGCGCCCAATA
>CAZAEN010000031.1:0-3701 GCA_964484105.1 uncultured Methylophilaceae bacterium
TTGGCGTAGCTTTTTTAGCAGCTGTCTCCGAAACGGCTGCCTTTTTTAATGAGGGTTTTGATTTGGTTTCAGTCATGATAAATCCATGTCAATATATATAGTATACGTTACCGTGGCATGAGCCAGTACCACCAATTATAACAGCCTACTTGACATAGTTACACAAACCGTAAAATATGGTGTTGAATAAAACTAAAGTACTAAGGGATCATGAGTTGTTGTAACTAGCTGAATTTTTATACCTGAAGTTTTTCAGCATGCGTTCTACCTCTTTCTCAGCCTGCAACCAGTCTTCCCATGAATGTTCGCCCTGAAAGCCTTTGCGCTCTGCGATATAGTAAGCAGCTTCTTCGATATATTGCATACGCAGTTCTTCAGAAATCTCAGCTTGCGCAGTAATTGGAGGTGATAATCTACCCGTATCAGCCAGACGTCTGCGTTTGTAGCCCGTAACCATTGCGAGCACAAGGTTTTCCCTATGGGCCAAACTGCCAACAACGACCCCAATCAGGTGTAACACAACGACCCCCAGCCAAGTATCAGCGACAAATTTGTGAAAGTCTTGCATCCTATCTTCATCAATCATGCCAAACGGCAATACGATGTCGTTGAAAGACATATAACCGGTAATGATAGTAAGTGATCCGAGCGCAAGCATTGCATAAATGGCCAATGCTCCGGCAGGGTTATGGCCCAGATAGCGTTTTGCTTTGCCAGTTAATATGCTCTTAATGTAAGCGAACCCCGCACCAGGATTGGGCCGAAACCTGCGAAATGCCGAAAAGTCTTTCATCAGGAAGCCGTATAGCCAGCGCACAATAATGACCGCCCCAGCGACATAGCCAGCATAGACGTGCACATTGCGCATCAGCTCAGATGTGGCAGTATAGAAAGCTAAAGCAAATGAACACACCAATGTCCAATGCAGTAATCTGGTTGGTAAAGACCAAACTTTAATCAAATTAAACTCCTTATTTATGAATCAGCATGGCATGCTACATCGTAAATGTTGCAAAAATTGTACCATCGTGAATTAAGTGAATATTTCCATCAATCCCTAGCCTGCTCCGGAAGAGCTAACTTGCTATGATGCTTCATGGCTGGGTTTGGTTTCTTAGGTGCTATTGGCATTTACAATGCCGTCAGTTTGATTGAATGAACTTAACCGTCTGTATCAGACAAAACAACCTTACCGTCAATGCTGACTGATTTTGGCTGCCCATCTTCAAAAAGGATCTTTGTGTCAGCCTATAATTCCGTTTGTGTTTCTGCATTTGCTATAATTGGCAGAATGATGGTGGCTAATGTACTAATAGTTAAATTTATAATAATGCTATTTATGAACTTTTGATTCATATTAAATTATCTCCTTTTGAAAGAACTGTTAGTTTAACAAGGAGATGTTTCAGTTTGATGTCGTGGATGTGACTGAATTGTAAGGGTTATTCTTCCATGGCATTCTCTACAAATGCAGTATCCTCGAAGCTAATATCAATAAGAGACTGTTTTAAGGGTTAGCTACGTTTTATGTCATTATCCGTTTAACAAGGTTAACTCACACGGGGCAAATGTGAGTTAACTATATTAACTGATTGAATTAAAACTATAAAGTCATAATTTTAATTATGGTTAAGTGAATCAATGGCTAACGACGAATGAAATATTCTTAACCTATGGATTCCAAACTTATTGCATGCGTGCTTCTTGCTCAATTATTTTTTAGCAGTAGGTGTTTTTTCAGTTAATAAATATGTGATGTAGTTGGCCTTTTCTGCTGCAGTGCAATCGCTGCCGATAATATCTTTGCAGTGTTGGGTAAATTTTTCTTGTACTTTTTCAAAGTCTTCAAAGCGTTTGGCGTTCACCACTGGAGATAATGGGCGAATAGCTTTGCCTGTCACGATATGTTTACCTTCATCTGCTGGATTGGCTGTGTGGCATGAAGCGCAGGCCATTTCTTTGCCATTACCAAGTTTAATTTTACGATTGAAAAAGAACTTGCCATCGGCGGCTGTAGGGCCAGCGTAATCAGGATTGTCATGTTTGGCAATAGCGCTATAAATACTGACTAGTTTTTCTGCGTTGGCAACATCAGCTTGTGCAGAAACAGCAGTTAAGCCAAGTAAAACTACTAAAACGATATTTAATTTATTCATTTAGTACTCCATCCTTAGTTATTGATAATTTTATATTGTAACGAGGGTTAATTTCTACGGCATTGATATTAATCAAGCGAATTCTATGCCATTATTGTTTATAAATTATGTCAGAAGTGTAAAATATATTATATCTTCATATATTATATCTTCATATATAAATGCATTAAAATTCCTGTATAAATAATCGCTTTTTTTTCAATCAATACATAAACTCATAGGGTTCACTGACATCTATATGTGATATCGTGAGTGCTAGTCATAGAAGCACCAAAGTTGTGCTTGAAGTTGCCAAAATGTAGATATCTAGTACAATCCAAGTGGTTTCCTATTCAGGTTATCTTTATTTTATCCAACCTGCATATTTAACCTCTACCGAGATATTGAACACTATTAATGTTTTGATATTGAGGCAAAGAAATGCAAAATATTGATGAAAATGTTACTACTATTTCTCGTGTGATTCAACTAGCAGTGGCCCCAGTTTTTTTATTAACAGGCATAGGTGCAATTTTAGCGGTGTTGACTGGTCGGCTGGGCCGTGTGGTTGACAGATTTAGAGTATTAAGTGAAAAGCATGACCAACATCAACCAAAGGTGTTACAAGAGAGGTACATTCTCTCACGCTGAGCAACTTGGGTACACTGGTCAATTACATTGTGCACGATTTCTGCATTACTAGTATCTATCGTGATTGGAATATTATTTATGGGTTTTGAAATCAAATTGGACTCATCTCATCTTGTTTCTCTAATGTTTATTATAGCAATGCTGAGTTTGATAGTTGGGTTGATTTGTTTTTTACGTGAAATTTATCTTTCTATTCATTCTTTTGAGTGACCACCAAATTAAAATAATGTTTTCTCATTGCAGCGGGGTTCGTTATGGCTCAGCAATCCATAATCAAGTTATTTTGCCAGGATCATTAAGCCCCCGATTTCCGTATTCAGGAAGCTAATCATGTTTCGGTATGTTACAGATCATTAATTTTAGATACGCGTCATTACTATGATTCATTTAAAGCAGAAAGCCATATTGATTGCTATTCTGTTGTTTTTTGAAATTACAGCGAACGCGGATACTCTGAATGTCGATGATTCGACTGCCAACCGGACGTTTCCGGCGACGCCTGTGCCTTTGGTAGTAATGCCACCAGTCAGCACTGGTAATACTCATCAGGCAACCAGCCCTAAGGCAGACCAAACCAATGCGGCAAAAATCAAGAAGCTGACAGCAGATAAAAAGAAAAAAACTGTAGTGAAGGCTGGGGCGGGTAGCAAGGCTAATACTTTCGCTATCGCTGAAAAGAAAAAGGAAGCAGAGACTGTTGCATTCTTAAAATCTAACCAAGAATGTGATTCATGGTTTGACCTCGTCGGCAATACAAGCGATGCGACTGCCTACCAGCAAATCAAAAACTCCGGATATACAAAATCCAATGCGCCTGCCGCAGTTAAAAATCAAATCGCAATCGGTGTAGCTAAATGCAATCAGAAATATCTAATTGCTAGACCCATAAATCCAACAACACCCGAAACTACTAAA
>CAZAEN010000032.1:0-3262 GCA_964484105.1 uncultured Methylophilaceae bacterium
ATACAACTCAGTTCAAATCTGCTTGAACTGAGTTGTTCAGGGGCGACTAATTACTAAGCACTTAGCGGTCAACCGTTTAGTTTTAGTTAATTGATTGGTAAAAATTGTATGCCCGGTTTACATCAAAGTTTAGTTCAGCCTAAAAAGCCACTTTTAGTTTCTTTTATTACCGCAAGCCTGCTCGTGTTTGCTATGCAGAGTCATCAGGCACAGGCAGAAGAGGCGCCATCTCCCAATTGGCAGGAAGATACACTTACCGGCGATTGGGGTGGCTTGCGCCAGGCGTGGTACGCCAAGGGCGTTGATATTGGCGTGTTGCACAAAAGTGATGTGCTATCGAATGTTTCTGGTGGTTTAAAGTGCGGCACGGCTTGGCTGGGCCATATTGAAATTAGGGCCACTTTTGATTTGGATAAACTTTTAGGTTTTAGTGAAGCTACGGCCAATTTTGTTTATCAGAGCGATTTAGGCAGTAAATTTAATACGCATTATGTGGGTGCCTTTATGGGCGTCGATAACATTGAAGTGGGTACCAATACCGCACAATTTTATGAAGCATGGCTACAGAAAAACTTTTTAGATGGTCATGTTTCGGTTTTGGCGGGGTTGTACCCAGTTGATACTGAGTTTTATGTGCATGAAACATCAGGCATTTTTATGCAGCCACCTTATGGCATGGCCAACGAAATCGTCCAAACCGGTGTGAATGGGCCGCCGGTATTTCCATTAGGCGCACTGGCGGTGCGGTTAAAATTGACTTCGCCAAATGAGCATTTTTATATGCAAGCAGCCATTACCGATGGCGTGCCTGGCGACCCGGATGACCCACGCGGCACGCATATTAAACTAGGCAATGGTGATGGTACATTTTCTATTGTTGAAATAGGCTATACACCGCGCGCCGAGGCAATTTCAACCGAGCAAGTGGAAAGCTTCAACAAAACCGCCATTGGTTTTTGGGGCTACAGCAATCAGTTTGATGCAATTGATGGGTCGGATAGTCGCCATCGTAGCCGTGGGGTTTATGTCATTGCTGAACGGAGTTTATTTGCTGGGTCAGCGCAGTCATCACAAGGGTTAGCTGGGTTTGTACGTTTTGGTCGTTCTACCGAAAAAGTGAATCAAATAGATTGGTCTGGCAGTTTGGGCTTACGTTATCACGGCTTAATTTCAGGGCGCGATGATGATGTTGCGGGCGTTGCAGTCACAGTCAACCACAATGGTAAAAATTATCGTCAAGCAAATAATGCCGAACACCAAGAAGTGAATTATGAAGCGACGTACCGTGTGCAGTTAAAGCCATATTTCGCTATTCAGCCAAGCTTGCAATACATCACCAACCCCAGTATGGATAAGGGCATTAAAAATGTCACTGTGCTTGGTATAAGAACGGAAATTACTTTTTAGATTTAAAAGTAAGTGAATTTTATAGCGCTATTTATGACTTTAATGACAATGTATTAGCGCGATAATCATGATAGATAACTATAGATAGATTTGGAAATACTGATGAAAAATACGTATTGTTTACGTCGCGCAAGTTTGCAATTGATAGCTGGGTTTGTACTCATTGGCGCATTTAATGCGGGCAGCAGTTTTTACTTTTCAAAGCAGGTGCTTGCGGCGCAAGATGAACTTAAACTTGTGGTTGAGGCGAATAATTTAGCTAAGCATACTTTGTTTAATGTATCACAAGTGCAGCAATTTTTAACCGATGTTGGCGCCACAGGCGAGCGTACTGGTTTTGCAGGAGCGCAAGAGAATTATGATACGGCCAAACAGCAATTAAGCACAATTGCTGAAACTCATTCTGAACTCAGTGCACAAGCTAAAAAGGTAAGTGAGTCATTAGCGAGCTTTAATCAAGTAGGCATTGCCATGGCAGAAGCTTACCTTGCAAAAGGCCGCGAAGCAGGCAATATCGCAATGAAAACGCCGCAAACTGGCTTTGATGCGCGTGCCGAAACATTGGCAGAGGATTTAAACGAACTGACGCAAGCGCTTGATAAGCAAAACAACGAGTTAACTTTGGCGGTAGAAGGTAGCTTAGCGCAATTACGTACCAGTAGTTTGATTGTAAATGTCATTTCAATCGCGCTGCTTGTTGCATTGTTAATGGCAGTGGGCCGCAGACTTAAACAGTATTTAGGCGGTGAACCAAGTGAAGCGCATGCTATTGCGCTACAAATTGCCGAAGGTCGGTTTGACCAAATCAAAGCCAACAAAAATGCAGACAATGCCAACGTGATAGGTGCGATTAACAATGCAGCCGCAAAAATTGCTGAGATTGAACATGGCATGATGCGTATGGAATCTGAACACATCAAAGGTAATATTGATGTCAGAATTGACGTGAGCACGTTACCAAACGATTATCGCCGTATGGCAGAGGGCATTAACCGCATTGCTGAAAACCATATTGATGTACTTAAAAAATCTACCGCCTGTATAACAGCACTGGCCAAAGGTGATTTTGAAGTGCAGTTAGAGAAGTTTCCTGGTCAGCTTGCACTGGTGAATGAGGGTGTTGAAGGTTTGCGCTATAACATTAAAACGTTGATTAGTGATATGCGCCACATGTCTGATGAACACCAAAAAGGCAATATCAGTTTTATGATAGACCCCGCCAAGTTTTCAGGGGATTACCAACTAATGGCCGATGGTGTCAATGACATGGTGAATGAGTATATTGATGAAAATAAAACCGTGATGGCCTGTGTAGAGCAGTTTGGTAACGGCGATTTTTCAGCCACCATTAAAGAGTACCCAGGTGAAAAAGCCTTTATTAACAAAGGCATTAAAAAAATTGGCGGTAACCTGAAAGGTTTGATTGATTCGGTGAATTATGTGAGTGGCGAGCATGAAAAAGGCGCAATTGACATGACCTTGCGTGATGATATGTTCAAGGGTGACTTTAGCATACTGGCTAAGTGTGTGAATAAAATGATGGCTGGCATATTAGAGATGAATGAAAAAGCCATGGCCGTAGTAAAAGCGTTCGGTGAAGGTCGTTTTGATGAACCGCTAGAGCAATTTCCAGGCAAAAAAGCCGAAATTAATACAATGATTGAACAAGTGCGTAGCAACCTAAAAGCACTCAACGATGATGCGCAAATGCTAGCGACAGCCGCACATGATGGCCGTGTATCAGTACGTGCCGATGCAAATGCACACCAAGGGGATTACCGTAAAATCATTGAAAGCATGAACGAAACCCTCGAAATGATCGTCGGCCCCATCGGCACCGTCAAAGTCGCGGTAG
>CAZAEN010000033.1:0-3200 GCA_964484105.1 uncultured Methylophilaceae bacterium
TTTGCTTATTAAAAATAGCGCTTCACTAATTTAGCATCTGATTTTAGCACTTAGGATTAAGCCTGGCCTCTACGCATGGTGCCAGCATTGTCTGCATTGCCACCGCCTGCGCTAATAGAGGTATGCAATACCGGAGGCACTGGCTGTTGTAATAAGTTATATAAATTAATGAGATTACGGCGATAAAGCTGGTCAAAGCTCGCGACGCTATCTGATGAGTTGTAATCACCAAACCACCAAAACCAATCAGAGCCTTCGCAAATTGCAAGCTGACGCTCACAGGCGGCTAACTGTTCAGCATTCAAAGTATTTTTAGACAATACATTATCGTAAGTTTTTTTAGCGACGCACAATAAATCCCAAGCCATGTTTTTGTCTTTACTGCCTATCCAGGTACTAAAAGTGCCATATACCCAACTGCCAGCCGCTACTTGTGGCAAGGCAGGGGCGGATAATCCTTTAACTTTGTATTCCTTTGATTGATATAAATCAACAATATCACTGAAAGTTGTCATTTCTATATCAGGGTGATTTACCAGCGCGTCATATAATTCGCTTAAGAAATAATAACCATTGTATGGATAATATTCCCAGGCATTTTCGCCGTCTAATATAACACTCACCACCTTGGCTTTGTTGTTGATGTCATCATGCGTTTTTGCTTGCTGGATATGCTCAAGGTTTTGAATAAAATCCTTCACTGCGTCACTAGTATGTATTTTTGCGTATTCAAAGCCGATCTTATCCGAAAGATTGTCATCTCTAAAAAAACATAAAATATCTTGTTTGCCATTGGTTACGCGATAAGGCTGATAGAGATACTCATTCTTATCCGCTACACTTAAATGCGATTTCAGCAAGCTATTGGCCAATACGCCCTGCCCTGTTGCTGCCCATTCCACGCCTTGTTCTGCCATTAACGATAACGCAGCAGCAGAAACACCACCCTCAGATGGCCACATTCCTCGCGGTGCTTTACCAAAAAGGCTTGCATGGTATTTTTTTGCTGCTGTCACATGTGCAGCAGCACGACTTTGTCCGCCTGCGTACCTGGCATATTTGGGTAAAACTCCATATGGCATTGCGTCCAGCGTGGATTTAAAGTCTATAAGTAATGGCAAAATCGGGTGGTGGTATGGTGTTGTCGAAATTTCAATTTGCTTACGCTGCATGAGCGCTTTGTAGCGAGGAATTAATTCTGAAATCGTCACACCTATAATGTTGAACAATTGCTGCCTGTCTTCCAGTGTGAACAATACACCTTTGTTCATCAGTGACTGTATTACTGTGCTACTACGGCGCAGGCTCTCACCACACCAGGCCAGATGGTACCACACTAATAGATCCGCTTTATATTGTGCGGTTAGATAATGAAAATTACCACACGCCATCGGCTCTACTAGCTGATACATCCGCAATAAACGCTGATAATGCGGAAATGGGCTCAGCATTTTCTCATGATGACTTTTGAAACAACTTTTCACGATTAAATTGCATTGCTCAAGACTCATGTCTGCTAAATTCGGCTTAACCAACAATGCCAGTAAAGGGTCGCGAATAACATTCTGTTTGAATTGGTTGCTGTAGTCCTCAAGCTGTTCCAACAAAATAGGCACCAAATTAAAAGTAACGCGCGCCTTAGGGTGGGTTTCAAGGTGAAACGCCATATCGCTGTAATCTTTTATGGCGTGCAGATAGGTCCATGGCAGTACATATTCATTGCTGACAGTATCGCGATAATCCGGTTGATGCATGTGCCAATAAAGGTTGAGGTATAGCTTAGGACGATTTGATTTCAAATTAATTCACAATCTTAACAATAAACATTAAAAATTACTATTAATCACTTGTTTTTAAATTAATAATATTAAATAACTCTATATAAATCTTGGCCTAACATATCCGGTGTTACCAGCGTAATGCCTTTCTCAGAGACATAAAAACGTTTCGCATCTAAACCCAAATCCACTCCAATTTGCATGCCTTCTTGAATAACACAACCGCGGTCTATCACCACATTTTTAAGTACAACATTACGATTGACAGTAACTTTTGGCAAAATTACTGTTTCTTCTATATTGCAAAAACTATGGATTCGCACATCCGAAAATATAACAGAACTTGTCACGCACGAACCGCTCACGATACAGCCGCCAGAAATCAATGAATCTGTCGCTTTCCCTGTCCGACCCTCATCATTAAAAACAAATTTTGCTGGTGGCAGCTGTTCTTGATACGTCCAGATTGGCCAATCTCTATCGTATAAATTAAGCTCAGGAATCACTTTTGTCATTTCCATATTGGCTTCCCAATAGGCATCAATCGTCCCTACATCACGCCAATAGTAATTACCATTTTTAGCACCTACACAGCTATCCGTAAATCGATGCGCCTGCACTTTATATTTTTTAATCAGGTATGGGATTATGTCGCCACCAAAATCGTGGCTTGATTTTGAATCGCCCGCATCGCGAATCAGCTGCTCATATAAAAACTTGGCATTGAATATGTAAATACCCATGCTGGCAAAAGCTTTAGTCGTGTCGCCAGGCATGTGTTTGGGGTTAGATGGTTTTTCGGCAAATTCAACCACACGGTCGGTTTCATCTACAGCCAACACACCAAAGCCTTTTGCATCTTCCAACGGCACGTTGATACAAGCAACCGTCATGTCGGCGCTGCTTCGAGCATGTGTCGCCAGCATTTTGCCGTAATCCATTTTATAAATATGGTCACCCGCCAATATCAACACATATTCAGCGCCGCCTTCGCGCAGCAAATCCAGGTTTTGATAAACCGCATCCGCAGTGCCCTTGTACCAGTCTTCTGAAATACGCTGTTGCGCAGGAATAATATTGACATACTCATCAAATTCACCACGCAGAAAGCCCCAACCGCGCTGAATATGCTGAATCAGACTTTGCGCCTTATATTGAGTTGCCACATTGATGCGGCGAATACCAGAATTGATGCAATTCGAAAGCGGGAAATCAATGATTCTATATTTTCCACCGAATTGTACGGCAGGCTTTGCGCGCCAATCAGTTAAGCTTTTTAATCGACTACCGCGCCCTCCTGCAAGAATGATAGCAGCAGTATTTTTGGTTAAGGTACTAATAAAACGATCTGAATGCTGGTCGTGCGTCATGATGCCCTCCTGAAGTTTTAATTATGCATCTGATAACTTAGCCGGGCTAAAC
>CAZAEN010000034.1:0-2696 GCA_964484105.1 uncultured Methylophilaceae bacterium
CATAAATGTATAAATAAATTATGCGCCATTAAAACTAGGGGAAAAAGATGACAGCCCACGTTATTCCATTTGAAAACCTACGAAACACCGACGTCTCCTCAGTTGGCGGCAAAAACGCTTCTTTAGGTGAGATGATTTCTCAGTTATCGGCCAAGGGTGTTCGCGTACCAACCGGCTTTGCTACTACGGCGGATGCATACCGTGAGTTTTTGGCCCAAAGTGGTTTGGACAAAAAAATTAATGATTTACTTGATCATCTGAATGCAGATGACACACAAGCGCTTGCCAAGTGTGGCACACAAATTCGTGAATGGATTATGGCTGCACCCTTCCCCGCCGCATTAGACCAGGCGATTGCAGAACAATACGCAATACTCACCGCAAAATCTGGTAACGGTGCGACATTCGCAGTGCGCTCATCTGCCACGGCTGAAGATTTACCTGATGCCTCTTTTGCTGGCCAGCAAGAGTCATTTCTTAACATTCATGGTTTAGATAATATTTTGCACGCAATTAAAGAAGTATTCGCTTCCTTATACAATGACCGTGCAATTTCATACCGCGTACACAAAGGCTTTGTACATGCTGACGTTGCATTATCAGCAGGTATACAACAAATGGTACGCAGCGATATTGGCTGTGCCGGCGTGATGTTCACCATTGACACTGAATCCGGCTTTAAGGATGTGGTATTTATTACTTCTTCATACGGCTTGGGTGAAACCGTCGTGCAAGGCGCTGTGAATCCAGACGAGTTTTATGTGCACAAACCAACTTTGGCCCTTGGCAAACCTTCTATTGTGCGCCGCACCATGGGCTCAAAACTCATTAAGATGGTGTTTAGCGATGCCACACGTGCTGGTAAAAGTACCCATACCATTGATGTTGATGCCACCGACAGCGACCGTTACTCACTTTCAAATGAAGATGTTTTAGAGTTAGCACGTTACGCCATGACGATTGAAGCGCACTATGGCTGCCCGATGGATATAGAGTGGGGTAAAAATGGCGTAGATAACAAGCTGTACATTCTGCAAGCGCGTCCTGAGACAGTGAAGTCACAAGAGTCTATAAATAACGTAACCGAGACTTTCACATTAAATAAACACAGCGAAAAACCATTAGTCATTGGTCGTGCGGTTACCCAAAAAGTGGGCGTTGGCCCAGTACGTATCGTGCTGGATCCGGCGCATATGCATGAGGTACAGCCTGGTGATGTATTGGTAGCCGACATGACAGACCCTAACTGGGAGCCTGTGATGAAACGCGCCAGTGCTTTGGTAACCAATCGTGGCGGCCGCACCTGCCATGCCGCGATTATTGCACGTGAACTTGGCATCCCGGCGATTGTGGGCTCGGTGAATGCCACCGATGTTTTGCGTGAAGGTGAAATCGTCACCGTATCATGCGCTGAGGGCGAGTCAGGCTTTGTTTACCACGGTGCGATTGAGTATGAAGTGAGCACCCAGGCCACGGCAACACTAGGCACGGCACCTTGCAAAATCATGATGAATGTAGGCAACCCGGATATGGCGTTTGGCTTTGCTAAAATACCCAATGATGGCATAGGTTTAGCGCGTTTGGAATTCGTCATCAACAACATGGTGGGCATACACCCTAAAGCCATTTTAAACGTGGATGCAATGCCACATGCGGTTCAAACTATAATCACAAACCGTGCGCGTGGTTATTCAAGCCCAAAACAATTCTACATTGATAAAGTGGCTGAGGGCGTAGCGACGATTGCCGCAGCTTTTTATCCAAAACCAGTGATTGTGCGTACTTCTGATTTCAAATCCAACGAGTACAAAAAACTGGTGGGCGGTGAGATTTACGAGCCAGACGAAGAAAACCCGATGATTGGCTTCCGTGGCGCAGCACGCTACATGGCAGATGATTTTAAAGAATGCTTTGCCATGGAATGTACTGCCATGAAAAAAGTACGTGATGAAATGGGCCTAACCAATGTAGAGTTAATGTTGCCTTTTGTGCGGACGTTGGACGAAGCAAAAGCGGTAACCGAAATTATGGCGGCCAATGGCCTCAAACGCGGCGAAAATGGTCTACGCCTGATTATGATGTGCGAAATCCCATCTAATGCCCTGTTAGCCGAGCAATTTTTACACTACTTCGATGGCTTCTCAATCGGCTCGAATGACCTTACCCAGCTTACACTGGGCATGGATAGAGATTCCGGCATTCTGGCAGATGGTTTTGATGAACGTAACGATGCTGTCAAAGTATTACTCAAAATGGCAATCAACACCTGTAATCGCTTGGGTAAGTATGTGGGTATCTGTGGTCAAGGCCCGTCAGACCATCCTGACTTTGCAGAATGGCTGGTGGCCGAAGGCATACAATCAGTATCTCTCAACCCGGACACCGTAGTAACTACCTGGCAGAGACTCACCAAGATGTAATGGCTAATTAATTATGGGCAGTCAATCATGTTAATAAATCGTACCGTATTTTTCATTTCAGACGGCACCGGCATTACCGCTGGCGCTTTGGGCAAACTGCTTGAGCACTTTCCAGGCTCCAATTTCTCTCAGGTGCGTATGCCGTTTACAGATACCCTGGATAAAATCAAGCTGGTACAAGATGCCATCCTGCACGCGGCTGAAGAGGACGGCGCACGTCCAGTGGTGATTATGTCAGTGGGCAATATGGAATTGCGCAATGCCATCAAAAAATCC
>CAZAEN010000035.1:0-2514 GCA_964484105.1 uncultured Methylophilaceae bacterium
TGGCGGTGATGCTTTGTACGTTGCCAGGGATTTCTTCTTTGGTGAGGCCTAAACCCGGTAAAGGGCCAATTTCGTATGAACGTTTGGCGCGGATGTTGATTTTATCGAGTTGGAGTTCCGTAGTTTGTGGATTCACTAATTTTTTTACAACCACATTATCCCCATCAATAGTGGCCATAAGCCCACTACCAACTAGCAGTTTTTGTAAGGCTTCTTTTCGCGTCATGCGACCCTTGATGGCCGGTGCGCTTTTATTCTGAGCAAGTGTATTATCAAACCCTATGCTCATCCCAGAAAGCTTTGCAAACTTTTGCAAAGCTAAATCAAGCGGCATGGTGGGCATATCAATGTTGATAGGTGCGGAGAAACTCGCGTTCGTACTTTCTGGAATAGCGGTGTTGAGATCTGCCGCCTGTACAAGACTCGCTAGGCTAAAGCCGGCGGATAGCAATAAAATACGGATGGGCTTCAGGGGAAATGGATGGTTTTTTAATTTGAATCTGGTCATGCTCTTCCTCAACAAATAATGTAGTGCTTACTACATTAACTTTTGGCGGAAAGAAATCCTGACGTGGCTTTGCAAATTATTTTTAATTATTTCTTTTAATAGTTATTAAATAGCGATTTTGCTTGCTAGTAGTTCACCCTTAATTTGCGGCAGAAGCGGCGGTTAATGTGGTGATGCCATCCATTGTTTTTATTTCAACGGGTGCAATTTGTGGCAGATTTTGGATGAATTTTTCAATATTTTTAGTTTTAATTAAGGCGGTCACATGCGCATTATCATGTCTCTGAGAGGCTTCAACAGGCGTGGTTCTATATCTTGATAAAGTTTCAGCGATTTCTTTAAGGTCGGCGTCTTTAAATGCAATTAAGCCGTTTTCAAAACTAAAGGCATCCGCTGCATTTTTATCGACACGCTGTACAAGAGCATCTTCTTTTATTTCTGCAACTTCTCCATTACTTAATATGATGTCTGATGTGGCTGTATCAATTGGCTGATGGGCATGTACTTGCACTCGACCATGATCAACACTGACCCGAACGAGATGTTTGAGTCGATTTACCACAAATCGTGTTCCCAAAACGGTAATGCGAGCTTTACCGCTCTCTACTATAAAAGGTCTATCTTCATCGCGGGCAACTTCAAATATCACCTCACCTTGTTTTAATTCGATGCATCTTTTATCGCGGTAATAAGTCACCTCTAAGTCAGTATTGGCGTTGAGGATCATCTTTGTGCCATCGACCAGTGTTTGCGATTTCAGTTGGCCAATTTGAGCCGTGGCTGCCACTTGCATGACTGGCTGCGCATGCCAAGTTTGATAGCCCAATAAGCCAAGGCTAAAAGTGACGATCATGCTGAGGATAGCCGTTGCAGTTTTGATCTTTTTTGCACCGGTTAACTGGTGTTGAGCAAGTGCTGAAGTTAATTGTTTAACGTCAGTGGGGGAGTCTAAATTTGACCAGACTGTTTCAACTTCAGAATAGGCTTTTTGATGGGCAATATCTGCATACAGCCAGGTTTCAAATTTAGCACGATCGGGATGGTCTACCCCTATATGCTGGATGCGCAAAAACCATTGAATCGCTGTTTGACGTATGGGGGTCATCAGATTATTTAGGTGTCAATGAAGCTAAGCAATGAGGTCTTTGGCCGCTAGTAGTTTTTTCATGGCCGTTATCATATGCTTTTCTACCATATTTTGCGATATACCTAATTGTGCGGCTATCGCTTCTTGACGCATTCCTTCGATTTTAAATAACCAAAACACTTCTCTACAACGGCCGGGAAGATGTTCGATGAGTGCTTGTATGGCTTGGATTCGTTGGTTAATGTCTGCCATGTGTTCGGCAGAGGGATGGAAGGCTACACTAGCGTCATGTTCATTAAGGTTGTCTTCTATTCTTTCTTGCAACTCTTCCGGAAGCTGAACGTATCGATTTTGATGGTGATAATTGTCAATGAGCAAGTTACGCACGATGATTTGTAGGTAAGCATGCGGTTGTTGCTCTCGGCTCGGGTTTTTAGATAATGCAAAACGCACTAAGGCATCATGCAACACATCATGAGCGGAGTGTTTACAAAAGGTTTGCCTATAAATGCTGGGCAATAAATCTGCATAGGCCCAACGTAAATCAATGCCATGCCAAAACATCATAAGAATTGATTCATTTCTTTCAGTTTTATGGTCTGCTGCAATGGCATTGTTTGTATTTTGGAGGATTAATTATTTAGCCGTGATTGACAAAAATTAGCAAAACTTGTGCCAAATAAAATTGTATTTTTATTCATATAGTTAAAAACATTGGGAATAAAGTTTGGCTTAATTTAACCATTTATTTGATGTTTAACCACCAATTTGTGGTTGTAAAAATGGTTTATCAGAAAAAATAAGTTATGAAATAGAGGTTTTATAAGAGCATTTAGATGATGAGGAAAGGACAAAGCAACAGTCTGCTTTTGGCAGCTAAATGCTAACTGATTATAAAATATGTATGGCTGGTTTGTCC
>CAZAEN010000036.1:0-2296 GCA_964484105.1 uncultured Methylophilaceae bacterium
GTGACGGTGGTGCCCGCGCGCGACCCGGTGGTCTCCGCCCAGCCTGCCACGCCTACGCCGAGCGCACCCGCGAGCCCCAGCCCGCCAGCGCCGACCGCAAGCGCCTCGCCGCGACCTCGTCCTACGCCGAGCGCTACGGCCTCGAGCGCGCCGTCGCCGACCGCGGTCTCGCCGTTCGCGAGCTTGATCCGGCGCCTCGACAACCGTGAGCCCATCGATCCGCTCATCGGGGAGGCGCTCGCGCTCTCGGACCTCGTGGCGCCGGCCCGAAGGGCCGTGTTTACGGCAAAGGTCAGGAGGGCCGAGATCAACGCCGATGCTGACCTCCTCCGCGAAGCACTGCTCGAGGTCGCGCCACGCTGACATCGGCGCTCGCGCTCGGAACCTCATCCTGACCGACCGTGTGAGGTGCTCACCTCGGCGCCGTGCGCCCGCGACATCGTCAGAGGGTCGCTCAGAATGAGGTCCGGAGCGCGAGTGCCGATGAGCGAGCGAGGTTCGCGCGCACCCGCGGAGGCATGGTCATTCCATGATGAGCGGGGGCGCGCGAAGATCGCGATGTCTCAGCGGCGCTCCCGCGACAGGACCTCATTTTGAGCGACCCTCTCACAGAGACGATCAAAACGAGTTCGCGCTCAGGCAGCGTCCAGGTAGACCCGTAGGATGAAGGGCGTGCCAACACGCTCGCTGAGCGCCGGTATCAGCTCGCCATGGAGGCACGCCAAGACGCGCACACCGGCGCCGGCGCCGGCCGCGCCCGCCGGGCGTTCCGCCAGCTCGATCAACCGGCCGAGGTTGTAGGCCAGCAGCTTCAGCGTGATCTCAGCCTCCACGCCCGCGGAATGCCGAGTCGATAGGCGACGGAAGCCCATCGCCCACTCGAGCCCCGAAAACACCGGCTCGATCGTCGCGATCCGCTGGTTGTACCGCGTCTTCGCGTCTGGCTGGCTCATGCGCGTCCGCATCGCCTGGCGTGCGGCCTCCAGCGCGGGCGACATCTCGAAGGCGCGCTGCATCGAAGACGTGCAGCGCTCGCGCAGCGGACAGCTCTCGCAGCCGTCTCCGCGCCACACCAGGCGGCCACCACCCTTCCGCTTGGGACCCAACATCGCGCGACCCGCCGGACAGGTGACCGTCTCGCCCTCGACTGTGAAGGCCTCGCGCCCGAAGTGTTTCGGCGCCTTCCGATCCTCCGTCGCGTATGAGCCCTCCTTGATCAGTACGTCGAATCGCGAACGGTTCGCTTCGGCAAAGACGAGGTCGTTCTCCGAGAAATATCCGGCGTCGCCCGCGATCTGAAGTCGTACGTCCTCACTCACGCCGGCGCGCTCCAGCGCGTTGTGCGTCGCCTCGACGATGGGCTTCAGGAGGCCATAGTCGTGGCTCGCGTAGCCCACCAACAGAGCCAGAACCAGTCGCTCCGCTACCCCCGTCGCCGACACCGTCACGCGATGGCCAGCGCCGCTCGCGCCATCGGGAAACTTCAACAGCCCGGCGGACGGACAGGTCGTCACGATGTTGGTGCGGTCGGTCGCCGCGCACGCCTCGACCGCAGCGTTGTGGTCCTCGATTTTGCGCTTTCGCGCGGCCTTGGCCTGGTCGTCGAGCGTCGATTCATCCTGCGCCTGAAGCTCAGACAGCCGTCGCTTGGAACGCTCGGCCGTGCGCACCGATTTGGTGGAAGCGGCTGACCGGAGCCGCACACTATCGACGGCGATGGCGCTGGGATCGATCAGGCCTCGCGCCACGGCGATGTCTACCGTCTGCTGGAGTGCCGCCTGAAAGAACGCCAAGGATTGCTGTCGAAATCGCTTGAGGGTGGCCTCGGAGATCTCGCGCCCGCCTGACAGGAGGCGAAAGGCCGCGTCGGTCTTGGTTGCGGCCGCGACCTTGGTCGCGTGATGGACGCCCGTGAGGCTTGCGTAGACCCAGACCGCCAATACGGCCCGCGGCGCGTGCCCCTGGCGTCCCAGGGACGAGTACTTGGCTTCGAGAGAGCTGACGTCGAGCTGAGCCACGATGTCGCGGACCTTTCGCGCGAGGTGGCCGTCGGGGACCTGGAGCGCCGGGCAGCCGCTGATGCCGTCGAGCTGGGCCGAGACATCCGGGAGGAAGTGCGGTCGCGGGTCCAAGCGCCGCGGCTTGCGCGGAGGCGGCGGTGAAACGGGGCCCAGACCGTACGTCATCGCCTACGATGATCGGCAGATCGGGGCGTCGTGTACCGTCATTTTGAGCGTCCCTGTCAGAGGGTCGCTCAGAATGAGGTCCGGAGCGCGAGTGCCGATGAGCGAGCGAG
>CAZAEN010000037.1:0-2234 GCA_964484105.1 uncultured Methylophilaceae bacterium
CCGCTTCTACGAGACCTTCGGCGAGGCCAAGATCAAGAGCGGCGGCACCTTCACCAGCGTGGCCGTGGGCCTGGCGCTGGGCGGCCAGCGCACCTTCGCCTGACAGACCGACCCAGTCCAAAGTCCGTTCCGTTCGTCATTCCCTGTTCCGTCGTTCCGTCGTTCCGTCGTTCGTTCGATCGACGGGCGATGAGCGATAGAGCCGCGGGTCGCATCGCTCGGCGGTGCCTCGAGCCGCGGTCGGTCTCGGACAAACGACGGAGTAGAGTCGAGGCCGGGCGCGGTGGCGTCCAGGTGCTCGCCTTGGCTGTATCCGCCGTTTCCGGCTTCGTGCCCGTGTAGGCTGCACCATCGCTCCGTTTCCCGACCCCGCTCATCGAACCGGACGTGACTATTTCAGTCATCCGGCTCTCGGACAGGTTTCACCACCAGGCATGCGCGGTGGGAGGGCGAGCATCGAGACGACACCGAGCTTCCCGAAGACGGCCGCTTGCCCGAAGCGGCGCGTCCCCCGACCGGGCACCTTGTGGCGCCGTCCGAGAAACGCTTGCACCCGCTCGTGCACGTACCAGTCGAGTTGCCGGCGCAGCCCTTGGAGAGTCCCGTACGAGAAGTAGTTCGCCCACCCCCGCACGGTGCGGTTGAGCGCCCGAGCGACCTCAGGCCACGGTGCTTGGTTGCCGCGATGCAGATGCCCGCGGACCGCCGCACGTAGACGTGAGATCGACTTCTTCGATGGGCTCGCGCCAAGGTAGCGTGTGCCTTTTCGCGGAGAGTAGAGGACTCCGAAGCGATAGCCGAGAAACTCGAACGGCTCGACCCACGCGTCCTTCACGCTCGTCTTCCGCGCGTTGAGCGACAGCCCGATCCGCGTCATCCATCCCCGGATGACCTCGAGCGCCTCACGCGCCCCGTGCTTGCACAGCACGACGAAGTCGTCCGCGTAGGTGACCAGCTCGGCGCCGTAGCGCTCGGCGAGGCCGTACTTGCGGAAGGCCTTGATGAATCGATGCATGTACACGTTGGCAAGCAATGGCGAGATCACACCGCCTTGCGGCGTGCCTTGCGTCGACTTCTTGCCTCCGCTCATGCGCCGATTCCCGCGCCCATCGCGCTCTTCGACCGGAGCCTTCAGCCACATCTTGATGAGCTGCAGCACCGCGCCGTCGCTGATGCGCCGCATCAGGCACTTCATCAGCTCCGCATGCGGGATCGTGTCGAAGTACTGCGAGAGATCGGCGTCCACGACCTGGGTGCGTCCTTGCCTGAGCGCTTGGTGCACCCGTTCGACAGCATCGACTGCGCTCCGCTCGGGTCGGTACCCGTACGCGGCGTCGTCGAAATCCGCTTCGAAGATCGGTTCGAGAACCAGCTTCGCGGCGGTCTGTGCGACACGGTCGCGGATCGTCGGGATGCCGAGCGGTCGTTCGCCGGTGCCGCTCGCTTTCGGAATCATCACTCTCCGTACGGGCTGGGCCCGATACGTCTTTGCTCTCAGATCCTCCTGCAGCCGGCTGAGCCACAGCTCCACGCCCTCGGCCTCGATCTCCTCGAAGCGTTGTCCGTCCACGCCAGGCGCGCCGCGATTCGACCGGCAGAGCTGGTAGGCGTGGGCGAGGACATCCTCGCGGTGGATCTTGTCGTAGAGGAAGTGGAACCGGCACTCCGGCTCTCGCTTGGCCTTGTCGTAGAGCGACTCTTGGAGCCGCTGGATCTTCTCTGGGGTTACTAGGCTCATGCCGATCTCCCGATCCTTGGTTCTTCGAGACGCACCCTGAACCAGGGCTCCTTCGCTCCACCCGCGTTACCGGGCTTCAGCGCTACTATGAGCCCCTCCGACTCCTGCGTTGGCCAGCCTCTACGGCCGTTGCGACTTCGATCGCACCAAGGCAGGTCTCCCGTGTCGCGCTTCGATGTGTGCGTACGTGCTGCGCCCATTACCCCGGCGGTGCTCTGGTCGTCTTCGATCGGCTGCTCGGACCAGAGCCATCGGCCTTCGCCCTCGTCGTGGGGGCTCGGCATCCGCATCTCCCTTTTCGAGGCCTGCTCGGGCTTCACTCGCGTTGCGGCCCGTACGCTTGCAGATCCGCTGAACGGACCTCCTGTCCCCGAGGCTTCGAGAGGTCGGTCGCCCTTCCTCTCGCTCGGGTAGCTACCAAGGTGAACCGATGACTCCTTGGGCCGGACTTCCACCGGCGACATCTCAGCCGTCTCACGGCACACACGACGGAACG
>CAZAEN010000038.1:0-1888 GCA_964484105.1 uncultured Methylophilaceae bacterium
AAAAGCTAACTCTGGCCACCCAGGTGCGCCTATGGGTATGGCGGAAATTGCAGAAGTATTGTGGAATCACCATTTACGTCACAATCCAACGAATCCACACTGGGCTGATCGCGATCGTTTTATTCTCTCTAACGGTCATGGCTCCATGCTGATTTACTCCCTGTTGCATCTTACTGGCTATGATCTGCCGATGGATGAAATCAAGACTTTCCGTCAATTGCATTCAAAATGTGCTGGTCACCCAGAATATAGCTATGCGCCAGGTGTTGAGACAACCACTGGTCCATTAGGCCAAGGCATTACCAATGCGGTTGGTTTTGCAATGGCTGAGAAATTAATGGCGGACCAATTTAATAAACCAGGTCATGACATTGTTGACCACTACACATATTGCTTCCTGGGTGACGGCTGTATGATGGAAGGTGTATCGCACGAGGCTTGTGCTTTAGCCGGTACATGGGGCCTGGGTAAATTGGTAGCTTTCTGGGATGACAACGGTATTTCTATCGATGGTCATATCGAAGGCTGGTACACAGACGACACAGCTAAACGCTTTGAAGCTTACGGCTGGCACGTGCAATCAGTAGATGGCCATGATTCTGCTGCGATTGATGCTGCTGTTAAAGCTGCGAAAAAAGTAACAGACAAGCCATCATTGATTTGCTGTAAAACCATTATTGGTAAAGGCTCACCAAACAAAGCCGGTAGCCATGATTGCCACGGTTCTGCATTAGGTGACGCTGAAGTTGCAGTTACACGTGCAGCCATCGGTTGGCCACACGCGCCATTCGAAATTCCTGCTGATGTTTATGCAGGCTGGGATGGCAAGGCAAAAGGCGCTAAACTGGAAAGTGAATGGAACGCTAAGTTTGAAGCTTACGCGAAAGCATTCCCAGCTGAAGCTGCAGAATTCAAACGCCGTATGGCAGGTGACTTGCCAGCTAACTGGAAACAGGCAACAGACGAAAAAGCAGAAGGTATTGCAACACGTAAAGCTTCACAAAATGCAATTACTGCCCTGGCTATAATTTTACCAGAGTTTCTGGGTGGTTCCGCTGACCTAACAGGTTCTAACCTGACTTCATGCCCTAGCTTTACGCACGTCAGTGGCAAAGAGCCTGGTAACTACATTTCATACGGTGTGCGTGAATTCGGTATGTTCGCCATCATGAATGGTATGGCATTGCACGGTGGTTTGTTGCCTTTCGGCGGTACGTTCCATATGTTCTCTGACTACGCCAAGAGCGCATTGCGTATGGCCTCATTGATGAAACTACGCACCATTGCAGTGTTGTCACATGACTCTATCGGTCAAGGCGAAGATGGTCCAACCCATCAACCAGTTGAAAATACTTCTGGCTTGCGCTACATCCCACGCATGGATGTATGGCGTCCAGGTAGCTCAACGGAAACTGCTGTAGCTTGGGTGGCTGCAGTCGAGCGTAAAGATGGTCCGTCCAGCTTGGTATTAAGCCGTCAAAACGTGGCTGGTATTAAGCACGACACAGCACAATTGGCATTGATGCGTAAGGGTGGCTATGTGTTCTCTGACGTAGCTGGTAAAGCTGACGTGATTATCATCGCTAACGGTTCAGAGCTTGATTTGGCTGTGAAAGCCGCCGCTGAGTTGAATGCAGCTGGCACTAAAGTGCGCGTGGTTTCTATGCCATCAACCAATGTTTTTGACCGCCAAGACAAAGCTTACCGTGACAGCGTGTTGACTGCAGGCGTAAAACGCGTGGCAGTTGAAGCAGCTCACCCAGATTTCTGGCGTAAATATGTAGGCTTGGATGGTGCAGTTGTGGGCATCGATACTTTCGGTGAATCCGCCCCTGGCGGCGTGTTAATGAAACACTTTGGCTTTACAGTTGAAAATGTCGTTGCAACT
>CAZAEN010000039.1:0-1818 GCA_964484105.1 uncultured Methylophilaceae bacterium
GGCTACAGGAATGCCATTGATGAACAACACCAGATCAATCGCCAGCTTGCGGGAGGGGTGATATTGCAATTGTGGTACCACTCGCAGAATATTAGCGGCATAGCGTTTTAATACATCCGCATTACGCATATCCTCTGGAGCCGCTTCTGAAAGATCAAGATGCCCACAACCAGCGATAGAGAACCCATTGCGTAGAACGTTTGTCGTGCCATGGTCAGTAAGTGCCTTGGCCAATCTGTCCATCAGCACTTCGCGTGTACGTTCGCCGTTATCCTTACTGAGCTTTGCCCACTTCTCAGGCTGTGTAGATTCCAGCCATGCAATCAAGTCTTTCGCATAGAGGGCACGCTCGGTATCGTAGTGCAGTGTATCGCCTATTTGCCAACCCTGAGCCTCTAGTTTAGAAACCACATAGGCTTCAAAGTGTTTTTCTTGGTGTGCGGTATCGCTCATGCGGACTCCCGAAGGTCAATTTGGCCGGTGATGGCTGTGGTGATAATGGCTGAATGTCGCTCTTTTAGAAGGTCAATGCTCTCATTGGATTTCTCGATCAGTACTTTTCTCAATCTTATTAGCCTTGCAACCTTGTGCTGAATATCCATGCTGACAAGTGGAATCTTTTGCTTAAGGAAATGGTTCATGTTAAGTGGTCTATTACGACCCGCTGATCCACGAGAACTATCATTAAGTAAAAAATCTCCATGTTTTGTCATAAGTAAAGCAAGCAGATATTCAGTTAATGCTACTCCAGGTAGACCCCTAATAATAGGAAACCTATGGGAAACAACACAGCCAATGTGTTCTGTTCCAGCCATGGCAACTGATCCCTCCCATGCAAATTGTCCACTCAATATGAGATCACCTTCTTCAACCCAAAAAAATTCAGAATCGCCCATGTCTTCAGAGTCAGTCTCAGTTTTCTTGAATAAACCACGGCCTTTATTAAGTACACCTAGTCGAACATAGGATTCATCTGGTACTTGTTCCGTTGGGCGGTAAATTAAAGTGCACAAATGTGTCAAACGAACATGTTTAGTTTTCTCAGATGGAATAGCAGACATGACCGTCGCAAGAATTCTTTCTGTCAACAGCTCGATGAAGCGGGTTTTATTTGCTATCAAGCTGTCAATTCGTGCGATTTCACGATCGAGGAATAATGTGATTGAGGCTTGCTCAACCATTGTTGGAGCCGGGACTCTAAGATTAGCAATTACTTCTTGATTGATATTGGGTTGTCCGCCACCCGCTGCGTAAAGATCGACAATCTGCTGCTTGAACGCTAAGAACCAGAAATAGGCAAATCGAATGCTCAGGGATATTTCACCCGATATGACGCAGCATGCTTGGTTAGTGGTTGCTGGAACTCCTAGTATTCCTAGCCTTCCGATAGTGGCTCCGTACATAGCCATTGCAAGCGAGCCAGCGGGATATACGCGAAGTGTTGAAAACTCTTCAAGAGCCTTAGTTGTCACATACTTTGAGGTTTCAGTAATAACTGTTTCACGAAGTTCTCCTGTGGTAATCCAAGGTATGCCTGCATCTGAATACCACTCATCCTGGCCTGTAGGTGGTGTTGTTCCACTGCCGACGCACTCAAAGGCATGAGTAATCTTTCTATGCTCCCAATGCTCTGGCACCTCACCAATCCACTCCACGCCTGAATCTTTGTATTTCATGTAAGGTTTGTAATGACTCATGCAGTTATCTCTTGCCAGATTGGTAGTGCCTGCCAGTTTGCAGGAAAATCCATTGCTACGGTATTGATGTTGTGGTCTTGAATCAGTTTTTTAAGACCAGCGCGCCAATGGTGCTTAGGCG
>CAZAEN010000040.1:0-1378 GCA_964484105.1 uncultured Methylophilaceae bacterium
TGTTGGTACGCAATTAAAAATACCCGAAATACGTAGTTAGTGCGCGCCCAATATTACTCAGGGTGATTAACCTACTTGCTCTTTTTAAGAGCAGGATTAACAGGAGATGATCACCATGAAGGATTTAGGCATAATTCGACGTATGTATTATCGCGACGGTCTATCGATATCGGAGATAGAACGCCGCACTGGACTCACACGTAAAACAGTCAGGCGCTGGTTAAATGAAGCAGAAGGCACTGAACCCATCTATCGAAGACGCAATTTTGGTAACACCAAGATTGCCCCATACGTAGCACAACTGACCAAAGCTTTAGAAGTTGATGCAAGACGCCCCAAACGAGATAGACGCACCGCACTAAAACTCTTTAACGAATTGCAATTAGCTGGCTTTGATGGCGACTACAGTCGCGTCACAGAATTTATTCGACACTGGCGCCATCAGGGTGGCCATGCCATCGTTAAAGCCTTTGTACCACTGCACTTTGAATTAGGCGAAGCCTTTCAATTTGACTGGAGTGAAGAGCATCTCATGATTGGCGGTGTCTGGCGCAAGCTCATGGCAGCCCATTTAAAACTATGTGCCAGTCGCGCATTTGTCTTACAAGCCTACCCCACACAAAGTCACGAAATGCTATTCGATGCACACACCCGTGCATTTACTGCATTGGGGGGCATTACTCGTCGTGGTATTTATGACAACATGAAGACGGCGGTCGATAAAGTGAAGCAAGGCAAATTACGCATCGTCAATAAACGATTTAGTGCCATGACCTCCCATTACTTATTTGATCCCAGTTTCTGTAATGTGGCCAGCGGTTGGGAGAAAGGCGTCGTTGAGAAGAACGTACAAGACAGTCGCAGACGTATTTGGCAAGACGCTGCCAAAGAGCAATTCAGCTCATTTGCTGAACTCAATGTTTGGTTATTGGCACGCTGCAAAATGCTCTGGCACGAATTGCATCATCCAGAATTTAGTGATCTTACCCTTGCTGAAATGCTGGAGCATGAGCAACCTAGCCTTATGCCGATGGTCGCCCCTTTTGATGGATATATAGAAACCATCGCTAAGGTTTCCAGCACCTGCTTGGTGATTGAAGACCGAAATCGCTACTCCGTCCCCTGTGAGTTGGTGGGGCAAATGGTCAGCATCCGTACTTACCCAGATCACCTTGATTTCGTTGCGCACGATAAGATAGTGGCGAGTCATCAGCGTAGCTTTGAGCGCAATCAAAACCAGTACGACTGGCAACACTACATTCCGCTCATAGAAAGGAAACCTGGCGCACTGAGAAACGGTGCACCGTTTGCTGATCTGCCTGCGCCCTTGCAACACCTGCGAGGCTTATTGCTCAAACGTGATGGCGGTGATCGCATG
>CAZAEN010000041.1:0-1300 GCA_964484105.1 uncultured Methylophilaceae bacterium
TGGCTTGTTCGCCTGCCATGCGGGCTTGCAATTCAGCAATGGCTTTAGGGTCGTCTGTATTACTGATCTGATCAATTAAGCCCTGTATCTGTGTTTGCTCTGTACTGGCGGTATCGTAGGCTTTTTCGTAATTGTCACGGTCTATGTAATGTTTTTTAACTTCTGCTTGGCACAGGGTAAGAGACTCACTGGTTTGCCCGTTACAAACATCCATGGATTGCACGGGTCGCATCATTTGGCTATACACTTTTTGTGCATCAGCGGGTAAATATTGGCGTAACTTAGGATCGTTTAATACCGCGCCGAAGCCACGTTTACCCGTCATGGACTGATATTGTGCAAGTTGTTGTGCGTATTGCTCTTTCATGGCTTGCAGCTGCTTACCCCATTGCACAATATTCTCGAGCGTATTAGCAAGGTTCGCCGCATCAATTACAGGAATGCCGCCTGCATTGGCAGGCGTAATACTGGCTTGTAAGCTGGCCGCAAGGGTTAGCGCAATAATGAATGCTTTAACATGCGGTTTTAAGTGATGTTTTTTCATGATATTTATCCTCGGTATTTTTTATATCAACAATTAAATCAATCAACCCAATGACCACAAGTTTGGGTGCTGTTTTGGCCGTTTCCACCAGTGAAGCCACTTAGAAATCTCCCGCTATTGTTTGAATTACTCCCCATGAAGTTATTAAATGGCCAATACGTTTGTGACTGCGTCACCACATAATGTGCACCGTTGTGTAAGTCGGTATATGCATGGCCTTCATAGGCTGAGCAGTACGCAGGCTTAATGCCTTGAATGCAGCCTTGCAAGCCATTGGTATAAGCGATGAGCGTCGCATTCAGTGAGGCTGCATCACAACGTCCTGCGCCATTGGCAATCGCATTGACCAAGCTTTTCATTTGCGGTGTTTCTGATGAAACAGGACATAGATTTAAAAAGTTGATGCGGCCTTGTATGGTGTCGCTGAAATCATCAAAATCAATACTGAAATATTCACTCAGTGATGGTGAACATTCGCCTGGCGGCGAACCTGTGGAAAGGCAAAGAATAGCTTCGCAGGCTAATTTAGCTTTGCCTGTGAGTTCGCCGCTATCGGCGTGCGCGATACTCATCGCCAAAGTGCTTAACAGGATGACAGGTAATTTTAAATGTTGGTATATGTTCACGGTTCTGTCCTTAACTAATCAAAAACTTATTGGGATACTCGCCCTTTATTGGCTTTAGTCATGGCTTTACGCTGGGCTAATCGATCTAATAAAATGGGCATCCAGTCTTGTACGTCATCACCCACTTCTG
>CAZAEN010000042.1:0-1233 GCA_964484105.1 uncultured Methylophilaceae bacterium
GCCCTTGCAACACCTGCGAGGCTTATTGCTCAAACGTGATGGCGGTGATCGCATGATGGCAAAGATACTATCGGCTGTTCCCAAGTATGGATTAGAGGCGGTGCTGGTCGCGGTGGAGTTGGTGTTGGAATCAGGCAACCCCAGCCCTGAGCATATTGAGAATATCATTAGCCGCCTGAAGGCAATAAGACAGCCTGAGTTAGTTGAAACCACTTTACAAGTGACGGAACCGCCGATTGCCGATACGGGTCGTTATGACTGCTTACGTGAGGAGAATAGTCATGCGTAATATTAGCGATGATTTAAAAGACCTACGTTTATACGGGATGGTCGATGCGTGGAACGACCTCATGGCACAGGGTGCGCTCGCCACGGTGGAATCTTCTCGGTGGTTGGTTGAGCATTTGCTGGAGGCTGAACAGACAGACCGCGCCATGCGCTCAATTCGCTATCAAATGCAGTCAGCCAAGTTTCCAGTACACCGTGATTTGGCGGGCTTTGACTTTGAAAGTGCGAAAGTGGATCGGCATTTGATCTTGGAATTAGCCAGTCTTTCCTTTACAGATGCAGCGCATAACGTTGTATTGATTGGCGGTACTGGCACGGGTAAATCGCATTTGGCAACGGCACTTGGTGTATCAGGCATCACACAACATCATAAGCGTGTGCGATTTTATTCCACAGTTGATTTGGTGAATATGCTAGAGCAGGAGAAAGCTGAAGGTAAAGCGGGCAAATTAGCCTTTGCATTAATGCGCGTGGATTTAGTCATTCTCGATGAGCTTGGCTATTTGCCATTTAGCCAAACAGGTGGCGCATTGCTCTTTCACTTGTTATCAAAACTATACGAGCACACGAGTGTGATGATTACCACGAACCTCACCTTTAGTGAGTGGGGGAGCGTCTTTGGTGATGCCAAGATGACAACTGCATTATTAGATCGACTCACGCATCATTGTCATATTGTAGAAACAGGCAATGAGTCTTATCGTTTCCGTCATAGTAGCGAAGACGCAAAAAAACGCATCAAATCACGAGAGCAGCAGAAGCTTGAAAGAAGCCAACCGTTTTAACCATTCATCGCGTGTTGATGTACTTAGATAATGCTCAACACGCGACTTAATCCGCATAAATTTAAGATACAATTATTGAAGGCTCATCATTTTTAGATGACCTTCACCCTGAGTCATCTTAAATCGCGCACACCTGTGTAATTTTAAACGCGCGCCGACA
>CAZAEN010000043.1:0-1167 GCA_964484105.1 uncultured Methylophilaceae bacterium
TATGAAAGTTGTAGTCGTTGGTTTAGGGTATGTAGGTGCATCGATAGCTGTATTGCTTGCGAGGCAACATGAGGTCGTAGCGGTTGATGTACAAGCCTCGCGTGTGGAAGCGATGAACAAACGTCTTCCACCAATCCAAGATCATGAGTTAGAAGAAGCTCTCAAACTAGATGGATTGAATTTAATGGCCACAATAGACGCAAAATCAGCTTATCAAGGCGCTGATTATGTTGTTGTCGCCACGCCAACCAATTTTGATCCAGCGACGAATCAATTTGACACCAGTTCTGTGGAAGCGGTGATTGCCGATGTGCTGTCGATTAACACTGAAGCAACCATTATCGTAAAATCTACCATTCCTGTTGGGTTCACCAACAAGGCCCGCGCCCAATTTAATAGTAACCGCATTATTTTCTCCCCTGAGTTTTTACGTGAAGGCAAGGCGCTGGTTGATAACTTGTACCCATCGCGCATTATCGTCGGCGACAAATCGTTGAGCGCGCAAGTGTTTGCCAATATGCTTAAAAATGCTGCCATCAAGCAGGATGTGCCTGTGTTACTGATGAACAGCACTGAAGCTGAAGCGGTGAAACTATTCGCCAATACTTACCTTGCCATGCGCGTTGCCTATTTTAATGAGCTAGATACCTATGCCTCTATTTATGGCTTGAATAGCAAAGAGATTATTGATGGTGTCAGTGCAGACCCACGCATAGGCAATTATTACAACAATCCATCGTTTGGTTATGGCGGCTACTGTTTGCCGAAGGATACTAAACAACTACTTGCTAACTATGCCAGTGTGCCGCAAAACTTAATTCAAGCGATTATTAACGCCAACACTACGCGCAAAGATTTTATTGCAGAAAGTATTTTGAAGTTCCAGCCAAAAGTAGTTGGTATTTATCGCCTCACCATGAAGGCTGGCTCAGATAATTTTCGCACTTCCAGCATTCAAGGGGTGATGAAGCGCATCAAAGCCAAAGGGGTGGAGGTCATCGTCTATGAGCCAACACTTGAGGAAGAAACATTTTTCAACTCTCATGTGATCAACGACCTCAGCACATTTAAAAACACGGCAGATGTGATTGTAGCTAACCGGGCTACGCAAGAGCTCGCAGATGTATCAGCCAAAGTTTATACGCGGGATTTGTTTGGGGTTGATTA
>CAZAEN010000045.1:0-1019 GCA_964484105.1 uncultured Methylophilaceae bacterium
GCCTGAATGCGGTCATGCATTCCAGCGCCTTTGTGCGTGGCAATGAGAATAACAAGCACAGGGCAGGTCCAGCAACACCACTTCGCGCGGAATGTACTGTAGTTGATCCAAATGACCCATCAAATTTAATTCAAGGTCCGTGTGACATTCCTCGCGCTGACTGGGGCTCTGGTAAAACTGCAGGCTATACCGTGTTTAACTTTCAAACCAGTTATAAATTAGCACCGGAATGGACAGTGGGTATGCAAATCAACAACCTGTTTGATAAAAAATATGCCAGTGCCGGGCGCTTAGGACTCAACGCATTCTCGCCTGCTACTTATGGTGCGGTGGGTGCTAGCGGCTTTAACTACAACAGTAGCGAGTGGCAAGGCACCAGCTTTTTGGGCTTGGGGGCACCACGCTCCGCCTACTTTACGCTCACTTACCAGTTTGCTTCTGATAAAAAATCAAGTAAAAGTGAAGCAGAAGCTATAACTGTTGATCTGCCATTACCTAGCAGACCGGCAGAAAAATAACATGTTTAACCGAAGTAAAGAGAGTTTCAAGAAACATAATTTTGAAGATGCAAATACCCCCGAGATAAAATTATCGGCCTGTAAGCCTCATGGAATAAGGCTTGCAGAGGAGGTGCAATGATATGTGTGTTAAACAAGAGGTTTTTTTATACTGTTTTTAGATTATATATTTAACTCAGTTTATTTCAAACCAGATGAAAGCCCATCAATTCACGCAACCCCCTTCAGCAGAACTTGCCCAAATTATGCAAGAGGTCAAACAGCATGGTTTTTATGTCACGCAACTTGATGCATTTTTACCAGAGTTTAAAACCTTAGAAGAACGCATGTATGTGATTTGCTTGATTGCCAAACAAGCCCAGTTAAAATCCAGCTTTAATCTCGATAAAAATCTGTGTGTGCTGGAGCGAATTAGCCTGAATTAGAATGTTGCTGAATGTCAGCTAAGAGCAAATTTTTCATAATTATTTAAATTCACTGAAGGTCGCCTTTGCGGATATT